>NZ_QAGK01000001.1 GCF_003057885.1 Oceaniglobus ichthyenteri
AGGGCCAAGGCCAGTTCTCTTTCCCACTGATTTCGTTTTGGTTTTCGTCATTCGTCCTCTCCAACTCGGGTTCGCAACTGGTGACGACGACGGCGAACAAGGGCGAGGATGTCCAGCGAACTGTCTCGGTCGTCCGCAGAATTCTCATTTATTGTCGGTGGGTTGGTGCGATCCACGGCTGTAGCGAGGATCTGGGCTAGTTCTGCCAGCCGCTCATCGGTGGTGAGGCTTTCAGGTGATCGGCACGCTGGTCGAACGCACGACCCGCTTCACCATGCTCCTGCACCTGCCGCGCATGAAGGGGCACGGGACAGGCAAGCCAGTCAAGAATGGATCAGCCCTCGCCGGTCACGGTGCCGAAGCCGTCCGCGATACCATCGCCGAGACGATCAGCAGCCTGCCTGCTCAACTGCGTCGCTCGCTGACCTGGGACCAAGGTGCAGAGATGGCCCAACACGCGCAACTACGGATCGAAACAGGTCTCGAGATCTACTTCTGCGACCCTCAAAGCCCATGGCAGCGGGGCAGCAATGAAAACACCAACGGATTGCTCCGCCAGTACTTCCCAAAGGCCACGGACCTCAGCCAGCATGGCGCTGACGAGCTGGGCGCCGTTGCCCACGCGCTGAACACGCGCCCTCGAAAAACGCTGGGCTGGCAAACACCGGCAGAAGCTCTCGACCGGCTGATTAAAAAGGGTATGATCCAAGGTGTTGCGACGACCGGTTGAACCCGGCCGGTATCGCTGGCTAGGCTGGCTGGAACGTATCGAAGCAGCAAATCTCATTCGCTCATTGTCACGAAAGGCGAGCTCATTGGACAATGCCGCATATGAAGATTTCTTCGGACGCCTGAAGACTGAGTTCTTCTATCCTCTTGATTGGCGGACTTTCACTGCGGCCCAGTTTAGTGACGAAATCAGCGCCTGCACCGCTGATATAACGAAATACGCGTCAAGATGCCCCTGGGTGTCAGAAGCCCAATTGAATACCGTAAAACCTTTGCCTTATGCCGTGAAAACAGTGCAGGTTTTTATCCGCACCCCCATAAATAATATTGAGACACGCAAACGTGATCCTCACTTCATTTCTGTTTTCTAAATATCTCCGCCGGAGGCTCAATAATCAATCCGCGAAGGCCACCAGGGCGCGGTCGTCCCAAGATATGCGCGTGGATTCTCCGCGCTCCAATACGCGGCGACCGACCAGATTTTTCATCGACAGGGTTACAGGTTTTTCGACGCCGGGCAGGGCGATGTCATAATAGGTCATATCGCCGTAATAGGCCAATTCGTGCACTGTGCCGTTGGTTTCGCGGGCCGGGGCCGGTTCGGTTCCGAACAGGATGGACATGGTTTCGGGCCGGATTCCGATGGTGCAGGGCCCGGACGGGGTGCCGCCGGGGCATTGCTCGGGTGTGAGGGTTGCCGCACCAAGGCCGGGAATATCAATTTTGTTGCCACTGGCGTTAGCCGGAAGAAAATTCATCACACCGATAAAATCAGCCACCCGGCGCGAAATCGGACGCCGATACAGGGTTTGTGGATCGGCGAGTTGCGCGATTTCTCCATCAAACATCACTGCAATCCGATCTGACATGATCAATGCTTCTTCCTGATCGTGGGTGACCAGAATAAAGGTGATTCCCACATGACGCTGCAATTGGCGCAGTTCGTTCTGCATCTGATCGCGCATCTTTTTGTCGAGCGCTGACAAAGGTTCGTCCAGCAGCAACACCTTGGGTTTGAGAATCAGCGCCCGGGCCAGGGCGACCCGTTGGCGTTGCCCGCCCGACAGGGCGTGGGCCGCACGTTTTTCAAACCCGACCAGCCCGACCATTTCCAGCGCGTCCTGCACCAATGCCGCTTTTTCCTTGGTATTCAAATCAGACCGTTTGCGCAGGCCAAAGGCCACGTTTTCACCCACCGACAAATGGGGAAAAATCGCGTAGGATTGAAACACCATATTCGTCGGCCGTTTATTTGCCGGAACATCCGCCATGTTTTGGCCCGATAAAATCAGCGTTCCTTCGGAGATATCTTCAAAACCGGCGATGGTGCGCAAAAGCGTGGTCTTGCCACAGCCCGACGGCCCAAGCAGCGAGAAAAACTCGCCCTGGGCAATATCAAGGGTGACACCGCGCAGGGCGTGGTAGGTGCCATAATATTTCTGTACGTCTTTCAGGGAAACAATGGCGGTCACAAAAAGCCTCCGGAATCTTGGGTGCCGGTGCGGTGCAAACCGCGGCGGCGGGCCATTTCGGCCAAAATCAACAAAATGATGGACAACACCACCAAAATCGTACCCAGCGCCATAACAACCGGAATTTTCTGAGGAAACCTGAGTTGACCCCAAAGATAGACGGGCAGGGTGGGTTCGGTTCCGGTGAGGAAAAACGCGATGATGAATTCATCCAGCGAAATGGTGAACGAGATCAGCATGGCCGCGATGATCCCGGGCATCACCAATGGCAATGTGATCAGGCGAAAGGTCGATGCGCGGGTTTCGCCCAGATCAATCGCCGCCTCTTCCAGGCTGGGATCAAGGTTGGCAAAGGCAGAATTCAGGATCGCGATGCAAAACGGCGTGCAGATCAACGTGTGCCCCAAAACCACCGTCCAACTGCCCAAAGGCAGCCCAAGGGCCAGCAGAACCACCAGCATCGATACCGCCACGATGATTTCGGGCAGAACAAGAGGCAGCATGATGAACCCCAGGATGGGTGCCTTGAGCGGAAAGGTGTATTTTGCCCCGGCACGGGCGGCGCAAATGCCCAGGGTCGTTGATAAAACCGCGGTGGTCAGCGCGATGATCACCGAGGTTTGCACCGATTTCACCAAGGCCGGCGTGTTGGGAATTTCGCTGAACCACTGTGTCGTGAACCCCGACAAGGGAAAGGCGATGATCGTGCTGTCGTTGAACGCAAAGATCGGCAACAGAATGATCGGTGCGTATAAGAACAGCAGGTATAAAACGGCATAGCCGCGCAGCCAGGTCATGAATTGCGCCCCTTCAGCCAGCGCCGGTTGAGAAAGATAAAGAACAGCGCGATTACCGTCACAATCGCCATGGCGATCACTGCCAAGGCGGCCCCCATCGGCGCGTTGTTCAGTTTCAAAAACTGTGTCTGGATCATGTTTGCAATCATCAAACCATTAGGTCCCCCCACAAGGCGCGGTGTGACATAATCACCGATGGTGGGAATGAACACGATCAACGTGGCCGCCACAACGCCCGGCACCGCCAGGGGTAGGGTGACGCGCAGAAATGTCATCACATGATTTTCACCCAGATCGCGCGATGCCTCAAGCAACGAGCGGTCAATCTTTTCCAGGCTCACGAAAATCGGCAGAATCGCAAATGGGGCAAAGGCATGCGCCAGCGTGATGACCACCGCATTGGCGTTGTACAAGATAAAGGTTAGCGGCTCATCAATGATGCCGATGCTCAAAAGCGATGAATTCAGCACGCCATTATATCCCAAGATCACCTTCCACAGGAACACCCGGATCAGATAGCTGGTCCAGAATGGGATCGTGATCAGAAATATCCACAGGGATTTGCGGCTTTGCGGCACATGGAACGATACGAAATAAGCGATCGGAAAGGCCAACAGGACGGTGGCAACCGTCACCGCCCCGGCAATCAGGACCGACCGCATCATGAGTTCGGTATATAATGGCTCGCTCAGCGCTTCGCGATAATTGTTCAGCGTTGGCGTATAATCAATGGTCAGAAAATCTTGCGACCAAAAACTGAAGGCGAAAATCGCCAGCAAAGGCACCGCCAACAGCAAAAGCGCGTAAAGTGCCGGAGGCGCGATAAGGGTCAGACCCCGCGCCGTTTGAGAATTGCGAAACATCAGCCCCCCAAGTCGCCATTATCGCAATGGTTTATCGACTGGGGGGAAAGTGCAACAGCAAAATCGTTGTTCAGACCGGCGCAGAGGGCCGCAACACGCGTTGCGCCTCGGAAATCAGCGCAATCAGGATTTCAACGTGGCGCGCAACCATGTAACCGGCATCCCCCGCGGCGCGGCGCGCTTCGTACTGGGCCTCTTGCTCGATCAGGGGCGACAGCGGATTGGCCTGGGTTTTGGCACAGGCATCAGGAAGGATTCGCCGCAGGCACCGGGTGCGATCATAATCCGAAAGACCGAACCGCGCGGCCCGGATCAACAGACGGGGACGGCGCAGGTGGGCAAGGGCGGATGTGGCAGGATGGGTCATTATCGGCTCCGTCAATTGTGGCGTTACTGTGGCACAATCTTGGCACAACCCAGACGTGTGTTGCGCAAACGGCGCAAAGGGCGTGCGCAAACGTAGACAATTATTCACAAACCGTAGGCATTGTCGCCAATACCGGTCGCTCGTTAACCATCTGATAAGATTTACAATCAAAAGTTGTGTCGGGTTGGGGAGAACTCTGTGGATAAAAACAGGCCCGGCGACCGGTTGAACGAGGGGACGTAACGATGTTGTTAGCAACGCCAGCGATGGCGGCACTGGGTTGGGTGCCAAACGATGTGAGGCTTTATTTGGCCCACACGGAACACGGAACATCCATTCGCGCCCTGGCGCGCGAGGCGGGGTGCCATGCGTCGACGGTGATGCGCCAGATCCGACGCTATGAACAACGCCGCGACGATCCCTTGATTGATCATGCCCTCAGGCGCCTTGGTGCCTTGGGCGTCGGGCGGGGGACGCCCGATCATTTGACCGGAGGCGAGATGAAACACACCAAGATCACCCGTGACAGTGCGGCCCCGACCGATACCCAGATCGAAAAAGAAGCGGCGCGTGTGTTGCGCCGCCTGGCCGAACCGGGGGCCTGTCTGGCCATTGCCCAAGGCATGGAAAACGCCGTGGTGGTGCGCGAAGGCGCCGATGGCCAAACCGTACGCACCGCCGTCGTGGGCCGCGCCGTGGCCGAGGCGATGGCCCTGCGCGATTGGATCGCAGCGGCGGGCGGTGGCAAGATTGCCCGCTATCACCTGACCAATGCCGGGCGTGCCAAGTTGAAAAAGATCTTGGCCGATGGCGCGGACCGGGCCGCGCCTTCGGTATCTGATGGCGGGCGGGTCCGCTATGGTCTGGCCGAAAGCCCGCTTTTAACCTTGGCAAGGCGGCGCGACAAAGACGGCACGCCATTCCTGACCGAACCTTTGCTGGCGGCGGGCGAACGGTTGCGCGAAGATTTCGAATTGGCGCAAATGGGTGGCTCGGCCCCACAGGATTGGGACCGCGTGGTGACCCAAGGCACCACAGCCCCAACCGCCGACCCCAAAGGCACCGGGCCCGAAGCGGCAAGAGCCCGTGTGGCGGCGGCACTTGGTGATCTTGGGCCGGGGTTGGGCGATGTCGTGTTGCGCTGTTGCTGTCAGCTGGAAGGGATGGAAGCGATCGAGCGGCGCATGGGCTGGGCCGCGCGCTCCGGCAAGATCGTGTTGCGAATCGCGCTGCAACGGTTGCGCCGCTACTACGATGAAATCGAAGGCAAATGGTCGCCAATGATCGGTTGACCGGCGGCCAATGCGACCGGGTCCGGGGCATGCTTCGGGCCCGACACGACATTCCTGCAGGGCGCGGCATCACGCCGTTGGACTTGGCCGCGGTGATCTAGTATTCCATGTCTGACAAGCATGAGGTTCCAATGGCCCGCGATCTGAAAATCCCTGAACAACGCCACCCCGAAAAGGCCCGCCGCCCCGACAACGTGCAGCCGAAAAAACCCAACTGGATCAGGGTAAAGGCCCCGACCGGCGCGGGTTACACCAAAACGCGCGATATCATGCGCGAACACAAACTGGTCACCGTCTGCGAAGAGGCAGGGTGCCCCAATGTCGGCGAATGTTGGTCCCAGGGCCACGCCACAATGATGATCATGGGCGAGGTGTGTACCCGCGCCTGTACCTTCTGCAACATCGCCACCGGCAAACCGCCCGAATCCCTGGATGTGTTCGAACCGGGGCGCGTTGCTGACGCGGTCAAAAAGCTGGGCCTGAACCATGTGGTCATCACCAGCGTGGATCGCGACGATGTCGAAGACGGCGGCGCCGAACATTTCGCCCAGACGATTCGCGCCGTGCGCCGCCAATCGCCCGGCACCACCATCGAAATCCTGACGCCCGACTTCATCAAATGCGCGCCCGAAGCGCTGGAAAAGGTTGTCGCGGCCAAGCCGGATGTGTTCAACCACAACCTTGAAACCGTGCCGGGCCTCTACCCCGAGGTGCGGCCGGGCGCGCGGTATTTCCACAGCCTGCGTCTGTTGCAACGGGTGAAAGAGCTGGACCCAACCATGTTTACCAAATCCGGCATCATGGTCGGCCTTGGTGAAGATGGCCAAGGGGTGCGCCAGGTGATGGATGATATGCGCGCCGCTGATGTCGATTTCCTGACCGTCGGGCAATATCTGCAACCCACGCCAAAACACCACAAGGTCGATCGTTTCGTCACACCCGAAGAATTCGCCGCCTACGAAAAGGCTGCCTATGGCAAGGGGTTCTTGATGGTGTCGGCCACGCCGCTTACCCGGTCCAGCTATCATGCGGGCGATGATTTCCGGCGCCTGCGCGCGGCGCGCCTTAAAAAACTGGGCATCGCCTGACGCCCATTTTCGTTTTTCAAATATCCTGGGGGTGAATGGCCCCCAGGGCCAGAGGGGGCAACGCCCCCTTACTTCACGCCGGGCACTGCTTTCAGATACGCGGCCACCGCAGCGCGGTCCGATTCCGGCAGTTTGGCAAACTTTTCAACCACAGCCACCATATGCCCGCCTGCGGTATCGAACTCGGGAGTGAACCCCGACGACAGGTATTCGGCAATGTCCGCCTCGCTCCAATCCAGCACGGCAGGGGTGATGTTTGGCACACGGCCTTTTCCATCGGGGTTTGGCGCACCGGCCAGCCATTGCGCCGTATCTGGCCCACCCAACAGATTGCGCGGGGTGTGACAGGCGCTGCAATGGCCCAGTGCCTCAACCAGATACCGGCCGCGCGTCGCCTCGGGCGACAGATCGCCGTCGATCGCCCACTCATCGGTCACAAACAGTGTTTTCCACCCCCCCAAGGTGCGGCGTATGTTGAATGGAAATCCAACCTCATGGGCCTGACTGACGGCTTCCGATGCGGGCAGGGTGCGCATATAGGCGATCAAATCGACAATATCGCCCAACTCCGCCTTGTTATACGCATCATAGGGAAAGGCCGGGTAATAATGCGCGCCTTCGGGGCTGATTCCACGGGTGATCGCATTGGCCAGGTCATAGTCGCTCCAGCTTCCCACACCATAGACCGGATCAGATGAAATATTGGGCGCGATGAACGTGCCAAAATCCGAGGGAAAGCGCATGCCACCGGCCAGAACCGGCGCCTCTTCGCCCTCGGCCCCGGCGCTGACATGGCATGACGCACAGCCAGCGGCCAGAAACACCTGTTCACCGCGCGCGGCATCGCCATTTAGACCGGCCAATGCATCCTCGGGCAAGGGGTCAGGCCGGGTCACGCCCCAGAACACGGCACCTCCGACCAAACCAAGGGCAATCGTCCAGCGCAGGAATGGGGGCATATCAGGAACCTTTCGCGTTAATGTTGCCCCAGACTATCCCAACGCGGCATCAGGTTACAACAAACCTTAGCGCCCCCGTATCGGCAGCCGGTCCGCCGTCAGCGCATCGGGCCAACCCAGCGTGCGTTCAATAACAACCAGCAGTACGCACAGAGCGACAACGCCAACCACAATTTTCACCATTTTGGCCGAGGGCGGGTTGCGCGCCCACCGCGCCATGCGCATGATCCAGTGAATATTCATGACCCGTCGCCCTTTGACCTGTGCCCGATCACACAGTGCATATTAGGGGGCGCAGAAAGGCGAAATCAACCATGCGCACACGTGCTGTTCTGGCTCTGACGTTGTTTTTGACCGCCACTTCCGGGTCGGCACAGGATTATGAAACCGCACGTCAGGCTTATATCAATGGTGATTATGCCGATGCTCTGGCCGTGCTGGAACCGCTGGCGCGGGCCGGCGACCCCGAAGCGCGCAACATTCTGGCCGACGCTTATGATGATGGCAATGGCGTGACCCGTGATCATCAGCGCGCGCTTGAATTGTATCGCTCGGCGGCGGCGCAGGGATTGGCAAAGGCGTCTTACAATCTTGGCGTTTTACTGGCCGAAGGCCGCCCCGGTATCCCCGCCGATATCGCCCAGGCGATCGTGCACTACCACGAGGCGATGGCAAAAGATTATCCTGCCGCGTTCAACAATCGCGGTATTTTGCATGCCAAAGGGCAGGGTGGGCCGGTTGATCCGGCCGCAGCGGTTGCGCTTTATCAGCGCGCCCATACCTTGGGCGATCTGAACGGCACTGACAATCTGGCCGATATGCTGCGCCGGGGCGATGGTGTGGCCAAGGACGAGGCCGCCGCGCTGGCCCTGTGGCGCGGTGCGGCAGAACGCGGGCACGGCCCGGCGATGAACAATCTGGGCGCGATGTATGCCAACGGGATTGTCGTGGAACAAGATGCCATCGCGGCACAGGCGCTGTATTTGTTGGCGGCGCAAACCGGGTCGGTTCAGGGTGGTATGAACCTGTCAGACCTTTACGCCATAAAAGGCGATGATCTGCACGCCTTGGCCTGGTGTCTTTGGGCGGTTGAGCGGGGCAGCGAAGCCGAATGTGGTGCTAAGGATGATGCCATGTGGCCCCCGGCGCGCGCGCTTGCCGCGCGGCTTACCCCGTAAACCGTACTTTGCCGATATAGGGCAGATTGCGGTTACGCTGTGCATAATCGATGCCATAGCCGACAACAAATTCATCGGGAATTTCAAATCCGGTCCAGGTGGCGCGCACGTCCACTTCGCGGCGTGACGGTTTGTCAAGCAGCGCAATGGTTTCCAAACGGTTCGGATTGCGGGTTTTCAACAATTGAATCACATGGTGCAGGGTAAATCCGGTATCCACGATGTCTTCCACCACCAGCACATCACGCCCGGCAATTTCACCGCGCAAGTCCTTGAGAATGCGCACTTCCTTGCTGCTTGTCATCCCATCGCCATAGCTGGAAGCCTCAAGAAAATCGACCTCGACGTTCAGATCCAGTTCGCGCACCAGATCGGCGATAAACACGAATGACCCGCGCAAAAGCCCGACCACAACCAGTTTTTTCGTCCCGCGAAAATGATCCTGAATTTCGCGCGAAAGCGCCTCGATTCGGGCCGCGATTGCCTTGGCCGAGATCATTTCGTCGATCACGTATTCCGCCTGCGCCATACCGACCCCTTGATTTTATGTGTCCTATGGTCGACATGACCGGGAACGCAGCAACATAGATAAGACATGCCAACACATCAAGAAACCCGAAAACTGCCTTATTCCGCACAACAGATGTATGATCTGGTGGCGGATGTGGGCAAGTACCCTGAATTCCTTCCCTGGTGTGCGGCGGCCCGCGTGCAACAGACCCGTCCGTTTGAGGGTGGCGAAATCATGGAGGCGGATCTGGTGATCTCATTCAAGGTATTCCGCGAAAAGTTCGCATCGCGCGTCACATTGTGGCCAGACGATATGCGGATCGATACCGAATATCTGGACGGCCCGTTCAAACACATGATTTCCAATTGGGGGTTTCGCGATGTTCAAGACGGGTGCGAGGTGAGTTTTTTCGTTGATTTCGAATTTCGAAATCGCGTTTTACAAGCTGCCGCAGGGGTGTTCTTTAACGAAGCGATGCAACGGATCGTGCGCGCCTTTGAACGCCGCGCGGCCAGTTTACATGGTTGATGTATCGCATTAGCAATGATGACCAACCTATTGATATAATTTAATCTAGGGGACGATTTGCAGTGGAGCCTTTTGCCGCCTCACGCAATGCAGCGTTGCATCAGCATCGTTAACCAAGGTATTGAAAATTAGTTAAAAAACTAGCGTGTTGAACGCAATTGCCATAATGTTGTCTCAAATTGGTCATGTTTTACCAGGAGAGGCTCGTGTACACATCGGATTCAACATCGTCCTGTGACCACTCTGAAAATGGATCGGTAGAGCGTTTTATCTTTCGACATCATTGCGGTGACGATGATGTGCTGGATCACGCGCCATTGCATTCGGGCCGTACCTTGGCAGACCAACGCGCCTTTCGAAAGGCGCGGGCGGGATATGGCCAATCGCGCGCGGCAATGATGCGCCCGATACGCAGGGCACTTTCGTTTTCCGTTTGACGATCTTTTCTGCTGATTATCGCAGCGATTTTGCGCCACAACGCCTATAATTTGGGCAATCTGGTAATTTCATCAATCATAAGCTGTAATGCCTGTTCCACACTGGCGCGGCGCACATGGGCGCGCCCGATCGGGCCGAAATCATGGGTGCGCGCGGCGGTTTGTGTGGCCGTGGCGATGCCAAAACACACCCGGCCTTCGGGCTTATGCTCTGACCCTCCTGGCCCGGCGATGCCGGTGACCGATACGGCAATCTGCGCATGGGACCGGGCCAAGGCTCCGGCAGCCATTTCGCGGGCAACCTGTTCGCTGACCGCGCCATGGGCCGCCAGCGTTTCGCCCGACACGCCAAGCATCTCGATTTTGGCCGCGTTGGTATAGGTTACAAATCCGCGGTCCAATACTGCCGATGATCCGGCGATATCGGTGATCGCGGCGGTAATTCCACCGCCTGTACAGCTTTCGGCGGTGGCGATCATGATTCCCGTTTCAATCGCGATTTCAACAAGTTGTCGCGCGCGGCTCACATGAACACCATGTGATATGCGGCACCGGAAACAATCACGCCCAGCGCGGCAAGTGCGCCGGCGAACACATCATCCAACATCACGCCCATCGCATCGTCGCGCCGGTCGGCCCAGCCCACGATCCAGGGTTTGGTGATGTCAAACAGACGAAACAAGACAAAGGCGGCAACCCAACCGGGCCACAACCGTTCAGGCGCGACGCCCATCATGCCTGCGCCATAGGCCACGGGCAAAAGTGCGATCCATTGCCCCACGACTTCATCAATCACAATCTCTGAGGGATCGTGATTGGCCTTGCCCCGGGTTTCAACGCCGGTGGCCCAGGTGCCGGCGACAAACGCCACCACCGCCATTCCCACCAACAGCGGCCAACCGCCCCAAACGATCAGCCCATAGCCCAACGGCAATGCGGCCAGTGACCCCCAGGTGCCGGGCGCCGGGCGCAGATATCCGACGCCCGCAACAGTGGCGATAAGTTGTGAAATTTTCATGCTGATACCAATGTAACTGTGGCCATTGCGGCGATGCCTTCGCCCCGACCGGTGAATCCCAACCGCTCGGACGTGGTTGCCTTGACCGACACGCGGTCGGCCGACAGGCCCATCAACGCAGCCATATGGGCAATCATATCATCGGCATGGGGGCCGATTTTCGGGGCTTCGCAGATCAGCGTCAGATCGACATTCGAAATCCGATATCCCCGATCTTTCGCCAACCCCACCGCGTGACGCAGAAAAATCTCAGATGCTGCGCCTTTCCATTGTGGATCAGAGGGCGGGAAATGGCGGCCGATATCGCCTTCGGCCAAGGCGCCGTAAATGGCATCGGTCACTGTGTGCATCCCAACATCGGCGTCGGAATGGCCCAATAACCCCTTGTCATGGGGGATTTTAAGCCCGCACAAAACCACATGATCGCCCGCGCAAAACGCGTGTACGTCAAAACCGTTTCCGGTACGAATGTCCAAATGACGCTCCATCAAATGTTCGGCGCGCGCAAAATCGCCCGCCGTGGTGATTTTCAGATTCGCCTCGTCGCCGTCGACGATGCGCACGTTCAAACCGGCCGCGCGCGCCACCTCAACATCATCGGCGGCGAGGCCGGTATGGGCGCGGTGGGCCGCGAGAATCGCATCAAAATGAAACCCTTGCGGGGTTTGCGCCCGATAAAGATGCGTGCGGTCGCGGGTGCCCGCGACAGTGCCACCATCGCCCAGCCACAGCGCATCAGACACTGGCAGGGCAGGGGCCGCGCCCACGTGATGATCAAGTGCATCATGTATCCGCGCGATCAGATCTAGACTGACCAAGGGGCGCGCCACATCGTGAATAAGCACCCGTGTCACGCCCTGATCCTGCAGGCTGATCAAACCGGCCAGAACGCTGGCAGCGCGGCTGGCCCCGCCCTGGGCCACGCTGACGTCGGGGTGGGCGGTATATCCGTGGGCCATGTCCATGTCTGACTCATTCAACACCAGAACGATATGGTCAATGTGGGGCGAGGCGCGAAATGCCGCAAGCGTCCAGGCCACAACAGCGCGCCCGCGCAACATGCGCCATTGCTTTGGCACCGGTCCGCCCACACGCGTTCCACGCCCTGCGGCCACGATGACTGCGGCTGTTGTCATATGGTTTGAACCCCTCTTCGCGGCCTATGGTCTAGGACACAGGCGCGCCGGTGACAACGAAAAGCAGACCGTGAATCGCCCTGCCTATTAATTGGGCGGTTCGTGTTTTTGGCCGGAAATGTGACAAAGGGGCGGGCCTATGGTTTGCCATGGCCCAATGCGCGCGATACGTCTTTTCCCAGATGCACAAAGAACAGGCAAACCCAAGTGAGCGATTTTCGTCTTGATACCCCCGTCGTGCTGGCGCCGATGGCCGGCATCACCGATCTGCCGTTTCGCCAGCTTGTGGCGTCCTTTGGCGCGGGGCTGGTGGTAAGCGAAATGGTCGCCAGTCAGGAAATCGTTCAGGCCAGGGCGGGAATGCGTGAAAAGGCTGAACTGGGTCTGGGAGTGGCGCGCACCGCCGTGCAGCTGGCCGGGCGCGAGGCCTATTGGATGGGCGAGGCCGCCCGCCTTGTCGAAGCCAATGGCGCACAGATCATTGACATCAACATGGGCTGTCCGGCCAAACGCGTCACCAGCGGCCAGTCCGGATCGGCCCTGATGCGCGATCTCGATCATGCGCTGACGCTGATTGATGCGGTGGTGGGCGCGGTCAAGGTGCCGGTGACGTTGAAAACCCGGCTGGGGTGGGATGATGACGCCCTCAACGCCCCCGAACTGGCCCGCCGCGCCGAGGCGGCCGGGGTGCAGATGATCACCATACATGGCCGCACCCGATGCCAGTTTTACAAAGGCACCGCCGATTGGGCCGCGATCCGCGCTGTGTGCGACGCGGTGTCGATTCCGGTGATCGCCAATGGCGATATCGTCGATGGCGAAACCGCCAGCCGCGCGTTGGCGCAATCGGGCGGGGCGGGGGTGATGATTGGCCGCGGCGCGCAAGGGCAACCTTGGATCCTGTCACAGGTGGCGGCGCATTTGGCCGGCACAGCGGTGCCCGCTGCGCCCACGGGTGGGGCGCGCGCCGATCTGGTGGCGGGTCATTACGAGGCGATGCTGGCGTTTTATGGCGCGGCCGTGGGCGCAAAAACCGCGCGCAAACATCTGGGCTGGTTCATGGACCATGCCCAAACACCGCCCCCCCTGCGGCGCGAGGTGTTGACCGCGCCCGATCCCGCAGCCGTGCTGCGCCTGATCCCGCTGGCGTTTGGCGAGGCCGCACCACGGGTTGCCGCATGACCGCGCTGCACGACACGCTTTGGGCGTCGTTGCCGATGCCCGCGATTTTGGTGGATACCGACGATGCGATTGCCGATCTTAACCCAGCCGCCGAATTGTTCCTGAACATCTCGGCGCGCGGCCTGCGGGGCACATCGGTATATGACAGAATACAAATCGAGGCCCCGATCAAAGAATCCTTTGCAAGGGTGCGGCGCGATCACGGGGCGCTGTCGATCAGCAATGTCGATGTGGGCGGACGACAGCGCCCGCCGGTTCAATGCAATGTGCAACTGGCCCCGCTGATTGGCAGGCCCGGGCATATTCTGTTGCTGATCGAGCCACGTCAGATTGCCGATCGGTTGGGGCGGGCACATTCGGCCAAATCCTCGGCCCGCTCGGCCATTGGCATGGCTGAAATGCTGGCCCATGAAATCAAGAATCCGTTGGCAGGAATCACCGGCGCGGCACAGTTGTTGTCGATGAACCTGAGCCGCGCCGATCAGGAAATGACCGATCTGATCGTGATGGAAAGCCGCCGTATCGTGGCGCTGTTGGATCAGGTGGAACAATTCGGCAATCTGCGCCCGCCGGTGCGTCGTGCGGTGAACGTGCATGACATATTGGACCGGGCGCGCAAATCGGCGCTGATCGGGTTTTCCGGCCATATGAAAATCATCGAAGATTACGATCCCTCGCTGCCGCTGACATTTGTGGATGCCGATCAGATCCTGCAGGTGTTTCAAAACCTGATCCGCAATGCCACCGAGGCGGCAGGCCCCGCCGGGGGCATCATACGTCTGCGCACGTTTTACGATGTTTCCCTACGATTGCTGCGCAAGGATGGGGTGAACGGCGCGCTGCCGCTTCAGGTTGAAATCATTGATGACGGCCCCGGCCTGCCACCCGAATTGGCACAGAATGTTTTTGAACCTTTCGTGTCGGGCCGCGTAAACGGCACCGGGTTGGGATTGGCATTGGTCAGCAAGATCGTATCGGATCACGAAGGTTGGGTTTCGGTTGAAAGCGCGCCGGGGCGGACGGCATTCCGCCTGTCGCTTCCTCTTGCGCCGAAAAACGAAATTCACGAAATATAAAGGATGACCAGAGTATGGATGGCACGGTTCTTGTTGCCGATGACGACCGAACGATCCGCACCGTTTTGACACAGGCGCTGACCCGCGCCGGGTGCAAGGTGCATGCCACTTCGTCGATGGTTACGCTGATGCGGTGGGTTGAGGAAGGCAAGGGCGATCTGGTGATTTCCGATGTGATCATGCCCGATGGCAATGGTCTTGAGGCGTTACCAAGAATTGCACAGGCGCGGCCGCACCTGCCGGTGATCGTGATTTCGGCGCAAAACACGATCATGACCGCGATTCAGGCCGCCGAGGCCGAGGCGTTCGATTATCTTCCCAAACCTTTTGACCTGCCCGATCTGATGAAACGTGCCGCCCGCGCGCTTGAGGTAAAACGTCATGTGCCCCCCCCCCGTGACCCCGGGGAGCAGCCCGCCGATGATTTGCCGCTGGTTGGGCGCACCCCGGCGATGCAGGCGCTGTATCGTTTGGTGGCGCGGGTGATGAACACGGATCTGCCGGTTTTGATCACCGGGGAATCGGGCACCGGGAAATCGCTTATCGCGCGTGCCATACACGATTTTTCTGATCGGCGCGCGTTGCCTTTCGTGGTGGCCAGCGCGACAGAACTGGCCACGATGGATGGCCCGGCCCGGGTGATCGCGCAGGCGCGCGGTGGGTCGATCCTGTTTGATGAGGTTGGCGATCTGAGCGAAGAGGCGCAAGCGCGGATCGTTCGGATGCTGGACAGTATCGGTGAGGATGCGCCCAGGATCATGGCGACATCGCAAAGCGATCTGACCGAAAAACTGGAAACCGGCGCATTTCGCCAGGATCTTTTTTACCGTTTGGGCGGGGTGACGATTCCGGTGCCGACGCTGCGCGAACGGGTCGAGGATATTCCGTTACTGACCGCCCATTTCCTGAATCGTGCCGAACGGGACGGGCTGTCGATGCGGGTATTTTCCGAACCGGCAATGGATTTGATGCGCGGTTATTCCTGGCCGGGCAACGTGCGGCAGTTGGAAAACACCGTGCGCCGGATCGTGGTTACCGGCACCGAACCCGACATCAGCCGCGCCGAGGCTGAATCGGTTCTGGGCAATCAGCCGACGATGGACACGTCGGGCGCAAAGGGCGAGGGTGAAAAACTGTCGGGATCCGTCGCCAAACACCTGCGCCGCTATTTCGATTTGCATGGCGGCGCATTGCCTCCTCCGGGACTTTACCAGCGGATTTTGCGCGAGATCGAAGCCCCCCTGATTGATATCGCGTTGGAAGCGACCGGCGGAAATCAGGCTAAGTGTGCTGATTTACTTGGCATAAATCGCAACACCCTGAGAAAGAAGATCACCGAGCTCGATATTCGCGTGACACGGCGCCGCAAATTGATGTAAAACCGCAACATAATGTGTGGCCATTTGGCGTCAGCCGAAACGAGACCACCAAATAGAGCGGTACGTCGCGCAAAGCGACACATCAATTGGGGGTTTCACCCGTGACAGGGCGTGTTCGCACGGCAACTTGGGATCGTTTTGTGCGCTTGCGGCGGCAGCGCCGGTTCAAGACGTGGTCAACCATTGGCCTGGTCATTTTGGGGCCGGTTCTTGCTCTTGCCACGTTCCTTGTTCTGGGGCCGCTGGATCAGGGCGCGTCTGGCCTGTCGCTGCGCGTGGTTTTGTTGGCCGATCTGGTTTACGTTCTGTTTGTGGCGGCGTTGGTCATGGGGTCATTGGCGCGGATGGTGGCGGCACGCCGCGCGCAATCGGCAGGCTCGCGGTTGCATATGCGGCTGACGGCATCGTTTGCGTTGATCGCGCTGGTGCCCACCGTGACCGTGGCGATATTTGCCGGGCTGACCGTGAATGTCGGGCTTGAGGGATGGTTTTCGGAACGTGTGCGCGAAGTTGTCGGTGCCTCGCTTTCTGCCGCCGAAGCGTATGAGGAAGAGCAGCGCCAGGATTTGCGCACCGATGCCGAAGTATTGGCCGCCTTCCTGTCATCGTTGCAGTCAGACAGTTTCATGGTGTCCGATGGCGAAATGCGGCAGGCTCTGGCCCAAGGGCAAAACCGCATCCAACGGGGCCTGCGCGAAGCCTATGTGATCAACAATTCCGGCGAAATTCGTGCGCGCGGCGAAGGATCATATCTGTTCAACTTCGAACAACCCGGCGATGCGGAATTGGCCCGTGCCGCCCAAGGCGAAACCGTTGTTATCGAGGATTGGGCGCAAAACGAATTTCGCGCTTTGGTGCGTCTGGGCGGGCTTGGCAACCGGTTTTTATATGTCAGCCGCGAGGTGGATGGCGAAATTTTGGCGCTGCTGGATGACACTCAGGAAACCGTGCGCCTTTACAATCAGCTGGAATCCGAACGGGGCCGGATCCTGTTTGAATTTGGCCTGCTTTACCTTGGGTTTGCGGTGATCCTTATCCTGGCGGCGATCTGGATGGGCCTGTGGTTTGCCGAACGTCTGGCGGGGCCAGTGGGCCGTCTGGCCGGGGCGGCGCAACGGGTGGGTGCGGGTGATTTGGATGTGCGCGTGCGCGAGGAAGAAGGCGACGACGAAATCGCCATGCTGGGTCGGTTGTTCAACCAGATGACCAAGCGGTTGAAAGGACAGCGCGACACCCTGTTGGCCACCAATGATCAGATTGATCGGCGGCGGCGGTTGTTTGATTCTGTGCTGTCCTCGGTCACGGCCGGCCTTGTGGGGCTTGATTCAAAGGGGCGTGTGACGTTCGTGAACCGCAGCGCCGAACGTTTGTTGCAGCTTGATGAAACGCCCGAGGCGAAAACCGCGCTGGCCGTTGCGGTGCCGGAATTTGGCCCGTTGTTCGAACGGCTGCGCGCCAATCGCCGCCTTGAGGTGGCGCAGGAAGAAATCAAGGTGTCGCGCGGCGGCACATTGGAAAGCCTGCTGGTGCGCATGTCGACCCGCCGGTCCGGAGCGGGAAAACTGGAAGGGTATGTTGTGTCGTTTGACGATGTGACCGACCTGGTCGCGGCGCAACGTATGGCCGCCTGGGGCGATGTGGCGCGCCGGATCGCCCATGAAATCAAAAACCCCCTGACCCCGATTCAGCTGAGTGCCGAGCGGATCAAGCGCAAGTTCAGCAAGGAGTTGAGCGAGGAAAGCGCCGAGTCCCTGACGCAATATACCGATGTGATCATCCGCCAAACCGGAGATTTGCGCCGGATTGTCGATGAGTTCAGCAAATTCGCCCGGATGCCCACCCCCGAACGGCGTACCCACGACATCGCCAAATTGTTGCGCGACGCAGTGACATTGCAAGAGGCGCGCGTACCCGATCTGCGCCTGATTACCGACATTCCGAAAGCGCCGGTAATGGCGGAATTTGACGATACAATGATCGGCCAAGCGTTCACAAACCTGATCAAGAACGCCGGAGAAGCCATTGAAAGCCTTTATGAAAAGGGCGCGCCTGACGGACATATCCCCGAGGTGCGGGTGACCATGACCAGTGATCCAACCGATATCCACGTCACCATTTCCGACAACGGCATCGGCCTGCCCGAAGACCGGGCGCGCCTGTTCGAACCATACGTGACCACCCGGTCCGAGGGTACGGGCCTGGGCCTTCCGATTGTGAAAAAGATCATCGAAGAACACGGCGGCACGCTGACCCTGAGCACCAGCGAGCCGTTTGGCGACACGCCCCATTGTGGCGCGCGTGCGCACATCCAATTGCCCCGCCTGATCGAAATCGACGGTGGGGACTTCCACGAGGCAGGGGTTCAAGAAAGGTAACAGACCATGGGCGACATTCTTATCGTTGATGACGAACGCGACATTCGAGAGCTGATTTCGGATATTTTGAAAGATGAGGGATATACCACGCGCATGGCCGGTGGGTCAGACGAATGTATGGCCGAAATCGCCAAGGAACTGCCTGCGCTGATGATCCTCGATATCTGGCTGAAAGACAGCCAGATGGATGGGATCGACATTCTGAAAGCGACAAAACGCGATCACCCCGGCGTACCGATCATCATCATTTCGGGCCATGGCAATGTTGAAATCGCGGTCGCCGCGATCAAACAGGGGGCCTATGATTTCATCGAAAAACCGTTCAATATTGATCAGTTGACGGTGGTGATTGGCCGCGCCATGGAAACCAGCCGCCTGCGCCGCGAAAACAGTGAACTGAAACGGCGTGACGGCACGGTTTCTGAAATGATCGGTTCAAGTTCGGCCTTCAAGAGCTTGAAAGTAAACCTTGATAAGGTCACCAAATCAAACGGTCGGGTGATGCTGACCGGTCCTGCAGGCAGCGGCAAGGAAGTGGCGGCGCGCTATATCCATGCCCATTCCAACCGGGCCGATGCGCCGTTTATCACCGTGTCCAGCGCCACGGTTGAACCCGACCGTATGGAAGAAGTGTTGTTTGGCCGCGAAAGCACCGAACGCGGCGTCGAACCGGGGCTGTTGGAGCAGGCCGATGGCGGCATTCTGTTTTTCGACGAAGTGGCCGATATGCCCCTGGGCACCCAAAGCAAGATCCTGCGCGTTCTGGTGGATCAGTCGTTCGCCCGTGTGGGTGGCAGTGAAAAGATCAAGGTTGATATGCGGGTCATCTCGTCGACCAATCGTGATCTGGCACAGGAAATCAAATTGGGGCGTTTCCGTCAGGAACTGTTTCACCGTCTGGCGGTGGTACCAATTGCCGTGCCATCGTTGGATGAGCGGCGCGAGGACATTCCCGAACTGGCCGATTATTTCATCACTGCGTTCAACAAGACCCAGGGCTTGCCCCTGCGTCAACTGAGTGATGAGGCGATCGCGCTTTTGCAAACCATGCTGTGGCCGGGCAATGTGCGACAGTTGAAAAACGTGATCGAACGGGTGCTGATCCTGGGCGCCGACAAGGGCGACATCGCCGCCTCGGAATTGCCCGGCATGGAGCCGACGCCCGAGGAAGACGGGCGCGTTGTCCTGTCAGGTTCGCTTGCCACCTTGCCGCTGCGCGAGGCGCGCGAATTGTTTGAGCGGGAATACCTGCTGACCCAGATCAACCGTTTTGGCGGCAATATCTCGCGCACGGCCACCTTTGTGGGAATGGAGCGCAGCGCGCTGCACCGCAAGCTGAAATCGCTGAACGTGGTCACCAGCAACAAGTTGGGCAACCGCGTCGCCCATATCGAAGATATCGAGGTTTAATTCACCGTCACAAACACATAATCGCGGCTTTGGGTGCGGGCCGCGCAGACCCGATCACTGAGCGGGGGCAGGGTGGTGATGGCCCGCCCTTCGATTGCCTTGCTCACTTGTGGGGTGCACAGCGGGATCTGCACCTTTTGATAGCCTTTGGCGCCCATGCATTGGTCTTCGACACGCTGGCGCAAGGGCAGATTGGTATCAACCGTATAGGCATCGCCGCCGCTTACCTGGCCGGGATACACGACACAATCGCCCGCTTTGTTGCAAACGCGCCGGGGCGGGGAAACGGTGACGGGGGTGCGCCGGATCTGGGTGTTTGGCGGCACCTTCTGGGCGGCCTGCACCTCGCATGTGGTTTGATCGGCATTCAGCCGCGCCACCGTCTGGCCCGCCTGATAATAGCCGGAATAGGGCGCGCAGGCGGCAGTTGCGCATAGGATCAGCATCAAAGCCCGGTTTTGCATTGCGTCCCCCTTCGGGTCTTGCCATGACTCATGGTGTGGCAGGATCGTTTCATCGAATGGTGTGACTGTCCAGTATCATAGGCCCGCCAGGAGTATCGAGATGAAAGTTATCATTTGTGGCGCGGGCCAGGTGGGCTGGCAGATCGCCAAACATCTGTCGGGCGAACGCAACGACGTGACCGTGGTGGACAACAACGCCGATCTGGTGCGCCGCGCCACCGACACGCTGGATGTGCAAGGCGTCGCCGGCTTTGCCAGTTATCCCGATGTGTTGGACCGCGCCGGCGCGCGCGACGCCGACATGGTCATTGCCGCCACCCACAGTGACGAAGTGAACATGGTCACCTGTCAGGTGGCCCATTCGGTGTTTTCGGTGCCGCGCAAAATCGCCCGGTTGCGCAGTCAATCCTATCTCAATGCCGGATATGCCGATCTGTACCGGCGCGATCATCTGCCGATTGATGTCATCATCTCGCCCGAGCGCGAGGTGGCCGAGGCGGCGTTGCGCCGGTTGGCCGCGCCCGTCGCGTTTGATACCCAGAGTTTTCTGGGCGGGCAGAGTCAGCTTTTGGGACTGGTTCTTGATGCCGATTGTCCGGTTCTGAACACATCCTTGCGCCAACTGACCGATCTGTTTTCCACGCTGCGCGCCACCGTGGTGGGGGTACGGCGGGGCGATGTCTTGTTTGCCCCCGATGCCGACGATCAACTGTTTGTCGATGATCAGATTTACGTTCTGTCCCACCGTGATGACGTGAACCGGACCTTGGAAATCTTTGGCAAATCCATCGCCAAACAAAACCGCGTGGTGATTGTGGGCGGTGGAAATGTCGGGCTTTCGGTTGCTTCGACGCTTGAGAAAAAGGCGGATCGCGTGCGCGTCAAGGTGATCGAACGTTCCCGCGCCATTGCCGAACGTGCCGCTGATCGGTTGGAACGCACCATTGTGTTGCACGGTGATGGGTTGAACATGGATCTGTTGAACGAGGCGCGGATCGGCAAGGCCGACGCGATCCTGGCCGTGACCGATGATGACAAGGTCAACGTTCTGGCCGCCGTGCGGGCCAAGGCGGCCGGGTGCAAGATGGCAATCTGCCTGGTCAATGATCCGACCTTGCAATCGTTGATGGTCCCTTTGGATATTGATGCGTTCATCAACCCACGCTCGACCACCGTATCATCGATCCTGCGCCATATCCGTCAGGGTCGCGTGCGCGGTGTCTATTCCATCGGCGATGCCGAGGCCGAAATCATCGAAGCACAGGTTTTATCAACCTCGCCAATTTCGGGGCAGTTGGTGCGCGACATCGATTTTCCCGAAGGCGTGTTGGTGGGTGCGGTGCAAAAGGGCGACACGGTGGTGTCTCCGCGCGGCGGCACCCGGATCGAAGAGGGCGATATCATCGTCGTGTTCGCCATGGCCAAGGACGTGCCCGAAGTCGAACGTCTGTTCCAAGTCAGCATCGATTTTTTCTGATGGAGCGGGTTCTGGTCCGGTTTCCGTTGATTGTGGTGCTGATGGGCATTGCAGCGGTCGGAATGATCGTACCGTCCATCCACGCCTATGTGATGCGCGATTTGCATGTGGCGCGGGTGTTTTTTTATGCCTCGTTGGTGTTTTGCATTCTCACGGCGCTGATTGCGATTGCAACCGATGGCATGATCCTGCGCCGTCAGGCGCGCGGCTATCTGATTGCGCTGGTTGCGGCGTTCACTGTGATTCCCGCGGTTCTGGCTGTGCCATTTTACGAGGCATTGGGAACCACCCGTTTCAGCAGCGCGTGGTTTGAAATGGTGTCGTCCATGACCACGACAGGTGCCACGCTTTATGATCCGGCGCGCCTGCCCGACAGTTTGCATCTGTGGCGCGCCATGGTCGGATGGTTTGGCGGATTGTTGGTTTGGGTCACAGCGGTGGCCTTGATCGCGCCGATGAATTTGGGCGGATTCGAGGTGTTGTCAGACGGCGGCATTGGCGAAGGCGCCAGCCCGGCCGCCAGTCAGATCACCCGCGTGGCTGACGGATCGGAACGTCTGGCGCGATTCGCCGGATCGCTTGCGCCGATCTATGTTTCGCTGACCTTGGTGTTGTGGATCGGCCTGGCGATGGCCGGCGAAACGCCTTTGGCGGCGATCTGCCGGGCCATGTCCACCATGGCCACCAGCGGCATCACCACGGGCCAGGGCGGGCAGGGAGGATTTTTTGCCGAATTCCTGATTTTTCTGTTTTTGTTCTTTGCCATCTCACGCCTGACCTTTTCAAGCGACAGCAGCGGTCGAACATGGGAACAACTGCGCCGTGATCCCGAATTTCAGATGGGCGTGTTTTGCATTACTGCGCTGCCGCTTTTGTTGTTTGCGCGCCACTGGATCGGTGCCTATGAAATTGATGGCGCGATGAGCGTTGAGCGTGCGGCGCGCGCGCTGTGGGGCGCCGTTTTCACCACGCTTTCGTTTCTCACCACCACCGGATTTGTTAGTGCCGATTGGGATGCGGCGCGAAATTGGTCCGGTCTGGAAACCCCCGGAATCCTTCTCATGGGGCTGGCGCTGATTGGTGGGGGCGTGGCAACCACGGCGGGGGGCGTCAAATTGTTGCGCATTTACGCGCTGTATAAACACGGCGTGCGCGAAATGGAAAAACTGGTGCATCCCACCTCTGTCGGCGGTGCCGGCACGGCGGCGCGGCGGATGCGGCGCAAGGGTGCGTATGTGGCTTGGGTGTTTTTCATGCTGTTTGCCGTTTCGGTAGCGGTGATGATGTTGGCCTTTGCCCTGACCGGCATCAAGTTTGAACAAGCCACGGTTCTGACCATTGCGGCCCTGTCCACCACCGGCCCATTGGTCACGTTGGGTGCCGGCGATCCAATTGCAATGGCCACGCTGACCGGAACGGCAAAAACCATTTTCGCCTTTGCCATGGTTCTGGGGCGGCTTGAAACCCTGGCCCTGATCGCACTTTTGAACCCGGATTTCTGGCGCCACTGACACGGTTATGATCCGAATTCGCCCAAGCCTTTATTAGCGCTGGATTCTCGGCAAAACTCGGCACATATTGGCAACGTTTATGTTATGCCTGTGCGAACAGGCCAAGAATAAAAGGTAGAGCAGAACTATGGCAGGCGACAGACAGAACCTTCAAGACGCATTTCTGAACCATGTGCGCAAAACAAAAGTTCCGGTCACGATATTTCTGATCAACGGTGTAAAACTGCAAGGTGTGATTACCTGGTTCGATAATTTCTGCGTGCTTTTGCGCCGGGATGGGCAATCGCAATTGGTGTATAAACATGCGATTTCAACGATCATGCCCGCCTCGCCAATCAATCTGTACGACGGCGAAGAATAAGAATGGATGAAACACGCACACAGGATATGCGCGCCTGGGTGTTGCATCCTGACATAAAATCAGACCGCACCCGCCGCGATCCTGAGGTGGCATTGGCCGAAGCGGTGGCATTGGCCGCGGCCCTTCCGGATCTCGAAGTGGTGGGCGGTGATGTCATAAACCTGCCCAAGATCCATCCGGGCATGTTGTTTGGCAAAGGCAAAATTGCCGAACTGAAAGCCCGGATCGAAGCCGAAGAAATCGGGTTGATCCTGATTGATGGGCCGGTGTCGCCGGTGCAACAGCGCAACCTGGAAAAGGAATGGCAGGTCAAACTGCTGGACCGTACCGGCCTGATTCTTGAAATCTTCAGCGATCGGGCGCGCACCCGCGAGGGCGTGCTTCAGGTTGAAATGGCGGCGCTGTCCTATCAACGCACCCGTCTGGTGCGCGCCTGGACCCATCTTGAGCGGCAGCGCGGCGGCGTTGGGTTTGTCGGCGGCCCCGGCGAAACCCAGATCGAGGCCGACCGGCGCGCCATTGATGACCATCTGGTCCGGTTGAAGAAACAATTGGCAAAGGTGGTCAAAACACGGGAATTGCATCGTGCAGCCCGGGCAAAGGTGCCCTATCCCGTGGTGGCGTTGGTTGGATATACGAACGCGGGCAAATCCACCCTGTTCAACCGCATGACCGGCGCCTCAGTCATGGCAGAAGACATGCTGTTCGCCACGCTTGACCCAACGATGCGCGGTGTCGAATTGCCGTCGGGCAAAAAGGTGATTCTGTCGGACACGGTGGGGTTCATTTCTGAGCTGCCCACACAGCTTGTCGCCGCATTTCGCGCCACATTAGAGGAAGTGCTGGGTGCCGATCTGATCTGCCATGTGCGCGACATATCCCACGCCAACACCGCAGAACAGGCCCGCGATGTCACCGCAATTCTGAAACAGCTTGGCGTGAGCGACGCGACGCCGCAGATCGAGTTGTGGAACAAGATCGATGCCCTGCCGCCCGAATCGCGCGCGGCCCTAGAAACCCAGGCGGCCCGGCAAGAAAATGTTCTGCCAATTTCGGCCCTGACCGGCGCAGGTCTCGATAAGTTTTACGACGCGATCGCCGTCGCTCTTGATGACGAACGCACACGGCGCGATCTCACCCTTACCTTTTCACAAGGCCGCAAACGCGCGTGGCTACACGAACAGAACGTGGTTGAGGCAGAAGAGCAAACCGATGACGGTTTTGCCCTCACGGTCTATTGGACGCCCCGCCAGGAACGCGAGTTTCGCACCATGTGATCCCGCTGGGCTGTTGGATGGCGATGGATGCCTCCGGCGGGGATATTTAAGAAAACAGAAATGAAAGGGCCTTTGTTTTCTCATTTCTGTTTTGAAAATATCCCGGGGTTTGGGGCAGCGCCCCAAGACACTTATTCCAGTTTGAACGCCGCCAATCGGTCGTGCAGCTGCGAAATTCCGATGCGATCAACGTTTGCGAACGCAATCCGCAACTGCCTTTGTCCTGCTACGTCGCCTTGGGGCGTGAACATTGTTCCGGGCAAAAGCAACACGCCCGCTTCACGCACCAGCCGCCGGGCGAGGGTGTCAGACGGGATATCGAAGGGATGTTCCACATAAGCAAAATATGCCCCGCATCCCAAAAGGTTCCAGTCAGGCAGGCGGGCAAATTCCTTTGAGATGGCATCGCGTCGGCCGAGGATTTCATCGCGCTCACCGGCCAGCCATTGGCGCAGGTTGCGCATGCCCCAAAGGGCAGCGTGTTGGCCCAATTGGTTCGGGCAAATCGTGACGGTATCGAGAAATTTCTCGATCTGGTGCAAGCGCGCGGTGCTGGCCGTCAGCGCGCCGACGCGGTGCCCTGTCAGCCGGTAAGCTTTGGAAAAGCTGTATAGGTGGATCAGCGTTTCATCCCAATCGGGATCGGTAAACAGATCATGGGGCGCGCCGCTTTGGCTGTGAAAGTCGCGGTAGGTTTCATCGACGATCAGGGGCAAGCCACGGGCGCGGGCCATGTCGGCAAAGGCGCGCATCGTTTCCGGGGGGTATTCCGCACCGCCCGGATTGTTGGGGGTGACCAACACGATTGCCTTTGTGCGGGGCGTGATCAAGGCGGCGCAGGTGTCAGGATCGGGAATCAGGCCGCGCCCGGTGGGCAGAGGAACGGTGGTGATCCCGTTCATATCGAGCCACATTTTATGATTGAAATACCAAGGGGTTGGAAGAATAACTTCATCCCCATTCCGAGCAATTGAACTGATCACCGCGGCAAATGCCTGATTGCATCCGGAGGTGATGGCAACCTGATCGGGCGATACCGCGCCGCCATAGGCGCGTGTCCATTCTGCCGCCACCTCGGCACGCAGTTCGGGCAGGCCCAGGACCGGGCCATAAAGATGCGCGCCCGGCACGGTCATGATCGTGTCGGCCATGGCTTCGCGCATTGCCAGCGGGGGCAGGGTGATTGGCGCGGCCTGACTGACGTTTATCAGCGGGCGATCAGCGGGGAATGTGACCCCCTCAAGCCAGCGCCGCGCCTCCATCACAGGGGGGGGAGACGTGGCAGCCATATTCGGGTTGACGGTTAATGGCATGGCGCGACCCTTTCACAGTGTTCAGTCGCGCGACCTTAGCATTCCAAAAACCGTGGTAAACCCTTATGGAATAATACGATTGTATTTTGTGCCCTTGACGGTGGCCCCGGCAATCAAACCGGCCTGACCAAATACAACCGCAATCACTGGCGACAGGGATGTTGTGGTGTCGGCTGTCAGGTTTCCCGCCTGATCGTTCACCGCATATTGCACATCGGCACCGGCCGCCCAACCGGGAGAGTTGCGAAAATTGTACAGCGCATCATTGGTCATGAAGAACAATACATGGGCGTATTGTTGTGCCCCGATCTGCAATCCGACGCTGGCCTGGGTTGCCGAATAATAATCAATTGTCGTTCCGTTGACCTGCAACGCGCCGCGCCCGTAACTGCCGCCGATGCCGAACCCTGCTTCGGTCACAAGGGGCATCACCAACTGGCCTGCGGCCTTGTCGCGCAAATCCCGGGTGGCGGGATAGCTGGAATATAAAAAGCTGAGCGATTGCGCGACGCGGGCATCGATGGTGCCGGGGCCGCGACTGCCCAGGCCATTGGAACAGGCCGCGCCAAAGGTGAGCGACGAAACCGCACCGGCCAAAACCGTGCGCCTGGAATATTTATTCATGGAAAATCCTTACTGCTTTTGAACCGCCTCATTGCCGCACTCTGTACCGACCACTGACGAGCACAGGATAGGCAAAACGTCGCTTGGTGTCACGGTGCGATCTTAGGTTCGGCGGGAATAAGCCAGATATGGCGTGTATTTTCGCGCCTGTGTTTTGCCCATGGAAGTTGGCGCAAGAAATTTCAGCCTTTCAGCACCCGCGCCATGGACGGCGCGAAATAGGTCAAAACCCCGTCACAGCCTGCGCGTTTGAATGCCATCAGGGATTCTTGCATCACCTGTGCGCCGTCGATCCAACCCTGTGCCGCTGCGGCCTGGATCATCGCATATTCGCCCGACACCTGATAGGCATAGGTGGGCACGCCGAACCGGTCTTTGACCCGGCGGCAGATATCCAGATAGGGCAGGCCGGGTTTGACCATGACCATATCGGCCCCTTCGGACAGATCCCGTTCGACCAAACGCAGGGCCTCATTAGAATTGGCGGGGTTCAGTTGATAGGTTTTCTTGTCACCGGTCAGCGCCCCGGTTGCGCCGACGGCATCACGAAACGGGCCGTAAAAGGCGCTGGCGTATTTTGCCGAATACGACATGATCGTGACGTTCTGATGGCCTGCGGCCTCAAGCGCGCGGCGCATGGCGCCAATCCGCCCATCCATCATATCAGACGGGCCAAGGATATCGGCGCCGCTGTCGGCTTGGGCCAGGGCCATTTTCACCAATGCCTCAACCGTTTCGTCATTGACGATGATACCATCGCGCACAATGCCATCGTGGCCGTTGATATTATACGGATCAAGCGCCACATCGGTCATCACCGCAATGTCAGGCACGGCCGATTTGATCGCGCGGATTGCCTGATTTGACAGGTTGTCGGGGCTCCACGCCTCTTCGCACAGTTGGGTTTTCAACCTGGGGTCGGTATAGGGGAAAATGCAGATCGCCGGAATGCCGAGATCGGCCGCCTCGCGCGCGGCCTCGACCAGCAGATCCACCGACAAACGATCAACGCCAGGCATCGAATTGACCGGCTCACGCTGGCCCTCACCATCGCGCACGAAGACCGGCCAGATCAGATCACTGACGCTGAGGGTGTTTTCAGCACTCAGCGCGCGCAGCGCAGCCGAGGATTTCAGGCGGCGGAAGCGCGCATTGGGATAGGGTGCTGTTGTCATGGCTCATCTCGTGGCTTTGTGTGCCCTTGGGTGCCATGGATGGCGGCGTTTCTCAAGTGGTGTCATCATGGGGTGGTCAATGGCGTGCGCCGAACGTAATGTCGCGCCGAATATGCCTTCGGAGTTGTTGCGTGAATTGGTACACGGCCGTTTTTGAACTGATCGATATGCGGTCATTCTCCAATCTGTGGTATTGGATCGCGCTGGCCACGGTTTGGTCCACTGCATCCCACTGGGTTCTTGGCGTGCCGTTTGACATGGTGACCCGGGCGCGCCGGTTTGGCGGTCAGGCCGAGGCCGATCTTGATACCATCGCGCGGATCAACGTGAACCGGTTGCTTTATATTGCGTCGGTTTCTGGGGTTGGCCTGGTTTCTTTGGGGTCAATGCTGTTGTCGGCGTTGGGGTTGTTGGCATTCTGGTATGGTGTCGAATTTGCCCAGGCGCTGTTTTTGATCGCATTTCCGATGACGGGTGTCTGGATGCTGTCGCTTAACACCGCCAGATTGATCGCGCATGAGGATGCCTTGGGCGAGGATTTGCGCGTGCGCCTTGCGCGGCACCGGATGATTACACAACTGATCGGCATTGTTTCGATTTTTGTTACCGCCATGTGGGGGATGTACAAGAATCTTGATGTCGGTCCGTTGGGTGGTTGACGCGCCCCGGCGCGGATTTAGGTAAGGGCGTCATGTCAGATTCAAAACATATCACCGTTTCCGGCGCGCCCGAAGGGTTTGATGCCCGTCTGTTGGCCGACGAATTGGCCAAATCCGGCACGGTCGTGCATGTGGCGCGCGATGATAAACGTCTGGCCGCGATGCGCGGCGCGCTGGAGTTCTTTGCGGCCCAAGCCACGGTCATCACATTTCCGGGATGGGATTGTCTGCCCTATGACCGGATATCGCCCAATGCCGATATTTCGGCCACGCGGATGGCCACCTTGGCCGCTCTGGCGCATGGTATGCCGGGGCCGTTCATTTTGTTAACCACGTTGAACGCGGCCACACAACGGGTGCCCGAACGCGCCCTGTTGAAAGAGGCGGCGTTTTCGGCCCGTGTGGGCGAACGTATTGACGAGGCGGGCCTGCGCAATTTTCTGGTGCGCATGGGATTCACCCAAGCGCCAACAGTGGTTGAACCGGGCGATTATGCCGTGCGCGGTGGCATCATTGATGTCTGGCCCCCCGGCGAAATGGGGCCGGTGCGGTTGGATCTGTTTGGCGATGTGTTGGACGGCGCGCGTCGGTTTGATGCGGCCACCCAGCGCACAACCGAAAAACTGTCGGTGATCGAACTGGCGCCGGTGTCCGAGGTGATTTTGGACGAACCCGCCATCACCCGATTCCGGCAGAATTACCGGATCGAATTTGGCGCGGCGGGCACCGATGATCCGCTGTATGAGGCGGTATCGGCGGGGCAAAAACGCGCCGGGATCGAACATTGGTTGCCGTTCTTTCACGAACGCTTGGAAACCCTGTTCGATTACCTGCCAACCGCGTCATGGATGTTGGACGATCAGGCCACCGGCGCGCGGCTGGCGCGGTGGGACAGTATCGCCGATCAATATGACAACCGCCGCGATGCGATGCTGAGCAAAAAACGCATGGACAGCGTGTATAAACCCGCGCCGCCGGGATTGTTGTATCTGGATGATGCGGCGTGGGAAAAGGCGATCAAAGGGCGGCGTGTGCTGCAATTAAACCCGTTGCCGCAATCCACCGGGCCGGGGGTGATCGACGCAGGCGGGCGTATCGGGCGCAATTTTTCACCCGAGCGGCAACAGGAAAACGTCAATCTTTTCGAAGCTTTGGCGGGACATGTTCGCGCAAAGCGTGAAGAGTCCCAGGTGCTGATCGCAAGCTATTCCGAAGGCGCGCGCGAACGCCTGTCGGGCTTGCTTGAGGATGAGGGCCTGACCCAGCCAACCCTGATCACCGATTTCCGCGATATCCCCGAGGGGCATGGCGGGCTGTTTCTAACCGTCTGGCCGTTGGAGCACGGGTTTGAAGGCAAGGGCCTGTGCGTGGTGTCGGAACAGGATGTTCTGGGTGATCGGCTGATCCGATCGACCAAGCGCAAGAAGCGGGCCGAGAATTTCCTGACCGAAACGCAATCCTTGTCGCCGGGCGATTTGATTGTGCATGTGGATCACGGCGTCGGCATCTATCGCGGGCTTGAAGTGGTCAAGGCATTGGGTGCCGACCACGAATGTATCCTGTTGGAATATGCCGGGGGTGATCGGCTGTATCTGCCGGTTGAAAACGTTGAACTGCTGTCGCGCTATGGCCATGACGAAGGCATGCTCGATAAATTGGGCGGCGGTGCGTGGCAGGCCAAAAAGGCCCGTCTGAAACAGCGGATTCGCGATATTGCCGACCGTCTGATCCGGGTCGCCGCCGAACGGCTGTTGCGCCGGGCCCCGATCATGGAACCGCCCGACGGCATGTATGACGCATTCGCCGCGCGATTCCCCTATCAGGAAACCGATGATCAACAGAGCGCGATTGATGACACTCTGGCCGATCTGGCCGCCGGTGCGCCAATGGACCGGCTGATTTGCGGCGATGTGGGCTTTGGCAAAACCGAGGTGGCGATGCGCGCCGCCTTTGTGGCCGCGTTGAACGGGCATCAGGTGGCAGTGATTGCACCCACAACCCTGTTGGCACGGCAGCATTTCAAAGGCTTTGCCGAACGGTTTCGCGGCTTTCCGGTTGAGGTGCGGCAATTGTCGCGCTTTGTTTCGACCCGCGACGCCGCGCTGACCCGACAGGGGATATCGGACGGGACTGTTGATATTGTGATTGGCACCCATGCATTGCTGGCAAAATCGATAAAGTTCAAAGATTTGGGCCTGTTGGTGATCGACGAAGAACAACATTTCGGGGTGAACCACAAAGAACGTTTGAAACAGATGCGCAGCGATGTGCATGTGCTGACCCTGACCGCGACACCGATTCCGCGTACCTTGCAATTGTCGCTGACCGGGGTGCGCGACCTGTCGATCATCGGCACCCCGCCCATCGACCGGTTGGCGATCCGCACCTATGTGTCCGAATTTGATACGGTCACATTGCGCGAGGCGCTGTTGCGCGAACATTATCGCGGCGGCCAATCGTTCATGGTGGTGCCGCGCATCACCGATCTGCCGGATATGGAGCAATTCCTGAAGGATCACGTGCCCGAAGTCAGCTATATCACCGCCAATGGACAGATGGCGGCGGGTGAGCTGGATGATCGGATGAACGCCTTTTACGATGGTAAATACGATGTGTTGCTGGCCACCACGATTGTTGAATCGGGGCTGGATATTCCCACCGCCAACACGATGATCGTGCACCGCGCCGATATGTTTGGACTGGCGCAACTGTATCAGATTCGTGGTCGCGTCGGGCGCAGCAAAACCCGCGCCTATGCGTATTTAACCACGAAACCACGCAGCAAACTGACCCCGGCGGCGGAAAAACGGCTGCGCGTTCTTGGATCACTCGACAGTCTGGGCGCCGGATTTACCCTTGCGTCGCAAGATCTGGATATTCGCGGGGCAGGCAATTTGGTGGGTGAGGAACAGTCGGGGCAGGTGAAGGAAGTCGGATACGAGCTGTATCAATCCATGCTGGAAGAGGCGATTTCCAAGATCAAGGCGGGCGAATTGGAGGGGCTGGTTGACGGTTTGGACGATGGCCAATGGTCACCGCAAATCAATCTGGGCGTGCCGGTTCTGATTCCCGAAGATTACGTTCCCGATCTGGATGTGCGGCTGGGCCTCTACCGCCGCCTCTCGGGCCTGACCACCAAGGTGGAATTGGAAGGGTTTGCCGCCGAGCTGATCGACCGGTTCGGCAAATTGCCGCGCGAGGTGAACAGCCTGTTGTTGGTTGTGCGCATCAAGGCCGAATGCAAACGCGCCGGGATTGCGAAACTTGACGCCGGGCCGAAGGGCGCGACGATCGTGTTTCACAATGACAAATTCGCCAACCCCGCCGGGCTGGTCGAATTTATCACCGAACAGGATGGTCAAGCCAAGGTGAAAGATAACAAAATCATCGTGTTACGTGATTGGACCAAAACCGCCGACAAGATCAAAGGCGCGTTTGCCATTGCGCAAAGCCTGGCAAAACACGCCCGTGCCAAACCCTAGGGGGTTGGCACGGTGGTGCGCGGCGTTGGGTCCGCCTCGCGGGATTTGCGCATCAGCCACCAGGCCAGCGCCGAACACAGGAACGTGCCCATCATCACCGGCAATGTCGTGCCGTTGAACGCCAGGCCAATTGGCACCGCAATCAACACCGACAACACGGTCGAAACTCCGCCCACGGTCGATGCGGCCATGCCGGCAATATGGCCCATCGGTTCCAACGCCAGCGCATTGAGATTGCCAAAGGTCAGCCCGGCCAAAAAGAACACCGAAACCACCCAAACAAAGAACAGCGGAAACGCCAGCGGTGCAGGAACGATACCGGCGCTGTTGGCCAAAAGCAGAACCGCCGAAATCACCGTTTGACTGGAAAACGCGGCAATCGCCAGACGCCGCATGCCCAGACGCATGACAAGCCGCGCATTGATCACCGTCGCGCTGCCCGAAACAATGGCGATGGCCATGAACCACAACGGAAAACTGTCGCCGCGCCCAAACACTTCGTCAAACAACTGCTGGATCGAGCTGAGCATCGCGAACAGTTGCGCAAACCCCAGAGATAGCACCGCGATATAAAGGCGCACCATCGGGTGGCTTACCACCTCGACCAAGGCGCGTTTCAGCGGCGCAAAGGCCAGCGCGCGGCGGTGTTCGGGGGCCAGTGTTTCGGGTTGGCGCAAGGTCATCCAAAACGCGCCAATCATCGAAAACCCGACAAATGCAACAAAGATCGAACGCCAGCCAAATGCCGCAATGATAAGCGAGCCGGTAAACGGCGCGATGGCCGGGACCAGAATGAAAATCATCGTCACAAAGGACAGGATTTGCGCCATCCGTCGCCCCGCATACAGATCGCGAATCATCGCCGTTGACACGATACGCGGCCCCGCCGCGCCCAGCCCCTGCACCAGACGCGCAAACAGCAGGGTTTCCAACGTGGGTGCAAAGGTTGCCACAATGGCGCCAAACGCATAGAGGGCAAAGCCCGCCAGAATCGTGGTTTTGCGCCCGATTGCATCGGAAATAGGGCCGGCAAAAAATGTGCCCAGCCCCATCCCCATGACGAAAGATGTGAGGATCAGCTGCGATTTATTCGGGGCATCGGGGCTGAGTTCGGCGGCAATTTCGGGCAAGACGGGCAACATTGCATCGATGGAAAAGGCCACGGTGGCCATCATCATCGCCATCAGCGCAATAAATTCCCCCTGGCTGAGCGCGCGTTGCGGCCCGGTCATTGCGGCGCACCGTTTTCTGCGGTGGATTGGGCGGCGATATCATCAATGATTTTCAACCACATATCGGTGGATTGCGCGCCGGGCAGGGCATGTGCATTGGCGATGACGAATGTGGGCACCCCCGTCACCCCACGTTCGCGGGTGTGAGCATCTCGGGCGCGAATTTCTTCGACATCGGCATCAGAGGCCAGCAAACGGGCAATCATTTCGCGATCCAGCTCGATCGAGGCGGCGATATCAGCCAAAACCTCGGGGTCGCCAATGTCCAGACCCTGGCGGAAATACCCGTTCATCAATGCCGATTTCGCCGCAGTTTGCCGCCCCTCAAGCCCGGCCCAATGGATCAGACGATGGGCGTTCAACGTATTCGGAGTGCGGGTGATTTTTGACCAATCGATATCAATCCCTGCTGATTTTGCCGCCTGTTCGATCTGTGAATAAACCGCGATCGCCCCGTCTTTGCCGCCAAATTTGGCCTCAAGATAGGCGCGGCGCTCCATGCCTTGGGTGGGCATGTCGGGGTTCAGTTGAAAGGGGTGCCATTCAATGAGGAACGGATGATTGGGGCGCTGTTCCAGCGCGCGGTCAAGCCAGGTTTTTCCGATCAGGCACCAAGGGCAAATGGGGTCAGACAGGATATCGAGTTTCAGGTTTTGCATCTTATGTCTCCGGAACGCAGCCTGATTGCCCTACGCCCCGCTGCGGCCAAAGTCACGCCTTGGGATCAAAATTTGATAAACCGTGATGGGGGCGGTGTGGCGGCACATTGCGCGCCGTGCCAATGTCGGCCATACCAGCGCCATGTCAGATACCGAACCCTCAATCATCCGCCTGGCGCGCAGCGATGGCACCGAAGAGGTGGCCCACCCCGTTGATCTGGGCGCGCGGGTGCGCGATCTGCGCCGCGCGCGCGACTGGACGTTAGAGCAGGCGGCGAAACAGGCCGGATTGGCCCGCTCAACCCTGAGCAAGATTGAAAACGGGCAGATGTCGCCCACTTATGACGCATTGAAAAAGCTGGCCCATGGGTTGCAGATTTCGGTGCCGCAACTGTTTACACCGCCACGTGCCGAAAAGGTAAACGGGCGCATGGCAATCACGCCCAATGGTGCCGGTGCTGCCCATGCCACCGCCACCTATGAGCATGAGCTGTTGGCGGGGACGCTGACCAAAAAACGCATGTTGCCGTACCGCGCCACGATCCGCGCCCGCAGTTTGGAAGAGTTTGACGGATGGGTGCGCCATGACGGCGAAGAATTGCTGTACGTTCTGACCGGCACCGTGCGGTTGTGCACCGAGTTTTACGAGCCCGTCGAGATGCGCCGTGGCGACAGCGCCTATTACGACGCGACCATGGGTCATAACGTGATTTCCACCAGTCAGGAAGATGCGACCATTTTATGGGTCACCACGCTGGATTGACCGGGCGTGACCAAGCGGAGCGGGCTTGCGCCCGCATTTCATTCTGTGTCGGTGTGTAAACGGGCAGTCACCCGCCATCGCCAAGGTGGTTCATGTGGTGGGGTCGGATGCCTCCGGCGGGGATATTTCGGGCAAGAAAAAGCCGGGCGCGCCCCGGATTTGCGGTCGGGGGCGCGGTTGGTTCAGTTTTCGTACCACCAGATATCGGGCTGGAACCCTTGCCAATCGCCATAGGCGGGAATGGTTTCGGGGTATTTCAATGACTTGGCATGGGCAATGTAGGACACCGGATTGTGCCAGATCGGAATTACGTAGCGCCCCGAGGTCAGCACCCGGTCAAGTGCGCGGGTGGCGGCGACGAAATCATCGCGATCGGTAGCGTTGAGCATGGTATCAATCATCGTTTCGGCGGCCGGGCTTTTCATGCCCATCCAGTTGCGCGATCCGGGGGTGTCGGCGGATTGCGCGCTCCAATACAGCATCTGTTCATTGCCCGGAGACAGGGACAGACCCCGCGTGTAATAGGCCATGTCGAAATCAAACGATTGGGTGCGTTCCTTGTATTGGGCGGCGTCAATGGCAGTGATCGTTGGGTTGATGCCGATGCGGTTCAGCGATGCGGTATAAAGATCAACGATTTGCTGGGTCTGGGTGTCACCCTGATTGAGCACGATTTCGAAGGTGAAAGGCGTTGCGTTTGCATTTTTCAGCGTGCCGCCCTGGACCGTCCAACCGGCCTGTTCCAGCAGATCAAGAGCTGCGGCCAGATTTTTGCGATTACGTTCTGATCCATCGCCCTGGGGCAGGGTATAACCGCTTATTGCGCCGGGCAGCAGATCATCGGCGAAGGGTTGCAAAAGATCAGCAACCGGCGCGGGGGCCGGGCCGGGCACCATACCCAGAACCGAATTGCCAAAATACGATGTGATGCGCGGGTTCACGCCACCATTCAGCGTTTGGTTGATGAACTCAAAGTTGAAGGCATGAATCATCGCCTCGCGCACGCGCCAATCGGCAAAGACCGGATTGCGGGTATTCATCACCAGACCGCTGATGCCGGTGGGCCGTTGGTGGGGGATTTCCGATTTCACCACGTCGCCCGATCTTACCGCCGGAAAATCATATTGCGTGCGCCACTTTTCTGCGTTGGTTTCGCGCATCGTGGTCAGCAGCCCGGCTTTGAACGCTTCGAACATGGCGGTGGCATCGCCGAAAAACTCCATGCGGATTTCATCGAGGTTATTGGTGCCCTTGCGAAATGGCAAATCGGCGCCCCAGTAATCGGGATTGCGTTTGAGCTGTACAAAACGCCCCGGGTCGAAATCGGCAATGACATAGGGCGCGCTGCCGATGGGGATGTCATCAATACCCGACGCGGCAAAATCCTTGCCCTGCCACTGTGATTTTTTCAGGATCGGGCGCATTCCCATGATCAGCGCCAGTTCACGATCGGCCACATTGAAGGTGAATTTGACCGAACGCGCGCCGGTTTGCTCCATCTTGGCGACCTTGGACCAAGTGCCGAGGTAGCGGGGATGGCCGACGGTGCCCAGTGTTTCATAGCTCCACATCACGTCTTCCACCGTGACCGGGCTGCCGTCAGAGAATTTGGCCGCCGGATTCAGGGTAAATTCAACCCAGGTGCGCGCGGGATCGGTTTCAACTGATTCGGCCAGAAGACCGTATAATGTGAACGGTTCGTCATAGCTGCGCCCCAGCAGGGATTCAAAAGCCAGAAATTGCAGCTGCCAAGGCACGCGCCCCTTGAGGATGAACGGATTAAGGGAATCAAACCCGCCGACTTCGCCTTGAACGATCCGCCCGCCCTTGGGGGCATCGGCGTTTACAAATGGCAAAGACACAAAATCCGGTGGGTTGGCCGGGTCGCCATACATAGCTATGCCATGTTCTGGTTCGGCCTGCGCGATTGTGGCGGCCAACATGGCGGCCAGAAACGGGGCCAACGCGCGGGTTGTTTTGGCGATGCGTGGGAAACGATGAATGCTCATCTTGGGTATTGTCCTTTCGTTCCCGAAAAATTTACCCGACTTTACGGGGGTATCCGTGTCAATTCAAACTTTTAGCTTGGAGAGTGGGCCGGGATTGGGTATAAGTGAGTCACTGCTCGATAGGTTTCTTGCCTGTATGAAACCTGCCTCAATAACTCAGCGCCCGCCTTGTGCGGGCGTTTTTTTCGTTTGTTCCGGCAGGTTTGAAGGCCGTTGTTGAACGGTAACCTGCACTGGGATCCTTCGCCGGGATTGATTAAACCCCTTATAGGCTTGACCTTTTGCAACTATTGCCGTTTTGCGGCGCGGCGGTGCCGGGTATTTGGGCCGACTGCCGCCATGGGGGCGAATGGGCGCTGTGCGATCCACCCGGTTGTATATATCCCACCGGCGAACCCTTGGCGAATCACTTTGACCATGTTCGTTAATATCGCCGCTCTGGCCCATGGTCATTGCCGCGTGAACGGTTAAAATGGCCAAAACCACCATGTATTTTAGGAGCGTCCATGTCACTTTCGGGAAAAACCGCGATTATCACCGGCAGCAATTCAGGGATCGGCCTGGGGATCGCGTGGGAATTGGCCCGTGCGGGCGCGAATGTCGTGCTGAACTCATTCACCGACAACGAAGAAGACCATGCCTTGGCGCGCGAGATCAGCGCCGAAACCGGCACGTCGGCCCGGTATATCAAGGCCGATATGTCAAAGGGCGACGAATGCCGCATGCTGATCGAACAGGCCGGGGCGTGTGATATTCTGGTAAACAACGCAGGCATCCAACATGTCGCCGCGATTGATGAATTTCCGACCGAAAAATGGGATGCGATCATTGCGATCAACCTGACCTCATCGTTTCACACAACCGCGGCGGCGTTGCCGATGATGCGCAAGGCGGGATGGGGCCGGGTGGTGAACATTGCCAGCGCCCATGGATTGACGGCCAGCCCTTATAAATCGGCCTATGTGGCGGCCAAACACGGCATTGTCGGGATGACCAAAACCGTTGCCTTGGAAACCGCGCAAGAGCCGATCACCTGCAACGCGATTTGCCCGGGATACGTTTTGACCCCCTTGGTCGAGTCGCAAATTCCCGACACGATGAAAGAATACGACATGGATCGGGAAACCGTGATCAAAGAGGTCATGTTGCAACGGCAACCGTCGAAAGAATTCGCCACGGTTGAACAATTGGGCGGCACCTGTGTGTTTCTGTGTTCGGATGCGGCGGCGCAAATCACCGGCACCACGATCAGCGTTGATGGCGGCTGGACAGCCTTGTGAGGGCGCCCAAGCGGATCAACCTCGCGCTTCAGGGGGGCGGTGCACACGGCGCGTTCACCTGGGGCGTTCTGGATCGGCTGCTCGAGGATGAGCGGCTGGAGATCGCCGCCATATCCGGCACGTCGGCCGGCGCTTTGAATGCCGCCGCGCTGAAGGCAGGGTGGATCGAGGGCGGGGCCAAGGGCGCGCGCGACAATCTGGATTGGTTATGGGGGCAGGTCATGGGCCTGTCCGATACCCGTGTGGCCGATTGGTTTGCCGCGCTCGCGCCGCCGTCGGATGTGTTTAACGCCATGTTGGAAATGTCTGCCGCCTATCTGGCCATTGATGCCAACACCCGGGCCACCAGTCCGTACTCATCCCCGATCGTGATGGAAAATCCGCTGTCTCGGATTGTTGAGCAGTTTCAGTACGATAAGGTTTGCGCCCATGACGGCCCGGCCTTGTTTATCGGGGCGACGAATGTGCGCGACGGCAAGATCAAGATTTTTCAGGGCGACGATATCTGCACCCTCTCAATCCTGGCCTCCGCCTGTTTGCCAACCCTGTTTCGCGCCGTTGAAATTGACGGTGAGGCCTATTGGGACGGCGGTTATACGGGCAATCCGGCGTTGTTTCCGCTGTATGAACCCGAATTTCCCGATGATGTGGTGGTGGTCAACATCAATCCTTTGGTGCGCGCATCGCTGCCACGCACGGCACAGCAAATTGCCAACAGGATCAATGAGATCAGCTTTAATTCATCGCTGCTGCGCGAATTGCGTGCCGTGCGTTTCGTTCAACGGCTTTTGGAGCAGGGTCAGGTGCAACCGGGCACGATGAAGCGGGTTCTGGTGCATATGATTTCGGACGATCCGTTGATGAACGATCTGGGCGTGGCAACAAAAACCATCGCAACGCCTGTGGTCGTATCCCGGTTAAAGGCCGCCGGACGGGCAGCGGCGGATCAGTTTCTGACCGATCATTTCGATCATATCGGGGAACATTGTACCGTCGATCTGGAGAAAATGTTTAGCTGATTTCACTCTGCCGCGCGATTGGGCAATTCGACCGGCGCCACTTGATTTTTGTTGGGATAGACCAGACCGGCGGAAATCACCAGTTTTGCCGCGTCTTCAACCGACATGTCCAATTCGATGATTTCGGATTCCGGCACGAACAACAAAAAGCCGGACGTGGGGTTGGGCGTGGTCGGCAAGAACACCGATACCTTGCCTTCGTCGGCAGGTATCTTTCGTTCGATTTCGCCCTTGGCTTTGGTTGATACGAACGCAATGGCCCAGATTCCGCGGCGTGGATATTCAACCAGACAAGCCCGATCAAACGAAGTGTCGGTCTGGGCAAACACGGTTTCTGCGATTTGTTTCAAACCGTTATAGACCGATCTGACCACCGGCATCCGATCGACCAGGTTTTCTCCCCAGCGGATCAGGGACCGCCCGATCAGCCCCTTGGCCAACCACCCGACGACGACCGTAAACACTAAAAAGATGATGACTCCGACACCGCGCAGATTGATGCCGATATAGTTTTCAGGCCGGAACCGGCCCGGCACAAACGGCAACACCCAGCCATCGATCCAGCCCACAACCGACCAGATCAACCACATGGTCAGCCCGATCGGGGCAATCACCACCAACCCGGTCAGAAAACTGCCGCGGATGCTTGTGAAAAAACTGCGGCGGCGCCGTGGCTCGTGATCGTGGTCCAAACCGATGCTCATTTTTAGGGGTAATCGACCCCCCTCACTTAAGCAGTGCGGGGGGCGCGTGCAATGTTACGCCGTATTTTCTGTGGCATCCGCGCGCAGGGCGCTGATTTCACAGGCGATTTCACCGGCAAGACGGGCATTGTTCAATACCAGCGCGATATTGGCGCGCAGTGATTGTCCTTCGGTCAGTTCAAAAATACGCGCCAACAGGAACGGCGTGACCGATTTTGAGGCAATGCCCTGCGCCTCGGCCTCAGAGATGGCCTGAGCGATGATTGGCGCAAGATCCTGGGGCGGAATTTCTTCGTCGACGGGAATCGGGTTGGCCACCAATTGCCCACCGGGCAGGCCCATATATCCCCGTGTGACATGGGCGGCGGCCACTTCTGTGGCGCTGTCCATCCGCAATGGCGCGCCCAGCCCGGAATCGCGTGACCAGAACGCCGGAAACGAATCCTGACCCATGGCAATCACCGGGACGCCATAGGTTTCCAGAACCTCCAGCGTTTTGGGGATATCCAATATCGCCTTGGCCCCTGCGGCAACAACCGTCACCGCCGTTTGTGCCAATTCCGCCAGATCGGCGGAAATGTCGAATGTGGTTTCCGCGCCGCGATGCACGCCGCCAATGCCGCCGGTGGCGAACACTTCGATCCCGGCCAGACGCGCCGCGATCATTGTGGCGGCCACGGTTGTGGCGCCGGTGCCGCCTGTGGCAATACATGCGGCAATATCGGCGCGCGACAGTTTCGCAACCGATTGCGCCTGACCCAGTGCCGTCAGTTCGGATTCTGACAGGCCGATGTGCAACACACCATCAATCACGGCGATGGTCGCGGGCACTGCGCCCGCCTCGCGCACCGTGCGTTCCACCAGCATCGCGGTTTCCACGTTTTGCGGATAGGGCATGCCGTGCGTGATGATCGTGCTTTCCAATGCGACCAATGGCAGATTGCCTTCGCGCGCTTCTTCGACTTCGGCCGAAAATTTCATAGGTAGTGTCATTATCCCAAATCCCCCGAGACATAGTCAGCTGCCGCGCGCAAGGCGCGATCCAATGCCAATTCTGGCGCATCACCCGATAAATCGGCCGCCATATGCGCCGCCATAAATGTATCGCCCGCGCCGGTCACGCGGGTGACCAGAACCTCGGGCGGTTGTGCCGTGAATATTCCGGTTGGCCCGGCTTCCGCCACGGATTTCCCACCATTGGTCACCAATACCCGGTGCGCGCCACGATCAAACAGGGCCTGCGCGGCGGTCTTGGCATCGTCAAACTGGGTTTTCAGCAAAAGGCCCGCTTCCTCCAGGTTCACATAAAACGTGGCGCAGGGGTGGGCGAACAGGCCCAGCAAACGCTCGGCCTTGCCCGGTGACGCGGGGGCAACCCGAAGATCGGCACGGGCAAACAACGGATCCTGCGCGATTGTGTTCAACAATCCCGTGGTCAGATTGCCATCAAGGGCAATCATGCCGGCAAACGGGGTTGCCGCACTGCCCAGCCGACCATCGGACAGGGCGCGCAAAATCTTGTCGCCTGCGGCCTCTAACGAATGGGCATCGGCCACCGCCGCAATCAGACCATTCGCGCCCTCGATCGCCATATATCGGTCGGTCGGCAGATCATCAGAGCGATACAGAAAATCGGTGATCATCCCAAGGTTGTGACAGGCAGCAATCAGTTCATCGCCCTCGGCGTCACGCCCCACAGAGGTAAGAAGTGCGGCTGACAGATCGAACCGCCGCAATGTCATGGCAATATTCATGGCCACACCGCCGGGCAGACGGGTAATGCGCCCGGGCACGTCCGAACCCACCCGCATGGTGGCGGGGGCGCGGCCGATTATGTCCCATAAAACGGAGCCGATACAAAGGATAGTGGGCGTGTTCATCTGCCGAGTTTTGACCCAGACCGGGGCAGGGCGCAAGACAACAGCGCACCGTGAACCAGAAATCCGGTGGAAAAAGCGCACGATGCGCCATCCGGCTTTGCCTTGGGCGTTTCAATGGGGCATTTTCCGCACGCCACCCTTGCAAGTGCTGTGCAACCGGTGTATCGCCGCCACACTTCACAGGTGGGGCTTGGGCCGTTGCGGGGAGACATCCCGTTACAGTCCGCCGGTTGAGCATATGCTCTGATGGCCCTGCCGAGGCGCAAACCGGAAAAGGAATATGGACATGGCGCTCCCCGATTTTACCCTGCGGCAGCTTTTGGAAGCTGGCGTTCACTATGGTCACCAGACTCAGCGCTGGAACCCACGGATGCAGCAATACATCTATGGCGACCGCAATGGCATCCACATCATGGATCTGACGCAAACTGTTCCGATGTTGGATCAGGCATTGAAGGTCATTCGTGACACCGTGGCCAAAAACGGCCGCATCCTGTTTGTCGGCACCAAGCGGCAAGCGCAAAACCCGGTGGCCGATGCCGCCGAAAGATGTGCGCAATATTACATGAACCATCGTTGGTTGGGCGGCACGCTGACCAACTGGAAAACCGTTTCGCAGTCGATCGCACGTCTGAAATCCATCGACGAAAAGATGGAGCAGGGCGCCGAAGGTCTGACCAAGCGTGAGCGTCTGAGCATGGAGCGTGATCAGGCCAAGCTGAACGCATCGCTGGGCGGTATCCGCGAAATGGGCGGTGTGCCCGATCTGTTGTTCGTAATCGACGTGAACAAGGAAGACCTGGCCATTGCCGAAGCGAAGAAGCTGGGCATTCCGGTTGTTGCCGTGGTTGATTCCAACTGTTCGCCCGATGGCATTGATTACATCATTCCCGGCAACGATGACGCCGCTCGCGCGATCGCGCTTTATTGTGATCTGGCTGCACGCGCTGCGCTGGACGGTATGTCGGCGCAGATGACTGCCGCCGGTGTTGACATGGGCGCCATGGAAGAGGCCGCCGTCGAAGAGGTGCTGGCCGAGCAGGAAGCCGCCAGAATGCCCCTTGGCGATACGAAAATGGACCAGTCGAACAGCGGCATCGCCAAAGATGCGCCTTACGATCTGGACAACAAACCGGCCGAACACAAAGCCTGATTGTTGCGGCGCGCCAGAGATGGCGCGCCACTTCCCAAAATTGCAATCAAGGCGGGCCTGTCCCGGCTTTGATCCCGCCCAATTGAATAAGGAGAGCCAGCTATGGCAATCACCGCTGCACAAGTGAAAGAACTGCGCGATACCACTGGCGCCGGCATGATGGATGCCAAAAAGGCGCTGACCGAAACCGATGGCGACATGGAAGCCGCGGTTGATTGGCTGCGCACCAAAGGTCTGGCCAAGGCTGCCAAGAAATCCGGGCGCACCGCCGCCGAAGGTCTGGTTGCCGTCAAGGTTGATGGCGGCAAGGGTATCGCCGTCGAAGTGAACTCGGAAACCGATTTTGTCGGCAAGAACGCCGAATTCCAAAAGATGGTTTCGGACATTGCCGATGTGGCGTTGACCGTCGACAGTGTTGAGGCGCTGAAAGCTGCTGAAATCAATGGCAAGCCTGTCGAAACCGTTGTGACCGATGCGATTGCCAAGATTGGTGAAAACATGTCGGTGCGCCGCATGTCGTCAATCACCGGCGAAACGGTTGTGTCCTATGTGCACAATGCCGCCGCGGATGGGATGGGCAAGATCGGTGTTCTGGTTGCGCTGTCGGGCGCTGACAATGGCATCGGCAAACAGATCGCCATGCACATCGCCGCCACCAACCCCGCATCCTTGTCCGAGGCCGATCTGGACGATGCCGTGGTGGAAAAAGAAAAGGCCGTTCAGATGGATATCGCCCGCGAAAGCGGCAAGCCAGAAGCCGTGATCGAAAAGATGATCGTGGGCCGGATGAAGAAATTCATGTCCGAAGTGACGCTGCTGAATCAGGCGTTCGTTGTGAACCCCGACCTGACGGTCGAGGCCGCCGCAAAAGAAGCAGGCGTTACCGTAACCGGTTTTGTTCGGCTTGAAGTTGGCGAAGGCATCGAAGTGGTCAAGGAAGATTTTGCCGCCGAAGTTGCAAAAGCCGCCAAAGGCTGAGCAAGTCTCAGATCTGAGAAATTTAAGGCGTGCCATCATGGCGCGCCTTTTTCGTTTCTTTCACAGGGCAAAACGATATTTAAACCTGTGCCGCCCTTTGCATGGTCAGTTCATTGGCGATGTACTGACCATGCAAATTTCGGCTGCGGTATGTGGCGAACAACAAACACATCTGCAACCACCCCAGACGAACACCACCGACCGCACCCGAAACATTGGATAAACCAAAGGCGCATTCCTTGGCCGCAACTGCCGCCACTTACGGAACACGGTGAATATTGCAGGTAAGATAACGTGACGGAAGTGGGGTTTTCCTTACCTGATCACGTGTTTGGTTGTGGCTCAAATACAAAAATCTGATTTTGAAACGTCGCTTTCAGAACCGCTTGCGCAGTGGTCTCAACATCCAGCGCCTCGCGCGCAAGGCGCAGGTGTTTTTCCACCGTGGCCGGGGTCAGCCCCATGATTTCGGCTGCCTCTTGGGTGGTTTTGCCATCGCGCACCCATTCCAGCGCTTCACATTGGCGTTTGGTCAATTGCCGTGCCGGGGAAGAGTAGGGCAGGTTGATCAGTTTCAGATGCGCGACGTTGTTCATGACGATGATATCGCGGCCATGGTGTTTCCAAATCTCTTCCACCTCATCCTGAGACATGCCTTTTTGCGCTGTCAGGGCTATTGCCCCCTTGCTGCGGATTGAAGCATCGCGAAAACTGATGGAATATCCGGCCGTAACGCCGTGTTTGCGGTTGAATTCAACAACTTGGCGTTCACTTTTGGTCATGGAGTCGACGTGATCTGTCCACCAGCTCCAACTGCAGGCCCCGTTGTTTGCAAGGGCCCATTTCACCATCGGCGCATGAAGATACATGCCATCGGACATGAACTTTTCCGCGTAATCCCCTGAATGGTTTGTCATAATCAGAAAATCTTCGCGCGCACCAAGCCCGGTTGCCGTGCGAAATCGGGTAAATCCATACAACAACCGATCAAACCCGTAATCGGCCATTTTTTCACAGTGCAATTGCCAAACATCTTCGACCGTGGTGGCCTCAATAAGGCGTTCAAGATGGTTGATCATGGGCTTCACTCCAAGTGGCGCGCCATTGCTTCCAGCGCAAGGGTGTATCCGTGCGGGCCAAACCCGCAGATTACACCCAGGGCCACTTTGGCGATGTAGGATTGATGGCGAAACGGTTCGCGCGCATGAACGTTGGACAGGTGCAATTCGATCGTCGGGATTTCAGCCGATGAAATCGCGTCCATCAATCCGATTGACGTGTGGGTATAGGCGCCGGCATTTAGGATCAGCCCGCCATGAACACCGCGCGCCGCATGGATCGCATCGATCATGACGCCTTCGTGGTTGGATTGCTGAAACTGCACATCAATCCCCAAACGCGCGGCGTCAGCCTGGCACATGGTTTCGACCTCGGCCAAGGTGGTGCGCCCGTAAACTTCGGGCTGGCGCTGCCCGAGCAGATTAAGGTTTGGGCCATTCAGAATGAGAACCGACGTCATTTTAAGGACTCCTTTACGTTAGCTGTGGCATAAACCCGTGATGACGCAACTGTCGACCCAGATCGGACCATATGAAACAGCTGTTAGGAGAATGTGAGGTTTTCATCAACAATCCGTGCAGTCGGTTAAGGTTTTATTTACATAATACTGATTATGAGCGATACGGATGATCCGTTCACCACCTGCCTATCCAAGCGCATAGCCTGCGCCGCGCACTGTGCGCACCGGATTATCGCCGCCATATTGGCACAGCACTTTGCGCAACCGTCCGATGTGAACATCGACCGTGCGGGTATCGACATACACATCGCGGCCCCAGACCCGATCCAGAAGTTGTTCGCGGCTCCAGACCCGGCCGGGTTTTTCCATGAACATGGTCAGCAATCTGAATTCTGTCGGGCCCAGTTTCACATCGGCCCCCGCGCGCTGTACCCGGTGGGTTTCGGGATCCAACGTAATGTCCTCAAACTCCAACCGCGTGCCCACGGCTGCGGGACGGATGCGGCGCAGTTGCGCGCGCACCCGCGCCATCAGTTCGACCACCGAATATGGTTTGACCATGTAATCATCGGCGCCGGTTTCCAAACCGCGCACCTTGTCCACCTCTTCTGATCGGGCTGATAGCATGATGATTGGCGTGGCGCGGGTTTCGGTGCGAATTTTCAGGCGACGGCACACTTCAATCCCCGATACACCGGGCAGCATCCAATCCAGAACGATAAGATCGGGCGCGTCTTCCGCGACCAGAAGCAGCGCCTCATCACCATTCTGCGCGCTTGAAACTTCATATCCTTCGGCCGTCAGATTATAGGCCAGAACTTCGCGTTGGGCCGGCTCATCCTCAACCACCAGAACGCGGGGCGCATCAACGGTCATCGTCTAGGCTCCCAGCTCGGGCGCATACGAGGTTCGATCCATTTTCTGACGCCCCTCTTCGGGAATTTCCCCGGTCACCAGATAGATCACCTGTTCGGCAATCGACGTGACATGATCGCCCATGCGTTCAATGTTCTTGGCAATGAAATGCAGGTGCATACAGGCGGTGATGTGGCGCGGATCTTCCATCATGTGGGTAATGAATTCACGAAACAGGGCATTATACATCTGGTCCACCTCACTGTCGCGGGCGCGCACGTCTGCGGCCAATTCAACATCTTGCTGAACATAGGAATCCAGCGCATCCCGCAGCATTTTTTCAACTTCGCGTGCCATCCGCCGGATGGCGGTGGATGATCCGTCAATCTGTGGAATTTCTGCCAGGATCGTCGTGCGTTTGGCCAGATTTTTGGCATAATCGCCCAACCGTTCAAGATTTCCGCTTATTTTCATCACCGACAGCACAGTGCGCAGATCCTGTCCCATGGGCGCGCGCAGGGCAATGATGCGCGCCGCCTCTTCGTTGACGCGCTCTTCCAAGGCATCAATCGCCTTGTCACCTGTGCGCACCTTGGTGGCCAATTCGATGTCACGCTCCACCAAAGATGTGGCGCTGTCCAGAATTGCGGCTTCGACGAGGCCGCCCATTTTCATGATCATGGCGATAACGCCTTCGAGATCGCGGTCAAAGGCCGAAGCGATGTGATGGTCTTGCATGGTTCTGCTCCTTACCCGATCCGCCCGGTGATGTAACTTTCGGTGCGCTTGTCCTGAGGGTTGGTGAAGACCTGGCCAGTGTCGCCAAATTCCACCAGATTGCCCAGATGAAAAAACGCCGTGCGCTGTGAAACACGGGCCGCTTGCTGCATCGAATGGGTGACAATCACGACACAGTAATTTTGCCGCAATTCGTCGATCAATTCTTCGACCTGGGCGGTGGCAATCGGGTCAAGCGCGCTGCACGGTTCATCCATCAACAACACTTCGGGTGCCGTGGCGACAGCGCGCGCGATACACAGGCGTTGTTGTTGCCCGCCCGACAGGCCGGTGCCCGGTTGGTTCAGGCGGTCTTTGGCCTCGTCCCACAGGGCGGCCCGGCGCAAGGCGTTTTCCACGATCTCGTCAAGTTCGGTTTTATTGCGGGCCAACCCGTGGATTTTGGGGCCATAGGCCACATTATCATAGATCGATTTCGGGAATGGGTTCGGTTTTTGAAACACCATTCCGACCTTGGCGCGCAACTGCACCGGATCGACCGCTTTATCATAAATGTCTTCGCCATCTAATTTGATATCACCGCGTACCCGGCAAATGCCGATTGTGTCGTTCATCCTGTTGATACACCTTAAAAAAGTGGATTTTCCGCAGCCCGACGGCCCGATAAATGCGGTGACGGTGTTATCGGCAATATCGACGCTCACATCCTTGATCGCGTGGGTTTCGCCATAGTGAACCTGCACATCGCGCGCGGCGATCTTGGGCTGCAAAATGGCTTCACATTCGACACTTAGATGGTCTTTCACGATCTCTCTCTCCTTACCAGCGGCGTTCAAAGCGGCGGCGTAAAATCACGGCAACGGTGTTCATAACGATCAAGACCACCAACAAGGCGATGATCGCCCCCGAGGCCCGTTCGACAAAGGCGGGATCGCTGCGTTGGGTCCAGTTATAGATTTGCACCGGCAACGCGCTGGCCGGGTCAAAAAAACCGTCAGGCGGGGCATCGGGAAATTCTTTGACAAACGCGACCATACCGATCAGCAGCAAGGGCGCGGTTTCGCCCAATGCCTGGGCCAGGCCGATGATTGTTCCCGTCAAAATGCCCGGTGCGGCCAACGGCAGGACCTGGTGAAACACCGCTTGCATCTTGCTGGCCCCCACGCCCAATGCCGCATCACGGATGCTGGGCGGAACCGATTTCAGGCTGGCGCGCGTGGCAATGATGATGGTGGGCAGCGTCATCAGGGTTAACACCAAACCGCCGACAATCGGCGCCGATTGCGGCAATCCGGCGAAGTTGATGAAAATTGCCAACCCCAGAATGCCAAACACGATCGACGGCACAGCGGCCAGGTTCGAGATATTCACCTCGATCAGATCGGTCCATCGGTTTTTGGGTGCGAATTCTTCCAGATATATCGACGCGGCCACGCCGATGGGCAGCGCCAGGCACAACACCACGATCATCATATAGAGCGAGCCCAGTATCGCCACGCCCAATCCCGCCGCCTCGGGGCGCTGATCGCTTGCGTCCGGTTGGGTCAGAAAACCGCGATTGAACTGAACCTTCAACACACCCGCAGCTTTCAAAGCATCGGCCAGCCGCAACTGTTCGACGCTGACATTGCTATCCAAAACAGCGGTTTGCAGGGTGACGCGGCCTTTGTAATACCCGTCAATCCGACCATTGGCGAGAAAGCGAAAGCTTTGGGTGGTGCCGATCAGATCAGGATTGGCAATCACGAAATTGCGCAGTTTGGCTGTGGCCTCTTTGCTGATGATATCGGCGGCATCTTTGGGCGACAGACCGTCAATCACTATCCCCTGCCCGGCCATTTCCACCGCCAGCGCATTACGGATCAACGGCGCATAACCAAATGTCGTGACCTTTTTGATCGTGTCGATATCGCGGGTGCCGGATCTGTCCAACCTGTCTTCGGCCAGTTCAACATCCAGCGTCACAAAGGTCTGGCGAAACGACGAAGCGCCATCGCCGATGATCGAGCTTAGCAGCAAAATCAGCGCCACAATTCCCAGCCCAAGCGCAAGCCTGCCATAAATCCGAAACCGTGTTTCGGCAGCGTTGCGTTTTCGGGTGCGGGTATTTTGCACCAACAGCGATGCGGCGCGCGGTTTTGTATCGCTCATTCATAGTGCTCCCGATAGGTGCGCACGATGATCAGCGCGATCACATTCAGCACAAGGGTGATTGCAAACAGGGTCAGGCCCAAGGCAAAGGCCACCAGGGTTTCAGGCGCGGCAAAATCCGTGTCACCGGTCAGTTGCGACACGATTTTCACGGTTACGGTTGTCATCGCCTCAAACGGGTTCAGATCCATCCGCGCCGCCGCCCCTGCCCCCAGGACCACAATCATGGTTTCGCCAATGGCACGCGATGCGGCCAGCAGCACCGCGCCAACAATGCCGGGCAATGCGGCGGGCAAGACAACCTGCCGTATGGTTTCCGATTTCGTGGCGCCCAGCCCGAATGACCCGTCGCGCAATGTCTGGGGAACGGCGTTGATGATGTCGTCCGATAATGAGCTGACGAATGGTATAAGCATGATCCCCATCACCAGACCCGCCGTCATCACCGAACTGCCCGACTCGCCCCAGCCCATGGGCTGTGCGAAATAATCCCGCAGCAAAGGGCCAACCGTAACCAGCGCGAATAATCCGTAAACGATGGTGGGAATGCCGGCCAATACCTCGATCAGGGGTTTGGCGATGGCGCGGGTTTTCGCCGCGGCATATTCCGACAGATAAATCGCCGCATACAGGCCAATCGGCACCGCCACCAACAGCGCGATTATGCTGATATAAAGTGTGCCCCAAAGCAGTGGCAAAATGCCCAGTTGTGAATTGCCCCGAAAATTCGGCGACCATGTGGTTGAGAAAAAGAAATCGGCAATCTGATACTGGCCAAAGAAATTGATCGTTTCAAACAGCATCGAAAAAACAATGCCAACGGTGGTAAGAATCGCAATCGAGGCGGCAGCCATCAGCATTACCAACACCGCCCGCTCAACCGTGTTGCGCGCCCGAAATGCCGTGTTGGTTTGCCCCATGGCCCAGTAAAATCCGGCAACCGCCAATGTGATCACCACAATCGTGCGCAAAACATCGCCGGTCTGGGTTTTGGCCAAATATGACTGTGCCGCGATCAAAACCACCGGCTCCACCTCTGATCCCAGTGCCACGCCAACTGCCGCCAATGCCGCGCGAATGGTTCCGTCACCCGTGGCCAGCGCGCGCATGTCATCGCCGCTCATGGCGCCCTGTGCGATGGCGGTTTTCAACCCCTCAGCCAACCGGCGCACATCACTCATCACCAGTGTATGTTCGGCTGTGACAGCCGGCAAACCGGCGGCGACGCTGTGTTCGATGAGCATCGGCTGCATCAACATCCATGCAAAAAGAACACCGAAAGACGGTACCAAAACCGCCAGTAAAACATTCAAACCGTAATAATTCGGCAATGAATGCAGCCGCCGGGCATCACCGCCCGCCACCGCCACAGCGCGCCGCCGCCCCATGGCATAGCCGACCGCGCCAAGGGCAAGCAGACTTGCAAAAATCCAGATCAGCGGCATGAAACCCCCAGAAAATGAAAACCGGGGGTGACAGCAATGCCACCCCCGACCGTATTTCAGATTAGTTTGTGACGCCCATCATCTGTTCATCGGCAATCAGGGCCTGCGTTTTGGCCAAGGCCGGATCAGAGACCAAACCGTATTGCGCCAGCGGCCCGTCTGGGCCGGCAATCTCATCCGCGACAAAGAATTCGGCAAATTCCTTGAGTCCGGGGATCACGCCGATATGCGCCTTTTTTATGTAAAAGAACAACGGGCGCGATACCGGATAATCACCGGTTGAAATGGTTTGCGTGTTGGGCACCACATCGTTCATGGTGGCCACTTGCAATTTGTCGGTATTGTTTTCGTAAAATGCCAGACCAAACACACCGATACCGTCTTTGTCGCTGTCTATGCGGGCCAGGGTTTCGGTATAATCGCCATCAATATCAACCGCGCGTCCATCGGTGCGAATGGTCATGCATTTGGCCTCGGCGGTGTCTTCGTCCATTCCGCCATCCAGCATTGCCTGTAAAAATCCGCCGTCTTCACAGCCTTGCAGGATTACCTTTTCCTCAAACACTTCGCGGGTGCCGTGTTTGGTGCCGGGAATGAAAGCCTGAATTGTCTGTGCCGGGAAATCGGGATTTACCTGATCCCAGGTCGCCAATTTGTTTTCCACCAACGCGCCATCAATGAAATGTTCGCGCGCCAATGCCTTGTACCAATCCACCGGGGTAAAGGCAAAGCTGTTGCCGTTGATATCAGAGGCAAAAACAATTCCGTCATAACCAATGCGCACTTCGATCATTTCGCTCACGCCATTATCGGCGCAGGCCTGAATTTCCTTTGCGCGAATTTGGCGGCTGGCATTGGCGATATCGATGGTGTTTTCGCCCACGCCCTGACAAAATTTCTTAAGCCCGGCCGATGATCCGCCGGATTCAACAACCGGTGTGGGGAAATCGAAGTTTTGCCCAAATGCCTCGGCCACAATGGCCGCATAGGGCAGAACGGTGGATGATCCGGCAATCTGTACCTGATCACGGGCGGCGGCGGCGCTGGCGGATAGGGCAGCAATGGCCAGGGCCGAGGCAGACAGTTTCATAACGGACATGGAAGACTCCTGTGGGTGTTTCGATGGCCGCAGACCTAAGCGTGCGATGCTGCCCTTTTGTGAAGGTTGTGTAACAGGAACATGACAATCGGCAGATTAATCGCCGTTCACCGGCAAAAGCACCGAAAATGTGCTGCCTTCTCCCGGTTCGGATTCAATGCGCAGCCGCCCGCGATGGCGGTTAAGTATGTGTTTCACAATCGCCAGCCCCAAACCGGTGCCGCCCATTTCGCGCGCGCGGTGGCTGTCAACGCGATAGAACCGTTCGGTCAGCCGGGGTATGTGCAGCGGATTGATACCTATGCCCTGATCAATCACGTCGATCTTGACTGCCGCACTGCGCAGCGATGGATCCCGCGCAATCGGCCCGGCCCGCACCACGACCGATTTGCCGTCACCGCCATATTTCACGGCGTTTTCAATCAGGTTCTGAAACACCTGTCGCAACTGATCGCCGTCGCCCACCACAATGGGCAGGTCTGCGGCTCCCTCAACGGTCACGCTGACGCCACGCTGCTCGGCCAAGGGCGTCAGCGACACAATAGCAGAGTTCAGCACGTCAGACAGGCTGATCCGGGCCTTGGGGCGCATCCTTTCTTCGCTTTCAACACGGGACAACGACAGCAGATCCTGCACCAACCGGTTCATCCGCGTTGCTTCGTGCGCCATGATCCCCAAAAACCGTTCGCGCGCGTCTGCGTCATCCTTTGCCGCACCGCGCAAGGTTTCGATGAACCCGTTCAGCGCGGTCAACGGCGTGCGCAACTCGTGGCTGACATTGGCGACAAAATCGCGGCGCATCTCGTCGGCCTCCTGGGCGGCGGTTCTGTCTTCAAAGCTGATCAAGACACCGGGCTGTCCCGCGGCCATCAGGGGCGCGGCACTGGCCATCCACACTGTTTCTGCGGGCCCTTGCGTGCCCAGATATCTGGCACGCGTCGCCCCATTGCCCCGCTGCACCGTTTCAATCGCATCAATGATCAAAGGCTGGCGCAAGATCGCAGCATAATGCCGCCCCACCGCCCCGGCACCAAATAAACCCAATGCTTCGGGGTTGCACAGGGCAATGCGATCATCATGATCCACAAATACCGCAGGCAGGTGCAGCGCATTCAGAACCTGGGAAATGGCGTTGATATCCATGGGCTGTATTCCATTCAGGAAAATAATATTGGTAATTTGTCACAGCGTCCCTAAGTAATAGAGAACCAGTGTTCATTTCATTGTCTCCAAAACAATGATGTGATTGTTAGTACGAGTGGCCTTTTGGCATGGGCAGTGTCGCGCGACGAACAACTTCTGATATTTGGTAACACCGTCATGGTAAGACCTTCAAAGATTGAGTATTTCACGCCACCAAGACACAGCGATGACAGCTGTCAGGTCAAGTTGCGTTGTTTGTTTGTCGGCGACGCGTTCAGCTATCGGCGCGCATCGCTGCAAATCGCCCCGGATTTGCGGTTTGACCATTGCGAGATTTTTGAAATCCTTTCTGTCATGCGCCAACCGGTGCATCCCGATCTGGTATTGTCCTTTGCCATTTCACCGATGTTCGATTGTCTGGACCTTGCGCAGCTGTTGCTGCTGAACGGGTTCCGTGGGCGGCAACGGTTTTTGGCCAATGATATCGCCGCACCAAGGATGATTTGCGCCGAAGTACGGCACGCCTGCCCCGAGTTGGATTTCGATATCCTGAAACAGTCTGATTTTTATCTGGCCTAGGCGTGTTTTGCCGCGCTTATTGCTTTGGTGAATTCTTCGATCAGCAGATCAATGGGTTCAACCCCGACCGACACCCGAAACACCCCCTCGCCCAGGCCCAGCGCGGCGCGCCGTTCGGGCGACAGGGCGCGGTGTGATGATGTGGCGGGATGGCTAAGCGTCGTGCCGATATCACCCAAGGTCGGCGCAAAGGCGATGTTTTCTGCCGCCTGAACCAATGCGTTGGTCTGGGTACGCCCACCTTCGATTTCGAATGTCACCATTGCCCCGCCCCGCCCGTTCAGCAGATGCACGGCACGGTTGTGATCGGGATGATCGGAGCGCATCGGATACAACACCCGTTTGACCCCCGGCAAAGGTGCAATCGCATCGGCCAGCGCGGCGGCGTTTTCTTCGGCCCGGTCATAGCGCAGCTCGAATGAATACAGGCCCCGTTCCGCCAGCCAGCAATCAAACGGGCTGGGCGTCAGGCCCAGTGTCACACTGGTTCCCAACATTTCGGCGCCAACTTCCGGGTCGCGCGCGGCGACATACCCCAAGGTCACATCGGAATGGCCGGCCAACAGTTTGGTCACCGAATGGATCACAATATCGGCCCCATGATCAAACGGGCGCACCCCGCGCGGCGTGGTGAACGTATTATCCACCGCCAGCAGAATACCACGATCCCGCGCCAATGCGGCAATCCCGGTCAGATCGGCAACCCGCAAGGTCGGATTGCTGACCACTTCGATCAGGATCATCCGGGTGTTGGGGCGCAGCGCCGCCGCCATCGCCGCCACATCGGTGGGATCGGCCAAAGAGGTCTCGATGCCAAGGCGCGGCAATTCATTGGCCATCATCCGCATTGACCGGCCATACAACTGATCACCGCCCAAGACATGATCGCCGGATTTCAGGCACCCCAACATCGCGGCCGTAACCGCCGCCATGCCAGACCCAAGGATGAAACCGCCACTGGCCCCTTCCATCCCGTCGATTTTCTGCGCCAGAACATCAGCGTTAGGATGGCCTTCGCGGGCATAGGTATAGCCCTGAGCGCGGCCCTCGTATTGATCATCCAGGGCGTCGGGTGACGCGCTGGCATATACCACCGAGGGTTGCAGCGGCGTCACAACCGCGCGCGACGATGACACAGGCCAAGGCGTGCGCCGCACCAGGGTTTTAGGCGTATCAGCCATCAATTTTTCTAAGCCCACGGGCAAAGCGCCAGGCGTTGGCGCGGTATCCTTCGGCCGATTTCAGCAAACCGGCGATGGCGGCCTCGTCGAGTTCGCGCACCACCTTGCCCGGCGCGCCCATCACCAGACTGCCATCGGGGATAACCTTGCCTTCGGTGATCAATGCATTCGCGCCGATCAAACAGCCCTTGCCGATCACCGCGCCATTCAAAACCGTGGCCCCCATGCCAATCAACGATCCGTCACCGATGGTGCAACCATGCAGCATCGCCTTATGGCCAATCGTGCAATTGGCACCAATCACCAGCGGAAAACCCATATCGGTGTGCAACACACAGTTTTCCTGCACATTGCTGCCCTGCCCCACATCGATCCATTCATTGTCACCACGCAGTGTGGCACCGAACCAAACCGAACCTTGGCTCAGCACGCGCACCTTGCCGATAAGGTTGGCATCGGGCGCCACCCAGGCATCGGCGGCGATGCGTGGCGAAATATCGTCCAGGGCATACAGGGTCATGATCGCTCCTCAAATTCATCTTGCAGGGCGCGCACGTGATCCAGCAAATCGGGCTGCTGGCTGCGGCGCAGGCGCTCTGCGGTGATGATGGTTTTCAACCGCTCTTCGGTTTCGTCCAGATTATCGTTGACCAGCACATAATCATAGCCATCCCAATGGCTGATCTCATCCCATGATTTTTGCATCCGTTCGGCGATGATTTCATCGCTGTCCTGATCACGTTCGCGCAGACGACGTTCCAATTCGCGGATCGACGGGGGCAGAATGAAAATGGCCAGGGTATGTTTGCCCAGGGCCGAGTTGCGAATCTGCTGCCCGCCCTGCCAGTCGATGTCAAACAACACATCGCGCCCGGCGCTGATGGCGGTTTCCACCGGGCCCGACGGCGAACCATAGTAATTGCCAAACACCTGCGCATGTTCCAGCATCGCGCCATCGCGCACCATGGCTTTGAACGCGGCCTCATCGACAAAGTAATATTCCCGCCCGTCCTTTTCGCCCGCGCGCGGCGGGCGGGTTGTGGCCGATACGGAAAACCGCAACCCCGGATCCCACGCCATCAACCGGCGCGCCAAGGTGGATTTGCCCGCCCCGGAGGGCGAAGAAAGGATGATCAACAGGCCACGGCGCGCCACAGGCTTACTCCACGTTTTGAACTTGCTCGCGCATTTGGTCTATCGTGGTTTTCAACTCAAGGCCAACCCTGGTCAGCGCTGCATTTTGCGATTTTGAACATAAGGTATTGGCCTCGCGGTTGAATTCCTGTGTCAGAAAGTCGAATTTGCGCCCGACCGGGCCGGTTTGTGCCAACAAGTCCCGCGCCGCGGAGACATGGGCGGCAAGCCGGTCCAATTCTTCGGTAATGTCGGATTTCACCGCGATCAGCGCCAGTTCCTGTGCGACGCGATCAGGATCGGCGCCATCGGTATTGTCCAACACCTTGGCCAAGGTCGTGCGCAGATGCGCCGCGATATCCCCGGCGCGGGCCGCGCACAGGCTTTGCGCCGTTTCGGTCAGCTCGGCGATGCGCGTCACCTGGCCCGATAAAATATCGCCCAAGGCCCGACCCTCGGCGGCGCGCATGGCATTGAACGATTCCAACAACGTGGGAAGCTGCGCCAAAAGCGCCGATTTCAGCGGCCCGGTGTCTTCGGCAACTTCGCCCTGTGCCTCAAGAATGCCACGATGTGACAGGATGTCGGTCGCACTTGGGGCGACGATGTTAACCCCTTGTGCCATCGCCGCCTCTTCGATGGTGGCGATGAACGCCAGGGTTTGCGTCAGCGCGGCGGTGTTGATCTGTTGCGTGGGTGCGCCCGCCTCACGCGACACCTTGAGCGAAAGCGTTACATTGCCCCGCGCCACAACCTTTTGAATAATCGGGCGAATGTCTGATTCCAGCCCGTCAATCCAATCGGGAATCCGCAGCCGCATATCCAAACCCCGACCATTCACCGCGCGAATATCCCAACTCCAGGACCAGCCCGAAATACCACCCTGTGCCGCCGCGAACCCGGTCATGGAATATAGCATTTGGATTAACCTTTTGTCTAAATTGTGACAGATTTTGGGCGCGGCCCATGGTATGACGTTGATAACGAAGATGACTCAAAAAGCGGTAGCAGAGCGTCGGACAAACGACAACGGCGCACGCAATCAGGATAAGGGCAAAACCGATGAGCACGACTGAATCATCCATTGGTAAAGTGGTTTCGATGTTTTTGCGCAAACCGGTCGAAACCGATTGTTTTGCCGAGGTTGAAACCTATTGGAAATCCCTGTGCGATGGGCGGATGATGCCACTGCGCGCTGAGCTGGACCCGCGCGGGATTGTCGGCGCGTTGGACCGTACATTTCTGGTTGAACGTGTAGCGCCGGGCGTTGCGCGGTTTCGGCTGGCGGGCAACCACCTGTCCGATCTGATGGGCATGGAAGTGCGCGGCATGCCAATGACCTGTTTTTTTCAGCCCGGCGCGCGCGCACAGATTGCCGAAGCGGTCGAGGCGGTGTTTGCCGAACCTGCCCGCGTTGATTTGTGGTTGTCCGGGCCGGGCCGGTTGGGCCGGGGTGAGATGAATGGGCGCATGATGCTGTTGCCCCTGCGCGACGATCAGGGGCAGGTCACCCGCGCCCTCGGTTGTCTGTCGGCCAGCGCGCCCTTTGGACGCGCCCCGAACCGGTTTAAAATCACGTCCGACAATCGGCAAACTCTGGTGGGGTATGGCCGCCGCCCTGCCGGACGGGCGGCAACCCTGCGCCCCACGGTGATTGACACGCTCAAGGCGCAAACCAATCGCGGCGAAACCGCGCAAAAGCCAAAGCTGACATTGATTGATGGCGGCGCCTGATCCGGCGCCGCCCTTTCGGGAATTACCCCGCAGCCGCCAGTTTTGCAGCAGTCTGGCGCGCGCTTAACTGTTCCGCGACGAGAAACGCCAATTCCAACGCTTGCGATGCATTCAGGCGCGGATCGCAAGCGGTGTGATAGCGATCTGACAGGTTTTCATCGGTCACAGCGCGCACACCACCGGTGCATTCGGTAACATCCTGGCCAGTCATTTCAAAATGAACGCCACCCGGCACGGTGCCTTCGGCGTTGTGCACGGCAAAGAATTCCTGAACCTCGCGCAAGACCGAATCAAACGGGCGCGTCTTGTACCCGCTGTCGGCCTTGATCGTGTTGCCATGCATCGGATCGCACGACCAGACCACGTTTGCGCCCTCTTCTTCGACGGCTTTGATCAGGCGTGGCAGATGATCACCGACAGTGCCCGCGCCAAAACGCGCGATCAGCGTCAGGCGCCCGGCCTCGTTTTTCGGGTTCAGCGATGTCATCAGGCGTTTCAGATCATCGGTTGTCATCGACGGGCCGCATTTCAGACCGATCGGGTTGGCCACGCCTTTGCAGAATTCCACATGCGCGCCATCGGGCTGACGGGTGCGATCCCCGATCCAGATCAGATGGCCCGATCCGGCGATGGTTTGCCCCGAGGTGGAGTCGACCCGGCACAGGGCCTCTTCGTATTCCAGCAACAATGCCTCGTGCGATGTATAAAAATCGACGGTGGACAGTTCATGGTTGTTGTCACTGGTCAAACCGGCGGCCGTCATGAAATCCAGCGCGTCCTGAATCCGGTTTGCCATATCGCGGTATTTTTCGGCCTCGTCGGTTTCGGTAAACCCCAGTGTCCAGGCGTGAACGTGGTGAATATCGGCATATCCGCCTTTGGAAAAGGCGCGCAACAGGTTCAATGTGGCGGCGGCCTGAGTATATGCCTCAAGCATGCGATTTGGATCGGGAATGCGCGCTTGGGGCGTGAAATCAAATCCGTTGATGATATCGCCACGGTAGCTGGGCAATTCGGTGCCTTTTACCGTTTCCGTCGGGGCGCTGCGCGGTTTGGCGAATTGCCCGGCCATACGCCCCACCTTGACCGTTGGCACCTTGGCACCAAAGGTCAGCACCATCGCCATTTGCAACATCACCTTGAATGTGTCGCGGATGTTGTCGGCGGAAAACTCGGCAAAGCTTTCGGCGCAATCGCCGCCTTGCAACAGGAATGCCTTGCCTGCTCCGACATCGGCCAGTTCACGGCGCAGGGTGCGCGCCTCGCCAGCAAACACCAGCGGCGGATATTTGGCCAACCGTGCCTCAACCGTCGCCAGCGCGGCGGCGTCGGTATAATCGGGCATCTGCACCCGCGGTTTGCTGCGCCAATCGGATTTCTGCCACTGGGCCATCGTCTCTGCTCCACAATCAAACGATATCAGGCCATATGTATAAGGGGCGCAGGGGCAGATGAAAACCGCTAAACCGCTATTGGTCTGTCTGCGCGGTGGCTCTATGCCTTGATATACGGGGGCAAACCTGTTTCGCTCGCCCGACCCGTCAGGACGGAAAAGAGTTATGGAACTGAGTCGGCACAGCGTTGAAATTGAAACCGAGCGCGTTGCGCCGCGCCATTTCGTGTTTGTGCTGCTTGAAAACTTTACACTTTTGTCCTTTGCCAGCGGGATCGAGGCGTTGCGCATTGCAAACCGCCTGTCGCGTCTGCCGCTTTATACGTGGTCGATTCAGGGCGAAGGCGGCGATACGGTAAACTGTTCGGCGGGCACCGCATTCAAGCTGGATTCAGACCTGGGCGAATTGAACCGCGATGACACCGTGTTGATCTGTGGCGGGATTGACGTGGCCCAGGCCAGCACCAAACGCCTGTTGAATTGGTTGCGCCGCGAGGCCCGGCGCGGCGTGACCATGGGCGGGCTGTGCACGGCGGGCTATGCCTTGGCCAAGGCCGGGCTGTTGGATGGCAAACGCGCCACGATCCATTGGGAAAATCAGGACAGCTTTGCCGAACAGTTCGAAGATGTGCAGCTGACCAGATCGGTCTTTGTGATTGACGGAAACCGCTATACAACGGCGGGCGGGACATCCTCGATTGATCTGATGTTGAAACTGATTGCCGATCATTATGGCGATGCCTTGGCCAGTGCCGTGGCGGATCAGCTGATTTACTCCAGCATCCGCACCGATCAGGACACCCAGCGCCTGTCGGTGCCCACACGGATCGGCGTGCGTCATCCCAAATTGTCATCGGTGATACAGATGATGGAATCCCACATCGAAGACCCGATCAGCCCTGCCATTCTGGCCAAGGATGTGGGGATGAGCACGCGACAGTTGGAGCGGCTGTTTCGCCGGTATCTGAACCGGTCGCCGAAACGGTATTACATGGAACTGCGCCTGCAAAAGGCGCGCAACCTGTTGATGCAAACGGATATGAGCGTGATCAACGTCGCTCTGGCCTGCGGATTTGCATCGCCGTCGCATTTTTCAAAATGTTACCGGGCGCATTATGACACCACGCCCTATCGTGAACGCGGGGTGCAAACGACCCGCGCGCCGGTTTGAGTGCGGGCCACCCCGTCTAGTCCGGCGTGACGCGATACAACGCGCCGTTGCCAACGCTAAGAAACCAAAGCGCGCCGTCCGGACCTTCGCGAATATCGCGCACCCGTTCTGTTTCATCCGATTGCAACCGCTCAACCTCTTGCATCGTGTCGCCATCGAGGCGTGAAATCAGCCCGAATTTCAACGATCCGACAAACAGATCGCCCTGCCATTCCGGCCAAAGACGCCCGGAATAAAACACCATACCCGAAGGCGCGATCGACGGATCCCAATAGTGTCGGGGCTGTTTCATCCCCGATTTTTCAGTGCCCTCGCCGATTTTCAGCCCCGAATAGTGCCGACCATAGGAAATCACCGGCCAGCCATAATTCGCGCCGCGCGTGATCTTGTTCACCTCGTCACCGCCGCGTGCGCCATGTTCGACCACCCACAGATCACCCTGTGCATCCAGTGTGGCACCCTGCGCGTTGCGATGGCCGTATGACCACACCTCGGGCTGTGCGCCGGACTGCCCGACAAACGGATTGTCGGCGGGCACCGATCCGTCCCGGTTCAACCGGATCACCGTGCCATTATGGGTGGCCAGATTTTGCGCCTGATCGCCGTCACCGCGATCGCCGATGGTCATGAAAATATGGCCCTCGGCGCCTTCGACGATGCGTGATCCGAAATGGCGCCCACCGCTTGATCCTGCGGCCATTTCAAAAATCACCCGCACATCTTGCAGCGCGGTTGCATCAGCATTCAATGTGCCAACGGCAAGTGCCGTGCCTTCGGAACGCCCCTGTGGTTTGGCAAAGCTCAGGTAAACCGCGCGGGACGTTGCAAAATCCCGCGGGATCATCACATCAAGCAGCCCACCCTGCCCGGCATTGCGAACATTCGGCACGCCCGACACTTCGCCGATCTGACCATCGGCTGCGATATGCAACAAACGCCCGTCACGTTCCGTGATCAACATTGCGCCGCCCGGCAAAAACCCAAGGCTCCAGGGTTCATCAAGATCAGACACCACCGCATTGAGCCGCAAAACACCGGCACTGCTGTCCAATGCAGGGGCGATTGTGGGCAGGGTCAGGGAAAAGGTCAGCAGACCAACAGCAAGGAGTCGTTTCATCGGATTGATCCTGTGTAACGGCATTTCATTGGAAATTAGGGCAGATGACACCAACGTAAACCTGCAATTGCGGGTTTTCATCGGGTGAATGCCCTTTTCTTTTGGACAACCCCACAATATCGTTTGCTCAGGGACAACGATCCTGAAATGGGAGAGACTTATGAAAAAGATACTAATGGCCTCTGCGGTCAGCGCGATTGCCGCGACCTCGGCCTTTGCTGATGGCGACGTTAAGATCGGCGTTTTGTTCGGCTTTACCGGACCGCTTGAATCCATCACCCCGGGCATGGGCACCAGCGCGGAACTGGCGATCAAAGAGGTCAGCGATTCCGGCATGTTCATGGATGGCATGACCGTAACGCCCGTGCGCGGCGACAGTACCTGTATTGATGCTGGCGCGGCCACTGCGGCCGCCGAACGTCTGATCACATCTGACGGGGTAAAGGCGATCGTCGGCGCGGCCTGTTCCGGTGTGACCGGCGCGGTCTTGTCAAACGTTGCTGTGCCAAACGGTATCGTCATGATCTCTCCTTCGGCCACATCGCCGGGCCTGACCAGCGCAGAAGACAACGGTTTGTTCTTCCGCACCGCCCCCTCGGATGCGCGCCAGGGGCAGGTGATGGCGGAAATCCTGATGGAACAGGATGTTAACGAAATCGCAATTTCCTATGTCAACAATGACTATGGCAAAGGCTTGGCCGATGCATTGCAGGAATCCTTTACTGCGGCGGGTGGCACGGTGACGATCAACACCGCCCACGAAGACCAGAAGGCCGACTATTCCGCCGAAGTGGGCGCGCTTGCCTCGGCTGGTGGTGAGCGTTTGGTGGTTGTCGGATATGTTGACGGCGGCGGATCGGGCATTGTGCGCGCCGCGCTGGATTCAGGCGCGTTCGATTTGTTCCACTTCCCCGATGGCATGGTTGCCAACGCGTTAGAGGGCAATTTCGGCAGCGAACTGGACGGATCCACAGGGCAGCTTCCCGGCACCGACAGCCCCGGATCCGACAAGTTTGTCGAACTCGTCGGCGATTCCTTTGACCCAAGCGGCCCCTTTGGCCCCGAAAGCTATGACGCGGCGGCGCTGATCCTGTTGGCGATGCAAAAGGCCGGATCGGTGGAATCGGCCGATTTCAAAGATCACATCATGGATATCGCCAACGCCCCGGGTGAGCCGATTTACCCCGGCGAACTGGGCAAAGCGTTGGAATTGATCAAGGCTGGCACAGACATCGATTATGTCGGCGCCTCGGCGGTTGAATTCATCGAGCCCGGTGAATCGGCTGGCAACTATCGCCAGATCGTCATCGAAGGCGGCAAGATCACCACCGAAAAGTTCCGGTAAACGATTGATTTGAAAACCCAAGCCCGGCGTACGGATGTGCGCCGGGCTGTTTTCGTACCGATGGGGGAACGGCATGATCGTCGTAACGGATGTTCATAAACATTTTGGCGGCTTTCACGCCGTGGATGGCGCAAGTCTTGAAATCAAAACCGGCTCGATCACCGGGCTGGTCGGGCCAAATGGCGCGGGAAAAACCACTCTTTTCAATGTGATCGCCGGCGTTCTTAAACCCACATCGGGCAAGGTGACGATGGCGGGGGAAGACATCACCGGGCTGCCGCCCCACGAATTGTTTCACAAGGGGTTGTTGCGCACGTTTCAGATCGCCCATGAATTTGGTTCGATGACAGTGCGTGAAAACCTGATGATGGTGCCGCCGGGGCAATCGGGCGAAACAATCTGGAACGCCTGGATCGGGCGCGCGCGCATCGCCCAGGAAGAGGCGGCATTGTTGAAGAAAGCCGACGAAGTTCTTGAATTTCTGACCATTGATCATTTGAAGAATGAAAAGGCGGGCAATCTTTCCGGCGGTCAAAAAAAGCTGTTGGAGCTGGGCCGTACGATGATGGTCGAAGCCAAGATCGTGTTTCTGGATGAGGTGGGCGCCGGGGTAAACCGGACGCTTCTGAACACTGTCGGCGATGCGATTTTGCGCCTGAACAAAGAGCGCGGTTATACCTTTTGCATGATCGAACATGACATGGATTTCATCGGTCGACTGTGTGATCCGGTGATCGTGATGGCCGAGGGTCATGTTTTGGCCAAAGGCACGATTGATGAAATCAAAGCCAATGATCAGGTGATCGAAGCTTATCTTGGCACCGGGCTTAAAAACAAGGCAACGGCATGACCAACCCGTATCAAGACAACCGCGGCAACAAAGACCGGTCGATCACCAAATCGTCGCAAATGGGCGGCAGCGTGGACGCCGTGCGCCCCCTCCGCAAATCGGGCGGCCATGTGGATGAGGCGGCATTTTTGATCGGCGATACCATGACGGGCGGCTATGGCACGGGCGCTGACATTCTGCATGGCTGCACCCTTGCCGTGAACCCCGGTGAAATCGCTGTGATCGTCGGGCCGAACGGCGCCGGAAAATCAACCGCGATGAAGGCCGTGTTTGGCATGTTGAACGTGCGGTCCGGCGCGGTGCGCCTGAAGGGTGAGGATATCACCCACCTGTCCCCCCAGGCGCGGGTTGCCAAAGGCATGGCATTCGTCCCCCAGACCCACAATATTTTCACCTCGATGAGCGTTGAGGAAAACCTGGAAATGGGTGCATTTCTGCGCCGCGATGATATTCGCAAGACCATCGACCAAGTCTATGATCTGTTTCCGATTTTGGGTGACAAACGCTATCAGGCGGCGGGCGAATTATCGGGCGGGCAACGCCAACAGGTTGCCGTGGGCCGCGCCCTGATGACCAAGCCCGAAGTCTTGATGCTGGACGAGCCCACCGCCGGGGTCAGCCCGATTGTGATGGATGAATTGTTTGATCGGATCATCGAAGTGGCGCGCACGGGCATTTCAATTCTGATGGTTGAACAAAACGCACGACAGGCGCTGGAGATTGCCGATCGGGGTTATGTTTTGGTGCAGGGTGCGAATGCCTTTACCGGCACCGGTCAGGAATTATTGGCCGATCCTGACGTACGCAAAAGCTTTTTGGGGGGCTAAAATGGCGAATTATTTGATCGAGGGCGCGGCCTGATGGATATTTTGAACGCCCTGGTGGTGTTTGCCAATTTTGTTCTGGTGCCTGCCACCGCATATGGAGCGCAACTGGCGCTGGGGGCTTTGGGTGTCACGCTGATTTATGGAATCTTGCGGTTTTCGAATTTTGCCCACGGCGACACGATGGCCTTTGGCGCGATGATCACGATCCTGTTTACCTGGCTGTTTCAAAGCTGGGGCCTGTCGCTCGGCCCGCTGCCCACCGCGCTTTTGGCGCTGCCGTTTGGGATACTTGGCTGTGCGCTGTTGCTACTGGCAACCGATAAGGTGGTGTATCAATTTTACCGACGGCAAAAGGCGGCACCGGTGATTTTGGTCATCGTATCGATGGGCGTGATGTTTGTGATGAACGGCATCGTGCGGTTTATCATCGGCGTCGATGATCAACAGTTTGCAGATGGTGAGCGGTTCATCATTTCCGCCCGTGATTTCAAAACCATGACCGGGCTTGATGAAGGTCTGGCCATTCGCACATCGCAAGGGATCACGGTGATCACGGCGATTATTGTGGTGGCGGCGCTGTTTTGGTTTCTTAACCGCACCCGCACCGGTAAATCCATGCGCGCGTTTTCCGATAACGAGGATCTGGCGCTGTTATCAGGCATCAATCCCGACCGGGTTGTGATGATCACCTGGATTATCGTTGCCGCTTTGGCCACCATTGCCGGCACATTATATGGGCTGGATAAGTCATTCAAACCCTTCACTTATTTCCAATTGCTCTTGCCCATTTTTGCCGCCGCAATCGTCGGCGGACTGGGCAGCCCGATTGGCGCAATCGCGGGCGGTTTCGTCATTGCCTATTCCGAGGTGATGGTCACCTATGCGTTCAAACGGGTGTTTGGCTATCTCATTCCCAGTTGGGAACCTGACGGCCTGATCCAACTGCTGAGCACCGATTACAAATTTGCCGTCAGCTTTGCAATTTTGATCATCGTATTGCTGTTCAAGCCCACCGGTCTGTTCAAGGGGAAATCGGTATGACTCAATCGTTCAAAACCCCGCTTTTGTTTGCCCTGGTGGGGGCGATGTTTATTTTTACCGGCTTTACCTCAAGCTGGAACAGCGCGCTGTCGATTTTCAACATGGGGCTGATCAGTGCGATCATGGCCTTGGGCGTGAATATGCAATGGGGCTATGCCGGGTTGTTCAACGTTGGCGTGATGGGATTTGTCGCGCTTGGCGGGCTGGGCGCGGTTCTGGTGGGAATGCCGCCGGTGGCCGAGGCGTGGGCCGCGGGCGGTGTGCGGATCATGCTGGGCCTTTTGTTGGCCCTGGCCACGATCATCGGAGCGGTCCAATTGTGGCAGCGGATGGCACCGGGACGCACCCGGGGCGTTGCCATGGCGGCGCTGTTGGTCATCGGGTTTTTCGCGTTTCGCGCTGTGTTTGATGGCGGTGTGGCGGCGGTTGAGGCGGTGAACCCTGCGGTCACGGGCAATTTGGGCGGTCTTGGCTGGCCGATCCTGATAGGCTGGCCCGTCGGTGGGGTGCTGGCCGCGGGGGCGGCGTGGATCGTGGGCAAAACCGCATTGGGATTACGCTCAGATTATTTGGCGATTGCGACCTTGGGAATCGCTGAAATCATCATCGCCGTGATGAAAAACGAAGATTGGCTGGCGCGGGGGGTGAAAAACATCATCGGTTTGCCGCGCCCGGTGCCCTATGAAATTGATTTGCAGGAATCACCTGCCTTTGTTGAGCGGATGCAAGGATGGGGCGCCGATCCCGTGACCGCCTCCTCGGTCGTGGTCAAACTGGCCTATGCCGGGTTGTTCGGCGTGGTTTTGATTTTGCTGATCTGGCTGACACAATCGGCGCTGAAATCGCCCTGGGGCCGGATGATGTGCGCGATCCGCGACAATGAGATCGCCGCCGAGGCGATGGGCAAAGACGTGACCGGGCGGCATTTGCAGGTGTTCATTCTGGGGTCGGCGATTTGCGGTTTGGCGGGCGCCATGATGACCACGCTGGATGGGCAGCTGACGCCCGGATCTTACCAACCGCTGCGCTTTACCTTTTTGATCTGGGTGATGGTGATTGTTGGCGGGTCGGGCAACAATCTGGGTGCGGTGCTGGGCGGATTTCTGATCTGGTTCCTCTGGGTGCAGGTGGAACCGATGGGCCAGTGGATGATGAACCTTGTGTCATCGGGGCTGGACGAAGGATCCCCGCTTAAGGCGCATCTGATTGAAAGCGCGGCGCATATGCGGCTGTTGACCATGGGGATTGTTCTGTTGGTGGTGCTGCGGTTTGCACCCCGAGGGCTGATTCCGGAAAAGTAAGTGACCTGGCGGAGCGGGCGTGCCGCCCGCATTTCATATTTTGATTGGCGCATGTGGTTGATGTGACGATCCTGATTTGTGCGGCGGGGTATTCTTCGCGCATGGCGGGGGCCGACAAACTGTTGGAGGATGTCGGCGGCATCGCGCTGTTGCGCGACCGGGCGCAGGCCGCACTTGCCGCCTGCCCGCGCGTGTGTGTTGCGCTGCCCGTGGCCGCGCGGGCGCGGTTGGCCGCCCTTTCAGGATTGCCGGTGGCGGTGGTTGAGGTGCCGGACGCAGCCGAAGGAATGGCCGCGGCATTGCGCGCCGGGGCGTTGGCGGCGGGCGCTCAGCCGGGTCTGTTGGTGATGCTGGGCGATATGCCCGAGATCACAGCGGCGGATTTGCGCAGGCTGATCAGTGCATTTGACGGTGAATCGATCATTCGCGCCGCAAGTGCCGACGGCGTGCCGGGCCATCCGGTGATCTTTCCGGCCGATTGCCTGCCTGCCTTTGCCGATTTGACCGGGGATCGGGGCGCGCGTGATATTCTTGCGGCGCACAAACATCGGATCAAGCTGATGCCGTTGGAAGGCATCCGCGCGTTGGTGGATTTGGACACGCCCGAGGCGTGGGCCGCCTGGCGCGCAAAACGAAAAAACCCACCGGATTAGGGTGGGATACGTCCATTCAGGACCGCACAAAAAGTGACCGGGAGGCAGCCCTCCCCCCAGTCACAAGATATCGGCGCGGGGAGATGCCCCGCGCCGATCGCTGCTTAACTAAGTCTTACTTCAGCAGAAGCCTGGCTTCGTGCTTTTTCAGGGTGCGGCGTGCGGCCTCATAACTGGCCAGGCCCTCTTGCTGCTCCAACTCGGGGAACAGTTCAAAGATTTCAGCGCGCTGATCGTCGCCGAGGCCCTTGAGGCTGTAATCGCCGGGCTGGAAGCTTTCGGTCCAGGCCCCGTCAGACAACACCACCTCGTGCTGATCAAACATGAAGTGAATATAGGTGGTCGCGCTTGCCTCTACCCGCATGACACCTTTGTCGTCGATCATATGCTTGGCCGCGACCAGAACTTCACGCTCTTCAAAGTAAAGCGATGTCTTGTCATTGGCCACCAAAACACGGTGGTTTGGTGATACCAGCATATCCCGTTCGGGCAGACCATTGCCAAGTGCACCGGCCTTGATCAGCACGGGTTGCATATGCGGCGCATCGCGCAGGGCGCTGCCGCTCAGGGCCTTGTGGCCGACCCAACGGATGGTCTGGATGCCATTGTCGCGGGTGATCACACGATCCCCCTCGACCAGCTCTTCGACCAGCCGTTCGCCTTTTGGCGTTGCGATCAGGGTTCCGGGGGTAAAGCACGGCACGATTTCTTCGATATTGGTGAAGGCGATCGTCCCGACTTCGTTGCCAGCCGCGTCAAAATACACGACCGACCCGTCAATGCCGTTGCCATCACTGTCGGTGACGGTGTCCTGCAATTCAAACCGCACGGCACCGGGTGTGTTGGCGATGGAACCGGCCAAAGACATGGTGTCGTAATCTTCGCTGTCGGGGCCAAAGCCCGCGCCACCGTTGACTGTATCTCCGCCGTTCAGACCCGAGAAACTGTCGGCATCGTCATTGCCTTCCAGCAGATCGGCACCCGCACCGCCGTTGATGGTGTCTTCGCCATCATTGCCACGGATCGTGTCATCGCCCGGGCCTGCGATGATGCTGTCATCACCGGCGCCGCCTTCGACATTGTCATCCCCGGCACCGGCATCAATCGTGTCGTTGCCAAAGCCGCCAATGACGCTGTCGTTGCCGTCACCGCCTGTGATCAGATCGTCGCCTTCACCCCCCAGAAGCGTGTTTTCACCCTCGCCCCCGTCAAGGGTATCGTCGCCGCGACCGCCATCAAGCAGATCGTCACCAATTCCGCCATCAAGGCTGTCATTATCGGCACCACCCAAAAGCGTATCGTTGCCCTGACCGCCGATCAAAACGTCATCGCCCGAACCGCCGACAATGCTGTCGTCATCAACGCCACCGTCCAGCGTATCGTTACCGGCACCACCCAGAAGGGTATCGTTGTCATCTTCGCCGAAGATCAGATCGTTACCGGCGCCGCCTTCGATGTAATCACGACCGTTTTCCGGCACTGGGTCGGCCACATCACCGGGATTGACAGGCACATCGGGAATTTCGCCTGCAAAACCCGGGATCGGATCGTTGCCAAAGCCACCATAGATGGTGTCATCGCCCGCGCCGCCATAGATGGTATCGGACCCGTGCGATCCGGTCAGGCTGTCGTTGCCCGCGCCGCCATCGATCAGGTCATCGTCGATCCCGCCATTGATGGTGTCATCGCCCAGACCGCCATAGATGGTATCGGCATCGTCACCGGTTGAAATGCTGTCGTTTCCGGCCCCGCCATCGACATAATCGCGCCCATCATCAGGATTGGGATCCGACGTGAAACCCGGAAACGCCGCATTTGGCAGGCTCGGATCGTCGCCCTCATAGTCAGACAGGGTGTCGACACCTGCTTCGATCGTATCGTCGCCATCGCCACCATAGATCGTGTCCGAGCCTTGGATATCGACGATCAGATCATCGCCATCGCCACCGTAAACCTCATCATCATCGATGCCTGGGCGGATTTCATCATTGCCCGCGCCGCCATAAATGGTGTCGGCGTCGTCACCGGTGATGATGGTGTCGTTGCCATCGCCACCCTGAACCAGATCGCGGTCATCATCGGGATCGGGATCGGCGACGTTTGGAAAACCGGGCACAATCGGATCATCGATCAACGGGTTGCTGCCCGACACATCGATCAGATCATCGCCGTCACCGCCGTCAACGGTTTCTGCGCCATCGATATCGTTGATTGTATCATTGCCAACACCGCCGGACAGATCATCGTCACCGGTGCCGCCATAGATGATATCGTCCCCCTCACCGGCATCGACGGTATCGTCACCGCCAAGGGCTTCGATGATGTCATCGTTGCTGCCCGGGTTGGGTGGCAGGATCGCGTCATTGTTATCGACACGGTCGCCATCGGGATCACCGGTGTAATCGACATCGATCAGGTCATCGCCTTCGGTGCCGGTGACAATTCCATCTGCGCCGGTCGGCGGGGGGGGCGGTGTCGGACCATCAAGAACCACGTTTTCGATTTCGGTGAAATCGACAATCGTGCCATCGTTCAATGTTGCCGTGCCGGTCAATCCGCCCCCATCGCCGGGATCGGTGTTGGTATAGACGATCTGTGTTTCGGCATCATCAACCAGCCCGGTCAGATCCAGGGTATCGCCGTTCACTTCGCCGGTTTCGCCACCGATTACCGTGATGGTTTGGCCCGGTGCCAATTGATCTTGGGCAATGCGGATGTAATCATCGCCGCCTTGGCCATTTACGGTGTCGCCAGCGCCGGTTGTGATGTCATCATTGCCATCGCCACCCTCGAACACATTCGCGCCATCGCCGCCAATCAGCGTGTCATCACCGGCCGAACCGATGACACCTTCAACGCCCGACCCGCCATCGATACTGTCGTTGTCAGCATCGCCGCCGGACAATTCATTGGTCGCAAGGTTCACATTTACCGGATCGGCAGAGGCGGAATAATCAATGATATCCATGCCTTCGCCGCCAAAGATGCTGTCAGCGCCGGGGCCCCCGACAAACACATCATCACCAGCGCCACCTTCGAGAAAGTTGAGCCCCTCACCGCCAACCAGCGTGTCGTTGCCATCTTCGCCGCGCAGCGTGTCGCGCCCGGGTCCGCCATACAAAAGGTCATCACCGCGCCCGCCGAACACATCATCATTGCCTTCGCCGGCCATCACGGTGTCATTGCCATCGCGCGCCTTGACGATATCGTCGTTTGATCCGGGATTGCCGAAGATTGCATCGTTGTTATCGATCCGGTCGCCTTCGGGGTCGTCCGCATAATCGAGATCAATCAGATCATCGGGGTCCGCATTCTGATCGCCATCGACCACGCCATCCTGGCTGGTCAAGATTGGCGATCCAGAAAGCGCTGTTACGCGGTCTTCATTCAGGTCCTGTTCATTATCCGACATCATTCGGCTCCATCTCTGTGCGACGCGCGACACTGCACCAGGCGGCGCGCCGTCGAGCTTTCCAATCCGAAATGCCTGTTCGTTCCCCGAGACAAGCAATCCCATTCCGACCGTCCCAATCCTTGGGACGTGTATTGATGATGTGCTTGGGCCATTGACGGCCCCTGCAAACACTCATTCGATCAAACCTGAATGATTGCCCATCACAGGTCAGATCCGGTCGCCCCCCAGCGACGCTCGAAACCCAGTTCGCACTTCAATCTACTCTACCCCGCGCAGCAACCAAGGAGAAAATTGTCGGAGAATCCTCTCTTTCTCTCTGGTTACGCTACGGCACGGTTAAAAACCGGGGTAACGGGGGCAGGATTGCAGGCGCATTGTTGACGTTTTTTAAACATTTAACGTTGTCCAATCGGGGGCGTTTGGGGGGTTATCCCCTGAAAACATGTCCAAATTACGGAATTTTGATGAATATAAAAATTTCGGGCAAAAGATCATCTGTTGCAAGTTTGTTAACAGTCTTGCTGTCATGTGCGCCTGAGATCACGTTTTTCAGGGCACCTCGTTCAATGGCCGATGATTGCAGTTTTTTAAACCAATCCGGGCAAAACGGGTTGATTGGCGTCGATTCCAGAACGATCAATTCGAATCAATTGCCCCTGTGTGGCCGCGTTGGCGCATGGGGTCGGGCATAAACGTTAAGCACCGAAAGCCATAAATCGGTGTCCGGCAGAACCGTGCGCAGTGCCGCCGATCTCGGCCAACATAACGATTGTCCCGCCACATCCAAGGTTAAAAACGCGTCATCACAGGCAGATACCCGCGCCTTCAGGCTGAACAAGGCCGAGTTTGCGCCGGGATCCCGGTCTGATACCAAAACCCCGTCGGGCGATAGGGCAAGGGACCATGTTTCACCGATCCGCGCCGCCAAAGGCAACGGCACCCGGTCACGCCCCAACGCCAGCATGGCGCGCGCGCCGCTGCGCCCAATCACCTGTCCGGTCAATCGGGCCGGTGGTGCCGCCCAGCCGGTAATTTTTCCATGGGCTACGGTTAAAACCCGGTCTGCAAGGGTCAGCACCTCGTCTTGGGCATGGCTGACGAACAGGGCGGGCAGATCGAATGTGTGACTGGCCCGGGCGATATGGGGCAGGATTTCGGCCTTGCGCGACGCATCAAGCCCGGTCATCGGTTCGTCAAGAAACAAGATCCGCGGCCCCGACGCCAGAACCCGGCCCAAGGCAACGCGCCGCGCCTCGCCGCCCGAAAGGCCGCGAATATCGCGTGTCATCAGTGGCCCAAGATCCAGAACCTGTACCACCTCGTCAATGCGGCCCTGCCCAACACCCCGCCGTTTCGCGCCAAAGGCCAGATTGTCGGCCACATTCAAATGTGGAAACAGGCGCGGTTCCTGAAACACATATCCGATATCGCGCTGGTGCGGCGGGATGAACGCGCCCTGCCCCTGCAACCGTTGTGCTCCAAGGGCGACGGTGCCGTGCGCGCCCGGCTCAAGCCCCGCCAAAACCCGCAACAGTGTGGTTTTGCCGCTGCCCGACGGGCCGGTGATGGCCGTGATCCCCGAAAGCGGCAAAGATTGCGCCATCGACAGCGCAAAGCCGGGCCGTGCAAGGCTGACATCAAAGCACAACGTATCAGACAAGGCCACGCCGCTTTCCCTGATTCAGCAGGTACACAAAGGTCAGCACGACAAACGACAACACCAAAAGCCCGGCCGACAAGATATGCGCCGTGCGGTAATCCAGCGTTTCAACGGCGGCGAAAATCTCGATCGAAATCACCCGGGTCTGACCGGGTATGTTGCCCCCGACCATCAACACCACTCCAAATTCGCCCAACGTATGGGCAAAGGTCAAAACCCCCGCCGTCAACATGCCGCGCCGGGCCAAAGGCATCGCAACGCTGGCAAACGCATCACGGCGCGATGCCCCCAGCATTGCCGCCGCCTCCATCAATCCGGGGCCGACAGCGGCAAAGGCGGTTTGCATGGGTTGTACGGCAAAAGGCAAAGAATACAGGATCGAAGCGATCACCAGGCCGGTGAAACTGAATGTTAAGGTATCGCCTGTTAAGCTGAGAAAAGCAGATCCAAGGGGGGCATTCGGACTCATCAGAATCAACAGATAAAATCCAAGCACAGTTGGCGGCAAAACCAATGGCAGTGCGGTCAGTGCTTCGATCATCGGGCGAATCCGACTGCGCGTTGTCGCCAGCCACCACGCCAAAGGCAGACCCAGCACCAGCAAAATCGCCGTGGTAATGACCGCCAGCTTCAGCGATAGCCAAATCGCCGCCCCCATCACGGCGCGGGTACGGTATATCCTGCCGCCTCTAGAATCGCGGTGGCGGCGGGGGTTTGCAACCAGTCCCAAAATGACCGTGCCGCATTAGATTTGGCACCGCGCAAAAGGAGGACCGCATCCTGACGGATTGGATCGTGCAGCGCGTCCGATATATTGTGGTGCGCCATGGCGCGCTGTTCCAACACTTGCGGCAGCAGTGACAGGGCAATCATTGCCGCATCGACATTGCCGGTGGCGGCGAATCCGGCGACCTGACCGATGCTGTCCCCCGTGATCAGGGTGGTTTTTGCCAGATCCACGCCAAGCTGTGCCAGCGCCTGTTCGGCCGCCAACCCATAGGGGGCAAGCGCGGCATCGGCGATGGCCAGACGCCGCCCGATCAGGGTTTGCGGCAAATCACCATCGAGAATTTCATCCGTCGCCACCAACACAAGCCGCCCCAACGCATAGGTGCGGCGCGCAGCGGTGAACCCTTCATCCTCAAGCCGGGCGGGGCGTGCAACATCGGCGGCCAGAAAAATATCGAACGGCGCGCCAGCCCGGATTTGGGCATAAAGCCGCCCCGTCGATCCATGGGCAATGCGAATATCGCCCCCATGGGCCGCCGCCAGATTTTGCGCCGTGGGCAACAGATTGGCAGCCACGGCAACGGTCACGCCGTCTGCACGCACAACACCAGCACAGATCATAAAGGTAAAAACGATGAAAGAGCGGAACATGACATACCCTTTCATATGACCGCACCACAATCGTGGTACCCGAGGCCGGACTCGAACCGGCACACCTTGCGGCGGGGGATTTTGAATCCCCTGCGTCTACCATTCCGCCACTCGGGCCCGGTGCGGTGATTTGTTACCGGACACCGGCTATCTATAACGACTGCGCGCCGGGGAAAAGCGAAAAGTGCACGCTTACAGACGATTGGCGCCAAAAGTATCGCATTCAGCCATATCGCCCGTGTCAAACCCCCGTGCGAACCAACGCTGCCGTTGTTCGGATGTGCCATGGGTAAAGGTGTGCGGGCTGGGCACGCGGCCTGCGTTGCGTTGCAACGTGTCATCGCCGATTTGTTTGGCGGCATTCATCGCTTCGGCCACATCGCCGCGTTCCAGACTGCCAAATTTCGCATCCGCAGTGCGCGCCCAGATGCCGGCGTAACAATCGGCCTGCAATTCGATTCGCACGGAAATGGCGTTTGACCGCTCCTGACTGGCTGAGGCGCGAATCTGATTTGCCTGCGCCAGAATGCCCAGTTCGTTTTGCACGTGGTGGGCAATTTCATGCGCCACCACATAGGCGGCGGCAAAATCGCCCTTGGCGCCCAGACGTTGCTCCATCGTGGTAAAGAAACTTGTGTCGAGATAAGCCTTTTTGTCAGCCGGGCAATAAAACGGCCCCGTCGCCCCCGAGGCACCGCCACACGGGCTTTGGGTTACGCCCTTGAACAGCACCATGGTTGCCGGTTGATAGGGTTCGCCCACCTGGGTGCGGAAAATATCGGCCCAGACTTCCTCGGTATCGGCAAGGGTGACGGCAACGAATTGGCCGACCTCTTGATCGGCCTGGGTGATTTCACCGCTGGTTTGCTGGGTTGGTGCGCCCTGTTGCAACAGGGGCGTGACATCAATCCCAAAGAAATATCCGATCGCAAGCACCGCAATCAGGCCAACGCCACCTATTCCGCCGACCCGTCCACCCGACATGCCGCGCCGGTCTTCGATATTGCGGCTTGCCCGCCTGCCCCGCCATTTCATTTTCTGTCTCTCCTGAGGTCATACAACCTTTATCTAACGCGCCACACAGTGCATTGGTTCACGCGGTTGACCCGCCGCGCACGGCGTGGTGCAAAGGCGCGGATAAAACAGGCGGCAAACATGATACGATCCCTTTACACTTGGGTGCTGGGCCTGGCCGAAAGTCGCCATGCGTTATGGGCCCTGGCCATCATCGCATTTCTGGAAAGTTCGGTTTTCCCGATTCCCCCGGATGTTTTGATGGTTCCGATGATTCTGGCCCGTCCGTCAAAGGCATGGCTGATCGCGGGCATTGCCATGGTCGCGTCGGTGTTGGGCGGAATGTTGGGGTATTGGATTGGTTACGGGGTGTTTGAAACCGTGGGCAAGCCGGTGTTGGAGTTTTACGGCAAGGATGCCTATTTCGACTCGTTTGCCGAACGATATAACGCCTGGGGCGCCTGGGCCGTTCTGATTGCGGGGGTCACGCCGTTTCCCTATAAAGTGATTACCATCATGTCGGGCGCCACGGGCCTGTCGGTGCCGGTGTTCATCGCCGCCAGTATTCTGGCGCGGGGTCTGCGGTTTTTCCTGGTGGCCGCGCTCCTGTGGAAATTTGGCGCACCAATACGTGATTTCATCGAGCGCCGCCTGGGCCTTATGTTCGCCCTGTTCATGGTGTTCTTGTTGGGTGGATTTTACGTGGTCAAATATCTATGACGCGGCGCAGGCTTATTTTGATCGCCGGGGCCGGATCGTTCGCCCTGTTGCTGGGGGCTTTCATGTTTCAGGCCATCGGATATGCGCCGTGCCAGATGTGCCTGTGGCAACGCTGGCCGCACGCGGTGGCCGTTGCGCTGGCGGTTGTGGGGGCGTTTGCGCCGCGTGCAGCGGTTGCGGCTCTGGGCGCGCTGGCGGCGTTTTCCACGGGTGCGATTGGCGTCTATCATGCCGGGGTTGAATGGAAACTGTGGCAAGGTCCGACATCATGTTCGGGCAATGGCGCGGGACTCGGCGGGTTCAGCGCCGAAGGGTTGTTGGATACCACGATTGCCGAAACCGTGGTGCAATGCGACGCCATCGTGTGGTCGTTTCTGGGGCTGTCGATGGCCGGGTGGAACGCACTGTTGTCGTTTGGGTTGGCCGCCATCTGGCTGGTGGCAATGACCCGGCGCGCCTGATTCAGCGCGCGGGGGGAATCGAATAGGTCAGGCTGGCGCGGGCCACCGGTGCGCCCTGCCCCTGTGAATACATCATCACATCACCCACCACCAGCACACGGCCCAGCTTCAGCACCCGCGCATGGGCCACAACATCGGCATCGGCGGCCGGTTTGCGCATGAAATCAATGCTGCAATTCGTGGTCACCGCCAGGGCCTGTGGCCCGATGCGCGACAGCACGGCCAGATACATCGCCACATCGGCCAATGCGAACAGAAATGGCCCCGACACCGTTCCACCCGGTCGCAAGTGCCGGTTTGCCACCTTCAGGCGCAACGTCACACCATCTGGCGTGACCTGATCCAGGGCGACATCATCTTTCACCTGGGGAAATTCCCGATCCAAAAAAGCCAAAAGCGCGGCGGTATCCATCAACAGGGTCATCATTTGCCTTTCATCTGCAATGGGCCAACGTCGCGCTAAATCGGGCGAAGGGCAAGATGGGTGAGGGCCGCCATCTTGCCCCTTGCCCCCACCTGTCATAGGAATGCGCAACCCGGGCAAAACCGGACCATTCATCAGGGGGCTCTTATGGCCAAGGTCGGCGCAGGCAAATCGTCAAACATCTTTGTGTGGATCATCGTTTTGCTGTTGATCGTGGGTTTGGCCGGATTCAGCACCGGCGGATTTGGCGGCACCGTGCGCACCATCGGCAGCGTTGGCAAAACCGAAATCACCACCACCCGTTACGCCAACGCGCTGCAACAGGAATTGCGCACCCTGACCGCCCAGACCGGGCGCAGCTTTACCATGAGCGAGGCACAGGCATTCGGCCTGGACCGGGCCGTGTTGCAACAGGTTGTCGCCACCGCCGCGCTGGAAAACGAGGCCACCCAACTGGGCCTGTCGGTCGGGGATGAGGCGGTGCGCCGCGAAGTGTTGCGCGTGCCCGCGTTTCAGGGGTTGAATGGCACGTTTGATCGCGAAGCCTATGAATTTGCGCTGCGCCAGAACGGGCAGACCGTGGCCGAATTTGAACGCATGATCCGCACCGACACTGCGCGCACTTTGTTGCAGGGTGCGGTTGTGGCGGGCGCATCAACGCCCGAGGCGTTTACCGACGCTGTGTTTCTCTATGCCCGCGAAAGCCGCGATTTCACTTATATCGCCTATCGCCCCGAAGATTTGCAAACGCCCCTGCCCGCCCCCACAGATGCGCAGTTGCAAGCCTATTATGATGAAAACCCTGCCGAATTCACCCTGCCCGAACGGCGCAAGATCACCTATGCGTGGTTGTCGCCCAGCATGGTTTTGGATCAGGTCGAAGTTGATGAAACCGCCCTGCGCGCGCTTTATAACGACCGGATCGAAGAATTCGTGCAACCCGAACGCCGCCTTGTCGAACGTCTGGTCTTTGGCACCGAAGAAGAGGCCGCAGATGCAAAGGCCGCACTGGATGCGGGCGAAACCGATTTTGACACACTGATCGAAGATCGCGGTTTGTCGGCGTCCGATATCGATCTGGGTGATCTGGACCGCGCCCAGTTGGGCGATGCGGGCGATGCGGTTTTCGCACTGGATGGTCCCGGCGTTGCCGGGCCGGTCACAACCGATCTTGGTCCGGCATTGATCCGGGTGAATGCGATTCTGGCACCCCAGAATGTTACATTCGAAGAGGTGCGCGAGGATCTGTTCACCGAATTTGCCGATGGCGCCGCCCGCCGTCTGGTCAGCGATCAGGTGGATCCGGTGGATGATTTGCTGGCCGGTGGCGCCACGCTGGAGGAAATCGCCGCCGAAACCACATTGGAGCTGGGCGAGGTATTGCTGTCAGATGACAGCGACGAGCCGATCACCCGCTATCTTGAATTTCGCACTGTGGCCGAGTCCGTGACCGCCGATGATTTCCCCGAAGTTGGCGAACTGGAAGACGGTGGCATCTTTGCCCTGCGTCTTGATGAAATCGTGCCGCCCACCTTGCAACCGTTTGACGATGTAAAGGTCGCCGTGATCGGCGCGTGGGAAACTGCAGAAACCACCAAGGCCCTGATCGCCCAGGCCGAAGCGATGAAAGAAGCGGTGGAAGCGGGCCAAGGCATGTTTGCTGGCCCGGTCGAACCCGAGGCACAGGCCGATGTGTTGCGCGATGCCTTTATCGAAAATACCCCCGGCGCGCTGGTCACCACCGCGTTTGACATGCAGCCCGGCGAGCTGCGCATCGTTTCGGATGAAACCGGTGCGTTCTTGCTGCGGCTGGATGCGATCACGCAACCCATGCTCGACACCCCCGATGCCGAAGCAGTCCGCGCCGGATTTGCTGAACAAACGGCACAGGGCTATGCGCAGGACATGATTGATGCCTTCACCCTGGCGGTGGAAAATCAGGCAGGCATTTCATTGAACCAAACCGCAATCAACGCGGTGAATGCCCAGTTCCCCTAATCCATCGAAGGTTTGAGATGCAGCTTACCCCGACTTACGAAAGCTTTGCCGCCGGATATGAACGGGGTGAAAATCAGGTGGTGTTTGCCCGTCTGGCGGCGGATCTGGATACGCCTGTTTCGCTGATGTTGAAACTGGGCGAAGCGCGCGCCGATACCTTCATTCTGGAATCGGTCACCGGGGGCGAAGTGCGGGGGCGCTATTCGATCATTGGTATGAAACCCGATGTGATCTGGCAATGTCACGGCACCCAAAGCCGGATCAACCGTCAGGCCCGCTTCGATCCGACGGCTTGGGAGGATCAGATCGGCGCGCCGCTTGATACCCTGCGCGCGCTGATTGCCGAATCGCGCATTGATCTGCCCGCCGATCTGCCCGCCGCCGCGGCCGGGCTGTTTGGATACCTTGGCTATGATATGATCCGGCTGGTTGAAAATCTGCCGGATATCAACCCCGACCCCCTTGGCCTGCCCGATGCGGTGATGATGCGCCCCTCGGTTGTGGCGGTTCTGGACGGCGTCAAGGGCGAAGTTACGGTTGTGTCGCCCGCCTGGGCCGACAGTGGTTTGTCGGCGCGCGCCGCCTATGCCCAGGCGGCCGAGCGGGTGATGGACGCAGTGCGCGATCTGGAACGCCAGCCCAAGGGCGAATCGCGCGATCTGGGCGACGAACTTGTCGCGCCTGAACTGACCTCGAACTTTACCCACCAAGGGTATCTGGACGCGGTCACAAAGGCCAAAGAGTACATCCGCCAAGGTGATATTTTTCAGGTGGTGCCATCGCAACGCTGGTCGGTGCCGTTCACCCTGCCCCCTTTTGCCTTGTATCGGTCCTTGCGCCGCACCAACCCGTCGCCGTTCATGTTCTATTTCAATTTCGGGGGCTTTCAGGTGATTGGCGCCTCGCCCGAAATCCTTGTGCGGGTGTTTGGCGGTGAAATCACCATCCGCCCGATTGCGGGCACCCGCCCCCGTGGCAAAACCCCCGAAGATGATCGCGCGCTTGAGGCTGATCTGCTGGCCGATCCGAAAGAGCGGGCAGAACATTTGATGTTGCTTGATCTGGGCCGCAATGACGTGGGGCGCGTGGCCAAAATCGGAACCGTGCGTCCGACCGAAGAATTCATCATCGAAAAATATTCCCACGTCATGCACATCGTCAGTAACGTCGTGGGCGAACTTAGCGATGAACACGACGCCCTGTCGGCGTTTTTCGCCGGTATGCCTGCCGGCACGGTTTCGGGCGCGCCAAAGGTACGGGCGATGCAAATCATCGATGAACTTGAGCCTGAAAAGCGCGGCGTTTACGGTGGCGGTCTTGGATATTTCAGCGCCGGGGGCGACATGGACATGTGTATCGCCCTGCGCACTGCGGTATTGAAAGATGAAACACTGTATATTCAGGCAGGCGGCGGCGTTGTTTACGACAGCGATCCCGAGGCCGAATTTGTGGAAACCGTCAACAAATCCAACGCGATACGCCGCGCCGCCGAACAGGCGGGGCGGTTTGTACGGTCGTCAAATTTCTGACCCTGATCCGGGCTGACCATGGTAGCGCGCCAAAGGTGGATAGGGGCGCGGCGGGGATGGTGTTTGGTTTATCCATTCGTTACAAGGCGTTGAATGGTTCGGGATGGCCGGGCGGGGGAAATTGCACAGTCAGGGGGCGGCGTTTGCGTTTCTTGCTTTGTGTCATTTTACCCCATACTGCGCCAAGGATGACACAAAGGCTGATGGGAAACAGATGCGGAGCAGCTTTTTAGTGGTCTGCCAAGGGCTTGACCGGATCACCACCTGGCTGTGCGCCACCGCCTGTGCGGTTTTGACCGGCGCTGTTCTGGGCACGGTCATACTGCGCTTTGGGTTTGATACCGGTTTTGTCCGGCTGCAAAATCTTGCCGGTTATGCGTTTGCGGTGCTGATGATCCTATCGCTGCCGTATTGTTTGCGGCGGGGGGGCCATGTGCGGGTTGAGGTTTTGTCAGAACGTTTGCCTGCGGGCTATGGCCGCGCCGCCGATCTGACCGCGCTGGTGCTGTTTTTGATCCCGGTGTTCGGTCTGATGGTCTGGGCCTGGCTGCCTGATCTGGCCTATAGCTGGAAAATCCTGGAAGGGGCGATTGAAACCGGCGGATTGGGGGGCGTGTTTTTGGTGAAAACCATGCTGCCTTTTGCCGGTGTGTTGATGATATTACAGGGCATCGCCGTGCTTCTTGATCCTGCGTTGTCCGCCCGATGATCGCGCACGAGGCGTATCTGATCGCCATGGTTCTGGCGCTTTTCGCCGGCATTCTCAGCGGCATTCCCGCGATGCTGGCGATTGCGGGTGTGCCATTGGTGATGGCGGTCATCGGCAGCCTGACGGGCGCGTTTGATATCGGGTTTCTCAATTTCTTTCCGGCGCGGGTGTATGGGGTGATGTCCAACCCATTGCTGATGGCGGTGCCATTGTTTGTGTTGATGGGCGTATTGCTGGAAAAATCGCGCCTCGCCGAAAGCATGCTGGATGTGCTGGGGCGGATGTTGGGCGGAACGGCACGCGGCATGGCAATTTCGGTTCTGGCCTTTTCCGCAATCATCGCCGCATCAACCGGTATTGTCGGGGCGACGGTGGTGATGTTGGTGCTGATCGCGCTGCCAACCATGCGCGAGGCTGGCATCCCAAAACGGCTGTCGGCGGGCATAATCTGTGCCAGCGGTACATTGGGTCAGATCATTCCGCCCTCGATCCTGCTGGTGTTGCTGGGGGATCAGATTGGCAATACCTATCTGGAGGCACAGCAAAAGGCCGGTAACTTTGCGCCTGATCCGGTTTCGGTCGGTGATCTTTTTGCTGGAGCATTGCTGCCGGGGCTGGTTCTGGTGGGTCTGTATGGGCTGTATATTTTCATACGTCTGCGCCCTACCGCGCGCGGCACCCCCGCCCCCGTGGCCGGCAAACCGGTACGCGGCGCCGAGATTCTGTCAAGTTTCGCGCCACCGCTGCTGTTGATCCTGTCGGTGCTTGGGTCAATCCTGGCCGGAATCGCCACCACCACTGAGGCGGCAGGCCTGGGTGCAATTGGCGCGCTGATGTTGGCGGGATATCGCAGCGGCGTGTCAGGCATCGGGCGTACCCTTGTGCTGACGTCGGTTGCGGCCGCCTTCGCCCTGATGGCCCTGCGCCTGTTCAGCGATTCCCGAACCGAGGCGGCGAGCTTGGGCATTTTGGCGGCGGCTCTTGCGGTGCTGTTGGTGCTGGGCGTGATCGTTGCCGCCACGCGCCTGTGGTCCAGCGGCATGTTGCAAGGCGCGGTGGGTGATACGCTGCGCATCTCGGGCATGGTATTTGGCATTGTCGTTGCCGCATCCATGCTGGCGCTGGTGTTTCGCGGATTTGGCGGCGAAGAAATGGTGATGGAGGCGATGGCCGCCGTGCCTGGGGGCACATGGGGCGCGCTGGCGCTGGTGATGGGTGTGGTGTTCCTGCTGGGATTCATTCTTGAGGCGGTCGAGATCATCTATATCGTCGTGCCATTGCTTGGCCCGCCGGTTTTGGGCGGTGACATTTCGCCGGTGTGGTTTGGCGTGCTTCTGGCGATGAACCTGCAAACCAGCTTTCTCACTCCTCCTTTCGGCTTTGCACTGTTTTATTTCCGCTCGACCGCACCGCGCGATATCACCACTGGCGACATATACATGGGCGTCGCGCCCTTTGTTGGGCTGCAACTGGTGGGGCTGGGGCTGCTGATTGCCTTTCCCGCCCTTGCCACATGGCTGCCCAAGGTGGTCTTTGGCGGGTGACACGATAAGGTTTTTTTAACTGGGAGAAGGATACAAACCATGAAACGCAGAACTTTCCTCGCCTCGGGCGTGGGTGTCACGGCGGCCGCTGGTGCGCTGGCCAGCCCCGCCATCGCACAGGGCAAGATCGAGTGGAATTTGCCCACCGCATTCCCAAAGAATGCACCCGGCGTCGGATCAAACGTGGTGAACTTTGCAGAAAAAGTGGCCGCCATGTCCGATGGACGGCTCAGCTTCAAGGTGTTCGGCGCCGGTGAGCTGGTTCCGCCCTTCGCGGTTGAGGATGCAGTGCAACAAGGCAACGCGCCCGTCGGCCATGGGCCAACCTATTACGCTGCCGGAAAAAATCCGGCGCTGCACTGGTTCACCGCGGTGCCGTTCGGCATGACAGCGGGCGAACAGGTGGCGTGGCTGAAATACGGTGGCGGTCAGGAGATCTGGAACGATATTTATGCCCAACGCGGGCTGGTGCCGTTTTACTCCGGCAACTCGGGCACGCAATCGGGCGGCTGGTTCAAGAATGAAATCAACAGTGTGGATGACCTTAAAGGCCTGAACATGCGTATCGCCGGCCTTGGCGGCGAAGTGTTCCGCAAACTGGGGGTAAACGCGGTGCTGATGCCTCCTCCGGAAATCTTTCAGGCGTTGCAATCGGGCGCGATTGATGCGGCTGAATGGGTCGGGCCGATGCTGGATCAGGCATTCGGTCTGCAAAAGATCACCAAGCTGTGCTATCTCCCAGCCCTCACCGAACCGGGCGCGGGTCTGGCCGTGGTGTTTAACAAGGACGCCTGGGCCGAACTGAGCCCCGATCTGCAAAGCATCTGCGAAAACGCCGCCTATGCCGCCGCATTGGAAAACCACGCGAATTTCGATTACCACAACGCCCAGGCCCTGACCGCCCTGCGCGCCGATGGTGTCGATTTCCGCGCGTTCAGCGACGATATCGTTGCAGCAATGCGCACCGCCTGGTTGGAAGTGCAGGACGAACTGACAGCGGCAAGCACCGATGTCGCCCGGGTGCGCGAAAGCTATGACGCCTATCTGTCAAGCGCGCAGGATTACGCCAGCGCCATGACCCTGCCGATGCTGGCCGGGCGCGGATAAGCCACACCAACGGTCAGGCCGGGATTCGGCCTGACCAAGCCACCGAATTGCGTTGTTTTTTCGTAACTTCGGACGCCCGCGCCAGACAAATAAATCAGCGCGGGCGCATGCCCGCTCCTTTGGGTCAGTCCAGCGCCTGCAATCGCTTGAGCAGGGCTGACGTGTCCCAGCGCCCGCCGCCCAGCTTTTGCACATCCTTGTAAAACTGATCGACCAACGCGGTGACCGGCAGGGAGGCGCCGTTTTCATTCGCGGTCGACAGGCAGATCCCCAGATCCTTGCGCATCCAATCCACGGCAAACCCATGTTCGAAATGGTCATCCAGCATGGTTTCATAGCGGTTGGCCATCTGCCACGATCCTGCCGCGCCCTGGCTGATCACCTCAACCACCGCGCGCCCGTCCAGCCCGGCCTTTTCGGCAAAATGCAGCGCCTCGGACAGCCCTTGCACCAATCCGGCAATGGCGATCTGGTTGCACATCTTGGTCATCTGCCCGGCGCCCGATTCCCCAATGCGGCGGCACAGCTTGGCATAGGTTTCCATGATCGGCTCGGCCTTGGCATAGGCGTCGGCATCGCCGCCACACATGATCGACAGCTGGGCGTTCTCGGCCCCCGCCTGTCCGCCGGAAATGGGAGCATCGACAAAGGCGATCCCGTGATCCTTGGCCACGCCATATAATTCGCGCGTCACTGCCGCCGACACTGTGGTGTGGTCAACAAAAACCGAACCCTTGGCCATGCCCGCAAACGCCCCATCCTCGCCCAGGCAGACCGAGCGCAAATCGTCATCATTGCCAACGCAGCACATCACGAATGCGGCATCCTTTGCCGCCGCACGCGGTGTGGTCGCGGCGGTGCCGGTGTGGTCTTTCGCCCAGGCTTCGGCCTTGCTGGCCGTGCGGTTATAGACGGTTACATCATGGCCCGCACCGGCAAGGTGCCCGGCCATCGGGCCGCCCATCACGCCCAATCCCAAAAATGCTAGTTTGCTCACGGCTTTCCTCCCGGTTTCAAATCGCTTACCACCTTCCTAGCTAATCATCCCCTTTCCCTCAACCGAGGTTTCATGGCTGTTCTTTTTCGCTGGCTTTTGCGTATATTTCTGGGGCTGGCTGCTGTGCTTTTGCTTGCGGCCTTTGTCACCTATTCTTTCGCATCCCGTTCAATACCGGATTACACCGCCGACTTTCGCGCGCCGGCCCTGTCGGCGCCGGTGGAGATTGTGCGTGACAACGCCAATGTGCCCCATGTTTTCGCCAGCCAGGATGCCGATGTCTATTTCGGGCTGGGGTTTGCCCATGCGCAGGATCGGTTGTGGCAAATGACCATGCTGCGCCGCACCGCCCAGGGGCGATTGTCCGAAGTGTTCGGCGAACGCACGGTGCGCATCGACGATCTGATGCGCCGAATCGATCTTTATAATCGCGCGCGCCAATCGGTCGAGGCGCAAAGCGGCAGCACCAAGATCGCGCTGCGGGCTTATTCGGCCGGTGTGAATGCGTGGTTGGAACAGGTGAATGACGGTGCGCGAGGCCGCGGCGCGCCCGAGTTTTTCATGTTCGCGCCACAGATCGCCCCGTGGCAACCCGCCGACAGTTTGGCGATCATCAAATTGCTGGCGGTGCAATTATCGGGCCATCTGGATAATGAGGTTCTGCGCGCACGCACGTCCCTGATGCTGCCCGATGCGCGGGTGCGCGATATTCTGCCCGACTTTCCCGGCGCCGCTGTGGCGGCCTTGCCAGAATACGCCAGCCTGTTTCCCGGTGTTCCGACCTTTGCCGCGTCCGATCCCACACCGCGCGATCCGTTGTCGCCGTTCAATGACCGCGCCTTTGCCGGGGCATCCAATATCTGGGCGGCCGCGCCTGCGCGCTCGGCCTCTGGGGGCACATTGCTGGCCAATGATCCGCATCTCAATTTCACCGCGCCCACGATCTGGTATCTGGCGCGGCTGGATCTGACCACCGGCGGCGTGATTGGCGCGACCATACCGGGGGTGCCGGCGGTTCTGATTGGGCGATCGGCGAAAATCGGCTGGGGCATAACCTCGGCTTATGTGGATGATCAAGATGTCTATATCGAAAAACTGAACCCCGATAACCGCGAAGAGGTGCTGACGCCCGATGGCTATAAACCGCTGGAAACGCGCACATCGATCATTCAGATCAAGGATGCCGATCCCGTCACCCTGACCCTGCGCTGGAGCGATAATGGCCCGATCCTGCCCGCGCATCATTACGATCTGGGCACAATCACACCGCCCGGCCACGTGGCTGCCCTGGCCTGGACGGCACTGTCATCGGCCGATACCTCGATGACTGCCGCGCTGAACCTGATGGCGGCGCAAAACGTCAAACAGGCGCTGGCCGCAGGCGAGGATTTCATTGCCCCGGCGCAGAACCTTACCGTTGTCGACAGCACCGATATTGCGATGAAAGTAATCGGCGCTCTGCCCGCGCGCGACGAAGATCACCAAAGCCAGGGCCGGATGCCCAGCCCCGGTTGGCTGCCTGAGAATCGCTGGAACGGTCGCCTGCCCTATACGGCCAACCCCGAATTCATATCGCCCAGCGGCGGAATCCTCGGCAATACCAACAACAAAACCGTTGATCGCCCGTTTCCCATGCATGTGTCCTGGGATTGGGGCGATACCGAACGTGTGCAGCGCTGGCAGCGTCTGATGCAATCACGCGAAGTGCACACGCGCGAAAGCTTTATCGAGGCGCAGTTGGACACAGTCAGCCCGACGGCGCGCGCGTTGCTGCCCCTTGTGGCCGCCGATCTGTGGTTTACCGGTGATCCAGCACCCGATGGCACGCCCGAACGGTTGCGACAGCGCGCGCTGGATCTGTTGGCCAACTGGAACGGCGAGATGAGTGAACATCTGCCCGAGCCGTTGATTTACGCCGCCTGGATGCGCGCCTTGCAGGATCGGTTGATCCGCGATGAATTGGGCCCGCTGGCGCAAGAGTTCAGCCATATTTCGCCGGTATTCATCGAACGGGTGTTTCGCAATACTGGTGGGGCGGCGGTGTGGTGTGATGTATTGCAATCGGCACCGGTTGAAACCTGTCAGGATGTGGCACGGCAATCCCTGGATGCGGCGTTGATCTGGATTTCCGAACGCTATGGCACCGCGCTGGAATCCCTGCGCTGGGGCGATGCCCATGAGGCGACCCATGATCACCCTGTGTTGGGCGGCACGCCGATTTTGCGTTGGTTCACCAACATCCGCCAATCCACCAGCGGCGGTGACAACACCCTGCGCCGGGGCCGCACCAGCGGGGTTGAACCCGACCCGTTTCAAAACGTCCATGGCGCGGGCTATCGCGGGGTGTATGATTTTGCCGATCCCGACAGTTCGGTGTTCATCATTTCAACCGGGCAATCTGGCCACCCCCTGTCGCGCCATTATGACGATCTGGGCGAACGGTGGCGGCGGGGCGAATATATCCCGATGTCGCTTGACCCCGAACTGGCCCGCGCCGCGGCTGTCGGGATCACGACGTTGCGGCCATGATCCGCGTTACCGCCCCTTGAACAGGGTGCCGAAGATTCCGCGCACGATGCGCCGCCCGGTGGTGCCTTTCAGCTCTTTCACCACCATTTTTGCCATTGCCTCGCCAAAGCCATCTTTGGCCTTTGGCGCGCGTCTGGTGGTGGTTCCGGGAGAATAGCGGCGGCCAGCGTTAAATTCGCGGTCTTGCTTTGCTTCGGTTTGCTGTGCCTCTTGCGCGGCTTTGGCGGCGCGGCGGGCAAGGATTTCGAACGCACTGTCGCGATCAACCTCGGCTTCGTATTTGCCTTTCAGCGGCGATGCGGCGATCACCTCGGCGCGCTGCATATCGGTGATCGGGCCAAGCTGTGAGGACGGCGGGCGGATCAGCGTGCGTTCCACCACGCCCGGCACGCCCTTGCGTTCCAACAGTGATGTCACTGCCTCGCCCACGCCGACCTCGCGGATTGCCTGTTCGGTGGAAAAGCGCGGATTATCGCGATAGGTTTGCGCCGCTTTGCGCAAATCGGTCTGATCGCGGGCGGTAAAGGCGCGCAGGGCGTGCTGCACCCGGTTGCCCAACTGGCCCAGAATATCCTCGGGCACATCAGCGGGGTTCTGGGTGACGAAATACACCCCCACACCTTTGGACCGGATCAGGCGGGCCACCTGTTCCACCTTGTCGATCAAGGCCTTGGGGGCATCATCAAACAACAGATGCGCCTCGTCGAAAAAGAACACCAGTTTCGGTTTGTCCGGATCGCCCACCTCGGGCAGTTCTTCGAACAATTCGCTCAGCAGCCACAACAAAAACGTCGCATACAGCCGGGGCGATGACATCAGCGTGTCAGCGGCCAGAATGTTGATCCGGCCCCGCCCCTGATCATCCAGCATCATCACATCGGCCAGATCCAGCGCCGGTTCACCGAAAAATTGCCCACCGCCCTGATTCTCCAGCACCAGCAGGCGCCGCTGAATCGCGCCAATCGATGCGGTAGACACATTGCCATAGCGCAGCGAAAGATCCTTGGCGTTTTGCCCGGCCCAAACCAGCAACGCTTGCAGATCTTTCAGATCCAGCAGCGCCATGCCATCTTCATCCGCGACCCGGAAACAGATGTTGATGATGCCCTCTTGCGCCTCGGTCAGATCCAACAGGCGCGAAATCAAAAGCGGGCCCATTTCGGCGATGGTGGTGCGCACCGGGTGCCCGGCCTTGCCGAAAAGATCCCAGAATGTGACCGGAAATGCATCATAGGTATAATCGCTGAACCCGATGGTCGCGGCGCGTTTACTGAAGGCGTCGTGCAATTTGAAATCGACCGACCCGGATCTGGCCAGACCTGACAGATCACCTTTGACGTCTGACAGGAAAACCGGCACGCCGGCGGCGGAAAACCCCTCGGCGAGGATCTGCAATGTCACGGTTTTGCCGGTGCCCGTGGCCCCCGCGATCAACCCGTGCCGATTGGCGTATTGCAGCAACAGGCCCTGTGCCACGCCATGGTCGGGGCCGCCGCCGCCCACGAATATCCGATCTGTCACCGCTCTATCCTTTTCACCTGAATTGGCATCAAAATACAAAATTAACCAATCTGTGCCAGAGTGGATATGTCATCGCCCTGCCCGGTGCAGGATTTGGATGACACTCCTCCCTGACGAACTGGCCGCGCCCCATGGGGTGCGGTCTTTTTCGATGATCAGTTTTTGGAATGAAGGATGCAAAATTTTCTATTGACGGTTTGTCGCAGGTTTCATAAGTTTTGCGCAATACATAAGTCGGTCAGTCCGGCAGGGAGAATACCTTAAAAGGGCCTGTGTTTGCAGGCCCTTTTTTGCTGCACAAGCCTGTGAAATGACCGATCCGGCGGCAAGGTTTCGCGAAAGGCGGAAATGTCACCTGACAGCGGCGGCGCGGCGTGGTAAGTGGCGCCTAATCTACGAAGTGAGCGATGGGAACACTATGTCTGATCTATTGAAAACACTCGGAATCATGGCTCTTGTGGCCTGGGCGCCAATGGCGTTGGCCCAAACCGCAGATGCCCCTGCCCAAACGCCGCCATCCGCCGATGGCAACACGGCCGATGGTCTGGCCCTGGGACAGGAAGTCGGCGACGACGGCGGAATCGGATCAACCTATATCGAAAAGGTTGAGGGCGATTGGGAAATCCGCTGTGTGCGCACCGAAGATGGCAATGATCCGTGCCAGTTGTATCAGCTTTTGGCCGATGAACAGGGCAATTCGGTGGCTGAAATCAGCATGTTTGGCCTGCCCGAAGGCAGCCAGGCCGCAGCCGGTGCAACCGTGATCACGCCGCTGGAAACCCTGCTGACCGCGCAAATGACCCTGGCCGTGGATAACGGCAAGGCGAAACGCTATCCCTATACATTCTGTGCCGCGACCGGGTGTTTCGCGCGCATCGGGTTCACCAACGCCGACATCGCCGCGTTCCGCGCCGGTGCCAAGGCAACCCTGACAATCGTACCCGCAGCGGCCCCCGATGAAACGGTCGCCTTGGCGGTTTCGCTGAACGGGTTCACCGCCGGATTTCAGGCCGTGAACGAGAAAAACGGCAACTAACCCCTGTATCAAAAGCAATAGAGCGCCGCGCCGATGGGTGCGGCGTTTTGCGTTTTACACCCGCTTCAACGCCAATACCGCGTTCAGCCCGCCAAAGGCAAACGCATTCGACAGCACAACGTCAACCTGTGCGGCGCGCGCCAAGTTCGGCACCACGTCAAGCGGGCAATCGGGATCGGGCGCTTCATGGCCGATGGTCGGTGCAATCACCCCGTCACGCAGCGCCATGAGACATGCCAAAAGCTCAACCGCGCCGGTGCCGCCAATCACGTGTCCATGCATGGATTTGGTCGAAGAAATCATCAGACGGTCGGTGTGGGGGCCGAATACCTCGGCCACGGCGGCGCATTCGGTTTTGTCATTGGCCAGGGTGCCGGTGCCATGGGCGTTGATATACCCCACCTGCCCCGGATCGATCCGCGCATCGCGCAGTGCCCCGGCCATGGCCCGCGCCGCGCCCTGTTTGCTGGGCATCACGATATCTGACGCGTCCGATGTCATGGCAAAACCTGCGACCTCGGCCAAAATCTCGGCACCGCGGGCGCGGGCGTGCCCGTATTCCTCGAACACGAAGATGCCCGCACCTTCGCCCTGTACCATTCCGGTCCGGCCCAATGAAAACGGGCGGCAGGCATCCCTGCTCATCACGCGCAGCCCTTCCCAGGCTTTGACGCCCCCAAAGCACAGCATCGAATCCGACCCGCCGGTAACCATAACCGGGGCCAGCCCACCGCGCACCATGTTGAATGCCTGTCCCATGGCGTGATTTGACGAGGCACAGGCGGTTGAAACGGTGAATGTCGGGCCTTGCAGGTTGTATTGCATCGAAATATGCGACGCGGCGGCGCTGTTCATCAGCTTTGGCACCACAAAGGGATGCACACGGTTTTTGCCCTCTTGATAGACGGCGCGATAATTTTCTTCGCTGGTTTGCATTCCGCCGCCTGCGGTGCCCAATATGACACCGCTGCGTTCGGCCAGTTCGCCATCAAATTTCAGCCCGGCCTGCGCCACTGCCTGTTGCGCGGCGATCAGCGCGAATTGCGTAAACCGGTCATACAGCGAAAGCTGTTGGCGGGTGAACGCCGCCTCTGGCGCATAATCCTTGACCATTGCGCCAATGCGGATCGACAACCGATCAACATCGCGTATGTCAAGCGGGCCAATGCCACAGCGCCCCTCGCGCAGCGCGGCAAGGGTTTGCGGCACCGTATGACCCAAGGCATTGATCGTGCCCGCCCCGGTGATGACAACCCGTTTCATTCCAGTCGCTGATCCGCAACCAGGGTTTGCACAGCCGTAATGATGGCGCGCACCGATGATATGTCAAACCCGCTTTGCGCGGGATCATTGGCGTTGAACGGCACCTGAATATCAAAGGTTTCTTCGATGGCAAAAATACACTCGACCAGGCCCAGACTGTCGATGCCCAGATCCTGCAAGGTTTGATCGGGCGACACGTCTGATGGTTCAACCATCGCCTGTTCGGCAATAATGTAGATCACGGTCTGTGCGATTGACACGGCTCTGCCCCCTCAAGACGTTGTTTCACCATGGGGCATCTAGTCATTCTGATCCGGGTTTGAAACCGCTTTTTCACCCACCAATCGGCGCAACATCCGGGGAAGTCGCCGCGCGGCTTTGTACATTTCCACATGTTGATCCATCCGCACCGCAGGAAAGCCCATCATCACCCGGCCCGCGGGCACATTTGACAGGATCTTTGTTCCGCCCGTTGAAATCACGTCATTGCCAATCGACAGATTGTCGGCCACACCGCTTTGCCCGCCAAATACACACCGATCGCCGACCGTGGTTGACCCGGCAATTCCGGTCAGCGCCGCCAAAAGGCAATCGCGCCCCATCACCACATTATGGGCCAGATGGCACAAATTGTCGATCTTGCATCCGTTGCCAACCACCGTATCGCGGATCGTACCCCGATCAATACAGGCGTTTGCGCCCAGTTCCACGTCATCGCCAATGCGCACCGATCCAAGCGAATGAATACGCGTCCAGCTTTGTTCAAGGATCTCACCCTGATCGCCCAGACTACTGCGCGCCCGTTCCACGCCCGAGGTTTGCGGCGTGACAAATGATAATCCATCGGCCCCGATCACAGCACCCGGTTGGGCGATGAACCGATCCCCGATGACGATCCGTTCGCCAATCCGCACGCCCGCCAGAATCATCGCATCGGCACCGATCCTGGTGCCGTCGCCAATGCTGGTGTGGCTGGCAATGCGGGCGTTTGCGCCGATTTCAACGTCTTTGCCGATCATTACAAACGGCGCAATCGCCGCCCCCGCACCGATACGTGCCGATGGATCAACCACCGCCGTGGGATGGATTCCGGCATCAATGCGCGGTCCGGGATCCAGCAGCCGTGTCAGATGCGCCATGGCATAACGGGGGCGCGGCACCACCAATGCGGCCTCAAGCCCCAGTGCCTGCCAATCGGCGCCTTCCCACAGGATCGCGGCACGCGCGTCGCCCTTGGCCAGACCTTCAGCATATTTCGGCTGCATCGCCAAAGCAATGTCGCCCGGCCCCGCCATCGCCGGTTCGGCCGCACCCGAGATTAAAATATCAACGGCGCCAAAGGTTTGAGCCCCAAGCGCCGTCGCAATCTGTTTCACTGTATAGGTCATGCCGCCCCCTGTCTGTCAGGGGACAGTGTTAGCTGCCTGTGCGGGGTATTTCCACCCCGGCCGCGCGCAATGCCGCAAGGATATCGGCATCGCGGCCATAAACATCACGGCGATACTCCATCCCGCCGGCGGGTTTGGTATAGGCCGTGCGATAGACCAGATGCACCGGCACCGGCTGTTCCAGATTCACCCGGGTTTCACGCCCTGTGTTCAGGTAATTATGGAATGTCGCCTTTGGATCGTCAGATTGTTTGGCCAGCAGCGCATAGGCAAAATCAAACGGATCGGCCAGCCGGATACACCCATGGCTGAACGCGCGCCGTTCGCGGCTGAACAGGTTTTTAGCAGGCGTATCATGGAGATAGATGTTGTACTTGTTAGGGAACATGAACTTGACCAACCCCAACGCGTTGCGCGCACTGGGGGGTTGGCGCATGGAATAGGGAAAGGTGCGCGCCGAATACTGGCTGAATCCGCGGCCCCGGTTCACAACACGGCCCCGGCTGTCGGTAATCTCAAGATACGACAGGGCGTGGGGATTGCTGCGCAGAACCGGCAGGTATTCATTTACGATGATCGAGCGGGGAATATACCATGATGGATTGATCACCATATGGTTCATCACGTCGGAAAATTCCGGCGTTTCGCGGTCTGGCACATCCTTGCCAATCACACTGCGGGTTTCGAACGTGACCTCGCCATCGTCGATGATCTTGGCTTTGAAATCGGTCAGGTTGACCCAGATGTGGCGCTTGCCCCGGTCGATGTTCATCCAGCGTTCCCGCTCAAGCGCGACCATGATCTGCCCCATGCGCGCCTCGGGGCCGATGTTGATCTTCTCGATGGTTGAGGAACCGGCGATACCATCGTCGGTCAGCCCGTTGTCGCGCTGAAACTCGGCGACGGCGCCTTGCATCTCGTCATCATAGACCTGGGTCGCAGAGCGGCGCAGGTAATCCAGCGCGATCAGCCGGTCGCGCAGGGCAACGACCTGCTGCCCCTGATCGCCCGGCTTCAGCGATCCGGCGTTCACCTGCGCGCCCCATCCGCCCTGTTCGATCTGCTGTTCCAGCTTGAGCTTTTCGCGCACAAGGCGGGTGTATTCCGGCGATGTCGGGGTCAGACCCCGCAAATAAGCCAACGGCAGGCTGGTTTCGAAATCTTTCAGCATTTGCAAACGGTCGCGCACCGGCACTTCGCGTTTGATGCCTGATACCACCTTGTTGGGGTTCAGGATGCCGGTGTTCTTATCGGTCGCAAAACGCAAAAACAGGCGGCTCATCTCCACCTCAATCCGGCCCCGGTCGCGCGTGCTGCGCGCACTGGCCAGCATCGCGCGCACATCTTCGGGGCGGTAACGATCGGCCGGCAGCCCGTGTTCACCGGCCACCTCAAGCACCTTTAACAATGCTGCGCGACGGTTCAGGTCGTCTTCGTCATCGCCCACCCAGATCGGTTGATACCCGTTGTCGCGATAAAATGCAGACAGGGCGTCATCCTGTGCGGCGGTTTCGGCAATGGCCTGTTTGAATGCCGTGACTTCGGCCGTGGCCATGCCGGTGGAAAGAGAAAGCCCGGCCACAGACATCAACGCCGCAGCGGCCAACGATCGGAATCGGGTCAGGGGGGCGGTTTTCATCACGGTCAACAAGGTTAAAAACTCCGAATCAAAAACAGTTTTGGCGATCACACGCCTGTGAACACAGCTTTGCCGGGGTATTTTTACCCTGTCCACTCACAATTACGACAGATATTCCAAGTCGCCCCAGAATTATAAGTTCCCGTAGCGACAAGATTTTCCAAAAAAGTCACACAGCGTTAAGCAAATTTTTGCCTATTTCGCTCAAACAAGAGCCAGCGCTCCGCCTTCCACCTTGGTCCGGCCGCCCACTCGTGTCATAGAGGGGACGCACCTTGGGGGAATGAGGTAGCAATCAAGCTGCGCAAAGCGGCAACAGGTAAGAAACGGGACATAATCCATGACGAATACTTGCTCAAAGGGCCTGACCCGGCGTGCGTTGCTGGGGGCCTTTGCCGCCACAACCGTTGTTGCGGCGCCTACCTATTCCAATGCTTTCGGCTTTCTGCGCGGCGCGGGTGATATTCGCCGGTTGCGGATGTATTCGGGCCGTACGGGCGAAAGCATCGATATGATTTATTGGATCGAAGGCAAGTATATCAAGGATGCACTGACCGAAGTGAATCACTTCATGCGCGATTGGCGCAATAACAAGGTCAAAGGTGTCGATCCGCGCACGGTTGATATCATGACCGCGGCGCATAATCTGATGGATACGACCGAACCCTATATGCTGTTGTCCGGCTACCGTTCGCCTGAAACCAATGCGATGTTGCGCAGCCGGTCATCCGGTGTGGCGAAAAACTCTCTGCATCTGCGCGCACAAGCGGCGGATTTGCGGCTGCAATCGCGTTCGGTGAACCAGATGGCGCGCGCTGCCTCGGCTTGCGCGGCTGGCGGTGTCGGTCGTTATTCGCGGTCAGACTTTGTTCATATGGATTGTGGTGTTGTCCGGACTTGGGGGCGTTGATCGTTTCTTGACATGACAACTCTGAAAACAGGGCGGCGGTTCCACACCAGCCGCCTTTTTTATTTTTAAATTATCATTCAGCCAAACGCGTCGGGCATCGATTCCTTTTTCTTCGCGACATAGGCATCCAATGATTCCGCAATTGCCGGATCAAGATGCGGCTGAACATAGTCACCCAACAGTTTGCTTACCCGCGCGGCGGCCAGGGTTTGCGTATCGCGCGCGCCCTCCTCATCCCATGTCTCGAACGGCTTGTAATCAAACAGATCGCTGCGCCAGAAGGCCGATTTGAAATTCTCCTGGGTATGGGCACAGCCCAGGTAATGGCCGCCCGGCCCCACCTCGGCGATGGCGCCCATCGCCTGTCCGTTTTCGGTAATATCAACGCCCCGCGCCAACCCATGCAGCGCGCCCAGTTGATCGGCGTCCATGACAAATTTCTCGTACGAACTCACCAATCCGCCCTCAAGCCAACCGCAAGCGTGCAACATGAAATTCACCCCTGACAAAAGCCCCACATTCAGCGAATTGGCTGTTTCATAGGCGGCCTGAGCATCGGGCAGCTTTGATCCACAGAAAGACCCCGCACTGCGGTACGGCAGGCCCAACCGACGCACCAGTTGCCCGGTGCCATAGGTGATCTGCGCCGCTTCGGGTGTGCCAAAGGTGGGCGCGCCGCTGTTCATGTCAATGGACGTAACAAACGCCCCCGCAATCACCGGCGCGCCTGGTCGCACCAATTGTGCATAGGCCACGCCGACCAGAATTTCGGCCAATACCTGTGTCAAGGTTCCGGCAACCGACACCGGTGCCATGGCACCACCCACGATGAACGGCGAAACGATACAGGCTTGGTTGTTGGCGGCGTACACTTCCAGCGCGCCCATCATCGTGGCATCGAAGGTCAGCGGCGAATTGATATTGATGAGCGAGGTCATCACAGTGTTATTTTGCACAAAATCAGCGCCAAACAGCAATCCCGCCATATCCACCGAATCCTGCGCGCGCACCGGTTCGGTGACCGAGCCCATGAACGGTTTGTCGGAATACACCATATGGGCCTGCAGCATATCGAGATGGCGCTTGTTCACCGCCACATCGGTGGGTTCGCACACCGTACCGCCGGAATGGTGCAGCCATTTCGACATATAGCCAAGTTTCACAAAATTGCGAAAATCCTCCATCGTGGCGTACCGACGCCCGCCGTTGATATCGCGCACGAACGGTGGCCCATAAACCGGAGCCAGCACCAGATTGCGCCCGCCGATTTCAACATTCCGTTCGGGATTGCGAGCGTGTTGGGTGAAACTGCCCGGTGCCGTGGCGCAAAGCTGGCGCGCCAATCCGCGCGGTATGCGCACCCGGTCGCCCTGAACCTCGGCGCCGGCATCGCGCCAACGCTGCAAGGCGGCGGGGTTTTCGGGGAAATTCACGCCAATTTCGGCCAGTACCGTTTCGGCGTTACGCTCGATGATTTCGATGGTTTCATCGTTCAGAATATCGAGGTTGGGGATGTTGCGCTCGATGAAGCGCGCCGCTTCAATCCGCACGGCGGTGCGTTCTGCCCGCCGCGCGGCACCGCCGCCGCCTCTTGCCCGCCGGGGCGCTACCGCTTCGTTCATCGTGACACTCCCTTGGTTTACCGTTGATCTAACCAGGTGCGCGGGCGAAATAGGGTCGGTTTCCGCCACATGACGGCGATTTGCGACTTTCCCGGCACTTGCCTGTAAAATTGTGCAAAAGTGCGCCGCCTTCTTGCAACGTCTGGCGCGCTGGCCTATGCCGCAAGACATGACAAATATCTCTCACGAGCGGCTTCTGATCATTGATTTCGGCAGCCAGGTAACACAGTTGATTGCCCGCCGGTCACGCGAACTGAACGTGTATTGCGAAATACATCCGTTCCAGAACGTGACCGAGGCATTTCTGGCCGAATTCGCGCCAAAAGCCGTGATCCTTTCGGGTGGTCCGGCCAGCGTGATTGATGCCGCATCGCCGCGCCCACCCGAATCTGTGTTTACCATGGGCGTGCCGGTTCTGGGCATTTGTTACGGCCAACAGGTGATGATGCAGATGCTGGGCGGCAAGGTCGAACGCGGCCATGGCACCGCCGAATTTGGCCGCGCCTATGTAAAGCCGAACGATCACGCCACCGACCTGCTGACCGGTTGGTTTCTTGAGGGGCGCGAACAGGTCTGGATGAGCCATGGCGATCACGTGGCGCATATCGCCCCCGGGTTCGAAGTGTCGGCCACATCGCCAAACGCACCCTTTGCGGTGATATCCGACACCGAGCGGCGGTTTTACGCGGTGCAATTCCACCCCGAGGTGCATCACACGCCGAATGGCAAAACCCTGTTTGAAAATTTCATCAAAATCGCGGGGTTCACCGGCGATTGGACCATGGGCGCCTACCGCGAACAGGCAATTGCCGCGATCCGCGAACAGGTCGGCACGGAAAAGGTGATCTGCGCGCTGTCGGGCGGCGTTGATTCATCGGTGGCCGCTGTTTTGATTCACGAGGCAATCGGTGATCAGCTGACCTGTGTGTATGTCGATCATGGACTGATGCGGTTGGGCGAAAGCGAACAGGTGGTTGGTATGTTCCGCGAACATTACAACCTGCCCTTGATCCATGCCGATGAATCCGAACTGTTTTTGGGTGAACTTGAAGGTGTAAGCGACCCGGAAACAAAAAGAAAAATCATTGGCCGGTTGTTTATTGACGTGTTCCAGAAACACGCCGATGCGATTGGCGGCGCGGCGTTTCTGGCCCAAGGTACGTTGTACCCTGATGTGATTGAATCGGTCAGCTTTAGCGGTGGGCCATCGGTTACAATCAAAAGCCACCACAATGTTGGTGGTTTGCCCGAAAAGATGGGCATGAAACTGGTCGAGCCTTTGCGCGAACTGTTCAAGGACGAAGTGCGCGCCCTGGGCCATGAATTGGGCCTGCCTGACAGTTTTATTGGCCGCCATCCGTTTCCCGGCCCCGGCCTTGCCATCCGTTGCCCCGGTGAAATCACCCGTGAAAAGCTGGATATTCTGCGTCAGGCCGATGCGGTCTATATTGATCAAATCCGCAAACATAATCTGTATGACGAGATTTGGCAGGCTTTCGTGGCCATTTTGCCCGTGCGCACCGTGGGTGTGATGGGCGATGGGCGCACCTATGATTTCGCCTGTGCGTTGCGCGCGGTCACGTCTGTTGATGGGATGACGGCCGATTACTATCCGTTCACCCACGAATTTCTGGGCGAAACCGCCACCCGCATCATCAACGAGGTGCCGGGCATCAATCGCGTGACTTATGACATCACTTCAAAACCACCCGGTACCATAGAATGGGAATGACGGCACAGGCTGGGCCCGCTGCTCAGCCGCTCAAGGCCGCGCTCTGGATGGCGGCTTCGATTGTTTCGTTTTCTGCAATGGCCGTCGCCGGGCGCAGTTTGGCCAGCGAACTGGATACATTTGAAACCATGCTGTACCGATCCCTTGTGGGGGTGGTTCTGGTGGTTGCGGTCTGTACGGCCCGGGGTCTTTGGCCCCAGGTCGAAACCCGTCGTTTTCGTTTGCATCTGATGCGCAATGCGTTCCATTTTACCGGGCAGAACCTGTGGTTTTTTGCCATCACGGTGGCCCCATTGGCGCAGGTGTTCGCGGTTGAGTTTTCATCGCCGCTTTGGGTGGCATTGGCGGCGCCGTTTTTCTTGAAAGAGCGCCTTACATTGATGCGCGCCTTTGCTGCACTGCTTGGATTTGTTGGAATTCTGGTTGTTGCACGGCCAACATTCACCAATATTGACCCGGGATTGGCCGCCGTTGCATTGGCTGCCATGTTCTTTGCAGCCACCAATATCACCACCAAGGTGTTGACCCGCGATCAGTCGATCATTTGCATCATGTTCTGGCTTACGGTGATGCAAGCAGTGTTCGGATTGATCACATCGGGGTTTGACGGTGACATCACCCTGCCGTCATTGGCGCTGTGGCCTTGGGTCTTTCTGGTGGGCAGTTCCGGTCTTTTTGCCCATTATTGCCTCACCACCGCGCTGAGCCTTGCGCCGGCAACGATTGTCGTTCCGTTCGATTTCATGCGCCTGCCGGTGATCGCTGTGGTCGGTATGTTGGTTTACAACGAAGCGTTGGATATTTTCGTTCTGATTGGTGCGGTCATCGTATTTTCCGCCAATTATCTGAATGTCTGGACCGACTCGCGCAGTCGCCGGCGTGCTGCCAAAAATAGCACAGCACAACCAAAAGTTGTCTAGGTAATTGACCGACTGCCTAACCTTGGGTCACCTATGAATCCAAAGGAAACGCCATCGTGTAACGGGGAACACCAATGAAACATGTTCGTTTGGCCAGCGCGGCCTTGTTAACCAGTGTCTCGGTTGCGCAGGCGGGCGGCGTTGATCGTACCGGGCAATCGGTGGCGGTTATCTTTGAGGCGGGCAATTATCTTGAGCTCAGCTTTGGCAGCGTTGCGCCTTCGGTAAGCGGGATTGGCACGGCTGCGTCGGGCACGCCGGCATCGTCAGGTGACATGTCGTCATCGTTCACCCAATTTTCGGGCGCGTACAAACACAGCTTTGGCAATGGCTGGGATGCAGCGGTGATTTTCGATCAACCCTTTGGTGCGGCGGTCGATTATCCGGCGGCACAGCCATACTATGCGCGCGGATCGGTGGCCAATCTTGCGGCTGATGCGTTGACGGCCGTGTTGAAATACAAGCTTCCCAGCGACGTCAGCCTTTACGGCGGATTGCGCTATCAGACCTTTACGGCAAGCGCGACAACCCCGTTCATCACTCTTGATCCCACGATCCCGACCGCGCCTTACGCGGTCAAGGGCGCCAAGGATGGCGCGTTTGGTTATCTTGTCGGGGCCGCATATGAACGGCCCGATATCGCGCTGCGGGTGGCGTTGACCTATAATTCCAAGATCAAACATGCCCTTGATACGTTGGAAACATCGGCCTTTGGCGGCCCGGTGCGCAGCGTCACGCCGGTTCATACGCCGCAATCGGTAAACCTCGATTTTCAAACCGGCGTCGCCGCGAATACATTGGTGTTCGGGAACATCCGTTGGGTCGATTGGAGCGATTTTGACATCTCGCCAACCGTCTATCGCCTGATCACGGGTGAACCTTTGGTCAGCTATCGCAAGGACACCGTGTCATACACATTGGGCATCGGGCGCAAATTGAACGATACCTGGTCGATCGCGGGAACCATCGGGTACGAGGAACCGATGTATGGGTTTTCATCAAACCTGGGCCCGACCGACGGATATATCTCTTACGGCTTGGGCGCGACATATACCAAGGATCAGATGAAGGTGACAGCAGGCGTGCGATATGTTGATATCGGTGACACCCAAACCACCTTGGGCGGTGGCGTGGCGGCAGCCGATTTCAAAGACAACCATGCAATCGCGTTCGGGCTGAAGATTGGGTATACGTTTTAACCCATTTTCTTAACCATCGCCAAGCGATGATAAAAACCACAGGTTTTCGTTTTGGCGCATGAAACGGATCGCACAGCCCCCGGTTGGCTGCTAAGGCTGCGCTATGGCTGATCCGAAAAACATATCCCCCCGCGCCTGGGCCGAGCTTTTGCTTTTGGCAATGATCTGGGGCGCGTCGTTTCTTTCGATCCGTGTGGCGCTGGATGAAATCGGCGTGGCCACGGCGGTGGCCCATCGCGTTGGGTGGGCGGCGTTGATCCTGTGGGGCGTGGTGGCTGTGCGCCGCCTGCCCCTGCCCCGCAACCCGCGAATCTGGGGCGCTTTTCTGGTCATGGGGATACTGAACAACGTAATTCCGTTTTCGATGATGGGATGGGGTCAGTTGCATATCGAAACCGGCCTGACATCGATCCTGAACGCGACCACAGCCATTTTCGGTGTCGTGGTGGCGGCTGCGGTGTTTGCCGATGAACCGCTCAGCCTGCGCCGGATCATCGGGGTCAGCCTTGGATTTCTGGGTGTGGCCACCGCCATCGGGATTGAGGCATTGGCAAATTTCGATATCCAGTCCTTGGCGCAATTGGCGGTTTTATGCGGCACGTTCAGCTATGCCTTGGCGGTGGCCTGGGCGCGCAAGACTTTGGGGGGATTGCCCCCCTTGGTGGCGGCGGCGGGCATGCTGACAGGATCATCCCTGATCATGGTGCCGGCGGCCTGGATCATTGACGGGCCGATAACACTGGCGCTGCAACCGCGCACGTTGATGGCAATCGCATATTATGCGGCCATCGCCACGGCCTTGGCTTATTTGTTGTATTACAGGGTGTTGGCCATGGCCGGGGCCGGCAACGTGATGTTGTGCACCCTGCTTATTCCGCCGGTGGCCATCGTTTTGGGCGTGATCGTTCTGGGCGAAACGCTGCATCCGTCGGCCTATGTCGGGTTTGCGATTCTGGCGGCCGGGCTGTTGATTCTCAACGGAAAAGGCAGGCGCAAGACACCCCTATCCAAACCCCAGGTCGCGCGTTAAACCACCGGCAAAGCAAAAGGGGCGCCCATGATATATCCCACATCTCAGGCCTGGATCGACGCCACCGAAAAACGCGTGATGGTGTTTGGCATGTCGGGTCTTGGCAAAACCTATCTGGCCAATATGTTGCGCGCCTCGGGTGATTGGTTTCACTATTCCATCGATTACCGCATCGGCACACGGTACATGGGCGAACATATCGCCGACAATTTCAAACGCGAAGCGATGAAAGTGCCGCTGTTGCGCGAACTGCTGATGAGCGACAGCATTTATGTGGCCAGCAACATCACCTTTGAAAATCTCGCCCCGCTGTCTACCTATTTGGGTAAACCGGGCAATCCCGAACGGGGCGGACTCAGCTTTGCGGAATACATGCGCCGACAGGAACAGCACCGCGAGGCGGAAACCGCCGCGCTGCTGGACAGTGTGCCGTTCATCGCCCGCGCTGCCGATCTGTATGGATACGATAACTTTGTTTGCGACACGGGCGGATCAATTTGCGAGGTGGTGAACCCCGATGATCGCGACGATCCGGTGATGGGTACACTATCGGCGCATCTGCTGCCGGTCTGGATCGAAGGATCGCAGGATCACACCGCCGAACTGATCCGCCGGTTTGATCGCGCGCCAAAGCCGATGTATTATCACCCTGATTTCCTGATCCCCGCCTGGCAGGATTATCTGAGCCAAAACAATTTAGTAGAGGGCGATGTTGATCCCGATGCCTTTGTGCGCTGGACCTATGCGCGCGCCATGGCCCACCGCCAACCCCGCTATGATGCCATGGCGCGGAACTGGGGCGTCAGCGTGACCGCGCAAGAAGTGACACAGGTGCGCGACGCTGACGGGTTCAACGCCCTGATCGCCCGCGCCATCGACAGAACACCATCGCGTGTGACGGGTTGAGCCGGGGCACATTTCACCCTATCTGACCAATCCACCTTAAAGGATAAAGACATGCCCATCAAACTGCCCTCGGATTTGCCAGCTTTCACCGTGCTGAAAAACGAAGGCGTGATGGTGATGGACGATTCCGCCGCCGGGCGGCAGGATATTCGCCCACTCAGAATCGCTTTGCTGAACCTGATGCCGAAAAAGATTCAGACGGAAAATCAATTTGCCCGGTTGATCGGTGCCACGCCTTTGCAGATTGATCTGCATCTGATCCGCATGTCCGAACACCAAACCAAAAACACCGCCGCCGCGCATATGGAAACGTTTTACCGCACGTTCCAGGAGATGAAGCACGAAAAGTTCGACGGGCTGATCATCACCGGCGCGCCGATTGAACATCTGCCGTTTGATCAGGTCACCTATTGGGATGAACTGATCGAAGTGATGGAGTGGACCCAGACCAATGTGCATTCGACCTTTGGGGTTTGCTGGGGCGGCATGGCGATGATCAATTACTTTCACGGGGTCGAAAAACACATTCTGCCAAAGAAATCCTTTGGCTGTTTTCGGCAACGCAACATGGCGCCCACCTCGCCCTATCTGAACGGGTTTTCCGATGAATGCGTGATCCCGGTATCGCGCTGGACCGAAATGCGGCAAGATGAAATTGATGCGGTTTCGGGTCTGCATACCCTGTTGGGCAGTGACACGACCGGCCCTTGTCTGGTCGAAGATCCGGCGCACCGGGCGCTGTATATCTTCAATCATTTTGAATATGACAGCGATACGTTGAAACAGGAATACGACCGCGATATCGCAGACGGAACGCCAATCAATGTGCCTGATAATTATTATCCGGGGAACGATCCGACGCAAAAGCCGTTGAACAGATGGAGAAGCCACGCGCATCTTCTTTACGGCAATTGGATCAACCAGATATATCAGACCACACCTTATGACATTTCCCAAATTGGCAGTTAGCCTGATCTTTGCCACACTCGCCCTTGCCGGGTGTGGCATTCTTGTGGATGGACGGGCCGACAAACGCGAGGCATTGGCCGAGGCGGCCTTTCCCCCCGGGGGGCAATTTGTCATGGTCGATGGTCGGCGCGTGCACTATGTCACCGCCGGGCGCGGCCCCGATTTGGTGTTGTTGCACGGCGCCAGCGGCAACACCCGCGAATTTACCTTTCAATTTGTGGATAGGATCAAGGACCGGTATCGCGTTTGGGTGTTTGACCGCCCCGGCCTTGGCTATACCGACCGGATATCGGAAACCTTCGAAGGCCCCGCCAACACCAACGCCGAAAGCCCGGCGCAGCAGGCGGCATTTCTGAAAACTGCCGCTGATCAATTGGGGGTACAAAACCCTATCGTGCTGGGCCATTCCTATGGCGGTGCGGTGGCGTTGGCCTGGGGGTTGAACCATGATCCTGCCGCGCTTGTGGTTGTGTCGGCGGCATCAAACCCGTGGCCCGGCAATCTGGGCCCGCTGTATGGTGTGGCCAGTTCGGCGATTGGTGGCGCGGGAATTGTACCGTTGATCACCGCGTTCACGCCCGAAACAACGGTTGACGCCGCGATTTCCGGCGTGTTTGCCCCGCAAGAGCCGCCCAAAGGCTATGCCGATTATATCGGCCCTGCCCTGACCTTGCGGCGTGAAAGTTTTCGCGCCAATGCCCGACAGGTCAATTCGCTGCGCCCGCATGTGGTGGCAATGTCAAAATTATATGGCACTTTGGCGCTGCCGGTGGAAATCGTGCATGGCACAGCCGATGATGTTGTGCCGCTGCGCATTCATTCCGAACCCTTGTCGCGTCAGATCCCCAATGCCAACCTGACCCGGCTTGAGGGCATCGGCCACATGCCCCACCACGTCGCACCGCAGGCAGTGGAAGACGCGATTGACCGGGCCGCAAAGCGTGCCGGATTGCGCTAATGCGCCCAGCCCCCTAGGCTGGTTCAACCACAGATCGGGAAATTGCAATGACACTGCCTTTTGATGGCGCCATCAGCCGGTTTTATGAACATGACGCACCAAAATCCGTGCGCGACGCCATTCGTGACCGCAGGAAAAAGGCAATTCTTGACCCCGAATATCCATATGCCGAACGTATGGAAAAAGACGATTACGAAGAAACCCTTGCCGCGCTGCAATTGAACCTTGTGCGCCTTCAGGCCGATGTAAAGGCAACCGGCAAACGGTTGGCCGTGGTGTTTGAGGGCCGCGATGCCGCGGGCAAGGGCGGTGCCATCGAACGGGTGCGCGAAAATCTCAACCCTCGTGTGGCACGTGTTGTCGCCCTTTCAAAACCGACCGAGCGGGAACAGGGCGAGTGGTATTTTCAACGCTATATCGATCACCTGCCCACTGCCGGTGAGATCGTTCTGTTTGACCGGTCGTGGTATAACCGTGGCGTGGTGGAACACGTGTTTGGCTTTTGCACCCACGAACAGCGTGAAAAATTCTTCCAGCAGGTCACCGAATTTGAACATATGCTGGTCAATGATGGCATCGTATTGGTAAAGCTGTGGCTGAACGTCGGGCGCGCCGAACAGTTGCGCCGGTTTCTCAAACGTGAACGTGACCCGTTGAAACAATGGAAACTGTCGTGGATCGATGTCGAAGGGTTGAAACGTTGGGATGCCTATTCCGATGCGATCCGCGAAACCCTGAACCGCAGTCATTCCAGCCATGCACCCTGGACCGTCATTCGCGCCGATGACAAGAAACGCGCCCGCCTGGCCAGCATCAAGACCATATTGCAAAATATTGAATTTGAGGGGAAATCCGAACATCTGGCCGCCCCCGACCCGAAAATCATCAAAGGCCCCGACACATGGTCAAACGCGCGCGATGTCTAAGCGGGGCTATCACCATGGCAATCTGCGTCAGGCTCTTGTGGATGGCGCGATTGCCCTGATCCGTGATCGCGGGCCGACCGGTTTCACCCTGTCCGAGGCGGCCAAACAGGCCGGCGTGACGCCTGCCGCCGTCTATCGCCATTTTGAGGGCCGCGAAGATCTGATCGCCGAGGTCGCGCAGCAAGGGTATGAGATTTTCGCCGATCTGATGGCCTTTGCCTATGACAGCGGGCAACCTTCGGATCTGGCCAGTTTTGAGGCAACAGGCCGTGCCTATCTGGCCTTTGCGCGCAAATATCCGGGGCATTATGTGGCGATGTTTGAATCGGGCATTTCAATCAACCGAACACCCGATCTGGCCCGCGTTGCACACCGCGCCCACAGCGTGTTTGAAAAAGCGGCGATAAAACTGTCAGAACATATCCCGCCCGAAAAACGCCCCCCCCCGCAAATGTTCAGCGCGCATATCTGGGCCTTGTCCCATGGCGTTGTCGAACTATTTGCACGGGGAAGTCCGGGCACCCAATCGCCCTTTCCCCCCGAAGACCTTTTGGAAACCGGCATCGGGATCTATCTGCGCGGTCTGGGGTTGATTGCGCAGGATCGTTAAATTCATGCCGAAAATTCAAAACTCGTTTACTTTAATGGCGTTTAACAAAAACAACTGCGCGATATATAGCTCTGAGTTGTTGGGTACCTTGGCAGGCCCAAAGGATTTCCCATTCGACCATGCCGCGCAAAATAAAACCGGGTCACTGGCCCGATGACCCAAAGGATCAATCCGATGACGCAAGACCCGCCAGTGACACAGGAAAGCACCGAAATACCAACGGATCGCGCGCAGGATCTTACGTTTGAGGCCGATCCAGGGGCCAAACGATCCACCTTGATTGCGGCGGTTCTGGTTGTGGCTTTGGTTGGATGGATGGGCAGCGGATTCATATTTCCGTCAGAAAACGGCGAACCGACCACCGCGCGCGCCGAACCAAAACCGGTTTCCGTGGCTGTAACCGCGTCACAGGCCGAAACCGTGACCCAGTTTTATCAGGCCGAAGGTCAGGCGCTGCCGGATCGTGATACGATGATGCGGGCCGAAACCTCGGGCGATATTCGCCAAGTGCTGGTGCGCAAAGGGCAGGATGTTGAGGCAGAAGCCGTGATCGCGCGGTTCGATCCGACCAACAACATCGCCGATGCCAACCGCGCCAAAGAAGAACTGGCGCGCGCGCAACGCGAATTTGACAATGCCGAACAATTGCTCGACCGCGGCGTGGCCACTGCCGACCGCGTATCACAGGCGCGCGCCGCCCTGGCCACGGCACAGGCGCAGGTCACGGCGACAGAACAGGCCGCCAGGGCACTGATCATCACCGCCCCGTTCGCCGGGCGCATCGAAACGCTGGATCTGGACGAGGGTGAATTTGTATCGGCCGGCACCGAAGTGGGCCGTTTGGTTGATATCACCCCCCTGACCGTGGCCATTCAGGTGCCGCAACAATCCCTCACCCGGATCAAGGTGGGCCAACCGGCCGATGTAAAATTCATCACGGGCGAAACGCGCAAAGGCACGGTGGCATTTGTGGGCACATCCGCCGCATCCGAAACCCGTACCTTTCTGGCCGAAATCGAGGTCGACAATGACGATGGCGCGATCCCTGCCGGGATTTCGGCCCAGATCGTCATTCCCACGGGCGAAGTCACGGCGCATTTCCTGTCGCCCTCCATTGTGTCGCTGAACAGCGATGGCGCGCTGGGGGTAAAAACCGTCAACGCCGACAATGTGGTTGAATTTTTCCCGATCGAAGTGGTCAAGGCGCAGATTGATGGCATCTGGGTCACCGGCCTGCCCGACAGGGTTGATGTTATTTCGGTGGGTCAGGGATATGTGAACGCAGGCGAAACCGTCGCGCCCAGCATGGCCGAGGTGGCCCAATGAACGGCATCATCGACGCTGCATTTTCGCGCAGCCGGGTTGTGATCATGGTGCTGTTGCTGGTTCTGGGCGTCGGCGCTTATGCCTATACCTCGATCCCAAAGGAATCGACGCCGGAAATTCCGCTGCCGTTCTTTTACATTTCAACCGGGCTGGACGGGATCAGCCCGTCAGACGCCGAACGCCTGCTGTTAGAGCCGCTGGAAACCGAATTCGCCTCAATTGCGGGATTGGACAGCCTGAAATCCGATGCCTCGGAAGGGTTTGCCAGCCTGCAATTGGAATTCATGCCCGGTTTTGACAGCCAACAGGCGCTGGACAAGGTGCGCGAAGCGGCGGACCGCGCCGAACGTGATTTGCCCGACGATGCCTATGACGTCACCATCACCGAAATCAACACGGCCCTGTTTCCCATTGTCACCGCGATCCTGTCGGGCCCTGTGCCCGAACGCACGCTGAACGATCTGGCCGACCGGATGCAGGATGAAATCGAAGGGCTTGAAGGCGTTCTTGAAGTCGATATCGGCGGGCAACGGTTTGAGTTTCTCGAAGTTCTGATCGATCCGACCGTGTTTCAAACCTATAATCTGTCGTTTGATGAACTGATCGGTCAGATTCAGCGCAACAACCGGTTGATCGCCGCCGGTGCGATTGAAACCGGATCAGGGCGGATCGTTCTGAAGGTGCCCGGCCTGATCGAAGACATGGCCGATGTGATGGCGATGCCGGTCAAGGTGCGCGGCAATGCCGTTGTCACATTTGGCGATGTCGCCACGATCCGGCGCACATTCGAAGACCCGGATTCCTTTGCGCGGATCAACGGCCAACCGGCGCTGGCGCTGGAGGTCAAGAAAAGATCAGGCGCAAATATCATCGAAACCGTCGCCGCCGTGAAGGAACGGATTGAACAATTGCGCGTCGATTGGCCCGATAATGTGGAAATCACGTACCTTCAGGATCAAAGTGAACAGGTGAAAACCTTTCTCAGCGATCTTGAGGCCAATGTGATGGCCGCCGTGATCCTGGTGATGATCGTGATCATCTTTGCCCTTGGGCTGCGGGCCGGCGTTCTGGTTGGCCTGTCTATTCCCGGTGCATTTCTGACCGGTGTGATCGCCCTGTGGGCGATGGATTATACGATGAATATCATCGTGCTGTTTTCGCTGATCCTGGTGGTGGGAATGTTGGTGGACGGGGCAATTGTGACCACCGAACTGGCCGACCGAAAACTGCAAGAAGGCGTCGCCCCGAAAGAGGCATATGCGCAGGCGGCCAAACGCATGGCCTGGCCGATCATCGCGTCCACCGCAACAACGCTCAGCGTGTTTTTTCCGCTGCTGTTCTGGTCGGGGATGGTAGGGGAATTCATGAAATTCCTGCCGATTACGGTGATTTTGACGCTCACGGCATCTTTGTTCATGGCGCTGATCTTCATTCCTGTTGTGGGCGGTCTGATCGGCAAACGCCAACCCCAGACCGAAAAATCCAAGGCCGCGCTGCATGCCGCCGAATTTGGCGATCCGCGTGATATGGGCGGGCTGACCGGCATGTATGTACGGCTGTTGGAATGGGCGATATTGCGCCCCGCAACCACGGTTTTGTTGGCTGTGGCGCTGTTGTTGGGCGGTTTTGGCTTATATGGTCAATTTGGCAAGGGCATCACATTCTTCCCCTCGGTTGAACCGGAATTCATGCAGGTTCAGGTGCGCGCGCGCGATAATTTCTCGATTTTCGAACGCGATGCTTTGGTGCGCGCGGTGGAACAGCGGCTGTTGGGCTATGACGAAATCGCCAGTATCTATGCCCGCTCAACCATGAGTGCGGGGCGCGGTGACGAAGAAACCATCGGCACCTTGCAGTTGGAGCTGACCGATTGGGACACCCGGCGCACCGCCGCCGAAATCGGCATTGAGATCCGGCAAAGCGTGTCAGACATTGCCGGCATCGATGTTCAGGTGCAAACCGAAAGCGGCGGCCCGTCATCGGGCAAACCTGTCAACCTGAGGCTGACCGGCGGCACCCCCGAGGCGCAAATCACCGCCGTGGCGCAGATTCGCGAAATGATGGACCAAATCGGCGGTTTTACCGATACAACCGATACCCGCCCCGTTCCCGGTGTCGAAGTTTCGATTCTCGTGAACCGGGCAGAGGCCGCAAGATATGGCGCCGATGTCAGCCTACTTGGCCAGGCGGTGCAATTGCTGACCCAAGGCATTACCGTCGCCGATTATCGACCCGGAGACATTGACGGAACGCTGGATATTCGCGTGCGCTTTCCCCGGCAGGAACGCACGTTGGCGGAATTGGCGGCATTGCGCGTGCCCACGGCAACCGGGCTTGTTCCGATATCGAATTTCGTCACGTTCGAGCCGACCGAACGTACCGGCGTGATCCGCCGAATTGATGAAAAACGGGTGATGACGATTGAATCCAACGTGGCCCCCGATGTTTTGGTCAACGATCAGGTTGTCGCCCTGACGGCGGCGTTGGAATCGGCCGAATTGCCCGATGGCGTTAACTTCAGTTTCGCGGGCGAAGCGGCAGATCAACAAGACAGCATGGTGTTTCTGATCGGTGCATTCATCAGCGCAATTTTTCTGATGTTCATGATCCTTGTTCTGCAATTCAACAGCTTTTATCAGGCGTTCATCGTGATGAGCGCGATCGTCTTTTCCATCGCCGGGGTTTTGTTGGGGCTGGTGGTTACGGGGCGGCCATTCGGGATTGTAATGGGCGGGATTGGGGTTATCGCGCTGGCCGGGATCGTGGTGAACAACAACATCGTGTTGATCGACACATTCAACGATCTCAAGAAAATCGGCCAATCCCCGTTAGAGGCGGCATTGCGCACCGGAGCACAGCGTTTGCGCCCCGTGATCCTGACCTCGGTCACAACGGCGCTGGGGCTGATGCCGATGGTGATTGGGCTTAACCTAAACTTTTTCACCCGCGATATCGTCTACGGGGCCCCGTCGACCCAATGGTGGACCGAACTTTCGTCGGCCATCGCCGGGGGTTTGGTGATTGCCACGCTTCTGACTTTGGTTGTCACCCCAGCGATGTTGATGTTGGGCGAACGCAAGCGGCACAAGCCATCAAAACAAACGGCAGTGGTCGCATGATCCGCCGCTTGCGCCCCTGCGGGATCGACAGTTAAGGTTGTTACACACTTGGGCCGTCCTGTTTGACAATGGGATACCCCCACAAGGAGAAACCGGATGTCAAAACCTATTGTGATCCTCGGGGTATTTGTGGCTGATGCCAGTTTCCGCGCTGACCGTCAGCCGGAAATGGGCGAAACCATCCTTGGCAAAAGCTTTGCCTTGGGCCCGGGCGGCAAAGGCAGCAATCAGGCGGTGGCAGCGGCGCGCGTCGGGGGGGATGTGCATTTCATCACCCGATTGGGCCAGGATACGTTTGGAGATATGGCGCTGGATTTATGGCGCGATGCGGGGGTTAACCCGGCGATTACCCGGCACGGCGATAATTACACCGGTGCGGCCTATATCTTTTTGGATGCGGCGACGGGCGACAATGCAATCATAATCTGCCCCGGTGTCGCGGGTACGATTACGGCCGATGATCTGATTGCGCAATCCGACCTGATAAAAGGCGCGGGCGTATTCATGACCCAACTGGAATCGCCCGTTCCCGCAGCGCGCGCCGGGCTGCAAATCGCCCGCGATGCCGGGGTGACGACAATTCTCAATCCGGCGCCAGCGGCAGATCTTGACGATGGGCTGTTGGCCTTGTGTGACTGGATCACTCCCAATGAATCCGAGGCCGAAGGACTGACCGGTGTGCCCGTGCATAACGCCGAGGATGCGGGGCGCGCCGCCGAGGCATTATTGGCCCGCGGCGTGGGCAGTGTGATCATCACTTTGGGCGCGCAGGGCGTTTTGGTGTGTCACGACGGGGTGCATACCGTGGTGCCGGCACTGTCGCCCGGTCCGGTTGTGGAAACCACGGGCGCGGGCGATGCGTTCAACGGTGCCTTTGCCACGGCACTGGCGCGCGGCGATGATCCGATTGCCGCGGCGCGATTTGGCTGTGCGGTCGCCGGAATTTCGGTCACCCGCGCCGGGGCGGCGGCGTCAATGCCCACCTTGGCCGAGGTTACAGACCTGTTGGCGTGATCCGGGTGCAATCTGACGCAGTTCTGACATCAGGCACGACAGCCAATAGATCAACGAGGTACGAGTTTTATGGACGTCGCTTTTCATCTGGGCGCGCATTGCACCGATAGTGAGCGGCTGTTGCGTTCACTGCTGCGCAATCGTGAGCCGCTTTCGGATCTGGGCGTATCGGTGCCCGGCCCCGGGCGGTATCGCGATGTTTTGCGCGATGTGATGACCAAACTGCGCGGTGATGTGGCCAGCCAGGATACCCGCGACGTGGTTCTTGAAACCGTGCTTGAGCGGGACGAACCGGACCGGTTGATCCTGTCAAACCCCAACTTCATCTCGCGCCCGGTGATGAGCCTGCAAGGCGATCAGTTGTATCCCAAAGCGTTCAAGGTGGCCTGGCTGCGCAACATATTCCCCGACAGCCCTGTCGCGCTGTACCTGGCGGTGCGCAATCCAGCCACTTTCGTGCCGGCCCTGTTGGGACTGTTGAAAGACGATAACGCAGATCGCGCCGCCCTGCTTTCTGGGCTCAATCCCTTGGCGCTGCGCTGGTCGCGCACCGTGGCCGATATTCAGGCCGCCTGCCCCGATTGCCCGATTACGGTTTGGTGCCACGAGGATTCGCCGCTGTTGTGGGGCGAAATCATGCGCACGCTGGCCGGGGTTGGCGAAGATGCGGGATTATACGGCGGATTTGATCTGGTGCGTGAGATTATTCAGCCTGAGGGTCTGAAAAAGCTGCGCGCCTATACCAAGGCGCATCCGCCCGCCAATGACGGCATCCGGCGCAAGATCGTGGGTGCCTTTCTGGATAAATTCGCCATCGAAGACGAAATCGACGATGTGCTTGATGTACCGGGTTGGACCCCCGATCTGGTGTCCCAAATGACCGAAGCCTATGAACACGATCTGGACGTGATCGAGGCAATGCCCGGCGTGCGCCTTTTGATTCCGTAGGATCAGGGCGTTTTTTGATCGAGAATTTGGCCAAGGGTCGATTTGACCTGCTCTTTCAACCCGACTGTTTCTGCCAGAATATCTTCGGCATGCAGAAAATCGAGCGCGCGAAAGCGGTCAACAGCGGGCCTGAGGATCACCGAGTCCGGGAATGAAAACGCCATCTGTTTGACGATGGATTTCTGCATGATCTGATTGGATGCATAAACCACATCGATTTTCGATGGCCTTATATGGTTTGCCCCAACCGGGCCACCCGATACGTCAATCGCAATCACCTGATTGGCCAATCCCTGTACCGCATTCAACGGACAGGGATTGGCCGATCCGCCATCGATGTAAAACCGTCCGGCAATGTCGACCGGCAGAAACACAGCCGGAATCGCCGATGACGCGGCAATCACCGTATGCAGCGGGCCGGATGTAAACACCCGGTCGGTCATCGCATAATAATCTGTTGCGACAACTTTCAACGGAATTTGCAATTCTTCGAATGTGGCGGGAATTTCCTGAGGTAAGAAGATTGACAGGATCGTTTCAAGATTAAGCTCGCCCAAACGCAAACCGCCGTCATCGAAAAACCGTTTCATACTGGTGGGGCGGATTTTGAAAATATCGCCGATCAAACGGGTGCGGTCATTCAAACGCGCGGCGATGAAACCTTCGATGTCGGCGCCTGACATGCCTGCGCAATACGCGGCCCCGATGATTGACCCGATGGATGTGCCTGCAACAACACTGGGGCGTATTCCAAGTTCATCAAACGCTTTCAAAGCGTGGATATGGGCCAGACCCCGCGCACCACCTGCGCCCAAAACCAATGCCACTGTGTCCATTTTTTGCCCTTGTTCTGGGGGGCGGACATGGGCCGCGCCGGTCATGGGCCACAGCCCTTTTTCACGCCCGCGCCACAATGGGCGATCAGGCGGGCGGTGTCGGAACCGGTCCAGTTGTCAGGGGCAGTCACAGCCACCCATGGGCCGATATAATCGGGTCCGTAATAGGCATGGCCATAACCGCTGGGCGCGGTATTGGCCAAGGCCATATCGACCGCCAACTGAAACTGGGTCACGATGGGCATGAATTTCATGTCGGGTGACACATCGGGGCCTGGGGGTTCTTTCATCCAGATCGGTTCACGATACAACGAAGACGGTTCGTAAAACACGATCGGATCACTGGAATATTGCAAATAGGCAATGCGCATGTTGCCCCACCCATCGGGGCCACCTGCCCCTTGGGTGTGGGATGCAAACCGCACCAGCCGCCCCTCGCCCAATGTGGGGGCAATATAGGGGCTGTCGGGATTGCGCGAGGCAACGATGCTTTGCCACCGCGCCGAGGGAAACGGCGGCCCGACCCAGAATGCGCCATTGATCGGATCATCCAAAAGCGCAAACATATCAGTGCCATGCATGGAGGACCACGCGCCAAGGCTGAGGCCGTGAATATACAGGCGCGGCCGGTTATCCTTGGGCAAACCGCGCCAATAGGTGTGGACTGTGCTGATCAACGCTTCGGCCTGATCCAGCCCCGAGCGGGTTTCAAGGATCAGCGCCAGTGGCGATTGCAGATAGGAATATTGCACGGCAATCGTGGCAATATTGCCCCCGTGCATATATTCCACCGTATCCACCGCCCCCGGATCCAGCCATCCGGTGCCGGTGGGCAGCGCCACGATCAGAACGTCACGCTCAAACCCGCCCTGTCGTTGCAGTTCGGCCAGGGCAATTTTGGCCCGTTGTTGCGGTGTTTCGGCCTGCGCGCGCCCCACATAAACCCGGATCGGTTGCTGTGCATCGCGCCCCGTAAATGCGGCAATATCGGCGGCGGTTGGTCCGTTCTGCACATAATCGCGCCCCGGCTGGCCCAATGCGCCCCAATCCACCAAGGATTGCGCACTGCCGGTCAGGGAATTGTCGGTCGGCGCCGGGGGTGCAGTATCAAACAGCTCTTGCGCCACGGTCACCGAATTATCCAACCCGGTGATTACCCGGTCCAACACCCCGTCGCGGGTGACAATCAGCACGATCAGCGCCGTCAAAAGAAACCCCGCGACATTGGCCGTGCGCGGCGGCATGTAACGGTAAAGCCGAAACCGAACCCGATCAAACAGCCATTGCAGCGCGAAACCGACAATCACGAGGGCCGCAAACACCGCAGCCGCCAAAAGAGTGATCTGAATGGTATGGCCGCTGTCGGTCAACTCCATTCCCATCAGGCTGCGCGTGCCGTTCTGCCAATCGCGCGCTTTTGCAAGGCTGAGCGCCAGGATGATACCAACCGGAACGCCCGTAAAAATCCGCAGGATCAGCAGGTTGCGGGACGCCAATTCAGGCAGCTCCATCAACCGCCAGATCGCAATCAAAAACCGCCCGATCAAATAGCCAAGCCCCATCACCAGCCCGCCCAATATCCCCTGAACCAGCCAACTGCGCGGGATCAGGGTGGGCGTCAGCGATGTGGCGAAAAACAAAAGGCCCAGAAAAAGGGGCAGAACATAAAGGCCGGTTAATTTGAAAAACTTCATGAAACGACGTTTTGTCCTGTAAAAGTGGTCAGCCTGCTGTGGCTGTTACTGTGCCACTTTGCGCAGCCGGAAGGCCAGCAAAACAAACAGGAAACCAAAGGCAACCGCCCAAAACCCGATCAGCCACGCGATAGACACCAGCCCGGCATGGGGCAAAACCAGGATCGCGATACCAAACAAGACCGATATCAGACCGCTGAGAATCAGCATCCATTCGCCCTCGATCATTTTGCGCAACTGGATCGCGGCAACGATCCGCAGCAGCCCGCCAATGATTGACCAGACAGCAACAAACGCCAGCAACACAAATGCGGTCGTGCCCGGCATGAACAGCGCCAACAGGCCAACGATGATGCCCAGCACGCCCTCAATCAGGGCCAACCACCAGTTTTCGGATTCACCGCGCGACCGCACCGCATCAACCACCCCGATCAATCCATCGGCCAGAACGAACGCCCCGAAAAGCAACACCAGAACCGACAGGGTCAGCCCCGGCCAGATAAACGCCGACACCCCAAACAGGATGGCGGCAATACCGCGCACCAACAAGACCCACCAATTGCGCGCCAATGATTTCAATGTGTTATCCATGGTTTTCTCTTTCCATTACCGGCGACGTGCGGTGATTGTCTGACCGCCCGTGGTTTCCAAAATCAGGGCACCTGTATCGTCTATCTGAAACCCCGAAACAGTTGGCAACAGATCCAGAAGTTTGCGTTCCTGATTTTCCAATGCAGGCGGGCAGGCCATCATCGTGGCGCCGACCACGCTGATTGACAGGGCATCGCCGTCTTGGGTGTATTTCGCGATCAAACGGTTACAGGTGGCATTCCCGGCCAGCGATCCATCGGCCAGAAACTGAAGACTGGCGGCGGTGTTGTCGATCACGCCCTGATTGGCGATGTCTTCAATGTACCACTCCTGCCCGACAAGTTCGGGATTGGCGTCTTGCGCGATCAGATAATCGGCCACGGCGCGATAGGCGGGCAATGATGTGGGGTCACTGGCGGCATTTCCCGCCACCGGGTTTGAGGCGAAGCGCACGATCACCATATCGGCGGTCGGATCGACCCAAATGGTTTGGCCATGCACACCACGTGCGGCAAACGCCCCGTGCTCATCATGGCTGACCCACCACATCCCACGATAGCTCCAACCGTCCAGCAGATCATACCCTGCTTTGGCAAACACCGCCGGATCGCCCCCTTGGCGAATCCGTGCGATTGCGGCGGCGGGAATAACCTGTTCGCCGTTCCACATACCATCATTGAGGATCAACTGACCAAACCGGCCCAGATCGCGCAGTGTCGCGTTGAACCCACCACCGGCAAACGGCGTGCCGATGGAATCGACGGTATAAAACGCCTCGCGCTCTGCGCCGATTTGCGACCAGATGCGGTTTGACAGATATTGTGCCACCGAAACGCCCGATGTGCGGGCGATCAGCCATCCGGCGACGTCCGAGTTTACGGTTTTGTATCCAAAGGCATCGCCATGTTCGCCCTGTTTTTCAACGGTTTGCAGATATTCAAAATAACTGCGCGGTCCATCGTATCCTTCGGGTTTGGGCAGGGGGCTGCCGGCCTCGGCATAGGTCCAGACTTCGGCGTCAGGGTCGGAATAATCTTCGGAATACTGTAACCCCGTGGTCATTTCCAACACCTGCGCCACCGTGGCATCGCCAAAGGCGCTGTCTGCCAGTTCGGGGATCAGATCAGCCAGTTTCGCGGTTTCGTCCAGCTTGCCTTCGGCAATCAAAACCTCGGCCATCAGCCCTGTCAGGCTTTTGGTGACCGACATCGCGCCATGCAAGGTGTTTTCATCCAGACACCCATCATAGCGTTCATAAACAATGCGCCCCTTGTGCAGGACCAGCACACCATCGGTATAATTGGCATCAAACGCGGCATCCCACGTCATCGGCTCACCCCCACCCAAGGGGGTAAAGGACACGCCATCAATCCCGGCGTCCAACGCCACGGGCAAGGCCCGGTGATCGGTCTGGCCGTTATCAACCGCCACTGTGGGCATCAATTCGCGAAAATGGCACACCGTCCAGCGCAGTTTTGGAAAGGCAAAATAATCAGGATCGGTAAACCGGATGGTTTTATCGGCGGCGGGGGGAAACCCCTGCATCCAGCCCATGGTCACGGGGTTCGATGCCGTTGCATCAAGTGGGGCATCTTGTGCCGTGGCCGGTCCTGCAACAGTCATCATCGCGGCAACGGCCGCGGCAATCAGTTTGTTCATTATAATATACCTTAATTCAATTCTTGCACGCCGCCACCTGACACCGTCAGGATCTGACCACTGATCCACCCTGCCGCGGGTGAACATAAAAACAGTGCTGCATTTGCCATATCCTGCGATTCACCAAGTCGGTGGATCGGGGTATGTTCCAACATTTTCGCCTCAATCTGATCAGTCAGCACAGATTCCAGCGCGGCGGTGCGTGTCGCCCCGGGTGCGATACCGTTGACGCGGATATTCTTTGGCCCAAGATCAAATGCAATGTTGCGGATCAGGTGATTGGTGGCCGCCTTGGACGATCCATAAGACGCCATCTGTCTGTTCTTGTTTTCACCGGCCATTGACGTGATGGCCAGCATTGCGCCACCGCCCGCCTTATCCATTTCGGGTGCCGCCAGTTGCGCCAGCCGGAACAACGAAAACACGTTGAGATCATAGGCGCGCCGAAAGTCGGCCATCGGCATGTCAAATGGTTTCGGCCCGCCGCCCCCCGCATTGCTGACAAGGATCGTCAGTTTGCCAAAGGCGGCCACGGTTTGCGCCACGATATTTTCAAGATCCGCCTCGACGGTCACATCACAGGCCCCGGCAACGGCGCGCCCGCCCGATTGGGTGATTTCATCCGCAACAGTCTGCGCCAGCGCAAGGTCAAGATCGCTGACCATAACGGCGGCCCCTGCCCCGGCCAATGTCTGCGCAATGGCGCGGCCAATTCCGGCCCCCGCGCCCGTGACAATCGCCACATCGCCCGCTACCTGAAAATGTGATGGATCGTACATATCCTGTTCCCTAACCAATTCCGGGAGGTGAAATACCATCCCAAGCATGACATCCGGGCGTGCAGGACAAACAGCCCGCGTTTGCGCGCCAGATTGAGGGTTGATTTTTGACGACGCCATCGCCAATCCCGTTATACAACTGATATGAGAGGTCGCGATCAAAATGCAAGGTCGCCGCCGATTGCGGCCAAATCTCAGTGCTGCCCGATTGAAAGGTATTTGCGATGCAACCAGATGGCCAACCTGACGCACGTTCATTTCAAACCCTTGTTCTTGTGGCGCTTTTTGTCGTTTTGTTGGGGTATCTTCTGATCATTGGCAAAGTCGTGTTGTTGCCGATATTCGTCGCGGTCATTTCGGTTTATATTCTGGTGTCGGCCAGCGATTGGATGGGCCGACAGCCGGTCATGGGGTGGTTGCCGACATGGGCGCGCCGCGCGCTGGTATTGTTGGGGTTCATCATCGCCATTGCCGCCCTGACCGGCGTTGTGATCAGCACCGCGGTGCAACTGGCCGCCGAGGTTTCGACCTATCAAAAAAATGTCCGTGGCCTGGCCACCCGATTGTTTGAAACATTTGGCGTTGATGTTCCGACGGATTGGGATCTGGTGTGGAACAACACCGTTGGCAAAATCAACCTGCAATTGATTGCCACACGAGCGCTTGGATCGCTCAGCTCGCTTGCCGGTGTGATCTTTCTGGTGGTGATTTACGCGATGTTCCTGATGGGCGAGCGGGGTGGATTTGCCTATAAGGTGGCCATCGCCCTGCCCGGTCAAAGTGGCCGCCGCACCCAGGAAATCATTTCCAGCATCAACACCAGCATCGGCGATTATCTGGCCATCAAGACGCTGATCAATATCATTCTGGCATCGATTTCATACGTGATCATGTGGGCGTTTGGCGTTGATTTTGCGTTGTTCTGGGCCATTTTGATCGGGCTGTTGAATTATATTCCCTATGTCGGGTCACTTATCGGGGTTCTTTTTCCCGTTCTTCTGACCATGGCGCAATTTGGTTCCATCCAAACCACAATATTGATTTTCGGGTTTCTGACCGGCGCACAATTGTGGGTGGGAAACATGTTGGAGCCTTTGATGATTGGCCGAAAGGTCAATCTGTCGCCCTTCATCGTTCTGGTTTCACTCACCTTGTGGACATCGCTTTGGGGCGTCGCGGGCAGCATTCTTGCCATTCCGCTTACCTCGATCCTGTCCATCGTTCTCAGCCACTTTGCCGCCACCCATCCGATTTCGATCTTGCTGTCGGACGATCCCGATCATGTGATCAAACCCAACAACCTGATATAAAGGATTGTTCTTCTTACGGGCCGCGCAAATGGGCCAAATCAGGATATGTCGGGGCGATCGGCGGTCGTTAGTGGCGCACCGATACCGTGTCATTCGCGATCCCCGCCACCAGAAACAGCAGCCTGAAAACTCACTTGAACTTTTCGCCCCATAGCCGGATAACCGTTTAACTGGCGGGGATATTCAAGCCAAAAGTTGTTGCGCGATATGAGAATGCGGTTCGGCCTGATCATCGTTGACATCGCTTCCTTAACCTCGAAAAACCGTAGAAAAAGGATGGGCCAATGAAAATACTTGCCGTTGACGATGACGAATACATCCTTGAAATCCTCAGCATGCTTGTGATCAAGGCAGGTTTTCCAGATATCGTGACCGCCACCAGCGCCGGTGACGCGCTGGACCGGATTACATCGACCAGTGAACCGTTTCAGTGCATTCTGCTTGATATTCAGATGCCGATCATGGATGGGGTCGAATTTTGCGATCTTTTGCGGCGTCTCCCCGATTATGGGGAGTGTCCGATCATCATGGTGACCGCCATGACCGACAAGGTCTGGATGGATCAGGCCTATGGTGCCGGGGCGACCGATTACATCATCAAGCCGTTTGATTACAACATCCTGTCGGCGCGCCTGACCGCGGCGGCCAACGCAGTTGCACCGGCATCTGAAGATGTATCTTTTCGAACAAGCACCGATATACGTACGATTTCCGGGTCTTGAAAAGCGGGCGCTTCAGAACATCGCGCACCAAGGAGACTTTGATGAGCTCACAGGATAGAATGGCTGTTGCGCGTTCGTTGCACGCTGTAAAATGTACGGAAATACACCAGATGATCATCGCCCCCAACGGGCAGATCCTTCAGAGTAATCAGCCAAACGATATTCTGTTCGGCTATGACATCGGGCATCTGGCGGGGCGGCGCATGTCGGATGTTTTATCAATCAAAACGGTTGCCGAGCTGAATGGATATATCGCCGCGCCGTCCGTTTGCACCATCATCGAAGGGCTGACCGGAACCACCGCCACCGGCGACACCCTGTTGTTGCGCGCGCATGTGACCGCGTGGACCGATGCCGATAACGGGATTTATCACGCGCTTCTCCTCAGCGATATCGACGAAGAAAGAGACGCAGAGCGCGTTTCAAGGGTTGAGTTGGAGCGGGCAAACAACGCCATCAAAGGTGCCCGAATAGCCATTTGGGATTTTAATTGCGTCACCAATACCGTGGCGGTTTGCGATCTGTGGCGCGAGATTTTGGAAATCTGCAGCTACGATTCGGCGGTGATTCAGGAAGCCTGGCGCGCCCGGCTTCATCCCGATGATGAGATCAGGCTGATGGAAGGGCTTCAGCGGGTCCGGGAGGGAAAATGCCACCGCTACGAAGATGAATACCGACTGCGATCAAAGGACGATACGCATTGGATCTGGTTCCAGAGCGATCTTGCCATCGTCGAACGGGATCATGACGGAACAGTGACGCGGATCAGCGGCGCGATGAGTGACATCACAGACCGAAAAATGACCGAAGAGGCGCTGCGGCGCAGTGTCGAACGATTCAGATCCTCGTTTGAAAGTTCGGCGGTTGGCATGGCGCTTGTTGGGATCGACGGTCGTTTTCTGCAGGTAAACTCGGCCCTGTGCACCCTGCTGGGATATAGCGATGCCGCGCTGTTGGAGATGGATTTTCAGTCGATCAGCCATCCTGACGATCTGGAACATGATCTTGCACAGCTTGACCTTTTGAAGTCTCGCAAGATCGGATCGTATCAAATGGAAAAAAGATACGTCCGGACCGACGGTGCAATCATGTGGGGGTTGCTGAGCGTTGGATTGGTAACCGACGACGAAGGGCGGCCCGATCACTTTGTGTCGCAATTCGTCGACGTGACCGAACAACACCGCCTGAACCAATTGAAAAGCGATTTTGTATCAACAATAAGTCACGAATTGCGCACACCGCTGACCTCGATCCTGGGGTCTTTGATGCTGTTGTCATCAATGGATGATCCGCCCTTTTCGGAACAGGCCCAGCGATTGTTGTATATTGCCCAGCAAAATGGCAACCGCTTGCACGTTCTGATCAATGACCTGCTTGATTTTGAAAAATTTTCGGCCGGAAAAATGCGGTTTGAACGATCGAGACACCGAATCGCCGATCTATTGGAAGATGCAGTTCTGGCCAATATGGCATCGTCCGAAAAATACGGTGTGACATTCAATCTGGTCAGTCCGGATTTCAAGGCAAGCTGCCTTGTCGATGCCGAGCGTTTTCAACAAGTAATGACAAATTTACTGTCCAACGCGGCCAAATTTTCCCGTGCAGGCAGCGTGATAGATGTTGGCGTTGAAGAGCGTGAAACAAACAGCCGGATCACCGTGGTGAACCAGGGCGAACCGATCCCCGAGTCGTTTCGCGATGAAATATTCGAGCCCTTCATTCAGGTTGATCCCACATCAACCCGCGCGCGCGGCGGAACCGGTCTGGGCCTTGCCATAACAAAACAGATCGTCGAGCAAGCAGGCGGCAAGATCGGATTTGACAGCACGCAAGACGGGCGCACGACCTTTTGGTTCAGCCTGCCTTGCGCCTTGTCAACCGACGACTGAACCGTTGCGCAGGTGCGCATTACAGTTCTAAATCGAACCTGCCGCCAAACCTTGGCACGGCTGCGAAGCGGCTTGTACCTCGTGAAATGCCACCCGTAACCCGGGGATCGAAATATGCGTTCGGCAACAGCCCGCGCGCGTCTGGGTATCGGCTTGCAACAACCTAAGGAATAGTATTAGGGAGGGTAGAAAATCACATGTACGCAAATACAGGTATGGCTTATTCCGCGTGAATTCGACGCAGTGAAGGCCGGGGATCATTAATGAAAATTCTTGCCGTTGACGACGATCCATTTATTTTGGAACTTTTGACAATCATGTCAACGCGATTGGGTTTTGCCGATATCATAACCGTGCCATCGGGCGAAGCGGCGTTGGAAACCCTGCGCGACACGGCGTCAACATTTGACTGTTTCTTGTTGGATATCAGCATGCCCGGCATGGACGGGATCGAACTTTGCAGTCGCATTCGATCACTTTCCGCCTATCGCACAACTCCCATTATCATGCTGACCGCGATGACCGATACGGATTACGTCGAGCGTGCATTCAAGGCGGGCGCCACGGATTACGCGAATAAACCGTTTGATATTGTCGAATTGGGTGCCAGACTGCGCATCGCGCAAGAATTGGTCATGGCGCGCGCATCCACTAAACCGAAAGACGACGCACAACCAGGCAGTGATACACCCAATCCCATTGGCACGCATCAATTCGAACTGTCCGACGAAATTGCGTTCGAAGACATCGACTCGTTGGTTGAACTCACAGCTTTGGGGAATTACCTGATTCAATTGTCCCGTGACGCCGCGATCGCATCACAGGTTATCGCCGTGAAAGTTGAAGATATTGAGGCGATTTATGATCAGACATCGTCGGATCAATTTATTGGCGCTCTGGAGCATGTCATAAAATCAATCGGCAGTGTATTTGATTCTTATGGTTATTTGATGGGGTATACTGGCAACGGCATATTCATCATCATTTCGCACAAAGTGAAACTTGAGCCATCAATCAGTCTGGAACACAAAATTCAGGCCTTACTGGAAGAAAATGCGCTGCCGTTGGAGAATGGCGTTTCATTCCCGATTGAAGTGTCTCTTGGAAATCCGATCCGGCCCAGCACCAATAAAACACAACCGGTTCGAAAGACATTCGAACGGGCAATTTCACGGGCCGAAAACCGGGCCGCAAAAAAACGCGCCGAAGTGGTTGCGCCAAAAAAGCGTATTATCGGATGATTTCCGGCCCGGGCGTACTGGGAGTTTACCCCCACGAATGCCCCTTGCCCGTTATACTGGTTCTTGTTCGGGGACGGTAAACCAGAATGTCGTGTGTCCGTCTTCGGCACTGTGAAAACCGATTTCGCCGCCCGTTTGTTCAACAATCTGTTTGGTGATGTTCAACCCCAGACCCGTGCCGCCCCTTTGCCGTCTTGCGGATGCGGCAGCCTGTGAAAACGGTTTGAACATCTGATCTCGGAAAACGTCAGGTATGCCGTCACCTTTATTCGTTACTGAAATGCGGATCCCGTCCGGCACGGTATCAACCTTGACAACAACCGTGCTGCCTTTGTCGGCGAATTTCGCCGCGTTCGACAATAGATTTGCCATCACCTGCTGAAATCTTTTTGGATCCACAAAACCCATCAAGGATCTGTCAGGGCAATCAATATCAAACCGAATCCCATATTTTTCCGCATAGGTCATATTCGATAAGATCGCGTCGTCGATAAGTCCCGCAATGCGGTGTTGCGACAGTGAAAATCGCATCTGTCTGGCCGAGAATTTTTCAAAATCAAGGATATCGTTGATCAAGGCATGAAGCCGCTTGCCGTTCTCTTGCGCGATATACAACAACCGCTGTACGTCGTCAGAAAAGGTTTCCTCATCCATCGACGACATCAGATCAAGAGAGCCGAGTATTGACGTCAACGGCGTTCTGAGTTCATGGCTCACAGTGGCGACAAATTCACTTTTCATTTCGTTCAACCGCCGCTGTTCGGTAATATCAACGATCTGGGAAATAAAATGATCCGGGTTGCCTGCGGCGTCCCTGACAATCCCGACACTCAGCAATCCCCACATGATCGTGTCGTTTGCCCGGATGTAACGTTTCTCAATTTGATACGATGGTATTTCCCCGGTTTTCAAAAGCTCCAATTGGTTCAGATCGCCCTGCAAATCGTCAGGATGCGTGATGCTTTGAAAATCGAGGCACAGCAGTTTTTCTTCGGGATAGCCCAACAGATCGCACAGCGCGCGGTTGGCCTGCAAAATCGCGCCGTCCAGACCAATGACCGCATTGCCGACCGTGGAATTGTCAAAGGATGACCGAAACTGCTGAACGCTTCGGCGCAGTTCGATCTCGGCGGTTTTGCGCGCGGTGATATCCGCCATCGCGCCAATGACACTGACAACCTTGCCGGTTTCATCGCGCCGGGCCACGGCGACATGGGTGTGGAACCACTGCCAATGTGTGTCATCCTTGGATCGAAACCGATACTCGGCCTGGGCGCGCGGCACGATATCCTCCTGACACAACCGAACAGGGGTAAGCGCCGTGGTCAGCTCATCAGGATGCACCCGGCTGCGCCACGCCTCCTGAACATCTGTCGTATCGGATTTTTCAATCTCCAGTAGATCGCGCCAAATATCGGATACGACGACCGTCTGATCAATCGGGTTATATTCAAAAATCCCGATGCGCGCCCCTTTGATTGCATTGTTGGCCCTTTGCAACTCATCCTGCATCTGCCGGGCCGATGCCAGATCGGAACTGACGTCGCGCAGGATAAGCGCGTGCTGTTCGCCCCGTTCGGCATCTGTCCATGTTGTCAGGCGCACCGCCAGTGGAACCTGATCGCCCTGTTTTGTTCGCCCGGTCAACACCTTGGCAAAGGTATCGACCGTTGGCTGGTCAACCAGTTCGACAATATCACTCATTGACGAAACCATGAGAATGTCGGTGATGGGCCGCCCGGTTAAACTTTCGGGTTTATATCCGAACAACTCTTCAGTCGCGCAATTGCAGTGGCGAATTTCGCCCTCTGACCCCAGGATCATCAGCGGAACCTGCATGTGTTTGAAGGCGTCTGTGATCGACGTGTCAGCCATTTTTCCAGTTCCTTAGCGCGTTGTCGTCATCATAGGTTTTCAGCAAAACCTTTCAGGCCGCCGACATAAAATTGCATTCTTGCCGGTTTTCATTGTCGTAACGTCCGCGGCGCACAGGCAATGCAACAGGGCTGGCGAAACCCCTGCGCACCCTATCCCTCACTGACCCTTGGATATCAAGTAATTTGCCATCCGTGCCGGTCCGGCCTTTCCAAAATGCGCGCGTATTGTGAGCGAAGCATGGACTAAGGAAGATTTGACCGTCAAATGGTTGGACACCGACAACTACCTATGGTTGTATAGGCAGGCAACGCCAGACAGGAGGGGATTGTGATTTTAGGTTACGTACTGGTTGGCATGATCGCCGGTCTGGCTGCGCTTGTGGTTTCGCTTTTACTTGGGGTGTCCTGGACGACTGCGGTTCTGATGTACCCTGTGGTTGGGGCGGGTGTCTTGTTTTTGATGCCCCTCGGCCACTTGGCGCTTGGCCGTTTTGTGCCCCGGTCTGTCGCCCCGTCGGCACAGCCCCAACAGGGCGGATATGCCGAAACATCGCACGCCGCCCCCCCCGCGGATCAGACTTCGCCACTGCCAATGCGGATTCTGGCGGTTGATGATGATCCTTTCATTCTTGAACTGATACCGATGATCGCGGCAAAGGTTGGCTTTTCCGACATTACCACCGCGGCCTCGGGAAAAGAGGCGTTGAACGCGCTGTCTGATACCAAAACCACGATCGACTGTATCCTGCTTGATGTCAGCATGCCGGAAATGGACGGGATCGAACTGTGTGGGCGGATCCGGAAAATCCCGGCCTATCGCCACACACCGATCATCATGTTGACCGCAATGCGCGATCTGAAAAATATGGGCCACGCGTTTCGCGCCGGTGCCACCGATTACGCAACGAAACCATTCGACGTTACCGAATTGGGAACGCGCCTGAAAATGGCACAGGAAACGGTTCAGGCACATCAGCCGACATATCAGGACGGAGCCACATCGAATACCAACCTGGAATTGGCCGCACCTTTCTCCGTGGCCAGCGCAATGGAAATTGAAAAAGTCAATAATCTGATCGAACCTCTGGTTCTGATGAATTACCTCAGCCATTTACCCCGCAAAGATGTGCCCAATGTTCAGGTGTTTGCAATTCGACCGGATCAAAGTACCGCCGATTTCACATCACCACAGTCCTTTGCGCTGCGTCAGAATTTGGCCATCGCCACCGCCGAATGCATCGGATTGGATCGGACCTTGATGGCGTTTCTCGCAGACGGAACGCTTTTGGCAATCGCCGAGTCTGCGGATTTGATGTTTGCCCTTGAAATTGAGACAGACATCGAAACCAGATTTGCGCAATTGGCATCCTCTGCCGACACGGCGCAGGAAATCGGTATTTCCGTTGGCGGACCCGTCCATCCGATTGGCGCAAAGCCCGAGCGCGCGGGATCGGCTGTTATTCGTGCCACCGCGCTTGCCGCGCAAAGAGAATCCTACAAGCAAGGCGGAGCAGCCTCAGAAGCGGCCACAGCGTAATAAAAACAGTGGCCCTTCATTGCGCGCGAAATCACGCTTGATTAATACTCAAGATCCATCACAATCGGCAGATGATCGGACGCGCGCAGGGACAATGGCGATTGATGCACGAAACTTTCGCTTTCGGCAGACGCACCTTTTAGCATGAACCGATCAAGCGCGGCCATGGGCCGGGCCGCATGAAAACTGTTGCCCGGCGCGATCTGGGTAAATCCCGTTCCCAAAAGGCGCAGCATATTGCCATCTTCGCGCCAAGTGTTGAAATCACCGGCAATCAAGACGCAATGATCTGCGGATTTGAATTGTTCACCCAATGCCGCCACCTGTTTCAGCCGGATTCCCCGATTCAGCGCCAGATGAACCCCCACCACCTCAATTCCCGGTGCACCAAAATGCGCCGAAATCGCGCCGCGCGGCTCCAGCGATGGTAATAATATGCGCTGCGTATTGGACAGCAAAAGAGATTGAGGCCGGTATAAAATCGCATTTCCGTGCCACCCATGGCTTTGGGGGCGCACCGACACATCGGCAAAGGTATATCCCAAATCCTGCGCCAGCATATCCACCGGCAAAACTCCGGCACGCTGCCCAATCCGTTTGTCAGCCTCTTGCAAGACAACAATATCAGCGTTGATTTCCGCCAATACCTCAACAATCCGACCGCCATTGCGGCGCCAATCCAGACCAACCGCCTTGCGGATATTATAGCTCGCGATACGTAATTTCTTCATGTCTTACAACAACCATTCCACCGGCAACCATCCGACAATGGTTAACGCTATTCGTTTGAAAAAGGTCGATCCCGGTTCAAATTTGCTATGGGTGCCGGTTGATTTGTCGTGCCAGGCAAGTTTGTCATTTTTCAACGCCACATGCCACGCCATCCCATCCAGATCACGATCGAACGCTTCATGTAGTTGCAGGGCCATGGCATTACTATCTATCAAAAGTCCCATTTCCGTGTTCAGGGTGGTTGAGCGGGGATCAAAGTTGAACGATCCGATGAAAATCCGGGTTCCATCCACGGCAAATGTCTTGGCATGCAAACTGGCCCCCGATGACCCGAACGGCCCGATCTTATCGCGCGCCTTGTCCTCGGTGGCCTGTCGTTTCAGTTCAAACAACCCGACGCCCGCGGCAAGCAGATCACGCCGACGTTTCGTATATCCGGCGTGAACCGGCAAAACATCGGTCGCCGCCAAAGAATTGGTCAGCATCCGCACCGAAATGCCGGTGTCCTGAAGTTTTGCAAATGCCTTTACCCCTGCGGCCCCGGGCACGAAATACGGCGTCACGCCGTCAAACCGCGATTGGATTACGCCCACCGCCTGTGTCAGGCGCGTCGCCAACAGGTCTTCGCGTGGCACAGCGCCCAAACCCTTGATCGGGTCATCGCTGATCAGGATCACGTCGGTCCATTCCAGACCCAAGTTGCCCGAGCGCAGATTTGGCACCAGATCGGATGCGATCACCGCCTCGCGATACTCGCTGAGTTGCGGATCACCGCGATACCGGGTGACTGCATCCTCAATCGGGTCGCCCTGAGGGGGGGCGCCCACAATCGGCCCCGCCGGATGCACCGCCTCGGCGGCCCAATACCGGTCAAAATCATCGGCAACCTTTGGTACGATTTCACCCACGGCCAGCACATCAAGATCAACGAAAAGCGGTGTATTGCCGGTGTCGAAATATTCATCGCCAATGTTGCGCCCGCCCAAAATCGCCGCCGCACCATCAACGATAAAGGATTTATTGTGCATCCGGCGGTTTAGCCGAAAGAAATCAAACCCATATGACAGCACCTTGAAGGTGCGCAGGTTGAAAGGATTGTACAACCGCACTTCGGCGTTTTCATGGGCATTCAGCGCCGCCAAAGATTGGTCAAGCCCGGATGTGCCGTTGTCATCCAACATCAGGCGCACCCGCACGCCCCGTTCGGCGGCGCGTTTCAACGCATCCAGCATCAGTGATCCGGTCAGATCATTGTGCCAGATATAGTATTGCGCATCGATTGAGGTGGTGGCCGCATCGGCCAAAATCATCCGTGCGGCGAATGCATTGACACCGCTGCCAATGGCGGCAACGCCGGTTTTGCCCGGATGATCGCGCCACTGCTGTTGCACCGCCCGCACCAAAGGTGCGCTTTCGTCGGGGGGCAAGGCCATACTGTCAAAGCGCGATTCGATTTTCGGCAACGGAAAGATCAGGCGCGCCACGACAATGGCAATCAATACGCAGGCCAGCACCACCAAAGGGCCTTTGAGAAAAAAGATCACTTGGTTCCCTCGTCGTCTGTTCCGCCTGCCTTGGATCATAGTGTAGCGCGTCATCGGTGCGATTGGGAAACAGATAACCGCGGGGCATATGTGGCCTGCCCCGCGGTTGTCATTTGCGCGGGGTCTTGGGGTTGGATGAACGTTTCATCGCCTCGGCCAGGGCCGACCCAAATGCGCCCTGCCCGCCCGTCTTTGATGGCGCGGCTGCCGATGCCCGTGGCCCCCGGTTGGGTTTTGACGGCGCGGCCCCCCGGGGTGGCGGTGCCGCGCCGCCATCCTTGCGCATGCTCAGGCCGATGCGTTTGCGCGCCACGTCGATTTCGGTCACCCGCACCCGCACCACATCGCCCGCTTTCACCACCTCGTGGGGGTCTTTGACAAACCGGTCGGCCAATTGGCTGACATGCACCAACCCATCCTGATGCACGCCGATATCGACAAACGCCCCAAAGGCGGCCACATTGGTGACCGTGCCTTCCAGCGACATGCCCGGTTTCAGATCGGTAATCGCATCGACACCTTCGGCAAAGGTGGCGGTTTTAAAGGTTGGGCGCGGGTCACGGCCGGGCTTTTCCAGTTCGGTCAGGATATCGCGCACGGTGGGCAGACCGAAATTATCGTCAACAAACTGTTCCGCCCGCAGCCCCGAAAGCGCGCCAGCATCGCCCATGATCGCGCGAATGTCGCGCCCGCAGGCCTGAACAATCTTGCGCGCCACACCGTAAGCTTCGGGGTGAACCGATGAGGCATCCAGAGGTTCGTCCCCGTTTGCGATGCGCAAAAACCCGGCGCATTGGCGAAACGCCTTTGGTCCCAATCCCGGCACCTTCAACAACGCCTTGCGCGTCGCAAAGGCGCCATTGGCATCGCGGTGGGCCACAACCGATTGCGCCAATGATGGCCCCAAACCGGCGATATGGGTCAGCAGCGGGGCCGATGCCATGTTCAGATCAACGCCCACGGCGTTCACCGCATCCTCCACCACCGCGGCGAGGGATTGCGCCAGACGGCGTTGATCAACGTCGTGCTGATATTGGCCAACGCCAATCGCCTGTGGTTCGATCTTGACCAGTTCGGCCAGTGGATCCTGCAACCGGCGGGCGATTGAAACGGCACCCCGGATCGACACATCGACATCGGGAAATTCCTGTGATGCCAGTTCCGATGCCGAATACACCGACGCGCCCGCTTCGGATACGATCACCGGTGTTGGGCGCGCGACCCCCGCAGGCAGACGTTTCAACACATCACTGACCAAACGTTCGGATTCGCGGCTGGCGGTGCCATTGCCGATGGCAATCAATGCCACGCCATGTTTGCGGATCAGATGCAGCAGGGTTTCTTCGGACCCGCGCAGGTCGTTGCGCGGCTGAAACGGATAAATCGTAGCGGTGTCGATCAATTTGCCGGTTTCATCGACCACGGCAATCTTGCATCCCGTGCGGATCCCCGGATCAAGCCCCAGTGTCGCCCGTGCACCGGCAGGGGCCGCCAAAAGCAGATCGCGCAGATTGCGGGCAAATACATCAATCGCGCCGTCATGGGCGCGGCGGCGCAGATCGGTCATCAGATCCATGAACATCGACAGGCTCAGCTTGACCTTCCACGCCCAAACCGCCGCCTCGTGCAACCACAAATCGCCTGGCCCCTTGCCCGGTATGCCGATTTCGGCAGCAATAATAGCGATGATGCGCGGCAACCCGGCTTCGGGTTCGGGGCCGATATCAACGGTGACGATTTCCTCTTTCGAGGCGCGCAGAATGGCAAGCGCCCGGTGCGACGGGATCGCCGACCATTTTTCACTGTGATCGAAATAATCCGAAAACTTCGCGCCTGTTTCTTCTTTGCCCGGAATGACGCGTGCAGTGATCAGCGCCTCTTTTTGCAAGACATCGCGCAGACGGCCCAGCAGGGTGGCGTTTTCGCCCAACTCTTCGACCAAAATGTTGCGCGCGCCGCTCAGCGCGTCCTTTACCGTTGGCACGGCTTCGGAAATGTATTTCTGCGCCAACACTTCGGGATCGGCGGTGCGATCCGCCAAAATCCCGCGCAACAGCGGCTCCAGCCCGTTTTCACGGGCGATCATCGCCTTGGTGCGCCGCTTGGGTTTGAACGGCAGATACAGATCCTCAAGCACCGCCTTGGTATCGGCATTGGCGATAGAGCGCGCCAATGCATCGGTCAGTTTGCCCTGCCCGCTGATTTCAGCCAAAATACTGGCCCGGCGTTTTTCCAGATCGCGCAGATAATCCAACCGTTCGGCCAGACGGCGCAATTGCGTGTCGTCCAAACCGCCGGTCGCCTCTTTGCGATACCGGGCCACAAACGGAACCGTATCGCCCGCATCCAAAAGCGCGACCGTGGCGCTGACCTGTTCGGCGCGCGCCCCGATATCGGTGGCAATCTTTCGGGCGATGCTGTCATTTACGGCGGTCATGGTCGGCTCCCTTCGGTGATCGGATGCCCGTGATACCCGCACAGGCCGGGGCCGCCAAGCCTTTGCTTGCGCTGGTCGCAGAAATAGAACGCCGGTTGGCGGAAAAGCGATCAGCGGGTTGCCAATGCCCCCCGTGCCACCCCTGCAATGGCGCCCCAAACCGCACTGCGCAGGGCCATGGCAAACACTGTGCGCATTTCATAGGCCCCACCGCGCAGAACGCTGAAACCGAATGCGGCAAACACCAACAGCGTCGCCAGAAAGATCACCACCGAAAGAAGCCACGCCCAGCGCCGCCCGGCCCACAGGCCAGCACCCGCAACGATATAAGCCAGCCCCGCAACCGTATTGAACCACAACACGAAAGGCACAACCGCGCCCATATCCAGCCCGCCCAACAGCGTGCTGCCGCCCGAAATCACCGTCAGTGCGCCAAATGCAATGCCAATGCCGCCCAGAATGCGCAGCGTCAGATTTGATTTGCTCATGTTACCGGCTTTCTTGGTGTTGCAACAACGACATCTGCACATCAAAATGGCGCAGCCCTTCTTCGACGACAGAAAAACTGCGCGCGCCCAGCGTCCAACGGATCGCGACGCCCTGCACCAACGACGTCAGAAGAATTGCGATATCCGTGGCCGAAACATCCCGGCGCAAACGCCCGCGCGATTGCTGATCGGTGATTGCGTTCACCAGATGCATCTGGAAAACCCCCAAAAGGCGGCGAAACACGTCGCGCAAGGGCGGGTTGTCCACCTGCAATTCGCGCGAAAACAGGATGGATGGCAAAGCGGGGGTTTGCGCGATGGCGCTCAGCTGCGCGCCGATCAGCGCCTTCAGGCGCGCATCGGGGGCCACGGTATCGGCCTTGTCCCATGCGGCGGTCAGGTGTTGTGCGATGTCTTCGGCTACGGCCAGCCACAATGACCCCTTGGTCGGAAAATGCCGAAATATCGCCGGCTGGCTTAACCCGACAGCGCGCGCCACATCCGTCGTGCTCAGCCGGTCAGGGCCGATTTCATCAGCCAATTTAAGAACTTCGCCCACGATCTGCGCCTTGCGGTCTTTCGCACTCAGACGGACAGCCATATCGCCCCCTTGTTAGTTATCACTCACTAACATATAATAACCCGATACACAACACCTGTCCCGAGTCGCGGACAGCGCAACGAAAGGCCCAGCCATGACTGCCCCCACCGGATATTCGCGCACACAGATTGCCCTGCACTGGGTCGCATTTGGCCTCATTGCCGCGCAATACCTTTTCAAAGATGCCATATCCAATGCGTGGGATCAGATCAAACTGGGCGTCGAGGCCGGGTTTGACCCGCTGGTTCTGGCCCATGTCGCGGGTGGGGCTTTGGTGTTACTGTTTGCCCTTTGGCGGTTGGCCCTGCGCGCCCGACGCGGCGTTCCGGTAGCAATCGAAAGCACCCGAATTCAGGGGATTCTGGCAAAACTCACCCATGTCGGTCTTTACGCGCTGATGATCCTGATGCCGGTCAGCGGTGCAGTCGCGTGGTTTGGCGGCGTTCAACTGGCCGCGCAGGGGCATAACATCATGAAAGTCATCCTGTTGGCCCTGATCGCGCTGCATATCGTTGGCGCGTTATATCATCAATTCGTGTTGCGCGACGGCACACTGGCGCGGATGCGCCGGGCGCAGGGCTGAGGCGATCATGCGCTTTGCCCCGCTTCTCGCGCTGCCGCCGGTGGTTTTGGGCATTGCTGCGGCGGTGTGGATGATCACCACCGCACCCGGCCCGGCGCAGGTTGCGGGTGACGCGCCCGCCCTGCCGGTGCGGGTGATGACCGTAGCGCCCGAAGATATGCGCCCCACCGCCACCGCATGGGGCAACCTGCGCGCCGCAACAAATTGGGTGGCCGTGGCCGAGGTGCAGGGCGAAGTGATCTGGCGCCACCCCGATCTTGAGCCGGGTCGCCTGATCGCTGCGGGAACCGAGGTGTTGCGCATTGACCCCGCCGATTATGAACTGGCCCTCGCCCAGGCCGAGGCCGATCTGGCCGCCCTTGCCGCCGAGGCCGCACAGCTCAGCGCCGAGGCCGCCAATACAACCCGCATTCTCACCCTTGAGCGTGAGCGGCAGACATTGGCCGAGGCCGATCTGAGCCGCATTCGCGCATTAAGCGAACAAGGCAACGTATCACAGGCCCGCGCCGACGAGGCCGAGCGCGCAACATTGCTGGCCCGTCGCACGGTTGCCGAGCTGGAAAATGCGCTGGGGCTGGTGCCATCGCGCGAGGCGCGGATCGCCGCCCAGACCGCCCGCACCGAGGCGGCATTGGACCGGGCGCGCCTTGCACTGGATCGCACGACGCTGCGCGCGCCATTCAATCTGCGCGTGACCGAAGTAACCGCCGAGCGGTTTCAAACCATCGCACCCGGGCAGGTTGTCATCCGCGGCGATGATATTGCCCGGGTCGAAGTTGTGGCGCATCTGCCGGTTGGCGTGTTTCAACGCCTCATTGGCGATCTGTCTGCCGGAATGGCAGTCACCGACATGATGCAAGAGGTTCCGGCGAAACAGATCGACGTCACCCTGACGCCGCTGGCTGACCCGACGCAAATCTGGACCGCCCGTGTGACCCGGATCGAAGGGGCGCTTGACGCCCGCGCGCGCACCGTGCCGGTGGTGATCACGGTTGATGATCCCTATGCCGGTGCCCAACCACCGCTGCGCCTGCCGCTTGTGCCCAATATGCAGGTTCAACTGACCCTTTCGGGTGCGCCCCTGACAGATATCATCGCCATCCCCGATTCCGCAGTGCACGGCGATTTGGTGCGCCTTGTCGGCCCTGACGGTCAGTTGCAACTGCGCCCTGTCACACCCGCCTTTGCCCAAGGGGGCCGTGTGGTGCTGACCGATGGCCTTGCTCCGGGCGACCGGGTGGTTCTGGATGATATCACCCCCGCGATCCCCGGTCTGGCGCTGACCGCGGTTGAGGTGGCGCAGTGATCCGTTGGTTCACCGGCCATCCGACGGCGGGCAACCTGCTGCTTTTGCTGATCCTGGCCGCCGGGGTATTTGCCGCGCCGGGGCTATTGCGCGAAACCTTTCCCGATTTTCGCGCCGTCGAGGCCGAAATCACCGTGCCCTATCGCGGGGCCGCCGCCGAAGACGTGGAAGGCGCGATATGTGCGCCCCTGTGGGACGGGGTGCAGGGGGTTGAGGGGTTGGAAACCTTTGCCTGCACCGCGCAAACCGGTCGTGCCCGCGCGATTGCCACGATGGCACCGGGCAATGACGCGCTGCGTTTTGTGAATGCCCTGCGCACCGAAGTTTCGGCGATCGACAGTTTTCCCGCCCGCGCCGATCCGGCCATCGTGCGTGAATTGCACCGCTCTGATCCGGTGACATCGGTGGCCATATCGGGTGATCTGCCCTTGGCCGAACTTGACCTTTACGCCGACACCCTGTCTGATCGGCTGACCGCCCTGCCCGGCGTGGCAAAGGTCACGCGCAGCGGTCTTGGTGCGCGCACGCTGTCGATCACCGCAAACCGCGCCGTGCTTGACAGTCACGGCCTGACCCCGGCGGCTCTGGCCAATGCGATCACGGCACAGAACGTTGATCTGCCCGCCGGCACACTTGAGGGGCCGGGCCGCGATCTGACGCTTCGGTTTACCGCCGAGCGCGACACCGCCGCCGCGCTGGGCACAATTCCGGTGCTGGTTCTGGCCAATGGTGCAACGCTAACCCTGGGCGATGTGGCCCGGATCGATCCGCAGTTCGAGCCGCCCCATGACCGCGCCACGGTCAATGGAACGCCCGCGATCCTGATTGATGTGGCCAAGGCGCTGAATGCCGACGCGCTGCGCGTGCTGGATGGTGTGACTGCGCTGGTGGCCGCCGAATCCGCGCGCCTGCCCGACACGATTCAGATCGAGGTGGTGCAGGATGTCACCTCGATCATCCGCGACCGGTTGTTGATGCTGGTGCAGAATGGTGTGATCGGCCTTGTGCTGGTGGTGGCGGTGATGAGCCTGTTTTTCCGCCCCGGTTTTGCGATCTGGGCGGCAATGGGCCTGCCTGCCGCCTTTGCCGGGGCGTTTGTGTGGATGGCGCTGACCGGTCTTAGCCTGAACATGATGACGCTGGTGGCGTTGTTGATGGCGATCGGGATCGTGATGGACGATTCCATTGTGATTGCCGATTCCATTGCCGTACATGCGGCCAAGGGGGCCAGCGTTGCAAACGTGACCGCCGGTGTTGCGGCTGTGGCGCCCGGTGTCGTTTCATCGTTCCTGACCACCCTTGCGGTATTTTTGCCACTGGCGTTTCTCGCGGGCGAATTGGGCGCCGTACTTGAGGTTTTGCCAGTGGTTCTGCTGGCTGCACTGGCGGCATCGCTGGTCGAGGCGTTTCTGATCTTGCCGCATCATTTGAAAAGTGGCGCAAAGGAGGTTGCGCCGTCGCGGTTCCGCCTCTGGTTTGACAATGGCTTTGACACCCTGCGCGAAAAGGGTGTGGGCCGGTTGGCCGATGCCGCGATCCGCTGGCGTTGGTTGGTGACCGGGCTGGCCATTGGCGCGCTGATCGTGACCGTCGGCGCGTTGGGCGGCGGCATCGTCAAACGCGAAGCGATGCCCGACATTGATGGCGATGTTCTTGAGGCGCGGCTGTTGTTGCCTGCGGGCACACCGCTGGCGCGCACATCGCAGGCGGTAACACAGGTCGAAGCCGCGCTAGACCGGGTCAATGCCCGCCTGACCCCGGATCAGCCCGAAAACCACTCCCTCGTGATCCGCCGGATCACCCGATTGGGGCGCAATCTGTCGGCGGGCGAGGCGGGCGCCCATGTGGCCACTGTTGCGGTTGATCTGTTGGGCGCCGAAACCCGCGCCCATACTCTGGACGATATCATCACCCTGTGGCGGGCCGAAATCGGCCCCCTGCCCGGTGTATCCTCGCTGATCCTGACCGAGCCGGGCATCGGGCCACAGGGTGTTGCGGTTGAACTGCGCCTGACCCATCCCGACCTTGCCACACTGGAAACCGCAGGCCGCGCCACGTTGGCCGAACTGAACACCTATGCCGGTGTGCGCAACGCGATCCTTGATCTGCGCCCCGGCGCGCCGGAACTGCGCCTGACCCTGTCGCCGGGTGCCGAGGCGCTGGGCCTGACGGCAAGCGATGTTGCGGGCCAGTTGCGCGCGGCGTTTCTGGGCACACAATTGGCCGATATCCGGCGCGGCGATTTGGCGTGGGAACTTGAGGTGCGGCTGGCCGATACCGACCGCACCAGCCGCGCTGACCTGACTGCCTTTGAAATCGCCCTTGCCAGTGGCGATACCGTGCCCCTGTCCAGTATCGCGATCATTTCCGAGGCGCGCGGCTGGGGCAGCATTATCCGTCGCAACGGGGTGCGTACCCTGACGGTTTCGGCTGATGTCGATGGGCAGATCGGCAATGCCGACGCAATCACCGCCAAGCTGGCGGGTGGGTTTATGCCTGATCTGGCCAAAACCACTCCGGGCCTCGGGTTTGAAATCGGTGGTCAGGCGGCCAATTCGGCGGAAACCGTCGCGTCAATCTTGCGCGGTTTTGTGATTGGGTTGGTTGGCATCTATCTTGTGCTCAGTTTTCAGTTTCGCAGCTATGTCGAGCCATTGATCGTGATGATCACCATTCCGCTGGCGTTTCTGGGCGTGATCTGGGGCCATGTGTTGATGGGTTATAACATCTCGATGCCATCGCTTGTCGGGGCGGCATCCCTGGCCGGGATCGTGGTGAACAACGCGATCCTGCTGGTTGGGGTCATCAACACCCGCCGCACCGACGGCCGGTCTGCCCCCGATGCCGCGGGCGACGCCGTGCGCGCCCGGTTTCGCCCGATTTTTGTGTCCGTTTCGACCACGATCATGGGCATGGCCCCACTGCTGCTGGAAACCTCGACCCAGGCTCAGACGCTCAAACCTTTGGTGATTGCGGTGGTGTTTGGCCTGTTGGCGGCCACGGTGCTGATCCTTGTGGTTCTGCCCGCATTTTACGCCGTGCTGCATGATCTGCGACCCGGGCATGCGGGCAAACCGGGGCAAAAGACGTGATGAAACCGACGGGCAACCGTGTGGCAAACATCAATCTTTCTTCTGATGCCGCCTATGGTTCGGGCTGTTTGCGCGCAACGATATATGGATTTTGGCGATAATCGCCAAAAAGCCGCTGTTCGACAATCTCGAACCCCGCATCCAGAATGGCTTGGCCCAACTGACCTTCGCTCAGCGATTTGGCGGCCGGAAACAGGCCCACCGCCCGCAGTGCCGGGAACAGCGCCCGCAATGACAGCTTCATATCGGCAAAACACCAGGTTTTGCTGATCATTTGGCCGCCGGGTTGCAAATTTTTGTGGATCTGGCCCAGCGTTGCAGGCAGATCATCCACCAGATGCAGCACATTAAACGCGCAAATCGCATCAAACGGCCCACCATCACAGGCGGTCGCGGCGTCAGACACGGTGAAAGTCAGGTTTTTTGGTGCCGGTTTTGCCTGTGCAATCCGGATCATTTCACTGGAAAAATCTGTCGCCGTCCAGTGTGCAACGCCCGGTGCCAGCGCGATTGCGGTACCACCGGTGCCACAGCCGATTTCAAGCACGCGATCGGTGGGTTTCAGGCGGGCGGCCACATCGGCCAGCATCGCCTCATACGCCGGCACGTTTTTCAGCGGGCGCGCGGCATAGCGTTCGGCAATCCGGTTCCAGAACCTTTGGTTATTGCGATGCAACATGGTGCGGCCTTCATCCAGACATGCGATGGCGGGTCAGTGGTTATCGATCAAAGGATATCACCAATGAAAAATTATGCACCCCCGCACCCATGCCTTTCGGGGCTGCCGGGAACCGCGCGCGCCTGACGGCCGAAACCGCCGCCTGATCCAGCGCGGCATTGCCCGATGAGCGCCGGACACCCACCGATGACAGCCCACCCGACGTGCTGACCGCGACAGCCAACGTAACCTTGCCCCCACCGCGCACGCCCGCCGGATACCGTTTGCGCCGCTCAATGGCAGACCGGATTCGCCCGCCCCATTGCGCCATCAGCGCGGGGTTGGCCGCCTGTTTCTGCGTTGGCGCCGATGCGGTGCCTTTGGTGCCAGAGGCGGCTTTGCGGCCTGCCCCCGCGGCGGTCTGGCGCGGCGCGGATGGGGCGGGTTTCACCGGCGTTTTGCGGGTTTTGACCGACGGCGCCGGGCGCTTGGGCGGGCGGGGCGATGTTTCAACCACGGGGGTTGGCGGGGCCGGAACGGTGGTGTCGAGCGTGGGCATGTCCATCGTATCGGGCGGCGCGATCATCGGCGCGATTTGTCGCGGTGTGGGGGCGGATTGCACGACAGGTGCGCGCGGTTGTGCCGCCGGAAATGCGGGCGCGCGCATTTCAGGCTGCGCGATCTGCTGCACCGCCTGAACCGGGCGATCCCACTGCGCAACCATGTCAGACACCGATGGCGGGCTTGCCGCCAGGGTCACCGCATCGTTGCCCTGAGCCCCGGCAGATTGCGCGCCGCCGACCCCCGGTTCCTGAACCAGGCCGACGTGCACCGCCGCCGCAATCGCCAGAAAGGCGGTGAATTCAACAACAGTTCTCATGGGCGGCGCACCGCCAGATCGAAACTGTCAAACCCCATGCCGGCAAGGCGCGCCAGAATTGCCGCCATGCGCGGCGCAGGAAGGGCCGCATCAGCGCGAAGGGTCAGGTGCGTTTCCCTGTCGATTGCCGAAAGCGCGATCCAGGCGCCATCCCCCTGCCGGCCCTGAAAACCGGCAATGCCGTTTGCGGAAATATACAGGGTCGCTGCCTCTTCAATGGTGGCATCGTTCGACGATACCGGCAGCGTCAGATCAAAGGGCGGTGGCGGTGCGATCCGCGCCGACATCAGGAAGAATATCAGCAACAAAAACACCACATTGATCATTGGCACAGCGGATTCTGTAACCGGGCGGCGTGTGGGGCGATTGAAACGCATGGCTGTTACTCCACCACCGACAGCCGGGTAAACCCGGCCTGTTGCACGGAATGCGCCACATCAATCAGGCGTTGCAGAGTGGCGTCATCATCTGCACGCAGGATGATCAGATCGTCACGGTCCTGTGTCAACTGTTCCAGCCGCGCGGCCAGTGTTTCGGCATCGATCACCACACCGTTCAGGCGCAGATCTGTCGCGCCGATATCAATCAACCGGGGCGGCCCGGAATAGGGCGCGCGCCCCCCACCCGCGCTGAGCGGCACAGCCGTATCGCGCCCGAATTGCGAGGCAAGCATGAAAAACACCAACAGCAAGAACACCACGTCGATCATCGGCGTCAGGCTGGGCCGGCGACGACGACGGGGGGCGGCAAAGCTGAACATCAGGGGCGCCCGGTGCCGTGGGTGAACAGCCGTGTGGCCATATCTTCCATATCGGTTTGCACCCGGTCGGCGATGCCCTCAAACCAGCTGAGCGCGACAGCGGCAGGGATGGCCACGGCCATGCCAGCGGCGGTGGTCAGCAACGCCTCCCAGATGCCGCCGGCCAGAACCGATGGATCGGCCTGACCGCCGCTGGTTTCCAGCGCCTGAAACGCTTCGATCATGCCCAGAACCGTACCCAATAGCCCGATCAGCGGTGCGATGGTCACGATCAGTTCCAGTGGGCGCAGGCCGCTGCGCAATGTGGCGATTTCGCGGGCGGCCAGACGGGTGATTTCCTCGCGCGCCAATGTGTCTGTCAGGCTGCGCGCCCGCACCGCCCCGGCCACAAACCGCGCCCTGACGCCGCGCGGCGCGATGTTGGTGGATTTGGTTTTCGACAGGGCCGCGTCAACCATCCGGTTGGCGCGGCGCGTGCCCCATGCCCCCGACAGCGCCAGACGCCAGAGTTTCCACAAAATGATCGCCATTGTCAGAACCGAAAGAACCGCAATCGCGGCAAGAGCCGGGCCACCGGTTTGCAAAATCGCCAACACCGCTTGCATTTCAAATTCCATGGTCATTGCCCCTTGTGGCCCTTTGTTCTGTCCGTCGATTTGTGCGCGCCAGCATCACGCACAGCCCAGTTTCACGCCGATTTCGGTTTTCCACGTTTGCGCCCCTTCTGCCGTGGCGCGGTAAACGGCGGCGCCTACGGCCTCGCCCAATTCGGTGTGCAGCCCGGCGTAATCATCGGTGCCGGGTGGGGCGGCGATTGCGATGCAATCGGTGCCGGTGCCGGTGGCCGGACCGGTGGGCAAGGGCACATCCGCCGCGATGATGGCCGCCGTGCGCGCCTGTGTGGCAATGCTGAGCGTTTCGATCAGCCCGGCCTGTGACAGCGCACAATTCAGCCGCACCGCCACGTTGATCGTGCCCCAATCCATGGCGCGCCGGTCCATCCGATGGCCCACCCGTTCGGCGTTGGACAACCCCACAGTGGCGACGCATTGGGCCACCGTGCCACCAATCTGTACGGTTTTCTGGGTAAAGCTGGATACATGGCGTGAGGTGAGGAAAGCAACGGTGTGTACATACCCCTGCGCCGTCAGTTCCCGGCTGAACCAGTCGTGCACATCCATATCGCGCGGCAGATCGGCATTTCGCACCTCGCGCCAGACGATGCGCCGGGCGGTGACAAACCCGGGCCTGTTGATGGCCCAGCTCAGCACCTGCATATCACCGCCCAGATCAAAGATCAGCCAAGGATGGGCAAGGCGAACGTCGCTCATCCCACCACCTCAAGCGGTTGAAAGATCAGGCCCTCGGGCGTATCTTTCAAGAACGCGCGGATTCCGAATGTATCGCGCACCAGATCCGGGGTCAGAACCGCCGTTGGCGCGCCATCGGCGGCAATTCCGCCCCGGTCGATCACGATCAAACGTGTGCAATGGCGCGCGGCCAGTCCCAGATCATGCAGCGACACCAGAATGGAACGCCCCTCGCGCACCAGGGCGGCAAAGGTTTGCATCGTGGCGATCTGATGCGCCGGGTCCAGCCCGGCAATCGGCTCATCCGCCATCAACAGCGGCGTTTCCTGCGCCAGGGCGCGGGCGATCAGAACGCGCGCCTGTTCGCCCCCCGAAAGCTGTGTGGTCGTGCGATTGCGAAACGCACCCAGATCCATCCGCGCAACAGCGCGATCAACCGCGGCATGATCGGCCACGCGCATCCCCTGCCCCGCACCCAGATGCGGCGTGCGGCCCAGCGCGACCAGGGTTTGCACATCGACCGGCCAGGCGATTTCGCGCGATTGCGGCAACCAGGCCACGGCGCGCCCCCGCGCGTGGGGCGACAATGCCCCAAGCGAGCTGTGACCAACCGCATCGATCAGCCCCAGCGCGCCGCGCATCAGCGTGGTTTTGCCCGCCCCGTTCGGGCCGACAATGCCCACCAATTCGCCCGCGCCAACGCGCAGGTTAATGTTGCGCAGGATGTCGCGCCCGCGCCGGGTGACGCCGAAATCCCTGAGGTCAAGCAGGCTCATATCCCCTCGCGCCGAATACGGTAAATCAGATGCAGGAACAACGGTGCGCCAACCAGCGCGGTCACCACCCCCAGTTTCAGATCCCGCGCCGGCAGGATCATTCGCACCGCGACATCCGCCGCCAACAACATCGCCGCCCCCCCCAGCGCCGAGGCCCACAACAACCGGCCGGGCCGCGCACCCACAAACGGGCGCAGCAGATGTGGCACCACCAGCCCGACAAAACCGATGGCCCCCGCCACCGCGGTTGATCCCCCAACCACAGCCGCCGTGCCGAAAATCAGCGTCAGCCGCATCTGGCGCAGGCCGATTCCCATCGCCTCGGCGGCATCTTCGCCCAAGGTCAGCGCATCCAGACCCCGTGACAGCGTGGCCAATAATACCGCGCCAACCGCGATCAGCGGCAGCGCGATCCACACATGAACCATGGATCGATCCGCAAGCGAGCCCATCATCCAGAACACGATTTCATTCGCGGCATAGGGATTTGGCGACAGGTTCAGCACCAGCGCGGTAAACGCCCCCGTCAGCGCCGAAATCGCAATTCCGGCAAGGATCAGCGTCAGCGACGATCCCGACGGGCCGGCCAGAACCATCACCAACCCAACGCCAATCAACGCCCCCGCCAGCGCCGCCAACGGCAACCCCAACGCGACGCTGGCCGCCAACCCGGTGTGAATTGCCAAAACCGCCCCCAATGCGGCAGAGCCCGACACGCCAATCAACCCCGGATCGGCAAGCGGATTGCGCAAATACCCCTGCATCGCCGCCCCGGCCAGCCCCAGCGATCCGCCAATCATCAGCGCCAAAACCGCGCGCGGCAGACGGATTTCACGCATCACCAACGGCACCGGCCCCTCACCGTCAAGAACAAGCGCCTGAATGCTGTGCACGACACCTATCTCAGCCGGGCCAACCACAAGGGCGGCGATGAACAGCACAGCCACCAACCCCGACAGACCAAAGGCAAGCCGGGTCATGGCGTGGCCTTTTGGATTTCGCGGCGCAGGGCGACCATGTCATCGATGGCGCGCAACACGAATGGCGTGCCGCACACCCAATCGCTGTTGCTGATTGATGCGTCGGGATGGGCGCGGCGCAGGGTGTCGATGACCGGGTGGCGCACTATCTCTTCTGATCGTGACGCGCCCGGATAGGGGCGGCCGGTGATCACGGTGTCGGGCTGTGCCATGGCCAAAACCTCCAACGGGATAACGCCCCCGCCGCTGAACCCGTATTCCGCCGCGATATTGGCCAATCCTGCCGTGGTCAGGATTTGCCCGGCCAGTGTTTTGTCACCCAGGGTATAACCGTTGGCGTAATACAGGGCGGCGCGCGGGCGCGCGCCCTGTTCGGCCTGAAACGCGGCCAGTTGCGTGTCAAATTCCGTGATCAGCGCGGCGGCACGCTTTTGCTGCCCCAACACCGCGCCCATTTGTTCGATACGATCCGTGATCTGCGCCATGGTCGCGGCGGGTTCGAACATCACCACCTCAATGCCCAGCCGGGTCAGCATATCAACCGTTGCACGCGCGGTAAAACTGCCGGTGATAACCAGATCGGGCTGCATCAGATAAATCTCTTCGGCGAGCCCGTGATTGACAGGATAAGCTGCCGCCTCTTTCGCCATGGCCGAGCTGAGCGGATCGCGCGCCACATGCGAAACCGACACAAGCTGCCCCGCGCCCGCCACCAGCATGGCCAGTTGATCGGTACACAGGTTCATCGAAACCACCCGTGCCGGCACGTCAGAAACCGCCGCAACGGGCGCGCCACACAGCGCGCCCGCCAGACAAAGGGCGTGGATCACCCTAGAATTTTGCACTGATGCCCACATAGGCCGCCCGACCGCGCGACGCGAACCCCCAGGCATCAACCGCATCATCATCAAACAGGTTGGTGATCCGCCCGTTCAGCGTGATTGTATCGCTCAGTTCATATTGTGCGGCGACATTGACGGTGGTGTAGGATGGCAATTCGACGGTGGGCGCGGGCCATTGCCAGAACTGGCTGTCGTAATTGCCCGAAACGTGGCGGATATCGCCGGAAACCGAACCGCGCCCGCCGAATGTGTCCAACGTGGCCCCCAGCGCCAGTTCGTGGCGCGGACGGCGAATTTCAACGCTGCCATCGGGGTTCTTTGCATCAAGATACGTATAGGCCAGCCGCAGGTTCAGGGCATCCGTGGCCTGAATATTGCCCGAAACCTCGACGCCCTGGCGATCACTTTTGCCCGCCTGATTGACAAAGCTGAAGGCGCCCGGCCCGGTGGCGACATCGGTGATTTCATCAATCAGCGTTTCGTTGAAATAGGTCACATCGAAACTGCCACGCCCGTCCAGAATGGCAAACTCGGCCCCGATATCAAAGCTTTCGTTGCGTTCTGGCGTCAGATTGGGGTTGCCGCTGTATCCATAAGCATCGGCGTAAAGTTCGAAATACGAGGGGTTCACCACCCCAACGCCTGCAGATGCGTGCAGCCGAACACCCGTATCGGGGATCTGATAGGACAGGCCCACATTCCACGTCGTTGCATCCTCAAACACGGTGTTGTCGTCAAACCGCGCGCCGGCCTGCACATCAAGACCGTTGGCAAAACTGCCCCGGTATTCCAATGCAACCGATGTTGCCTCCCGCGCATAAAGCGGGTTGTCATCGCTGCTGTCTTTCTTGTTTTCAACAAGCAGGCTGAGCAAATGATCGGTATCGGCCACGGTGCGCCCGTCCAACCCATAGCTCAGCCGGTATTTTACCGCTTCGGATTCGCGGGTAACGGGCAGGCCACTGCTGTAGGTCGATTTGTATTTGGTTTTGTTGAACGACAAACGGTGGGTCAAACGCCCGCCCATCATTTCGTATTCGGTGTAAATGCTGGCGGTGCGTTCATCACGGGTGCTGAATTCGTCGGGGTCATCCACCACATAGCTGTCGGCGTCAGTCGCGCCAAATGGCGATGGGTCTGTATCTGCCTCTTCGTCAGAGCCGCGCAGGGTAAAGCCCACTTTCCAATCATCAGTCAGCAGATAATCGCCCGACAGGTTGATCGTGGTGCGTTCCAACCCATCCTTTTCGCCGCCATCGCCCGATTGGTCATAACCCCGATCATCCAGATGCGAAAACGACAGCGCCACACCACCGCGTTCGGTGCGCCGGGAAACGAACGCCGTTGCCGTGGTGGCCGCCCCAACCTCAAGCGTGGCTGTATAGGTATCGCCGATCGCGCCCTTGCGGGTGATGATGTTGATCACGCCGGTCGATGCGTTTGAACCATAATACACAGATTGCGGCCCGCGCAGTACCTCGATGCGTTCGATGTTGGCGGTTTGCAGACCACTGAGAACGTATTCACCGTCGCCGCCCGCCGCCTCGACGCCGTCAATCAGGATCAGGGTATGGCCAGATTCACCGCCGCGGATCCGGACCTGTGTGAACGAATTGCTCGACCCGTTGACCGACACACCGGGCAAGGCGCGCAAGGCGTCCTGAACCGTGGTCAGGCCACGCCGTTCGATCTCCTGCGCGGTAATCACGTTTGAGGCACGGCCAAAGGCATTGGCCTCAATTGGGGACAACCCGCCCGAAACGATAATTTCGCCGATATCGAAATAATCCTGGGCCGTTGCCGCAGTGATGAAAAACGGCGTTGCCGCCACAGAAGCCAGAAGTGAAGCGCGAAGCATGTGATACCCTCAAAAACGGCCCATTTCGGGCCCACAAACCTTGACGTGTCATATGAGGGAAACAGGTATTCCCCCGCAGACGGTGAAAACACCACACGCGGAAGATCCGCAGCCCTGACGCCCCTCGCGTCCGGACAGGGTGAAACCTTCGGCAGGTCTCCTGACTTGCGGGTCAATGCTGGGCCGGTCCTTCCCATCACGCGGACGTGACAGTGGCATATTCCGGCTTCGCTCACCGCCTACAGTTGCGGGGGCAGTCATGGATTTGGCCGACAGGCCGAACCACGTTCCCTTTTAACCAGACGGCGAACCGCCCGGACCGAAGTAGCGCACCGATACAAGAGCGCCACAATTTTTGAAAGGGTGAATCTGGACCGTGGCGCAATCTTGGATCGGGTGCGTTGTTTTTCCGACTGTCTGCGCGGGTGTTGATGGCCGGGGGTGGCTGTGTACCAACCCCGGCGAACAATTCAGAAGGTGCGCATCAGCGCGCCGATTGCCCGGCTTGACGCCAGAACCGCCGCATCCGAACCCGCCACCCCGGATACCAGCGCGCCAATCGGCAGGCCATCGCCATCGGCCCCATCCGGAATGCTGACACCCGGCATTTCCAGATAACTGCCCAACATGGTATTGCGCAAAACCAACGCGTTGGTTTCGGCAAACAGGTCATCATCCGCTTCCAGCACCGGAATTGACGGCGCCGTGATCGCCACGGTCGGGAACAACAACTGCCGATCCCCCAAAATCCTGGCGGTGTCCTGCATCAGCCGTTCGCGCGCCCATTGCAGCGTGACATAGTCGCGCGCGGTAAATCCGGTGGCGGTTTCGATCCGCCGGCGCACCCGTTGATCCATCTGGGCGGCCCCGTCGCTGTGCAACAGGTCATAGTGATGTGTATATGCCTCGGCCACGGCCAGCGTGCCGTGATCGCGAAACAGGTCGGCAGTCTCGGCAAAGGGCGAAAACGCCGCCCGCTCGATCTGCGCGCCAGCATCGCGAAGCCGCCGCACGAATTGATCAAACCGCGCCAGAATGTCGGGCGCGACACCGTCAAAAACCACCGAGTCGGGAATCAGAAACGACAGATCAGCGATGGCGCGCGCCGGACTGTCATCAGGATTCTCGCCACAAATCAACGCATCAAACCGAACCAGATCTTCAACGTCATTGGCAAAGGTACCAAGGGAATCCAGACTGCGCGACAGCGGGAATGACCCCTCAAGCGAATAATGCGCCTGACTGGCCTTGAACCCCCAAATGCCACAGAAACTGGCCGGAACCCGAACCGACCCGGCGGTGTCTGACCCGATCGCCAACGGCACAATCCCCGCTGCCACCGCAACCGCCGACCCCGAGGATGATCCGCCGGGCACCCGGTCGGGCAAGGCCGCCGCCGGATTGCGCGGTGTTCCGAAATGCGGATTGAGGCCAAGCCCGGAATAGGCAAATTCCGACATGTTGGTTTTGCCCACCGACACCAACCCAAGCGCGCGGCACTGGGCCACCAATCTGGCGTCATGCGTGGCAGGCGGTGCATCGCGGCGCACCGCCGCCCCGGCGGTTGTCACCGTGCCGGTGATATCAAGCAGATCTTTCCACACAACCGGCACCCCGTCCCACGCGCTGCGCGGGGTGCCCTGTCGGCGGCGCGCGTCACTGGCGCGGGCTTCCTGCAGTGCGGTTTCGGGCATCATCGACGTAAACACCGCCGCCGCAGCGGGGCTTTTGGCCCGTTTCATCACTTCGGCCAAAATGTCTTCGGAGGTGAAATCCTGCCGGGCCAGACCCTCGGCCAGTTTGATGGCTGACCGAAGCGGCATTGTCGTGTTGGTCATTCTGCTCTCTTTCCTGTTTCGGTAATGCGGCGGGCGGCGCAAATCGGGGCCTGCCGCATCTTTGAATGGGTTAGCGATGGGCGGTCAGGCGTGCATCATTCATCATTGCCGCCAACCACCCGCGCCTTGTGCCAGAATACGAAACGCGCCTGTATCCATGTGACAAAGCTGTACAGCATCAGGCCGATCAAACTGAGGTAGATGATCAGCGAGAAAACACGCGGCGTGTTCAATTGCGTCGCGGCAACGCGGATCAACTCTCCAAACCCCCGTCCACCGCCGAGAAATTCGCCGGTGATTGCCCCGGCCATAACCCCCGCCGCGCCGATTTTCAGTCCGGTGAAAATCTGCGGCAGGCCACTGGGCAGTTTCATCTTCCACAGGGTTTGCCAGCGGGTGGCACCCATGGTGCGAAACAGCATCCGCGCGTTATCATCGGCGGCATGCAGCGCCGCCGCCGTGCCCACCACAATCGGAAAGGTTGCGATAAAGGTCGCCAGCGCCACCTTGGATGCGATTCCAAATCCAAGCCAGGCCACGAAAAGCGGCGCAAAGGCAACCTTTGGCATTGTATCCAGCCCGACCAGATACGGCATGATCGACCGTTCGCCAAATTTCGTCTCACCCACGATGATACCAAGGGAAAAGCCGATGGCGATGGCCAGAAGATAGCCATAGATGATGGTTTTGAACGTGGTCCAAAGCGCGGGCAGCATATAATCGCCCGACAACAGGTTGCCGGTGACAAACACCAGATCCTCGACCGTTTCCAAAGGCGTCGGCAGGATGATCGGCGATACCATGGCCGTTGCGGTGACAAACCACCAAACACTGACAAAAAGGACCAGCACCAGCGTCATCCCGACCGAGCGCGGCACTCTGCTGATCCAGGATTCGCGTTCGGCCCAAACGGTATCGGGCGGAGTATCGTCAATCACGGGCGTTGCGTCGGTCATTGTTCGCCTCCCTCGTCAAGCCGGGCACGGATGCGTTGCACGATTTCGGCAAATTGCGGTGTCAGGATCATATCCAGAGTGCGCGGGCGCGGCAGATCGATATGCACCACCTCGGCGACACGACCGGGGCGCGGGGCCATCACATAAACGGTATCGGATAAAATCACCGCTTCGGGGATCGAATGGGTGACAAGAAACGCGGTCGCGCCGCGCGATGTGCAGATACGTTGCAATTCCATATTCATGAAATCGCGGGTCAGTTCATCAACCGCACTGAACGGTTCATCCAACAGCAAAACCGCAGGTTCGGTGATCAGCATCCGGCAGATCGACGCGCGCTGGGCCATACCGCCCGAAAGTTGGCTGGGATAGGCATCGGCAAACCCGTTCAATCCCACCAGATCAAGAAGTTCCAGCCCGCGCCCCTTGGCCGCCTCGGCGGCCTTTCGGCCATCGCTTATTTCAATCGGCAGGACGATATTCTCAATTGTCGTGCGCCATGGAAACAGGGTGGCGTGCTGAAACATCATCCCGATATCGCGGCGCGCGCCCAACACCGGCTCACCCTGAAGAATGATGCTGCCTTTTGATGGCGGGATCAAACCCGCCATCATCTTGAGCAAAGTGGATTTGCCACAGCCGCTGGACCCGATTACCGAGGAAAAGCTGCCCCTCGGCAAAGATATCGAAACATCCTTGACCGCGACGACACCGTTTCGGCCATAGGTTTTTGAAACATTCGTCAGACGATAGACCGCATCGGCGGCCTGTTCGGTCTGATCCATTGCGGCTGCAGCAGCGCCCATTACTGAAGCGCCTCGTTTGCGATCATGACGAATTCATTGGTATAGGCCGCCGTCAGATCATCAAGCGGTGCCTCAAGAGCGCCGGTTTCAACCAACACATCCTGCCAGGCTTCCCAGGTTTCCGGTGGCATCCACCCCAGACCTTTCGAGCCTTCCATGGGCATGGAGTTTTCGCGCAACGTATCCCAAAGCGCGTTGGCAAAGGCCGGATCTTCGCTTTCCTGACGGTTTGCTTCGGCCATATGCGACAGCACAGCTTCGCGATTTGCCTCGTCATTGGCAAAAGCGTGACCGCGCGCCCAGCCGCGAATGAACTTTTCCACCAGTTCGGGATTGTCGCGGATCAAATCACCCGTTGTCGCCAGACCGTTGCCAAAGAATTTCTGATACTCGGGCGGGGTGATATCACGCACGTTCACGCCGCGCAGGTTCAGAATCGCCGCATCCACCAGTGAGGCGGTATAGGCCGCAATGTCACCCCGGCTGAACGCCGCCGAGGCGGGGCCGCCATCGCCCACCGACAGGAATGTGAAATCGGTGCCTTCGGTCAGGCCCGAACCCTGCATCACGTTGCGCACAAATCCGACTTCGGAGCCATCAGCCGTGGCCACGCCAATCACCTGACCGGCAAGATCGGCAGGTGTCTGAATTTCGCTGTCTTCAGGCACGACAACGCCAAAGTTTGACCGCGCCGCAAAGTTGTAGATGAACACCACATCCGCACCCCGCGCCCGCGCATTCAGCACGACCGCCGGTCCGGGGCGCGCAAACTGGGCCTGATTGGCGGCCAGAACCTGTACCGCGGCCCCCGAGCCATCGACCGTTTGCACGGTCACATCAAGACCTTCGTCGGCAAAGAAACCCTCGTTTATGGCGACGAACACCGGAAAAGAACTGATAGATTTGAAACACCTTTTTTGTTGCTCGATAGAGTTTGTCGCAGGGGCCGCCCCGGTTTATTTTTCTGAATTTTGTAACCTTGCAGGCGGCGGGTGATGTAAGAATGGTGGATCGCGTTTATCAAAGTGTCTAGTAATTTTTCATTTTGTCCAGATATTTTTTGTGCGATCTTCTGTTCGCAGCCAGCAGCGGGGGCAAAACAGTGGTTATCGCGCTGAAACGGCTTAAACTTTACAAGGTCACATGGTTCGCGCCATGTTGCGCCAAGGAACAAACCCGCGTCGGCCCTGTCGGATCGTTGGTCGGGCGATCAGGATCAGGCAAGGACCGGCATGAAGCACCCAAAGGAAACCGTACTTGATGCAGCGGTGCAGATCGCCAAGGCGATCCAGCCCTCAATCGGTAATATTTGCGAAATCGTCGTTCATGACTTTCGCGATCTGAACCGATCTGTCATCGCCTATGAGGGCAACCTGACAGGTCGCAAGATCGGCGCGCCGATCACCCCGCTGTCTTTGGAAATCATGGCCGATGGGGGCCGCACAAAGGCGCTGACCGAGCGGCTTTTGACCACCGATGACGGACGCACGATCAAATCAACCGTCGTGGCGCTGTGCGATGATGATGACAGGATCGTTGGATCGTTTTGTATCAACATTGACGTGACGAACCTGCGCCACACCTTGCATCTTCTTGAAAGCATTGCAGGAAGCGAAAAAGACACCAGCCCTTACACCTTTCCCGACACCCTGCCCGAGCTTGTTCATTCGGTGATGGAGCAGGAAACCCGCAGGCTCGGGCGCGCCTTGACCAACCTTGATGCAAGAAGTCGCCGTGAGGTTGTGAGATCCCTGAACAATCATCAGGTTTTCGCCATTCGCAATTCCGTCAAACTTGTCGCAGATCATCTTGGGGTATCCAGGGCAACGCTTTACACCGACCTTGAAAAAGTGCGCGCCGAGACTGGCACGGTGCCATCGACATAGTCAAACGTTGGGCATGATACCGGTTGGCCGGTTGATATCAAATTCAGACGCAGAGTATAACGTCTGATCCGCTAAAGCCGAACAAAGCGGCGAAATCGGTAAGGTTGTGATCGGTGCTGCCCCCCGACGCCGTGATGTCACGGTTGGGTCGGGGGGCATCAGGTTATTGGCGCGATTACTCGGCCAGTTCGGGCTGTGGTGACAGCTCTTGTGGCGATTTTGCCGACATGCCCATGGCCCGGGCCACCCCTTCGCCGTAAGCGCGGTCACAGCGGGTGCAGTTGTCGATGTGGCGCTGTTTGATGAAATCAGGGGCGTCGCCCATGTTTCGCGCGGTATTTTCGAACAAAACCTGCTGTTGCGCGTCCGACATCAGCTGGAACAGCTTGCGCGGCTGGGTGTAATAATCATCGTCGTCCTCGCGGAAATCGAACATGGCCGCGTCGCCGTTAATCTTGAGCGGCGGCTCGGCATATTCGGGCTGATCGACCCACTGGCCAAAACTGTTTGGCTGGTAATGGGGCAAACCGCCATAGTTGCCATCCATCCGGCCAATGCCATCGCGATGGTTGCTCATCACCGGGCATCTGGCGGCATTCACCGGCACCTGCTGGTAATTCACGCCCAAACGATAGCGCTGTGAATCGGGATAGTTGATCAGCCGGGTTTGCAGCATCTTGTCGGGCGAAACGCTGATCCCGGGGGCAAGGTTAGCGGGGGAAAACGCGGCCTGTTCCACATCCATGTGATAGTTTTCAGGGTTGCGGTTCAATTCGAATTCGCCAACCTCGATCAATGGATAATCGCCTTTGTACCACACTTTGGTCAGATCGAACGGATGCACGCCATAGGTTTCGGCATCGGCTTCGGGCATGATCTGAACGAACATCTTCCAGCGGGGGAAATCGCCCCGCTCGATCGCGCCGTAAAGATCGCGCTGGTGGCTTTCGCGGTCATCGGCAACAATCGCGGCGGCCTCGGCATCGGTCAGGTTTTCGATGCCCTGCTGGGTTTTGAAATGGAACTTTACCCAGTACCGTTCGCCCGCTTCGTTCCAGAAACTATAGGTGTGGCTGCTGAAACCATGCATGTGACGATAGCTTTTGGGAATGCCGCGATCCGACATAAGCACCGTAACCTGATGCAGCGCTTCGGGCAGCAGCGTCCAGAAATCCCAGTTGTTCGTGGGCGAGCGCATGTTGGTGCGCGGATCGCGTTTGACCGCCTTGTTGAGGTCGGGAAATTTCTTGGCGTCGCGCATGAAGAACACGGGCGTGTTGTTGCCCACCATGTCCCAGTTGCCCTCTTCGGTATAGAATTTCAGGGCAAAACCGCGAATGTCGCGCTCGGCATCTGCTGCGCCGCGCTCACCTGCGACGGTGCTGAAACGGGCGAACATTTCGGTCTTTTTGCCCACTTCGCTGAAAATCTTGGCGCGGGTATAGCGGGTGATGTCATTGGTCACGGTGAACGTGCCGAATGCGCCCGACCCCTTGGCGTGCATCCGGCGCTCTGGGATGACTTCGCGCACGAAATTTGCCAGCTTTTCGTTCAGCCAGAGATCCTGAACCAGGACTGGCCCACGTTTGCCGGCAGTCATCGAGTTTTGGTTATCGACGACCGGCGCACCGAAGGCGGTTGTCAGGTGGGTCACCGGACACTTGCCCTTGTTTAAGACATCATCAGACATGATCATCCCTCTCATATACACAGAATTGTTGCGTCACATTAAGCGCGCCATCAAAGATGATAAAGCGACAGCTGTAAAATCATACGCCCCGCTTTTTCAGCCTTTGTTGGCCACCCCTAAAGGATCGCCGCCTTATATCCTGATCGCCGGTGGTTTGACAGACCACAGGATAAAATGAATGAGCGCAAACCAAATGGCCGGAAATCAAAATGCCGGGCAGGCCCGCTTATGCTGTGGGTGCATCGGTCGCTTTGTCTGATGCGGAAGTTTCGGGCTCTGTGCGCGGATCAAGCGCCAGCGCGACAGGCGAAATATCGGGAAGCGGGATGAATTTTTCGCGCTCGCCCACGGGCAGATGGGGGGACGACGCCCAGACGCGGAACAGAACAAAGATGGCATAGCTGATGGCGATGGCCGATTCGAACAGAAAAAACGACGACGGCCCATAGACCGACATCAACCCCGAAGCCAGAAGCGGGCCAATGGTGGCACCGATGGAATACACCATCAACAACCGCCCGGACGCGGCAACATAATATCGCCGCTCCAACCGGTCAAAGGTTTGTGCAACGCAGAGTGGATAAACGCTGCTGATCGCGCCGCCGAATGCCAGAGCCATGACCATCAGCGCCGCCAACGCAATCCCGTTTGCAATCGACACTGACAAAAGCCCCCAGGATGCCCCAACCGCGATCAGAATGCCGGACATGACAATGCGCCTGTCAAACCTGTCGGCCAGAATGCCAACGGGCACCTGAAATCCAAGACCACCCAACACGACAATGCTCATGAACATCGCCGCCTCGCTTACGCTCATCCCGATCTGGCGGGCATAAACGATGGCCAAGGCGTAAAACGACCCAACCAGCATGCCCGCAACACCCGCGCCAATCACGCCGGCCGGGGATGCCTTGTAAATCTCGCGTATGCCCAGAACGCGGATATCCTCAAGGTTGGGTTCGCCCAGCCGTGTCATCGCAATAGGAATAAGCGACAGCCCGATCAGCGCCGACGCCAGCATCAGATGATCACTTCCGCCCACGGGGGCGACATTTACCAAGGTCTGGCCAAAGGCAGTGGCCAGGTAAAAGGCCAGCATGTAAAACCCAAGAACGCGACCGCGGCTTTCATTGCTGCTGCGTTCGTTCAGCCAGCTTTCGATGGATGTTGTCATTCCGGCGATGCAAAATCCATTGATCACCCGCAAAACCACCCAGGCCGCCGGGCTGAAGAAAACATCATAGGCCAGGCAGGTCGCGGCGGTCAGGGCCGCAAAGGCCGAAAATGCCCGGATGTGGCCGATGCGCAGGATGACAAGTTTGGCTTTGAACCCGCCAAAGGCAAGACCCATGTAATAGGCCGCCATGATCACACCGATCAGTGACACGGGATAATCCGCCGCCTCCATGCGCAGCGGCAACACCACCCCAAGCAGGCTGTTGCCCGCCATGAATGCCACTGTCCCGCCCAACAGGGATCTTACCGAAGCAAGAGTCTCGCGTATGTTCTGCGCCATGGTTTGATCCGGTTATAATGTCGCCTATCGCTATAGCCCAATTCGCCCCGTACGGTAACGTGAAAGTGGTTTTGGGCCGCGCACCGGCCTTTCGCGATGGCATCTCAACCATGCCTTATGGGGTTTTACGCCGGACCAAAGAAGGGTTGCAAGCGTATGGAATCACTCATAGTCTGCTGTGAAATTCGAACCAGGGGAGATGAAAGATGACGATCAGAAATGTTTTAATGGGCACCGCCGCAGTCATGATGACGGCCGCACCCGCACTGGCCCAGACCGAAGTTGACTTCTGGCACGCCTTTACCGGCCGCCTTGGTGAACTGGTGGCGGAACAGGTTGAAACCTTCAACGCGTCGCAGTCCGACTATAAGGTGACCGCATCGCACAAGGGCAACTATTCCGAAACACTGAACGCCGGGATTGCCGCGTTTCGCGCCGGTGAACAGCCCGACATCCTGATGGTATTCGAAGTGGGAACCGCCACGATGATGGGCGCCAAGGGCGCGATCAAACCGGTTTATGAGGTGATGGCAGACGCCGGCGCCGACTTTAACCCGGATGACTATATCAGCTCGATCAACGGCTATTACACCACCAGCGAAGGTGAAATGCTGTCGTTGCCCTATAACGCATCCACGCCGGTTCTTTGGGTCAACCGCGACGCCCTGAGCGAAGCGGGAATCGATGCCGATGTTGATCTGTCGACATGGGAACAGGTCGGTGATGTGCTGGGCCAGTTGAAAGAGGCCGGTCATTCCTGCCCGCTGGTCACTGCATGGCAAAGCTGGGTGCATCTGGAAAACCTGTCGGCCTATCACAACACTCCGTTTTCCACCCAGGCCAACGGTTTTGGCGGATTTGATACCGAACTGGCGATGAATGGCCCAATTCAGGTCAAGCATATCCAGACCATGGGCGATTGGGCCAAAGACGGCAAATTCATCTATACCGGTCGGCGCAACGAGGGTGGCGCCAACTTCCGCAGCGGCGAATGCGCGCTGTTTACCGAAAGCTCGGCAGGCTATGCCGGGATCAAGGCAGAGGCCGAGTTCGATTTTGACGTGCGCCCCCTGCCCTATTGGTCGGATGTCGAAGGCGCGCCGCAAAACACCATCATCGGTGGCGCATCCCTGTGGGTCATGGCCGGTCAGTCGGATGAAGAGTATAAAGGCGTTGCAGAATTCCTCAACTTCCTCAGCTCGCCCGAGATTCAGGCGAAGTGGCACCAGGATACAGGCTATCTGCCCAGCACCCAGGCCGCCGCAGACCTGACCGAAGAGCAAGGGTTCTATGCTGAAAATCCCGGCACCGACATTGCCGTGAAACAAATGACCGCCAACGCCCCGACCGAAAATTCCAAAGGCATCCGCCTTGGGTCTTACGACCAGATTCGCGGCATCATCGACGAAGAGCTTGAGGCAGTCTGGACCGGCGACAAAGACGCGCAAACCGCGCTGGATTCGGCCAAGAAGCGGGGCGACGAATTGCTGCGCCGTTTTGAACAAGCCAACCGTTAAAGGAAAAATCCGCGCCCCGGTTTCGTGATCGGGGCGCGGTCTGATTTATGGAAAAGCGCGTCACCTTCAAAGGCCTCTGGTTGCCCCTGCTGCTGGTATTTCCGCAGTTGGTGGTGACCGCTGTCTTTTTCTTTTACCCCGCCGGGCAGGCGGTCTGGCAATCATTGTTCATTCCCGACCCGTTCGGATTGTCGATGAAATTCGTCGGGCTTGGAAATTTCGAATACCTGTTCTCAAACTCTTATTACCGGGCATCCTTTGTCACCACTGCCGTGTTTTCGATACTGGTGACGGTGGTTTCCATGGGGGTCGCGCTGTATCTCGCGGTGCTTGCGGACCGGCTGATCAAGGGATCGGGCGTTTATCGCACGCTGCTGATCTGGCCCTATGCGGTGGCGCCGGCCGTTGCGGGGGTGCTGTGGCTGTTCATGTTCAACACCCGTGTCGGGGTTGTGTCCTGGTATCTGGGCCAGCTTGGCTATGACTGGAACCACGTGTTGAACGGGGATGAGGCGATGGGCCTTATCGTTGTCGCGTCGGCCTGGGGGCGGATCAGCTATAACTTTCTGTTTTTCCTTGCCGGGCTGCAGGCGATTCCGCGCAGTGTGATCGAAGCGGCCGCCATTGACGGTGCGCGCTTCTGGACCCGGTTTCGCACCATCGTCTGGCCGCTGCTGTCGCCAACCACGTTCTTTTTGTTGGTGGTCAACATCGTCTATGCGTTCTTTGAAACCTTTGGGGTGATCCACACCATCACCAGCGGTGGGCCGCAACAGGCAACAACCATCCTTGTCTACAAGGTGTTTTCAGACGGATTTGTCAGTCAGGATCTTGGATCGTCCGCGGCGCAATCGGTTATTCTGCTGGCGATTGTCGGTGTCCTGACAATTGTACAGTTCAAATTCATCGAACGACGGGTGCATTACTGATGTCCGAGTCTTCTGGTATGGTTGAAAAACGCGGGCTGGGTCATTGGATGACCCATCTCGGGCTGATCATCGGCCTGTTGTTCATCTTTTTCCCGATCTGGCTGGCCTTTGTTGCCTCAACCGTGACGCAGCCCGAAATTGTGAAACCGCCCATGCCCCTGCTGCCGGGCGATCAGTTCTTTTCGAACTATCGCAAGGCGCTGGTGTCGGGTGTAAACGCACCTGTGGCGATGATGATGATGAACTCGATGATCATGGCGATGGGTATTGCAGTGGGCAAAATCATCATCTCGTTGCTGTCGGCCTTTGCGATCGTGTATTTCAAATTTCCGGGGCGGCGGCTGTTTTTCTGGCTGATCTTCCTGACACTGATGCTGCCTGTTGAGGTGCGGATCGTGCCGACCTATCAGGTGGCGGCGAATTTTGGCTTGCTCAACAGTTACTCTGGCCTGATCTTTCCGCTGATCGCATCGGCAACCGCCACGTTCCTTTTTCGGCAGTTTTTCATGACCGTCCCCGATGAACTGGCCGAGGCGGCGCGCGTCGATGGCGCCGGGCCAATGCGGTTTTTCTGGGATATCCTGCTGCCGATGAGCCGCACAAACATTGCGGCACTGTTCGTGATCCTGTTCATCTATGGCTGGAATCAGTATTTGTGGCCGCTGCTTATCACCACTGACCCGTCGATGAATACCATCGTCATGGGCATCAAACAAATGTTCCCCTCGGGCGACGATACCGCGGATTGGCCGGTGATCATGGCAACGTCGATCCTGGCGATGATCCCCCCCGTGATCGTCGTGATCAGCATGCAAAAGCTGTTCATCCGCGGCCTTGTAGACAGCGAGAAATAGTAAATGGCGACCGTCAACCTCAAGAATATCAAGAAATCCTTTGGCAAGACCCAGGTGATTCACGGCATCGACGTCGACATCAAGGATGGCGAATTCATCGTGATCGTTGGGCCATCCGGCTGTGGCAAATCAACATTGCTGCGCATGGTCGCGGGGTTGGAAACCATCACCAGCGGCGATGTGGAAATCGATGGCGTCCGTGTCAACGACCGCGAACCGATGGAGCGCGACATCGCCATGGTGTTTCAGAATTACGCGCTGTATCCGCATATGTCGGTGTTTGATAACATGGCTTACGGCCTTAAAATCGCAGGCAAACCAAAGGCCGAAATCGCACAGCGCGTGAACGAAGCCGCCAAACTGTTGCAGCTTGAACCATATCTCGCGCGTCGCCCACGCGAACTTTCGGGTGGGCAGCGACAGCGTGTGGCGATGGGGCGCGCCATCGTACGAAAGCCTGCGGTGTTCCTGTTTGACGAACCTCTGTCGAACCTTGATGCCAAACTGCGGGTGCAGATGCGATTGGAAATCAAACAGCTGCAGCGGCGGTTGGGGGTGACATCGCTTTACGTCACCCATGATCAGGTCGAAGCGATGACCCTGGCCGACCGCATGATCGTGATGAACGCCGGGCGCGCCGATCAGATTGGCGCACCTCTTGAGGTTTATGCCAATCCGCAGACCGAATTCGTGGCCGGGTTCATCGGATCGCCGCCAATGAATTTCCTTGCCGCTGATCTGTCGGAAAATCCACCGGTTAAGGCCGCGACCCTTGGCATTCGGCCCGAAAACCTGCGCGTTGTCACATCACCTGCCCGCCTTACTGGCAAAGTGGTTTATACCGAAGCATTGGGTGCCGAAACACTGGTGCATATCGAACTGCCCAAGGGCCCACCCGCCACAGTGCGCCAGGATGCAACAGCGCCTATGCCCGCCGAAGGCGATCCCGTACATTTGGATTGGGCGGTCGAGGATCAGGTCTTCTTTGACGATCAAGGACAGCGATGCTGATCTGACGTTGGTCAGACATATGTTCATCCGGCAAGGTCTGTTAAAAGTCTGCGCCGGTTTGAATCGTTTCCAGAATGGCGTGTTATGAGATATCAACCGCTGTTTTTAGGCAGAATCCAGAATTCTGGCGCTGAGTAATTGCCACGATTTACACAGGGTCGCGCCCCAACGCGCCCGCAATTTCAGGACACTTGGGGCGCGGCCAAAGAGCGCGCCGGCAGCATTTTCAACCCGGCTCGGTACGCACGTCAAGCGCGTCGCGCAGGCCATCACCGATAAAGTTGAAACTGGTCACCGCAATGGTGATCGTGATGCCCGGTATGATCGCCAGCCAAGGCGCACTTGAAAGGTATTGCTGCGCACCGTTCAACATATTGCCCCAACTGGGTAGCGGCGGTTGGATTCCATAACCCAGAAAGCTGATGTAAGCTTCAAGAAGGATTGCGCGCGCGACAGTCAGGGTGGCGGCAACGATGATCGGACCGGCGGCATTCGGCAACAGTTCACGAAACATGATATGGGTATCGCTGAGCCCCAACATCCGCCCGGCCTGAACAAAATCCCGCTCGCGCAGGGATTTGACTTCGGCCTCGACGATGCGCGCGATTTCCATCCAACTGGTCAGCGCAATGATCACTGTAATCATCACCGGACTGGGGCTGATGAAGGCGGCCAGCGCCAGCAATAGAAAAATCGAGGGAAAAGCGAGGAAGGCATCGACAAACCGCATCAAAACCGCATTGACCCGCCCGCCGTAATACCCCGCAACGATACCGATTACCGTCCCGATCAGCGTTGAGAGCAACATCGCGAAAAAACCGACCAAAAGCGATATTCGCCCCGCCATCAATAATCGCGCCGCTATATCGCGGCCCAACGGGTCGGTGCCCAGATAGTGATCGCCGGTCAAAGGCGGGGAAAACCGGGCGCGCAGGTCGATGAAAAGTTCATCATACGCCAGGAAATAAGGCCCAAATACACACGCCAGCGTTAAAAGAACCAACATTGCCAGCCCGAACAGGGCAAGGCGGTGACGCAAGAACCGCTGCATCGCACGGCTATTCCACCAATGTGAGCTGGCTGCAGGATTGATTGCAGTATTCATTGTGTGTCCTTCCTATACCGGCTCATGCAAGTCTGATCCGCGGATCGATTGCCGCTGCAACCAGATCGGCGATCAAATTGCCAATCAGCACCAAAATAGCCGAAAACATCAGCAGGCCCATGACCACCGGATAATCGCTGTATCCCAGAGAATCGAGGAACAGGCGCCCCATTCCCGGCCAGGTGAACACGGTTTCGGTCACCAACGCCCCGCTCAGCAGATTGGGAAGCTGCATTCCCGCCAGTGTGATCATCGGCAAAAGCGCGTTGCCAACGATATGTTTCATCAACACGCGGCGCTCACTCGCCCCTTTGGCGCGGGCGGTTTTGACAAAATCCTGATTGATCACGTCAAGGGTGGCGGTGCGCATATATCTGCTCCAGACCGCAATATTGACCAGTGCCAAAACAACGCTGGGCATGATCAGGTGATGAAGATAGTTCAAAACCGACTGATCGCCGATGGTGTACATATTGCCCGCCGGAAACCAGCCCAGCTTTAGCGAAAACAGATAAATCGCCACCAGACCGAACCAGAATGTCGGAATGGATAGGGCGATCATCGCGCCCACTGTCGCTGTATAATCAAACACGGAATACCGATGGGTCGCACCACGTATCCCGATCCACGTACCGATCGCGATGGAAATAACCGTGGAACTGCCCATCAAAAGGAAGGTCGCGAACAAATGCCGACCGATGACGTCAAGCACGGGCTGATTATCCCGGTAAGAGGTGCCCCAATCGCCCTGCAACAGCCGCCATGCCCAATCCAGATATTGCACCGGCAACGGGCGGTTCAGGCCCATCTGTTCCGAGATCCGATCCATCGCCTCTTGGGTCATGCCGGGCGTTAGCGCGTATTGCGACAGCGGGCCGCCCGGTGTCAGGTGCAGCACGCTGAACCCTATGATCGACACGATCACCAGCAATATGATGCTTTGTCCAAGACGGTTCAGAATGTAACGGGCCATTGGTATTCCTGTGGTCAAAAAATTCTGATGACGTGTTTCGTAACGTCAATGATCCGGCCGCAAAGGCGGACTAAGGTTCAGGTGTGGTTCACGGTGACACGGGCCCCGGCAAACAGGTGTTCAGATGCCCTGCTACACAGGCAGCAGGGCATCAAATCGGGCTTTATTTATCCCAGTAATAGGCCGCAGCGTGCCATGTATCGATCCGGGTGTTGATGTTGGGCTCAATACCCATGATCCCCTCTTTGTGGCCGCGCACCGTTGCATATTGGAACATTGGCAACATCGGCAGATCGTCGCGGATGATGCTTTGGATCTTGTCATAGATCGGTTTGCGCGTTTCCGGGTCGAAGGTTTGCGCGCCCTCGGCCAGCAATGCATCAACCTCTTCGTTCACATATTGGCCGTTGTTGGCCCCCTTGCCGCCCTGCGCCCCGATGGAATCAGAGTGAAAGCGCGCGCTGACATCCGGGTCGGCACCCGACATGAATGTGATCCCGACAAGCACCGTATCAAACTGTGACATGGTCCAGTATTCGCCCCACATCACCGCCGGTGGCAGGTTCGAAATGGTCATTTCAACGCCGATATCCTTGAACGTTTGCTGGACGAACTGTTGGGTCTGTTCGCGCAGGTGGTTGCCCGCCGTGGTTGAGTTGGTAAAGGCCAAGCGCACGCCATCCTTTTCGCGCACCCCGTCCGATCCGCGCGCCCAACCGGCATCGTCCAACAGTTTGTTCGCACGGTCGATGTTGAACTCATGGGGGGGCAGATCGCCGTTATAATAATACGACTGCTTGGGAAGATAGGTTTCGCTGGGCGTGGGCAGGCCATAATATAGGGCATCGATGATGGTTTGTTTGTCCAACGCGGCATACAGCGCCTCGCGCACGGCCGGATCTTGAAACTGTGGCCGCCCCATATTCAGATAGATCGATTCAATCGTCGCTGTGGGCACGACATTCACAACCTTACCGGGCAGCTTGCTGGCCTCGGCGTAGTTGTCTTGTGAAATATACTGCACCCCGGCGATATCAATATCACCGCTTTTGAACTGTGTATAAAGCACGGTCAGGTCGGGGATATATTTGTAAATCAACCGCTCGATATAGGGGCCTTCGCCGTAATATTCGGTGTTGGCCACCAATTCCAGATGATCGCCAGCAATGCGGTTGCCCCATTTGAACGCTCCAGTGCCGATGGGGGCGTTGTTGAACGGGGCGGTGTTTCTGTCTGCTTCAGGTTCAAGTATGTGTTTGGGAACCATGAATGTTTCGGCCAGGATCGACATGTAGGGCGAAAAGGTTTCTTCCATCCGCCAAGTGATTTCTGTGGGGGAAACGACGGTAATGTCGCGCACCAGATTATGCCCCAAGGTGCGCCAGCTGCGGAAATTTGGATCGACAACCAGTTCAAGCGTGAATTTCACATCTTCAGCAGTGAACGGCGTGCCATCGTGCCATGTTACATCATCGCGCAGTTTGACCCGCCACTCCAAGCCGTCCTCGGACAGGCCGCCATTGGCCACGGTTGGCACTTCTGCGGCAAGTGCGGGTTGGATCACGCCTTGGGTATCGACCCGGAACAGCGGATCGAACAGTGAAAACTGAACGCCATCGTCCACTTCGATTCGTGGCATCAACGGGTTGAAAACGGTGGGCTCCTGAGAAAAACCAACCACGATTTGCCCCGTGGGTGTTTCTGGCGGGGCGGCGTGGGCCGCACTGACCAAAAGATTGGGTGCCAAAGCGCCGGCCGCACCAGCCAGGCCAAGCATCTGCAGAGTTTTGCGCCGTGTGGGATGGGAAAAAGTCATGTTGATCCTCCTGTTTTATCAAGGTTACGCGGTTTGCGCGCTGCGGTTTTCACCGGGAATGGCCGCGACAAGCTGTTTGGTATAATCATTTTGCGGTGCGTGAAAAATCTGTGTCGGCGGGCCGAATTCCACGATCCGCCCGTTCTGCATCACGGCGATCTCATCGCAAATTTGACTGGCAACGCGAAGATCATGGGTAATAAAGAACATGGCCACCTGCGTATCACGCTGAATCTGGGCCAATAGTTCAAGTATTTGCGCCTGGATAGACACATCAAGCGCCGAAACCGCCTCGTCCGCGATCAATAAATCCGGATCGAACATCAGCGCCCGAGCGATGCCCACACGCTGCCGCTGCCCGCCGGAAAACTCATGTGGAAAGCGCCCGTACGCCCCCCGGTCCAAACCGACAAGTTCCAGCAGGTCATATGCCTTTTCACGCGCGACCTGGCGGCCCATACCTTGGGCGATCGGACCAACGGTAAGGATATGGCCAATGGTTGATCGCGGATTGAGCGAGGCGAACGGATCTTGAAAAATCATCTGAATCTTCGGGCGCAACGGGCGAAAATCACGCTCTGTCATTGGCGCAATGTCTTGATCCCCGTAAATCATCTGCCCACTGTCGCTTGCCAACAGTTTGATCAAAAGGCGGCCAAGGGATGTTTTGCCTGACCCACTTTCACCCACCACGCCCAGTGTGCGCCCACGGCGCAAGACAAAATTGGCATCGCGCACCGCCGGGACGACCCGTTCTTTCGAAAACCATCCACCGCCACTGCGATAGGTTTTATTCAGGTTTTGCACCGTCAATACCGCCGGGTAATTTTCAACGGCAACCGGCACATGCCCCGCCTCTTTCAGGCCCGGAACAGCCGCAATCAAGCGTTTGGTGTAATGATGCTGAGGCGCCTTGAATACCTGATCTGCACTTGCCCCCTCAACGACCTGCCCCTTTTCCATGACGATCACGCGATCGGCAATTTCGGCCACAACTCCAAAATCATGAGTGATGAAAAGAACACTCATCCCCTTACGACGCTGAATATCACGGATCAGGTTCAGGATCTGCGCCTGTGTCGTCACATCCAGTGCGGTTGTCGGCTCATCTGCAATCAGAATTGTCGGTTCAAGCGCCAGCGCCATCGCAATCATCACCCGCTGGCGTTGCCCACCTGACAGGCGGAACGGGTACTGACCCATCATCAATTCCGGATCGGGCAACCCAACCTCGGTCAACAGGTCAAGCGCACGGGCGCGCCTGGACTCAGGGGTCCCTTCATCATGCACCGCCATCACTTCGATCACCTGATCGCCGACTGTCATCAGCGGATTAAGTGCCGATAGAGGATCCTGAAAAATCATGGAAACGACCCGCCCACGCAGATTGCGCAGCGCTGGCTCGTCCAATTTCAACAGATCCTCACCCTGAAACAGGATTCGACCGCTCGAAACCCGCATCACTGGGGGCAGCAGCCCCATCATGGCATTTGCCGTGACCGATTTTCCCGATCCCGATTCGCCAATAACGCACAGGATTTGACCCCGCGGCAAATCAAAAGACACGTTGGTCACGGCATGACGGCGCTCCATTCCTGGCGGCAGATCTACCGTCAGGTTGCGAACTGACAGTGCTACACCGTCATCCTGATCATTGATTTCCGGGGTCACCTGAACCTCGCTCTTATGCGCAGCATTTCATTATTGAACCAATTTCACTCGTATAATGAAATTCCGACTAAGCCACGCAACAAATAAGAGGTCAATAGTGAAGATTGCTTGATCTGAGATTGAAAAGGTTCAATATTGAAATTCAGCAGGTCGGCCATCAACCGGTTGCCATTCGATCTGCCATGCCCCGCAATCAATCGCCGGACGTTGTGATGAAACACCAAGATACTGTTGACACGCGCTCTGAATCCCCGCGTGAAATCGGCGCGGCGCTCAGGCAGCTCCGGCATGATCAATCAATGTCACTTCAGGAGCTTGCGAAGAAATCGGGCGTCTCAGTCGGTATGATCAGCCAGATCGAACGCGACATGGCCAATCCGTCGATGCGGGTGCTGACCGCGATCAGACGGGCCTTGAACATCCCTATGCAGGCGATGTTTGGAGATGAAAAAAGCGATGGAGGCGATCCGTCTTTTGTGCGGCGCTCAAAACGTCGTCCGCACATCGACCTTGGTTCATTGCAAAAGGAATTGCTGACATCTGGCGGCAATCACAACCTGCAGATCATGATCCTCACCCTTTCGCCTGGGGGTACGTCGGGCGATACCGCGTTAAGCTACCCCGCCGAAAAGGGCGGATTGGTTCTTGAGGGTGAGTTCATTCTGGCCGTCGATCAACAAGAAGCATTGCTGCAGCAGGGCGACAGCTTTGTTTTCGACAGTTCTCTTGAACATAGCATCCGCAACGACAGCGACCGCACCGCCACAATTTTGTGGGTTATAGGCGCGGTGCAATTTGACCGCCATCTATAGTATTTGCTGCACGGGGCACACGCGCCCTGCCCGATCATAAAGGTTCTCCCATGTCTGACCCACGCGCCACCCTGAAAACGTCACCGTACTGGTGGGAGACCGCGCCGATCCGACCGCTTGACCAGACGCCACTGGAAAAGACAGTGGATGTTGCCATCGTTGGCGCCGGATACACCGGATTGACCGCAGCGCTTACTTTGGTGCGGGCCGGACGGTCGGTCGCGGTTTTTGATCGCCAGCACCCCGGCGAAGGTGCTTCGACCCGCAATGGCGGCATCACCAGTGGAAACATCCGGCTGGGGTATCAAGAATTGGCGCGTCGGTTCGGCGAAAAACGCGCAATAGCCATTGAGGCCGAAAGCAAAGCCGCCCGCGAACATCTTTACCGAATGTTGGCAGAGGAAGGCATGGATTGTGAGTTCCAGCAAACCGGCCGGTTCAGCGGTGCCGTCAATGCGCAAGATTATGACAGTCTGGCACGTGAAGCGGAAAAATTGCACCGTACCTTGGGTATTGAGGCGTATGCCGTGCCGCAGAGCGAACAGCGTCAATATGTCGGTACAGATTTCTTTCGCGGCGGATCGGTGCGGATGGATGTGGGCGGCTTGCAGCCCGCTCGTTTCTTTGCCGAACTGCTGCGCGTTGCCCAGGCGGCGGGCGTTGTCATCCATTCGGAAACCGGCGTCGAAACCATTGACCAGGACCCGACAGGTTTCAAGGTCAAGACCACGCGCGGAACGCTGAGCGCACGCCAGGTTATAATCAGCACAAATGGCTATACCGACAGATCAGATCCTTGGTTGCGCCGCCGACTTGTGCCTGTTCGCAGTCGCATCATCGCCACCGAAGAAATCTCTTCCAATCTTATGAATACACTGATGCCGCGCCAAATGATGACCAGCGACACACGCATTCTGGGTTTCTATTTCCGCCCTTCGCCAGACGGAAAACGCATACTTTTTGGTGGGCGGGATGGCACCTATCATGACGATTACACCAAACCGGTGGCCTATCTGCGCGAAAACCTGAATGCGCTGTTCCCGGAATTGGAACAAACCGGACTGACCCATACCTGGTTCGGCAATGTCGCCATGCACCGCGATATGATTCCGCGTATTTTTTCGCGCAACGGCATGGTTTACGCCACCGGATTTTGCGGGTCTGGCGTGGTTTGGGCCCCTTGGATGGGGCGCAAAGCCGCGCAGAAAATTCTTGGACAGGCGGATGAGGCACCATCGGCATTCGATTTCCGCCCCCCTCGCGCGATCCCGCTTTATGGTGGCAAACCATGGTTCATGCCATTTTTCATGTCCAAATTCCGGATGCAAGACCGGATCAAGATGCGCCGCGACGGCCGGACCTAAACCGTTTGGCGTTTGGCGTTTGGGGGTTCACACATCGCTTGGCTTCTGATGCAAGGTTCCAAACCTTGACCCGAAGAGTTCTGACCAACACGCGGTGGGCAATTTTCGAACCGTATTGCCTGGGGAAACCCACCGATCCGGGGCAAACTGGTGGTGCCCCTCCGGGTATTCATTGAGGCGGTCCTTTGGATCGTTCGCACCAGGGCTCAGTGGCGCGAGCTGCCGGATTACTTCGGCAGGTTGAAGGGAAACATAGAGATAGCCATGCGCTCCTGCAACACAGATCAGAGTTTCAAAGCCTTCATCTTAATTGCGGCAATAACCATTCAGATGCGGTGAACGTTAACAGATCCTAACTTGGTCCGTAAGTAACGGAAACGTGCCGCCCATTCCAAACAGGCGGCACGTATCGAAATACAGCTCCAATCAACTGGGCGGTTTTATCACGAGATGCTATACTCACTCATCAAGCACTGGATCCTCGCTGGAGATGTCCCCATGGAAATCCAGTCCATGCGATGCGCGGATTTTGTCTTCAATCTCAAGTGCCATAGCAGGATTGTCCTTGAGAAATTGCTTGGCATTTTCGCGCCCTTGGCCGATTCGTTCATCACCGTATGAAAACCACGAACCCGCCTTATTCACCACGCCGGCAATGACGCCGAGGTCAAGCAACTCACCGCGTTTTGAAATCCCCTCACCGTACATGATATCAAATTCCACAACCTTAAAGGGTGGTGCTACCTTGTTTTTTACAATCTTGACCTTAGTTTGATTGCCCACGATTTCATCGCGATCCTTAACCGCCCCAATCCGACGAATATCCAACCGGACGGATGAGTAAAACTTCAAAGCGTTGCCGCCAGTTGTCGTTTCCGGGCTTCCGAACATTACGCCGATTTTCATACGCAACTGATTGATGAAAATCACCATACATTTCGAACGTGAAATCGAACCGGTCAATTTGCGCATCGCCTGGCTCATCAGCCGGGCCTGTACGCCGACACTGGCATCTCCCATGTCGCCTTCAAGTTCAGACTTTGGAATCAATGCGGCAACCGAATCGACCACGACAAGACTGACTGCTCCTGATCTTACAAGTGTATCTGTAATTTCCAGCGCTTGCTCACCGGTGTCAGGCTGACTGATCAGCAGTTCATCAAGATTTACCCCAAGTTTTTTCGCATATTGAGGGTCAAGAGCATGTTCAGCGTCGACAAAAGCGCAAACCCCACCGTTTTTCTGCTCTTCGGCAACAACATGCAAAGTCAAAGTGGTCTTACCCGAACTTTCAGGACCATAAACCTCAATAATCCGCCCGCGAGGGAGACCACCGATACCAAGGGCGATGTCCAACCCCAAGGAGCCGGTTGAAATCGATTCAATCTCAGCAATGGGGCTGTCAGAGCCCAATTTCATGATGGACCCTTTACCAAACTGACGTTCGATTTGGGCGAGCGCTGAATCAAGCGCCTTCTGCCGGTCGGTGTTACGCTTGTCTGTCATATCTAAAAGATTTGCCGTTGCCATGTTCAGCGTCCTTATTTCACACTCAAGGCTGTGCGGCAATCATTGCCTTTGTTCACCCCTTGTTCCCGATCTATTTAGGATCAACACATGAACAAATCAACCTGATTATTCCATGTATGTTGGCGGCAGATGATTAAAATTTGGTTACTGGATCCCAAAACTGACCAACAACAGGGCTTAATCAAGCTGATTTTGAACTGTTGTGGTAAGTTGTGTCAGTGAAAATGGTTTTGGCAGGAAAACCGAGTTGGGAATCAGCGCTTGGGTTTCTGACAAGTTTTCTTCTGAATAGCCCGATACAAAGACCACTTTTGTCTCCGGGCGGGCGATCAACGCTTGTTTGACCCAGGTTGGCCCATCCATGCCGGGCATGATCACATCGGTTACAAATATATCCACCGCAAGTGCCGGATCCGATAACAATTCAATGGCATCTTCGCCGTTCTCGGCTTCGATCACGGAATAACCGCGTAACCTGAGGGCGCGTGACGCGAATGCCCTTACCGGCGCTTCGTCTTCGACCAACAACACCACGCCATCAGCAGTTTGCGGAACCTCTGGGTTGCTTTTGGTGTTTACATGCGCGACGGCATGTTTTTCGGCGTGAAGTGCGGGAAAGTACAGTGTAAAACATGACCCCTTGCCCGGCTCACTATCTGCAAAGATGAACCCGCCGGTCTGTTTCACAATCCCGTACGCCGTAGACAGACCAAGCCCGGTGCCTTCGCCTGTTTTCTTGGTGGTAAAGAATGGTTCGAATATCTTTGGTAATTTATCCGGCGTTATCCCGATGCCCTGATCGCGAACTTTTACGGTAACGTAATCACCGGCCGGAACACTAACACGATCACGCTCCATTGGTTGGGCAAGATGTTCAACTTGTGTTTCGATGCTGATTCTCCCACCCGATGGCATCGCGTCACGGGCGTTGACCACCAGGTTCATGATAACCTGTTCCAATTGCCTTTTATCCGCCCGGATGGGCCGCAAAGACGGATCATGGGAAAAAGTCAGATTGACCCTCTCACCAACAAGACGGTTCAGCAGGTGCGTGAGATCCGCCAATGTGAGGCGGAGATCCAGGAATTCGGGCCGCAAATTCTGTTTACGTGAAAAGGCCAGCAATTGCCCCACCAAACTGGCCGCGCGGTTGGCGTTCTGGTTGATTTGTTCGAGGTCGGCGAAGTCTGGATCCATCTCATCACGTCTGAGCAACAACAAATCGCAATGTCCACTTATCGCCGTCAGCAGATTGTTGAAATCATGCGCAACGCCGCCGGCAAGCTGCCCGATCGCCTGCATCTTCTGGCTCTGAACAAATTGGGCTTCAAGTGTTTTCAGCTCGGTCGCATCATGCAGGATCGCCACCAATTTCATGTCCTTCCCGACGCCGATCTGACCTAATGTCACCTGAAGATACAAATCAATCTTGCCTGGCGTCATGCGCACCACTTCGGGCCGATTCAACCCCCGCCCATCGAACCCGTCAGCCAACCAATCGCGGATCGGTCGGCCCAGCCCTTCGACGACTGCTGCAAGGGGCTGATGCAGAATGTCTGCGTCTTCAAGCAATTGCCTGGCGCGTCGATTGATCTGTACCACCGTACCATCGGGCGCGATCTGCAAGATCGGTACAGGCATATCTTCGAGATAAAGATCGGCATCGCCTTCGGCTTTTGCGCTTTGTGTATGCTGAGGCTGTGCAACGTTGCTGGTCGGTGCGGGCTTGGGGGGTTCTTTGGATTGCACGGCGCGGTTTGTGGTTACGGTATCGGATTTCATCCGCCAAATAAGCCCGTTTTGACCCATTTGGACAACAGTGAGTGTTGGTGAGTGTGACAAATGTGCCATGCAGTTTTCGGCGCGTCCTGTTTCAAGTGCTTGACGGCGCAACCTCTGAAATACCTCAAAAGGGGCTGCCACGAACAGGCCTAAAATTGCGGACGCATTGTCTCCGGCTTGCACTTCGAACGCCGCTTTGGATGCATCGTTTTGCGCCTCAACCACACCTGCGGCGTCGGTTAAAATCAAAGGGTCCGTGTCAAAATGGGCCATATCGCAAAAGGCGATCATACGGTGTCGGCGCTTTGTGTCCTGTCGGATCGAAAGGCCCAGAATCAAGATGCACAAAACCATCAAGGTGAGCGCCATAAACCAAGCGATACTGCGCATAATCTGGTCAGACAGCAAAAAACCCAGCGCAAAGAACCCCATTGCAAGGATCGCCAACACCGGCACCCGCGCGGCAAGCGGGCCTGCCGTTTTGCCCAATTGAGGGACCGGAATTGTAAAGTCTGACACTCTATCACCTGCTCGCGTTCGCTTTATACCTGCAGGTTTGGAGTGCATTGGTTAAATGTCCCTTAACGTTACCTTGGTTTCTCATCTCACACCTTACGAGAACCCGGTTTAGTTGTGTATAAGGGGCTACAATCTCTTTAAAATTGCAACGTAAAAACCATCCCCACCCGCAAGCGGTGAGACAGATCTTTGCTCAAGAATCTTCCATTCGAGGTTATTCTGGCAGAATTTTTGCACCTGAACTTCGTTCTCAGACGTCAGAACTGAACAGGTCATATAGGCCAAGATGCCGCCGGAATCGACCAAAGGTACGACATCGTGCAAGATCTGCGCCTGTGTGGCGATCAAAGAGTTCAACTTTTCCGCATTCAGCGCCCATTTTCCCTGTGGCGATCGGCGCCAAGCGCCGCTTCCCGAACACGGGGCATCCACGACAACCACATCGAAAGGTCCCGATTTTGGCAATTCTGAAGGCGTTAAAATGGTTACATCAACACCAGCCCGCGCCGCGCGTTTGGGCAAATCGCCGATCCGCGCCGGATCGGCGTCATGGGCATAAAACGTTGCATCAGGGCAACGCGCCGCAAGGGCAAGGGTTTTTCCACCGCCACCGGCACAATAATCCAGCACGCGTTGGTTCTGTTTCAGCGGAACGCGCGCGGTAATCGCCTGACTCGCGGCATCCTGAACTTCGACCCAACCGTCAAGAAATGCCTTGTTCGCCTGCACCCGGCGCGGGTTTTTCACAACCACAAGCGCGGTGTCGGCCAAGGCGGATGGTTCGGTGACAATACCATCTTCGGCCAACGCCTGCTGAGCCTCATCCATGGTGGATTTGGCGGTATTGACCCTTAGAAACATTGGCGCGCGCGATTGAAACAGCGTCAGCACCTGTTCAAATTCATCACCCAAAGACTGTTTCAATTGCGGCAAAAGCCATTCTGGATAATCCAGTGTCGCCGATACCTGAACTGGGTCTGGGGATGCTGTTTCATCCTCGTCCAACGGCGCCGGGGCGTGGCCGACGCCCGTGAAAACAGTGGTGCAGGCAATGCCTTGGCGCCGCATCAAGCCAATCATCAATTGACGGCCCGTCGCTCCGCCGCCCAACGCGCTGCATGTCCCATATTGTCGTAACACGTCAAACACATGATCGCGAATGGCCGCACGGTCACTTGAACCGGCAAACCGGTTTTGCCGCGCCCAATGGGTCAACACCTGCTCTGCTGCAGCGCCCTCATTGATACGATCAAGAATTTCTATCGCGGCAGCGACGCGGGCACCGGGGGTCATAGCTTCATGTCAAACATTAGCTTTATATCGTAAAGCATTGTCATATCATCCGATTCTGTAATTGGGGCTCTCCCGCGTTATCTGAACGTCATGCACATGGCTTTCACGCAGTCCGGCACCGGTAATGCGAACAAATTCACAATTTTTGCGCATCTCCGCAATAGTCGCACAGCCCGTATACCCCATCGCCGCGCGCAAGCCGCCGACCATCTGATACACAACGTTCCCGGCCGACCCTTGATAGGCCACCTGCCCCTCAATCCCTTCGGGAACCAGTTTGTCGTTCGCGGCGTCCTTCTGGAAATAACGATCGGCGCTGCCTTGGGCCATGGCGCCCAAACTTCCCATGCCGCGGTAGGATTTGAATGAACGCCCCTGATACAAGATCACCTCGCCGGGGCTTTCATCGGTGCCTGCAATCATGCTGCCGACCATGGCACAGGATGCGCCCGCCGCGATTGCCTTGGCAAAATCACCAGAAAATTTGATCCCGCCATCGGCGATGATGGGGACATCACCGGCCTCGCGGGCGCAATCCATGATCGCGGTCAATTGTGGCACGCCGACGCCTGCCACCATACGCGTGGTGCAGATGCTGCCGGGGCCAATGCCCACCTTGACCGCATCAACGCCCGCATCAATCAGGGCACGGGTGCCGCTGGCGGTGGCGACATTGCCGGCAATGATCTGCACATCAGAGAGATTTGCCCTCGCACGCTCGACCGCGCGCGCCACACCTTCGGAATGGCCATGCGCCGTGTCGATGACAATGATATCAACACCCGCATCGACAAGCGCCTGTGATCTTTCAAACCCAGCGTCGCCCACTGTTGTGGCCGCGGCCACCCGCAACCGACCCAGATGATCCTTGCAGGCCTGGGGATTCAAAACCGCCTGCTCACTGTCACGCAGGGTCAACAGACCGGTCAGTTTGCCATGGCCATCGGTGACCAGCAGCTTTTCAATCCGCCGGGCCTTCATCAGGCTGCGCGCCTCGTCCAGATCGGCGGGTTCGGTCAGAATGGCCAGGTTATCGGTGGTCATCATCACCCGCACGGGCGTGTTGTCATCGCTGGCAAACCGCATGTCGCGATTGGTGACAATGCCCAGTACGCGGCCTTTTTCATCGATCACCGGAAAACCTGTGACGCGATACCGCTCTTGCAGGGCTTTCGCATCGGCTAGGGTCTGATCGGGGGTCAGGGTGATCGGGCTGTAGACCACACCGCTTTCAAACCGTTTGACGCGCCGCACTTCTTTTTGCTGCTCATCAATGGTCAAATTGCGATGCACCACCCCAATGCCGCCCGCCTGAGCCATTGCAATCGCCATGCGCGCCTCGGTCACCGTGTCCATCGCCGAACTCAGCAGCGGGATGTTCATGGCAATTGATCGCGTGACCATCGTACGGGTGTCGGCCGTGCTGGGCAGAACACTGGATGCACCTGGAACCAGCAACACATCATCAAAAGTAAGCGCCTCGCGAATCTCCATGGGGATGCCTTTCGGTGGAGTTTTCGTTTGACGCGTCCCTTTCGCACGGGCAGCAAGGAAAGAAAAGGGCACAACCGAATTTACCCGATCATGGACCGGCATTTTTGCCGGAAATCCACACTGATCCAACCGCTCTTGCTCAGCACTTTATCGTGATAAATCCTTGGCGGTTTTGGCCAAACTCCGCACCGCATGGGCATAGCACGCAATATCGCCACCGACGCCCAGAAAGTTGAACCCCATTTCAGCATATTCAACCATTTTGACCTTATCAAAGGTCACGATGCCTGCCGCTTTTCCAGCCGCGCGAATTTTTACAGCTGCGTTTTCAATCTCTGCAACCACATCAGGGTGGGCCATATTGCCCAAATGCCCCATATCGGCGGCCAGATCGCCGGGGCCGACAAACACACAATCCACCCCCGGCACCGCGGCGATTTCTTCTATGTTTTCGATGGCTTGTCTTGTTTCCACCTGAACCATCAGACATATCTCATCGCCTGCTGTCGCAAGATAGTCGGTGAACTCGCCGAAACCGGTGGCGCGCGATTGTACGGCACCCACCCCGCGTATGCCTTCGGGCGGATAGCGCACCGCGCGCACCATTTCGGCGGCCTCCTGGGCGGTGTTGATCATTGGCACCAGAATCGATTGAATGCCGATATCCAACATCTGTTTCATGATCCGCACATCGGCAACCGGAACCCGGGCCACGATTGATGCCGTGCCCCCCGACATCGCCTGACATTGCGCCAGAATCAATGGCACATCATTGGGCCCGTGTTCGCCATCAATCAGGCACCAATCAAATCCGGCACGCGCGGCAATTTCGGCGGCCGTGGGGTGGGCAAACGCCATCCACAGCCCGGTTTGAAGCCGTCCTTCGGACAGCGCATGTTTCAGGCGGTTCTTTGGGGCGGGCATCGGAAACTCCTGTATCAAAGCACCGTCATCCGATCACGCCACAGATCATTTGCCAACTGCCATCTGTCCACATCGACACCTTGTTCAGATGAACAAGCAAGTTACTCATCGGCATCATAAAACCGCGTCACACGATTACACCCTCCTGTTGCATGAACCGTTTTCGCGGCATTACCCGCAAACGCGGCGGCGGAATTTGGCGCAGTTTCGCGCCGGTACCCATCTTGAACTGGTTCAATCCCGGCGTGTCCGGTGACACAAGGCCAAGATCCAGAGTTGCGATTCCGGCGGCGCGCAATTTCTGGACAGCGTTCCACATCAACAGGTTATGGGCAGAGTGCCGCCGCCCTTCTTCTCCGCTCCAGCCGATCAGATATGTGGCCGATGTCCCGTGAACCAGAAATGACATCGCGGCGGCGTTTCGCCCGGCACTTACCGTGAATAATCCATCCGCCCTGTACCGCGCCCAGCCATCAATCCATCGTGGCGGCATGTTACGATAGCGCGCCCGCTTTTGTTGCGCCTTTTCGGCCCGAAGCAGCCAATTCGGCACCCCGCCCATCTGCGATACAATCAATCCTGATCTCTGCGCAGCGTTCAACCGATTACGCCATTTCCCATGCAGCCGCGCGCGCAGGTCCGGCACGCTGAGGTCAAGCTGGGCATGGTGGCGCACCTGGCCCAGAGTGATGCCCAGCGGGGCAGGCCCAATCCAGATCAACGGCCCCTCATCGCGCAGCGCATCGGCGGCGTGCGCACTGCCCGGCGTGGGCAGCCCGTGCCACGCCACGCGCAGGGGTCCGATCCGCCGCAGGATACATTGAACGTGTGAGTGCGTACCATCCTCGGCAATCACCTGCGCCCGGCGCACTGTCGCCCCCAGTCGCGCCATTACGGCGCCATATGCCCATTGCTGTTGCAACGGCGCCGGGCCGACGGCCGTTTCCCATTCACTGCGGCGCAGTTCGTCCCAAATCACGTCCATGACGCAGTCTGGCACGGTCACAGTTAATCGTATGTTACCAGAATTGAAAAACCGGTGCGCCCGGGTCGAAAAAAATGATCCCCGTCCTTGCGCACCTCAATGCACAGAAACGTTCAGATTTTTCGTTGTGGCGGTTTTGGCCAGACCACCCGACCGATAAAGCAGCGATTCGCCGTCTAAAAACACATGCACCTTGTCCGGTTTCGCGCCAAGACGCACGGTGTTGCCCCGCAATTCGGAATGGATGCCGGGCAGTTTGCCAACCACCGGGTCGGCGCCGCCGACCCGTTCGAAATACAACAGTGTGACCTCGCCCAACGCTTCGGTGATGCCGACCTTGCCTTCGAATACATAATCGCCATCGGTTTCCACCAAATCCTCGGGGCGCACACCAACGTTCACCTTGGCCCCCATGTCGGCCTCGGTCGAAGGATAGGCCGACACTGTTGTTCCCCCGGCCTCCATCGCGATGGTGGTTTGCGCGCCGGTGCCAATGATTTTACCCGGCAACAGGTTCATCGAGGGCGAGCCGATGAATTGCGCCACAAATTCATTTTCGGGCTTTTCATACAGGGTCAACGGTGATCCGACCTGGGCAATGCCGCCACCTGCCAGCACCACGATGCGACTGGCCAATGTCATTGCCTCAACCTGATCATGGGTCACATAGATCATGGTGGAATTGGGCATCGCCTCTTTCAACTGGGCAATTTCAATCCGTGTGGCCACGCGCAACGCGGCGTCGAGGTTTGAAAGGGGTTCGTCAAACAAATACACCTTGGGGTCGCGCACGATGCTGCGGCCAATCGCAACACGCTGACGTTGCCCGCCCGAAAGCGCCTTTGGCAGTCGGTCAAGATACGGCTCAAGCTGCAAGATCTTGCTGGCCTTGGCGATGGCCTCTTCAATCTCTTGCGGGGATTTTTTGGCAATTTTCAGGGCAAACGCCATGTTATCGCGCACCGTCATATGGGGATAAAGCGCGTAAGATTGAAACACCATCGCGATGCCACGCTGTGCTGGGGGCACGTCATTCACCACCTCACCGTCGATCTGCAATTCCCCGGCGGTAATTTTCTCTAACCCGGCAATCATCCGCAGCAGCGTAGATTTGCCACAGCCCGACGGGCCGACAAATACGATCAATTCGCCACGCTTGATATCAAGATTGATGTTTTTCAAAACATCGACAGTCCCGCCATAGGTTTTGGCAACGTTGGTCAGCAATAGGTCAGCCATGTCTCTTTCCCCTTATCCTGTCTTGCTTGTCGCATCGCTGACGGCGAAATAGGCCTGCCATGGCGGCAATATGATTTCGATATCCGAGGCAACCGTTTGAAAAGGCGCGGCTTTGTCCTGTTGCCAATTGCCATCGGGTGGGCTGAACGGTTGGGCCTTGTTGGTCAGGTTAAAGGCGCAAAGCACCTGATTGCCGCCCTCGTCGCGGATCATCACCAACAGATCATCGGTCGCCGTGACGATGCGCAAATCACCCTTGATCAGTGGCGTGTGGGTTTTGCGAAATGCGATGAAGGCGCGGTAAAATTCCAACGTTGAATCGTCGGCCTGGTCTTGAACCGATTGCGCCCTCTCCAAATGTTCGACCGCCACGGGCAGCCAGGGTTTGGCATCGGAAAACCCGCCATTGTGATTGTCGCGCACCCAAGGAAACGGCGTGCGGCATCCATCGCGGCCTTTGAATTTTGGCCAGAATCGTTTGCCATAGGGGTCTTGCAGATCCTCAAACGCGACATAAGCCTCTGTCAGGCCCAATTCTTCGCCCTGATACAGGCAAATCGTGCCTTTCATGCTGAGCAATACCGCGGCGTAAAGGCGGCGCGCGCCTTCGCTCAGGTTCCAACGGCTGGCGTGGCGTTCCACATCGTGGTTGGAAAACGCCCAACAGGCCCAGCCTTCGGTCACGATCCGATCAAACCGCTCCAACACCTCTTTGATGCGGGTGCCACTGGGATAAATCGGCGACAGGAAATCGAAATCATACGCCATGTGCAACAGATCGTCGCCCGCCGTATAGGCCGCCTGGGTTTCCATGCCCCGCTGGCTTTCGCCCACCTCGCCAACCGATGTGATTGCCGGATATTCCTCCATCACCGCGCGCAGGCGGCGCAGAAATTCCAGGTTTTCGGGCTGGGTTTTGTCGTACAGGTGATCCTGAAAATTATAGGGGTTCACCGCAGGCGCGGTATTGGCGTTGCGCTGCTCCGGCGCCAGGGGCGGATTGTCACGCAGTTGCGCATCGTGGACATAAAAATTCACCGTATCCAGGCGAAATCCATCCACGCCCCGATCCAGCCAGTATCGCGCCACATCCAGTAATTCATCCTGCACCGCGGGACAGTGAAAATTCAAATCTGGTTGTTCGGTCAAGAAGTTATGCAGGTAATACTGCATCCGCTCACCATCCCATTCCCAAGCCGAGCCGCCAAAGATTGACAGCCAATTGTTGGGCGGCGTGCCATCGGGTTTTGGATCGGCCCAAACGTACCAATCATGTTTGGCATTGTCACGGCTTGACCGGCTTTCCTTGAACCACGGATGATCGGCGCTGGTGTGTGACAGCACCAGATCAATCAACACTTTCAGCCCCAGATCATGCGCCCGGCTGATCAGCGCGTCAAAATCGCCCAAGGTGCCGAACATCGGATCGACATCGCGGTAATCAGACACGTCATAGCCGAAATCCAACATCGGCGAGCGGAAGAAGGGCGAAATCCAGATCGCATCGACGCCCAAGGCCGCGACATGGGGCAATCGGTGGATGATCCCCGCCAGATCGCCAACACCATCGCCATTGCTATCCTGAAAGCTGCGCGGATAGATCTGATAGATCACCGCACCACGCCACCAGTCCCGATCAACCGCTGCCACCTTGGGGGCTGGCGCGGAATTTGTTTCAACAAAGCTCATAGTTTACCTTTACTTGACAGAGCCGGCCAAAAGACCGCGCACCAGATATTTCTGCATGGCAAAGAACACCACCAAAGGCACCGAAATCGACACGAACGCCGCCGTTGCCAGAATTTCCCAATTGCCGCCGCGCGTGCCCAAGAGTTCGACGATCTGCTTGGTCATCACAGTGGTTTCCCCGGTGCTGTCGATCAAAAACACAAGGGCGACCAACAGATCGTTCCATGTCCAGAGGAATTGAAAAATCGCAAAGGACGCAAGCGCGGGAAAAGACAGCGGCAGGATGATTTTTACGAAAATCTGAAAATCCGACGCACCGTCCACCTTGGCGTTTTCGATGATATCGCGGGGCAATCCGACCATGTAATTTCGGAGCAAATAGATCGCGAGCGGCAGGCCAAAGCCGGTATGGGCCATCCAGGCGCCCAGATACCCCTTTCCGATGCCGATTTCGTTGTGAAATTTCAACAGCGGAATCAGCGCCAATTGCAGCGGCACAACCAATAGCCCGACAACCGCGGCAATCAACAGCGCGCGCCCCGGAAAATCCATCCACGCCAGCGCATAGGCCGCAAAGGCCGCCACCAGGATCGGGATGATCGTAGCCGGAATCGTGACGGTCAACGTATTGAAAAACGCCTTGGCCATGCCTTCGCGGTTGGTGGGATCAAGCAGCATGTTTTCATAGTTTTCGGTGGTAAATTCCGCCGGGGTTGTCGCGGTGACAAACACACGCTCTCCCCTGCGGCCCTGAAATTCGGTGTCGTTCTCTAACCGGTAATCGCCGTTTTCCAACACGGTCAGGCGGCCATCATCACCCATATCTGCAGTGTCACCTGCGGTATAATCGGCAATGGCGCGCGATGAGGTGCCCCAAACCGAAATCTTTGCATCGGGCTTTGGGGTGCCATCTTCGACGAACAGATTGCCTTCAATCACATACAATGCACCCTCTTGGGTTTGTTCGGACGGCGCACCGGTGCGCAGCACCAGATTTTGTTCGGATGGAAACGCCGCCTTCCACCAGCCGGAGGTTGAAATCTGATCCGCCGTGCGAAACGAACTGACCAACAATCCAACGGTGGGAAACAGCCACAAAAACACCAAGACTGCGACAGATATATGCACCGCCCAGGTCAGCGAAGATTTGGTTCCAGCGATGTTATCCATTACCGCATCTCCTTACGGGCGTTATACACGTTCCAGATCAGGATCGGCGAAACCAACAGCATGATCACCATGGCGCTGGCGCTGCCCACGCCCCAATCATTGGCGCGAAACAGCTTATCGTACATGTAATTGGCCAAAACCTGAGTTTCCCACTGGCCGTTGGTCATGGCAAACACGATGTCGAACACTTTCAGAACAACGATGGTGATCGTTGTCCAAACCACCACGATGGTTGAGGCGATCTGTGGGATCTTGATTTTGAAAAACACCTGAAACGGCCCTGCCCCATCGACAATCGCCGCCTCAACGGTTTCTTCGGGAATACCGCGCAGCGCCGCCGATAAAATTACCATGGCAAACCCGGTTTGAATCCAGATCAGAACCACCATCAACAAGATCGAGTTCCAGAACGGAATGGTCAGCCATTGAATTGGCTCAGCCCCGCCCAGGGACAGATAAATCGCATTCATGATGCCGATCTGTTCCTGATCAATCGGGCGCGTGTCATACACCAGCTTCCAGATTACCGCAGCACCGACAAACGAAATCGCCATCGGCATAAAAATCAGCGACTTGGCAATCGCGCCCCACCCGATCTTGTCCGTCAGTTGCGCGGCCAACAGGCCAAACATGGTGGAAAACGCCGGCACAATCAGCAGCCAAAGGAAATTGTTTTGCAACGCTTCCCAAAATTTCGGCTCGCTCGCCATCTGGCGGTAATTGTCCAGACCGACAAACGCGCCGCCTGCGGCACGGTCGGTCAGGGATAGGCGCAATGTTTCAACAACCGGATAAGCCAGGTAAAGCCCCAAAGCCAAAAGCGCGGGCATCAGAAAAAGCCAAGGGCGGATCATATTGGCGCGATTGATGTTATGGCCTGCGTCGCCACCGATATTCCTGAGTAATACATAAAAGAAAAAAGCAAACACGACCGAAATAGTAAAGGACAGTATGACCCTATAGATGAATGCCCCACCAACCAGCATTTCTACCGAAATTTTGTTATAGACAATGGCAGAAAATACCTCAGGCATCATCGGGACAGCCAAAAAAACCAACAACATAAAAAATAAAACTAGACCAAAGCCCAAAGCTTGTCGTATTCGAAAACTATTCCTTTCTTCTCGTCCCATTTTAGTTGCTGGAAACAGCACCTTGTCCAAAAACTGATTGGAGAAATAATAATAGGCGATGCACCCGCCCACACCGATCACGATGGTCAAAAGACCCGCTATTGCTGGATGCATCTTTCCCCCTAAATGGCTGTTCTTGCAGACATTTGCGCCTGTGCTCAGATGAAAACGGCCCCCGCATGAACGGGGGCCGATGCGGTTCACATTACTTCAGGGCATCCCAGCTGTTCTGAATTTCATTGGCCACCTGTTCGGCGTCCTTGCCCCCGGCATAATCAACCATCCCGGTCCAGAATGAACCGGCGCCAACGCCGCCCGGCATCAAATCCGATGCGTCAAAGCGAAACGTCGTGGCATCCAGCAAAACATCGTTCAGCGCCTTTTGTGTGGGATCGGCAAACATATCGGTGTTTGCACCGGTATGCGGTGTCAGGAACCCCGACTGCGCCATCCACAATTCATGGGCCAAGGGCGTTTGCAGAAAGTCGATCAAAGCATGCGCTGCGGGGCTGTCTTTGGTGATCGCCCACAGGGTGCCGGCCCCCAGAACCGGCTTGCCCAGATCCTTGCTTTCATAGGCGGGCATATAGAAGAAATCGGCATCTTCGCCCACCATCGTGCCTTCGGGGAAAAACGCCGGAATAAAGCTGGCCTGGTGGTGCATGTAACACTGGGGTGGCGAGCTGAACAATCCTTTGGGGCTGTCGCGGAAATCGGTGCTCGCGACGGCACCGGCCCCTCCGGCCACAAAATCATCGTTGCGGGCGAAATATCCGAATTCTTCGATCGCGCCAATCACCGCAGGGTCATTGAATTTGATCTCGTTCGATACCCACTGATCGTAGACTGCGGGCTCTTGTGTGCGCAGCATCATGTCTTCGACCCAATCGGTCGCGGGCCAACCGGTTGCGCCGCCGCTGCCCAGCCCGATGCACCATGGCGTTTCGCCATCGGCAACGATCTGTTCGGTCAGCGCCTTTAGATCCTCCATGGATTCGGGCACTTCGTAACCGGCATCTTCAAAATTCTCGGGGCTGTACCAAACCAGAGATTTTACATCGACCTTATAGAAAAAGCCGAATAGATCGTCCTTGCCATCGGCCCCGGCATAGGTGCCCAGATCAACCCAGGATTGACCTGCGGCATAGTTTTCCTTGACCCAGGCGCCTGTGTCCTCACCCAAGGGTGTCAGAAAACCGCGCGCTGCCATTCCGCTGGCCAATCCGGGCTGTGGAAATACGGCGACGTTTGGCGCTGATCCGGCTTCGGCATCAACGACGATCTGCTGTTCGAAACTGTCCGATCCGGTATAGCGCACGTCAGCGCCGGTTGCATCGGCGAAATAGGAGAGCACGTTTTCAACAAAGGTTTGGTCTGGCCCCAGCCAGGGGCCGAACACGGTCAACTGTTCCCCCGACAAATCCATCGCTTCGATTTCTGACAAACTGTCCCAGCTGAAATCACCCTCGCCTTTGGCGAATGGCATCTCGGCCTGTGCCATGCCAGCGGTCAGCGCAACTGTCGCCGCCCCCGCAAGAAGCATCTTGTTCATGGAAAATTCCCTCCCGAATTTTGCGCTGTTTGCGCGTTCCAATACTATCTGCGCCGGATTCGTACCAAAGCGCTTTGAACTATTTTACGCTTGCCGATCATGTGGCCGCTGTCAATTCACTATACGATTTTTGGCAATAAATCCAACAGGTACTCCCATCTCTTATGCTGCAGTGCGGCAAGGGTCGGCTTTGACGCGCCGACAAACACTGGCTAGTGTCAGGAATGAATTGATAGCGCTTTGAATAAACAAAACAATGAATCTCCGCCAACTCTCTGCCCTGCTGGGCCTGTCGCAAACCACGGTCAGCCGGGCCCTGAACGGATACCCCGAGGTGAGCGAGGCGACGCGGCAACGGGTCGCACAGGCCGCGCGCGCCCATAATTACAGCCCCAACACACGCGCCAAAAGCCTGGCCACCGGGCGATCCATGGCCATTGCCCATGTGATTCCCCTTTCGTCGCACCATGAAATGGTGAACCCGGTGTTCGCGGATTTCATTGCAGGGGCCGGCGAAGTTTACGCCAAAAATGGCTATGACATGATTTTGTCGATGACCGGGGACCGCGACGAATCCAAGGTGTATCGCGATATCCGGGCCAAAAATACCGTCGATGGCCTGATCATTCATGCGCCCCGGCTGCATGATTCACGGCTGAAACTGCTTGAGGATCTGGGCCTGCCTTTTGTCGTTCACGGGCGGTTTGGCAACCAGACGGAAGGATATCACTGGCTGGATATGAACAACCGCCGGGCGTTTGCCCGCGCCACGGGGTTTCTGGCCGAACTTGGACATCGCCGGATTGCTCTTTTGAACGGGCTTGAAGATATGGATTTTGCCGATCGTCGGCGCGATGGATATCTGACCGGACTTGCCAATCACGGCCTGTCACGCGATCCCTTTCTTATGGCTGCGCAGGAAATGACCGAATATCACGGATTTAGCGTGACCAAGACCTGGCTTGCCGCGCCCAGTCCGCCCACGGCCATTTTGCTGTCATCGATGATCCTGACCATGGGCGCGCGGCGCGCGGTTCACGAGGCGGGCCTGACGTTGGGGCGCGACATTTCAATCATCAGCCATGACGATGATCTGTCCTATTTCCGCAATGGCGATCCGGTGCCGGAGTTCACATCGCTCAGATCACCGGTGCGCGATCACGGGCGGCGCGCGGCGCAAATGCTGTTGCGCGCAATTGCCACGCCTGACATGCCGCCCCAAAATCAACTGCTTGAGGCCGAATTACACGTAGGTCTGTCGACCGGCCCCGCCCCACTGCCGTTTCGCCGTGTGAATAAAGGATAGAAAATGCAATTCAAACGTTCCGATTTTCCCAAAGATTTCCTGTTCGGCGCCGCCACGTCCTCTTATCAGATCGAAGGTCATGCCATGGGGGGGGCGGGCCAAACACACTGGGATACCTTTGCCGCAACGCCCGGAAATGTGGTGGGGGCCGAAAATGGCGACCGGGCCTGCGACCATTACAACCGGATGGACGAAGATCTGGATCTGTTGAAGAATGGCAATTTCGATGTTTATCGGTTTTCCACCAGTTGGGCGCGCGTGATCCCCGAGGGGCGCGGCACCGTCAATCAAGAGGGGTTGGATTTTTACGACCGCTTGGTTGACGGGTTATTGGAACGGGGCCTGAAACCCGCCGCCACCCTGTATCATTGGGAATTGCCGGTGCAATTGGCCGATCTGGGCGGCTGGCGCAATCGCGACATTGCCAGTTGGTTTGGCGATTTCACCGAAGTGATCATGTCGCGCATCGGTGATCGTGTCTGGAGCGCCGCGCCGATCAACGAGCCGTGGTGTGTTGGCTGGTTGTCGCATTTTCTGGGCCATCATGCGCCGGGGCTGCGCGACATCCGCGCAACCGCCCACGCCATGCATCACGTATTGCTGGCCCACGGAAAAGCCATCGAAACGATGCGCGGTCTGGGCATGAATAACCTCGGCGCGGTGTGCAATTTCGAATATGCCACGCCCGTCGATGCCAGCCCCGAAGCGGCCAAGGCAGCCACGCTTTATGATGGATATTACAACCGGTTTTTCCTGTCGGGGATGTTCAACAAATCCTATCCTACCGATGTGATGGAGGGGCTGGGCCCGCATATGCCAAAAGGCTGGCAGGATGATTTCGACGCCATCGCGCAACCCGTTGATTGGTTGGGCATCAATTATTACACCCGCAAAATCATTGCCCCCAATTCCGGGCCCTGGCCCCATCATCACGAGGTGCAAGGCCACCTGCCCAAAACCCAGGTCGGATGGGAGATTTTTCCCGAGGGGCTGTATTCGTTTATCAAACGCGCCCACGAAGGGTATGCGCGCAACATTCCGATCTATGTAACTGAAAACGGGCTGGCCAATGATGACAAACTGGTTAACGGCAAGGTCAACGATCAGGGTCGGATTGATTATCTGAACGCGCATCTGGCCAAAGTCAAACAGGCCTGCGATGAAGGCTTGCCGGTAAAGGGCTATTTCACCTGGTCATTGATGGACAATTACGAGTGGTCCTTGGGGTATGAACCGCGCTTTGGTCTTGTGCACGTTGATTTCGACAGCTTGCAGCGCACACCAAAAGCATCCTATCACGCCCTGACTGCCGCTTTGGCACGTTAATCACAGGTTGCACATGACAACGTATTCCGCTGATACCCTGACCCTTGTTGCCGATATCGGTGGCACCAACACCCGTGTCGCCTTGGCCAAGGGCGCGCAAATCCTGCCCGAAACGGTGCAGCGGTTTCGAAATGCCACCTATGATGGGTTGGGTGCTGTGCTGCGTGAATATCTGACCGCACAAGGCAATCTGGATTGTGGGGGGGCCTGTGTTGCCGTAGCCGGCCCAGTGCACGATGGGCGCGCCACCCTGACAAACCTGGACTGGACGATTGACCGCGATACATTGATCAACGCGACAAAAGCCGAAAAAGTATCCATTCTCAACGACTTGCAAGCCCAAGGTCATGCGCTGGGTCATCTTGATGAGGCGAACCTATGCTGTATTCTCAAGGGGCAGCCAGCGGGCGAACATGCTGCGAAACTGGTCATCGGGGTGGGCACCGGGTTTAACGCCGCCCCGGTGTATAACACTGAAACCGGCCGTTACGTGCCCCCCGCCGAGGCGGGCCATACCAACCTGCCCATCTGCAGTGATGCAGACCTGCGCCTGTCGCGGTTTGTAAAGGCCGAACACGGCTTTGCCGCTGTCGAAGACGTTTTATCAGGACGCGGCATCACCCATATTTACAGCTGGTTGTCGTGCGAAGCGGGCGCGCGCCGCGATCTGACCTCAACCGAAATCATGGATGCATTGGCACGGCGCAGCGATCCGATTGCGGTGGAAACCGGTCGGGTGTTCACCCGGATGTTGGGCACCGTCGCGGGCAATCTGGCCCTGAACACGTTGCCCTTTGGCGGTGTTTATCTGGTGGGCGGCGTATCGCAGGCGATCACACCCTATCTGGAAGAATTCGGATTTGGCGCGGCGTTCCATGACAAGGGCCGTTTTGGCCCTTTCATGGAACAGTTCGCTGTCTCAGTGGTCGAAGATGATTACGCCGCGCTTACCGGATGTGCCGGCCATCTTCATTCTGTCGCTTTGTGACGGGCCTTTAGACATACGCCCCTTGCGGTGCAAAACTGGCTGAATCGGCGCGGTTCCACCGCTCAAGATACCCTTTGCCGCAATCTTCGCCGCGCAAAAGGAATCCTTCGGGAAGGTACGGGAAAACCTGTTGGCCGGTCACGGTTTCGCCACTGGCGTCGCGCTGCAAAAAGTGGTGCGGTAAAAATTTGCGAGGGTCGGAAAGCCCGGCCGCACCGGACATCTCGGCCAGTGCTTCCATCGTATTGCGGTGAAACATTTCAACGCGCTTGGCCTTGTCACTTACCACCAGTGCGCGCTGGCGCAGCGGGTCTTGGGTGGCCACGCCGACGGGGCAATGGTTGGTGTTGCACGCCTGTGCCTGAATGCACCCGATGGAAAACATGAAGCCCCGCGCCGAATTGGCCCAATCCGCGCCCAACGCAAAAGCCCGCGCAATATCAAACGCATGGATCAATTTGCCCGACGCCCCAATGCGGATCTCATCGCGCAACCCGGCGCCGCGCAACGTGTTGTGAACAAAGGTCAGACCCTCGGTCAGGGGCATTCCGATATGATTGCAAAACTCCAGCGGCGCGGCACCGGTGCCGCCCTCTTTGCCATCCACGACGATAAAATCGGGCCGTATTCCCGTTTCGATCATCGCTTTTACCAGACACATGAATTCACGGCGGTGCCCCACACACAATTTGAAACCCACAGGTTTGCCACCAGACAAATCGCGCAATTGCTGGATGAAATGGCATAATTCCAACGGGGTGGAAAACGCCGAATGCCCGGCCGGCGAAATACAATCTTCGCCCACTTTCACACCGCGCGCTTCGGCAATTTCTTCGGTCACCTTGCTGCCGGGCAGAATACCGCCATGGCCGGGTTTTGCACCCTGTGACAATTTGATTTCGATCATCTTTACCTGATCGAGCGCCGCGTTTTCCGCAAACATTTCAGGGTTGAACGACCCGTCACTGTGGCGACAGCCAAAATAACCCGATCCGATTTCCCATATCAGATCGCCACCACCTTTTTTGTGATAACGTGAAATGCCGCCTTCGCCCGTATCATGGGCAAAACCGCCCGCCTTGGCGCCGTGATTCAGCGCCGAAATTGCATTGGCAGACAGGGAACCAAACGACATCGCCGAGATGTTGTAAAGCGATGCATCATAGGGCTGCTGACACTTTGGCCCGCCAATGCGTACCCGGATATTGGGGTCATCAATATGGCACGGGTTCACCGAATGGGTCAGCCATTGATACCCCTGATCGTACACTTTCTGTTTGGTGCCAAAGGGGCGCGCCGCCACCTGGTTTTTGGCGCGTTGATACACAATACTGCGTTCTTCGCGCGAAAAAGGCTCTTCTTCGTTGTCGCCTTCGATCAGATATTGGCGAATTTCCGGGCGGATTTGTTCAAAGAAATAACGGATTCGCCCCAAAACCGGATAGTTCCGCAATACCGCATGCTGGGTCTGAAACAGATCCCATATGCCCATCAACGTCGCGATGCCAAACACCACCACACCAATCCACCCCCATGGCGTGATCGAGAGCCAGAAAAATGAAAGCAAAAGCAGCAAAATCGCCACGGCAAAGGTGGTAAAGCGGATCAGTTCTTTCAGTCGGTGCATATCGGGGCCTTTATTCCTGTTCCGCTTAGGTGCGCACATCCGGAGCCTGGCGGCCAGTAAACTTGGCGATACCTGCCAAGTGATCGGCGCGCGCGATCATATCCTTAAGCGCTTCTTGTGTATCTTTGGTAAACGTCGCCGGATCATCGGACACATCCTCAAGATATACCCGCAGCGTCGCGCCCACCGTACCTGTGCCCGAAAGACGGTAAACGATGCGCCCGCCCCCCGTGAACGTCACGCGCAACCCTTGCGCGGTGGCGCGGCTGCCATCGACGGGATCATCATAGGAAAATTCATCAGCGGATTCGACGGTTGCGCCCAATACATCGGTGCCGGGCAAGCCAGGAAGTTTGGCGCGCAACCCCTCGATCATCGCGTTCGCTTCTTCGGCATCCACCGACTCGTAATCGTGGCGGGAATAGAAATTGCGGCCAAATTCGGCCCAGTGATCGGTCATCATCTGTTGCACCGACTTGCCGGTTTTGGCCAGAATGTTCAGCCATAGCAAAACCGCCCACAGCCCGTCTTTTTCGCGCACATGGTCGCTCCCTGTGCCGGCGGATTCCTCGCCACACAGGGTGATGCGGCCATCATCCAGAAGATTGCCAAAAAACTTCCAACCCGTTGGGGTTTCATAACAATCAAGACCGCGTTTCGCCGCCACCCGGTCCAGCGCGCGGGACGTGGGCATCGATCGCGCCACGCCTTTCAATCCGTCGCTATAGGCCGGGGCCAAATGCGCATTCGCGGCCAAAACGGCAAGGCTGTCGGACGGCCCGACATAGCAATTGCGCCCCACGATCATGTTGCGATCCCCATCGCCATCGGACGCCGCGCCGAAATCGGGGGCATCATCGCCCATCATCACGTCCATCAATTCCTTGGCCCAGATCGGGTTGGGGTCGGGGTGGCCGCCGCCAAAATCCGGGCTGGGCGTGGCGTTCACCACGCTGCCGGGGGCCGCGCCCAAAGTATCCTCCAGAATTGTTTTGGCATAGGGGCCGGTGATCGCGTGCATCGCATCAAACCGCAACGTAAAGCCACCGGCAAACAGATCGCGCAGAGCATTGAAATCAAACAGCTCTTTCATCAAATTGGCATAATCAGCCACGGGATCGACAATTTCGATTTCCATGTCGCCAAGGGTGGTGGTGCCCAGGGTTGACAGGTCGACATCCTGCGCTTCCATGATCTGATATTCGGTGATCGAGGCGGCCGCCGCGACCATCTTGTCGGTCACGTTTTCGGGGGCCGGGCCGCCGTTGGGCGTGTTGAATTTGACGCCGAAATCTTCATCCGGGCCGCCGGGATTGTGGCTGGCCGACATGATGATGCCGCCATCGGTCTTGTTCAGCCGGATCAGATGTGACGCCGCCGGTGTCGACAACAGCGCGCCCTGCCCGACGATCATCTTTTTTGCACCCGACGCCGCCGCCATGCGCAAGATCACCTGCGCCGCCCGGTCATTGAAATACCGCCCGTCGCCACCAAGAACCAAGGTTTTCCCCCGAACGCCCCCGATGGCCGACCAGATCGCCGCCACGAAGTTTTCAAGGTAATGCGGCCCCATGAACACGCGGGTCTTTTTGCGCAGACCGCTGGTGCCCGGTTTCTGGCCATCGATTGGGGCGGTTTTAACAGTGATCACACTCATATCGGTCCTCATCTTCCTGCGGTTTTCATGGTTTGGGCTGCTTTTATCACACCGGGGTGTTTGGGCAAATCTTGCGGTGAAATACCCAGTCGGCGGCGCCAATTGGGATGATCATACACGGTGCCGGGCAAATTGGGTTGTTCAATCAGACCTAACGCATCTTCGGCCTGAACAGCGACAAGGCGCGATGGCGTGGCGGCGAGAAACCCGTTCACCTGGTCAACGCCATGCCCGCCAACCGTGGTTTCAAATGCCTTCACCTCGGCGGCGCGCTCTGTCATGGCGGCGGTTTGCGCGGCGCAATCCAGCCCCCCCAGTTTCGCCCGCCAGCCAATATCGCTGCCCCGTCGCCAACCGCGATAGGTGGGCAGATCATGGCTGGCAAATGATGTCAGAACCCGGGTGTCATAATCGGCGGCAGGTTTGAATTCGGGCGTGTCGGATTGCCACTTCTGCTCAAACATTGCCACCCGGCATCCAAGGATGTTGGATTCGGCAAGATCGGACTGCAACCCTTTGGGAATATTTCCTAAATCCTCGCCGATAATCACCGCGCCAACCCGCGCCGCTTCGATCCGTGCAACCGCCAGAAGTGCGGCTTTGGGCATGGTCACATAGGCGCCGGGCGCGTTTTCCGGCACCCAGAATGCCCGTTCAAACCCCAGGATATGATCAATCCGCAACACCCGCGCATAGCGCAGTTGCGCGCGCAGGATTTCGGCCAAGGCGGCAAAGCCGGTCCGTGCAAGATGGCGCGGCCGCATCGGTGCGAGATTCCAGCGTTGACCGCCCGGCGAAAACCCATCGGGAGGTGCGCCCAGCGAGCATCCCGGCGCAAACAAATCCGGATCGCCCCAGGTTTCGGCCCCCTTGGGATGGGTGCCCACGGCCAGATCCAGATAAAGCCCCAGCGCCATTGCCCCTGCCTTTTCGCACACCTGACCCAACTGATGCTCGGCCCGCCATTGCAGCCATTGATGATAGCGCAGCGTGTCGGCATTTTCGCCAGCGAACGCCGCCACATCCGCTGACTCTGGCGTATGAAATGCGACCGGCCAATCGGGCCAATAGGCACCATATTGATCTGACAGCGCCTGATGCAGGGCAAACCGGCGCAACGACTCGCCTTCGGCCAAACAATAGGCATCAAACGTTGAATCGCCCTGAAACGCCGCATATTCCGCACGCAAGGCCCTGTTTTGCGCGCTCAGAACCGCCGCATAATCAATCAACGGCCCATGATCATCGGCCTTTGCATCCGCCGCGATATGCAGGATGGAAAACCGGCGGCGCGATGACGGTGAATAAGGGCTGAACGCCATCGGGTCGGTCGGAAATCCGGCGTGAATCGGATTGATCCCAAGGAATCCGACACCAAGCCCGGCCAGATCCCGTACCAGACCGCCAAGATCGTGATAATCGCCAACGCCCCCCTGCGCGGCGGTGCGCAAGCCATAGAGCGGCATCGTCAGCCCCCAACTTTTGGGCGCCGGGGGCAGGGAAACAGGCGCGCTTAGCAGCCATGTGATGTAATCGCCCACGACCAATCGATGGATGCCCAGCGGCAAAACGGGCAAGGCGCCCTGCCCCTCGGACTGGGCCCCGTTTTCCAGGGTCAGCCGCCAAGGCGCGGCAACAACAGGCCCCGGCGCATTGGCCACGGTCACCATCCATTCGGGCAAATCACGCGCGCCATCCTCAGCGCGCAGCGCGTCATGGGCAGCCGTTAACGCCGAAGCGTTTGACGTATCAAACCCCATACCGGCCACAATCGCCGCCTTGGTTTCGGGCGAGGTATCATGCCAGCTGTCGGTTTGATCCTGATACCGCTCGATCACCCCCAGATATGCAGCCAGTCGCGATAACGGGTCGCTCATTGGGCAGGTTCCAACACCAAAACCGCGACGCTGTGATCGGCCACGGATATCGTGCCGTCCGCACACGGGCCATCCGTGCCCGCGACCGCCGTGTTGATCTGACAACACCACACCTGACCGTTGGGTGGATCGGGCAGCGTCACGCAAACCGCTGCGCCTGCGTTAAATACGGCAAACACCGCTGTTTCTGTGGCGGCATAAAACGGCGTCGCCGAGGCGGTGCGCATTTCAAGACAGATGCATTGCAATCCCGGATCCTGCCAGGCCTCGTCCGAAATCGGCGTCCCGTCTGCCAGGCTCCAGAATAAATCGGGGCGGCCATCAACGGCGCGTTCCTGCGCATGCAAAAACAGCTTTTGGCGCAGGATCGGGTGCTTTTTGCGAAATGCGATCATCTTTTTGGTGAAGGCGTGAAAATCACTGTCGGCCTCGGCCCAGTCGATCCAACTGATGCCATTGTCCTGACAATAGGCGTTGTTGTTGCCCCCTTGGGTGTTGCCCAATTCATCACCGGCAAGCAACATTGGCGTGCCTTGGGATAAAAACAGCGTCGCCATCATATTGCGTTTACGCCGCGCACGGGCCGCAATCACCGCCAGTTTCTGGGTCGGCCCTTCGACGCCCATATTGTCGGAGTAGTTTTCACCATGCCCGTCATTGCCATCTTCGCCATTTGCCATGTTGTGTTTTTCATTATAGGAAACAACATCTTGCAAGGTGAACCCATCATGGGCCGTCAACAGGTTGACCGATGATGTGGCCGGCCGGCCCGAATGATCAAACTGTAACGATGATCCGGTCAGCCGGTCGGCCAGCCCAGGTGCCATGCCCGGATCGTGGCGCCAGAACTGGCGCACCGTATCGCGGTATTTATCGTTCCATTCCATGAACGGCGGCGGGAACGCACCCAATTGATACCCCCCCGGCCCGATATCCCATGGTTCGGCAATCAATTTCACACCGGTCAAAACCGGGTCCTGGCGGATCGCATCAAAGAACGCTGCGCCCCGGTCAAACCCGGTGTCGGTGCGCCCCAGGGTCGAACACAGATCAAACCGAAACCCGTCAACATGCATCACTTCGACCCAATAACGCAATGAATCCATCACCATACGCAAAACCATCGGGTGATCGACATTCACCGTGTTCCCGGTGCCGGTGTCATTGATAAAGTGGCGCGGATTATCGGCCAGCCGATAATAGCTGGCATTATCCAAGCCCCGAAACGAAAGAGTCGGGCCCAGTTCGCTCCCTTCACAGGTGTGGTTATAAACCACGTCAAGCAACACCTCGATGCCCGCGGAATGGAACCGCGCCACCATCTGTTGAAACTCGGCAATTTCGCCCCGGTGCATATAACGCGGTTCGGGCGCAAAAAACCCAAGGGTCTGATAGCCCCAATAGTTGGTGAGGTTTTTTTCAACCAGAAACCGGTCGTTCAAAAACGCCTGCGGTGGCAGCAGCTCAATCGCGGTGATGCCCAGATCGGTGAGGTATTCCAACATCGGATCACTGGCCATGCCCAGAAACGTGCCCGGCAAATCCACGCTGGGATGCAGCGCGGTCAACCCTTTGACATGGGCCTCATAGATCACGGTATCCTGAATCGGGGTGGCAGGCGGCGCATCGCGGCCCCATGAAAACGCCGGATCTTCGACCACGCAGCGCGGCATGTACGGCGCACTGTCGCGTTTATCAAAGCTGAGGTCCAGATCATGCGCCCCGACGGTATAGCCCATCAAGGCATCGTGCCATTTCGGATGCCCGGTCAGCCGTTTGGCATAGGGATCAAGCAGCAGTTTGTTGTGGTTGAACCGGTGCCCTTCTTCGGGGGCATAGCGGCCATAGGCGCGCAAACCGTATTTCTGGCCCGGGCGCATCCCCGACACATAGCCATGCCAGACATCGCCATCCCGTTCGGGCAGATCCAGCCGCGCAACCTCGTGTTTACCATCTTCGGAAAACAGACACAGGACCATTCGGTCGGCATGTTCGGAAAAGACGGCGAAATTTACCCCGTCGCCAACAAACGTCGCACCAAGAGGGGCGGCGCGCCCGGCGGTCATCACAAAGGGACTGGTCATATTTTATATAATTGCCTGATAGAGCTGTGCATATTGTTTGGCGGATTCACCCCAACCCACGGGGTGGGCCATGGCGTTGCGCTGGATGTGTTGCCACAGATCGGGCTGGGCATACAGCGCACATAGCTGATCCAGCGCCCCTGACAATGCCTGCGCCGTGATTGGCGCAAATTGCAGACCAGTTGCCACACCGATCTTGCGCGCGGCATCATTGGCGGCGATCACCGTATCGGCCAACCCCCCGGTCAATGCCACCACCGGAACCGTGCCATAGCGGAGCCCATACATTTGGGTCAGGCCACAGGGCTCAAACCGCGATGGCACCAGAATTGCATCGCCCCCTGCCATCATCCGATGGCTCAGCGCCTCATCATATCCGATGCGCACCGCTATGTTCGGGTGATGATCGGCCAGGGCGCGAAACGTATCTTCCAACCCTTTATCGCCACTGCCCAGCAGGGCCAAACGGCCCCCCTTGGCCAAAAATCCCGGCAGGGCGTCGATCAGCAGATCCAGCCCCTTTTGTTCGCTCAGCCGCGAAATCAGCACGGCCAGCGGGCCAGCGCCAGGGGGCAGATCAAATTCATTGATCAGACGGGTCTTGTTTTCGGCCTTGTCGGCTGGCGTGGCATAGGGCGCGATATTGGGATCGGTCGCGGGGTTCCACACATCGAGATCGATACCGTTCAAAATGCCCGATAAATCCGCCGAACGCGCCCGCAGCACGCCATCCAGCCCCATGCCAAATTCTGGCGTCAGCAATTCGCGGGCATAGGTGGGGCTGACCGTGGTAAGTTTGTCGGCATAGACCAAACCGGCCTTGAGCGCCGAAATCTGGCCATAAAATTCAAGACCATCAGGGGTAAACATCCAATGGGGCAGACGTAATGTATCCAGCTTTGACGCGGGTGCGAGGCCGTGAAAGGCAACATTATGAATAGTCACGATCGCACGCACATTGTGTATCCCAAGCGCGCGCAGATACGCAGGGGCCAGCCCCGCCTGCCAGTCATGACAATGCAGGATCTGAGGCCGCCACTCCCCCACCCCCTCGCGCGCGAGGCGCGCCGCCATCCACGACAGCGCGGCAAAGCGTTCCGGATTATCGCTCCAATCCTGACCGGCGGTGTTCAGGTAAATCGATCCGCCCCGCTCGTATAAATGGGGGGCGCGCAGGATCAAAAGTTTCAGGTCGGCAATCTGCGCCTGTACCACCTCACCGCGCCCACCGAACAAATCCTCTTCGGACAGCACAACGTCGCCCAATTCCAGCTGGTCTAAAACCGCCGGATACCCGGGCAGCAGCGTGCGCATATCGGCCCCCTGCCCGGCCATTGCGCCGGGCAACGCGCCCACAACATCGGCCAGACCGCCGGTTTTCACCAGCGGCGCGCATTCCGATGCAACGGACAAAGCCCGTATCACAGCGCTTTTGCCCGTGCGTCCAACATGCCCTTGGTGATCAGGGTCACGCCGCCTTCGGACACGCGGAACCATTTGGCATCTTCGACCGGATCATAACCCACAACCAACCCTTCGGGAATGTGCACACCACGGTCGATCACGACCTTCTTCAGCTTTGCCTTGCGCCCGATATTGGCATAGGGCAGCACCACCGCCTGTTCCAGACAGGCGAACGAATTGGTGTGCACCTGTGTAAACAGCAGGCTTTCCCGGATTTCAGTGCCCGAAATCACACAGCCCCCCGCCACCAATGACGAAATCGCGATGCCGCGACGGTCAGGTGAATCATGCACGAATTTTGCAGGCGGGACAGATTCAGAATAAGTCCAGATTGGCCATTTTGTATCCCACAGATCAAGATCGGGGGTGAAATCGGTCAGATCAATATTGGCTTTCCAAAATGCATCAACCGTGCCCACGTCACGCCAATAGGCCGGTGCGTCGGGGTCATGTTTGACACAGGACTCTTCGAACCGATGCGCCACGGCTTTCCCGTTTTTCACGATGTCAGGAATGATATCACTGCCAAAATCGTGGCTGGAATTCGGGTTGGCGGCATCGGCCATCAAACGTTCACGCAACTGCGACCATTTGAATACGTAAATGCCCATTGATGCCAGGGTCACGTTGGGATCATCGGGCGTGCCCGGCGGATCGGCAGGTTTTTCCAAAAAGCTCGTGATGCGGTCATTTTCGTCAATCGCCATCACGCCAAATGCGCTTGCCTCTTGCCGGGGTACGGTCAGGCACCCGATGGTGACATCGGCACCGGATTCAACATGCTGTTGCAACATCACTTCGTAATCCATCTTGTAGATGTGATCACCGGCCAGGATCAGAACATATTCAATCCCATAACTGTCAATGATATCAATGTTCTGGGTCACCGCATCGGCCGTTCCCAGATACCATTTGTTTTCTGCCACCCGCTGAGATGCAGGCAGGATGTCAAGGTATTCGTTGCGTTCCGCCCGAAAAAACGACCAGCCCCGCTGGCAATGGCGGATCAGTGAATGCGCCTTGTATTGGGTGGCGATGGCCATCTTGCGGATGCCCGAATTCAATGCGTTGGAAAGAGCGAAATCAATGATCCGGGTCTTGCCGCCGAAATAAACCGCAGGTTTGGCACGACTATCGGTCAGTTCCTGTAATCGCGACCCGCGCCCACCGGCCAGCACAAATGCCATACTTCTGCTCGACAATCTCGCATTCGGGGTCGCCATAGTGTCTCCTCCACATCTGGACTCATCGGTACGGTTGAATTCGATGGTTTGCCCACCGTGGTATTGGCTGCACATGTTGATCGACACAGATCAGATATGCGCCGGGCGGCCTGTGAATTGCAAACCGCCCGGTTGGTTAATCATCCTTAACAAAAATCATTGTCGAAAGCGGCGGCAGCACCAGATTGGCACTGGCCGGTTGCCCCTGATGGGGGTCGTCGCGGGCGACAATGCCGCCCATGTTGCCGCGATTGCCGCCACCATACACCTTGGCGTCGCTGTTTATCACTTCGCGCCAGCGGCCCGATTTTGGCAGACCCATGTGATAATCGGTACGCTCGACCGGGGTGAAATTGCAGACCACAACAATTTCCGCATCATCGTGATTTCCCCGCCGGATCCATGATAGGATCGAGTTTTCGGCATCGTTCACCTCGATCCACTGAAATCCGTCGGGCTCGCAATCCTTGACATGCAGCGCCGGCTGGGTGCGGTACAACACGTTCAAATCCCGCACGAGGGTTTGAATGCCCTTATGCGCCGGGTCTTCCAGCACGTCCCATGTCAGCTGTGCGTCGTGGTTCCATTCACCGGGCTGGGCAAATTCCTGACCCATGAACAGCAATTTTTTGCCCGGATGCGCCCACATGAACCCGTAATAGGCGCGAAGATTGGCGAATTTTTCCCAGGTGTTGCCCGGCATTTTATCCAGCATTGATCCTTTGCCATGCACCACTTCGTCATGGGAAATCGGCAGGATAAAGTTTTCGCTGAATGCGTAATGAATGCCGAAGGTCATCTGGTGGTGGTGATGCTGGCGATAAATCGGGTCTTTTTCCATGTATGACAGGGTGTCGTTCATCCACCCCATGTTCCATTTGAACCCAAAGCCCAATCCGCCCGCATCCACCGGCTGTGACACACCGGGAAATGATGTGCTTTCCTCGGCCACGGTCATGATGCCGGGCTGTTGGCCATAGACGATGGTGTTGGTGTTTTGCAGCATGGCGATGGCTTCGTAGTTTTCGCGCCCGCCGTCCTTGTTGGGCACCCATTCGCCGTGTTTACGGGAATAATCGCGATATAGCATCGAGGCCACAGCATCCACACGCAGCCCATCAACGTGATATTCCTCAAGCCAATACAGGGCGTTGGACACCAGAAAATTCGCCACCTCGGTGCGGCCATAGTTATAAATCAGGGTGTTCCAATCCTGATGAAACCCTTCACGGGGATCGGCATGTTCATAAAGTGGTGTGCCGTCGAATTTACCCAACCCGTGGGCATCGGTGGGGAAATGGCCGGGCACCCAATCCAGGATCACGCCAATGCCGCGCCCATGCGCCGCCTCGACCAGATTGCGAAATTCATGGGGCGGGCCATGGCGCACGGTGGGTGCAAACAGACCCACGGGCTGATACCCCCACGATCCGTCAAACGGGTATTCCGAAATCGGCATCAGCTCGATATGGGTAAATCCCATCTCGGAAACGTAATCAATCAACTGCTCCGCCGCCTCGACATAGCTGAGCGGGCGGTTGTTGTCATTAACGTGCCGCCGCCACGACCCCAGATGCACCTCATACACCGAAATCGGCGCGCTGCGATCATTGCGCCCGGCGCGGGCATTCATCCATTCGCCGTCTTGCCAACCGTATCCGCGAATATCGCGCACCATGCTGGCATTTTCCGGCGGATGCTGGCTGCCAAATCCGACCGGATCGGCCTTGAGCGGTTGCAACGTGCCATCGGGGCCAATGATTTCGTATTTGTAAATTTCCTTGTCGGCGACACCGGGAATAAAGATTTCCCAAATTCCGGTTGCGCCACGACGCCGCATCAGGTGCCGCCGCCCATCCCAGTTGTTGAACCCGCCCACGACGCTGACGCGCTGTGCATTCGGGGCCCAAACCGCGAAATGCGTGCCTTGCGCGCCTTCGTGTTCCATCACATGCGCCCCAAGCACGGTCCAGATACGTTGATGGGTGCCTTCGCCCAACAGATATTCATCCATCTCGCCAATGACAGGGCCATGGCGGTACGGGTCTTGCATTGTCCAGTTGTCCGTATCGTTGGAACCGGCCAGAACATAGGCCTTGTTCGCCGGGATTTTGCCCGCAAACACATGCAAATCGTCAAATACACGTTCCAATGGGTAATCTTTGCCGCCAATCTGTGCCGACATCGCGGTGGCGCCGTGATCAACCGCCGTTAACCATGTTGCGCGCCCCCGTTTATGGGGGCCCAACACCGAAAACGGGTCGGCGTGCCGCCCGTTGTTCAACGCCTCGGCCACATCGCGCGATATTCCGTGCGCCGGGGGCTTGTCAACAGCGGGTTTTTTCACCGCTGCACGCTTTGCTGGTGCCGCTTTTGGTTTTGCGGCAGACTTGGCGGGAGCTTTCTCGCTTGGTTTAGGTGTTTTCATTTTTCCCACGGTAAGTCATTTTTACGTTCTAACAACCCCACATTGGCACGGGGGGTTCCCTGACCGGGGTTTACGCCCCGGCTTTGACGGCTTTTGCATCCCAGACATCCGCCATATAGCCGCGAATGGTGCGATCCGATGAAAACCAGCCCGAGCGCGCAGTGTTCAACAGCGCCATACGGTTCCAATGATCCGGCTTGGCATAGGCCTGATCCACCTCGCGTTGGGCGCGCCAATAATCAGTGAAATCAGACGCCACCAGGAAATAGTCAGGCCCGGCCAGATTATCGGTAATGGCATGGAACAGCGTCGGATCATCCTTGCTGAACACCCCATCGGAAATCGCCTTGGCGGCGCGGGCCAGACGCGGATCGGCGGCGATGGCCTGTGCCGCGTGGCCGTCGATTTCGCGCCGCGCGACCACCTCGGCGGCGGTCATGCCGAACAAGAAGAAATTCTCGGCACCGACATGGTCACGGATTTCGACGTTTGCGCCATCCAACGTGCCAACCGTCAGCGCACCGTTCAGGGCGAATTTCATGTTGCCTGTGCCGCTGGCCTCTTTGCCGGCGGTGCTGATCTGTTCTGACAGGTCAGACGCGGGAATCAACCGTTCGGCCAATGTGACGTTATAGTTGGGCGGATACACAACCTTGAGAAATTTAGAGGTCACTGGGTCAGCATTAAGAACATCGCCCACCGCGTTAATAAGATGGATGATTTTCTTGGCAAACACATAGCCGGGCGCCGCCTTGCCGCCAAAGATTTTCACCCGCGGCGTCCAATCACCATTGGGGTTGTCGCGAATTTCCTGCCACAGGGCGATGGTTTCAAGGATGTTCAGATGTTGGCGTTTGTATTCGTGAATACGCTTGATCTGCACATCAAACATGGCGTCGGGGTCCAACGCCACGCCTTGGGTTTCCCCAAACCAATTTGACAGCTCTTCCTTGTTGGCGCGTTTTGTCGCCGCATAATCAGCCAGAAAAGCGGCATCATCCACCCGGCTTTCCAGCTTTTGCAACCGCTCCAGATCATCAACCCAGCCTGTGCCGATCGCATCGGTGATCAGGGATGACAACCGCGGATTGGCCGCCAGAACCCAGCGGCGCGGGGTCACGCCGTTGGTTTGGTTCACGATCCGGTGAGGGTGCAATTCGTGCAATTCCTTGAACACGGTTTCTTTCATCAACCCGGTATGCAGCGCCGAAACGCCATTTACCTTGTGCGCCATGATGAACGACAGTTCGCCCATCTTCACATCGCCATCGTCCAGAATTGACAGATTGCGCTGTGGCTTTGCCTTGGCGTGGGATGCATCGATCTGTTCAATCAATTGCATGTGACGGGGCAACAGATCGGTCATCAATTCTTCGCTCCACCGCTCCAACGCTTCGGGCAAAAGAGTGTGGTTGGTGTAGGAAAGACAGCCGCTCGCGGTTTCTATGGCGGCGTCAATCTCCATGCCTTTTTCGTCGTGCAGGATACGCACCAATTCCGGCCCGGCAATCGCTGGGTGGGTATCATTCAGCTGAATTGCCACCTTGCCGGGCAGCAGGGTCAGATCATTATATTCACTGTCAAACCGGCGCAAAATATCGCGCAGGGATGCGGCGGTGAAAAAGAATTCCTGCTTCAGGCGCAAACGCTTACCCTCAGGCGTCGTATCATCGGGGTACAGAACCCGCGAAATCGTGCGCGCCAAAGCCTCGGGTTCGGCCGCTCCGTAATAATCACCAGCGTTGAACCGATCCAGATCGAACAGCTTGGTTGGCAATGCCTCCCACAGGCGCAATGTATTGGCCCACCGTCCCTGCCAACCGATGACCGGTGTGTCATACGCCTTGGCGATGACGGATTCATCTGGTTCCCACCCCTGCTTTCCGACATTGCCACCAAACCCGATGGTGTAACAGGATTCCGGGCGCTCAAATTCCCACACATGGGGCTGCTGCAACCAATCCTCGGGGGCCTCTTTTTGCACACCATTTTCAAAGCTTTGCTTGAACAACCCGTGTTCGTAACGGATGCCATACCCATAGGCCGGGCAGCCCAGCGTTGATAGGGATTCAAGGAAACATGCCGCCAACCGGCCCAAACCCCCATTGCCAAGGGCGGCGTCGGGTTCATCGGCCAACACCGTCGGCAGATCAATACCATGCGCCCGCAACGCGCCATCGGCGGTGTCCATCAGGCCCAGATTGACAACCGCATCTTCCAACAACCGTCCGATCAAAAACTCCATCGACAGGTAATACACCCGCTTGTGTTGTCCGGCATAGGTGGCGCGCGTGCTGGCAAACCACGGATCCACAATCCGGTCACGCACAGTCAACGACAGGGCAATGCGCCAATCGGTAATCTGCGCATGCTGTGGATCTTTGCCCAAGGAATAGGTCAGGTGCCGCGCGATGGCTTCGGCAAAATCGGCGGATTGGTCTTTGGCGGACATGATAATCCCTTCAAGGCTCAGAATTTAGAACGGTGTTAGCGTTAACTTATCTGCAAGTGATAAGGCATGACTGTGGCGTTGCAAGCGCTTTAAAGGATGCTTTACACTGTTTTCTGGCGAAATGGCAAGAATTGCTGCGCCGCAGCAACAGTTGAGCCAAGGAAAAGCAGCGCCCGCGTTTACGGCGTTGGCGCATCTTCGCGCAACAGGCCCTGCGCCTTGAGATCACGCCACAAATCCTCAGGAATCAGCGCTTGCGCCGCCTGCACGTTAGATTGGGTTTCGCTGACACCCTGCCCGCCCGGCACAACCGAAACAGTGGCCGGATGCAGCAACGAAAACCGGAACGCCGCATCGACAAGCCGGGTATCATGGGCGGCGCATACCGCCTCAATCCGGGTCACGCGATCCAACACATCTTGCGGCGCGGGGTCGTAATTGTAATACGCCCCCGGCTTAGCGCCCGTGGCCAGAATGCCCGAATTATAGGCCCCGCCGGTGACAATGCCTATGCCGCGTTGTTGTGCCAGCGGCAGAAAACTATCCAGCGCGGTTTGTTCAAGCAAAGTATAACGCCCGGCGAGAAGAAACAGATCGAAATCGCCCCGTTCGGTCAGCCATTCACAGGTTTCCCATTCATTGACGCCGGCCCCGAAGGCCTTGATCACGCCCTGATCGCGCATGTTAAGCAAAGCCTTGTATCCGCCCGCCATGAATTCATCCAGCGCGGCATCCAAAACGCCGCGATCTCCGCGCGAAAACATATCCAGATCATGGGCATAGAGGATATCAACCCGATCCAACCCCAGACGTTCGAACGAAAACTCAAGGCTGCGCATGACGCCATCATATGTGTAATCAAACACCTCATTGCGATTGGGAACGTCAAACCATTTGTCCTGACCATCGCGCTGTTGCGGCGGGCAAGGGCGCATCAGCCGCCCCACTTTGGTCGACAGAACATATTCATCGCGGGGTTTGTCACGCAGAAACCGGTTCAGCCGCGTTTCCGACAGGCCCAGCCCATACAACGGCGCGGTGTCGTAATACCGCACCCCGGCATCCCATGCGGCCTGCAACGTGTCATGGGCCGCCTGATCGGAAATCGCGCGGTACAAATTGCCCAAAGGCGCTGTGCCCATGCCCAATTCGGTAAAGTCGATCTTGTTTCCGATACGGTCGAACGTGCGGGTGGCAAGGGTCATGTCTGCTCCTTCAGGTCATTTCACCGGCGCGAAAACACGCCACCCGGCCTTTGCCCTTGGTGGCAAGCGGTGGGCGTTCGGCGCTGCATCGCGCAATCGCAATCGGGCAGCGCGGATGATAGGCGCAGCCGGTGGGTGGATTGATCGGATCGGGAATTTCACCTTGGGGCGGCGTAACTTCGCGGCCATAGCCATCCATCTTCGGCGCTGCCTCGATCAGCATTTTTGTATAAGGGTGCTGTGGATTGCTGAACAATTCATCGGGCGTCGCCTCTTCGACCAGGCGGCCCAGATACAGCACGCCGATCCGGTCGGCCATGTGTTGTACCACCGTCAGATCGTGGGAAATAAACAGATAGGTCAGACCAAATTCATCACGCAGATCGCTCATCAGATTCAGCACTTGCGCCTGCACCGACACATCCAGCGCGCTGGTGGGCTCATCGCAGACAATCAGCCGTGGTTCCGAGGCCAAGGCACGGGCAACACAAATCCGCTGGCGTTGGCCACCGCTGAATTCATGGGGAAATTTGCCCGCATCCTGCGCCGACAGGCCAACTTGTTCCAACAGCTTTTCTGCCAGACCTTTGGTATCGCCACCGCGTGCCGCCACCGGTTCGGTGATGATATTGCGCACTTTCCAGCGGGGATTGAGCGACGCAAACGGATCTTGAAAAATCATCTGAATATCGCTGCGAATGCGATCAATCTCGCTGCCGCTGGCCTTCATCAGGTCGGTGCCGTCAATTTCAACGGTGCCTTCCGTGGGCTTCAGCAGACCCACGACCATTTTGCCAATGGTCGATTTGCCACTGCCCGATTCCCCGACCAGGGCATAAACGCTGCGTTCTTCAATATCGAAACTCACGTCCGAAACGGCGGTCAGCATTCGTTTGGGCAGGCGTTCGATCACCCGGTTCAGCCAAGGTTTTGACACATCGAAAACGCGGGTCAGATTTTTGATGGAAACCAGGGTCATGCGTCCTCCATCGGGAACCAGCAGGCGGCGCGCCCTGCCCCGTCTTGCACGGTTGGGCGCGGGTCGGATTTGCACTTATCCTGCGCTTTGGGGCAGCGCGGGTGAAAGGCGCAGCCATTGGGCAATGCACCCAAACGCGGCATCGCGCCGGGGATTTGCGCCAGGCGTTTGCGCCCCTTGCTGGCCAAGGGCGTCGCGCCCATCAACCCGTGGGTATAGGGATGGCGCGGCGCACCGAGCACTTGCGCCACCGGCCCGATTTCGGCCAAACGGCCCGCATACATCACCGCGACCCGATCGGCGGTTTCGGCAATCACGCCCATATCATGGGTGATCAGCATCACCGCCGCCCCCCGTTCGCGGCAAATGCGTTTCAACAGGGCGATGACTTGCGCCTGCACGGAAACATCCAATGCGGTTGTCGGCTCATCCGCGATGATCAATGATGGTTCGGCGCACAACGCCAAGGCAATCACCACCCGTTGCCGCATTCCACCTGAAAATTCAAACGGATAACTGTCAATCCTGTCTTTCGCAGCGGGAATGCCGACTTCGTCCAATGCGGCGATGGCGCGTTTACGCGCCTCGGTCCGGCCCACGGCAAGATGGGTTTCAATCGTTTCACTCAACTGATCCCCGATGGTCAACAGCGGGTTGAGCGAGGTCAGAGGATCCTGAAACACCATGCCAATCTGTTTGCCGCGCACCTTGCGCATTTGCGCGGGCGTCAGATTGTCAATCCGCGTACCGTTCAGGCGCACCTGCCCACCCGAAATCCGCGCCGGACGATCCAAAAGCCCGATCACCGCATTGCCGGTCATCGATTTCCCGGCGCCCGATTCCCCGACCACGCCCAGGATTTCACCCTTGGCAATATCCCATGACACTTGATCCACAGGTTTCAACAGCCCATGGCGCGTGGGAATTTCGACGCTGAGCGCATCAACAGATAATACAGGAGTGTTCACTTGAGCCTCGGGTTCAATGCATCGCGCAGCCAGTCGCCCATCAGGTTTACCGCCAGGGCCAAGGCCAACAGGGTGATCGACGGGAACAGCAAAATCCACCATTCGCCCGAGAACAAAAACCCCTGACCGATGCGGATCAACGTGCCCAGACTGGGCTGTGTGGGGGGCGCGCCAACGCCCAGAAACGACAGCGTCGCCTCGGCAATAATCGCTAGCGCCAGCGATATGGTGGCAATCACCAGCACCGGCGACAGCACGTTGGGCAGAATGTGGCGCAGCATGATCGCCGGACCGGTGCGCCCGATCAGGCGCGCGGCCTGCACGTATTCCTTGTTTTTTTCCACCAATGTCGCGCCGCGCACGACCCGGGCGAATTGCACCCAATCCGACAGGCCGATGGCGATGATCAACACCCAGATTGCCATTTGATTGCGGTATTCCGGCGGTGTAATCCCCTTGGCCACGCCAAAAATCAACATCGCCACAAGGATCGCTGGAAAGGTCAATTGCACATCGGCCACGCGCATGATGATGGTTTCGGCCCAGCCCCCGGCATAGCCCGCGATCAACCCCAATGTGACCCCGATGATCAGCGCCAACAAAACCGCAGAAAACCCCACGAACAGCGAAATCCGCAGCCCATACAGGATGGTGGAAAACACATCGCGGCCCTGATCGTCGGTACCCAACCAGAATGTATCACCCGTAAACGCGTTGGGCGTGCCGGGCGGGGTGAAGCCGTTCATCAGGTTCAATGTGGCCGGGTTGAACGGATCATGGGGCGCGATCAATGGCGCAAATATTGCCGCCAGCACCAAAACAAGGACCACCGCCGTTGCGCCGATGGCAACGGGCGAACGGCGAAAGGCATAGGCGAAATCGCTGGCCCAAAGCCGCGACATGCGGCCGGGATCTTGCGCCTGTTTCACAGCATCCGGTTGAGGAAAATCCGTCATATCAATGCCTTCCGTCGATGCGCAGCCGGGGATCAATGGCGAAATACAACAGATCGACAATCAGGTTGATCGCCACAAACATCACCGAAATCAGCATGAGATATGCTGCCATCACCGGAATATCGACAAACTGAATGGCGTTGATAAACAACAGCCCGACGCCCGGCCACTGAAATACCGTTTCGGTGATGATGGCAAAGGCGATGATGCTGCCCACTTGCAACCCGGTCACGGTAATCACCGGCACCAGCGTGTTTTTCAAAGCATGGCGAAAATTCACCACCCGTTCGGGCAATCCGCGCGCGCGGGCAAAGCGGATATAATCCTGGCGCAACACTTCCAACATTTCAGAGCGCACCAGACGCATGATCAAAGTCATCTGATACAGGCCCAAGGTGATGCTGGGCAAAATCAACGCCAACAGGCCCGATTTGGTCAGGAATCCGGTCGACCAACCGCCCACCATCACGGTATCACCCCGCCCGAAACTGGGCAGCAAATCCAATTCGACCGAAAACAGGTAGATCAGCAATATCCCGATCAGAAATGTCGGCAGGGAAACCCCCACCAGACTGAGCGACATGATCACATTCGAGGCTACGCCATTTCGTCGAATCGCCGTAAACACGCCCATCCCGATCCCGACCAGAACCGCCAGGGTTCCGGAAACGGCCGCCAGTTCCAGCGTCGCAGGGGCGCGTTCGGCCAGAATTGTCGCCACGGGCCGCCCCTGACGATAGCTGACACCAAAATTCCCTTGGGCCGCGTTGCCCAGAAATTTCAGATATTGCACGATAAATGGCTGATCCAGCCCCAGTTGCGTGCGCAACCGGTCAACATCGGCCTGCGTGCGTTCCTGACCCAGCATGTTTTCGATCGGATCACCGACAAAGCGAAACATCGAAAACGCCACCAGCCCCACAATCAGCAGGACGATGACAGACTGAAACACACGGCGAAGGATAAAAGCAATCATGAGTCACTTGGGCCATGAACCGCCCCGAGCGTCAAGACCGACAGGCGCTTAAAACGCGCTGTCGATCCTGCTGACTTTGCGGCAATCTGACGTTTATTCAATACGGATCCAACGCAGGATCAGAAAATCGTCTGGCCGCTGGGTCAGGGAAACGGTATCGCGCGCACCCCAGATCAGGGGTTGCACATACAGCGGCACATAGGCGACTTCGTCTTGATAGATCCGGGTGACCTCCTCCAGCATTTCCATACGTTTGGTATCGTCGATCTCCGATTGGATCTGCGGCAGCAGTTCGTCAATCCGGGCACTGGAATATCCGCCGAAATTCCAACTTCCCAGCTTTTTCTCGGGATTGTCGGTGGCGACGATGAACCGGATCGGGTGTTCGGCATCAAACGTGCCGGGCGACCAGCCCAAAAGGAACATATCCATGTTGTTGCTGCGCAGTTCGGGCCAGTAATTGCGCACTGGCATCGCGTCAAGTTCGGCCGTCAGACCGATTTGCGCCAGCATCGAAACCACAGCCTGACATACGGATTCATCGTTCAGATACCGATCATTGGTACACTTCAGACCAAACGAAAAGCCGTTTTCATACCCCGCCTCGGCCAACAGATCCTTGGCCATTTGCACATCATAGGCGGGGCGTTCCTCCAAATTATCGATATAGCCACGCATCGGCGCGCTGACCAATTGCCACGCTGGTTCGGCATTACCGCGCATGATCGTTTGCAAAATCGCCGGTACGTTGACCGCATGGGCAACTGCCTGTCGTACGCGCACATCCAGAAACGGATTTGGCTGCCCGGCCTGCGCGGTGTATTTCAGCGTTTCGGCGGCGTGGGGAAAGCCCAGCATGATCACCCGCGCCTCAATGCCTTGAATGACCTGCACACCGTCGCTTTGGGCCAGACGTGCGGCATCCTGAATTGGCACCGGGTTAATCAGATCGACATCGCCTGACAACAGGGCCGCTACCGCCGTGGCGGGGTTTTGAATCGGGGTAAATTCGGCGGATGTGATGTTATGCTCGGCCTCACCCCACCAATCATCATGGGGGGTCAGGGTGGTTTTCAGGCCCGGCTGACGCTGTGCCAACACGAACGCACCGGTGCCGTTGGCGTTCAGCGTGGCAAAATTCTCGGCCTCTTTTGCCGGAAGTTTGGCGCCGTTTGCCGCCGCCCAATCGGAATCCATGATCATCCAGTTGGCAATGCTGTCGGGGAAAATCGGGTTTGGGTCGGTGGTCATGAAATCAACGGTGTATTCATCCACCTTGATGACTTCGGAAACCGGCGCAAACCAGGACGCCACATCGGATGCATCGCTGCTGGCGCGCTCGTAGGAAAAAATCACATCATCAGCGTTGAATGTCGCGCCATCGTGAAACACCACGCCTTGGCGCAGGGTAAAACGCCAGCCTTCGCCATTGCCTATCGGCGCCCATTCCGTGGCAAGGGCCGGTTCAACCGACATATCCTTGCCGCGCCGCACCAGCCCCTCATAGACATTGTTGAGAAAGCTCAGCACCGGAGTGCTGCTGACGGCGTGGGGGTCCATGCTTTGGGGGTCGGTCGTGCTGGCCCAGCGAAAGGTTTCGCCATGTGCCGCAGCACCGATGGACAGCGCGATCGCGCTGGCAATTGAAAGTCTGAACATATCTCTCTCCGCTAAAGGGACCGCGCGCCACATGGCCAGGGGCGGGCCGCGGCGCATCGCCCTGCCCGCCCCTCGTGTGGTTTAGTTCACTTCGAAATATTTGATCTTGGGCGTGTCTTCTGCCGAGACGGGTACGTTGATATTATCGGCAAATCCCCAGTTCAAAACCTGATGGTGCAGCGGAATATACAGGGTTTCATCCTGAACGGTGGCCCAGATGTCGGCGATGCTTGCATTGCGCGCTTCCAGATCGGTTTCGCTGGCGAGGGCCTGAATCTTCATGTCAAGATCGGGGTTGGAATACCCGGTCGCATTCCACGAGCCGTATTTTTCACCGCTCGTATGCACCAGAAAGTTAAAGATATATTCGCTGTCCTGGGTTGGCACGCCCCAACCCAACATGAAGAAATCGGTGGACCGATTGGCGATCAGCGGGAAATGTTGCGCCTTGGGTTTGGCATCCAGATTAACGGTGATTCCGACCTGGGCCAACATGCCCACAGTGGCCTGACAGATCGCCTCGTCATTCACATACCGGTCGTTCGGGCAATCCAATTGGATGCTGAACCCATCGCCATATCCGGCCTCGCTCAACAGGGCCTTGGCGCCATCGATATCGGTCGCGGCGGCGGCGTCCAACTCTTCGGTCCAGCCGTTGACGAAGGGCGGCGCGATCATGCCCGCGGGTTGGGATTGCCCGCGCATCACCACCTGTTTGATGGCTTCGCGGTTGATCGCCATGTTCATCGCCTTGCGCACCCGCTTATCGGCCAGGGGGTTTTTACCTTCGACATTGTCATTGGTCAGATCGTCAGCACCCACATTCAGACCAAAGAAAATCACCCGGTTCTGCGGTGCTGTTTCCACCTTGAGGCCATCAGCCGCCGAAACGCGCATCAAATCCTGTACCGGCACATCCTGAATGAAATCCAATTCACCCGACAGCATGGCCGCCACGCGGGTCGAGGCGTTCTGGATGGGCGTGTAGATGATTTCGGTCACGTCCAGCGGAAATTCATCGGCACCCCAGTAATTTTCATTCAGGGTCAGCACGGTTTTCACGTCCGGTTCGCGGCTGACCAATTTATAGGCGCCGGTGCCATTGGCGTTCTTGGCCGCGAACGTGTCTTCGCCGCCCTCATAATCCTGTACTTTGGTGGCGCCGTTTGCTTCGGCCCAATCCTTGTCCATGATCATCATGTTGGTCAGATTGGCGGGCATGATCGGGTTTGGCCCGTCGGTGACGATTTCAACCACATAATCAGACGGCGCGCGCACTTCCTTGACCGAGGCCAACAGCTCTTTGTAATCGGAACTATCGCTCATGGCGCGGTCGAGCGAAAATTTGACATCCTCACTGGTGAAATCGGCGCCATCGTGAAATTTCACCCCCTGGCGCAGGTTGAAAACCCACACATTGGCATCATCGGGCGACACGGCCCAATCGGTGGCCAGGGCCGGCACCTGTTTGTTGTTCATATCAAGCAACAACAGCGGTTCCATGATCTGATGGTTGATGGTGATTGTCGGGCCTTCGTTCTGGGCATGGGGATCCAGGGTCAGGGCATCGCCCGCCCGCGCCCACCGCAGGGTTTCGGCATTGGCGGCAGTCATGGAGGTGCTGGCCATAAGGGCCAGGGCGAGAGCAGTGGTGGCAGTGCGCATTGCGGTCGTCCTTTCGACATTGATTTCGCGGTCAGTGTTGCGGGGCCGCGCACAGATTGCAAGGGCCTGCCACCGGGTGGCCCACAATCAATGCGCTTTGCCCCGCGCCGCAATCAAACCTTGACCGCCCTCGTCACCCTTGGGATTTGCGCGTATCTGGATGAAGCGAGTTCGCCAGAATATGATCGGCATTCTGCACGATGTTTTCCGCCTGATGCACGATTTTCGGATCGGGCATTTGCACCACTTCCATATCCTTGTCGGGATATTCGAATTGCGACAGAAAATGCCGCATGCAATTCAGTCTCGCACGTTTCTTGTCATTTGACCGGATCACGGTCCACGGGGCATCGGCGGTATCGGTGTAAAAGAACATCGCCTCTTTTGCCTCGGTGTACTCGTCCCATTTATCAAGGCTGGCGCGATCCACCGGCGACAGTTTCCAGCGTTTCAGCGGATCGGTTTCCCGGCTGGTAAAGCGGGCGCGCTGTTCTTCCTGGGTGACGGAAAACCAATATTTGAACAGATGTATGCCACTGCGCGTCAGCATCCGTTCAAATTCGGGGGTCTGGCGAATAAATTCCAGATACTCGTTGGGGGTGCAAAACCCCATCACCCGCTCCACTCCGGCGCGGTTGTACCACGACCGATCATACAAAACCATTTCACCTGCCGTGGGCAGATGTTTGATATAGCGTTGAAAAAACCACTGACCGCGCTCTCGTTCGGTGGGTTTGTTCAATGCGATCACGTGCGCTGTGCGCGGATTAAGATGTTCGGTAAACCGTTTGATCGTGCCGCCCTTGCCTGCCGCATCGCGCCCCTCGAACAACATCACAACCTTTTGGCCGGTTTCCTGAATCCAATGCTGCACCTTGAGCAATTCAACCTGCAGCGCGGCCTTGTCGGCCTCGTATTCGGCGCGACCCAGTTTTTTGGCATAGGGGTATTTCCCCTGTTCAAACCCCGAAATCTGCGCGGTGGCTTGTGTCTGATCGTGTTGGGATGTGTCGTTGGTCATCGGCGCGCTCCTGTATTGGTTGGCATATTTTAATTTTCTCGACACGGGGCAGTCTTTGATTTCCATCAATCCTCAGCTGAATGGCCCCTATTCTTTTGCCCTTGCCGCGCTAAGGTCACCGTCAATCATACAGAGGTTTTCATGGCACGGCGCGATCTTACCAAAGGCTCCATTCCGGCGCATTTTCGCGCGCTGGCAATTCCAACAGCGATCGGCATGGTGTTCACCACGCTATATAACGTCGTTGATGTCTATTTCGCGGGAATGATCAGCACCGATGCCCAGGCCGGGCTGGCGATATCTTTTCAGGTGTTCTTTGTTCTCATTGCCCTTGGGTTTGGCCTGTCCACGGCCATGGGCGCATTGGTTGGCAATGCCTTGGGGGAAACTTCGGGAAAGGAATCGGTGATTGCCTCTCAGGGCTTGAGTTTTGCAGTGATCGTTTCGGTTTTGGGCGTGATCCTGGGCTGGTTTTTGTCGCCCGCCCTGATTTCGGTCATTTCCGAGCCGGGCGATTACCGCGATGCCGCCAATCAATACCTTGACCTGTTGGTGTTCGCCGCGCCTGCGTTTCTGATTGCCTTTGGCGCCAACGGAATTTTAACCGCGCAGGGCGACACCAAATCCATGCTTTACGCCAATATCGGGGCGTTCTTTGGCAATATCATCCTGAATCCGGTATTCATTTTCGGCATTGGCCCGTGGGATGGAATCGGGTTCAACGGCATCGCCCTGAGCACGCTGATCAGCCAAAGTGGGGTGATGGTATTTATCCTGTGGCGGGTGTTCGGATCGGACGCAATGCAGGGCAAACGTGTGTACAAACCCCGGTTGGCCGTGATGACAGAGATCACGGCACAGGCGCTTCCGGCCAGTTTTGCGATGATCGTGATGATGGTGGCCGGGTTTGTCGTACAATATTTTCTGAAAGGGTTCGGCGGATCGGCGGTGGCGGCATATGGCGTGGCTTTGCGGATTGAGCAATTGCTGTTGTTGCCCGCCTTTGGTCTAACGGGCGCGTTGCTCCCGATTGCATCGCAAAACTTCGGCGCACGGCATTATGACCGCGTGCGCGAGGCGGCGATGTTCTGTTTCAAGGCGGGCGTGATCCTGATGTTGGGCGCGGCCTGTGTCTTGTGGTTTGCGGCCGGCCCGGCCCTGGCCATCTTTACCGACGACGCGGATGTTATCGAAATCGGCAAAAGCTATTTGCACGTCGATGGCTTTATCCTGCCGGTTTATGTGATGCTGTTTGCCATCAATTCGCTGCTGCAAGCGTTCAAAAAACCGATCTACACACTTTGGGTCGGGATATACCGCCAAGGCATCGGCGTGGCACTGTTTGCCTGGCTGTTCGTGGTGGTTTTGGATCTGGGATATTGGGGCGTCTGGATCGGGATCGCCACGGCGGTCACGACCGGACTGGTCCTGTCGTTGATCCTGGTTGAACTGTTGGCGCGGCGATTGATCGGTGGACTGTTCCTTGTGAAATCCGCTCCGGTAACAATCTGACAGGCGTACCCGGCAGGCGGGGCGAAAAAAACGGCCCCGGTGAACAAACACCGGGGCCGTTTTAGTCTGTGCTGATTGAAACGCGTCGTCTCAATCGATTTTTGTCAGAAGCTCATCCAAAGATTTCTTGGCATCACCATAAAACATCCGTGTGTTTTCCTTGAAAAACAACGGGTTTTCGATGCCCGAATATCCGGTGCCCTGACCACGTTTACTTACGAACACCTGTTTGGCTTTCCAGACTTCCAGAACCGGCATCCCGGCAATCGGGCTGTTTGGGTCGTCTTGGGCGGCGGGGTTCACGATGTCGTTTGACCCAATCACGATGGCCACGTCGGTTGTCGGGAAATCATCGTTGATTTCATCCATTTCCAACACGATGTCGTAAGGCACGCGCGCCTCGGCCAACAGCACGTTCATGTGGCCCGGCAAACGCCCGGCAACCGGGTGAATGGCAAAGCGCACGGTTTTGCCTTTGGCGCGCAACCGCTTGGTCAGCTCGCTCACCGACTGTTGGGCCTGGGCCACGGCCATGCCGTATCCGGGGATGATCACGATGCTGTCGGCATCGTCCAGCGCGCTGGCCACACCATCGGCATCGATGGCGATTTGTTCGCCCTCAACCTGCATTTGTGGCCCCGACGTGCCGCCAAAGCCGCCCAAAATCACCGACACAAACTTGCGGTTCATCGCCTTGCACATGATGTACGAAAGGATCGCGCCCGATGACCCAACCAATGCCCCGGTTACGATCAAAAGATCGTTGCCCAAGGTAAAGCCGATCGCCGCCGCCGCCCAGCCCGAATAACTGTTGAGCATGGAAACAACCACGGGCATATCCGCGCCGCCAATCCCCATGATCAGATGCCAGCCGATGAATCCGGCTATTATGGTGACCAAAACCATGGTCCAGATGCCCGCGCCATTGAAATACATGATCCCCAGGATCACACAGATGGCCAACGCCGCCGCGTTCAACATATGCCCACCGGGCAACTGTTTGGGCGACCCTGACACCTTGCCCGCCAGTTTGCCAAAGGCAATGACCGACCCGGTAAAGGTGACAGCACCGATAAAGATGCCCAAAAACACCTCAACCTTGAGAATGGCGATTTCAACCGCATCCTTGGCCCACAAACGTTCGCCAAAACCGGTCAAATCAGCCTCGGCCAGATTGACGCCGCTGTCACGCAACGCCGTGACCGACCCCAGCATGATATCGGCATTCAGCCCGATAAATACCGCCGCCAAACCAACAAAGCTGTGCAAGGCTGCCACAAGTTGCGGCATGTCGGTCATTTGCACCTTGCCCGCGATGTAAACACCGGCAAACGATCCGGCCGCAATTGCGACAAGGATCAGCGCGATATTCTGCACGCCCGGCCCGAAAACCGTGGCGATCACGGCCAAGGCCATGCCGACAATGCCATAATAGATCGCGCGCTTGGCGCTTTCCTGATTTTTCAGACCGCCCAGCGACAGAATGAACAGTACCGATGCGGCGATATAGGCCGCGGATTGGATTCCTACTCCCATGATCGCCTCCTCAGGATTTCTGGAACATGGCAAGCATCCGGCGCGTCACCAGAAAACCACCCACGATATTGATTGATGCAATCAGCACGGAAACCAGGCTCAGCAGCACAACCAGCATGTTGCCCGACCCGATTTGCAGCAATGCGCCGACGATCACGATGCCCGAAATGGCGTTTGTGATTGCCATCAGCGGTGTGTGCAAACTGTGTGCGACACCCCAGATCACCTGGAAACCGATGAAACAGGCCAAGGCAAACACGATGAAATGCTGCATGAAACTGGCCGGAGCAAAGGCACCGATGATCGCCATGATCACACCACCGATCACCAACAGACCGACCTGCGATTTGGTCGCCGCCTTGAAATCGGCCACTTCTTTGGCCTTCTTTTCCTCGGCAGTCAGTTCTTTTGGTTTGTCTTTTTTCGGCGCCGCCGCAATCGCCGCCACCTTGGGCGGGGGTGGTGGATAGGTGATTTCACCCTGGTGCGTAACGGTTGCACCGCGGATCACGTCATCTTCCATGTTGTGATTGATCTTGCCGTCCTTGTCGGGCGTCAGATCGGTCAGCATGTGGCGGATGTTGGTGGAATACAGCGTGCTGGCCTGGGCCGCCATGCGCGATGGAAAATCGGTATATCCCACAATGGTCACACCATTGTCGGTGACAATCTTTTCATCGGGCACGGTCAGTTTACAGTTGCCGCCCTTTTCCGCCGCGAGATCCACGATTACAGACCCCGGTTTCATCATCGCAACCATGTCGGGCGTCCACAATTCGGGCGCTTCGCGGTTGGGAATCAGGGCGGTTGCGATGACAATGTCGATTTCGGGTGCCATTTCGCGGAATTTCGCCAATTGCTTTTCACGAAATTCGGGGCTGGAGGGGGCGGCATACCCGCCGGTTGCGGCCGAGTCCTGGCTCGATTCTTCGAAATCCAGGAATACAAACTCGGCCCCCATGGATTCGATCTGTTCGGCCACTTCGGGGCGTACATCAAATGCATAGGTGATCGCACCCAGCGATGTTGCCGTGCCGATGGCGGCCAGACCGGCCACACCGGCGCCAATCACCAACACTTTCGCGGGGGGTACTTTGCCCGCTGCGGTCACCTGACCGGTGAAGAACCGGCCAAAGTTATTGCCCGCCTCGATCACGGCGCGATACCCGGCGATATTGGCCATCGAGGACAGCGCATCCATCTTTTGCGCCCGCGAAATACGCGGCACCATTTCCATGGCGATCACCGATGCGCCCTGTTCTTTGGCCTGTTCCATCAAGTCGGCATTGCCCGCCGGATTGAAGAACGAAATCAAGGTCTGGCCGCTGCGCATTTGCGCGACTTCGCTTTCGCTGGGTGGGCGCACCTTGGCCACCACGTCGGCCTTTGACCAGACGACGCCGGCGTTTTTAACCACCTCTACGCCAGCCTCGGCATAGGCGGCGTCGGAAAATCCGGCTGCCGCTCCCGCGCCACTTTCGATTAAGGCGCTGTGGCCCAGTTTTGCCAGCGCCTTGGCGCTGTCCGGCGTCAACGCAACGCGGCGTTCGCCTTCAAACTGCTCTTTCGGTGTCCCGATCAGCATGTATGTCCCCCAAAGGTTAGAAGCCACGCCCGAAGGCGTGGTGATTTATTCCGATAGACGGTATGGCCGCGCAACAATCTTGCGTCAAGAAGCCGATTACTTTTTCTTTTTGATTTCTTCAACCGCGTCTGCAACCTGGCCCTTTACCTGCTCATAGGCCTTCTCATTCGCCTCGCGGGTTGCATCGGCCAGTTTCTTCATCATCACCAAAGCCTCTTCCACGGCTTCGTTCATCGCTTCCTGCTTGGCCTTCAACGTATCGGCACCGGCGTTGTCTTCGGCCCACTGGTATTGCTCGCGCACATGTTTGGTCATGGTGCCGAACACTTCCATCTGCTTGTCCAACATATCCTTATAGGTGGCGGCAGCGGCCTGATTGGCCTCTTGCAAGGCTTCGAAATTACGCTGATTGGCCTTGATCATGCCTTCCATATCAAACATTTGCGGCTGTTGGGGTGGTTGAAACATGGCAAACATGTTTTGCGGCTGAAACGCTTTTTGCATCTCGGCCGGATCGAAAGCCTTGAACATCTCGGTCATATCGAATGGGTTCTTGGTCATGAATTCAATCCTTTAATGGCGTTTCTTCGGTGGCATCAGATCGGTTATCGTACCTTCGTACATTTCTGCGGCAAAGTTAACGGTTTCCGACAACGTGGGGTGCGGGTGGATGGTATGGCCCAAGTCCACCGCATCTGCCCCCATTTCGATGGCCAAGGCAACCTCTGAGATCAGATCACCGGCGTTTGTGCCAACGATTGCGGCGCCGATCACCCGGTCATCGGACGGATCGAACAACAGTTTGGTAATGCCCTCGCTGCGCCCATTGGCCAGGCTGCGCCCCGACGCGGCCCAGGGAAACACGCCCTTGGCATATTTGATGCCTTTCGCCTTCGCCTCGGTTTCGGTCAGGCCAACCCAGGCCACTTCGGGGTCGGTATAGGCAACCGATGGAATCACCTTGGCATCAAAGGCGCGCTTGTGGCCTGCGGCCACTTCGGCGGCGACCTTGCCTTCGTGAACGGCCTTGTGCGCCAACATCGGTTGGCCCACCACATCGCCGATGGCGAAAATATGCGCCACACCGGTGCGCATTTGGTGATCAGTGGCGATAAACCCGCGATCATCCACCGCGACACCGGCCTTTTCGGCATCAATCAGTTTGCCATTGGGGCTGCGCCCCACGGCCACCAATACCCGGTCAAACGTATCAGTCGAGGTTTTGCCCTTGTCATCCTCAAACGTGACTTTCAGCCCCTTCTTTTGGGCCTCAACGGCGGTAACCTTGGTTTTCAGCAGAATGCCATCCAACCGCTTTTCCATACGCTTTTGCAAGGGCTTGATGATGTCCTTGTCACAGCCCGGAATGATCTGATCCATCAATTCCACCACGGTCACGTCCGACCCCAGCGCGTCATACACCGTGGCCATTTCAAACCCGATGATGCCACCGCCCAGAACCAACAGTTTTTCGGGAATATCGCGCAATTCCAGCGCGCCGGTGCTGTCGATCACCCGCTTGTCATCATGGGGGATGAATGGCAGTTTCACCGCCTCTGACCCGGCAGCGATGATGCATTGATCAAAGCTGATGGTTTTGGTGCCTTCCTCGCCTTCAACCTCAATCATGTTCGGGCCGGTGAATTTGCCGTATCCCTGCACCGTGGTCACCTTGCGCGCCTTGGCCAATCCGGCCAAGCCGCCGGTCAATTGCGACACAACCGAGTTTTTCCAATCGCGCAGCTTGTCCAGCTTGATCTTGGGTTTGGAAAAATCGATGCCGTGATCGTCCATTTCCTCGGCCTCGGTAATCACCTTGGCCGCGTGCAGCAATGCCTTGGACGGAATACAGCCGACGTTCAAACACACGCCGCCCAGGGTGGGGTATTTTTCGATCAAAATCACCTTTTTGCCCAGATCCGCTGCCCGGAACGCGGCGGTATATCCCCCCGGCCCAGACCCCAGAACAACGACTTCGGCGTGCATGTCACCCGGCCCCGTGGCGCTGCCGGTGGCGGCAACGGTTTTGGGGGCGTCCGGCGCGGCGGGCGCTTCGGTCTTGGGTTGATCTGCCGCTTCGGCGCCCTCAAACACCATGATCACGGTGCCTTGCGAAACCTTGTCGCCCTCTTTCACCTTGATTTCCTTGACCACCCCGCCCGAGGGCGACGGCACCTCAAGCGTGGCCTTGTCGGATTCCAGTTCAATCAACGGGTCTTCGGGCGCGATGGTATCGCCGACCTCAACCAAGATCGAAATAACGGGAACGTCGGAAAAATCGCCAATGTCGGGTACTTTGATATCCATGTCAGCGCCCCCTTACAGCATCAACCGACGGGCATCGCCCATCAGATATTTCAGATGCGCGCAGAACCGCGCGGCCAAGGCCCCGTCAACGGCGCGGTGATCATAGGACAGTGACATCGGCAGCATGTTGCGCGGCACGAATTGTTCGCCATTCCAAACCGGCGCCATTTTGCTGCGCGTCAGGCCCAAAATCGCCACTTCGGGGGCGTTGACGATGGGGGTAAACGAAGTGCCGCCAATTCCGCCCAGCGATGAGATGGTGAATGTCGCGCCCTGCATATCGGCCGGTTTCAACTTGCCCTCGCGCGCGGCGGCCGACAATTCCATCAACTCTTTGCTGATTTCGACAATGCCTTTGCGATCGGCATCCTTGATCACCGGAACCATCAAACCATTCGGCGTATCGGCGGCAAAGCCGATGTTATAGAACGATTTTTTGATCAGCTTGTCGCCATCGGGGTGGATGGATGAGTTAAACTCCCAGTACTTTTTCAACGCTGAAACGCTGGCCTTGACCACAAAGCTCAACAGCGTCACGCGATAGCCGTCAGATTTGGCTTCGGTGTCCAGTTCCTTGCGGTATTTGTCCAACTCGGTGATGTCGGCCTCTTCGTTGTGGGTGACATGGGGAATGTTCAACCACGACCGGTGCAGCGCGGGGCCGGACAGCTTTTTGATCCGCGACATTTCCACATCTTCGACCGGGCCGAATTTTGAGAAATCGACCGCCGGGATCGGCGGAATGCCCATGCCGCCCGACACAGCCCCGCCCGCAGCCGCCGGCGCGGCGCTGCCTTTGAATGCGGCGGTGATATCTTCGCGCAGGATTCGGCCCTTGCGTCCCGATCCATTCACTTTGGTCAGATCGACGCCAAGGTTGCGCGCGAACGCCCGCACCGAAGGCGAAGCGTGCGCCTTGGAAAACCCGCTGTCGGTGACACTTGGCGCGGGCGCGGCGGCGGGGGCCTCTTTGGTGGGCGCTTCGGCTTTTGGTTCTTCTTTGGGGGCTTCTTCCTTGGGCGCTTCTTTGGCGGGCGCATCGCCCGTCTCTTCGCCCTCAAGGATCAAAATCAGCGCGCCTTGCGATACTTTATCGCCTTCCGACACCTTGATTTCTTTCACCACACCGGCGGCGGATGAGGGCACTTCCAGTGTCGCCTTGTCTGATTCCAGCTCGATCAGTGGGTCTTCCTTGGCCACGGTATCGCCCACCGATACCAGAATGGATATCACCGGAACGTCGGAAAAATCACCGATATCAGGTACTTGTACTTCAATGCTCATATTTTTCTCCAATATCTTCGGCTTACACCAAGCGGGGGTTCGGCTTGTCGCCGTCGATGTCGTATTTCTTAAGCGCCTTTTCCAAATCGGCCTTGCTGATCGCGTCAAGCTTGTACAACTCAACCATGGCAGCCGCGGCAATGTGGTTTGGATCAACCTCAAAGAACCGGCGCAGATTCACCCGGCTGTCGGATCGCCCAAACCCATCGGTGCCCAAAATCGACACTGGCTGTTCAATGAACGCGCGCACCTGTTCGCCGTAGTTTTTCATGTAATCTGTGGCGATGATCATCGGGCCTTTGGCGTCTTTCAACGTTTGGGTGATGAACGGCACCTTGGGGTCTGACAGCGGGTTCAGACGGTTCCACCGGGCGCAATCCTGCCCATCGCGGGCCAGTTCGTTGAAACTCGTCGCGCTCCAGATATCCGAGGTTACGCCGAAATCTTCCTTCAGCATTTTCGCCGCTTCCATGGCTTGCACCAGGATCGTGCCAGACCCCATCAAATTCACATGCTTTTTGCCAGGTTTCTTTTCCCGCTCAACAGCATACAGCCCTTTGATGATCCCTTCTTCCGCGCCCATCGGCATGGCGGGGTGGTGGTAATTTTCGTTCATCAAGGTGATGTAGAAATACACATCTTCCTGATCGCCATACATCCGCTGCATCCCGTGCTGCACGATCACCGCAACTTCATAACTGAAGGTCGGATCGTAGGTGATGCAATTGGGAATGGTGCTGGCCAAAACGTGGCTGTGCCCATCCTGGTGCTGCAACCCTTCGCCGTTCAGGGTGGTGCGCCCGGCCGTTCCGCCCAGCATGAAACCCCGCGCGCGCGAATCCCCGGCGGCCCAGGCCAGATCACCAACCCGTTGGAACCCGAACATCGAATAATAGATGTAAAACGGAATCATCGGCACGCCGTGGTTGGAATATGACGTGGCCGCCGCGATCCAATCGGCCATGGCGCCGGCCTCGTTGATACCTTCCTGAAGAACCTGACCGCTGGTGGATTCCTTGTAAAACATCATCTGATCGGCATCTTCGGGCGTATAATTCTGGCCCAGCGGATTATAAATGCCGACAGATCGAAACAGCCCTTCCATGCCGAATGTCCGACTTTCATCGGGCACGATCGGCACGATCTGCTTGCCGATTTTCTTGTCGCGCAACAGCGTGGTCAGAATGCGCACAAACGCCATCGTAGTGGAAATTTCACGATCACCGCTTGATTCCAACTGGCCTTTGAATTTTTCCAGCTCGGGAATTTCCAACGCGGGCGCACCGGTGAACCGTTTTGGAAACTCACCGCCCAGTGCCTTGCGTTTGTCGGCCAGATACGCCTTTTGCGCATTGTTCAGCTTGATAAACGGCGCTTTTGGCAAATCCTCGTCCGAGACCGGAATTTCAAACCTGTCGCGCATCGCGCGCAACTGATCCTCGTTCACCTTTTTCTGTTGGTGACTGGTATTCTGGCCTTCACCAGCCTTGCCCATGCCATAGCCTTTGACGGTTTTCACCAACAGGCAGGTCGGCTGGCCCTTCACTTCGGTCGCGCGTTTGAACGCGGTGTACACCTTTTGCGGGTCATGCCCGCCCCGGCGCAAGGCCCAGATCTGATCATCGGTCCAATCTTCGACAAGGGCGGCGGTTTCGGGATATTTTCCGAAGAAATGCTTGCGAATGAACGCGCCATCCTTGGATTTGAACGTTTGGTAATCGCCATCGACGGTTTCATCCATCAACTGACGCAACCGCCCGGTCGTGTCCATCTCAAGCAGGTCGTCCCAGCCTTTGCCCCACAATACCTTGAGAACTTCCCAACCGGCGCCGCGAAATTCACCCTCAAGCTCTTGCACGATCTTGCCGTTGCCCCGCACCGGCCCATCCAGACGTTGCAGGTTGCAGTTGACCACGAAAATCAGGTTGTCCAGCTTTTCACGCGCCGCCAATGCAATCGCGCCAAGCGATTCAGGCTCGTCCATCTCGCCATCGCCCAGAAACACCCACACCTTGCGGTCGGCCATGTCGATATGGCCCCGGTTGTGCATGTATTTCATGAACCGCGCCTGATAGATCGCCATCAGCGGCCCCAACCCCATGGACACAGTCGGAAACTGCCAATAGTCGGGCATCAGCCAGGGGTGCGGATAAGACGACAGGCCGCCGCCATTCACCTCTGATCGAAAATTTTCCATCTGCTCTTCGGTGAAACGCCCCTCCATAAACGAGCGTGCGTAAATGCCGGGCACCACATGGCCCTGAAAAAACACCAGATCGCCACCGTGAATCGCCGATTTCGCCCGCCAGAAGTGATTCAGCCCGATATCATACATGCAGGCCGACGATGCGAATGACGCGATATGCCCACCGTATTCCGATGATTCCTTGTTGCGCCGTACGACCGTGGCCATGGCGTTCCAACGGGTGATCCGGCGAATCCGTTTTTCCATTTCCATATCGCCGGGAACGTCCAACAGATCATCGGCGGGAATGGTGTTTTGATACGGCGTCGTGGCCGAAAACGGCAGCGTTGCACCGGCGGCGCGGGCCTGCTGCACGGCTTTGTCCAACAGAAAATGCGCGCGGTCCGCCCCGTCACGGGCGATAACATCTTCAATCGCTTCTTGCCATTCCTGGCTTTCTACGGGGTCGATATCGGGTGTTCCGTCTTTCATTTACGTCTCCTTTTGAGGCGCTTTATATCAATAAGAGTGCAGCAGATTATCAAATTTTATACGAAGAACTCTGCGTCATTTGTGCCCAGTGCGCCACATGGAATTTGCGACCTTGGCATCTGCGGATTGTTTTTGTCCAATGAAAGGCGCCGCGCGGATATTTCCGGTTACATAGGCAACCTGTCTCATAATGTTCCTCCACATATGCGGCCCCGCCGGGCTTGGACACGGCGCTTGAAACGTCAAAAACGTTGCACCCTGCGTTTGCGTAATACGGTATGCAATCATTCCCATGTCATACGCAAACATTCCCGTGTACAAATAGTTTTTTCGGCCTTTCCACACTGGAACATGCCAGATTGCGCCGCGCAACCCCATGGCACTGCCCCCTTTTCACCACGCTCACCGCGGCGTATAGGCATCACATCACAACCCGGAGCCTGCACATGCGCACTGCGATGATCACCCGCACCACCGCCGAAACCGACATTTCGGTCGAAGTCAATCTGGACGGCACCGGCCAATACGATTGTGACACCGGCATCGGATTTTTCGATCACATGCTCGATCAGCTCAGCCGCCATGCGATGATTGACATAAAAGTGCGTGCCACCGGTGATTTGCACATCGATGATCACCACACCGTCGAGGACACCGGCATCGCCCTTGGCCAGGCCCTGACGCGGGCATTGGGCGATAAACGCGGGATACGCCGCTATGGGTCGTGCCAATTGGCCATGGATGATGCGCAAATCGCAACCGCGCTCGATCTGTCGGGTCGTGCATTTTTCATCTGGAACGTTGATCTGCCCGCCGCCAAAATCGGCACGTTCGACACCGAACTGGTGCGCGAATTCTTTCAAGCCCTCGCCACCCATGGCGCGATCACCCTGCATATCGACAAAATTCACGGGTTAAACAGCCACCACATCGCCGAGGCGACATTCAAATCCGTCGCCCGCGCCCTGCGTATGGCCGTCGAACCCGATCCGCGCATGGGCGATACCCTGCCCTCGACCAAAGGCGCGCTGTGAATGCTGACTGTTATCATCGACTATGACAGCGGCAATTTGCACTCGGCCGAAAAGGCGTTTCAACGGATGGCCCGCGAAACCGATGCCGGTCAGGTGATCGTATCCTCGCGCCCCGAAGACGTGGCGCGCGCCGATCGTGTGGTTCTCCCGGGGGATGGGGCATTCCCGGCCTGCCGCGCCGCCCTCGCCCAAGGCCACGCCGCATTATACGAGGCATTAATCGAAGCCGTCGAAACCAAGGCCCGCCCGTTTTTGGGCATTTGCGTCGGAATGCAACTGATGGCCCGCATGGGCCATGAATATGACCCCACCCCCGGCCTGAACTGGATCGCGGGCGAAGTGCGCAGGATCACGCCATCCGATCCAACTTTGAAAGTGCCGCACATGGGCTGGAATGATCTGGTGATCGACAGACCCCACCCCGTGCTCAACGGCATAAAAACCGGCGAACACGCATACTTCGTCCACTCCTATCAGATGGAGATGGACGACCCGACCCAACGCCTGGCACATTGCGAATACGGCGGAAAAATCACCGCAATCGTCGGCACGGAAAACCGGATCGGAATGCAGTTTCACCCCGAAAAGTCCCAATCCACAGGCATGCACCTGATCGCAAACTTCCTGTCCTGGGCCCCCTGATTTCCGTTTCACAAATATCCTCGCCGAAGGCATCCAACCTGTCCACATCCACACCGTTAAAAGTCCAGACACAGACCCACCCCCAAGCGCCAAACAAAATATAAAATGGCGCGTCAGCGCCTCCGCGCGCTCAGTCTTGCTCACAAAACCTGCGATGCGGCTTGAACTGCCATATCGCGCCATGTCAAAATCCCGTTTTATGTAAAGGCCCCGCCATGATCCTCTATCCCGCGATTGATTTGAAAGACGGCCAATGTGTGCGCCTGCTCAAGGGCGACATGGACAAGGCGACCGTGTTTGGCGACGATCCCGCAGCACAGGCGCTGGCGTTTCAGGATGCGGGCTGTGAATGGTTGCATCTGGTTGATCTGAACGGCGCCTTTGCCGGGGCACCGGTGAATGCCGCCGCGGTCGAGGCGATTCTTGCCGCCATCACCGTACCCGCACAATTGGGTGGTGGCATCCGCGACATGGCCACGATCGAGGGCTGGCTTTCAAAAGGTCTGGCGCGGGTTATTCTTGGCACTGTGGCTGTCGAAAACCCCGATCTGGTGCGTCAAGCCGCGCGCGCCTTTCCCGGTCAGGTGGCCGTGGGCATTGATGCCCGCAAGGGGCGCGTCGCCACCAAAGGCTGGGCAACGGAAACCGATGTGATGGTGACCGATCTGGCACGCCAATTCGAAGACGCAGGCGTTGCCGCGATCATCTATACCGACATTGACCGCGATGGCGCCATGCAAGGGCCCAACATCACCGCCACCGCCGACCTGGCCCGCGCCACTGAAATTCCGGTCATCGCCAGCGGCGGTGTGGCGTCAATGGCCGATCTGCATGCATTGAAAGACACCGGTGTAATTTCCGGCGCAATTTCGGGCCGCGCATTGTATGACGGTGCGATCGATTTAACCCAGGCACTCAAGGCGTTGAAGTAATGTTGAAAATCCGGATTATCCCCTGCCTTGATGTGGCCGAGGGGCGCGTTGTCAAAGGCGTGAATTTTGTCGATCTTGTTGATGCGGGTGACCCTGTTGAGGCGGCCATTGCCTATGATGCCGCTGGCGCGGACGAGCTGTGTTTTCTTGATATCATGGCCACCGAAGACAATCGCGACACCATGTTTGATCTGGTCACCCGCACCGCCGAACACTGTTTCATGCCGCTGACCGTGGGCGGTGGCGTGCGCACGCCCGAGGATGTGCGCAAATTGCTGCTGGCCGGTGCCGATAAGGTCAGCTTCAACTCGGCTGCCGTGGCCAACCCCGATGTCGTCGCGCAATCGGCCGACAGGTTCGGCAGTCAGTGTATCGTTGTCGCCATTGACGCCAAAACCGTATCGCCCGGAAAATGGGAGATTTTCACCCATGGCGGCCGCCGCCCAACCGGCATTGATGCGGTCGAATTTGCCAAAACCGTCGCCGCCAAGGGCGCGGGTGAAATCCTTTTGACGTCAATGGATCGCGATGGCACGCGCGCGGGTTTCAATCTGCCCTTGACCCGCGCGATATCTGATGCGGTGTCAATCCCTGTTATCGCCTCGGGCGGCGTCGGCACGCTGGATCACCTGGTCGAAGGCGTCACCTTGGGCGGCGCCAGCGCGGTTCTGGCGGCGTCGATCTTTCACTTTGGCGATTTCACCATCGCCGAGGCCAAGGCACACATGGCCGCCGCCGGCATTCCGGTACGTCAGACATGAGTGCGCTGAACCGTCTTGCCGCAACCATCGCCACCCGCAAATCCGCCGACCCCGACAGCAGTTGGACAGCCAAACTGCTGTCAAAAGGCCCGGAAAAATGCGCCGAGAAGTTTGGCGAAGAGGCAATCGAAGCGATCATCGAAGCCATCAAAGGTGACCGCGCCCGCCTTACATCAGAAGCGGCCGATGTCATGTATCACCTGCTGGTGATGCTTGCCGCCCATGATCTGACCTTGGCCGATGTCGAGGCCGAGTTGGCAAACCGTGAAGGCACCAGCGGCATTGCCGAAAAGGCCACGCGCGGCTGAACCCTTTTGATCCGCGTGCAAGGTTCCGGGCGGGCACCATTTTTGATGTCCGCGGGTGGCCTGTATTCACACAACCGAAATTCACCGCCCTCGCCGCATTGCATCTTTACCAAAACGCGTCTCGCATGAAAAAGGGCCACCAAACGGCGGCCCTTACATGGTTTCTGCGGTACTGACTTAGCGCTTGGAGAACTGGAAGCTCTTACGCGCCTTGGCCTTACCGTATTTCTTACGCTCTACAACGCGGCTGTCACGGGTCAGGAAACCTGCTGCCTTCAATGCGCCACGCAAGGATGGGTCATAGAACTGCAGAGCTTTCGAAATGCCGTGCTTGACCGCACCGGCCTGGCCCGACAAACCGCCGCCCTTGACCGTTGCAACAACGTCAAACTGGCCTTCGACACCGGCCACCTGAAACGGCTGGCGCAGGATCATCTGCAAAACCGGACGGGCGAAATAAACCGATTGATCACGGCCATTTACCACAACCTTGCCCGATCCGGGCTTGATCCATACACGGGCGATTGCGTCTTTGCGTTTGCCCGTGGCATAGGACCGGCCCAGCTCATCGCGCACTTGCTCATGGACGGGGCCAACATTGACGTCGGATGCCAGATCGCTGCCGGCAACGGCGGCGTTCAGCTCATCCAAGGATTTGATTTCATCGGCCATGCTTATGCGCTCCGCGTGTTTTTCTTGTTCATGGATTTGACATCCAGAACGGTGGGGTTTTGCGCCTCGTGCGGGTGATCGGCACTTGCGTAAACGCGCAGATTGGTCATTTGCTGACGGCTCAACTTGCCGCCGGGCAGCATCCGCTTGACGGCCATGGTGACGACGCGCTCGGGGAATTTCCCCTCAAGGATCTGACCTGTGGTGCGCGATTTGATGCCACCTGGGTAACCGGTGTGCCAGTAATTCGGCTTGTCGCGCTTGTTGCCCGTCAGCTGAACTTTGTCGGCGTTGATGATGATGACGTTATCACCCATATCCATGTTTGGCGTGAAGCTCGGCTTGTGTTTGCCGCGCAGACGCATGGCGATGATCGAAGCAAGACGGCCCAGAACAACGCCTTCGGCGTCGATCAGGATCCACTGCTTGTCGATATCCGCCGGAGTCGCGGTAAAGGTTTTCATATCGATTCCTGTCGAGAAATTGCGTGGCACACCTGCGCCACCTCGGGATGGCGTGTTTTTACGGTTTTATGCGGTACAGTCAATCGCGTAAGGGTAAATAAAATTACTATCTTTCAATGGGTTATAATTAAGGTATTTAAATACCCCATAAATTTGTGCCTGCAAGGGCATGCGCCTTCCCTGGCCCGTTCACTGCACGCCCCGCTAGTGCAACGTAAACTCACCCTGCACATTCCGCCACGCGCCCGGCGCGATCATCTTGCGATGGGTAAAACGAACCGAATGCAACGGGCCATCGATTTCATCGCGCCAAAATTCGATGAATTTGAACAGTCGCGGATGGTCGGGCGCAAGATCGTAATCTTGCCACACAAAGGTATTCAGAACACTTGTATAATCCGGCATCCGATAGAACATTTCTGCAGTCGTCAACCCATACCCCTTAAGCATCATTTCTGTTTCAGACATCTTCATCGGACACCTCTTTTGATTGCCTGTTTTCAAATCATCGCATGAAATAATTACTTTTCAATGAAAACAGTATGTTATCACTCTGCGCCGATGGCTGCTTGACGAAAGTCCCACCAGCCATTGCACGCTAGATGCAGCTTGGGATATAGTCGCGCCAACTAGATATAGAACAGCCAAAGGGCGCAGCGGTAAACATGAACGATACCCCAGAAACCCCTGAAAACGATGATGAAAATGGCCCCGAACGCCCGGTTTACACTGGCGAGGTGATTTCGATCGCCGAAGAGATGAAGACCTCATTTCTTGATTATGCCATGTCGGTTATTGTTTCGCGTGCCATCCCCGATCTGCGTGACGGTCTGAAACCCGTGCATCGGCGGATTTTGTATGCGATGCATGAAACCGGCAACACCCACGATAAATCCTATCGTAAATCGGCGCGGCCGGTCGGCGATGTGATGGGTAAATATCACCCCCACGGCGACAGCGCGATCTACGAGGCCCTCGTGCGAATGGCGCAAGACTTTTCAATGTCGTTGCCGCTGCTGGATGGACAGGGCAACTTTGGCTCGATGGATGGCGATAACGCCGCCGCCATGCGTTACACCGAAGTGCGGATGGACAAGCCTGCCGCGTTCTTGTTGGCCGATATTGAAAAAGAAACGGTTAATTTTCAGGATAACTACGACGGAAAAGACCGCGAACCGACAGTATTGCCGGCCCGGTTTCCGAACATGTTGGTTAATGGTGCGGGCGGAATTGCGGTTGGCATGGCCACCAATATCCCGCCCCACAACTTGGGCGAAGTGGTCGATGCAACGCTGGCCCTGATCGAAAATCCTGACCTGTCATCAGAAGAATTGATGCAGATCGTCCCTGCTCCGGATTTTCCGACCGGCGGGCTGATCCTGGGGCGTTCTGGCGCGCGCAAGGCGTATACCGAAGGGCGCGGCAGCGTGGTCATTCGCGCCAAGACCCGGATCGAAGAGATCAGGAAAGACCGCTATGCCATTGTTCTGGATGAAATTCCTTATCAGGTGAACAAGGCATCGATGATCGAAAAGATTGCCGAACTGGTGCGCGACAAACGCTTGGAAGGTATCTCAAGCGTTCAGGATGAGTCTGATCGCGTTGGCGTGCGCGTGGTGATTGAGCTGAAACGCGATGCAACGCCCGAAGTCGTGTTGAACCAGCTGTTCCGCTTTACCCAGATGCAAACATCGTTCGGCTGCAACATGCTGGCGCTGAACGGCGGGCGCCCCGAACAGTTGACGCTTCGCGATTTTCTCACATATTTCATCAGCTTCCGCGAAGAAGTTGTAGCGCGCCGCACTGCGTTCGATCTGCGCAAGGCCCGCGAGCGCAGTCATATCCTGTGTGGTCTGGCGGTTGCCGTTTCCAACGTCGATGAGGTCGTCGCCACGATACGCGCATCCATGGATGCGGCCGAAGCACGGCAAAAACTGATGGAGCGCCCCTGGCCCGCTGCCGAGATCGCGCCGTTCATCCGGCTGATCGATGATCCGAGCCATACAATCAACGATGATGGCACCTACAACCTGTCGGAAATACAGGCCCGCGCGATTTTGGAACTGCGCCTGCAACGTCTGACCCAACTTGGCGTCAAGGAAGTGACGGATGAGTTGGAAGAATTGGCCGCGAAAATAAAGGATTACCTCGACATCTTAAGGTCGCGCGACCGGATCATGGAAATCATTTCAAACGAACTGCAAGAGGTGAAAGACCAGTTTGCAGTGCCCCGGCGGACGGAAATCGTCGATTGGTCGGGCGACATGGAAGACGAAGATCTGATCGAACGAGAAGACATGGTCGTGACGATTACCCAGACCGGCTATATCAAACGAACGCCTTTGGCAGAATTTCGCAGTCAACGCCGCGGCGGCAAGGGCCTGTCGGGCATGTCGACCAAGGATGAAGACGTCGTCACCACCCTGTTTGTGGCCAACACCCATACGCAGCTGTTGTTTTTCACCACAGATGGCATGGCTTACAAGTTGAAAACATGGCGTTTGCCGCTGGGTGGGCGCACGTCCAAAGGCAAGGCGATCGTGAATATCCTGCCGATTCCGACAGGCGTTTCCATCGCGGCCATCATGCCGGTAGATCGCGACGAAAAAGAATGGGACGAGTTGCAGGCGGTGTTCTGCACCTCGGCGGGCACAGTGCGGCGCAACCGGTTGTCGGATTTCACCAATGTAATGCGCAACGGCAAGATCGCCATGAAGTTCGAAGGCGAAGATGCTGATATCAAACTGATAAACGTGCGCATTGCCGCCCCTGACGACAACGTGATGCTGGTCACAAAATTGGGCCGTGCAATCCGATTCCGGGCCGAAGAAGTGCGGATTTTCAACTCGCGTTCCTCGATCGGCGTGCGCGGTATCCGCCTGGCCAAGGGCGATGAGGTGGTTTCAATGGCCGTCATCCGCCATTTCGAAGCGACGCCGGAAGAGCGCACAACCTATCTGAAAATGCGCCGTGCGATGGCTGGGTTGACCGACGATGCCGAAACCGATGATGAAGATGCAGCCGCCGAAGATCAGAACTTCACGCAAGAGCGGTACGCCGAAATGTCAGCCGCCGAAGATCTGATCCTGACCATTACATCGAAAGGGTCTGGCAAGCTGTCTTCGTCCCATGATTACCCGCTTCGGGGGCGTGGTGGCCAGGGCGTGATGGCAATGGACAAGGCCCGGCGTGGCGGCAATCTGGTGGCGTCATTCCCGGTGGAGCTGGACGATCAGATCATGCTGGCAACGTCAAAAGGCCAATCCATCCGCGTTCCGGTTGAGGGCATTTCTTTCCGCTCGCGCGGTGCGGGCGGGGTCAAGGTGTTTGACACAGGCGCCGGCGAAGAAGTGGTCAGCGTTGCCTGGATCGCCGATCAGGGTGATGAAGAAGCGATAGAAGAATAGCATTCATGAACAAGACTTTGAACATCATCGGCGGAGGCATGGCCGGATCCGAGGCGGCGTGGCAGGCCGCCCAGGCCGGGATCGATGTTGTGCTGCACGAAATGCGCCCCAACGTCGCCACCTTTGCCCATCGCACCGGACATCTGGCCGAAATGGTGTGTTCAAATTCGTTTCGCTCGGATGACAATGAACAGAATGCCGTGGGGCTTTTGCATTGGGAAATGCGCGCGGCTGGTGGCATCATCATGGCGATGGCCGAACAGCACCGCCTGCCTGCGGGTGGGGCTTTGGCTGTTGATCGTGATCCGTTCGCGGCGGCGGTCACTGCAAAGCTCATGCAACATGACAAGATCACCGTTCAACATGATGAAATTGTTGAACTTCCTGAAGATGGACATTGGATTATCGCCACCGGCCCGCTGACCTCGGGCAATCTGGCCGAGGCTATTCGCACCGAAACCGGGGCCGATGCCTTGGCGTTTTTCGATGCGATTGCGCCCATCGTCCATGCCGACAGCATCGATATGTCCAAGGCATGGATGCAATCACGCTATGACAAGGGCGACACCGAGGAAGAGCGCACCGCGTACGTCAATTGCCCCATGGACAAGACAACATATGAGGCCTTTATCGACGCGCTTTTGGCCGCTGACAAAACCGAATTCAAAGAAGGCGAAACAGCCGGATATTTCGATGGCTGCCTGCCGATCGAAGTGATGGCGGAACGGGGCCGCGAAACATTGCGGTTTGGCCCGATGAAGCCCATTGGCCTGACCAACCCCCATCATCCCGATGTGAAACCCTATGCCGTGGTGCAGTTGCGCCGCGACAATAAACTGGGCACGCTTTATAATATTGTCGGCTTTCAAACCAAGATGAAGTATGGCGCGCAAACCAATGTTTTAAGGATGATTCCGGGATTACAGGACGCGCGATTTGCGCGCCTTGGCGGCATTCATCGCAACACTTTCATCAACTCTCCGACATTGCTGGATGATCAGATGCGTTTGAAGTCCCGGCCGAATATTCGCTTTGCCGGGCAGATCACCGGCGTCGAAGGGTACGTTGAATCCGCCGCCATGGGTCTGCTTGCGGCGCGGTTGGCCGTGGCAGAAATCACCGGTGCGTCGTTGCCACCCGTGCCCGCCACCACCGCCATGGGCGCGTTGGTCAGCCATATCACCGGTGGCGCCGATGCAAAGACGTTTCAACCAATGAATGTGAATTTTGGCCTGTTTCCCCCTGTTGACGGTCTGAAATCGGGGCGGCGCGGACGCAAAGACCGATACAAGGCTTATACCGACCGGGCCAAGGCAGATTGGCAGGCATGGTTGGCGGCAGTCCCCGCATTGGCCTGACATGTTCGTTACCCGATTTGCGCCGTCGCCCACGGGGCCGCTGCATTTGGGCCATGCCTATTCGGCGCTTTTGGCGCATGATATGGCGATGGCAGCGGGTGGAATATTTCTGCTGCGTATTGAGGACATTGATCAGGAGCGCGCCCGCCCCGAATGGGAGGCGCAGATTTACGACGATCTGCATTGGCTTGGTCTGGATTGGGCGCATCCACCAATGCGCCAATCCCAGCGGCAATCGGCCTATGTCGCTGCTTTGGATGACCTGTGGGATCGTCACCTTTTATTTCCATGTGCCTGCAGCCGACGCGATCTGCTCCTCTCTGGTCAGGCTCCGCAAGAGGGGGCCGAGGCCGTACATGATGCCTGTCATCGCAAATGCACCCCACAGCCGGGCGGCGTTCCCTATCCGCCTCGGGTGCAAGGGCAACACCTGCGGCTTGATATGCGGAACGCTTTGGCCCTATGCAAACATCACAATGTTGCGGGAATTGACGATCAGCATGGCCTAAGCTTTCAAGAAACCGGGCCGACGCACCGTGGCACCGTATTCACAGCGCGCAGTGCATATGCCACCGACATCGCCGACGTCGTGATCGCGCGCCGCGATATCGCGACATCCTATCACCTGTCGGTCGTTGTTGACGATGCCGCGCAGGGGATTACCCATGTTGTGCGCGGCGAAGATTTGTTTGAAGCGACGCGCATACACGTTCTGTTACAGAAACTGCTCCATCTTCCGACCCCGATTTACCACCATCATCGGTTGATCCGCGATGAGGCTGGCAAACGTCTTGCCAAACGCGATGATGCGCGGGCGCTGGCAAAATACCGGGCCGAAGGCGCGACCCCAACCGATATTCGCCGCCTTGTGGGGCTAGACCATGGGTGACGACAGTTCAATTTCGGCGCCGTCACGCAGCGCGGTATAAAAACACGACCGCCGGTTGGTATGACAGGCCGGGCCGATCTGGCGCACCTGGGCCAGCAGACAATCGCGATCACAATCCAGACGCAGTTCAACCAGATGTTGCACATGGCCACTGGTTTCGCCCTTGATCCAAAATGCCTGCCGCGAGCGTGACCAGTAGGTAACACGCCCGGTTTCCAGGGTTTTCGCAACCGCCGCGGCATTCATCCAGGCCATCATCAGAACTTCGCCAGATTCAGCATCTTGCGCAATACACGGGATCAGGCCAGCGGCGTCGTAACGCAGGCTGTTGGGGTCAAACGACATGGGGCCACCTTTTCTTTGGGTCTTTCCAACGCTATCTAAGGCAGAGGTTCAAGAAACGAAAGCGTAAGCCCGATGTCTGACAGCGATATGATCAAGCTTTATTCCGGGCGAATCCTGGCTCTGGCGGCGGATATGCCATTCACCGCTCCGCTTGCCAATCCCGATGCCACGGCACGGCGGCGCTCGCCTTTGTGCGGATCGACCGTGACGGTCTCTTTAACCCTCAGCGATGGTAAAATCGCGCAGTATGCCCAAGAGGTGAAAGCCTGCGCACTGGGCCAAGCGGCGGCATCGGTTGTCGGGGCCAACATCATCGGCCGGACCCGCGCCGAAGTTGAAATGGCGCGCGATCAACTGAAAGCCATGCTGAAATCGGACGGCCCCGTGCCTGACGCGCCCTTTGACGGCCTTGGCGTGCTGCAACCTGCGAAAGATTACAAGAACCGCCATGCATCAATCATGCTGTCGCTGGAGGCAACGGTTGAAGCCCTTGAAAGTGCTGCGCAATCCGCTTGCGCCTGAGGCATCTAAAAAAACGCCGCGCATTCCTGTGGGGAATGGCGGCGCAAGTGGCAAATCCGATCAACGCACCCGTTGATCCGGCGTTAACCCGGATCAGGGACAGTGAGGCAGTGCATCTGAGTTGGGGACAGGGATGCATTTGCGGGTGCAACGGATTGCAGGGCAGTCAAGTAACCTGAGGCAACATCACAGACCGGGAAGGTAAAGCCCGACCATCAGCAAAACAACCAAGGCAAAGGCACCTGCGAAATCCTGAAGCAACGTATCAGTGCGGCTAAAAACCGTTTTGATCTGTTTCAGCATCGTAAGCCCTTTCTTTGTATGCTCTGCTTTGTTGCCTCTTTGTTCCATATCAAGTCGAACCTGTAAAGAACTTTATGAGAACATATGCGAACAAAATGCTTAACCGACTGAAATCAAACGAATTGCTTTTTCCTGTTCCATGAGCCACAAAAGGTGTCGCGCGCCCTGCCCGCGCGGTGTTTCCAGCCTTGGATCATCATTCAAAAGTTTGCGCGCATCGCTTTGCGCCAGTGCCAGCAGCGCCGATTGACGTTCAAGATCGGCAATTCGAAACCGTGGCAGACCGGATTGTGCGTGCCCAATCAAATCGCCCGCCCCGCGCATTGCCAGATCTTCTTCGGCAATCCGAAACCCGTCTTCGGTTTCACGCAAAATTTCCAGACGCCGCTTGCCCCCCTCGCTTAGCGGGGCCTGATATAACAACAGGCATGTTGAGGCTGTGCTGCCCCGGCCAACACGGCCGCGCAACTGATGCAGCTGCGCCAGACCGAAATGTTCGGCCCGCTCAATCACCATGATCGACGCATTGGGCACGTTTACCCCCACCTCAATCACGGTTGTGGCCACCAGAACGCTGGTTTTTCCTGCTACAAAATGCGCCATAGCTGCATCTTTTTCGGTGTGTGGCATCTGCCCATGCACCAACCCGACCACATCATCCCCCAACGCGGCACGCAGACGTTTGAACCGCTCCTGCGCCGAGGTGAGATCGACCGCCTCGCTTTCTTCGACCAGGGGACAGACCCAATAGGCCTGCCGCCCATCGCCGATTGCGCCGCGCAATTTTTCAACCACTTCGTCGATCCGCGCCGTGCTGGCCAGAGCCGTGGCAATGGGTTTGCGCCCGGGCGGTTTTTCATCCAACACCGACACTTCCATATCGCCATATTGCGCCAAGGCCAGCGAGCGTGGAATCGGCGTGGCGGTCATGACCAATACATCAACCGCGCGCCCCTTTGCGCCCAGTTCAAGCCGCTGACGCACGCCGAACCGGTGCTGTTCGTCGACCACGGCAAGGCGCAAATCGTCAAATATCACGTCTTTCTGAAACACCGCGTGGGTGCCCACAAGGATCTGAATGTCACCGCGTGCCAGCGCATTCAGCTTTGCAGCACGTTCGCCGCCTTTGTCGCGCCCGGTCAGCAATTCCAAAACCACACCGGCCTTTTCGGCCAAGGGCTGCAAGCCTTCCAGGTGCTGGCGGGCCAGAATTTCAGTTGGGGCCATCATCACACCCTGCCCGCCCGCTTCGACGGCGATCAACAGCGCCATCAACGCGACAAGTGTTTTTCCCGCCCCCACGTCACCCTGCAAAAGCCGGTTCATCCGGGTCGGTTTTGCCATGTTGTCCGCGATTTCACCTATCGCGCGCAATTGCGCCGCGGTGGGGCGATAGGGCAGCGATTTCAACACTTTGCCTTGCAGACGCCCCGTACCAACCGAGGTTATGCCCTTTGCTTTGGCAAAATCGGCCCGCGCCAGTGCAAGGGTGAGTTGATGCGCCAAAAGCTCATCATAGGCCAATCGCCGCCGCGCCGGGGCGTCAGTTGACATATCTTTACTGCTCGTGGGGCGATGCGCCTGAGCCAATGCGGTTTGAAAATCGGGCCACTGTTCCTTTTTGATCAGATGCGGATCAATCCATTCTGCCAACTCGGGCGCTTTCGCCAGCGTGGCCGCCGTTGCCCGAAACATCAGTTTCTGGGTGATCCCCGCAGTAAGGGGGTAAATCGGCTCGTACAGCGGAATTGTCTCGGCATTTTCAACAGGAACCATGTATTCGGGGTGGACGATTTGCGCAATGTTATCAAACACCTCAACCTTACCCGAGATCACCCGCCGCTGCCCGATCGGCAGTTGCCGAGTCAAATATTCATCGCGGGCATGAAAGAACACCAGTTGGAACGTGGTTTCAGCATCCGCCACCTCAACCCGGTAGGGGCGCCCGCGCGCTGTCGGGGGAATATGGCGTTTCACTTCGACCTCGACGGTGACAACCTCGGGCGGCACTGCATCACGAACCGAGCCGCGCAATCGCCGATCAACCCCGGCGTTTGGCAGTGTGAATAACAGATCGCGAGGCCGCTCAATCGCCATATGTTTGAAATGTTCCGCCGTTTTTGGCCCGACCCCATCCAACGTGGTCAGGTCGGCAAATAGCGGAAACAGGGCTTCGGGCCGGGTGCTCATGCGTCTGCGATCATTGACAGCCAACCGTCCTCATCCACGATTTTCACACCCAGATCAGCGGCCTTTTTCGCCTTGGATCCGGCACCGGGCCCCGCCACCAACAGATCGGTTTTGGTCGATATGCTGCCTGCTACCTTTGCCCCAAGGGATTCGGCCCGCGCTTTGGCCTCGGCGCGGGTCATTTTTTCCAGTGTGCCGGTGAATACCACCGTTTTTCCGGCAACAGGGCTGTTGATCCGGGTCGGCGCGGCAATATCCTGAATTGAGAGATGGGCCGCCAGACGATCAATGGCATCGCGTTCGGGGCCGGAAGCAAATGCCGCGCACAAAGAGCGCGCCATCACATCGCCCACCCCGTCAATTCCCAACAGATCGCGCCACGCTTCGCTTTCGGGGCTCGCGGCGGACATGGCGGCCTCGAATGCGGTCCAGCTGCCGTAATGGCGCGCCAACAGGTTGGCATTGGTTTCGCCCACATGGCGAATCCCGAGTGAAAAGATCACCCGATTCAGCGGGATGGTTCGTTTTTCTGCGATGGCGGCAAACAGATTGTTTGCGCTGCGCTCTCCCCATCCCTCACGATTTTTTAATTGTTGCAGTCCCGTGCCGAACCGATCTTGCAAGGTGAAGATATCCGCAGGTTCGGCAATCCAGTCATCGCTATAGAATTGCTCAACCTGTTTGGCGCCCAATCCTTCGATGTCAAACGCGGCCCGGCTGACGAAATGTTTCAGCTTTTCCACCGCTTGCGCCGGACAGATCAGACCGCCGGTACACCGGCGCACCGCATCGCCCGGCTCGCGCGGCGCGGGCGACCCACATTCAGGGCATGTGTCAGGGAAATCATAGGGTTGCGATTCAGGCGGGCGTTGCGAAAGATCAACGTCGGCCACCTTTGGAATGACATCACCGGCGCGATACACCTGCACCCAATCACCGATCCGAATGTCTTTGCCACCCCGGATTTCTTCGCCTTTGCCACCGCGCCCCGCGATGTAATCTTCATTGTGAAGCGTCGCATTTGATACCACCACACCGCCGACCGTAACGGGCGAAAGCCGGGCGACGGGTGACAGTGCGCCTGTACGACCGACCTGAATCTCAATATTTTCCAACCGGGTCCAGGCCAGTTCGGCCGGAAATTTATGCGCTATCGCCCAACGTGGCGTGGTTGAGCGAAAACCAAGCCGGTTTTGCAGCGTCAGATCGTTAACCTTGTAAACAACCCCATCAATGTCATAGCCCAAGGTGGCGCGCCGCTGCTCGATCATCTCATAATGCGCGATCAGCGCCTCTGGCCCGTCGCCCACAGCCGTCAAATCATTGGTCGAAAACCCCATTTCTTTCAGTCGGTTGATCGAACCCATCTGAGTGTCGGCCAAGGGCGCGCTCAGCTCTCCCCAAGCATACGCGAAAAAACGCAGCGGCCGCGCGCGGGTGATTTCAGGGTCAAGCTGCCGCAACGACCCTGCAGCCGCGTTTCGTGGATTGGCAAAGGTTTTGGCATTATTTTCGGTCTGCCGCACATTTAACGCGGCGAAATCGGAATGTGCCATGTAAACTTCGCCACGCACCTCCAAAATATCCGGCGCGCCATCCAGTTTTTTGGGAATGTCGGTGATTGTCAGCGCGTTCGCCGTCACATTTTCACCGGTCGCACCATCACCCCGTGTCGCAGCCTGTACCAAATTTCCCTGCTCGTATCGAAGAGACAGGGAAAGGCCGTCTATCTTTGGCTCTGCGGTATAGGAAAGCGGCGTTTCAGAACCCAATCCCAGATATTTGCGAATCGACTGATCAAACTCTGCGACATCATCGGCTGAAAAAGCGTTTCCAAGTGAAAGCATGCGCACCCTGTGCGCCACTTTTGAAAATCCGTCGGCCGGAGCGGCACCCACCTGGTCTGTTGGGCTATCGGAGTGCTTGAGTTCTGGAAACCGCGCCTCGATCGCGGCATTGCGCTGTTTTAACGCGTCATATTCAGCATCGGTAAGAGTGGGTGCATCATCCTGATAATACGCGGCGTTTGCGGCGGTCAACAGGTCCGCCAGCCGCGCCAGTTCCCGCTTTGCCTCGGCTTTCCCCATTGTCTCAATCGCCACGAGATCGGCCATCCGCCCCTCCATCAAAACCTTTTTGGTTTGATATGGGCGGATCTTGGCGGGGTCCAGTCTGATGACACGTTATTTCAATGCCGCCAGCTGTTCAGGCGCTGGCGGCGACGGGCAACTCGTTCTCTTTCGGATCAGGATCGCGCAGAACATATCCGCGCCCCCATACCGTTTCGATGTAATTGTCGCCATCGGTCGCCTGCGACAGTTTCTTGCGCAGCTTGCAAATGAAAACATCGATGATTTTCAGTTCGGGTTCATCCATTCCGCCGTACAGGTGGTTCAGAAACATCTCTTTGGTCAGGGTCGTTCCTTTGCGCAAGGAAAGCAGTTCGAGCATCTGATATTCTTTGCCGGTAAGATGTACGGTTTTTCCACTGACACTAACCGTCTTGGCGTCCAGGTTCACCGAAATCTTGCCGGTGTTGATCACCGATTGGGCATGCCCTTTTGAACGACGAATGATCGCATGAATACGCGCAACCAATTCTTCCCGGTGGAACGGTTTGGTCAGATAATCATCGGCCCCAAATCCGAAACCCTTAATTTTGTTTTCGGTATCATCGGCCCCGGACAGGATCAAAATCGGTGTATCGATCCGCGCCAGACGCACCTGGCGCAACACTTCGTGCCCATTCATATCCGGCAGATTAAGATCCAGCAAAATGAGATCGTAATCATAGAGTTTGGCCAGATCGACGCCTTCTTCCCCCATGTCTGTGCAATACACGTTCAGGTTAGCATGGGTCAGCATCAATTCGATGCTGCGCGATGTGGTAGGGTCGTCTTCGACAAGTAGTATACGCATTGAAATCTCCGCCAGTTCCTGGATTGACCCCACCCTGATCGCTAAAGGTTAATGTCCCGTTACTCTTAATCCGGATTAACACGTTCTCCTTAAAGTTGTCTATATTTTTGAAGTCGTGTGGTTTTCAAGGCAGCCTCTCCATGAAGATTCACGGCTTTTGACCATGATTCCAACTCTTCTGCGGTTAACCTGTAGGTTGCCATTGCCTCTTCTTCGCTGATCAGTCCGCCAATAACGGCGCGTACGACCGCCGCTTTTCGGCTGGCGACCCATCGTTTTGTCATCGGATCCGGTAAATCAGCGCGCGTCATCATTTGGCCCCCCGGCAGCTTTACGGCGCGTGGGCCGTCAACTTTCTTTAAAAACATGGTTTCACCCCTTTCATGCCCCCACAACAAATCGTAGACCGCACCACTTAATGGGGAATGAAACCAACCCTTGAGAGTGTTTCCAATTTTCCTATATTCTTTCGATATATAAGGAGATAGCGATGCCGCTTGATTCAAATCACCCGCTCAATTCGCTGGGTTTTGCAAAACCGCCCGCACAGACCCGTGTGGTGGTGGCGATGTCGGGCGGCGTCGACAGTTCGGTTGTTGCCGCCGAATTGGCCAGCCAGGGATATGATGTGGTGGGCGTGACATTGCAGCTGTATGACCACGGTGCCGCCTTGGCGAAAAAGGGGGCCTGTTGCGCGGGGCGCGATATTCATGATGCCCGCCGGGTCGCCGAAACCATGGGTTTTCCCCATTATGTGCTGGATTATGAAAATAAATTCCGCGCAGCGGTGATTGACGAATTTGCCGACAGCTATCTGGCCGGGGCCACACCCGTGCCCTGTATCCGCTGTAACGAGCGGGTGAAATTCAAGGATTTGTTGGAAACCGCGCGCGATCTAGATGCCGATTGCATGGCGACCGGCCATTACATTCAGCGCAAGATGGGCCCGCAAAAGGCCGAACTGCACGCCGCCGCCGATGCCGCCCGGGATCAAAGCTATTTCCTGTTTTCCACCACCCAGGATCAGTTGAATTTTCTGCGTTTTCCGTTGGGCCACCTGCCCAGCAAGGATGACACCCGCGCTTTGGCCGCAAAATACGGACTGAGCGTAGCCGATAAGCCCGACAGCCAGGATATTTGTTTCGTTCCAAACGGAAATTATGCCGCCGTTATCGAAAAATTGCGCCCCGGCGCGGCTGATCCCGGCCGCATCGTGGATGTGGACGGTACGGATTTGGGCGAACATCGCGGTGTGATTCATTATACGATCGGGCAACGTCGGGGCCTTGGGATTGGCGGTTTGGAAGACCCGCTTTATGTGGTGCGCCTGGATGTGGACCGCAAAGAGGTGGTTGTCGGGCCGAAATCCATGCTTTCGACCCGTATCGTGCCGCTGCGCGAAATCAACTGGTTGGGGGATGTGGCGATCACCGATCAGGCCGAGTGGCACGTGATGGTAAAGGTGCGATCAACCCGCCCACCCCGCGCCGCCATTCTGCGCCCGATCAGCGAAACCGAAGCAACGGTTGAATTGCTGACCCCGGAAGAGGGCGTGTCACCCGGCCAAGCCTGTGTGTTTTACGACCCCGATAGCACCCGAATTTTGGGCGGCGGATGGATCTGGAGGGGATAGGTTGTAAGCGTGCAACTTGGACTGTGCCCGGCATTGGTTAAGACCCTGTGCCGTTCAGCCCTTCCAAGACCGCCATCGCGGCACGCCGCCCGGGCGCAATGCCGCCTTTACCCAATCGCATCATGGTCAGGGACAACGCCTGTGCCTGTTCTTCATGTGCGTTCAGCACCGAAAGCAAAGCGTCGGCAATTGGGCCCGGTTGACAAGCAGGGCCCAAAAACTCTGGAATGATGCGCGTTTCTGACACCAGATTCACTAATGTGACTGTGTCGATCAGCGCAGCGCGTGACATGATTTGCCAGGATAACCAGCTCATATCATAGGCCACAACCATCGGCGTGCCCGCCGCCGCCAATTCCAACGACACCGTGCCAGATGCCGCCAATGCGACGTTGGCCGCACCGAATGCCGCCGCCTTTTGGTGCTGCGCCGCATCCCCGGACTGGCCGCGCATGTCCAGAACGACCGGCCGACCGGCCCAGTCGCGCACACCGTCGCGCACGCTGTCATGCACCCCCGGCGCCGCCGGCACCACCACCCGCAGATCCGGGCGCGCTGCGTGCAGCTTCGCCACCACTTGCGCGAATATTGGCAGCAATCGCGCCACCTCCGATCCGCGCGATCCGGGCAAAACCAATAACACAGGCGCATCGCCCAGATTATGGGTCTGACGAAATGCGGCAATTTCGGCGGCGTCAGCCTGCGGTTCGGCCACAACCGGGTGCCCGACAAAATCACAGCGCATTCCGGCGGCTTCCATATAGGGCGGTTCGAACGGCAAGAGCGCCAGCACCTGATCGACATGGCGCGCCATTTTGGCCGCCCGCCCCGGGCGCCAGGCCCAAACCGAAGGCGCGACATAATGCACCGTGCGGATAGTTCGGTTTTGCGCCCGCACCCGCGCCGCAACCCGAAGGCCGAAATCAGGTGAATCGATGGTGATCAATACATCAGGCTGGGCCGTCAGAACCGCATCAGCGGTTTCAATCATCCGGCGGCGCAGATGCCGATATTTTGGCAGAACCTCGGCGATTCCCATCACGCTTAGCTCTTGCATCGCAAACAGGCTGTGCAACCCTTGTTCAGCCATCAAGGGGCCGCCCACCCCGGCCCATTCCACCGGCTTTGGCGCGCAGGATTTCAGCCCGGCCATCAGCGCCGCGCCCAACCGGTCACCCGATGCCTCGCCTGCGACCAGAAATACCTTCATTCCGGTTGCCGCACCCAAAGAAACAGACCCAGTTTATCGGCCAGATCAATTACCGTTTCGCGGTCGATCACCATCACGCCGCCCGCCTCGATCACAATACCTGACAGGCCCGCCGCCGCCGCGCCACGCACGGTTTTCGGCCCAATCGCGGGCAGATCAATCCGCCGATCCTGACCCGGTTTCGGGGCCTTGTAAAAAATACCGCCCGCCGGAACACCGGGCATCTCCAACGACCCGGCCTTTTTTCCGCGCAATTGCGCCACACTGGCCAATGTCCAATCCGTACCTGGCCACGCCTCAATCGCCAATGCCTGCCCCTGGGCCACAACACAGGATTGCCCCACATCGGCCCGGCCCATGGCGGCCAGAATCGCCTGCCCGCGCTGCGCATCGCGCCGGGCGGTTTCATCGGGTTGTGCCTGTGTGGCAATGCCTGGCGATGGCATCAGGCCGGGCAAAACATCATGGGCGGCAACCACCGCAAGACCCGCTTCTTCAAATAACGCCAAAACAATGCGCAAAGCCGCGTCATCGCCCTGTTGCAACGCCTGCATTACCCGCGGCACCATTGGCATAGTGGCCCGATCAACCAATGCGGGGTCCAGCGGCGGGCGGCGGATCAAACCCGCAAAGCAAACCCGATCCACACCCTGATCCCGCAGCGTTGCAATAAAGCTGCCCAAGGTTTCGATCCGAAACCGGATCACCGGGCGCGTGCCCCGATCCTCCATCTTAAAGCCCGAAAGCTCGGCCAAAACCGGCGGTTCACCCACTGCTTCAAGCCGTTCAATCAGCAGTGCTGGCAAACGGCCCTGCCCCGCGATCACACACAAGGTCATGACGGCGTGAGAAAGCCGCGATCACTGTCGGCAAGAATAAAATCAACCATTTTTCGCACATAGGCACTGTCGGTTTCATCGCTAAGCCGACGCGCGCGGTCTTGAAACGCGCCTTCGCCTTGCTTCAGCATCTGAAATGCGGCGCGCAGGGCTGTGATATCGGCCCGGCTGACCCCCTTGCGTTTCAGCCCCACCAGGTTCAGCCCATCCAATTCGCCGCGCGGTGCCTGTACCAAAGCGTGGGGGATTACATCATGGGTGACCATGGTGACCGCGCCAATGATCGCGCCCTCCCCGATCCGTACAAATTGATGGATGCCAGACAAACCGCCGATAATCACGTCATCTTCGATAATGCAGTGGCCCGCCACCGCCGAACTGTTGACGATGATCACCCGGTTGCCCACCTGTGCATCATGGGCCACATGTGCACCGGCCATGATCAGACAATCATCGCCCACGCGGGTCACACCGCCACCCCCATCGGTGCCGGTGTTGATTGTTACATGTTCGCGAATCCGACAGCGTGCGCCGATGATCAATTGCGTTTCTTCGCCCGCGAATTTCAGATCCTGAGGAATTTCACCGATGCTGGCGAACGGAAAAATCACGCTGTCCAGCCCGATCTCGGTACGCCCGGAAATCACAACATGGCTTTTGACAGTCACGCCGTCGCCCAATGAAACCTGTGGCCCGATCACAGAGAACGGCCCGATCACGACATTGGCGCCAATCACGGCCCCATCTTCCACGATGGCCGAGGCGTGGATTCGGGCAGAGGCGGCGATGCTCACTTGGGCAGATCCATCATCGCGGTGAATTCCGCCTCACAGGCCAATTCGCCCTCAACCTCGGCGCGGCCATGAAATTTCCAAACCTTGCCACCGCCCCGCTTGGTAGTGACGTGCAGTTCCAACACATCGCCCGGAACCACCTTGCGCCGGAACTTGGCGCTGTCGATGGCCATGAAATAAACCAGAAAATCCTTGTCGGCCAGATCTTTGGCGACCCCAACCATCACGGCGGCGGTTTGTGCCATCGCTTCCACGATTGTGACGCCTGGCATGATCGGGGTGCCGGGAAAGTGGCCCTGAAAATGCGGCTCGTTCATGGTGACGTTTTTGATGCCAACCGCACTTTGCGCATCGACAATATCGCGTACCTTATCCACCAACAAAAACGGATACCGATGCGGGATGATCCGCTGAATCAACTGAATATCGGCGCTGGTTTTATCGCTCATCTGCAGGCATCCTTTGGCTTTTGGTCTGACTAACAATTGCACGCCAATGCCGCAAGCGGGCGGTTAAGGTTGTTGCCCGGTTCCATCGCCGATGGCGGCATCAATCCGCGCGATGGCCAGATCCGTGATGTCAATCGAGTCGACCGACAAGAACACCATCCTTTCATCCAAAATGGCCAAGGCGCCGCGTTCTTGCATGATTGTCAGCAGCACAGTTGCAACGCGTGAAAAAAACACCTGTTGCGCTTCGTCGTTCTTACGACCGATGGCCCGGCCCTTGGCGTCTTGTTCTGTGCGGATCGATGTGACCTTTTCATCAAAGGCCTGCGCCTTTTCGCGAAACTCATCAACGGGCAGATTGGCGCGTTCGGCCGTCAGCGCTTGCTCTTCTGCCATCAGGGCTGCTTCGATCTCACGGTTTTCCGCGGCCAGCTCTGCCGACGACGCGGCGATATCTGACCGGATCCGTTGGCCAAACTGGGATTGCAGGAACAGTTCTTCCTGATTCAAGGTCAAGACAGGTGTGACGTTTTGCGCCCCGACCGGTCCGGTCAGGGCGACAAAGATAACAAGCGCAAGCGCGCGCCACATTCTTAAAACTCGGTCGAAATCGTCAGGTTGAAGTTCTGCTCAAGATCATAGTCTTCTTTCTTGAGCGGTTTGGAGAAGTTGAACCGCAACGGACCGATTGGCGTATCCCAAAACAGCGAAACACCGATTGAGGCGCGCAACGCGGCGCTGTCATCGACAATACCGCCCGCACCGGCCGTGTCATCCAGGCCCCAGAGCGACCCGACATCAACAAACGCACCGCCCGAAATTCCGTATTCTTCGGGCAAACCCAAGGGAAATTCAGCCTCAAACCGGGCGACGGCAAACATGTTACCGCCCAAGGCATCCCGATTTACGGCCCCCAGATCACGCGGGCCGATCCCCTTGGATTCAAACCCGCGCAAAAGGTTGGGACCAAGGAAATAGCGGTCGGTCAGGCGGGAGGTCGACCCGCCAAAAGAGTTGATAGCGCCACCTTCGAATGTGGCCCGCAAGGTGACTTCTTCATTCATCACCTTAGTCTGACCAATCGCCTTGGCGCTGGTTTTGACGTATTTCGTGTCACCGCCAAAGCCGGCAAAATCCTGACCGAAAGACAGCAACACACCCGCGTTCGGGTTCAACCCGGTCACCCGGGTGTCATAGGTAAAGGTATAACCAAAGGCGCTGGTATATTTCGAACCGACCTCACCCTTAAGGATTGGCGAACTTTCTTTGCTAATATTCGACACGGTGTCTTTTGATACGGAATAACGGGTCTGAAGGCGGCCATTCTCGGAGATTGGAAAGGTCAGCGAAGGTGAAATGCCGACAACCCGCGTGTCGTAAAACGAATCGTCCTGCTCTGACACGGAATAGAAGGCGTTGAACGTGAACGACAAATCGCGCCCCAACAAGGCCGGTTCCGTAAACGACAGGTTCGAACTCGCCGAATCGGTGCCGCTTGCCACGACAAATCTCAGGGTCTGCCCCCGGCCCAAAAAGTTACGCTCGGAAAATGAAATGTTAACGCCCGGGCCGGTATCGGCGGAATAGCTGGCGCCGAATGACAGGTTGCCAGTGGGCTGTTCTTCGACGTCGACATCAACAACCACCTGATCACCTGCGCTGCCTTCGCTGGTGTTCACATCGGCATTGGCGAAATAACCCAAGGCGCGAATCCGCTCGGCGGCCTGGCGAATTTCGCGCGGGTTGAACGGATCACCCTCAACGGTTTTAAATTGGCGCCGGATCACCCGATCCAATGTCGTGGCGTTGCCTTCGATGTCGATCCGTTCGACAAAAATGCGCGGACCCCGTTCAATGACGTAATCAACGTTCAAGATCAGATTGCGTTGATCGCGGGTGATTTCGGGATTCACACGGATAAACGCCAAACCTTTTTGCGTCGCCAAACGCTCCATCCGGTTGATATCATTTTCCAAAGCGCCGGGCGAATAGGTTTGGCCAGCACGGGTTTTGGTAACGGCCAGAAATTCCTGCGCATCCACATTGGGCAAATCCGAAGATGCCGTGACACCGCCAAACTTGTAAGGCTGGCCTTCCTGGATGGTGAAGGTGATGAAGAATGCATTCCGCTCGCGGGAAAACTCGCTGTTCACGCTGAGGATCTGAAAATCGATATAGCCGCGCGCGGTGTAAAAATCGCTCAGAAGCCGTTTGTCAAATTCGATACGGTCGGCAACAAATGTGTCACGCTGAATGATCTGACGCAGAAAACCGGCCTGTTTGGTGTCCAGAACGCGGCGCAGGCGGCGGTCTGAAAAACTGCGATTGCCGACAAATGACAAACGTTCGATTTCAACAACTTTGCCCTCGACAACCTCGAATACCAGATCAACGCGGTTGTTTGCACGGCGGATGATTTTCGGCGAAACACTGGCGGCCAGACGACCGCGCGCCTCGTACAATTCAACCATTGATGCGGCGTCTTGTTCGGCGACGGTCGGGTTATAAACCCGACGCACCTGTGATTGCACCAAAGGCAGCAACTGATCATCCTTTAGACGCACGTTGCCTTCAATGTTGATACGGTTGATTGTCGGCCATTCCTGAACCCGGATGACCAGGGTTGAACCGCTGGGCACCAATTCGACCGTTTCAAACAGGCCGGAATTGACGATCCGTTGGTAGGCATCGTTCAACGCGCCGGGCGATACGGCCTCGCCCCGCCCGATTCCCGCGTATGACAGGATCGTGCCCTGTTCGACCCGCTGATTGCCTTCAATCGATACGGTGTTGAAACTGTAGGATTGCGCCTGGGCGTGGGACGCGGAAAAAGCGGCAAACACCCCAAAACAAAGGATTAAAGCCACACTGCGCAGGCGTACCCACGCGGTTTCAACTGCACGGCGTTGATCGCCTGTTGTTTTGATACTCATGTGCCCCAGTTCCGATGCCGACTTCGTGTAAGACTTAGCTATCGAGATTGGCAGGACTTGTCAAAACACAGACGACTCAAAAACCGCTTATTTATCCGCTGTTTTCGAATATGACCTAAATGTAGGGGCAACCCCGATCAGAACGTGCCGATATAAGCACCAACCATCAAGGCAGCGAGGATCGTTGCAAAATAGATGATCCGGTCAACATTGAGATCGACCAACAATGATATGCTGCGCGCGCCGGCTTCGATATGTTGCATCGCTTCGCCCTCTTTCCCGGTGTACCTTTGACTTCACCAAGGGTTAGCGCGCGAATGTGGCGTGATTTTGGCGTTGGCGCAGTTTTTCACCCCCTAGGGGCAGAACAAATCGTTGGTGATGGCAAAAATCATCAGCGTTGCCAACAGTGACAGGCCGATAATCATCAGCACCCGCAACGCGCCGTCGCTGGGCGGCTTGCCGGTAACCGCCTCATAGGCGTGAAACACCAGGTGCCCGCCATCCAGAACCGGAATCGGAAACAGGTTCAACAACCCCACCGCCGTTGACAGCACCGCGATGAACCAGATGAACGTCAGCCCCCCCTGCGAGGCCGCAGCGCCGCTGGTTTGGGCAATGCCGATCGGCCCTTGCAAGCCACAGCTGGAAATCGCGCCCACCGCCATGTGATACAGGCCCGAAACCGAGGATTGCGCGATGAAATAGGTTTGTTGCACCGCCTGACCAAGGGCGCTGAACACTCCCGGCGTTTCAGTTTGCGGGGTAAAGAACAGCCCACCCGATATCCCGATCAGCCAGCGGGTTTCAAACCCACCTTCGGCGCGGGGCAAATCCACCGGACGCGGCGACAGGGTGATATCCAACGTCTCACCGCCGCTGATCGTGCTGCGCCAGACCGTCAGGTTCAGTGATTTGCCTTCGGCCGCGGCCACCAATTCGGGCAATTCGTCAAACACCGAAATGCTTTGCCCATCAACGGCGGTGATCACATCGCCCACTTTCAGGCCCGCATCCATCGCCGCGGATTGCAGATTAACGCCATTGACCAACGGCGGATAAGGGTGCGGCCCCTGCACCGTGATCGTATCTCCATTGCGCAAAACCGTATAATCCAGGATCGGAGCGACAGGCAGCTGTTTGATATATTGATCCAACTGCGCCAGGGCCGGGGTTTTCAACCCGGCAATCGACAGCAGTTCGTCACCCGCGCGCAATTCCTGTACCGGCGCGGGCAGTGGCATGATTTCATCCACCGTCAACGGATCGCTGGCCACGCCGCGAAACATCATCACCGTTGCAAAGATGGCGATGGAAAAGACAAAATTGAACCCCGGCCCCGCCGCAACCGTGGCGGCCCGTGCCCACAACGGGGCGCCCGCCATGGTGCGGCGTTTTTCAGCCGCGCTCAGGGTGGACACATCGGTCGCTTCAACGCTGGCAGCATCCGCATCACCGGCAAATTTCACATATCCGCCGAACGGCAATGCCGCGACCTGCCACTGTGTGCCCCGTTTATCGATCCGCGAATACAGGATCGGCCCAAAGCCCAAGGAAAACACATCGGCATGAATGCCCGACCACCGGCCAACAATGTAATGGCCATACTCATGCACCGCCACAATGATCGACAACGCGACGATAAACGCCAGAATGGAATAGAAAAAACTACCGAAACTCGGGATCAGGCCGATCAGGTCCATGGGCTGTGATTATCCTTATGAGGGGCGCGCGGCAATCGCCTCGGCCGCACGTATCCGAGCCATATGGTCGGTCTGCGCCACATTATCTAGGGTCATTGCGGCATGGACAAGGCCATCTGCGGCCATTTTACCCAGGGTGTCTTCCACAATGGCGGCCATATCCAGAAATCGGATCTGTCCGTCGATGAACGCATCCAGCGCGCGTTCCTTGGCCCCGTTGAACACCGCACCCGTCAGCCCGCCCGCCTGCATCACCTCGCGGGCGAGGCGCAAGGCGGGGTAACGCGCGGGGTCTGGCGCGCGAAACGTGAACTGTCCCAGTTTGGCGAAATCCAGACGCGCCACCGGCAACGGGCGGCGGATGGGCCAATGCAGGGCAAACCCGACGGCGTGGCGCATATCGGGTGGGCCGACATGGGTCATCAACCCGCCATCGACAAACCCGACCATGGCATGCACCAATGATTCCGGGTGCACCAACGCCTCGATCTTGTCCGGGGAAACGCCGAAAAACTCATGGGTTTCAATCAGTTCCAGTGCCTTGTTGAACATGCTGGCACTGTCGATCGTAATGCGCTGTCCCATCGCCCAATTGGGATGTGCCGACGCATCGGCAAGCGTGGCTTGTGCCATTTTTTCAAGGGGCCAATCACGGAATGCGCCACCGCTGGCGGTGATGATGATGCGCTCGACCGTTGTGATATCTTCGCCAATCAGCGCCTGAAACACAGCCGAATGTTCACTGTCCACCGGCAGGATCACCGCGCCATGATCGCGCGCGGTTTGCATCAGCAAAGGCCCTGCCGTCACCAAGGATTCCTTGTTGGCCAAGGCCAGGGTCGCGCCCTGTTTCAACGCCGCCATACCCGGTGCAAGACCGGCGTGACCGACGATGGCCGACATCACCCAATCGGCCGGGCGCGCTGCCGCCTCGGTGATTGCCCCTGCCCCGGCGGCACATGCGATGCCAGTTCCGGCAAGCGCCGCGCGCAAGGCAGGCAAGTGATCTTCATAGGCGGTCACGGCAATTTCGGCGTCAAACTGGCGCGCCATCTGCGCCAACCGATCGATATTGCGCCCCCCGGTCAGGGCAACCACATCATAGGCTGCCGGATCACGCCCGATCAGATCCAATGTCGTGCCGCCAATTGACCCGGTTGCGCCGAAAATAGAAATTCGTCGTGTCATAAAACGCCCGGTGGGAAATCCACCAACTGCTCCACCAATAGCAAAAACACCGATGCGCCCAGCATTCCGTCAAACCGATCAAACAGCCCGCCATGTCCGGGCAAAAGTGACGAACTGTCTTTCACGCCAGCGCGGCGTTTTACGGCGCTTTCGGCGACATCGCCCATCTGGCTGGCCATCGAAACCGCGATGGAAATGCCAATGATCTGTAAACCGACATCGGTTTGAAGCACATAAATCCAACCCACCACGGCGGCCGCGATCCAGCCCGCAACCGTGCCCGACCAGGTTTTTTTGGGGCTGACGCGCGGCCAGAATTTTGGCCCGCCGATAAACCGCCCGGCAAAATATCCGGCGATATCGGTGACAATCACCACCAGGGCCAGCCACAACATCCAGACAAAGCCAAAATCGTTGCGCAGGATAAGAAGGCCAAACCCGGCCAACAGGATCATCACCGAGAAAATGGCGAAGGTCGCCCGGCGTTGGCGCAGTTGCCCAAACCCCACGAACGCCGGCGCCAACAAAAGCGGCAGCGCAAAGCCCGGCGGCAACAGATCCGCCACCAAAAGCGCGCCCCCCGCAATTGCGGCAATCACCAGGGCCGGCGCCTGATCGTCAAGCATGCGGGTAAGTTCCCACACCATCACGGCAGAAACCACGACAGTCAGCGCCAGAAAGAACCAACCTCCCAACCAGACACAGCCGATCCCAACCACGGCAATTACCGCGCTTGATGCGACACGAACGATCAGATCGTCCCATTGTCCGGGCTTGGACGTCATGCAGGCACAGCGCCAAATCGGCGTTCGCGTTTGCCATAACTGGTTAAAACGGTGGCAAATTCAGCGGCCGAAAAGTCGGGCCACAGGGTATTGACGAATTCATATTCCGAATAGGCGGCCTGCCACAAAAGGAAATTTGAAATCCGCGCCTCGCCCGACGTGCGGATCACCAGATCCGGATCGGGCAGAAAACAGGTATCAAGAAACCGGGCCAGAGTGGTTTCATCCACTGTTTCGGGGTCGATCCGGCCAGCCGATACCTCACGCGCCAATCTTTTGGTGGCGCGGCCCAATTCATCGCGCCCGCCGTAATTCAACGCAATCGTCAGATGCACCCGGTCATTGCCGCTGGTCAACAGCTCGATCTCGTCCATCAGTCTGCACAGTTTCGCGTCCAGTTTCACCCGGTCGCCGATGAAACGCACCCGCACACCTTCGGCCAGCAAATCACGCGCTTCCGAGGCAATATAGCGGCGAAACAGTTTCATCAGGCCGGAAACCTCGGTCTGGGTGCGTTTCCAGTTTTCAGTGCTGAAGGCAAAGATCGTCAGATATTTGACATCATGATCCGGGCAGGCGCGCACGATTTCCTTCACGCGCTTTGCGCCCGCGTGGTGCCCGAACAGGCGGGGCTTGCCGCGCGATTGTGCCCATCGCCCGTTGCCATCCATGATGACTGCGACGTGATTGGGGCCATTTTTGATCGTGGTCGTGCCGGTCATGCGTGCCTCTCCTTTTGGGTGGCATCCTGAAAATCGCGGGGCGCAGAGCGGTTTAGACCTGCATGATCTCTTCTTGCTTGTTCGCCAGTACCTTGTCGATATTCTCAATCGCGGCGTCGGTCAGGTCTTGCACTTCGGCACTCCAGACCTTGTGATCGTCTTCGGACATGCCGTTGGCCTTGGCCTTTTTCAGTTGGTCCATGCCATCGCGGCGCACGTTGCGAATGGCGACGCGGGCATCTTCGGCCCTTTGGCCGGCAACCTTGGTCAACTGAATGCGCCGCTCTTCGTTCAGCTCGGGGATCGGCAGACGGATGGTCATGCCGTCAATCACCGGGTTGATGCCCAGACCAGATTCGCGAATCGCCTTTTCGGTCTTGCCCATCAGGGTCTTGTCCCACACCGTGACGGTGACCATGCGGGGTTCGGGCACGTTGATCGTGCCCACCTGGTTGATCGGCGTCAGCTGTCCATAGGCGTCAACCATGATCGGTTCCACCATCGAGGCAGAGGCCCGCCCGGTGCGCAAAGATGCAAATTCGTGGCGCAAGGCCTCCATCGCGCCGTCCATCCGGCGCTTCAGATCATTTACATCCAGTTCGAATTCTTCGTCAGCCATAGGTCACCTTATACCGTAAGACGCGCTCAGCGCACCGCTTTTTGCGCTTATAGCGTTATCCATGCACGATTGTATAGGTGCCTTGCCCCGCCAAAATACCCCGAAATCCGCCGGGTTCATCCAATGAGAACACAACGATGGGCAATTTATTGTCACGTGCCAGGGCAATCGCGCTGGCATCCATGACTTTCAGGTTCTTGCGCAACACCTCGTCATAACTCACCCGGTCGTAACGTTTCGCCTCGGGGTGTTTGACCGGGTCCATGTCGTAAATCCCGTCTACCTTGGTGCCTTTGAAAATCGCCTCACAGGTCATTTCATTGGCGCGCAGGGTCGCCGCCGTGTCGGTGGTGAAATAGGGGTTGCCCGTGCCCGCAGCAAAGATCACGACGCGCTTTTTCTCAAGATGGCGCACGGCGCGGCGGCGGATATAGGGTTCGCAGACCTGATCCATCGGGATCGCGCTGATCACCCGGGTGTGAATGCCCAATTCTTCCAGCGCGCTTTGCATGGCAAGGGCGTTCATTACCGTCGCCAACATGCCCATATAATCGGCGGTTGTCCGCTCCATCCCTTGGGCGCTGCCTTGAAGCCCACGGAAAATGTTGCCCCCGCCGATCACCATGGCAATTTCAACGCCCAGATCATGGACCGATTTCACCTCTTGCGCGATCCGCTGTACCGTGGGCGGATGCAGGCCAAAGCCCAGATCACCCATCAGCGCCTCGCCGGAAATTTTTAACAACACACGTTTATAGGTCACCTTGTTGGTCTGTGTCTGAGCCTCGGTCATCGGATTTGCCCCATTTTGTGCTGCTGTGATTGTGCTGGCCGCCTAAATGTCGCAAAAGCGGGCGGGTTTCAACGGGGCATTGGCGTGGACGTTAACAGTATTATCGCGCAAGCCGGGCGTGACAGGCCGGTGTTGATTGCCGGACCGACAGCGTCGGGCAAATCGGCGCTGGCTTTGGCGATTGCCGAAACCGCAGGCGGCGTGATCATAAATGCCGATGCGTTACAGGTGTTTGCCAATTGGCAGGTGTTGACTGCGCGCCCCGATGCGGCGGATCTGGCCCGCGCGCCCCATGCCCTATACGGCCATGTGCCGGGCGATGCTGCCTATTCCACCGGCCATTGGTTGCGCGATGTGACCGGCCTTTTGCATGGGTCGCGGCCGATTATCGTCGGTGGCACCGGGCTTAACTTTGCCGCGCTGACCGAAGGTTTGGCCGAAATTCCACCCACCCCTGCGGATGTGCGCCAAACCGCCGATGCCATCATCGCGCAGCACGGCGCCTCGGCGCTGTTGGCCGATCTTGATCCCGCAACGCTGGCCCGGATCGACACCGCCAATCCCGCCCGCATCCAACGCGCCTGGGAGGTATGGCGCACCACCGGCACCGGCCTGGCCACCTGGCAAGACTCAACGCCGCCGCCCCACCTGGCCCTTGCCGCCACCCTGCCCGTGGTGTTGGACGCGCCGCCCGAATGGCTGAGCCCGCGAATCGGCCGGCGTTTTGATCAGATGCTTGCCCAAGGCGCGCTGGACGAAGTGCGCGCCAATGCTGCCGATTGGGATGCCCGCCGCCCCTCGTCCCGCGCCATCGGCGCGCCGGAACTTCTGGCGCATCTCAGGGGTGAGATGACATTGGATCAGGCCCGCGACGCCGCAATCATTGCCACCCGGCAATATGCAAAACGCCAGCGCACATGGTTTCGCAAGCGGATGAAAGACTGGCATCAGATTGCGGCAACCGAAATCGCAAAGCGGTCGTAATTCCGCCGAAACCGGAAACTATGTTTGACAAGGCGGGCGATTACCCTGACCTTTCTGTTTCGGGGGCCTGCCAGCGCCTGTGCATATTTCAAAGAATGGGTCTCTCTGCCATGACCGTTGTTGAACCGTCACCATTGGGTTTTCGCCTTGTTCCGCTACAACGATTTGCCCAGGGCGGGCGTTGGCGCACCGAAGCGATGCGCAGCTATTCCAGCCCGGTCTTGTATTGGTTCACCCGCGGCCAGGGCCGAATCACCATATCGGGAATCACCCGCGGTTATGGGCCCAATAACGCCATTTTGCTGCCGGCGGGCACGATGCACGGGTTTGACATGATGGGTCAGGTTTCGGGCGTTGCGCTGTTTTTCCCCCGTGAACAGGGGTTTGAAATGCCGGCTGACCCGCTGCATGTGCGCCTGCGCGATGCACACTCGCAAAGTGAAATGGCGCAGCAGATTGAAAACATCCAACGTGAATTGGAACGCGGCGCCGAGACGATGGAACGGGCGCTGAACCATCACACCGGCCTGCTGACCGTCTGGCTGGAACGTCACGCCCCGGTTCATGACGACATATCGCCCCCCGCCGACGCCCGCGCCGCCGACCGCCTGGTCGAGGCATTCACCGCGCTGCTTGAGCGGGATTTTCGCAAGGGTCAGGGTGTGGCCGATTATGCCGCCGCCCTTGGCGTGACGGCCACCCATCTGTCGCGCAGTTGCAAGGTGGCCAGTGGGCGCACGGCTTCGGCCCTGTTGCAAGACCGGGTGCATTACGAGGCGCGCAAATTGCTGCGCGACACCACCCTGCCGATCAAGGATGTCGCCGCCAACCTCGGCTTTCGATCAGCGGCCTATTTCACCCGCGCGTTTCAGCATCAGACCGGCAAAACCCCGTCGGCATTTCGCAAGGCCGATTAAAACCGCGCCGCCTGTACTTCACGCAGAGCCTTAACATTTCCGCACAACCAGTTGTTTTAATGGCATTGTCTTACATCAGACAATGCCAGAAAACTCACATACCCAAGGCTTGCATATACATTTCCAGAACCGCTTCTTCCTCGGCGATATCATCCTTGTCGCGTTTGCGCAGGGCGATGATCTTACGCATCACCTTGGTATCGTATCCCCGGCCCTTGGCCTCGGCCATGACCTCTTTTTGCGCTTCGGCGATATCTTGTTTTTCCTGCTCCAACCGCTCAAACCGTTCGATGAACTGGCGCAACTCGTCGGCGGTTACACGGTAATTGCTATCGGCGGCGGTGGGTTCTGGGGGAAGATCGCTCATGTTGGCCTCATTTGAATGTTGATTTTTTTCCATGGGTAGCTTTTGCGCGCAGCCACCGCAAGGGTTTGCGCCGCTTGTGCAGATCGTATAGGCAGCGCGCACCAGATCACAGCAGAGGGTGCCATGGATATCGTAATTTGGACGGGCGCCGCCCTGTCGGTGGTCGGATTGATCGGATTGATATATTGCATCATCTCGGGCGTGCGCGTGCGCCGCGCCGGATTGGAGGATGCGGCCCTGCGCGCGGCTTTGCAACGGCTGGTCACGGTCAACATGGCCGCGTTGCTATTGTCTGTTTTGGGTCTGATGTTGGTGATTGTCGGCATTTTTCTGGGCTAGGAAACGCGCTCTGAAAGGGGTGTGCCGTTTTTGATACAATCGTCGAAAAGCGGTGAGATAGGCGTGCCCGCACCTGCCAGCGCCAGATCCTGTTCCACCCGCACAAGGCCGCGCAGATCCGCCGCCATCATCGGGCCACCACGCCAACGCGGAAACCCCAGACGATGAACCGCCGCCACATCCACATCACCGGCCCGGCCAATCAGACCGGAATCGAGCATATGTGCCCCCGCATTCGCCAGAGCCGCAGCACAGACATGGGCAATATCGCGGCGGGCGACGCCCGACGCCCGGGGCGCGCCTGCCTCGGCCAACGCCGCCATCAGGGCGCGGGTATCTTCAGTTTCGCCGATCGGTGTGTCATCTGACCACTGCAAAAGCCCGGCCCCCGCGCGCCGTCCGGTCAACCCGCAATCAACCAAAGCATCCAGCAGCCCAAGTTCGTCCGCGCCTGTACCATGCACCGCCTTGCGATGGGCCAATACCCGATCCAGCCCACGCATATCCAGCGTCGCACAAGGTGGGTGGCGAAATCCGTAATCCATGAGGGCGGCATCGATATCCTCGGCGCTAAGCCCTGCGATCAACAAGGTTTCGATCGTGCGCTCGAACACTTCGCTCAGATGATGCACAAGGCGGCCCGGCTGATCGGCGCCACGCACCACCTGCCGCTGCAATCGGCGCACCAGGGCGAGGGCCGTGGCAACCGTATCGGGGCGCGCACCCGGCGCGGGGCAAAGTTCGGCCAACGGCCCGACATGGGCCGCGCCGGGAATATGCAAGCCAACCATGTCGTCCAAACGCGCGCCATCGCCGGCCAGATCGATGGGCGCAACCGTATCCCCCGATGCGATCAGCAAAGCGCCCGGGCGCGCCAACAAGGTGATCGCCGCCCACAGTTCCTGACGCAATGTTAGATCGTCAACTGCCGCCTCCCACACCACATCGACACTGTTCAGGTCGTCGAAACTGGCCTCGGGTTGCACGCGCAACAGGCGGGCGTCGCGCTGCTCGGCCGTCAGAGAACCGCGATCAACCGCATCGTCATACAATGATAATAGCCGTTCCAGAACAATCGCTTGCCCCGCTGTTTCCAGCTCTATCAGCAACACCTCAAGCCCGGCATTCAGACACGACAGGGCCAATTCACCCGCCCGCGCCGTGCCGCCCAAAATCGCCACACGGCTGATTGGCTGGGCGCGCCCGCCCCCCGCCTCGGGCAAGGCCCAGGCGGCGGATTCGGCCCCGGCCAAATGGCGCAACGCCCGGCTGGCGGGACTGGCGGCGCAATCGTCATAGGCTGCCTTTTCCATCGCAAGCCCCGACTCCATCGGCAACAACATCGCCGCCTCGACACAGGCCACAATCCGTTCGGCCACGTCAAGCGGAGAGCCCGCCGACGCAGTTCGCGCGCGGGCAACGGCGGCCATGAATGTGTTTGGGTCACTCAAACCGTCGCGGCGTTGCGATGTCGGACGCGGATCGGCGACAGATTTTGCCATCTCAAGGGCCGCAACCAACGGATCATCGGTAAAAGGCGCGTCCAGAAAACCCGGAAACGGCGCCCGTTCCGCGCCGTTCATCAACAAGGACAGGGCCGGTGCGGCGCCGCACAATCGTGGCAAACGTTGGGTCGCGCCCCCACGCGGCGGCAGGCCCAGACGGATACCCGGCGCACCGATTCGCGTGTCGCGCCCACCAACCCGAAAATGGCAGGCCAGCGCCAGATCCAATCCATCCCCCAACACTGCCCCTTGCAGCGCCACGATCACGGGTTTGGGGCAGTCTTGAATCTGGCGACACAGGGTCATCATGCCGGGTGCATCGCTGTTGTGGTCGGCTCCGGTGCAAAAATCCCCCCCGTCGCCTGTCAAAATCAAGGCCCGCACAGCATCATTTTTGATCGCGTCCGTCACGGCCGCAGCCAGCGCGGCGCGCAGTGATCCGGTCATGGCATTTGACGGGGGGTTGGCAAAATGGATCACCGCCACATCGCCGTGCAGATTGGTTTCTAAATCCATGCCCTCGCCCCTTTGCCCGTTTGCCACGCTGTCTTACCGTATATATTCACGATTGGCGCGGCAAATTTGCACGCCTTTTCAGGCCGCTACGATACCGGCCCGCGCCGCCACCCCATTGGCGGCAAGAATGGCAACCAATCGGAAAGAATAAAAGGCCAGAACGACCGCCCCTTTGTGGGCCAGGGCCAGAAAACGCCTTTTTTGTCGCGGCAGCCTTGCGTATATGTTGCGCGCAGATTGTGCAGACTGCAGGGCGCGAACGCTATCTGAATTTAAAGGGACCGACATGCAAATCAATGCTTTGACCGAAGACTATGCCGTTGGCGCACAAATCCAGCCCGGCGATGTGCCCGCGTTGAAAGAGGCCGGATACACCGCTGTCATCTGTAATCGCCCCGATGAAGAGGTCGCCGAACACGAAGCAAGCGCGGCAATCAAGGCAGCAGCCGAGGCGGCAGGCCTGACATTTCATTTCAACCCGGTGACAAACGGCGCGATGACCCACGAAAACGTAAACATCCAAGGCACAACCGTTGCAAACGCCACCGGGCCGGTCTTTGCCTATTGCCGGTCAGGGACACGGTCGGCCATTGTCTGGGCATTCAGCCAAGCGGGAAAACAGCCAGCCGACACTTTGATCACTGCAGCGGCACGTGGCGGGTATGATCTTTCGGGGTTACGCGGCCAATTGCAGGGCGCGCAGACCTAGAGTTTTTGCCCAAAGGCCGGTTTGCCCGTCATCAGCGCGCCAACCCCCGGCGTGGCGGCGGGCAGAACGCCGACTGGTGGCGCCTCGGGGATGTTATCCAACATCACCGCCTTGTTGCCATTGCTTTGGCCCAATCGCCCCTGAGCCAGGATTGATCCTGTGCAACTGATCAATGCGATCTGCGTCAGCGATCTGGCCGGGATCGTCAGCAGATCGCCCACTTTCCATTCTGTCACCTGCTCAATCGGAAGATGCAGTCGGGTCAGCACCGCCGACAACTGCGCCTCGGCGCCCATCAGATTGCTTTCGATCCGGGCGTTCCATTCGTGATCGGGCACATCCACCGGATCAACCTTGGGCAAGGCGGCAGGCAGGATCAGGCGCAACCGCCCACGCCGATCCCCGCCACCAAAGCTGAGCGTGATTTCCGTCATGATATGGGATTCATCGGGCAATGCCATCATCACCGACCGCCCATCCGACAGCGGCGTGGCAAACCGCATTCCAAAACAGGTTTCAGCCCCCTCCAGCCCGCTTGCATGGCCTTCAAACAGGGTCAGCGCGCGATCGAGTGGATCGGCGATCATCGCACCGTCGGTCGGGGTCGGATCCCGGGCGAGCGACGGGCGCAGCAGAACACGGCCCATGGTTTGTGCTTCGATCAAGGCGGCCAGCAATTGAACATCCAACAGCGCGACACCAAAACCATGGGCGCTTTCCAACAGCACGCCAAGATCGCCGGCACCCATCTGATCGGGCATCTCCGACGGCGCAATCGCCGTGGTTTCATGACCATCCATGGTCAGGACAAGCCCCGCCGCCTCGGAAAATCCATGCACGATCGACAGCCGCCAGGCCCGCGCCAGGGTCATCGCCTGAACGTTTGCGGGGGTTCGCACCGCCCTGAGTTTGCGCCGCAATGCGGATTGGGTCGCGCCCATGCTCATGAATGCTGACCTTCTGTCTCCAAGTTCAGTCTTTTTTGGATCAGCAAGGTTACCAAATCATGAATACATCAGAAAAAAGTGTTTATTCTGCCGCTTCGGCGTCGGCATTGGTCAACCGCCGGGGCAATGTCACGCGAAACGCAGCCCCGCCCTGCCCCGGTACATAGGTCAGTGATCCACCCAACCGCGCCGCAATTTCACGGCAGATCGCCAGCCCCAAACCGGCCCCGCCCGACGCGCGCGTATCACCAAGACGCGAGAATTTTTCAAAGATCAACGCCTGATCTTCGCTTGGAATACCGCTGCCGTTGTCAATGAAATCAATCACCGCGTGCTGTTTATTATCGCGCACCAGAATACGCAGAACCGGCGTGTCGGCGTCACAGTATTTCTGCGCGTTCGCGATCAGATTGATAAACACCTGGGCCAAGCGATCGGCATCGGTAAACAGGACCAACCGTTCCTGCAACGGCTGGCGTTCAATCCGCAAGGCCGAAGCATTCTGGCCGGTGGCGGCGATGGCGCGGTCAATGATATCGCCCAGGATCGTCACCTCGTTATAAAGGGTCACCTGGCCGCTTTCCAGAACACTGAGATCCAGCAGATCATCCAGAACGCGGGTCAGGCGCCGGGCCTCGTCGTGGATGATGCGGGAATATCGCGCGCGCGCCTCGGGCTCCATATCACCTCCATCGCGCAGGATTTCCGAAAATGCCCGGATCGATGTCATCGGAGTGCGCAATTCATGGCTGATCTGGCTTAAAAACTCGTCTTTCTGGATGCTCAGCGCGGTCAGTTTTTCATTGGCCACGCGCAACTGGCGGGCGGTGCGGCCCAACTCTTCAGATTTCGCCTCAAGTTGGTTGGAATATTCCATCATCTGCGCGGTTTCATCGGCAACGCGCATCAATTCGCTGACCGACACTGCCGATCCGCCGGTGATTTGCCCCATCATCGCATGGGCCGTGGCCGCGCCGACAGACCCGGCCAGTTCCCGCTCCAACCGCTCCAGAAATGCGCTGGTGGTGTCGGGCAGATACCCCTCTTTTCCCTGCTCCAGAGCGACCGATTGAAACAGGGCCTGGGCCTCGGCGCTGCCCAGGATGCGCTGTGACATCATCAATAAATCTTCGGCGTCGACCGTGCCGGGCGAAAACGCCCGCGCCCCGGCGGAATAGCGCAGGATGTTGACAAACTCGGCCCCTTGCAACCGCTCGACCGGATTGGGAAAGCTGAGCAGGGACAGCGCCACAAACACCCCGGTGTTCAGGGTAAGCGACCAGATCGCGGCATGCACGACACCGTCCAATCCTTCGATCCCGAACAACGCCTGTGGGCGCAACCAGCCCATGCCAAACGGCCCCTGGGCCATGGTTTGGGATGAGATCAAAACACCCTCACCGATGCCGGGCAAAAACAATGTCCAGGCCCAGACGGCAAAGCCCACAATCAACCCCGCCGCCGCCCCCAACCGGGTTGCGCCGCGCCAGAACAGCCCGCCCAACAGCGCCGGCATGATCTGTGCTGCACCGACGAATGCGATCAGGCCAATCGCCGCCAGGGCCGCGCCCCCGCCCGACATCGCATAATAGAAATAGGCAAGCGCCAGCACCGCCATGATCGCAATCCGGCGCGAGCGCAGCATCACGTTGCGCACATCACCCGACACGGTCGCGCCACCCTTGCGCGCGTTCAACCAGATCGGCATCACGATATGGTTGCTAACCATCGTGGCCAGCGCAATCGCCGCCACGATCACCATGGATGTGGCCGATGAAAACCCGCCAAGAAACACCAGTGTCGCCAACCCTTTTTGCTCAAACGCCAATGGCACGGTGAGAACAAACAGATCCGGGTTCGACCCTTCGGGCAACACGTTCAGACCGACCACCGCGATGGGCAGCACGAACAGGCTCATCAAGAACAGGTACAGTGGAAACGCCCAGGCCGCCGTTGCCAGATGGGATTCGTTTGAGTTTTCAACCACCATCACCTGAAACATGCGCGGCAAACAAATGCAGGCCGCCGCCGACAGAAATGTCAGGGTGACCCAGCGGCTCTGATCCATTTTCCAGGTTGAAATCGGGCTGTCCTCAATCATGCGAAACACGTCGCCCGGCCCGCCGGCCACGCCCCAGACGACAAAACCCCCAACCGCCAAAAGCGCGATCAGCTTTACAACCGCCTCAACCGCGATGGCGGTGACGATGCCGTGGTGGCGTTCGTCAATATCCAGGTTCCGGGTGCCGAACAAAATGGTAAACACGGCCAGACCGGCGGCAACCCAGAATGCCGTACCTTTGGCGTATCCATCGGTAAAAATCGAAAAAGACAAGGTAACCGATTGTAATTGAAGCGCAATATATGGCGTGGTAAAAACCACTGCCAAAATCGTGACCAGCACCCCCAACAGATTGGATTTGCCATAGCGCGATGAAATCAGATCCGCGATCGAGGTGATGCGTTGGGTGCGCCCGATCCGCACCAGTTTGCGCAGCAAACCCCACCATCCGATCATGACCAAGGTCGGGCCAAGGTAAATGGTCACAAATTCCAAACCCGACCGCGCGGCATAGCCAACGGCGCCATAAAACGTCCAGGCGGTGCAATAGATCGACAGCGACAGCGTATAAACCAAGGGCGAGCGAAGGATGCCCAACCGCCCCCGCAGCGCGCGTTTTTCAGCCAGAAACGCAACCGCGAACAGAAACGCGACATAGGCAAAACACGCCAAAACCAGCATGTTGAACGTCAGCATCAGCGCGTGCCGCTGTCCGGTGGGGCGGCGCGGATCAGGCGGCGTGACAAAATCCCCGCTGTCACGATAAGCAGCGTCCAGACCCCGAACAGATACAACCCGCCCACCGCGACCGAGGCATCCGCGGCCCCCGGACCAGCCCACAACATCGGCAGCATGCACAGGATAAACCCGGCAACCGGCAAAATCCGCGCGGCATCCATCAACCGGCGCCGGCGATAGGTCTGACGCTCAAGAAACAGGGGTTCGGTGGGGCGATTGGCCATGTCAGGCGCCCGGGCTTTGGGTGGCGGCGTATAACTCTTGCACGCAGGCCAACATTTCGGCGTTGGAAAACGGTTTGGTCATGAACCGGTTGGCCCCATTGCGCGCCGCCATGTCGCGGTCTTTTTGCTGACCACGGGCCGTCAGCATCAGCACCGGAATGTCGGCAGTTTTGGAATCTCCGCGCAGATCCCGCAATATTTCAAACCCCGACCGCCCCGGCAGCATGGCATCCAGCACGATCACATCAGGCACCCGCCGCGCCACCGCCGACAGCGCCGTTGCGCCATCGGCATGGGTATCGACAGACCAGCCATCGCGCGACAGGATGAATCGCACCGCTTCGATTATATTCGGCTCGTCCTCGATCAACAAAACCCGTTTTGCCATCGCACCTCCCTGGACCGGTCTTTTGACCTTGGTCGGGGCAAGTATGGCACCCTGCCCGCCCCCCTGTCAAAGCGCGTTCTGATGGCGCGGGGCGGGAAATGTCGGGCGGCAAACCGCAGATCAGGCGCTGTGTTCGGCCACGATCGCCGGTTCCCGGCGCGCGGCACAGGCCCGGCGCGGGCAAATCCGGCACGATGTGCCCACAGGATATCCCGACGCTTCGCTGTCATGGGGCAGGATCAGCATCGCCGCCGTGACCACCGGCACGCTGTCAAACCCCCCGGGATAGGCTTTGTGCGCTACCGCATAACAGGTGAACCGCGGGGTAAGTTGGCCGACCTGTTCAACAACCTGACGGATCGGCGTGTGTGGCCGTGACAGCGCCTGATACATCGGCCAAAGAGGGCACGCAGCGCCAAACCGGGGCAGCGCGAAACCATCCAGAGGTTTGCGAAAAGTCAGCGTGCCTGACCCGTCGCAAACCACCAAACCAACCGCCCGTCCGGCCCAACCATCGGGCATCGTCGCCAACCGGCGAAAAACGGTAACAAGATCGGTTTGAAACCTCTGCGCCAAATGCTGAGGATCGGTGATTTCCCCAAGTGCATCTGCCAGATCCGATAATGGGATGGTCAGGGCATCGGCGCGATATTGCGCCGCATAGGCCAACATCAGCGTCCGTGCCGACCCCGCCGCGCCATTGGGCAGAACCGCCTCAATATCCATATCCCGCACTTGGCCGTGTTCCAACGCCGCAAGATGATAGTGGTGCGCGGCCAACCACGCCTCAAGCTCTTCTTGCGGCGCGGCGATTGTGGCGTCGGCCTGTTCACCGGCATCAAGATAGCCAACCAGACTTTGCGCGCTTTCGGCCAGACGCTGACTGTCCTCAAACAGATTGCGGTGAAAGCGGGTTTGCCATTCGCGGTCAATCTCGCCGTCTTCGGCGAGAATTGCGCTGGTTGATCGAATGGCCGTGACCGTTGACAAAACATCGTGCAACGCCTCAGACAGGAACGGGTCGTGGGTCATCCGGTCTGACAAGTTTTCAACCGTGCGCTGCAATCCGGCAATGCGGCGGGCCTGTGCGATGGTCAGCCCGGCCCAATCGGGAAACCGGGCGGCGAAATCTTCGGCCTGGGCGATGTTTGGGGCACCGTCGGGGATTTGCGCCAGGGCATCGCGCAACCCCTCGATCAACGCCGCCTCGGCGCCTTGGGTCAAGGTTACAACATCCGTGGCCAGGGCGCGGGCGGCCCTGCTCAGCAGTTTTCCGCCGATTCTGCGCCGGTTGTGTTCGATCAAATTCAGATACGACGCGGAAATTTCCATCGCCTCGGCCAATGCGCCCTGTTTCATCTTCAGATCCAGCCGCCGCGCCCGAATCCGGCTGCCGGTGACTGTGGAGTTCACCATGGTAAAAAACTTGTGATTTCAGTCACTTTCTGCACCTTGTCGATAATTTATTTACAAATCCCAATCTCAACCTGTCCAAAACTTTACAGAAGTTTCGTTGAAAATGAACCCTTTGTTGCGGTCTTTTCTTGCGCCGCGCATTATGGGCGCAGTCCTGTAAAAGGACAGCCCTGGCGCAAAGCCCGGGACGAAGACATCATAAAGGGAGGACTTTATGTCTAAATCGAACTTCACACGCCGTGGGATGTTGAAAACCGGCGCGGCAACGGGCGCAGGCCTGGCGATGCCGACCATTTTCACCGGCGCTGTATGGTCGGACGGCCACACCGGGTTCACCAACGCGCCGCAGGGCGACACGGTTACCCTGGGCTTCAACGTCCCTCAATCAGGCCCCTATGCCGATGAGGGTGCGGACCAGTTGCGCGCCTATGAATTGGCGGTTGAGCATCTGAATGGCGGCGGCGATGGCGGCATGATGTCAACCTTCAGCTCAAAAGCGTTGGATGGCACCGGTATTCTGGGCAAAAAGGTGGAATATGTCACCGGCGACACCCAGACCAAATCCGATGCGGCGCGCGGTTCTGCCCGCTCAATGATTGAAAAAGACGGCGCGATCATGATCACCGGCGGTTCATCTTCGGGTGTTGCTGTGGCGGTTCAGGCATTGTGCCAGGAGGCCGGCGTTATTTTCATGGCTGGCCTGACCCATGCCAATGACACGACAGGCAAGGACAAAAAAGCCAACGGTTTCCGCCACTTCTTTAACTCGTACATGTCGGGTGCCGCTTTGGCGCCGGTGTTGGGCAAACAGTATGGCATGGATCGCAAGGCCTATCACCTGACGGCCGATTATAACTGGGGCTATACCACAGAACAGGCCGTGCGTGAATCAACCGAGGCAATGGGTTGGGAAACTGTGAATTCGGTCCTGACACCGCTGACCCAAACCGATTTCTCATCCTACATTGCGCCGGTGTTGAATTCAGGGGCCGATGTTCTGGTTCTGAACCATTACGGTGGCAACATGGTCAATTCGCTGACCAACGCGGTGCAGTTCGGCCTGCGCGAAGCATCGGCCAACGGCAAGAACTTTGAAATCGTCGTCCCGCTGTATTCCGAGCTGATGGCACGCGGTGCCGGGGCCAACATCAAAGGCATCTTTGGCTCGCAAAACTGGGATTGGAAACTGGAAAACCAATTGGGCGCCCGTTACACCGGCACCAATGCGTTTGTGCAATCGTTCGGCACGAAATACGGCTTCCCACCGTCGCAGGCGGCCCACACCGGATATGTTCAGGCGATGCTGTACGCCGATGCCGTTTCGCGCGCCGGGTCGTTCAACCCGTGTGCCGTAGCAGAAGCATTGGAAGATTTCGAATTCGATGGTCTGGGCAACGGCCCGACCCTGTATCGCGGCGCCGATCACCAGTGTTTCAAAGACGTGGTCGTGGTGAAGGGTGCAGAAAACCCCGAAAACGAATTCGATCTGGTGGAGATCGTCGAAGTCACCCCAGCCGAGCAAGTGACCTATGCCCCCGATCATCCGCAGTTTGCCGGTGGCTCGTTGGGCGAATGTAACCCAGGCGCCTAAACGCCCCGGTTCACCCAATCCTGACATGACCAAAGGCGCGCGTTTCGCGCCTTTGGCCCCTTTGCCACCCCTTTGGGGGATCGGCCCCCTATATGACAAAGGTGGAGAACGATGGACGCCATCATCCTGCAAATTCTGAACGGTCTGGACAAAGGCAGCGCCTATGCGCTGATCGCTTTGGGTCTGACCCTGATTTTCGGCACCCTGGGCGTGGTGAATTTTGCCCATGGGGCGCTGTTCATGCTGGGCGCGTTTTGCGCCGTGACCCTCAGCCGGCTTCTCAATACATCCTACACGGTGATCGATGAAAGCCGCACCGATTTTCTGGGCAACCCGATGAAGGTGGACATGCCCTATGTGATGGATTGGTTCGGCCCCGAAGCGGGGGCCGCGATCATTGACTGGTCTGTGCCCCTGTCGATCGTATTCGCCATTCCGGTGATGATTGCCATCGGTGTGATCATGGAACGCGGGCTGATCAAACATTTTTACAAACGTCCCCATGCCGACCAGATTCTGGTCACATTCGGCCTCGCCATCGTGTTGCAGGAAGTGATCAAATTCTACTTTGGTGCCAACCCAATTCCGACACCGGCGCCCGCCGCCTTTGCCGGATCGTTCGATTTCGGGGTGCTGATCGGGTTTGATGCAGGCAGCATCATTTACCCCTACTGGCGGCTTGTCTATTTTGCCTTTGCCATGGTCGTGGTTGCCGCTGTGTTTGCCTTTTTGCAATTCACCACCTTTGGCATGGTTGTGCGCGCCGGCATGGCCGACCGCGAAACCGTGGGTCTGTTGGGCATCAATATCGACAAACGGTTCACCATCATGTTCGGCATCGCCGCCGCCGTGGCCGGGGTGGCCGGGGTGATGTATACCCCGATCATTTCGCCCAATTACCACATGGGCATGGATTTTCTGGTTCTGTCGTTTGTGGTTGTTGTTGTCGGCGGCATGGGGTCATTGCCCGGTGCGGTTGCGGCAGGTTTCCTTTTGGGAATTCTGGAATCGCTCGCCTCGATGGGCTGGGTGATCGATCTGATCCCGGGCATCAACCAAATCATCATTTATCTTGTGGCCATCGTCATTCTGCTTACCCGGCCCCGTGGCCTGTTGGGCCGCAAAGGCGTGATGGAGGACTAATCCAATGCTTGGACTGAATTCAAAAGACTTTCGCCTGTTGCTCATCGTGTTGGGCCTGACCATGTTGGCGCCATTCATCCTGAACCCTTTTCCCGAAAGCAGCGAATTGGCCCAATTCAACGCCGGATATCCGGATTTGATGCAGCGTTTCGTGATCTTTGGTATCTTTGCCATCGGGTTCAACATCCTGTTCGGCCTGACCGGATACCTTTCCTTCGGACATGCCGCGTTTCTGGGCGTGGGTTCATACGCCGCGATCTGGATGATGAAACTGCTGACGATGAACGTGATCCCGGCGATCATCATGGCGATCGTGTTTGCCGGCCTGTTCGCCCTGCTTGTGGGATGGATCAGCTTGCGCCGCTCGGGCATTTACTTTTCGATCCTCACCCTGGCCTTTGCGCAGATGTCATATGCCCTGGCCTATTCCGTCCTTACCCCGATTACGGGCGGTGAAACCGGGTTGCAGGCGAAAACCTTTGATCCGCGGATCTTGGATGGCAATGCGGGCGAATTGGGCCGCGCCAACCTGTTCGGTCTGGAAATGAGCAGCAGTTATGAGCTGAACCTTGGCGCTTGGGAGTTTACCTTTAACACCGGGTATTATGTGGCCGCCGTTGTTTTGCTGATCGGGTTCTACATGTCGATCCGCATCTTTCGCTCGCCGTTTGGGATGATGCTGCGTGCCGTCAAATCAAACCAGCAGCGGATGAATTACACCGGCCTGAACACCCGCCCCTATACATTGGCCGCATTTGTGATTTCGGGCATGTATGCCGGTCTGGCCGGTGGTTTGATGGTGGCGATGGATACCCAGGTCGGCCCCGAGCGGATGTTCTGGACCGCCTCGGGCGAGGTGGTTCTGATGACCATTCTGGGCGGGGCTGGTACGTTGATCGGCCCGGTTCTGGGCGCGGGTCTGATCAAATACATGGAAAACATCATTTCCAAGATCAATGAATCGATCCTGCATCAGTGGTTTGCATTCATGCCTGACGGGCTTGAGGATCTGCTGATTTCTCTGATCTATCCGTTCATCGGCAAAGGCTGGCATTTGACCTTGGGTCTGGTGTTCATGCTGGTGGTGATTTTCCTTCCCGGTGGATTGGTGCAGGGCGGGCAAAAGGTGGCGGGCCTGTTCCGCCGCAAAAAGGCCGAAAAATCCGCAACCGCCACCAAACCCGCAGAATAAGGAGCCACGCATATGGGCATTCTCGAAGTTAAAAATGTGGGCAAACGGTTTGGCGGGCTCAAGGCGCTGGACAATGTTAACCTGAACGTGATGGAAAACACGGTACATGCGATTATCGGCCCGAACGGGGCCGGTAAATCGACCCTGCTGAATTGTCTGATCGGAAAACTTATCCCCGATACCGGATCGGTCATGTTTGACGGACAATCGGTATTGGGCCGCAAACCCCACGAAATCAACCAGATGGGCATTTCGCGGGTGTTTCAGACGCCCGAAATCTTTGGCGATCTGACCGTGTTTGAAAACGTGATGATCCCGATTTTCGCTAAACGGGATGGCGCGTTTCGGATGCATGCCTATGAACATATGATGGATGAAAAAGACATCGTCGCCGAAACCGAAAAAATGTTGATCGATGTGAACATGATCGAAAAACGCCATGAACACGCGGCGTCCCTGTCGCGCGGTGACAAGCGGCGTCTGGAAATGGCGATGTGTCTGAGCCAACAACCCAAACTGTTGTTGCTGGATGAACCGACCGCCGGCATGGCCCGCGCCGATACCAACAATACCATTGATTTGTTGAAAGAAATCAAGGCATCGCGCGACATCACCATGTGCATCATCGAACATGACATGCATGTGGTGTTTTCATTGGCCGAACGGATTACCGTGTTGGCCCAGGGCACGCCATTGGTCGAAGACACGCCGGAAAACATCAAAGGCCACCCCAAGGTACGCGAAGCATACCTTGGCGAAGCGGCCGTGTAAAAGGATACGCACATGAACGCCCCCTTTAACAAACACGCCAACAACGCCGCCACCCACCCCGCTTTTTTGTCGATCTGGGATATTCATGCCTATTATGGCGAAAGCTATATCGTGCAAGGTATCAGTTTCAACATTCACGAGGGTGAAATCCTCGCCCTGTTGGGGCGCAACGGGGCGGGCAAAACCACGACCCTGCGCACCATCGCGCGAATGGACAATCCCGAACTGCAGCGCGGTGAAATCTGGCTGGATCACCAACCGCTCCACCAGATGAAATCATATCAGGCCAGCGCCCATGGCATTGCCCTGGTGCCCGAAGACCGCTGCATCATTCCCGGGCTCACGGTCGAGGAAAACCTGAAACTGGCACAGATCGCGCCGCCCATGGGCTGGTCGATCGAACGGGTGTATGACCTGTTTCCGCGCCTGCGCGAACGGCGCAAACAGGATGGCATCACCCTGTCGGGGGGCGAACAGCAGATGTTGGCCATTGCCCGCGCCCTGTGCCGCGATATCAAGGTATTGCTGCTGGACGAACCCTATGAGGGGCTGGCCCCCGTGATCGTACAGGAAATCGCCAAAACCCTGGGCATCATCCGCGATCAGGGCATCACCACTGTGATCGTTGAACAAAATGCCGTTGCCGCGTTGAAACTGGCCGATCGGGCGGTGATACTGGACTCGGGGATGGTCGTGTACGATGGTTCCGCAGAAGAGGTGTTGAACAACGAAAAACTTCGCGCCGAATACCTCGCGATCTAAAGCAAAGTTGAGAGTGATATGACCGATACAACCTATCCCCCCTCGCCCGAATTCGCCGCCGCATCCCACGCCGACCGGGCCAAGTACGAAGAGATGTACAAGGCCAGCATCGACAACCCCGAAGCATTCTGGGCCGAACACGGCAAACGTATCGATTGGATGACGCCCTATACCAAGGTGAAGAACGTCAGCTATGATTTTGGCGCGGTGTCGATTCGGTGGTTTGAAGACGGCGGTCTGAACGTCGCGGCCAATTGCATTGATCGCCACCTGAAAGACCGGGGTGATCAGACCGCGATCATCTGGGAACCCGACAGCGCCGATGACGAAGCACAACACATCACCTATCAACAGTTGCATTCGCACGTCTGCAAATTTGCCAATGTGCTGAAAGATCTGGGCGTGAAAAAGGGTGATCGTGTCGTGCTGTATATGCCGATGATCCCCCAGGCCGCCTATGCGATGTTGGCCTGTGCGCGTATCGGGGCGGTGCATTCCATTGTTTTTGCAGGGTTTTCTGCCGATGCTTTGGCCGCGCGCATTGCTGGCTGCAACGCCAAGGTGGTGATCACCGCCGATGGCGCGCCACGTGGCGGCCGGGTCACCAACCTCAAGGACAACGTGAATCAGGCGATGATCAACGTGATGCACGAGGTGAAATGCCTGTGCATCAAACGCACCGGTCAACAGATCGCCTGGCGCGGAACCGGTGATTACTGGCTGCACGAAATGGAGGAAAACGTTTCAAACGATTGTCCGCCCGTGGAAATGAACGCCGAAGATCCGTTGTTCATTCTTTATACTTCGGGGTCGACCGGTCAGCCAAAAGGCGTGGTGCATACCAGCGGGGGCTATATCGTCTATGCCTCGATGACCCATGAATATACGTTCGATTATCACAAGGGCGATGTGTTCTGGTGTACCGCCGATGTGGGTTGGGTGACGGGCCACAGCTATATCGTTTATGGCCCTCTGGCCAATGGCGCGACAACGTTGATGTTTGAAGGCGTGCCAACCTATCCCGATGCCGGGCGGTTTTGGGCGGTGTGCGAAAAACATAAGGTATCACAGTTCTATACCGCCCCCACTGCCATCCGTGCATTGATGGCCCATGGCAAGGATGTCGTCGCCAAATACGATCTTTCCTCGATCAAGGTTCTGGGCACCGTCGGCGAGCCGATCAATCCCGAGGCATGGAATTGGTATAACGAGGTCGTGGGCAAAGGCCGCTGCCCGATTGTCGACACCTGGTGGCAAACCGAAACCGGCGGGCATTTGCTGACCCCTCTGCCCGGTGCAACGGCCACCAAACCCGGATCGGCCACATTGCCGTTTTTTGGCATCAAACCGGTCATCCTTGAGGCAACCACAGGCGAGGAAATCCACGATAATCCCGCCGAGGGCGTGCTGTGCATCGCCGACAGCTGGCCAGGCCAGATGCGCACGGTTTATGGCGATCATGAAAGGTTCGAAAATACCTATTTTTCCGATTACAAAGGGTATTATTTCACCGGCGATGGCTGCAAGCGCGATGCCGATGGATATTACTGGATCACCGGTCGGGTTGATGATGTGATCAACGTATCAGGCCACCGCATGGGCACCGCCGAGGTTGAATCGGCCCTTGTTGCCCATGAAACCGTGGCCGAGGCGGCGGTGGTTGGATACCCCCACGCCCTGAAGGGCCAAGGGATATATGCCTATGTGACCCTGATGAACGGCATCGAGCCATCGGATGAGTTGCGCACAACCCTTGAAAAATGGGTGCGCCACGAAATTGGCCCGATTGCAAAACCCGATATGATCCAATGGGCGCCGGGCCTGCCAAAAACCCGCAGCGGCAAGATCATGCGCCGGATTTTGCGCAAGATCGCCGAAAACGATCACACCACTTTGGGCGATACCTCCACCTTGGCCGATCCGTCGGTGGTGGACGATTTGATCGAAAATCGAATGAATCGCGCCTAAGAGGCACGAAATGCGCGAAGGGGGAACCATATCGCCCTTTCGCACATTGACTCGTTTGTGGCCGCGAAAACAATCATAACCTGTTGATTTTTTGGGAGATATTTCGGAACACATCTATCCTTATCACCGTTTAGTGATCAGAACAGTGAATAAGGATAGCAACAATGACCATTAAAACACTTTTGATGACCTCCGCCGCTTCGCTCAGCCTGATGGCCGGTGTTGCCCAAGCGCAAACCGTCACCGATGAGCCGGTAATGGACGGCCAAATCATCGTTGAGCAAGACGACCCAACCGTAAGCGTGACCGTGCCGGAACCAACCGTTACCGTCGATCGCGCACAGCCCGAAGTGACTGTGGAGCAGCCTCAGCCCGAAATCACCGTGACACAACAAGCACCAAACGTGAAGGTGCAGCAACGTGCGCCGATCATTACCGTAGAGCAAGCACAACCTGTGGTAACTGTACGCATCCCCGAACCCATCGTCACGATCCGCATGCCCGAACCAGATGTGGCCGTGTCCCAAGGTGAACCAAGCGTCGCCGTTGAACAGCCAGAGCCGGTGGTTCGGTTTGTGCGTCCAGAACCGAAAATCGTTGTCGAAGAATCACAACCGCAAATCGAGGTGGTCGCCGCCGAACCAGAAGTCCGGATGAGTGACGCGGGCGAGCCGATTGTAAAAATTGACCAGGCCGAGGCAGACGTAAATCTGCAAACCTCGGGCGAGGCAGTGGTGGATGTTGAAACAGCCGATGCAGAAGTGAATATCGACCCCGCCGACGAAGCCCAAGTGAACGTTCAGCAGTCCGACGCCGAGATACTGATCGAAGATCCGCTGCAAGACGGTACTTTGGAAAAGGGCACGATGCAGAAAACAGAAGAGGCCGCCGCCGTTGATCGTGAAGTTACCGAACCTGATCTTGAGGAAAGAACCGGCGTGATGATGGCAGATACGCCCGCTGTTCAGGGGTATCGCATCATTGAAGTTGATGAATTGACCACCGAAGAGCTGACAGGTGCCCGGGTTTACGATCAAAACGATAAATGGGTTGGCGAAGTGTCCGAGCTGCTGATCGAGGGGGACCAAGTCACCGACGCGGTCGTTGATGTTGGTGGTTTCCTGGGCCTTGGCGAAAAACCGGTTTTGGTTGGTCTTGACAATCTTTCGTTTCAGCAAGGCGAAGACACAGTCGGCGAAGTTCGTGTATTTACAATCATGACCGAAGAAGAATTGAAATCATTGCCTGCCTACGAATGATCTCGTTAACTATGTCTTAACTAAAGGGGGCCGAGGTTCCGGCCTCCTTTTCCTTTGCCGTTTCGAACCGTATCAGCTGGGATACAGGTCTGGTTTTCAACAGTCTTGGCAAAACATTACCGCGTGAATTACCCCATGCTGGATCGTTCGGGGCTGCGCCGGGCGCGGCGTTTATCGTCGTTCCAGCTCCAGAATGCGAAAAGTCCCAAGGCCAGGCAATAAGCCGCCCCAAAACCCAAAACGTAAGTTCCATCAATCGGGCCAATCGCCGCCCGCTCAAACAGTTGGTCATACCCGGTCAACGGGCCGGGATGCACAATCAGTTTGCCCATATAGGCCCCGGTTTGGATCAGCAGTATCCAGAAATAATTGCGACGAATACGCCGCCCAATCGCCACAAACATCGACACGTGATAGCGCGGCTTCCAATAATCTTCGGCCAGAATCCGTTGCCAGCCCTCTTCCATATGCAGATCACCGTCGTGCAGCATGGGGGCAAAGAAATGCACCTCCAACCAACGGCAGCGCGCGCGCCAGACGTTGAAATACCGGTATCGCCGGGCCTCAAGCATCAGGAAAAACATAATCAGAACTCCCACCAGGATCAGCGGCAGCGCCGATGCGTCGGGGTCGGAAAACGCCAGCGACAGCGCAATTCCCAAAGTAACAACCGCCCAGTTTGTCGTCGTATCCAACCGGGTGCGCCAGATGGTCGAGCGGTACACTTCTCCCCGGTACAAATGCGCGATGGCGCCAATTTCGGCGGCGTCCAACTGTTTGCGCTCTTCCAAACTTCCCGACGACATAAATCCTCCGTTTTCCCACTCAACGATGACACGCAATCAAACCCAAAATCAACGGCCCCGGATCGCGGATGAAAAAAGGGCGCCCCCAGTGGCGGCGCCCCAAATCACTGCGTCAGGCGTGGCCTAGTTGCCCATCATATCGGTAATTTCATGGGTCCAGGCGCCTGACGGCTCTTTCGTGATTACCGGGTCAGACCCACCCGCCAACAGCGATTGCACTGTGGTTTCATAGGCGGCCTCGTCCAACGCGCCGGTGCTGCCTGCGGTCAGTTTCGCCACCTCTTCCATCATCCGCCTTTGGTGTTTTTCGGTCTGCGCACCGGTTTCATCGTATTCCAATACGATGTCTGCGGCTTCTTCGACGTTTTCGGCGGCGTATTCCCATCCTTTCATGCTGGCACGCACGAATTTGGCCAGGCTTTCCTTGAACGCCTCATCCTCAAGACGCTCTTCCAGAACATAAAGCCCGTCTTCCAACGTGGCCACGCCGTTATCCTCATATTTGAACGTCACCAATTGTTCGGGTGTGATCCCGGCATCGATCACCTGCCAATATTCATTATAGGTCATGGTCGAAATGCAATCGGCCTGTTTTTGCAACAGCGGATCAACGTTGAACCCCTGTTTCAACACCTCAACCCCGTCTTCGCCACCGTTGGTGGGTATGCCCAGTTGCGACATCCATGACAGGAACGGAAATTCATTGCCAAAAAACCAAACGCCCAAGGTTCGGCCCGGAAAATCCTCGGGGCCGGTGACGCCGGATTCTTTCAGACACGTCAGCATCATGCCGCTGCTTTTGAAAGGCTGTGCAATATTGACCAAAGGCAGGCCCTTTTCCCGCGCAGCCAGCGCGGCAGGCATCCAGTCAACCATCACGTCGGCGCCGCCACCCGCAATCACCTGGGTTGGCGCAATATCGGGGCCACCCGGTTTGATTGTGACGTTCAATCCTTCGTCGTCATAGAACCCTTTTTCCAGGGCAACATAGTAACCGGCAAATTGTGCTTGGGTCACCCATTTCAATTGCAGGGTCAGATCCTGCGCCGACGCGGCCCCCCCGCTTACTCCCAGTGCCAGCGCACTCATCATCAATTTTTTCATTTTTTCACTCCCAGTTGCTTATCGCTGCCTTCGTTGCGACGGATGCCAAAATGTCACCCCCCGTTCGATCAACGCCACCGCACCATAGAACGCCGAACCGGCCAGTGCGGCAATCGTGATTTCTGCCCAGACCGTATCAAGGGCCAACTGGCCGACGGCCGTGGAAATGCGAAACCCCATTCCCTGGGTGGGTGATCCGAAAAATTCAGCCACAATCGCCCCGATCAAGGCCAGGGTTGTGCAAATTTTCAGCCCGTTGAAAATGAACGGCATCGCGGCAGGAAACCGCAGTTTGGCGAGCGTTTGCCAATAACTGGCACCATAGGTGCGCATGAGGTCGCGCTGCATCGCCTCACTGGCCCTTAACCCGGCCATGGTATTGATCAGCATGGGAAAAAACACCATCACCACGACAACCGCCGCCTTGCTTTGCCAATCAAACCCGAACCACATCACCAGAATCGGCGCGGTCCCAACGATGGGCAGAGCGGCGGCAAAATTTGCCACCGGCAACAACCCCGATTGCAGGAATTTTGATCGATCAATCAGCACCGCCGTGATCACCGCCGCGCCGCAGCCCATGATATACCCCGACAGCGCGCCCTTGATCGCGGTTTGTACGAAATCGCCCCATAATATCGGCAGGCTGATCGCGATGCGCGCGCCAATCACACTGGGCGCGGGCAAGATCACCAAAGGCACAGCAAACAGGCGCACGGCCATTTCCCACAGCACCAGCATGGTAATGCCAAACACCGCCGCCACCAAAATCCGCCGCTCACCCCGGGCCAACACGGCGTTGGTCCACCATGAGGCCAGCCAGACAGCAAACAACAGCCCAAACCGCCAATCAATCGCCCCCAGCGCCAGCGCCACCAGCACGGGCGCCCAGTTGCGCCACTGGGTCGGTTGCCAATCACGGCCCACGTTTTCCTCCAGCGAACTCACCGTGCCATTCCTAACCGTTTCAAAACGCCGGACTCAATCCGGGCCACCGTGAATACCAGTATTGCCGCAAGGATCGCCGCCATAAACAGCGCCGCCCACATCTGGATGGTCTGTCCGTAATACGACCCGCCCAACAAACGCGCGCCCAATCCGCCCTGTTGCACCGGCAATTCGCCCACAACCGCCCCCACCAAGGCCGCCGCGATCCCGACCTTGAGCGAGGCAAAAAGAAACGGCATCGACGCGGGAAGGCGCAGTTTGAACAGCACCTGAACAGGCGACGCATTATAGGTTTTCAACAGGTCCATCTGCATGGAATCCGGGCTGCGCAGTCCCGCAACCATGCCCACAACCACCGGAAAAAACGACAAATACGCGCTGATGATCGCCTTGGGGATCAGCCCGCTGATGCCAATCGAATTCAGCACCACAATGATCATCGGGGCGATTGCCAGTATCGGAATCGTTTGACTGGCGATGGCCCAAGGCATGACGCTTTGATCCATCGCGCGGTTGTGGACAATGCCCAAGGCCAAGGCGATGCCCAGCCCCGTGCCAATCGCAAAACCCAGCAACGTCGCACTTAGCGTGATCCATGCGTGATAGACCAGCGACCGTCGCGATGTGATCTTTTTATCAAACACCAGATCGTAAAAACTATAGGCAACCTGGTGTGGTGCGGGCAATTTGGGCCGCTCTTGCGCCATCGTATCGGCGACGATTTCACCAAAGCTCGGCGTGGTTTGCGCGCGCGCGGCCTGATCCAATGTCCACTGACTGTTCATCCATGCCGCCGCCACGTACCACACCACGATCAGCGCCAGCAGCACCGCCACAATCGGCCACACATGGGTGCGGATCCAGTTCATTTTTCGGCTCCGCTATACATCATCACCATGCCCCGCCCGCAGCCCTTCACGCACCCGGTGGGCAATTTCGATAAAGGCGGGCGTGTCGCGAATATCCAGCGGCCGATCCTTTGGCAGCGGGCTTTCGATCACCTCGGTTATGCGACCGGGACGCGGCGACATCACAACGATCTTGGTGCTTAGATACACGGCTTCGGGGATGCTATGGGTAACAAAACAAATGGTTTTTTCCGTGCGCGCCCAAAGTTTCAGCAATTGTTCGTTCAGATGGTCACGGACAATTTCATCAAGCGCGCCAAACGGTTCGTCCATCAACAACAGATCGGCGTCAAAGGCCAAGGCGCGCGCGATACTGGCACGTTGCTGCATCCCGCCGGATAACTGCCAGGGATATTTACCACCAAACCCTTCCAGATCAACCAGTTGCAGGACGTTGTTCATCCTGCGATCCTGTTCGGCCTTGTCAAACCCCATGATCTCAAGCGGGAGCTTGATATTCTTGCCGATCGTGCGCCAGGGATACAGCCCTGCCGCCTGAAAGACATAGCCATAAGCCCTTGATAATCTGGCTTCTTCCGGGCTCATTCCGTTTACTGTCAATCGCCCGCCAGTGGCCGTTTCCAACCCCGCAATACAACGCAAAAATGTGGTTTTCCCACATCCCGAAGGGCCGATGAACGAAACGAAATCGCCCTTTTCCACATCCAGACTGACGTTACTTAGCGCATGAACATCCCCATCCCCGGTGTGAAACACCAGATCGAGATTTTGCGCTTTTACAACAGTGCCTTGCACGCTCATTATACGCCGCTGACCGGTATACCGGTGCGTTCAACCTTGCGCGGCGCGGTCAGTTCCTTCCACGTCGATAACGCCTTGTTCACCGCGGTCATCGGTTCGCGTTTCACGAACTTTCCGTGGCTTTCTTCCGCGCGCATGTCACCATCATGCACGGCCACATGCCCCCGAGTCAGGGTGAAACGTGGAAGCCCTGTGATAACTTTGCCTTCGAACACGTTGTAATCAATGGCTGATTGCTGATTTTCGGCGGCGATGGTTTTTGTTTTTTCAGGATCCCAAACCACCAGATCGGCATCAGCGCCAACCAGAACCGCACCTTTTTTTGGATAGCAATTCAATATCTTGGCGATGTTTGTTGATGTAACTGCCACAAATTCATTTGGTGTCAACCGCCCGGTGGCTACGCCATGGGTCCACAACATCGGCATTCGATCTTCCAACCCACCGGTTCCATTGGGGATTTTGGTAAAATCACCCAACCCGGTGCGTTTTTGTTCGGTGGTAAACGCGCAGTGATCGGTAGCCACAACCGAAAGTGACCCGGCCTGCAACCCGGCCCACAGGCTGTCCTGATGTTGTTTGTTGCGAAACGGCGGGCTCATCACGCGGCGCGCGGCATGGTCCCAATCGGGGTGGGCATATTCACTGTCATCCAAGGTAAGATGTTGGATAAGCGGTTCGCCATACACACGTTTTCCCGATTGACGGGCCCGGCGGATCGCCTCGTGGCTTTCCTCGCACGAGGTGTGAACGACGTACAGAGGCACGCCAGCCATGTCGGCAATCATGATCGCGCGGTTGGTCGCCTCACCCTCAACCTGGGTTGGACGCGAAAATGCGTGCGCCTCGGGGCCATTGTTGCCCTCGGCCAACAAACGGGCCTGTAAATCGGCGACGATATCGCCGTTTTCGGCATGTACCATGGGCATGGCGCCCAGTTCGGCACAGCGTTGGAACGACGCGAACAATTCGTCATCATTCACCATCAACGCGCCCTTATAGGCCATGAAGTGTTTGAAACTGTTGATGCCCTTGTCGCGCACGACAGCTTCCATTTCATCAAACACCTGTTCACCCCACCAGGTGATCGCCATGTGAAAACTGTAGTCGCAATTGGCGCGGGTCGATTTGTTATCCCACATCTGCAGCGCATCCAGCAGCCCCTGACCCGGGCTGGGCAGTGCGAAATCGACCACCATGGTGGTGCCCCCGGCCAAGGCGGCGCGTGTGCCGGATTCAAAATCATCGCTTGAATAGGTGCCCATAAACGGCATCTCAAGATGGGTATGGGGGTCAATCCCGCCGGGCATCACATAACATCCGGTGGCATCCAACGTGGTATCACCGCGCAAATCTGGCCCGATGGCCGTAATCACCCCATTTTCCACAAGAACATCAGCACTATAGCTGAGATCGGCGGTCACCACCGTGCCATTCTTGATCACTGTCGTCGCCATGAAACCCTCCCTGGATCACTCTGCAACAGCCGCCGTGATACACGGCGTCTGAGACATTTTTTATCTTGCCCACAGGTGTTGTGGGTCACGCGCCCGTGATATCAGGCGTCGCAAACTTGTTTACCGTCGGCACCCAACAGCGCCACACCGGTTTGGGGTTCGGTTTTTTCGACCGCCAATCCGTAACAGCCATTGTCATCGCGGATCAAAAAAGATTCGTTTATGCCCGGGGGCAATGCGGCGATGGCGGCAGGCGATACATTGCGCAGCCCGGTGGGCGCCGCTGTGCCAGGTTCGGTCAGCTCACAGGCCGAAACGCCAACTGCAAATGCCAGAATAGTAAGTGATCTTAATGCCATACACGGCCTCCTTAATCTTGGATAATTGCTGTTTCCACAACTGCGTGGAACAACACGTTCGTTCCTGCCGCTGCCCATTCTGGCGAAATCTCTTCGGCCTCGTTATGGCTTAGCCCATCAACACAAGGGCACATGATCATCGCCGTGGGCGCCACCCGGTTGATCCAGCAGGCATCATGCCCCGCGCCGGAAATCAGATCCATGTGCGTCAGTCCCAAACGTTCAGCAGCATTGCGCACCGCACTTACACAGGTTTCATCAAAGGTAACAGGATCAAACCCGCCCACCTTTTCAAACTCGACGGTCAGCCCCATATCGTCACAGATTTTCTGCGCCCCCTCGCGCAACCGCTTCTCCATATCTTCGATGACCGCCAGATCGGGCGAGCGGAAATCGATGGTGAATTGAGCTTTGCCCGGTATCACGTTGCGACTGTTGGGAAAAACGTCGATATGTCCGGCGGCGCCAACGGCGTGGGGTTTATGGCTCCAGGCGATTTCATCGACCAATTCCAGCACCCGCGCCATGCCCAAACCGGCATTGCGCCGCAGCGGCATCGGGGTTGACCCCGTGTGGCTTTCGCGGCCAGTGATCGTGACTTGTGTCCAGCTGAGCCCCTGGCCGTGGGTCACCACGCCGATCTCTTTGCCTTCCGCTTCAAGGATCGGGCCTTGTTCGATATGCAGCTCAAAGAATGCGTGCATCTTGCGCGCGCCGACCTCTTCTTCGCCACGCCACCCAATCCGCCGCAATTCATCGCCAAATTTCAATCCCTCGGCATCGGTGCGATCATAGGCCCAATCTTGGGTATGGATCCCGGCAAATACCCCCGATGACAGCATCGCGGGGGCAAATCGTGTGCCTTCCTCGTTGGTGAAATTTGTCACTACAATCGGGTGTTTGGTGCGGATGTTCAGGTCATTCAGGGTGCGTACCACCTCAAGCCCGCTAAGCACCCCCAGAACCCCGTCGTATTTGCCCCCCGTCGGCTGTGTGTCCAGATGACTGCCCATATAAACCGGCAGGGCGTCAGGATCGGTGCCTTCGCGCCGGGCAAACATATTGCCCATCTGATCCAGCCCCATGGTACACCCGGCCGCCTCGCACCAGGTTTGAAACAGCGCGCGGCCTTCGCCATCTTCGTCGGTGACGGTTTGGCGGTTATTGCCGCCCGCCACGCCGGGGCCGATTTTCGCCATCTCCATCAAACTGTCCCACAACCGCTGACCGTTGATTTTAAGGTTCTCACCGGGGGCAGATGTGGGCGCGGTCATGACAGCTCCTGATAAATGGACGAGGAATAGTTTGACCAAACGGTCAGGATCACGCTAGCAGAGCATTCACATCAGTCAAGGAAATCGCTTCATCAAAATATTTGATGACCCAGGTTCAAGCGATCTGCCGAGAAAACAAAGCTGTTTCAGCCCGCAAACAAAGGCGATTTAGTGGAAGCACCAGCAACAACTGCCCAGACGCGCATTCAAAAAGAAAACAGCGCCCGCATTCTTGAGGCGGCGTTGGATGTGTTTTCAACCCATGGGTACAGCGGCGCAACCCTGGATTTGATCGCGCGGGGGGCCGGGTTATCCAAACCGAACCTGCTTTATTATTTCCCGTCAAAACAGGCGATTTATGGCACGGTTCTGGCGGGCCTGATGAAGACGTGGCTTGACCCTCTGCGCACGATGGACCCCGAAGGCGATCCAATTGCCGAGATTATCGCATATGTGCAACGAAAACTGGAAATGTCGCGGCTTTATCCGCGTGAAAGTCGTTTATTTGCAAATGAGATTTTGCAAGGCGCGCCCCGGATCATGGATCAGATACAGGGCGAACTCAGAGAATTGGTCGAGGAAAAGGCGACCCTGATCGAGCGTTGGCAGGCCGAAGGAAAACTTGTCACTCTGGACGCGCGGCATTTGATTTTTTCAATCTGGGCGACCACACAACATTATGCCGATTTCGATGTGCAGGTGCGCGGCATTCTGGCCCCCACCCAAGACCACCATTTCAACCAGGCCGACCAGTTTTTAAGCGCGCTGTATCGCGGAGCGCTAACGCCTAAAATTTGAGCCGTTCCTTTACGATTGGGTAAGATTCGTCGCGTAACATTGTTTTAATCATTTGACGTCTCTCAACCGCGAAAGGATCTGTCACATGTTTGAGCCTATCGGCCCCGTGTCGGGCACCACAGGCAGCGGTCTTTCATGGGCGATGGCTGCCGCCGCCCGGGATGCACAGGCGCATTTGCGCGCCCATCAAAAAGCCAATGGCGATGTTCCGGCGTCATCGGACGCCACCGAAACGGCGCGCCCGGTTCTGGCGGTGACGGCTGTTGAGGCGACAGACCAAACCACCCTGCGTCTGCCGGTGATTGTGGCCTTTGACACCCCGAAACTGACAGGCCCGCGACCGACATTCGATCAGACTCCTTTGGAAGAAATGAAATGCCTGGCATTGAAAGGATCGCGGCCTGAGCCCGGAAAGGAAGACGGTTTGGCATTCGACTCCGAGGCCCAGCGCGACCCGAACGCACCATACGGGGATCGACACGAAGTTGAGCCTTCAGTGCCATCAACCCATCTTTTGGATATCACCACCTGACAGGCATCACGTCAGCGTGGGGTTTATAATCGGGCGCTGGCAATTTCATGGTGACGCGCCTACCACGGGCTACCGAATTGTGAGTGCCCATTATGACCCCCGCGCCCCTGCCCCTGACTCGTGATATTGTTCTGATCGGTGGCGGCCATGCCCATGCTTTGGTTCTGCGGGCGTGGGGTATGAACCCTTTGCCAGGCGCGCGGCTTACGCTCATCAACCCCGGCCCGACGGCCCCATACACAGGGATGTTGCCCGGATTCATCGCCGGGCATTACAAACGCGACGAGCTTGAGATTGATCTGGTGCGCCTGGCGCGTTTTGCCGGGGCGCGTTTTATAGCCGGGCGCGCCGAAGCGATTGATCGCAGCGCAAAGACCATCACAGTTTCGGGGCGTGGCGCTGTGGCGTACGATGTCGCCTCGATTGACATTGGCATCCATTCCGCGCTGCACAAATTGCCGGGATTTGATGATCATGCGATCCCCGCCAAGCCTTTGGGCCGCTTTGCCACGGCCTGGGCTGATCATTTGGCGGCGTTGGCCCGCGCGCCAGATTTGGCTGACAAAGGTTTGGTCGTGATCGGGGCAGGAGTGGCCGGGGTAGAATTGGCCATGGCGATGGCGCACGGCGCAAAAACCGCCGCCGGGCGGACCGTTCCTGTCACCCTGATCGACAGCAGCAGCGCGTTACAGGGGTTGGGCGCGGGGGCCGCGCGCGCGGTGCGGCAACGGTTGCACACCATGGGCATCACCCTGCGTGAACATACCGATATCGCGGCGGTCACGCGCCGTGGCGTGACCCTTGCCGATGGCGCACTTGTGCCTGCGGGCCTCATCGTTGGGGCCGCGGGCGCGGTGCCTTATGGGTGGTTGGGCGACACTGGTCTGGCGTTGCACGATGGGTTTGTGCGGGTCGATGCGACCCTGCGCAGCATCAGTGACCCGTCAATTTTTGCCGTCGGTGATTGCGCCCATATGGATCATGCCCCCCGCCCCAAGGCCGGTGTGTTTGCCGTGCGTCAGGCGCCGGTTCTCACCGCGAATCTACGCGCGGCCTTGGGCGCGGGTGCAATGAAACACTACAGGCCACAGCGCGATTATCTGAAACTGATTTCCTTGGGCAAAAAGGCCGCCGTCGCCGATAAATTCGGCCTCAGGTTTGAGGGCGCTTGGCTGTGGGCCTGGAAAAACCATATTGATCGCAAATTCATGGCCCGCCTTGCCAATCTGCCGCCCATGTCGGCCCCAAAACTGCCCCGCCATATGGCCGATGGGGTGCGCGACGCCCTTGGGGACAAACCGATGTGCGGCGGTTGTGGATCGAAACTGGGGCGCGGCACTCTCATCGGTGTGCTGAATGGCGGGTCAATGGATGATGCCGCTGTTCTTGGCGATGGGGCCATCAAACAGGTTCTGAGCACGGATCATCTGCGCGCTTTTGTCGATGATCCGTTCACCATGGCCCGGATCGCGGCCAACCACGCCTTGGGCGATGTATTTGCCATGGGCGCACGGCCCCAGACGGGCCTGGCCACGGTGATCCTGCCCCCCGCCAGTCAACAGATCCATCGCCGGATGATGACCGATATCATGCAGGGCGCGCGGCAGGTGTTTGCCGATGCAGGCGCACAGATTGTGGGCGGGCACACGTTGGTCGGCGATAGTCTAAGCATCGGGTTTGCCGTTACCGGCACCACTGAACAGCCGATCCGCCTGTCGGGCGCGCAATCGGGCGATGCGTTGGTATTAACCAAACCTTTGGGAACCGGCGTTATCATGGCGGCTGATATGGCACTGGCCGCCCGTGGCGCATGGGTCACTGCGGCCCTCACCGCGATGCAGCAATCGCAAGGCCGGGCGGCGCAAATTTTGCGCCGCGCCCATGGTATGACCGATGTTACCGGTTTTGGCCTGGCCGGGCATGTGATGGGATTGTGCGAAGAGGCGGGGCTGGCGGCCACCCTGCATCTTGACGCTATTCCCCTGCTGGATGGGGCCGAAATATTGGCCAAGGCGGGCCAACGCTCGTCATTGTTCGATCAGAATGCCGAGTTGGCACAGCAGATGACCCTGCCAAATGATCCACGCGCCGATTTGTTGTTTGATCCGCAAACTGCTGGGGGGCTGTTGGCTGCTGTTGCGCCCGAAACCGCGGCGGAGCTGTGCGGGGCATTGTGCGATGCCGGATACATCGCGGCGCAAATCGGAGTGCTGACAGACGGCGCGCCCCATATCACGGTTGTTTAACCCGGCTCCATCAACGCCAGTATCTGATCCGCCGCGCGATCCAGATCTGCAGGATGCAACCGCGACAGCGCAACCTGACCCAGCGTTGCCGTTTCAGCCCCATGGCGACCATAGCGCGGATCGTAGTGGTGGATGATCAACTGCTCGGCAAGATCGCGAAACTCTTTGGCCCGCGCCATCCCTTGCCATGTCGCGATGCGGGCCGCGCCCTGATGCGGCGTCAGCGCGGCAATCACATCCTGCAATCTGGATTGATCCGCGATGATATCATCGTAGGCCGATACCAGATAATCGGCCCGCGCCGGGGCCGCAACAGCCAGTTGAATGCGCGGCGCGGCACACATCGCCGTCCACAAAGCCGGGGGCACGACGCGCGCGCCCACCTTGCTGCTTTCCGCCTCGATCAGGACCGGGCGGGCGGGATCAAGCCGTGAAATTGCCTGTGCCAGTTTGGTTTCAAACCACTTTTGCGGCGGCTGCATGCCCATCGCGCCAAACACAGAGCCGCGGTGATTTGCCAGCCCCTCCAGATCAATCACCTGCCCGCCCCGGGCCGCGACGCGGTGCAACAGATCGGTCTTGGCCGATCCGGTGTTGCCATCCAGCAATATGATGGGCGTCGTGATCGGTTGATCGTATAACAGCGCCGAAACCGACCGCCGATAACTGCGGTATCCGCCTTCAATCACAGAAACGCGCCACCCGATCTGATCCAGTATCGACGCAAAGGCATTGCTGCGCTGCCCGCCCCGCCAGCAATAAAGCAACGGCCGCCAGCCCCCATCAAACTCCGACAACGGGCCATCGATGTGATCGGCGGCATTGCGCGCCACAAGGGCCGCACCGGTTTTGCGGGCGGTGAACGGGCTGACCTGTTTATACAATGTGCCGACTTCGGCGCGCTGCGCATCGTCAAGCACGGGCAGGTTGATTGCGCCGGGAATGTGATCTTCGGCAAATTCCGCCGGGGCGCGCACGTCGATCACAGTGTCAAACCCATGCGACACCGCGTCTTGAAAACATGTGATCGCAAATGTCATGGCTCCTGTTACCCTTTTGATTTGGCGGACGAAAGCAAAATCAGGCGATACATCAGTACAGTCCGCATACCATTCCCCCGCGGGCTACCTGCCGTTCTATCCGGTTGATGGAACAACACGGTGCGATTGCCTTGTGCACCTCCCCACAATTCCCTCGTCAGAAATACGCGCCGGGTCTTGCCGCGCGCATCCGCTCGCAGTACGCCTAGCCTATGAAAACGCTGCATCAATCCCCGACCGATCCCGCCTTTGTTCAAAACCCCTATGGGTTTTATGATACCGCCCGCGCGGGCGGTGATCTGTTTCATTGGGCCGAATATGGCATGGCCTGCGCGACCTCGTACAAAGCGGTCAGCGCGGTGTTGCGCGACCGTCGCTTGGGCCGCGAAGTGCCGGGCGAACACGCCACGCCCCCTGCCCCGCACACCACCGATTTTTACGGGGTCGAGGCGCATTCGATGCTGGAGCTTGAGCGCCCGCGCCACACCCGTCTGCGCGGTCTGGTTTTGCGCGCGTTCACATCGCGCCGCATTGCCGCCCTCGCCCCCGAAATTGAGGCCCTGTGCCACAGCCTGATCGACGGGTTCGACCCCGAATTCGATCTGTTGACCGCTTATGGCCAGAACGTGCCGGTGATCGTGATCGCGCGGCTGCTGGGCGTGCCTGATTCCCTTGCGCCACAGCTTTTGGCATGGTCCAATGCCATGGTCGGGATGTATCAGGCGGGCCGCACCCACGCCATGGAGGTGGCCGCAAACGCGGCCGCGCGCGATTTTTCGGCATTCCTGCGCGGCTATGTGGAACAGCGGCGCACGACACCCGCTGACGATCTTATCACCCATCTGATTGCCGCCGAGGAAGACGGCGAAAAGCTGAGCACGGATGAGTTGATCACCACCTGTATCCTGTTGCTGAATGCCGGCCACGAGGCGACCGTGCACACCTTGGGCAACGGTGTGAAAACCATTCTGGAACACAACGTGCCGCGCGAATTTCTGACCCCCGACACGATCACCGCCACGGTCGAAGAAATCATCCGCTTTGACCCGCCCCTGCATATGTTCACCCGCTGGGTGTATGAAGATTGCACAGTGGCCGGGCATTCATTCAAACGCGGCGATCAGATTGCCTGTTTGCTGGGCGCTGCGAATCGTGATCCTGTGGCCTATGACGCGCCCAACACGTTCGATCCTACGCGCAACGGCCCTGCCAATACCAGCTTTGGGGCCGGGCCGCATTTCTGCGTCGGTGCGCCCCTTGCCCGGCTGGAGTTGCAAATTGCGCTGCGGGTTCTGTTTGAACGCCACCCAGGTATCGCCCTGGCGCAACGCCCGGTGTTCAACGACATTTACCATTTCCACGGGCTTCGCAGTCTGCCAGTCACGCTGAACCGATAACGTTTTCTTGCGCCCTACAACGGCAACATCGTGGTTGATTTCAACTCTTCCATCGACAACAGCGCCGTGACGTTGTGAATTTTCACCTCCGAGATCAGCGCCTGATAAAACTGATCATAGGCGCGGGCATTTTTCACCCGCACCTTGAGGATATAATCGATATCCCCGGCCAGACGATGGGCCTCTTGCACTTCGGGGCGGGCGCGCAGGGTGGTCAAAAACCGGTCCTGCCACGCTGCCTCGTGTTCGGATGTGCGGATCAGCACGAAAAAACACGCCTCAAACCCCAAGGCCTCGGCGTTAAGCTGCACCGTGTGCTGACCGATGATTCCCCCATCGCGCATTTTGCGGATTCGGTTCCACACCGGCGTCTTTGACGACCCCACAGCGCGGGCAATATCATCCAACGACTGGCTTGCATCCTGTTGCAGGACCGAAAGGATTTTCCGGTCCATCGCATCTATCCGAACAGACATGTTGGCATTTCCTTTTCTGCGAAACGGGCGTTTCGATTTCATCTTACATTAAAACATGCGTCCCTTTCAACGCCCGGATACTGCCCAGGATCGGAATAATATTCTATACCTTCCTCAATAGTTCAGGGGGCAGCGTATGAAACATTTTCCAATCTTTATGGCCGTCGATGGGCGGCGGATTGTTGTGTCGGGCGGGGGCGATGCCGCTTTGGCCAAGCTGCGCCTTTTGATGAAAACCAAGGCGCGCATCACCGTTTGCGCCGCCACACCAGCACCCGAAATCACCGAATGGGCGGCGCGCGGCAAACTCACCCTGGCCCCCCGCGCACTAAAGCCGGGCGATGCCCTGTGCGCCACGCTGTTTTACGCAGCAAACGAGGATGCAGCCGAAGACGCGCGCGTGGCTGCGATTGCCCATCGTGAGGGTGCTTTGGTCAATATCGTCGACAATTTGGCCGACAGCCAATTCATCACCCCGGCCATTGTCGACCGGGATCCAGTGGTTGTGGCCATCGGCACCGAAGGGGCCGCGCCGGTTTTGGCCCGCGCGATCAAAAAAGAGCTTGAGGAAAAATTGCCCCCCGTTCTGGGCACCTTGGCACGGGTTGGCAAAACCTTTCGCGCCAAGGTTGAGGCGCTGCCGTTTGGCGCAAAACGCCGCGCCTTTTGGGCCGATTATTATTTCAACACCGGCCCGCGCGCCATGAAAACCGGCGGCGAAACCGCGCTTAACCCGGCGCTGCATGCGCTGTTGGCCGATCATCTGCACGCCGCGCCGAAACAGGGCCGGGTTGAATTTGTCGGCGCCGGGCCGGGCGACCCTGAATTGCTGACCCTCAAGGCGCGCCGCGCCCTGCACGACGCGGATGTGGTGATTTACGACCGTCTGATCACCCCCGAAATTCTGGAATTGGCGCGCCGCGAGGCGGTGATGCTGGACGCTGGAAAAGAAGGGTTTGGCAAAGCCATGGCCCAGGGCGATATCAACGCCCTGATCACCGATCACGCCGCCAAAGGCACCCATGTGGTGCGGTTGAAATCGGGCGATGCAACGGTATTTGGCCGCCTTGACGAAGAAATCGAAGCCTGCGCAGCGGCCGGCGTGGCGTGGTCGGTGGTGCCGGGCATCACCGCCGCCAGCGCGGCGGTGGCCAGCATCGGCCAAAGCCTGACCAAACGGGGCCGCAATGGCGCGGTGCGGTTCATCACCGGCCACGACATGAAAGGCTTTGCCGATCACGATTGGGCCGCCTTGGCCTGCCCCGGCGAGGTGGCGGCAATTTATATGGGCAAGCGCGCGGCGCGTTTCATTCAGGGCCGTCTGTTGATGCATGGTGCCGATCCTGCCACCCCCGTCACGGTGATTGAAAACGCATCGCGCCCCGATCAGCGGGTGCTGGCCACCACCCTTGGCGAGCTGGAACCGACATTGACCAATGCCGGGTTAATCGGTCCGGCGCTCACCCTGTTTGGCCTTGCCCCCCGGGCTGCCATAGCCCGCCTTGACACCGCATTTCACCCCCAGGAGGCCGCGATATGACCCCGAAAGTAATCACCGCCAATGCCCTGCTCAGTGGCGATGCCATCTGGCTGACCGCTGACGATCAATGGAGCGGCAATATTTCCGAGGCCGAGTTGATCGAAGACGAGGCCCATGGGCAAATCCGCCTGCTTGACGCGCTGATGAACGGCGATGTGGTGGGGGCCTATCTGGCCGATGCCGCGCCGGGGGCCGATGGCCCGCAACCGGTGCATTTCCGCGAGGCGTTTCGCACGCGCGGTCCGTCAAATTATGCCCACGGCAAACAGGAAAGCCTGTAATCATGTATCATTACAACGATTTTGATCGTGCCTTTCTGGCACAGCGCAACGCCCAGTTCCGCGCCCAGGTTGAGCGCCGGATCGACGGTTCGCTGACCGAGGATGAGTTCAAGCCCCTGCGCCTGATGAACGGTCTGTATCTGCAACTGCATGCCTATATGCTGCGCGTTGCCATCCCGTATGGGACATTGAATTCGGCGCAAATGCGGCAACTGGCAATGATTGCCGAGCGGTGGGACAAGGGCTATGGCCACTTTACCACCCGTCAGAATATCCAGTTCAACTGGCCCGCCCTGCGCGATGTGCCCGATATTCTGGATGCGCTGGCCGATGTCGGAATGCATGCCATTCAAACCAGCGGCAACACGATCCGAAATGTCACCGCCGATCATTTCGCCGGTGCCGCCGCCGATGAAATCGCCGATCCGCGCCCGGTGGCCGAATTGCTGCGCCAATGGTCAACTGACCATCCCGAATTTCAATTCCTGCCGCGCAAATTTAAAATCGCCGTGACAGGGGCCGAAGCGGACCGCGCGGTGATTTTTTCCCATGACATCGGCATACAAATCGTGCAGCGCGGCGGCGAGACCGGATATAGGATCATCATCGGCGGTGGTCTTGGCCGCACCCCGATGATTGGCAAGGTATTGTGTGATTATTTGCCCGCCGAAGATCTGCTGCCTTATGTCGAATCCATCGTCAGTGTTTATAACCTGTTGGGACGACGCGATAATAAGTACAAGGCGCGGATCAAGATCACCGTGCATGAAAACGGCATCGACACGATCCGCGATCTGGTGAATGATCGGTTCGCCCTGATCCGTCCGCAATTTTCAGGCGTTGATCAGGATATGTTGCGCGGCATCGCGCGCCACTTTGCCCTGCCTGATTTACAGGCCGGATCAGCCGGTAATTTCGAAGCCGCCAAATCCGACCCGATCTTTCGATCCTGGGCCGATACCAACCTGACCGCCCATCGCCACCCGGATTATGCCATCGTTTCTATTTCGCTGAAGAAACACGGCGCAACCCCGGGCGATGCCTCAAGCGCGCAAATGCGCCTGATGGCCGATCTGGCCGAAGGGTATGGGCACGACGAACTGCGCATTTCCCATGAACAAAACGTCATTCTGCCCCATGTGCACAAATCCGATTTGCCCGCCGTCCATGCCGCCCTGAAATCCGCGGGGCTGGCCACGGCGAATATTGGTCTGATTTCCGATATTATCGCCTGCCCCGGCATGGATTATTGCGCCCTGGCCACCGCGCGCAGCATCCCGGTGGCCCAGGAAATCGCCGAACGGTTTGACGCGCTGAAACTGGAACACGAAATCGGGCCGCTGAAAATCAAGATTTCGGGCTGCATCAATGCCTGTGGCCATCACCACGTTGGGCATATCGGGATCTTGGGGTTGGACCGGGCCGGGGTTGAGAATTATCAAATCACCTTGGGCGGCGATGGTACGGAAACTACCGTCATCGGTGAACGCGCCGGGCCGGGTTTTTCCGCCGATCAGATCGTGTCGGCGGTCGAACAGTTGGTGCGCGCCTATCTTTCCCTGCGCACAGCCCCGGATGAGACATTCATCCAGACCTATCGCCGTCTGGGCCTTTCCCCGTTCAAAACCGCACTTTACCCACAGGAGCAGGCCAATGCCGCTTGAATCCCCCCTTCCGCCATTGGCTGAACGCGTGGCGGCGCTGAATGCCCGGTTTGCCCATCACAGCGCCCACGATATTCTGCGCGCGGCGCTGAACGATCCGTTCGTCGGGCGATTGGCAATGGTATCGTCCTTTGGGGCGGAATCCGTGGCGCTGTTGCATATTCTCAGCACGATTGACCGGACCGTGCCGGTGATCTTTCTGGACACTGAAATGCTGTTTCACGAAACGCTGACCTATCAACAACAGGTGGCGCAGCATTTGCGCCTGCGCGATATCCGGATCATCCGCCCGGCGCGTGGCGATATATTTCGACAGGATAGCGACGGGTTGCTGCATCAGTCCAATCCCGACGCCTGCTGCACCCTGCGCAAAACCGTACCGATGGCGAACGCGATTGAACAGTTCGATGGCTGGATCACCGGGCGCAAGCGGTTTCACGGCGGCGCACGTCAATCTCTGCCGTTGTTCGAGGTTGAAGGCCCCCGGATCAAGGTGAACCCCCTGGCCCATTGGGCCCGCACCGATGTGAGCGATTACATCACCAACAACCGCCTGCCGCGCCATCCGTTGGTGGCAAAGGGGTTTGGTTCGGTCGGATGCGCCCCGTGCACCACGCGCGTCACGTCCGTGGAAAACCCCCGGGCCGGGCGGTGGCGCGGGCAGGAAAAAACCGAATGTGGCATCCATTTTCCGAATGGTCAGGCAGTGCAAACCTGAAGGCGGGCGCGCGGATCACGCGGCAGGATTTGGATATTTGAAGCAAGAAAAAACCAAGGGCGAAATGATATGACAACTGTGATTGTTAATGACAGCGGGTTTGGCGCGGATGATTGGGCCGGTGATTACGTGACCTTGCCGGGCCTGCCGGCCAATGACTGCGCGGTGGCGGTGGATATGCCGTCTGACGGTGATCCCGACGCTTTGGCGGAATGTCTGCACCGGATCAAAATGATCCGCGTTGATTTTCCCAGCTTTGCCGATGGGCGCGGCTTTACCCTTGCGGCGCGATTGCGGCGAATGGGGTTTGGCGGGCGGTTGCGGGCGCGCGGGCACGTGATTGCCGATCAATACGCCATGGCGCGCCGCGCCGGATTTGACGAGGTTGAAATCACCCCCGGCCTTGCCGCCCGCCAGCCGCAAGAGCAATGGTTGGCCCGTGCCGATTGGGCCGCCTATGACTATCAGTCGCGGCTGCGTGGCTGAAACGGGGTTTCGCGATATTCAATTGACTGCTAACAACAAAAGGTGCGGGCCATTATCGCCCCGGAATCTCTGATGAACGAGCATGTAACAGTGACCATTGCCCAATCCGCCCCCACCAAGCTGACTCTGCCTGACGCGCAAACCGTGACTTCTGTGCGCCATTGGACCGATCGATTGTTTTCCTTTCGGGTGACGCGCCCGGCCTCTCTGCGGTTTCGGTCAGGCGAGTTTGTCATGATTGGGTTGATGGGCGATCCCGACCCGAAAACCGGCAAGCAAAAACCGCTGTTGCGCGCCTATTCCATCGCATCGCCTGCCTGGGATGATGAGTTGGAGTTTTATTCGATCAAGGTACAAGATGGCCCGCTGACCAGCCGGCTTCAGCATATTCAGGTGGGCGATGAAATCATCCTGCGCCCCAAGCCCGTGGGCACGTTGGTGCATGATGCCCTGTTGCCCGGCAAACGGTTGTGGTTCTTTGCCACGGGCACCGGGATCGCGCCATTCGCGTCACTGATCCGCGATCCGCAAACCTATGAAGATTATGACGAAATCATCCTCACCCACACCTGCCGCGATGTGGCCGAGTTGGACTATGGCCGCGAATTGGTTGAGCATGTGAAGGCCGATGAGATGATGCAGGAGCTGTTGGGCGATGCCCTGAACAAGCTGCGCTATTATCCGACCACCACCCGCGAACAAAGCCCGAAAATGGGCCGCGTCACCGATTTGCTGCGCTCGGGCGAATTGTTCCGTGACCTTGGGATCGACGGCATATCGCCGGAAACCGACCGCGCGATGGTCTGTGGATCACTGGGCCTGAATACCGATCTGAAAGAAATCCTTGAGGGGTTTGGCCTGCGCGAGGGCGCCAACAGCGACCCGGCGGAATATGTGGTGGAAAAGGCGTTTGTCGGCTAGGCGTGAACGCCTGCTACCGTAGGGTTTTACAGAATAGAAAAGCCGCCGCATATTGATGCGGCGGCTTTGTTTTTAGATCGGGTTTATTCGATTTCCAGTGCTTCGCGCACCTGAGTCAGAATCGCGGCCAACGCTTTGGGTGTGTCCGCTGCGGCATCTACGGCCTGGACAAGTGCCAGTTTCTGCAACTCACCCATGTCCGACTCTGTGATGGCATCCTTCACGACTTCAGCGTCGAACCCGTCCAGCGTCAAAGCGTCACGAAGGCGCGCCTCGGGGCTCTGCGCGCCCTCCGGATCGGTTGATGCCTCTTGCGCTGCTTCAGGTTCGGCGGCCGGAGTTTCGGTTGCAGCTTCAGCGGTTTCATCGGCAGGCTCTGCTGCGGTTTCCGCTGTCTCTGTCTCCGGCGCTGTGGTGTCGGTGGACGTGTCAGCCGCAGTATCTGCCGGGGTGTCTTCGGCTGTTGGTGCGGCGTCGGGGGCAGTGCGCTCGCCTTCTCCAGGTGCCGCTTCTTCTTCGGCTGCAACTTCGTCGGTGGTGGCCTGCTCTGCGTCACTTTCTTCGGTCAGGCGTGCGGTTTCCTGTTCAGTTGCCTGTGCGGCGTCTGCTTCCGCCTGTTTTGCCGCTTCTTCCTCGGCGTCCTTGGCAACATCGGCTTCTGCCTGACGTGTGGCGTCTTCTTCGGCAGCGGCAGCGTCGGCTTCTGCCTGACCTGCGCCTTCTTCTTCGGCAGCGGCAGCAGCGTCAGCCTCGGCTTGTGTCGCGGCTTCTTCCTCTGCCAGGCGTGCGGCCTCCTCTTCGGCGGCTTTCGCGGCTGCGGCTTCCTCTTCTGCTGTTTGGGCCGCTTCGGCTTCGGCCTGCGCGGCGGCTTCCTCTTCGGCTACTCGGGCTGCTTCGGCTTCGGCCGTCTTGGCTTCGTTTTCCTTTGCCAAACGTGCGGCTTCTTCCTGCTTGGCCTTTTCGCGGATTTTCAACGTTGCAGCCACCGTGACAGCGGCGGCCACGGCGGCGGCAACTTTGTTCGGGTCGATCTTGGCCTTGGCTGCCTCTTGTTCAACCAGCATGCGGGCGTCGTCGGGCATGCGAACCGTGTCTGTCGCCTCCAATGCCAACGCCAGTTCCTCAAGGCTTTGCGCGTCACGACCACTGGTGATCTCTTGCGCCAAACGCTCGGCCAGCGCGTCAAGGCGTTGCTCTTCCTCGGCTATACGGCGTTTTTCGGCTTCTTCGGCGGCTTTCGCGCTGGCGGCTTCGTATTCGGCCAGTTTGGCGGCGTTTTCTTCGGCTTGACGGTCAGCTTCGGCTTGGGCGGCGGGTGTTGGTTCGGCGGCGGTTCCTTCATCGGCAAGCGCCTCTGGCTGAACGACGGCGGTGCCGCTGCTTTCGGTTTCGGTTGTTTCTTCTTCCCAGCACGCGGCGGTGGTCAGGGCAACAGCCACCATGGCAGCGGTGGTTGAAAAGCGAATAGTCATCGATGCTCTCCTCGAACAGTCAAAGGGCCAGGTTGTAATGGGAACCCGCTTGGCCCGCTTTGTGTTCCATGCCATAGATGGGCTCAAGTGATATTTTAGATGCCTGTGCCTGATCTGCCGATGGTGGCTTGTATCGGTTGAGCAGGTTGGCTATTTTTCGCCCAGCGTCATTGAATAAGGAACACTATCATCGCTCGCAGACCTCACAACGCCCCGCCTCAACGCGACACCGGCCCTCGCGTCAACGACCGTATCCGCGGTGGCGACATTCGTCTAATCGGAGCCGAAGGCGAAAACATCGGCGTCGTCAGTCCCGAACGCGGCATGGCCCTGGCCGAAGCTGCCGGTCTTGACCTGGTTGAAATTTCGCCAAATGCATCGCCCCCCGTGGTGAAAATCATGGATTTCGGCAAGTTCAAATATGAACAGCAGAAACGCGAAAGCGAAGCACGCAAAAAGCAAAAGATCATCGATATCAAAGAGATAAAGTTTCGTCCGAACACCGACTCTCATGATTACGAAGTGAAAATGCGCAACGTGTACAAGTTTTTGGAAGCGGGCGACAAAGTAAAGATCACACTGCGGTTTCGGGGCCGTGAGATGGCCCACCAAAGCCTGGGCCGTGAACTGTTGGAGCGCGTGGCCGAAGACACCAAAGAGTATGGCAAAGTCGAGAACTTTCCCAAAATGGAAGGTCGTCAGATGGTCATGCTGATTGGTCCGCTGAAGTGATGCAAAGGGGCGCGACGGGATGACCGACGCGCCCGACAGGCCGCGCCACACGGCGCGGTATTTTTCAGGCAATGCTGATTCTACCGCTGATGGGCGGTTGTTCGCCCCTGTGTTTGGCCGAAATTTCCCGGCTGTTTTGGCGGCCCTCGCTCCTTGGCTTTCGGGGCGAAGCGGGGCGGTTTTGGAAATCGGCTGTGGCACCGGGCAACATGCGGCGTCTTTCGCACTGGCCTTTCCCAATCTTTCTTGGTGGCCATCTGATCCGGATGCGGGGCATCGCGCGTCGGCGCGGGCCTGGGCCGCAGAATTGGGCGCACCGGCCCGCGCACCGTTGGCATTGGATGCGGCCACGGATTGGGCAACGGACACTGCGGTTACGACACTCGGACCGCTCAGCGCCGTGGTGTCGATGAACGTGATCCACATCGCGCCCTATGCGGTAACCAGCGGCATAATAAACGGTGCGGCGCAGTGTTTACAGGCGGATGGATTGCTGATTTTCTATGGGCCCTTTATCGAAACAGGCCAGCCCACCACAGCCGGAAACGCCAGTTTTGATGCCGGTTTGCGCGCTGAAAACCCCGCCTGGGGGCTGCGCGATGTTACCGACATACGGCGCGAGGCGGCCGCACTTGGGCTTGGGTTTGCGGCGTTGATTGCGATGCCGGCCAACAATCGGCTGTTGATTTTTCGCAAGGAATAGACCGCGTTTAGCGGGTTAAAAACCGCTCCAATGCCTGACGATAGGCCGATGAATGGCCTGCTTTGGTCTGGTGCTTTGCCTCGGCGCGTAACTGCGTCGCCAGTTCGTTCACATTGGCACCGTGCAACAATTCCTTGGTCGCACTGATCGCTGGGGCGGGCGCCGCGGCGATGGTTTTGGCCATGTCACGGGCAAGGGTTTGCGCACCCTCGGGCGTGTCGGCCAGATCGGCCGCCAGCCCCATATCCAACGCCATCTGCGCAGTGATCGGTTCGGATAACAACAATGCCTTGGCGGCGCGTCCGTGGCCAAGCCGACGCTGCAAGAACCAGCTTGCGCCGCTATCGGGCACCAGCCCCAGTTTGGCAAAGCTGAAATGCAGACTGGCATCGGCGCTACACACCATCAAATCACAGGCCAACGCCAGACTGGCGCCCGCGCCAATCGCCCTGCCCTGCACTGCGGCGATCACGGGTTGGGGCAAATCGGCGAGGGCAAGAATGATGCGGTTGATCCCGTCTTCCAGCGCCTTGCCCAGATCAATCGGCGTGCCCTGCACAATCGGCGCCCGCTCGCCCAGATCCTGACCTGCGCAAAAGGCGCGCCCTTGGGCCTGTAACACGACACACCTTATGGTGTCATCGGCCGCGATATCGGCCAGAACACCCAACAACGCGTCGCGCAGGCCCACCGTGATGGCGTTATATTTTTCCGGCCGTGACAGGGTGACAACAGCCACCCCATCGGCACAGGAACGCGTGACCAAATCGCCCATCCTATTCGCCGGTAAAGGTGGGTTTGCGTTTTTCAAGAAACGCCGCCATGCCTTCGGCTTTGTCCTTGCTGGCAAACAACACCTGAACCGCCTTGCGTTCCAACGCAAGGGCCGCGGAAAGCGGGGCATCGGCCCCGGCCAAAATCACCTCTTTGATCTGCGCCACGGCGATGGGCGGCAGTTTGGCAATGGCTTCGGCCATGGCAAGGGCCGTATCAAACACGGCATCATCCTCAACCAGCTTACTGATCAGTCCCATCTCGAACGCTTCGGGCGCGGTGATGATTTCACCGGTCAGACACATGCACATGGCCCGAAATTTCCCAACCGCGCGGGTCAATCGTTGTGTGCCCCCGGCGCCGGGCATGATGCCCACCTTGACCTCGGGTTGGCCCAGTTTCGCGCCTTTGCCCGCGATGATGATATCAGCATGCATCGCCAATTCCAGCCCGCCGCCCAAGGCAAATCCGTTGACCGCCGCGATCACCGGCACCGGGCATTCGCCCACCGCCGCCCATAACCGTTCGGTGTGGCGGTGATACATTTCGATGGCATCGATGCGGGCCATATCGGCAATATCGGCCCCGGCCGCAAAGGATTTGGAATCGCCTGTCAGAACCACACAGCGCAGCGTGGTATCATCGGCCAGCGTGCGAAAGATCTCGGCCAATTCCTGCCGGATGCTCAGGTTCAGCGCATTGCGCACCTCGGGGCGGTTCAGCCGAACAATGGCAATCGCGTCCGAGGGGCGTTCAACAAGAACGTCAGCCATTTATACAGCCTCCAACATCAGGGCGATCCCCTGCCCGACCCCAACGCACATGGTGCACAAGGCCCGGCGCGCATCGCGGTCGTGCATTTCGATGGCAGCGGTCAACGCAAGGCGCGCGCCGCTCATCCCCAGGGGGTGACCCAAGGCAATCGCGCCGCCATTCGGATTCACATGATCGGCATCATCGGGCAGGCCAAGATCCCGCAGCACGGCAAGGGCTTGTGCGGCAAACGCTTCGTTCAGTTCGATCAGATCAATATCGGTGATCTTGACGCCCAACCGGTCAATCAGTTTGCGCGTGGCCGGAACCGGGCCGATGCCCATGATACGCGGCTCAACCCCCGCTGTCGCCAACCCGGTGATCCGCGCCATTGGTGTCAGGCCATATTTCTTGATCGCCTTTTCCGAGGCAATGATCAACGCCGCCGCGCCATCGTTCACGCCCGACGCATTGCCCGCGGTCACACTTCCGCCGTCGCGAAACGGGGTGCGCAGTTTGCCCAGACTCTCAAGCGTGGTTTCGCGCGGATGCTCATCATGTTCGATGAGGATCGGATCGCCTTTGCGCTGCGCCTTTTCAAGTGGCACGATTTCACGGGCAAAGCGGCCATTTTTCTGCGCCGCCGCCGCACGCTGTTGCGAACGCAGGGCGAATTTATCCTGATCCGCGCGCGAGATGGAAAAATCAGCGGCCACATTTTCGGCGGTTTCCGGCATGGAATCGATGCCATATTGCTGTTCCAGCAGCGGGTTGACGAACCGCCAACCGATGGTGGTGTCAAACATTTCGGCCTGGCGCGAAAAGGCGGTTTCCGCCTTGCCCATCACGAAGGGCGCGCGCGACATCGATTCAACGCCGCCTGCGATGATCAGATCGGCCTCGCCCGCGCGAATGGCCCGCGCGGCGGCCCCAACAGCGTCAAGCCCGGAACCACACAGCCGGTTCACCGTCAGGCCCGGCACATTTACCGGCAGGCCCGCCAGCAATGCCGCCATACGGGCCACATCGCGGTTGTCTTCGCCCGCCTGGTTGGCGCAGCCCATGAAAACATCATCAATGTCAGCGGTGGCCAAAGCAGGCGTTTCAGCAATCAGCGCCTTGATGACATGCGCGGCCAGATCGTCAGGCCGGAACGAAGCCAATACACCGCCATAGCGGCCAATCGGAGTGCGCTTTCCAGCGCAGATATATGCGTCAGCCATGATTAAAGTGCCGATTCTGGATTAAAGTTGGGGCGCCGCTTTTCCTGAAGCGAGGCCAGACCTTCGCGCGCGTCGGGGCCCATGAAGCCCATGAATTCCAGCGCCAAAGAGGTGTCAAACGTCGGCCCCGCCATGCGATACCAATTGTTGAGGGCATATTTTGTCCAGCGCAGCGCGCTTGGTGCGCCGCGGGCCAGTTTGCGCGCCACTTCCAATGCTTTTTCCTGTACCTCGGCATCGTCAACGCACAGGGAAACCAACCCGATCCGCTCGGCCTCTTCGCCGCTGACGGGTTCGCACAGCATCAAATAATATTTTGCCTTCGCCATACCGCACAACAGCGGCCAGACGATGGCGGCATGATCGCCCGCCGCCACGCCCAGACGGGTGTGGCCATCAATGATGCGCGCGTTTGTGCCAGCGATTGAAATATCGGCCAGCAATCCGGCAACCAGTCCGGCGCCCACGGCGGGGCCTTGCATGGCAGACACCAGGGGTTTGGAACAGTTGATGATGTTGTAAACCAGATCGCGCGCTTCTTTCCAAACCCGGGTCAGGGTTTCGAAATCCTTGGTCATTTCTTCGACCAGATCCAGATCGCCGCCCGATGAAAACGCCTCGCCCGCGCCGCGGATGATGACGGCGTTCACGCCGGAATCTTCGTCGATATCGCGCCAGACCCGCACCAGTTCACCATGCATCACGGCATCGGCAGAGTTAAGCCGCCCCGGATTTTCCATGGTGATGCGCAAGATACGCTCTTCGGGCCAATCAAATTTAAGACGCTTATAATTCGCGTAACGATCGGTCATATCTTTTTCTCCATGTTCTTCCAGTAAGGTTCGCGCAGAACGTTCTTCTGGATTTTACCGATGGGTGTCTTGGGAAAGGCATCGACGAATTTCACCAGTCGCGGCCGTTTGAACCGCGCCAGATGTGCGGCGCAATGGTCAACCAACACATCTTCTTGCAATGTTTCGCCGGATTTCAACAGCACGTAAGCGGCCGGCACTTCGCCCCATTTCTTATCGGGAATACCGAACACCGCGCATTCGGCCACGGCGGGCAAACCGTAAATGACATTTTCAATCTCTTTCGGGTACACGTTTTCACCCCCCGAAATGATCATGTCTTTTGACCGGTCGACCAGAGTGATGAAACCTTCATCGTCAATCGTGCCAACATCGCCGGTCCAGCCCCAGCCGTGTTTGAAAAACGCTTTTGTCTGCTCGGGCTCGTTGTAATATTCCAGCATCACGTTTTCACCGCGCGAAACGATTTCGCCGATCTCGCCGGGTTTGACCGGTTTGCCATCGGGATCAACAACCGCCACATCCACATTATACGCCTGCCGCCCGATCGAGGACAGTTTTTCAGGCAAATACCAGTGGCGCAGCGACGTAAGCACGCCAACCTCGGATTGGCCGTAAATCTGCGTCAGTTTCAGGTTGGGTAGTTTTTCAAACAGATCGCGCTGCACCCAGTCGGGCATCGGCGCACCGGCAACTGACAGCTTTTCGAAGGATTTGAAATTGGCGGCGTCAAAATCGGGGTCGGACACCATCATCGACACCTGGGTTGGCACCATGAACGCGGCACTCATCCTGGTACTGCGCGCCATGGCGGCAAAATCCGCAACGCTCCACTTTGACAGCATCGTCACGGTTGCGCCCACCAGAACCGCAGGTTGGAACATGATGTTCAACGCGGCCACATGGAACATCGGTGTCACGATGCCAACGATGTCGCGCTCGTCCAATGCCTCTTCGACGGCAACGGTATGGGCGGTGATCATGCGGTTGCGATGGCTGCACAGCACGCCCTTGGGCCGGCCCGTGGTGCCGCCCGTATAGGTCATCGAGAATGGATCATCCTCGTGAATTTGAACATCGGGATACCCGGCCGATCCCTTGGCCAGCAGATCATCCAGACCTTCGGCATCCCCCTTGGCGCCAATCACGTAAACCGATTTCAGTTTCGGCAACTGGTCACGAACCGCCAACAGCTTTTCAAGGAAGATATCCTCGACCAACATCACTTCGACATCGGCCTTGGCCAAAACGAACTGTAGCTCATCAGCGGCATAAAGCACGGAAATGTTGACCAGAACACCGCCGGTCCGGGCAACACCGAAAAACGCGGTCGCATATTCGGGACGGTTGCGGCAGATGATGCCAACCTTGGCGCCTTTCGCCAGACCCTGCGCCAACAGGCCATTGGCCAATCGGTTTGCGTCGTCGTTGAGCTGTGAAAAACTCAGGCTGGTGTCTTGCCAAAGAACGGCCGGTTTATTTGGAAAGCGCTCGGCAGAGCGGCGCAGCATGTCACCCGTTAACATCTGACTGAAATCCTTCGACTGGGGCGAAATTCGCCTTGGTATTGTCGTGGGTACGGGCGACGGCATCGGCCGACCCCTGTTTTACTGGCTCGACTGTCCCTGATGGCGATGTTAGACGCAATATCAAATTGCGAAATTGCATTCCGCACTGCAGAATAGTGGTGCGGATCAAAGGAGGTAGACCAATGGCACAGGATGATCGGCAATTCGTTGACGCGCTGGCGCGCGGGCTGGCCATACTTGAGGCATTGTCGCGCGCCCAACGCCCCCAAAGCAACGGCGAGATTGCAAAAGCGACCGATCTGGCGCCCTCAACCGTTTCGCGCCTGACCCACACCCTGACCGTGCTGGGATACACCCGCCAATCGGGCGGCAGCCGTGCCTATGAGCTGACACCAAAAAACCTGTCGTTGGGCTATCCAATCCTGGCTGGCATGTCGCTGATTGATCGGGCGCGCCCGCTGCTTAAACAATTGGCCGAAACCACCGGGGAAACCGCCGCGCTGGCCATTCGCGATGGTTTGCACATCACCTTTGTCGAGGTGGTGACAGGATCAAGCATCGTATCGGTGCGCCTTGCCATGGGCGGGCGGCTGCCGATTTCTGCATCGGCGGCGGGCATTTCCCTGTTGGCCGCAATGCCCGAGCGTGACCAAAGAACGCTGGCGGCGCGGGTGCGCAGTTATATCGATAAACAGGGCGGCGATCTGGACAGTTTCAACCGCTGTTATGCCCGAACCTGCGAAGACGGCATTGCCATCATCCGCGATGTCTGGCGCCCCGGCATTGGCGGCCTGTCGTTCCCGGTGAGATCGGGCAGTGAAATGGCCACCCTTACAATTCCCGTCGCCACCGGCAGCGTGTCGGAACGCACCATGCGCGGCCCGCTGGCAGATGCGCTTAAGGACATGGCGGCCCGGCTTTCCGCCGGGTAACGGCGCGCGGCGGGCTATTCGCCCATGAACAGCCAGACGCCAAATTCGGAAATGGCCGGAATGAATGTGACCAGCATCAGCGCCACCAGATAAATGGCCAGAAACGGCAGCGCACCGCGAAACGCGACCGACAGTTTGGTGCCGAAAATTGATTGCAGCACAAACAGGTTGATGCCCATGGGCGGGGTGAACAGCCCGATTGCCAGGTTCACCGTGACGATCATGCCAAAATGAATCGGATCAATGCCAATCGCCATCGTCACCGGCAACAAAAGCGGCGTCAGCAGCAAGATCGCCGAAAGCGGGTCAAGAACACAGCCGATCAACAGCAGCAAAACGTTGATCACCAACAGCAACATCCACGGCGCAACGTTCAGCGCCTCCATCCAGTTCACGATGCTGACCGGCACCTGATTGACGGTGATGATCCATGAAAACACCCCCGCACAGGCGACAATGATCAGGATTTGCGAGGTGAACACAACCGTGTTGCGCGCCGCGTCAATCACGCCCTGCACATCCAGTTCGCGCATGACAATCACGGTTACGATGATGGCATACAAACAGGCCACGGCCGCCGCTTCGGTGGGGGAAAAGACACCGCCGTAAATCCCCCCAAGAATCAGAACCGGCACGCCCAAGGCCCAGACGCCGCGCTTGAACGCCGCGAAAAACCGGCCAAGGTTGAACGCTTCGGCGTCAATCTGGATTTTGCGGCTGGCCCAGATCGCATAAAGCGACAGCAAAAGCAGGATCAAAAGGCCCGGCCCGATGCCGGCCGCATAAAGCCGCGGAATCGATTGTTCGGCGGATGCGCCATAAATGATCATCGGGATCGATGGCGGCAAAACCACACCCACCGCCCCGACCGACACCAAAAGCCCGGATGAGAATTCTTCGGTATATTTCGCCTTGCGCAACGCGGGAAAGGTGACTTTGCCAACCGTTGCCACCGACGCGGCGCCAACCCCCGTGATTGCCCCGAAAATCGCGCCGGTGCCGATGGTGGTCAGCGCCAATTTTCCCGGCACCCGCCCCATCGATGCCTGAACCAACGTCACCAGACGCGACGCGATGCCGCCGCGATCCATCAATTCACCGGCAAAGATGAAAAATGGCAGCGCCAACAATGTATAGGCGTTGACCGATGCAAACAGGGTTTGCTGCACCACCGCCATCGGCATGTTCATCAAAAACACAAGGCTAAGGGTGACGGCACTGAGCAGAACCAGAAAAATCGGGAATCCCAGCACCAAAAGGAACACCGGAGCAACGGCAAGCGTCCAGATCATTTTGCGCCTTTCAAGCTGGAAACAACCGCAAACAGCCTTTGCGCCAGACGGGCCAGCGCCAGCAGGGTGAGTGCGGCAAAACAAATCGTAACGGTTGAATGGGGAATCCACATGGCGATGCCCGACGATCCGCCCTTTTGGCCAAAGGAATAAGTGCGCACCAAAAACGCCCAGGAATGATAGGCCACGAACCCACACACCAGAACGGTGACGACAGATTCCAGCACGCCCAAAAGCGATTTCAACCAAGGCGCGTCGATCTGGCCCAACAGATCAAGGCGCAACTGGCCCTGTTCAACACTCACAACAATCGCCCCCAGAAACGCGAGGCCGATCATGATGAACACCTGCAATTCGTCTGCGGCAAGCCAGTTGATTTCAAGAACATAACGCAAGAAGATATTGGCACAGCTGATCAGAACCAATCCGATCAAAACCAGCGCCAGCAGGGTTTTGAACGTACTCGTGACTGTTTCGGTAATCTTCTTCATTCGCGTCGCTCCACCAAAATGCATCCGGCCCGACAATTCGTTGTCGGGCCGGGCGTTGATATGGATATATTACTGCGCCAGACGTTCGGCGGCCGCCTTGAAGAAATCGATTTCGGCGCCGAGTGTCGGGTTGGATTCGATGATCGATGGCAGATGTTTTTGGATATTGTCCAGATACTGCTGATTTTCTTCGGCCGTCCATTCCACGACAGTACCGCCATTTTCGCGCCATGTGTCCAGCCCACGATCAACCGCCGCGATATTCCAGGCGTTCGCGGTTTCGGCGGCGACCAGCGCTTCGGACCGCACCAGCGCGCGCAAGTCGTCATCCAGGGTGGCCATGAAATCGCGGCTCGCCACGGCGGTTGCAAAGGCATAGCTGTTGGGCAGCAGGGTCATATCCTTGGCCACATCCCAAAACCGCAAGGCGGGATAAACCGACGTGCCGGCCATCAGACCATCAACCAGTTTGTTTTGCATACCGGGCATCACTTCGCCCAGCGGCATCGCCGTTGGCAGCGCGCCAAGATCGGTCAGTGGCTGAATATGCAAGGCCGTCGGGCCAACCGCGCGAATCCGCTGGCCTTTCAGCGACGCAATGGTGGGCACCCCGGCAATGGTCAGCATCGCCAATGGGCTGTGCGGGAACACGGCAATCGGGCTCATCCCGCGATCGTTGCCATATTCGGCGATATGCGCGGCCACTTCGGGGTCGGCCAAAACGCGCTGTGCATGTTCCAGATCGTTGAACAGGCTGGGCACATCAAACACTTCGAAACGCGGGTCCATGGGCACAAAGAAACCCGACGCCGGAACGGTCACTTCGATCGTGCCGAATGCCACGCCTTCGATGGTGGCGGGCACCTGGCCCAACTGGTTGGCGGGATACAGTTCAACCGCGATGCGTCCGTTGGATTTTTCTTCGATCCCTGCCTTGAATGAATCCATCCAGTTCTGGATCACGTCATTCGCCGTCGATGACGCAACCTTGAGGGTGTAATCCTGGGCAAGTGCGGGTGCCGCCGCCAAAGGCAATGCCAGCGCGGCCATGGTCAGCCAATTCATAATCTTCATCTCGGTCCTCCTCCTATAGATCGGATGCCGCCCGTGCGCCATTGGCGCGCCGATCCGTTCCCGATCAGAACACGTCTTGTAGCAGTATCTGCCTGGTCAAAAATAAGTCCAGCGATGCCATTCCGCAGTGCGGAATATTGTTTTGCAATTGCGGACAAAACCACCCTTCCCTATCGCGTCAGGGCCGACAGGCCCAGTTGCGCGCGGCGGCGCAACCATTGGCTGGGCCGATATCGGTCATCCCCTGTCAGGTTTTGCAACTGAGTCATGATGCCAAACACCGTGTCCGGCCCCATGGCATCGGTCAGTTCCAATGGCCCCTTGGGATAATTCAGCCCAAGCCGCATCGCGGTGTCGATATCATCGGGCTGCGCCAACCCCATCTGGGCCATTTCGCACCCCAGATTGGCCACCATCGCGCAAATCCGTTGGGCAATGAACCCCGGCGAATCCGCGATTGCGGTGACTGCGCGGCTGGGTGTGAACAGCGCCGCAACCTGCGCCAAGATCGCCCCATCGTTGCCGGGCGCGGTCATCAACGTAATGCGTTTGCTGACATCAAAGGCCAGGTCAAGCGCAACCAAACGGCGGTGATCTGCCCCCGTGCGGGCACCCAGCGCGGCGCAATCTTCGCCCGTTGGCGCCGCCAGAATCGGCGAAGCCCCATCATCGGCGTCCAGAACACTGACCCCCAGATCGGCCAACAGCGTGCGCAAACGTTCACTTGGCTCAAGTACGCTAACCGCTTTTGGTGGCTGGCCCGCATCTGGCCCTTTGGCCTCGGGCTTAGTGGCGCCATCGCGGTAATCGAAAAATCCACGCTGGGTTTTGCGGCCCAATTGACCAACATCCAACATGTACCGGTGCAGCGGGGTCGAGCGCAGGCGCGGATCGGAATAATGGCTTTGATGCACAAACGCGGTCACGGGATAATTCACATCAACGCCGGTCAGATCCATCAGTTCGAATGGGCCCATGCGAAACCCGCAACAATCCCGCATCACGGCGTCGATCTGCGCCGGGCTGGCCACGCATTCCTGTACCAGGGCCAAACCTTCGGTGGTGTAAGCCCGCCCGCCAAAATTGACGAGGAACCCGGGCGTATCGCGCACCTCGACCGGGGTGCGCCCCATGTCGCGTGACAGGGCCATCAACGCGGCAATCACCGCATCCGATGTATCGGGGGTTCGGATCACCTCGACCAGTTTCATCACCGGGACCGGGTTGAAAAAATGCAGCCCGGCAATGCGTTCGGGCTGCGCAAGCCCTTTGGCAATCGCACCGATGGGCAAGGATGAGGTGTTCGATGCCAGCACGCAATCAGCGGCCACAATATCGACCAATTGCGAAAATACCGCGCGTTTGGCGTCAAGGTCTTCGATGATTGCCTCAACCACCAGCGCACAGGGGGCCATATCATTCAGGCTGGCGGCGGGGTGCACGTTGCGCGCCAAGGTATCGACCGCATCCTGGGTGGTCTTACCCTTTGCCAACCGATCCTGCATCCGTTTCAACATGGTTGCGCGGGCGGTTTCGGCTGCACCTTCACGCTGATCAAAAATCAACACCTTGCGCCCGGATGTTGCGGCGATTTGTGCAATGCCCGCCCCCATGGCGCCGGCACCAACAACCCCGATAACGGCTTGGGTGCTGTCCAGTTTTGTCATGATACCCACTCTCCATAATCACTGTGCGCCGTCGCCCACTGGCGATGGCCAGCGCGACCGCGGGCGGATCGACAGCAATAAAAGATGCCGATGCGCGCAAATCTTTGAGGTGCATCAAATCCGGTCTGACCTGCCATGGTCAAGCGGTATTGCAGAAGATCATTCCGCACTGCAGAAGAGTATGAGTGCGATCACCGCGCGCCGCGCGATCGGTTACGCCGCCACCTTCCGAAATACGCTGTATTGAAAGCTTTGGTGATTGCCTTTTGGCGTGATATGCATGTGCCGCCTGGCCTCAATCACCTTGAATCCACCGGGGCACAGGCGCTCTAATTCCTGAGCAAGATCTTGTGCGTCATACCGCACCACCGGCAGCCCCGAACATTTTTCCGGCCCGTCCTGCGCAAAGGTTGCGATGATTGCGATTCCACCGGGGCGCAGCGCCTTTGACAACGCCCCCACATAAGCGGCGCGATCATTGGCATCCGTCAAAAAATGAAAAACCGCCCGGTCGTGCCAAAGCGCATAGGTCTGGTCAGGCTGCCAATCCGTGATGTCCGCCTCAATCCAATCGATATGATCGCCGCGCTGGCCCAGCCGCAGCTGACTGACCGCCAGGGCCGCCGCAGAGTGATCGAGCACGCTGAGCGGGCCAAACCCTTTTTCGATTAACGCGTCGACAAGCCGCGAAGCCCCCGCGCCGATGTCGATAAAGGCCTCGCCCGGTTGCAAATGCGCGCTGATATATTCCAACGACACCGATGGCGTGGCCTCAAACCACGTCAGCTCATCTTCGGCCCGTGCGCCGTATACCGTGTTCCAATGATCCTGCCCGCCTGTCATGACTTTGGACCTCTATATTTATACAACACAAGGGATATCCGCGGCGCTGGGCAACAGATTGACATCGCAGACGATGTGTTCACCCACACGACCGGGGCCGGATATTTCAGCCGCCCCAGATTACCTTAACGTAATTGCGGGTTTCCGCGTAAGGGGGCACGCCGCCGTGTTTTTCAACGGCCCCCGGCCCGGCGTTATACGCGGCAAGCGCCAGGCGCCATGATCCGAATTTCTGGTACTGTTTGCGCAGATACCGCGCGCCACCCTCAAGGTTCTGACGCGGATCCTGTGGATCGACCCGCAAAATCTTGGCCGTGGCGGGCATCAATTGCGCCAATCCAATCGCGCCCTTGTGCGATATGGCCGCGGCGTTCCACCCCGATTCCTGTTGCACGAGGCGCAGGAACAAATCCTCGGGCACGTCATGTTTGCGCGCGGCGAGACGGGCCATGTTCAGGAACGGGCCATTGTATTTACCGACATAGCGGGGTGATTTCACCTCGGGTGTGCGCCCCGGAATTTTCACCGTATCCGGGCGCAACCGCACCGAATTGGCATATTGCTTCGCCGCCCGCCCATCCAGCACGCTGGTTTGGGATTTGAACAGCTTCAGGCGATTCTTTGATGAAACGGTCAGATTTTCGGCCGAACTGACCCCCGGAACCATCAAAAAGGCCGCCAATGCCAATGTTGCCTTGCCAATCATACGCCAACCTTCATGCCGAATTTTCGAAACTATACCCGATCCTGCCGCTTTTTCCACCCTTGGCATGCTTTCGGTTTGGCGCGCCCTAAGCTATCACAATCGCAACATCCAAGAATCAGGAGAATGGTACAATGGCGGGTTCTGTAAACAAGGTGATCCTGATCGGCAATCTGGGCCGCGACCCGGAAGTGCGCAGTTTTCAGAATGGCGGCAAGGTGTGCAATCTGCGCATTGCCACATCGGAAAGCTGGAAAGACAAAAACACCGGTGAGCGGCGCGAGCGTACCGAGTGGCACTCGGTCGCGATTTTTCAGGAAGGTCTGGTGCGTATCGCCGAACAATACCTGAAAAAAGGCAGCAAGGTTTACATCGAAGGCAAACTGCAAACCCGCAAATGGCAGGATCAGTCGGGCCAGGACAAATACTCGACCGAAGTGGTGTTGCAGGGGTTTGACGGTGTGCTGACCATGCTTGACAGCCGCGAAGGCGGTGGCGGTGGCGGCGGAAATTACGGTGGCGGCGGCGGCGGATACCCCGACGACCGCGATGGCGGCTACGGTGGTGGTGGCGGCGGGCGCGGCAATCCCCCGGCCAGCGACATGGATGATGAAATCCCGTTCTAATGCACATCAGAAACAGGTTCAAAAAAAGGGGAAACTGATGTTTCCCCTTTTTTCATTTTTCAGAAACCGGCAGTTTGAAGTTTAAAAACCTCGGCGCGATGCAGGATGAACATGGTCCTTAACAACGGGGCCCATTTTCCGATTATCCTGCCGCGGCCAACTGTGCCTTGAACACTCGGCGCATCACTCATCGCAACTCTCTCGCGATCACACCACGCTGGCATTTAAAACGCCCTGCCAACTACTCGGCGCTTAAAGCCATTTTTTGATCTTTCAATGTTCCGAAAACCGGACTGGCCGGTGTTTTCAGGCCATGTGCGGCGACCATCGCATCACGCACGTATGCGATGTGGGCGGTTTCTTCGATGATTTCTGCCAGATATTGTGCGGCCAAAAGTGTTTTGCCAGTGCCGATCGTTCCGTGGTTGGCCAACACGGCTGCGCGGATCTTGGGGTCGTCGAAATAGGGTCCGATCATTTCCGCCGTCTGCGGGCCCAGTTGATCGTTCAGCGGAATCAACGGCATCCTGCCAATCTTTTCAACAGTTTGAACCGTGAGGCACGGAATTTCAAGGCCCGCACTTGCATAGCCGGTTGCCCAGGGGCTGTGGCAATGAACAATTGCGCTGATGTCGGCGCGGCGACGGTAGATTTCCAGATGAAACTCCAGGTCCTTTGACGGCTTGAGCGGGAGTTCGGACGGAAGAATCTCACCGTTCATCATCACCAATTGCAGGTTTTCGCGAGTGCATTCATTGTATCCCACGCCCGAAGGTTTGATCACGATTGCCTCGCGCGTTTCAAGACAGACAGACAGATTTCCGCCTGCGTTTGTCTGAAGCCCTCTTTCAAAACAGCGCTTGGCGGTTGCGATCAACTGATCTTTTTTGTCGAGGATATCGTGAAAATCGAGAGATGTGGTCATGGGGTGAACTCTTTCATGGCAGGTGTCGAAGTAATGTGGAAACGGCGGTTTCTGCTGTTTCGGCATCCCCGATATGGGTCGGGATCATGGTCACGGTGTATCTTTGCGCGCGCTGCCTGAGGATGTCTGCGACGAGGGCGCGCAGTGCTTCGTCCTCGATTGCGCCGCCTTTGCGGTCTTCGCTGCTGAAACCGCCCATGGGGATAATGACGTCACATGGCGCGCGCGATTTGTTCAGATCATCGGCCAAGGCATTGGTTGCGATTTCCAACTCTTCCGGGGTCAGTTTGATATGGGTGAAGTAACTTGAATGACGATAGTGAGGCCGTTTCAATACGGCTTCAGGTATTGTATCGACCGGCCCGCCATCGTAAAAATTGATGGCCCCCGGCATCACCAAACGCGGCAGATGGGCCGCACAGGTAAACCGCTCTGGCATTTTGACGTGGGCGCCTTTGACATGCATGCGCACGATTTCGTTCACCGTCAAATCAATCATACCGCTCAGGCGGCCTTCTTTTGCGAACCGAGAAAGTGCGGCGCCCCCGAACCCGTTGGCATGGAATGCCATCGCCTCAAGGCCCTGTGCCGCAAGCCGCGGGAGGATTTCGTCGCACGCTTTCTGGGTTACCCCAAGCAGGCTGAGCCCAATCGCGAGGTCATCGGAGGTTGGTTCGGATGTTGGATGATTGACACAGGCGCCGACCATCGCCGCCGCCCTTGCGAAGGTTTCCCGCAAGGCCATGTTCATTCCCTGCAGATCACACAACGTCGGAATCAGAACCGTTCCGTTGGCGGCCAAGGCATGGCGCGGATCAAACGGCAGTGTCGTGATCAGAAACTTGGGCAAGGAAACGGGTAAATCCCGCATCGCCTCCAGCGAAATCTCGCTTCCTGTGCCGCCGCCCAAGGCCACAACCGCCGAAATGGGCCGACCTTGCATCGATCTCGCGGCGGCCTCGGAAACGGCGGCCATGCGCAAAAGCTTTTCTTCGCCGCTAAAGACACGCGTCTGTGATTGCAGCGAAAGGTCAACGGGAAATATCCGAAGACCCTGCGCCAACAGATAGCGCGACAATGCGTCAAGCTCGGCAGATTTGGTGTCGAATGTACCCAATAATGCAACGTCGTGGGGCATGGTATTACCCCTTGACCGCACCGGCGGTCATACCGGTGATGATCTGACGCGAGGCAAACAAGGTGAAAATGATCGGCGGAATGGCCAGCAACATGCCCGTGGCCATGATCACCCCCCATTCAACGTTGAATTCGGATGTGTTGTTCACAATCAGGATCGGCACGGTCTTGGTATTGCGATCAGACAAGGCAGAGGCCAACAGATATTCATTCCAGGCAATCCGGAAGGTGAAAATCGCCGCGGCGGCAAGACCGGGTTTGATCAGGGGCAGAACCACTTTGAAGAACACCTGAAACGGGCTGGCGCCATCCACGCGCGCCGCCTCTTCAAGCGAACGGGGCACCTGAACGATGAAGCTTTGCAAAATCCAGATCACGAACGGCAGATTCATCGCCACATAAATCAGAATGATGCCCGAATGCGTGCCAGCCAGACACACATCGCCCCGCCCGCCAAAGGTGTCGCGGATCGCGCCGCCGATCAATCCTTCTTTGTCGAGGCAAAATTCATTGTTCCAAAGGCCAAATACCGGCACCAGAAGAACGGCAGCCGGCACCATGCGCACCATCAATGTTGTCAACGACACCGTGTCGCGCCCCATGAACCGAAACCGCACCAACGCATAAGCCGCCATGCATCCGATCACCAGTGTCAGGGCCGTGGAAACCAACGCGATAATCAGCGAGTTGATGAAAGCGCCGCCAAACTTGATCGAACAGTAATCAAGATGCGCGGGTTCGTACCACAATACGTCACACAGGGCCGTTTCATAATTGCGGATCGTGGGCATGAACAACAATCCCGACGTTCCGCCGATAATATCGACATCCAATTTGAAAGAGTTCGCCATCATCAACGTGATCGGGCCAACCGCCATGAAAATCAGCGCGATAAGCAATGCATAGAAGGCGGGGTTTGGGCGTTTGTTCTGCATTTTAGGCGTCCTGTTGAATTTGGCGCGACATGCGGGCGGATCGCATTTCCTGAATTTTGGTGATCGCAAACATGGAAACCGTCAGGATGAACAACAGGATCAGCAAATAATTCGACATTGCAGCCGCAACACCAAGTTCACGGAATTCAGTTGCGGTTCGGCTGATGCGCAATGCGAGGATTTCGGTAGATAATCCCGGGCCACCTTCGGTCATGACCAATATCACCTCGAGAACCTTGAACGCATCGATCAGACGCAAAAGCCCCGTAACGATCAAGACGGGCATCATCAGAGGCAACTTGATATGCCATATCTGCTGCCACCCGGTGGCCCCGTCAATCCGCGCCGCCTCAAGCGCGGAACGGGGCAAGGATTGCAGCGCCGCCAGGGACAGAATGAAAATGAAAGGCGTCCACTGCCAGATATCGGCGACAATGACAGAAAAAAGCGCGTGCGCCCCCAACCAATCCACGCCCTCAAATCCAAAAGTTTCGAGCCATTTGTTAAATGTACCGACTGTGGGATGGTACATGAACCGCCACATCAGCCCGACCACAACCGGTGCAATCATCATCGGCAGAATGAACAGCGTGCGCAAAACCGACATACCGCGAATTTCGCGATCAAGAAGCAGCGCAAGGCCAACCCCGATGAACAATTCTGCAAACACCACGCTTGCGGCGAATGTAAGTGTCACCGCCAGGCTTTCGCGGAACGCCGGGTCATGAAAAAGGGTGATATAGTTTGCCAGCCCGACAAATTCACTTTCGCCGATGGTCTGGCTGGGATTCCAGTCGCGGAACGAGCCGAAAATCATGTAGCCCAGCGGATACAGCAAAGCGATCGCCATGATAATCGCCGCGGGCGCCAGAAACACATAGGGCGTGAAACGATTGGCAGAGTTCATTGGGAGCCCCAATCCGTTATCGAATTTCAAGGGATGCAAGGCGCCACAACCGGGCGCCTTGCATCGTCTTCAGGTTGATTGGACTACTGCCAGGTGTAATAGCCTGCTTCTTCCATGATGGCGCGCGAACGTTCTGCAACCCCGTCCAACGCCTCTTTTGGATCAAGCCCCTCAGTCAGCACTTTTGACATCGTCGTGCCGATATCAGCGTTGATTTTACCCCAGGTCGGGATGATCGGACGCCAATCGGGATCGGCATATTTCAACGCTTCACCAAACGTCTCGGCAAAGGGATATTTCGCCTGAACCTCTGCATCGGCATAGGTTGAAAAGCGTGATGGGTTTCCACCGGCCATCGCGATCAGTTTATCGCCCCGCTTTGAGGTCAGCCATTGTGCCAAAAGAAACGCTGCTTCCTTGTGCTCGGCGTTTTTTGGAATAGCGATGCCAAATCCGCCGGTCTGGCTGCCACGACGCACACCTTCGGGGTGAAGGGCATAACCGACATTACCGGCAACCTTGCTGCGTGTCGGATCTTCGAAACCCGGTGCAAATGCGATCGAGTCCATGAACATTGCAGATTCGCCATTGCTGAACGAGTTTGCTGCCTCTGACGGACCAAACGACATCGCACCTTTGGGGCCGCAATCGACGATTGTTTTCAAAGCGTTGGCCGCTGCGACCCCTTCTTCGCTGTTGATGACCGGATTCCAGTTGTCGTCAAACACCCGCCCGCCCAATGGCGCCAGGTGCAGCAGGAATGCGTGGCTTGCCTGGTGGCCAGAGGCCGCGCGCGATGCCATGCCGCCCATGCCCGGCTCGACTTCGGGAATTTGACACGCCACTTCAAGAAGCTGGTCATAGTTCTGGGGCACGTCGATGCCGTGCTTTTCAAAGATGTCCTTGCGATACATCAGAACCGACGTTTCCGACCCCTGGGGCAGACCGAAAAGTGATCCGGTCGGACCGGGCAAATAACCTTTGGTCCCGCCTGCCACACCGATGTTCTGCACGTAGCCGTCGATCAGATCCTTTGCGTCATAGGTTGGATCCGACAATTTCGGATTCATGAAATATTTCGCAAGGTTTTCCAACTGATCGGCAAAGATGTAATCGGCCTTGGAAAATACAACATAGGAAATCAGGTCATATTCGCCCTCGTCCTGCGTCAGCTCAAGCGTCTGGCGCTCGCGCATCTTGAGGTAGGGCAGCATGTCGACCTCGACTTCGATGCCGGTTTCCTCGGTGAACTGGGGCAATACCTGAACAACCGCTTCGTAATGCGGGTGCGCCGGAAAGTTCACGATGAGCGTGGTCCCATCATAAGCCTCATAGGGGTTGGCAAAGGCACCTGCCCCCAAAGCCGTCGAGAACACCGCCCCGACAAGAGTTGTCTTTAGTACGCTATGCATAAATTATTCCTCCCTTATACATACGATTGCGCCTTAAAGCGCTTCTTCTGTTGTACGATTGAAAACGTGAATCGCGCCGGGCCTGACGCCAAACCTGAGCGTTTCACCCAGAGCAATCGGCGTTTCTGATTTCAGCTCGACAGTGACATCCGATTGGCCACACCGGCACAAAAGAACCGATTGCGCACCAATATATTCGGAAACCACAACCGACAGATCCAGGCTTTCCGCTTCGGATGCGTTCGGATCATATGACAAATCCGATGGCCGTATTCCCAATGTCACCGACGCGGTTCGTGATTTCAGCGCCCGCGCCTTTTCTGCCGACAGCGCGATCTTGAATCCGTCGCCCTTTGCAAAAAGCGTTCCGGCCTCATCCAAAAGCTCGGCCTGCAGGAAATTCATCGGTGGCGAGCCCAAAAATCCGGCCACGAATTTATTCACCGGCTGTTTGAACAATTGTTCGGGCGTGCCCTCTTGCTGAATCTTGCCGTTGTTCATCACGACGATCCGGTCGGCCAGTGTCATCGCCTCAATCTGATCATGGGTCACATAGATCATGTTGCGCTGAACCCGTTGCCGCATGATCGCCAGTTCCGCGCGCATCTGGCCCCGCAATTTCGCGTCCAGATTGGAAAGCGGTTCATCAAACAGGAATATATCGCCATCCTTGGCCAGCGCGCGCGCCATGGCAACACGCTGACGTTGCCCGCCCGACAACGCACCAGGTTTTCTGTGCAGGAAATCGGTCAGGCCAACCATGTCGGCCACTTTGCGAACCTTTTCGTCTATCTCGGCGCGGGGGCGCCGCTGAAGACGCAGGGCAAAGGATATGTTATGCGCGACATCCATGTGTGGATACAAAGCATAATCCTGAAATACCATGGCAAGGTTCCGGTCCTTCGGCTCAAGATGTTTGATCGGTCGGCCGTCGGTGTAAATCTCACCCTCAGTGACACTTTCAAGACCCGCGATCATCCGCAATGTCGTTGATTTACCGCACCCCGAAGGCCCCACAAGCACTGTGAATTCGTTCTCAGCCATGCTTAGGTTGATACCATGCAACACCTCGACAGCCCCGTAACGCTTCACAAGATTTTCCAGCTGTATAATCGGCATCGAATCTTCCTTCTGGTTGCCGGTTCATAGGATTGCATACAAAATGAATTGTAAACATGCTATTTGCCAGAAATGTATTTTTCTGCCACAAGAATGGTCACAACGAAGGGATATCCAGTGCCTCTAAACCGATCTGATGACCTCACCGATACAAAGCTGTCGACACCCCACCGGATCGCCCAGGCGTTGATGGATGAAATCAGCGCAGGTCAGCTTGAGCCTGGTCAGCGCCTTGATGAAGTCGGGCTGGCGGAACGCTTTGGGGTATCGCGCACGCCCGTGCGCGAAGCGTTGTCGCGGCTGACCGCCCAAGGGATCGCCGTTCAGGGGGAAAGGCGCGGCGTGTTTGTTGCACAATATTCGCGCAAAGAGCTTGGGCAGATTTTTGAAGCGATGCATGAAATCGAAACCGCATGCGCCAGAATCGTTTCACAAAGACTGGATTTATTGAACAAATCCGAAATTCTGGCGGCGCAGGCCGAATGCGTGGCTGCGGCCGAGGCCGGTGATCTGAACCGATACCTGAAGGCCAACGAGGCGTTTCACGTTGCAATCTACGCGGCAACAGGAAACCCCTATATGGCAGAAATGGCCTTGGAATTCCGGCTGAGAACCGGGCCCTTCCGCGCCAAGAGGTTCAAGACCAAAGAAGACCTGATCGCATCGGCGCAAAGCCATCAAGCCCTGATTGATGACATATTCTCTGAGGATTCCATCACCGCATCAAAGGGAATGCGCGATCACATGACGGCAAGCTTTCTACAGGCCCTGAAGGCCAGTTAAGGCGGCAAATATCGATTCTCTCTTGCCAATGTTTTTTGGATGATGTCTATGTATACAAAGTATAGCAAAGAGGGACATTTGCCGTGGGCATTGCAGAAACCAAAATTTATCCGATCAACACAGGCTGGCTTCACGGCGATCTTGGCACTTACATCTTTTGGAAAGGCCCGGCCGGTCAAAAGAAATGGCAGCCGGTCTATTGCCACTATGTTGACACGGGCGAGCACAAGATCCTGATCGACACCGGCCTGCCAGATCAGGAACGCGCGTCGAAATATCATCACAACTGCGAAAAACGTGGCTGCCTTCAGGTTCACGAACATCTTGAACAGAAATTGGGCGTTCACCCCGACGAGATTGATGCAATCGTCTTTACGCATCTGCACTGGGACCATGTGCAGAACATGAAGCAATTCAAAAACGCCCGCTATATCGCCCCCAAGGCCGAGATCGAGATGGCGAACAACCCCCTGCCCCTTTATTACAGAACCTATGAAAGCGGCGCCTTGGGGATTGAACCGGCTTACGCAGGCTGTGCCCTCGAAGCGGTTGAAAACGAATGCGAAATCCTTCCCGGGATCACGATGTTTCACACGCCGGGACACTCCGTGGGCCATATGGCCGTGAGCGTGGCGACAAGCGCCGGTGATATCGTGGTGTGTGGCGACGCCATTTTCGAAGAGCGCAACCTTGAGCCAAACCCCGATGAAATGTGGCGGTACTGGGTGCCTGCGCGGTTTGTAAACTCTTACCAGGGCTGGCAGTCGGTTGAAGAAATCGACAAACGCGCCGATTATGTTTTGCCGTGTCACGATCATGCCGCGAATGCGCGTTCCGATGTGTTTCCCTATGAAGGCATGCCCATCCGCAAACGCCGCCAGTATATTCCCGGTTACAAATTCTACTTTGGCGACATGCCCGCCGGCACCGCAACAAAAGCAGCCCCGGCAATGAAGCCCGAAGAGGTCGATGATTATATCGCCGGTCTGGTCAAACCGATTGACATGGTCGACTGAAAAGCCCGTGACCCGGTTCATAAACAGCATCGTTGACATAGCCGAGGATTACGACGCCATTGTGTTCGATCAATGGGGGGTGCTGCATGATGGCAGCGCCCCCTATCCGTTTGCCATCGACACGCTGAACGCGCTGAAGGCAAAGGGCACCGTTCTGGCGGTTTTATCCAACTCGGGCAAGCGCGCGGCACCCAATGCCAAGCGCATCGCATCGTTTGGATTCAAAGACATGTTCAGCACTGTAATGACCAGCGGAGAGGCCCTTTGGCAGGGTTTTTCAAAAGGGATGCTGAAAGAAACCCGGCTGTTCGCGATTGAACGTGACGCAGGGGATGCAATGGAGTGGGCCCAAGGGCTCGCGCTTGAATTTACGGGCATTGAACAGGCCGAAGCGATCCTTCTCATGGGGTTGCCTGAAAACGCGGCGGAAAATTATTGTTCGGCGGAACTGAAAACTGCACTGGCGAAATCGCTTACTGTATATTGCTCAAATCCTGATCGCGCATCGCCCCGTGCGGGCGGCACGCGTGTCATTGCGCCCGGAACATTGGCGCATGAATACGCACAGGCCGGTGGCCCGGTGACGTTTTACGGCAAACCCCACCGCGCCGTGTTCGACGCCCTGCAGGCCGCGTTGGGGTGCAGCCGGATCTTGATGGTCGGTGACAGCATCGAACATGACATCGCGGGCGGCACGGCGGCGGGGTGGGATACGCTCCTTGTGCAGGGGGGCCTTTACAAAAATGAATTTGCCTCGCAACCGGCATCGCAGGTGTTGGCATCATTATGCGCCAAATACGATGCCGCAGCGCCAACTTATCAGATAGAGTTATTATCATGAATACAGAGCCTGAACTGCTCTCGACTGAATTTCGCGCCCTTTCTGCCCGTTTGGGACAGGACCCTTTGCAGGTGCAGGGGCCGGGTGGCAACACCTCGATCAAATCTGATCGGGTGATGTGGGTGAAGGCATCGGGAACCGAACTGGCCGATGCCGAGGCGGCCGACATTTTTGTTCCGGTCGATTTGGCGCAGGCGCGCGCGCAGGCACACGGCGCGGGCGACGGAAGTTGCAAGGACACTGTCATCGATCCGGCGATAACACTGCGCCCCTCAATTGAAACCACGTTTCACGCCGCACTTGATTGCACCGTCGTGGCCCACACACATTCCGTTGCAACATTGGCCCACGCCATCAGCCCCCAGGGACGTGAGGTTTTGCGCCGGAAGCTGAAGGGTATGCCGTTTGAAAGCGTGCCTTATGCAAAGCCCGGTCTTCCGCTGACACAGTTGATCCTGTCAAAAGTCACCGACGAAACCCGCATCGTCATTCTTGAAAACCACGGTCTGATCTGCATGGGCAATACCGTGGCCGAGGTTGCAGGCACCATTGCAGAGGTGGAAAAGAGATTGGCGCTTTCGCCAGTCATCCCCGACACGCAGACACCTCACTCCCCTGCCCTTTCCGGCTATGTCTGGGCCGATGAAAGCTGGATCGCCCAAAATCCGCGTACGGCGACATTGGCTGTCTCGGGTTCGTATTATCCTGATCATGTGGTGTTTTTGGGGGCGGGGTTGCCCCAATCGGCATCCGATCCATCCACCCCGGTAATTTTGATCAAGGGCGAAGGCATACTGATCCGCAGCGACGCCACACCCTCACAGCGCGCGATGCTGCGCTGCTTGGGCGATGTGCTGTGCCGCGTGCCCGCCGATTGGCAGATTGAGCCGATCGGAACCGAGGCCGAGGCCGCGCTTCTTAACTGGGACGCCGAAAAATATCGCCAGGCGTTGGCGCAACGCTCGTGAACCTTGCACTTGGGATAGACATCGGCACGTCTGGTGTCCGGACTGCTGTGTTGGACGCTTGCGGCGAATTGCTTTGCATGGCGGCCCACCCGCATCAGCCGCAAAATCCAACCTGCATTGACGCAGAAAAATGGTGGGAAACCGTGCTTGCCTGCCTTACCGATCAGATAACGGCACTGCGTGATCTGGGGCATGATCCCATGCAGATTGCAAGCATCGCTGTCGACGGAACATCCGGCACGATGGTCCTGACCAACGCCCGGTTGCAAACGGTCACGCGGGCGTTGATGTATGACAGCAAAGGGTTTGAGGCCGAGGCCGCGTTGATTGATCCGCTGGCGCCCGACCTTCACATCACCAAAGGCCCGGCATCGGCCCTTGGTCGCGCTCTGCGGCTTCAGTCAGAAGACACCGACAAAAGCGCACGCCATTTGTTGCATCAGGCCGATTTCATCACCTCGCGCCTGATTGGTCGCGTTGCACCCTCTGATTACAACAACGCGCTGAAAACAGGGTTCGACCCCGAAACAGAAACCTGGCCCGTCTGGATTTCAAAAACGGGGTTTGCCACATCGCTGCTGCCAGAAGTTGTGGCGCCCGGCGCCGAAATCACATCGATTTCTGCGCGCCTGGCCGATGAATTGGGTCTGTCGCGGCGCACCAGAATTCATGCCGGCACCACCGACAGCATCGCGGCATTTCTTGCCTGCGCCGACCCAATGCCCGGCGTCGCGGTCACGTCAATCGGAACGACACTCGCCATTAAAATCCTGTCGCAACAGCGGATAGATGACCCTGCTACCGGTCTGTATTCTCACCGCCTTGGAGATCACTGGTTGGTTGGCGGCGCCTCAAACACCGGTGGCGGCGTTCTAAAACACTATTTCTCTGACGAAGAGCTGATCACTCTGAGCCAGAACATTGATCCCGAAATCGACACCGGGCTTGAATATTACCCGCTTTTATCCGCTGGCGAGCGTTTTCCGATCAATGACCCGAAACTAGAGCCAAGATTATCACCCCGTCCCGAAAACGATGTCGAATTTCTGCACGGTTTGTTCGAAGGAATCGCAAGAATCGAAGGGTTGTGTTATCAACGGATCACGCAAGCAGGCGGAACAATGCCGCATAAGATTTTCACCGCAGGCGGTGCCGCGCGAAATTCAGTATTCACACGAATCCGATCAAGATACCTCCCCGTCCCTCCAACAACCGCAAAACATACGGAGGCCGCGATCGGCGCAGCCAAACTCGCATCAATTGCATGAGTGGCAAAAAATTGGGGATGAGGCTGGAACAACCTAGCCTGCTAAGAACCAGCCAAAATAGGCCCCCTGTTTCACGTATCAACGCCGATCCGTTCGCATCCGGCGTGGGCCGTGAATCAAGCTCCGAACAAGCGCCGATATTCGATTTTCGGGCAGAGATTTTCGATAACCGTCACGCCGCGCGCCCGGGCACGCGCCGCGGCTTCGTCATGATGCACACCGATCTGCATCCAAATCACATCCAGCGTGGGAAACCGCGCCAAAGCAGATTCAACGATGTCTGGCACATATTCTGAGCGACGAAATATATCAATCATATCAATATTATCCGGCAAATCACTGATCTGCCCCACAACGGTTTCGCCAAACAATTGTGCGCCCGCATGGCCCGGGTTGACGGGATATACCCTGTACCCCTTGTCGATCAGGTATTGTGAAACATCATGACTGGGCCGCACGGGTTTCATCGACGCGCCGACGCAGGCAATTGTTTTCACCCGTTTAAATACGTCACGCAAAAGATCATCGGATGGGGTCATGCGAAACCTTTCCAAAAAAAACGCCCGAAGCATGGCCCGGGCGTGAGTTCGGAACGAGGGACAGTAAAGGGCAACACAGCTGTTCCGATTCCGTGTGCTAAACCTGATATGGGGGCCACTTTGTTTGACGAAAGACCCAATCTCGAATTTGTGATCGCAGGTCTGCGCGACAGCATGATTCACCCCATTCGGTAGCCTTGGTAAATTCCCGCCCCGTTCAGGCCTGGCGCGTGGCGTATAACGCAACAGCGGCGGCATTTGACACATTCAGTGATCCAAACGCACCGGCCGAGGCAATCCGCACAACGTGATCACAGGTTTCGCGGGTTTTTTCGCGCATTCCGGGCCCTTCTGCGCCAACAACCAAGGCAATCGGGCGATCCGCAAGGCTGGGCAGGAGATCGCTCAACTCACCCTCACCCGTCCCATCAAGACCGATCAAGGTATATCCCATGGCGCGCAAACGCTCCATCCCGTCAGACAGATTGGTGATGCGCAGATAAGGTTGCCGCTCCAATGCGCCAGATGCAGTTTTGGCAAGTGCGCCGGTTTCTGGCGCAGAATGGCGACTGGGTGCAATGACCGCGCAGGCGCCAAACACCTCTGCACTGCGCAATACCGCGCCCACATTATGCGGATCACTCACCCGATCCAATAGTACAACGATCGGGCGGCGTCCGTCGGGGGCGATACAGCGCTCTTCGATGCTGCCCCAGTGCAGCGGCTTGACTTCAAGCGCGGCACCCTGATGCACCGATCCGGGGTCCAGCGGCGCGGTGAATTTGCGCGGGTCCACCACCTCGGGCTCCATCCCCGATTCCGTTACTGCATCGCCCAACCGGTCAAGCGCGTTGCGCGTCACCACCAGGCGCAACCGATCGCGCGCCGGGTTCAACAACGCATCACGCACCGCATGCAGGCCAAACAGCCACACGGTTTCTGCCGCAGCGGCCCGTTTGCCGCGCTCTTTATCCACCACCCACTTTGGTTTTTTCATGGCTCGCCCGCTTTTTCTATGTCGTATCCGAGTATCCCTAATTATTGTTTAATACCAGAGCACCATATCAAAGCATTTTCCTGCTTGACGCTGAAAACCAGCACAGCTATCCACCACCACGTTGAGACGGTTCACCGGCTCATGTGGGCGACAGGCCGCAAGGTGTGGCAGGGGACTGTAACTCCCTCGCGGAGACGCACGCCAGGTTCGATTCCTGGGTCGCCCACCATAAGCACGAATTAGCGCTTAATGGTGATCTGCCCCCCGAGTTTTCCCCATTCATGATGAGTTTGCAGGTTTGAGTTAGCGCGTCGCGTGCGTGGCCCTCAGATTGCTCAAGCACTCGCACGACTGCCCGGCAGGGGGTTGCGAGAGGGGGCACAGAGCCTCGCGGCAGCGATCGTCAGTCGCTTCCATAATGCGCAACCGTTGCGATGCCCAAACGGGTCGGACCAGAAGTCCCGCGATTCCCCAGTATAGAAACGATACAGCTACCTTTGGTTCAAGATGATTGCCTTGCGCTATAGTTTTTGGATTAAACTAACTCAATCCAACCGACCGGCCCGGGGCGCTGAAGCTGCCGATTGCGCTCCGGTCACCACCATAACGCCGACATAAATTGACAGATGTCGCGATGACGGCCTAACGTTTCTGGACATGTGTCAATCTGGGAGGAACGATCAATGAAATACCTGTCACACGCACTGCTTGTCTATGTCATGATCGGGGCAACCGCCGTCACTGCCGGCGGTCTGGCGCCCGCGGTTATGGAGCCTGCTATCGTAATTGAGGAAACAGCCTCATCTTCGGGCGGTATCGTCATTCCGCTTCTTCTGTTGGCGCTTGTGGTCGCTGTGGCCAGTGGGTCAAGCGGCGGCGGTGGCGGCGCCGCATTGAGCGATGCTCGGCTCAAAACCGACATCGTGCGCGTGGGCAGCACGGTGCACGGCCTGCCCCTTTACCAATTCGGTTATCGCGGCGGAAGCGGGCGTTTTGAGGGCGTGATGGCCCAAGATGTGGCCCGTGTCATGCCCGACGCCATTATCGCGATGCCTGCAGGATACATGGCGGTCGATTACGCAAAGCTGGGTCTGAAAATGCGGCGCATCGACTGAACCTAACGGCGCAGTCAGACCTTGGCAGGTGCGCGCCCAAAGGCGCGCACCGTTCGTTCAGTCCGATCTTCAGTGAGCTGTTGCGCCCGGGCCTTCGCCCTTGCGCTCCATCGCGGTTTTCAGCGCGGCGGCCTCTTCTGCGGCCTCGTCCCATTCGATCGGTTCGGGCTTGCGCACCAGCGCATGCTCCAACACTTCCGAGACATGGCTGACAGGAATAATCGTCAACCGCTCTTTCACATTGTCAGGAATCTCGGCAAGATCCTTGGCGTTTTCCTGTGGGATCAATACCGTCGTGATGCCGCCACGCAGCGCCGCCAGCAGTTTCTCTTTCAAACCGCCAATCGGCATGGCATTGCCACGCAAACTGACCTCACCGGTCATGGCAATATCCTTGCGCACCGGAATCCGGGTCAGAACCGACACGATACTGGTGACCATGGCCAAACCGGCGCTTGGCCCGTCTTTCGGCGTCGCCCCGTCGGGCACGTGGACGTGGATATCCAACGTGTCAAACTTGGGCGGTTTCACCCCAATCTGTGGCGCGATCGAGCGAACATAGCTGGACGCGGCGTCGATGGATTCCTTCATCACATCGCCCAGTTTCCCGGTCGTTTTCATCCGCCCCTTACCCGGCAGGCGCAACGCCTCGATGGACAGCAATTCGCCACCCACACTGGTCCAGGCCAGTCCGGTCACGACACCGATCTGATCTTCGGCTTCGGCCAGACCATAGCGGTATTTTTTCACGCCCAGATAATCGCCCAGATTTTCCGGTGTGATCACCACTTTGGTTTCGGCCTTGCGCACGATCTTGGTCACCGCCTTGCGGCACAGTTTCGCGATTTCACGCTCAAGGTTCCGCACACCGGCCTCGCGGGTATAGGTGCGGATGATTTCCAGCAACGCGTCGTCCTGCAGTTCAAACTCACCCTTTTTCAGACCGTGATTCTTGATCTGTTTGGCGATCAGATGCTGCTTGGCGATCTCGGATTTTTCATCCTCGGTATAGCCTGACAGCGGAATGATCTCCATCCGGTCCAAAAGCGGGCCTGGCATGTTGTACGAGTTTGCCGTGGTCAGAAACATCACATCCGACAAATCATATTCCACCTCAAGATAGTGGTCGATGAACGTCGCGTTTTGTTCCGGATCCAGCACTTCCAACATTGCACTGGCCGGATCGCCGCGAAAATCCTGACCCATCTTGTCAATTTCATCGAGCAGGATGAGGGGGTTGGTGGTTTTCGCCTTTTTCAACGCCTGAATGATCTTACCGGGCATCGACCCGATATAGGTGCGCCGGTGGCCGCGAATTTCCGATTCGTCACGTACACCGCCCAGAGAAATGCGGATGAATTCACGCCCGGTAGCCTTGGCCACGGATTTACCAAGGCTGGTTTTACCCACACCCGGAGGGCCGACCAGACACATGATCGGGCCTTTCAATTTCTTGCTGCGCTGTTGCACGGCCAGATATTCAACGATGCGTTCTTTCACCTTTTCCAATGAATAGTGATCATCATCCAGCACCTGTTGGGCGCGGGTCAGATCCTTTTTCACGCGGCTGCGCACGCCCCATGGAATGGACAGCATCCAATCGAGATAGTTGCGTACCACGGTCGCCTCGGCCGACATCGGCGACATGTTTTTCAGCTTTTTGATCTCGGCATCGGCCTTTTCGCGGGCTTCCTTGCTCAGCTTTGTGGCCTCGATCCGCGCTTCCAGTTCGGCGACTTCGTTCTGGCCTTCTTCGCCATCGCCCAGCTCTTTCTGAATGGCTTTCATTTGCTCATTCAGGTAATATTCGCGCTGGGTACGCTCCATCTGCGATTTGACGCGCGTCTTGATCTTGCGCTCAACCTGAAGCACCGACATTTCGCCCTGCATCAAGCCGAAAATCTTCTCCAACCGTTCGGCCACGACCAGCGTTTCCAAAAGCTCCTGCTTTTGGTTCACTTCAACGCCCAGATGCCCGGCCACAAGATCGGCCAGCTTTTCAGGCTCGCGCGTGTCGGACACGGCCGAAAGCGCCTCTTCGGGGATATTTTTCTTAACCTTGGCGTACCGCTCGAATTCTTCGGACACGGAACGCACAAGTGCCTCAACCGTGTCTTCATCGCCCATGGTTTCTTCCAAAACCTCGGCATGTGCCTCAAAAAACCGATCGTTTTCAACGTATTCGGTGATGCGCACTCGCGAACGGCCTTCGACCAGCACTTTCACGGTGCCATCGGGCAGTTTCAAAAGCTGCAGCACATTGGCCAGAACGCCAAATTCATAAATGCTGTCGGAGGTCGGATCATCGACCGCCGGGTCGATTTGCGATGACAGCAGGATTTGTTTGTCATCCGCCATCACTTCTTCGAGGGCGCGCACGGATTTGTCGCGCCCGACAAACAGCGGGACGATCATATGGGGGAACACCACGATGTCGCGCAAGGGCAACACGGGATAGGATTGGCTGAGTTGCTCGGTCATTCTTTTTCCTTTGTTGGCAAATCGCCCTTGTCCCGCTTTGCGGCAACATGGGGCGACTCCGGTCATGATGGAATAGGTGGGGTGCCTGCCCCCCCGCGTCAACCATGGCCTGTTCTTACTTGCTCACTTCATAGTGTGCCTGTGCCGCTGTGGCGGGGCAAGATGTACTTGGACGTTATTCTGTTGTGAAGGTTGATGTGGCGTTAATTTCGCCGCCGACCAGGGGGAAAAACCCGTTCATTTGTCCGCGAATGTGGCTAGCGGGGCAAAAACCGCAATGCAAGCGTGTCAACGATCAGGGCAAGTGTGCTCAGCGCCACATTGAGCAGCAACAATTGCAACAGCCCTGATTGCGTCACCCGGCCCTGTTCAAACGCCAAAACCGCGCCTGTTTTCACGGTGATTTGCGCCATATCGGCAATGCTAAGGGCCAGCGCCACAGGCATCGCGGTAAAGATCAGCGCAAACACCACCACCCGCCATTGCCCGGCGCGCAAGGCACAGACATGGGCAGACACCATCGCGCCGCTCAGAACCATGCCATTGATTACGGTGCCGAAAATCGTACCGCTAATCGCCGCCACAACAACGATCACGGCGATCAGAGGCAGGAAAATGCCGTGCCTCACAATGGCTCGATATCGCCTTGGGCGCGGGTGGTGTGAAATTCGGTTTCCCAGACGTCAAAGGTGCCTGTGGCAATGGCGTTGCGCATTCCGTCCATGATATCCTGAAAATAGGTCAGATTATGCCAAGTCAGCAACATGCCCGAAATCATCTCTTGCGCGCGAAATACATGGTGCAGATAGGCACGCGAATAATTGCGGCAGGCGGGGCACCGACAATGTTCATCCAACGGGCGCGGATCATCCTGATGGCGGGCATTCTTGATGTTGACCACACCGGTGCGGGTAAACACCTGACCGGTTCGCCCCGAACGGGACGGCAGCACGCAATCCATCATGTCGATTCCACGCTTCACCGCGCCGACAATATCATCAGGCTTGCCCACCCCCATCAAATAGCGGGGTTTATCCTTTGGTAACATGTCGGGGGCATAATCGAGACATGCAAACATCGCCTCTTGCCCCTCTCCCACCGCCAAACCGCCCACGGCATACCCGTCAAAACCGATATCGGTCAGGGCCTGTGCGCTTTCCTGGCGTAAATCCTGCTCTAACCCGCCTTGTTGAATGCCAAACAATGCGTGGCCCGGCCGATCGCCAAAGGCATCGCGCGACCGCGACGCCCAGCGCATCGAAAGGCGCATCGATTCAGCAATTCGCGCCCGATCTGCGGGAAGCGCCGGGCATTCATCGAAACACATCACGATATCACTGCCCAACAGACGTTGAATTTCCATGCTGCGCTCGGGCGTCAATTCGTGCTTTGATCCGTCGATGTGGGATTTGAACGTGACCCCGTGTTCCGACATCTTGCGCAGGCCAGCAAGGCTCATCACCTGAAACCCGCCTGAATCGGTCAATATCGGGCGGTCCCAGTTCATGAACCGGTGCAACCCGCCCAACCGGTCAATCCGTTCCGCGCTGGGACGCAGCATCAAATGATAGGTATTGCCCAGCAAAATGTCGGCGCCGGTTTCACGCACTGATTCCGGCATCATCGCCTTGACCGTGGCCGCCGTGCCCACGGGCATGAACGCAGGCGTGCGAATATCGCCGCGGGGCGTTGAAATCACCCCTGTGCGCGCCGCGCCATCTGTGCCATTCACCTTAAACGTTATGCGATCTGTCATCTGCCCGGCCCTTTTTCCTGCGCCCCTTCTGGCGCAAACCGGCCCCCACGCGCAAGGAGGTTTGCCCATGTCCGACACCCCGCTGACCCTGGGATGGGAGGAATGGTGCGCCCTGCCCAACCTGAATCTGCCCGCGCTGAAGGTAAAGGTAGACACCGGCGCGCGCACATCGGCGCTGCATGCGTTTGATATTGAACCGGGCGGCACGGCTGACGCGCCGTGGGTGAAATTTGCCGTGCATCCAATTCCGGGGCGGCACGATCTGGTGGTGCGTTGCACCGCGCCCATCCATGACCGGCGCGAAGTCACGTCAAGCAACGGTGAAACCGAATACCGCTATGTCATCCTGTCTGACATCACCATCGGGCCTAAAACCTGGCCGGTTGAGCTGACCCTGACTGACCGGGGCGCGATGGCCTATCGCATGTTGTTGGGACGACAGGCGTTGGGCGATCATGCGGTGGTCAGCCCCGGCCAAAGCTTTTGCCAACCCCAGCTCAGTTATGCCTGTTATCCGGCGGCGCGGCGCACAACGCCGGTTCCCGACCGCCCCCTGTCAATCGCGATCCTCAGCCGCGATGGCACCGGCTACACCTCGCGGTGCCTGCTCGACGAGGCCCGCGAACGGGGCCACAAGGCCGAAATCATCGATACCATGCGCTGTTACATGGCGATGAATGCCCTCGCCCCCGAGGTGCATCTGGGCGGCGCACCCCTGCCCCGCTATGATGCGATCATCCCCCATATTGCCGCCGGTTCCACCCCTTATGGCGCGGCCCTGGTGCGGCAGTTTGAAACCATCGGCACCCATTGTCTGAACAGTTCCGATGCGATCATCGCCAGCCGTGATTCGATGCATATGCATCAATTGCTGGCCCGCGCCCATATTGCGATTCCCGCCACCGCCTTTGCCGCCTCACCGCGCGATTCCGAATATCTGATCCCGCTGGTCGGTCAGGCCCCGGTGGCGCTGAAACTGCTTGATCCCACAACCCCGACCGGCATGATCAAGGCCGACAGCCCCGCCGCTGCCGGTTCGGTCATCCGCGCATTTCGCGGGTTGAAAGCCAATCTTCTGGTGCAGGAGTTTCAGCATCAAACCCGCGGCGATATCAAATGTCTGGTGCTGGGCGGTAAACTGATCGCGGCGCTGGCTCGCAAAACCGCCAATGCCGATACCCACACCCAGCCCGTCAAACCCACCAAAGCCGAACGCCTGTTGGCGCAAAAAGCCGCCCGCGCGCTAAAGCTGACCTTGGCCAGCGTCGATATCCTGCGCACGGTCGATGGGCCAAAGGTGTTATCACTCTCGGCCACTCCGGGGTTGTCGCGTTTTGAAACGGCCAGCGGCACCAATATCGCCGGGCTGATCCTTGATCATCTTGAATCGCGCCTGCGCCCCACCCCGAAGCCAAGGAAAAAGCGCAAGGAACCGTGACGCGCCCTCGACCGTTAGGCGGTATGATGTCAGACGCCATTCGCCGCTTTGTTGTGCTGTGCCTTGCCACGCTTTGTTTTGCCCTGCCCGGCTGGTCCGACACGCACGTTTTCGAAATCGAAACCCTGAATCCCGGCCTGCCCGCGCCGGGCGATACGGTTGATTTGCGCACCCCCCATGGCGCCATGGCCACGCTGATCGACAATGTCGAAGAGGGCCGATTGATATCGGCGGCGCACGCGCTGGATCTCAGCGATCTTGCGCCACAGATACAGGCCGAAAAAGGCCCCGAATTGGCAAGAATGCTGGTGTCGGTGTTTGAGCGGCGGGTGATCATCCCATGGGGTGATCTGCTTCAGCGCCCTGATGGGTTGGATGCCAATGCCGCGCAACAAAATGTCACCGCAGGCGAGCCGCGCCGCGCGCTGCTGCTTGCAACGGTCGATGGCCCCAAACGGGCCGCCGCAATCCGACTGGAGCGGGTAAGCGATGGCACCACAGACCCTGTATGGCTGATTTCACGCGAAACAGTCGCACAAATCCCAGCTCTTTATGCCCTGCACGGGCCCAGCGCGTTTGAGGAAATGCTGCCCGATTGGCTGAAACAGCGGTCGGTTTTCGGGTTGTATGTGTGGGAATTGGTCGCCCTGCCCCTGATGATATTTGCGGCCTATGTCGTGGGACGGGGGATTTATCTGCTGTTTCGCGTCCTGTCGCGCCGCGCCGATGGTTGGTGGAGCACACTGGCCCTCAGCGCCCTGCGCTGGCCCGGTCTGATCGCGGCGGTGACCACCGTATTCCTGTTGGCCACGAAATACCTGTTCGTCTTTTCGGGGGGCATCACCACGATACTGTTGCCGCTTATCGTGATCGGATATGTCACGGCCGCCTTGATGTTTGGCCTGCAATTGATTGATGCAACCCTGCGACAAATGGTCAGTTTCGACATGACCGATCTGTCCGACCACGGGCGTACCAGTTCACGCTCGCTCGCCACCGCGCTCACTGCTGCACGGCGATTGATCGTAGTCATCGCATTGGTGATTGCGGTCGGTTTCATCCTGTCTTCCGCGCGGCTTTATAACTCGCTTGGCGTGTCTCTTTTGGCCTCGGCGGGGGCGATCACACTGATCCTTGGTTTTGCCGCGCGCTCGGTTCTGGGGAATATGCTGGCATCTTTGCAAATCGCAATCAACCGGTCGGCCCGGATCGGCGATCAGATCGAATATGATGGCGTCTGGGCCACGGTCGAGCGGATTCATTTCACTTTTGTTCAGCTCAAGGTGTGGAATGGCGACCGCCTTGTTGTTCCGGTGGAACATTTCGTGTCGGATAATTTCGTGAATTACACGCTGGAAAACACTGAACAGATCCGCACCGTCAAAATGACATTGGCACAAACCGCCGATCTTGACGCCATGCGCGACCGGTTTCACCAGATCGTCGCAGAGGAAGAATGTGTGTATGATCAGGATGCGGCGCAAATGCTGGTATATTCTCAGGATGCTTTTGGTCAGGTGGTGCGCTTTCAATTTCCCACCACCAATCCCAATGATGGATGGGAGGCAGAATGTCGCATCCGCGAGGCATTGATGAAAGCCGCGCAGGAATTGCATGGTGCGAACGACCGCGCGATGCTGCCTCGTGGCGGATTGGATGATATGTCAGACCCCGCCTGACCCAACACGCCCTTTACGGCCCGCCCCTCAATCCTTATATGTTTAGTCAACCTTTAAGCCGAGGAAGCCATGACCGCTGAAACAAGCCCCCCCCTCGAAGGCACGCCTTTGATCAAGCCTTCCAGCACCGATCACCCGCTGTATGAACAGGTCGTAGAAGCCTGCCGCAGTGTTTATGACCCGGAAATCCCGGTTAATATCTATGATTTGGGCCTGATCTATACCATTGATATTTCGGCTGAAAACGAAGTTTCGGTATTGATGAGCCTCACCGCACCCGGCTGTCCTGTGGCCGGTGAAATGCCCGGCTGGGTGGCTGATTCCATCGAACCGTTGCCCGGTGTCAAAACCGTCGATGTGCAACTGGTCTGGGAGCCGCCTTGGGGCATGGACATGATGAGCGATGAGGCCCGACTCGAACTTGGCTTCATGTAAGCTGTTTGCATCGCGACTGGATAACAAAAGGGGTGGGTCGCGGGCCCGCCTCTTTTTTTTGTGAAAAATCTCGGCAGTACGGGCATGGCACCGCCCTTGAGCCGCAGGTGCAAAGGCACTACCTTATGAAAAGACCCTGAAAGGACATATCATGTTCGGCATTCCCGGCAAACAAGCAGTTACAATCACCCCGACCGCCCAACGCCAGATCGCCAAACTCATGGCGCGCGATGGCCACCAGGGCTTGCGCATCGGGGTGAAAAAGGGCGGATGTGCGGGCATGGAATACACCATGGATTACGTCACCGAAGTAAACCCGATGGACGAGGTGGTAGAGGTTGACGGCGCCCGCGTCATGATTGCCCCGATGGCGCAGATGTTCCTGTTTGGCACTGAAATCGACTATCAGACCTCTCTGTTGGAGTCCGGTTTCAAATTCCGCAATCCCAACGTCACCGACGCCTGTGGATGTGGTGAATCGATCAAATTCAAAGACGTCAGCGAGTTGGAATCAGAGCAGAGCGCCGACTAAGTCAGGCGCCGCGCCTTGGCGTGGCTGATCGGGATCGTGGCCATGTAAATCAGGCTGCACACCACCAGGGTCAACCAAGTATAGGTCAGCAGTGCGGCGATAAAGAACACGAATCCGATCATGAAATACCGCACGCGCCGACGCTCGATCGTGGTGCTTTTGCCCGAAAATGTCGGGATGCGGCTGATCATCAACAGCCCGACAATCACCACCCAGGCGCAGATGGCCAGAAATTCAAATGCACTGTCCGGCATCCATCCGCTCAGGAACGAATAATAAACCGGCAGCAAAACCAGAACCGCACCCGCCGGGGCCGGCACGCCGGTAAAGAAATCCTTGGGCGCTTCGGGTTCGCCTGCCCGGGCATCGACGTTGAACCGCGCAAGGCGGGTCACACAACACACCGAAAACAGCAACATCGCGATCCAGGCTTCGTTGCGGATATCCTGCAAACCCCACAGATACACCAACAGCACCGGCGCCACGCCGAAGTTCACGAAATCCGCCAGCGAATCCAGCTCGGCACCGATTTCGCTTTCGCTTTTCAACAGGCGGGCAACCCGGCCATCCAGCCCATCCAGAATTCCGGCCAGCAGGATCAGCCGCACAGCGGTTTCAAAATTGCCCTGTATCCCAAACCGGATCGCGGTCAGCCCGGCGCAAATCGCCGCCAGGGTCAACAGATTGGGTAACAGTTGGGTCAGTTGCAATTCGGACTTGGGGTTGGTCATGGCTTATTCCAATCGTGCGCGGCGCGCGGGTTCGCTGCTGTGTAAATCGGCCAACACGGTTTCACCGGCAATGGTTCCTTGTCCGACCGATACCAATGGCGACACCCCTTCGGGCAGATATACATCAACGCGGCTGCCAAACCGGATCAGGCCAAACCGTTCACCCGTACGCAGCACGGTATCCTGTTCGACAAAACACAGGATTCGCCGCGCCACCAAACCGGCAATCTGCACCACTGCGACCTGCCGCCCGTCTTTCAGGGTCAACGCCAGTGACATCCGCTCATTATCGCTACTGGCCTTGTCCAGCGATGCGTTAAAGAATTTACCGGGGCGATAGGCCACAGCCGCCACCGTGCCGGCAATCGGCGCGCGGTTCACATGGCAGTTGAACACATTCATGAACACGCTGACGCGGGTCAGGGGCGTGTCGGCCATGCCCAATTCTGCCGGAGGAACCGCCGGTTCGATCAACGACACCACGCCATCCGCCGGGCTGATGATCAGCCCTTCGCGTTCGGGCACCGTGCGCGGTGGATCGCGAAAGAAATAGTAACACCACACCGTCGCGCCCACACCGATCCAGCCCAGAGGCTCCCACAGTAAAAACAGGGCCACGGTGATGGCGGCAAAGATTGCGACAAACCGGCGCCCTTCGGGGTGCATGGGTTTCACAAAGGTGGACATCATGTTCATCGGACTGCGTCTCGTTAGAAGTGTTCCCTGTCCTTTTGCAGAAATCGCGCGCAATCACAATGTGTCAGCGCGCGCCCCTTGGCCAAACCCGCCGTTCCACGTTACACCACAGTCAGACATTTGAAATGGGAGAAGACAGATGGCCAACCGCCGCAAACTTGCCGCTGGCAATTGGAAGATGAACGGAACCGCCGCCGCCCTATCCGAGGTTCAGGCGCTGTTGGCCGCCCACCCCGCGCCGGGCTGTGATGTGTTGTTGTGCCCGCCTGCCACGCTTGTGCACCGTATGGCCGAGGCGGCAAAAGGCGGCGCGCTGTCGGTTGGCGGGCAGGATTGCCATGCAGCCACATCCGGCGCCCATACCGGCGATATTGCTGCCGATATGTTGGCCGATGCCGGTGCAAGCCATGTGATTACGGGCCATTCGGAACGCCGCACCGATCACGGCGAAACCGATGAAATGGTGCGCGCCAAAACCCAGGCGGCCCATGATGCGGGGTTGATCGCCGTGGTATGCATCGGCGAAACGCTGGATCAACGCGAAGCGGGCGAAACCCTGGCCATTTGCGCCGCGCAACTGACCGGTTCGTTGCCCGATACCGCCAGTGCCGCCAACACCGTTGTCGCCTATGAACCCGTGTGGGCCATCGGCACCGGCAAGGTGCCGACCCTTGATCAGATCGGTGAGGTGCATGGGTTTCTGCGCGCCGAGCTTGAAAAACGCTTTGGCGATAACGGAACCAGTATGCGCCTGCTTTACGGCGGGTCGGTCAAGGCCGCGAATGCCGCCGAGATTTTCGCCGTGCCCGATGTGGATGGCGCATTGGTTGGCGGTGCCTCACTGAAAGCGGCAGATTTTTCCGGCATTATCAGCGCGTTGGAAAAAGCCTAGGCCGTGACATCGTGGCGATAAAGCCAATCGAACTTGCGCACCATGGCCGACGGTGCCACCCGGTCCAACATCCGCAACGCGGTGTGGGCCGGGCCCACCTGCCACCACTTTGACAGGTGATAATTGCGCGCATTGTCATTGGCCGCCGCAATCGCACGCGCGACCCGGGCGCGGCGCTTTTCCTGATACATCGGCAAGGCTTGATCCACCGGACGCTGCGCCAGACAATCGGCCAGAACCCAGGCATCCTCCAACGCCAGATTCGCCCCCTGCGCCATGAACGGCAGGGTCGGATGCGCCGCATCGCCCAACAATGCCACCTGCCCCCGGTGCCAGGTTTCGGCAACCCGGTGGCGGAACAACCCCCACAGATGCACCTGATCGACCAACGCCAGATCGCGTTGAACCCCATCGCAAAACCCGGCAAACGCCGCGCGAAACTGCGCCGGATCCGCCGGGCTGTGCCACGTTTCCTCGGCCCATTCGGCGCGTTCCTCAACCCCCACCAGATTGATCACACCGCGCCCCGCCAAGGGATAGCGCACCAGATGCCGCCCCGGCCCCACATAAACCCGTGCCTCGGGCGCGCCTTCCGTGCCGGGAATCAACGCCCGCCAGGCCACCTGGCCGGTAAAAAACGGCGTGGCCACCCCATCAATCACAGGCCGCACCACCGACCGCACCCCATCAGCCGCCACCAACAGTGGCACCGTCTCCCCCGTGCCATCGGCAAAATCCAACCGCGCGCCGCTGCTCTCCAGGTTCACCGCCGCCACCCGCCGCCCGGTTTCCACCGTTACACCGGCGGCGCGCGCGCCTTCGGCCAAAATATCGATCATGTCGGCGCGATGCACGAATCGAAACGCGCCGGGATCCATCGCCATGCGAATCAACCGCGCGCCATTTTGCCCCTGGCGCAATTCCACCGCCCCGTTGCCGGTTGATCGGGCCAAAAACGCCGGCTCCAACCCCAAAGCGCGCAGCACAGCCAAGCCATTGGCGCTGATCTGAATGCCGGCGCCGACCTCTTGCAATGCCGGGGCCTGTTCCAACACCCGCACCCGCGCGCCGCGTTGTGCCAGCGCACAGGCACAGGCCAACCCACCGATACCACCCCCCAGCACGGTTACATCCATATTCGCAATCATCGCACCACACCCGTCAGACAAAAACACCGGGGCGTTGCCACCCCGGTGCCTGTTGATGTTTACCGTTTCATCATCTCAATCGTCGCGATGCACCTTTTCGCGCCGCTCATGGCGCTCTTGCGCCTCAAGGGTCATGACCGCAATCGGGCGCGCATCCAGCCGCTTTAGCGAAATAGGCTCTCCCGTTGCTTCGCAATAGCCATATTCGCCCTCTTCAACCCGGCGCAGCGCGGCGTCGATCTTGGCGACCAATTTGCGCTGCCGGTCGCGCGTGCGCAATTCCAGCGCGCGATCGGTTTCTTCGCTGGCGCGATCGGCCACATCGGGAATATTTCGCGTGCCGTCCTGCAATCCCTGAACCGTGCTTTTGCTGTCGTCCATAAGGTCGGCTTTCCACGCCAACAATTTGCGGCGGAAATACGCGACCTGACGGTCGTTCATGAACGGCTCGTCCTCGGCCGGACGATAATCGTCAGGCAATAAGGCATCTACCTTCATTGTCTCTCCCATTTCTGAACAAGAGGCCCGTCTTGTGGTATCTGCTTCCATAATGTGCCTCCCTTGGCGGTGGAATATCGCAACCCCAACCTGTTGTCACTAGGCATTGATAAGGCCATTGTGCATTGTGATTGCCCAACAGTCTGGGCTGACAGAGGTTTGGAATTCCATGAAATTTACCGGCACTGATGCCTATATCGCCACCGAGGATCTGACCATCGCGGTGAACGCCGCCGTGACATTGCAACGCCCGCTTTTGGTAAAGGGCGAACCGGGCACCGGCAAAACCGAACTGGCCCGACAGGTGGCCAGTGCGCTGGGCATGGAGATGTTCGAGTGGCACGTCAAATCCACCACCCGCGCGCAACAGGGGCTGTATGAATACGACGCCGTCAGCCGGTTGCGCGACAGCCAGCTGGGCGATGACCGGGTGCATGACGTGGGCAATTACATCCGCAAGGGCAAGTTATGGCAGGCGTTTGCCGCCGAAGAACGGGTCGTGCTGCTGATTGATGAGGTCGACAAGGCCGATATCGAATTTCCCAATGATCTGTTGCAGGAATTGGATCGGATGGAGTTTCACGTTTACGAAACCGGAGAAACGATTATCGCCAAGCACCGCCCGGTGGTGATCATCACTTCGAACAACGAAAAAGAACTGCCCGATGCCTTTCTGCGCCGGTGCTTTTTCCACTATATCCGCTTTCCCGATCCCGAAACGCTGAAACACATCATCCGCGTGCATCACCCCGATATCAAAGAGGCGCTGCTCACCACCGCGCTGTCACAGTTCTTTGATATTCGTGAAACTCCGGGGCTAAAGAAGAAACCCTCAACATCCGAAGTGCTGGATTGGCTGAAATTGCTTCTGGCCGAGGATTTAACGCCCGAAGATCTGAAACGCAAAGGTGCCGATTCCCTACCGAAACTGCATGGGGCCTTATTGAAAAACGAACAGGATGTGCAACTGTTTGAACGCCTTGCCTTCATGACCCGGGGTCAGAGGTAATGCAAACAGGGCGCGGATGGGGGGCGGGCCGCTGGCCTGCACCGCAGGCCGGCCGGGGTGCCCACCATACAGCGCACATATGATTCACGTTCTCACCCACAATATCCTGCCGGTGTTTGCCATGCTTGCCCTTGGGTTTGTCATGGGGCGCACCGGCACGGCCACCGCGACCGAGGCGCGCGCGATCAATCGGATCGCGTTTCTGGTGCTGCAACCGCCGCTGATTTTTCTGCTGATGATCGGGCTTGATCTGAACGGGTTCGATATCGGCGCACTGGCGCTTTACGGCGGTTCTCAGGTGGTGGTGTTTACCGCCGCCTATCTGATCGCGCGCCATTTGTTGCACCGTGAACATCTGGAATCCTGGCTGTTGGGCATGACGGTGATCTTCATCAACTCGCTGCTCTATATATGGCCGATCACCCTCTTGATCTATGGTCAGGATGCCGCCCTGCCGGTCACCGCGATCGTGGCCTGGGATTCGGCAATCACCTTCAGCTTTTTCATTATCACCACCCAGGCCATGGCAGGGCGCGTGCCGCCGGTGCAAACCCTGATCCGGATCGCGCGCAATCCTGTCATTCTGGCCATCATTGCCGGACTTACCATCAACCTTACCGCATTTCAGACCCCCGAACCCATCCTGACCGCCGCGCGCTTTGCTTCGGTGGCCACGGCCCCCCTGACGCTGTTTGCCCTTGGCGTCATCCTGTCGGGCCACCTGTTGACGCCCAGCCCCACAGTGGTGACCTTTACGGCGCTGAAACTGGTTGCCTTTCCGGTGATCATCTTGTTGGGCATGGCAACCCTGTTGCCCGGCAATCCGTGGCAACATCTGTTCACTTTGACAGCCGCCGGCCCATCGGGTGCCATGGCGTTCTCGTTGGCCATGCTTTACGGTGTGCGCACCGATGCCATTGCCCCTGTCATTATCTGGACATCCACATTGTCACTGTTTTCCCTGGCGTATCTTGCATGACCTTAATCATTCGCCCCCTCACTGCCGATGATCGCCCCGATTGGGAGCGTTTGTGGACCGCCTATCTGGCCCATTACGATACCACCCTGCCGGATCAGGTGATCGATACCACCTTTGGCCGTTTGATCGGAGGTAAACCGCATGATTACAATGGCTTGCTGGCCGTACTTGATGGAAAACCCGTGGGGCTGAGTCATTATCTGTTTCACCGTCACGGCTGGAAAACCGAAAACGTCTGTTACTTGCAAGATCTCTACGCCGATCCCGCTGTGCGTGGCACCGGGGTCGGGCGCGCCCTGATACAGGCGGTGTATGACCGCGCCGATGCGGCCGGTGCGCCTTCGGTTTATTGGCTGACGCAAGAGTTCAACACCCAGGCGCGCAAATTGTATGATCGGATTGGAACACTGACACCCTTCATAAAGTACGCGCGCCCATGATCCATCGCTTCGCCCTTGCGCTGGCGCTGTCAGCTATGGCTGCCTGTGCGCCCCAGCCCGTTATCGACCGCGCTGAAACATCGATCAGCACACTGCCGCCGATGAAGATGTTCGCAAGCCCGACAGTCACCCGGCCCACCCGGTCAAACGCGTCAATTGCCGCTGATTTCCTGGATCTGTCGTTCCTGCTGGAATCGGGCCGCCCGCTGCCCGTGTTCACCCGGTTCGAAGGCCCGATCACAATTCGCGTGCGTGGCGCGACACCGCCTTCGATGTTGCCCGATCTTGACCGCCTGATCACCCGGTTTCGCCGCGAGGCCGGTATCGACATCCGCCGCGTCACCCCGTCAAGCCCGGCATCGATCACGGTTGAAACAATTCCGCGCGCCGAATTGCAACGCGCCGTGCCGCAGGCCGCGTGTTTCGTCGTGCCCCGCGTGACCGGTTGGGCCGATTTCAAACGCAACCGCCGCAGCGCCGTCACCGATTGGAAAACCCTGAGAGTGCGCGAAAAAATGGCGATCTTCATTCCCAACGATGTTGCGCCACAGGAAATTCGCGATTGCCTGCACGAAGAAGTGGCACAGGCCCTTGGCCCCCTTAACGATATGTATCATCTCACCGATTCCGTGTTCAACGACGATAACTTTCACACCGTCCTCACCGGGTTCGACATGCTGATCCTGCGCACCACCTATGCGCGCGAATTGCACTCCGGCATGGACCGCGCCACCGTCGCCGCGCGCCTGCCCGGCATTCTGCGCCGCCTGAACCCGGCGGGCGCAAACCGCGCCACCCCTTCCCGCCCGCCAACCAGCCGCGCCTGGATCGACACCATCGAACAGGCCCTCGGCCCGCGCGCCGGCCTGTCACAACGCCACGCCGCCGCAAAACGCGCCGTAACCCTGGCCCGTGCGGCCAACTGGAACGACAATCGCCTGGCGTTTTCCCTGTTTGCATTGGGCCGCCTGTCGCTGGGGCGTGATCCTGAATTGGCGCTTGCCTCGTTCCTGCAGGCGGGCGCAATTTACGGGGCCGACCCCGATACACAAGTTCACGCCGCCCATATCGCCATGCAATTGGCCGCCTTCGCCCTCTCCTCGGGTCAGGCAGGTGCCGCCCTTGAAATCGTTGATCGCTATGTTGTTGCGGTCACGCGCGCCGAAAATGCCGCCCTGCTGGCAACCCTGCTGATGGTCAAGGCCGAAGCACAGGATCTGCTGGGCCAAACCGGCCCGGCGGCAACCACGCGCCGTGACAGTCTGGGTTGGGCGCGCTATGGCTTTGGCCCCGATGCCGAGGTACGCAAGCGCGCATCAGAAATCACCGCCCTCAATCCGCGCCGCCGGGCCGGGGCCACCACCGGAGATGCCATATGATCATCGTTATACTGACGGCGCTGGGTGTCGCCATTGGTGCATATCTCGCCCACAAACGCGGCGGCACCCGGCTTGATATTGCCCATCACGCTGGCACACTGGCAATCATGGGTGCCGTCCTGGGCATTCTCATCACCATCCTTTTGGCGCGGTTGATGCAGTAATGTTTCTGCCATTCTTCGATCAGTTGCGCAAAAACCGCGTGCCGGTCAGCCTGCGGGAATTTCTTGCGTTTCTCGAAGGGTTGAAAGCGGGCCTTGCCACCTATGACGCTCAGGCGTTCTATTATCTGGCGCGCTGCATCCTGGTGAAAGACGAACGCCACATCGACCGTTTCGATCGCGCCTTCGCCACCAGCTTTGCAGGCCTCGACACCATCACCGATGAACAGGTGATGAACGCCATCGATCTGCCCGAAGATTGGCTGCGCAAAATGGCAGAAAAGCATCTGTCAGACGCCGAAAAGGCCGAAATCAATGCCTTGGGCGGCTTTGATAAACTGATGGAAACCCTCAAAAAACGGCTCAAAGAACAAAAAGGTCGCCACCAGGGCGGCAACAAATGGGTCGGCACGGCGGGCACGTCGCCCTTTGGCGCCTACGGCTACAACCCCGAAGGCGTGCGCATCGGTCAGGATGAATCGCGCCACCAACGCGCGGTCAAGGTTTGGGACAAACGCGAATTTCGCAATCTCGACGATTCCGTCGAACTGGGCACCCGCAATATCAAGGTGGCGCTGAAACGCCTGCGCAAATGGGCCCGGGATGGTGCGCACGAAGAACTGGATCTTGACCAAACCATCCGCGCCACCGCCGAACAAGGCTGGCTTGATGTCAAAACCCGCCCCGAACGACGCAATGCGGTCAAAGTGCTGCTGTTTCTCGATGTCGGCGGCTCGATGGACCCGCATATCAAGGTTGTCGAAGAACTGTTCAGCGCCGCACGATCCGAATTCAAACATCTCGAACATTTCTACTTCCACAACTGCCTCTACGAGGGCGTGTGGCGCGACAACGCCCGCCGCTGGAATGCGCAAATCCCAACCCACGACGTGCTGCGCACCTATGGCCCCGACTGGAAATGCATTTTCGTCGGCGATGCGTCGATGTCGCCCTATGAACTGCTTTATCCCGGCGGTGCCAACGAACACATGAACCCTGAATCCGGACAAACCTGGCTCGAACGCGCGCGCGATCATTGGCCCGATCACCTGTGGATCAATCCGGTGCCAGAACGCTATTGGCCCTATACCCAAACCATCGAAATGATTGCCCAAATCTTTGGCGCCGACCGTATGGTCCCGATGACGCTGGAGGGGCTGACAAAAGGCACGCGCAGCCTGACGCGCTGATCCATTTCTGTTTTTGAAATATCCCGGGGGTCCGGGGGCTGGCCCCCGCCACACCGCCAGATCGGAAAGCCAACAGATGCCGCTTCAACCCGACCAAATCCCAATGCGCAGGCCCTCATGGGCCAATTGACAACCCGCCTGGCCCGGATCTGGCGCAGACGCCCGGTTGCCAGTCTTTTGTTCATCGTTGCTTTGGTTGTGACATTGGGCCTGACCACCCGATCTGTTCTGTTTGCCGTCTATTGGGCCGATCCTGCGCACCGCGATCAGGTCGTCGCGGGGTGGATGACACCGCGTTATATCGCCTATTCCTGGAAAATACCGCCTGCGGTGATCCAGGACGCATTGGGCGATACGCTGCTGCCCGGTCGCCGCCTGACCCTTGATGATCTGTCCGCTGAGCGCGGCGTGCCGGTCGGCGATCTGATTGCCCGGATCGAGGCCGCGATTGCCCGCCACCGCGCCGAGGCCCCCGATCCATGATCGAAACTCTGGCCGACCTGACAATCCACTACGGTGCCGTGTTGATTTTTTTCGCAACCTTCGCCAGCTGCCTCGCCATACCCGTGCCGACATCGCTGATCATGCTCAGTGCGGGCGCATTCGCCGCCGGGGGCGATCTGACGCTGTTTACCGTTGCCGCGTCGGCACTGGCAGGGGCGTTGGCTGGCGATCAAACCGGGTTTGCCCTGGGCCGCAGGTTTACCGGCATTCTTGACAGGGCAACCGGAAAAACCGCCAAAACCATCGAAAAGGCCCGGCGTTTTTCACAACAGCGCGGCGGCCTTGGTGTTTTCTTTAGCCGTTGGTTGTTCAGCCCCCTTGGCCCCTATGTCAATTACATCGCCGGAGCCACCGGCATGGTCTGGCCGCGGTTTTCGCTGTGGTCGCTGATGGGTGAAATCATCTGGGTGACGATTTATGTCGGCGCGGGATATCTGTTTGCCGATCAGATCGAAGGCGTGGCGACACTTTTGTCAAACGCCAGCGGTGCAGCGGCCGGATTGGCCATCACCGTGATCTTGGGCCTCTGGCTGTGGCGCCAAAGTGCGCCACGCCGGACATAGGTTGGTTTGGCCCCTTTATTTCCTGTGCTATCCGCGCCATACCACGATGAGAGACCACAGGAGAGTATTTCGATGGCCGTGATGGGCCGCCTCGCCGCGCATTTTGCCATGTCCGATCCCGTCTGGGACCGGCACGCGAACCCGTGGTCGGGTCTGACGCGGCTTCCGATCCTGCCACTGATGGCGCTGGCGATTTATGCGCGGGTCTGGATTGGCTGGGCCTGTCTGGTGCCGCTGGCGCTGTTGATCCTTTGGGCGTGGTACAACCCACGGGTTTTTGCGCCGCCCGCCCATACTCATCATTGGCTGAGCCGCGCGGTGATGGGCGAACGGGTGTGGTTGAATGACGGCACGGTTCCGATCCCGGCGCATCACAGCCGTGCGGCCAACTGGCTCAGCGTGCTGGCCGCTCTGGGGTTGGCCCCGCTGATCTGGGGGTTGTGGGTGTTGGACCCTTGGGCCGTGGCTTGTGGCTGTACGTTTACCATATTGGCCAAGCTGTGGTTTTTGGATCGGATGGTGTGGTTGTATCACGATATGGCCGCGCACCACCCCGAATACGCCGCCTGGCTGCGGTGATGCGCCGCTTGCCACGCCACGCGGGCGGCCCCATATTCATGGTATGATAAAATTTACCCCAATCCTTCTGGCGCTGATTTACGGCTATGTGATGTTTCGCTTTTCGGCTTGGCGCACCGCGCGCGAGCTGGATGAGAAATCCACGGAACTGGCCGATGTCACCCTGCGCAATCTGTGCGACCGGATGGCCGCGGCGCTGGATCTGAAGAGGATCAAGGTGCATATCTATGAGATTGCACCGGTGAACGGGCTGGCCGCGCCGGACGGGCGTATTTTTATCACCCGTGGGTTTTACGACCGTTACCGCGCCGGTGAGGTCACCGCCGAGGAAATCGCCAGTGTCATTGCCCATGAACTGGGCCACGTTGCCTTGGGCCATTCGCGCCGTCGGATGATTGATTTTTCCGGTCAGAACGCCCTGCGCACGGCGCTGGCCATGGTGCTGTCGCGTTTTTTACCGGGTATCGGTGTGTGGATCGCAGGCGCGGTCATGTCGATGTTGGCGGCGAAACTTTCGCGCGCCGATGAATACGAGGCGGATGCCTATGCCTCGGCGTTGTTGACGAAATCGGGCATTGGCACCGCGCCGCAAAAATCGCTTTTTACCAAGCTTGAGGCGCTGACCGGCGCACGCGGCGGTGCCGCCCCCGCGTGGTTGATGAGCCACCCCAAAACGGCCGAACGCATTGCCGCTATTGAAGCAAACGAGGCGAAATGGGGCTGACCGGGTTTGGGGCGCTGCCCCGGGATATTTTTAGAAACGGAAATTTACAGAAGTTTTGCCAGTCGCGGCAGGCGCGCGCGTTTCAAAAGCGGGCGCAGGGGCAGTGTTTCCCCTGACAGGGTTTGTGCCTTTTCGTGCACGCTGTTGATCACCTCGCGCACGGCGTCGGGGTTTTCCGCAAACAGGGCGCGTAACACTTGATCGGGGTCTTGGCGGCTTAACCCTTCTTCGGTCAGGGTGTGGCGCGGAAAATCCTTGGCGTTGAACGTCACGATCAGGTCGGCGTGGCCTGCGATGGCGGCGGCCAGTACATGCACGTCATTTTCATCGGGCAGATGCAGGCGCGCCAGATCTTTTTCGCGCGGCTGTACGCTGGCCTTGGGCCAATTGGCGCTGAGTAGTGCGATTTCACCGCGCGCCACGTCTTCGGCACCGGGGCCGAGTTTGATCGTGGCGCGGGCCCATTCCTCAAGGATGCGGGGCGACCAAAGCGGCTCAAACAGCCCTTTTGCCGCCACGCCCAGCAGGATTTCACGCAGCACTGTGGGAAACAGCACGCAGGCATCCAGCAGGATTTTCACCCGTTCAGTCGGTAAAACAGGGCCTTGAGATATCCGGTTTCGGCCAGTTGCGGCAATTGCGGATGATCCGCCCCGGCAAAGCCCGTGTGGATCAGTTGCGCAGAGCGCCCCGCCCGGCCAATGCCCGAATTGCACGCACCGCGAAACCGCGCCAGATCGGCGGCATGGGAACAGGAACACAGCACCAGATACCCGCCCGGCGCCACCAGAGCAGACGCCAGCCGCGCGACCCGTTCATAGGCCCGCACGCCCGCCTCCAACGCCTGTTTGTTCGGGGCAAAGGCGGGCGGATCACAGATCACCAGATCGAAGTGTTCGCCCTCTTGCGCCAGCTCTGCCATTACCTCAAAGGCATCGCCTTTGCGGGTGGCGAACCGGTCGCTCATCCCACCCTGCGCCGCGCCCTGTTCGGCCAATTCCAATGCGGGGGCCGAGCCGTCGACCGCAAGCGCCTGTGTTGCACCCGCCGCCAGTGCGGCCAGCGCAAAGCCACCGACATGGGAAAACACATCCAGCACCCGCGCCCCATCGGCAAGTCGGGCGGCAAAGGCGTGATTGGGCCGTTGATCGAAAAATAGGCCGGTCTTTTGCCCGCCCAGCACATCGGCCATATAGGTTGCGCCATTCATCGACACCGCGACCGGCCCGTCGATCTGGCCCGCGACCACGGCGGTTTCCTCATCCAACCCTTCCAGTGTGCGCGCCCGGCCTGTGGCGTTTTTCACAACAGCGGTCACGCCTGTCACTTCGACCAAGGCGGCGATCAACGCATCAAGGTGCAGTTCGGCCCAGGCGGCGTTTGGCTGAATAACCGCGGTGTCGCCAAACCGGTCGATCACGATCCCGGGCAACCCGTCAGCCTCGGCGTGGATCAGCCGGTAAAACGGTGTGTCAAACAGGCGCGTGCGCAGCGCCAGCGCGGTGCGGATGCGGGCGGCAAACCATGCGGTATCGATCACCGCCCCGGGATCACGATCCAACATGCGGGCGATGATTTTTGATGTCGGATTAACCGCAACAAGCCCCAGCGCGCGCCGCTCGCCATCTTCGAGCAGGGCAATCGTGCCGGGCGTCAGATTGCGGGTGCGTCGATCAACGACCAGTTCATTGGCAAACACCCAAGGGCTGCCGCGGCGCAACGGGCGCGCATCGGTTTTGGGCAAAAGGCGGATGGTGGGCAGAATGGATTCTTGTGTCATACCCTGCCCTACCCCGTTTGATCGCCACCGGAAAGAGGGCTTAGCCCTGTTGTTGCACGACCTGTGCGGGTTTGACGGCGAAACGGGTCGCAACCCACAGTCTGAGCGTTTGAAATCCGTCGCCGATCACCTTGGCACGCAGGGCGCGGGCCTGTGCTTCGACGATGTGCAAGTCCTGAGATTTGAGATGTGTCATGATTACTGCCTTATTGGTTGGTTCCTTGGTGATCTAGGCTTCGCCCCAACGCGCCACCACCACCAAAGGCGCAAGGCCGCCATGCACGGCGCGCAACTGCGCGAATATCGCGCTACCCCCTTTTGTTAGCGCTAAACCTGCTGTAAGAAGGCCCCAAACACAGATTATCGCAGCGAAAGGTCATCCAATGTCGCTTAGCCCTGTTATTGCCAAAGTCACCGACCGTATTATCGAACGCAGCCGGGCCGCGCGCGGCACATATCTTGACCGTATGGCACAGGCCGCAGAAGACGGTCCGCGCCGCGCCCACCTGACCTGTGGCAATCAGGCCCACGCCTTTGCCGCAATGGGCGCGGACAAGGGCACATTGGTGGCCGAGCGCGCGCCAAACCTGGGGATCGTGACCGCCTATAACGATATGCTGTCAGCGCATCAGCCATTTGAAACCTATCCTGATAAAATCCGCGCCGCCGCCCGCTCGGTCGGGGCCACGGCCCAGGTTTCGGGCGGTGTTCCGGCCATGTGCGATGGCGTCACACAGGGGCAGGCCGGCATGGAACTGTCGCTGTTTTCGCGCGATGTGATCGCCCTGGCGGCGGGAATTTCCCTGTCTCACAACACTTACGACGCCGCCGTTTATCTGGGCGTGTGCGATAAAATCGTGCCGGGGCTGGTGATTGCGGCGGCGACGTTTGGGTATATTCCGGCGCTGTTCATCCCCGCCGGGCCGATGGTCAGCGGTCTGCCCAACGATGAAAAGGCCAAGGTGCGCCAACAATTTGCCGCTGGCGAGGTGGGGCGCGATGCGTTGATGCAGGCGGAGATGGACAGTTACCATGGCCCCGGCACCTGTACGTTTTACGGCACCGCCAACAGCAATCAGATGTTGATGGAATTCATGGGTCTGCACCTGCCCGGCAGCAGCTTTGTCAACCCAAACACCCCCCTGCGCGAAGCCTTGACCGAGGCGGCCACCAAACGCGCACTGGAAATCACCGCCCTGGGCAATGATTATCGCCCCGTGTCCGACATTCTGGATGAAAAGGCGATTGTGAATGGCATCGTCGGGCTGATGGCCACGGGGGGCTCAACCAACCTGATCATCCACCTGCCCGCCATGGCGCGCGCGGCGGGCGTATTGCTTGACCTGTCCGACTTCGCCGAAATCTCCGAGGCGGTGCCGCTGATGGCCAAGGTTTATCCAAATGGCTTGGCCGATGTGAACCATTTTCATGCGGCCGGTGGTCTGGGGTATATCATCGGCGATTTGCTGGATCAGGGTCTGTTGCATCCCGATACTAAAACCGTGGCCGGCGACGGGCTGTCACTATATTCGCAAGAGCCAAAGTTGAAAGACGGCGTGCTGACGTGGGAACCGGGCACAAAAGAAACCCTGAACGACAAGATCCTGCGCCCGGCCCGCGATCCGTTCAAATCAACCGGCGGGACCAAGGATCTGAACGGCAATCTGGGCCGCGGCGTGATGAAAGTGTCTGCCGTCGCGCCCGAACGCCACATCATTGAGGCACCGTGCCGCATTTTTGACGATCAGCGCGATGTGAAACCGGCGTTTCAACGGGGTGAATTCACCCAGGACACGGTGATCGTGGTGCGGTTTCAGGGGCCGCGCGCCAATGGGATGCCGGAACTTCACTCCCTCACCCCCACCCTTGCCGTGCTGCAGGATCGCGGGCTCAGGGTCGCACTGGTCACCGATGGCCGGATGTCGGGCGCATCGGGCAAGGTGCCGTCGGCCATCCATGTTTCCCCCGAGGCGGCCTTGGGCGGCCCACTGGCACGTTTGCGCGATGGCGATGTCGTGCGCGTCGATGCCACGGCGGGCACCCTCGATGTGATCGGCGTCGATCTAAGCACGCGCGAACCGGTCACCGCCGATCTGTCGGCCAATGGCCACGGGGTGGGGCGCGAATTATTCGAAGTGTTCCGCCAGAATGTCGGCCTGGCCAGTGATGGCGCAGGGGTGGTTGTATAACACATCAATCCTGTGCCCTACTGAAACGACAGGCGGCCCCTTTCCCTATCTGACGCCTGTGTTTTTTCTTGCTAAAAATATCCCCGCCGGAGGCTCCTGCCCCCTCGTTTCTTTCAAACGTTCAGGATCAAAAGAATGACCCCAGAAACCGCCTCGCAAAAAGCTGCTGAAATCTGCCGCATGGCCCCGGTCGTGCCGGTTTTGGTGATTGATGATGCCGCCCTTGCCTTCGATCTGGCCACCGCGCTGGTCAAGGGCGGTCTGCCCGCGCTCGAGGTCACCTTGCGCACGCCCGCCGCACTTGAGGCCATTGCCGAAATGGCGCGGGTTGGCGGCGGCGTTGTGGGTGCGGGCACCTTGCTGACCCCGGGTGATGTTCAGGCGGCCGTTGATGCGGGGGCAACATTCGGGGTGTCGCCCGGCGCGACCGATCGTCTGCTGGACGCCTGCGAAGAGGCCGGCCTGCCGCTGTTGCCCGGTGCTGCCACCGCATCCGAGGCAATGGCATTGTTGGAACGCGGCTATACCACTCAAAAATTCTTTCCCGCCGAGGCGAATGGCGGGGTTCCCGCGCTCAAAGCCATCGGCGCGCCGATTCCACAGGTAAAATTCTGCCCGACCGGCGGTGTCAGCCTGAAAAACGCGCGCGATTACCTTGCCCTGTCCAACACCATTTGTGTCGGTGGCAGTTGGGTCGCGCCCAAAGATCTGTTGGCCGCAAAAGATTGGGACGGGATCGAGGCATTGGCGCGCGAGGCGGCCGCCTTAGCTGGATAAGCGTCGCGCGCCGCGCCAACCGCCCCGCCGCGTTGGTTTTGGCGCGGCGATCAACCCGTCGCGCAACACGGCAGTCATCGGGTGATCGGGGTTGGCGTGTTCGTATTGCGCCAACATCCGGGTGATAACCGCCCGCATATCGGCGCCATCGGGCAGCGACAGCGCCCAATCCAGAAATATCGACCGGCATTCTTCCGGGCCAATACCCTCAATCTGATAACTTTCGCGGATTAAACCCTTGCGGTCGATATCGGTGCTGTCCATTGGCCTGCCCCTTTATTCTATACGCTTTGATCTAGGGCGCGGCATCCCGATTGCCAAGCATATCCGCCACGCATTTCGCCGCCTCGCCGGTGACTTGCGACAGATGGGCGATCAATTCGTCCAGATCGCCGCATCCGGTGTCGCGCAACACCAGCGCGATTCCCCCTGCGCCCAGTCTTTCGGGCACCAACGCACCGGGCAGCAACAGCCGCGATGCAACGTGCAACGCCCAAAGCTGCGCCTGTGCCCGGGTCAGCGTTTCGCACTGCTGCGCGCTCAACAATCCTGCGGTTTGCCCCGCCTGCAACTGCGCACCAACCCCCGCCATCGGCGCACCGGCCAACAGCGCACAGCACGACGCAACCAATTCGATATCCTGTAAACGGCCCGGCCCGGCGCGGGCATCGAGCGGGCCATCTGGGCTGCGCGCAGCGGCAAGGCGGGCACGCATATCGGCCACATCGGCGCAGACCGCAGCGCGATCATGGGCCCGGTCAAGGATCTCCCGGCGCAGACTTTCGACATCGGCGCACAGGCTGTCATCCCCGGCAATGGGCCGGGCGCGGGTCAGGGCCAGATGCTCCCATGTCCAGGCTTCGGTGCGTTGATACGCCTGAAACGCGCGCAAAGACGTGGCCACAGGCCCCTGACGGCCCGACGGGCGCAGGCGCATATCCACCTCATACAACCGCCCCTCGGCCATGGGGGCCGACAGCGCGGTGACCAGGGCCTGTGTCAGCCGGGCAAAATAGGGGCGCGTGCCCAAGGGGCGCGGCCCGTCCGATTCTTCGGCGCCGTCGGCATCATAAATCATGATCAGATCCAGGTCAGACCCGCTGTTCAAGCGCCGCGCGCCCAGACTGCCCATGCCCAGCACCATTGCGCCCCGCCCCGGCGGGGCCCCGTGTTTGACGGCAAATTGCGCCACGACCCGGGGCCAGATCACCGATACCACCGCGCCCGCCAGATCGGCATATTGCGTGCCAGCCTCCTCTGCCGTGATCAGATTGCGCAGGTGATGCACCCCGATACGAAACCGCCATTCCTTGGCCCAGGCGCGCAGCCGGTCAAGAATCGATTCATAATCGGTTATTCCGGCCAATTGCGCGGTGATATCCGCCTCTAACCCGTCCTGATCGGGCCAGGGTTCGAAAAATCCGCCCCCCAGCACACTATCCAGAACCTGGGCGTTGCGGGCCAGATAAGCGGCCAGATCCGGCGATGTGGCGACGATATCCACCACCAGATCAATCAGCTGCGGATTTGCTTCGAACAGGGCGAACAATTGCACGCCCGCTGGCAGGCCCTTCAAAAACCCGTCAAAATGCAACAGCGCCTGATCGGGGGCCGCACTTTTGGCCAATCGGCGCAACAGATCGGGGCGCAAGCGGCCAAAAATCTCTTGCGCGCGGGCCGAGCGTAGGGCGGGATAGCTGCGCCAGCGTTTCACGATATCTTGCTGATCAAGGCTGAGATCGGGTGTATCGGCCGTATCGCAGGGGTTTGGCGCAAAGAACCGTTCCGATATTTCGTGTACCCGGTCCAACCGTTCGGTCAGATCGGCGCGCAGATCAGACACGTCGCGATCCATCATCGCCGCAAGGCGCGCAAACCCGTCATCGGTCTGGGGCAGTTCGTGGGTTTGCTGATCGGCGATCATTTGCAGGCGGTGCTCAACCTCGCGGTGGGCGCGGTAATCATCGCCCAATGTATCGGCCACGTCCTGATCGACCCAGCCTGCCGCGACCAGCCGGTTCAACCCCTCCAGCGTGCCCCGCACCCTGAGCGACGGATCGCGCCCGCCCGCGATGATTTGCCGGGTCTGGGTAAAAAACTCGATCTCGCGGATGCCACCGCGGCCCAGTTTCATATCGTGCCCTTCCAGAATGATCGCCCCGCCCAATCCTTTGTGATCGCGGATGCGCAGGCGCATGTCGTGGGCATCCTGAATCGCCGCAAAATCAAGATGCCGCCGCCAGATGAAAGGGCGCAGATGTTCCAGATACCTTGCGCCCGCCGCCACATCGCCGGCACAGGGGCGCGCCTTGATATGGGCGGCCCTTTCCCATGTGCGGCCCAGGCTTTCGTAATACCGCTCGGCCGCCTCCATGCTAAGTGCGACAGGCGTGACCGACGGATCGGGGCGCAACCGCAGATCGGTGCGAAACACATAGCCATCGCCGGTGACATCCGACAGCAACGTGGCCATCGCCCGGGTGGCGCGCACGAAACCGGGGCGGGCCTCCATGAATGTGTGGGGGTCAAAGCGCGAGTCATCAATCAGGCAGATCAGATCGATATCCGAGGAATAATTCAACTCGTGTGCGCCCATCTTGCCCATGGCCAGGGCACACAGCCCCCCCGCCACCGCAAGATCGGTGTCGGTCACACCGGGCAGTTTGCCACGCGCATGTTGCGCGCCGATACAGGCGCGCAGGGCGCGGTCAGTGGCCAGATCGGCAAAGCGCGACAAGGCATCTGTAACATCATCCAGGGGCCAGACACCGCCCAGATCCGCAAGGGCAATCAACAGCGCCGCGCGGCGTTTGCCCTGACGCAGGCCGGTTTTCAAATCGCCATCGGCCAAGGCGCGCACCCAATCAAGCAGATCGTCAAAGGCGGTTTCCGGATCAACCGACAGTGCGGCGCGCAGCCACTCGGCCTCGCGGGTGATCAGGCCGCGCAAATACGGGCTGCACCCGGCGGTGCCATGCAGCAGCGCGTGCAATTCGGGCGGCAGATCGCGGAGCGGTGCCAGGGTTTCATCGGCGCGGTCCCGATTGAACGGGCGCGGCGTGCGGGTGATGCGGGCGGCAAATGTCATGGCGCGACGCTGGGCGAGACAGGGCGCGGCGTCAAGCCTTGGCAGGATGCGCGTGCGGTTTTGGGGTCAGTCGCCGATGATGACCCGCGTGTTCCAATCGCGACAGCGCGCCGCCAGCGTGGCATCAAGCGGGCGATCGGTGACAAAGGTGTCGATCTCTTTCAGCGTGGCGATGCGGGCGGGGGCGTTGCGTTTGAATTTCGAATGATCCGCCACGAGAATCTTGCGCCGTGAGCGGGTCAGAATGGCCTGACTTACCCCCACCTCCTGCACGTCGAAATCAAGGATATCACCATCAACATCCATCGCTGAACAGCCGATCACGCCGATATCGAATTTGAACTGGCGGATCGTGGCCGTGGTGATATCGCCGGTCAAACCGCCATCAGATTGGCGCAATGATCCGCCGGTGACGATCACATTGCAATTTGGATTGCTCGCCAGAATATTGGCGACATTCATGTTATTGGTCACCACCAACAGGTTGCGGTGATGGATCAGCGCGTTCGCCACCGCCTCGGTGCTGGTGCCGATGTTCAGAAACACGGCGCAATCCTCGGGGATACAGGCGGCACAGGCGCGCGCCATCGCGGCCTTTGCATCGGAATTCAAACTGCGCCGCTCATCATAGGCGATATTGTTCGTTCCCGATGGCAGAACCGCGCCGCCATGCACCCGCTCAAGGCGCCCCGCTTCGGCAAGATCCGACAGATCGCGGCGGATCGTCTGCTGTGTCACGCCGAAATGTGACGACAGGCCCTCAACCGTCACTTTGCCGTCGCGGCGCGCAATATCAAGGATTTCGGGGTATCGAATCGCCTGCGACATACCATGGTCCATGAGTTGCGTGGGTCTGCGCGCCCACGTTCGCCACTGTGCTATTATTTTCGCTTTCTGACAAGGCGGCGCCAGGATTCGAAGACTTTTCCGCCGATTTTGCCAAATCCTGCGCTTGCGACCGCTTGAAAACCCAACAAATTCAATCCTTAGGCACAAATACGAATAAAACCGAAAATATATATTGTTCTTTTTTGCCCGCTTTGCTTAGATACAAACATAAACCGAAGACTTGGGAGGGTCTGCGTGACTGAGGGAGAAGACACCTGCGATTTACTGGTGATCGGCGGCGGCGTGAATGGCTGTGCCATCGCACGTGACGCATCGGGGCGCGGTTTGTCTGTTGTTCTGGCGGAAATGTCGGACCTGGCCTCGGCCACTTCTTCGGCATCAACCAAGCTGTTTCACGGTGGGTTGCGGTATCTGGAATATTTCGAATTTCGGCTGGTACGCGAAAGCCTGATTGAGCGCGAGACACTGTTGCGCGCCATGCCGCATATTTCCTGGCCAATGCGGTTCGTTCTGCCGTTGCACCCCGGAATGCGGTTTGACAGTGATACCCCGACCAGCCGTCTGATGAACATTGTGATGCCGTGGATGCGGGGCCGTCGGCCCGCCTGGCTGATCCGTCTGGGGCTGTTTTTATACGATATCATGGGCGGGCGGCAGATTTTGCCCGCAACCTCGAATGTTGATCTGACCCATGCCCCCGAAGGCGCGCCCCTGCGTGCTGAGTTGCGCCGGGCCTATGAATATTCCGACTGTTGGATCGAAGATTCACGTCTCGTGGTTTTGACCGCACGCGACGCCGAAGCCCGCGGCACACGTATTTTCACCCGCAACCGCGTTGTTTCGGCCAAAGAACAGGACGGCGGTTGGTGTGTCACCATGAGAGACACCGAAACAGGTGCAGATCGCACCGTGCGCGCCCGCATGGTTGTGAATGCGGCGGGCCCATGGGTGGCACATGTTCTTGGCAGCGTCGTGCGTTCCAACAGCACCGATGGTGTGCGCCTTGTGCGGGGCAGTCACATCGTCACCCGGCGGCTGTTTGACCATGACAAATGTTATTTCTTTCAGGGCGGCGATGGGCGGATCGTGTTCGCGATTCCATATGAAACCGATTTCACCCTGATTGGCACCACCGATCTGGACCATGAAAACCCCGATATCGCCCCGGTCTGCACCCCCGAAGAACAGCAATATCTGGTGAATTTCGTCAACGGCTATCTTAAACAGCCGATTTCGGTTGATGATATCGTCTGGACCTATTCGGGCGTGCGGCCCCTGCACGAAGACGGGGCATCCTCGGCCACGGCGGCCACGCGGGATTACACGCTGAAAATCGACCGCAGCCTTGGCGCGCCGGTGCTGAATATTTTTGGCGGTAAAATCACCACCCACCGCCGCTTGGCCGAAAGCGCGCTGTCGCTGATCGGTGAGGAATTCAAGGGGTTGCGCGGGCCATGGACGGCGGGCGTTGCATTGCCGGGGGGCGATTTTCCGGTTGATGGCGTGCCCGCCCTGATCGCTGATTTGCGCGCCGCCCACTCTTTTGTTGACGAAACCTGGGCGCGGCGCATGATCCGGGCCTATGGCACCGAGGCGCGCGAAATCCTGGCGGGTGCAGACAGCAAAGCGGCCATGGGGCGTGATTTTGGCGCAAACCTGACCGAGGCCGAGGTGATATGGTTGATGGATCGCGAATATGCGCGCACCGCCGAAGATGTGCTGTGGCGACGTGGCAAACTGGGCTTGCGGTTGACGCAGGATCAGGCAACGGCGCTGGATGGATACATGGCGCAACGCCGCGCACAGCGCGCGCAAGCGGCGGAATAAGGGGCAAGGTATGACACTGGAATTGCAAGGTTTGACACATGTGGTGGGGGGGCGCACCCATATCCACGACACGTCACTTACCCTTGAAAAGGGCACGATGAACGTTTTGCTTGGGCCAACCCTGTCGGGCAAGACATCGCTGATGCGGCTGATGGCGGGGCTGGATACCCCCACCACCGGGCGGATCATCTGGAACGGCGAAGATGTGACCGGGCAGCGGGTGCAAGACCGCAAAATCGCCATGGTGTATCAGCAATTCATCAATTACCCCTCGATGACGGTGTATGACAATATCGCCTCGCCGATGAAACTGCTTGGCATTGACCGGGCCGAAATTGCTCGTCGGGTGAAAGAAACCGCCGAACTGATGCGCCTGACGCCGATGCTGCAACGCAAGCCTTTGGAACTGTCGGGCGGGCAGCAACAGCGCTGCGCGCTGGCCCGGGCGCTGGTGAAAAACGCCGGTCTGGTGTTGCTTGATGAACCGTTGGCCAATCTCGATTACAAGCTGCGCGAAGAATTGCGCGCCGAAATTCCGAAAATATTCGAAAAATCCGGTTCGATTTTCGTTTACGCCACCACCGAACCGGAAGAGGCGCTTTTGCTGGGCGGCAATTGCGCCACCCTGTGGGAGGGCCGCGTGACCCAGTTTGGCCCCACATCCGAGGTTTATCGCAAACCCGCCGATGCCACCACGGCGCGGGTGTTTTCCGACCCGCCGATGAATTTTCTCAATGTGGAAAAACGAGGCGAAACCATGCGCCATGGCAAGGATGATTTTTCCGCTGCCGCCCTTGGCCGCCACCTGCCCGATGGCAGATATCTGGCCGGATTCCGCCCCAACCATTTAAAGTTGGACCCGTCCGATGGCGCGATCCGGTTCGACACCACATTGAACGTGACCGAAATCACCGGATCGGAAACCTTTGTGCATCTTGATCATGGCACCGAACGTTGGGTCGGGCTTATCCACGGATTGCGCGATCTGAAACCGGGGCAGGATCTGCCGGTGTATCTTGATCCGTCACGAATTTATCTTTTTGCCGAGGATGGCGCGCTTGTCGCTTCGGCGGCATATGCGGAGGCGGCGTAATGGCGCGGATTACCCTGGATAACCTGGCGCATTCCTATTTGCCCAATCCCACCACCGAAGATGATTTTGCCCTGAAAGAGCTGAATCACGATTGGACCGATGGCGAGGCTTATGCGCTGTTGGGCGCCTCGGGCTGTGGCAAATCCACCCTGCTCAACATCATTTCCGGCCTTCTGATTCCATCGCAAGGGCGGGTTTTGTTTGACGGGGTCGATATGACAACCGCGCCGACGGCCGATCGCAACATCGCGCAGGTGTTTCAGTTTCCCGTGGTTTACGACACGATGACGGTGCGCGAAAATCTCGCGTTTCCGTTGAAAAACCGCAAGTTGGAGACGGCCGAAATTGCCCGGCGGGTGCAAAAGGTCAGCGCGATGATCGGCATGGACAACGAACTGGACCGCAAGGCGCGCGGCCTGACCGCAGATGCCAAGCAAAAGATCAGCCTGGGCCGGGGCATGGTGCGCGAAGATGTGAACGCGCTGTTGTTTGACGAACCCCTGACCGTGATCGACCCGCATATGAAATGGGAATTGCGCACGCAGTTGAAAAAGCTGCATCAGGATTTCGGCCACACGATGATCTATGTCACCCATGACCAGACCGAAGCGTTGACCTTTGCCGACAAGGTTGTGGTGATGCACGGCGGCCGGGTGGTGCAGATTGGCACGCCGCAGGATTTGTTTGAACGTCCGGCCCATACGTTTGTGGGCTATTTCATCGGCTCACCGGGCATGAACCTGTTTGATGCGACGTTGAACGGCACACAGGCCCGGATTGGCGATGCGACGGTGGATCTGGGCAAATCCTATGCCGCCAGCGGACGCACCCAGATCGGTGTGCGGCCCGAATTCATCCGCCTGCACGCAGGCGGCAGCGGCATACCGGCGCGGATTGACCGGGTGGAAGACGTGGGCCGCCACAAGATCGTGCGCCTAAGCGTGAACGGCACCGAAATCAGCGCCATCGCCGGCGAAGGCGACGAAATTCCCGCAGGGACCGACCGGATCAGTTTCGCCCCCGAGGGGATCAACGTTTATGCCGACGACTGGCGCGTCGCGGCCACAGGGGAGGACGCAGCATGAACAAGACCGTCAACCAAAAGGCCTGGTTTCTGGTTTTACCGGTGTTGGTGCTGGTGGCATTTTCCGCCGTAATCCCATTGATGACCGTGGTGAATTATTCGGTGCAAGACACCTTTGGGCAAAACGTGTTCTTTTGGGCCGGGCTGGATTGGTTCAAGGAGATGCTGGGCTCTGAACGGATGTGGAGCGCGCTGGGCCGCCAATTGATGTTCTCGGCGATCATTCTGGCGATTGAGGTGCCGTTGGGCATTTATGTTGCGCTTCACATGCCCAAAAGCGGTTTTTGGTCGTCGTTCTGTCTGGTCACGATGGCGCTGCCGCTGTTGATCCCCTGGAACGTGGTTGGCACGATCTGGCAGATCTTTGGCCGCGTCGATATCGGGCTGCTGGGCTATACGCTTGAGGCGCTGGGCATCGATTATAACTATACCCAGAACACGCTGGATGCCTGGATCACCGTGATCGTGATGGATGTGTGGCATTGGACATCATTGGTGGCATTGCTGGCCTTTGCCGGTCTGCGCTCGATCCCCGATGCCTATTATCAGGCGGCCAAGATCGATCAGGCCAGCCGTTGGGCCGTGTTCCGTTATATCGAACTGCCGAAAATGGCGGGCGTGCTGATGATTGCGATCCTGCTGCGGTTCATGGACAGTTTCATGATCTATACCGAACCTTTCGTTCTCACCGGCGGCGGTCCGGGCAATGCCACCACCTTCCTGTCGATTGATCTGGTGAAAATGGCATTGGGGCAGTTTGATCTGGGTCCGGCGGCGGCATTCAGCCTGATGTATTTCCTGGTGATCCTGGCAATTTCCTGGGTGTTCTACACCGTGATGACCACACTTGACGCAAGAGAGGGCAAATAGCATGGCCGATACCGCAACCCCCGCCGTCGGCCCGGATCAGGCCAGCATGACCATTGAAAAACCGCGCACCACGTCGCGCCGGTTCCGCCCTTCGGGATCGGCGATGGTGATGGCGATTTACCTGCTGTTCCTGATGCTGCCGATCTATTGGCTGTTGAACATGAGCCTGAAAACCAACACCGAAATTCTGGGGTCGTTTTCGCTGTGGCCACAAAACCTGACCTTTGCGAACTACCAGAAAATCCTGACCGATCCCAGCTGGTACATGGGCTATGTCAACTCGCTGATCTATGTGGTGATGAATACGGTGATATCGCTGGCCGTTGCCCTGCCCGCCGCCTATGCGTTCAGCCGCTACAGCTTTACGGGTGACAAGCATCTGTTCTTTTGGCTGCTGACCAACCGGATGGCGCCGCCTGCCGTGTTCGCTTTGCCATTCTTTCAGCTGTATTCCTCGATCGGGCTGTTTGATACGCATATCGCGGTGGCTTTGGCCCATTGTCTGTTCAACGTGCCCTTGGCGGTCTGGATCCTTGAGGGGTTCATGCGCGGCGTGCCAAAGGAAATCGATGAAACGGCGTATATCGATGGCTATTCCTTCCCGCGCTTTTTCATCAAGATCTTTACCCCCCTGATCGCCAGCGGCATCGGCGTCGCCGCGTTCTTCTGTTTCATGTTTTCGTGGGTCGAACTGCTGTTGTCGCGCACCTTGACCAGCGTTGATGCAAAACCCATCGCCGCCACCATGACCCGCACCGTGGGCGCGGCGGGTGTTGATTGGGGTGTTCTGGCCGCTGCCGGAATGCTGACGATCGTTCCTGGCGCGCTCGTCATCTATTTCGTGCGCAATTACATTGCCAAGGGCTTTGCCCTGGGGCGGGTCTGATGGACCGCGCAAACCAAATCTGGAAAGGATCCCCCCATGCTTGACTGGATGGCCTGGACATGGCCCACGGCGGCGTTCTTCGGTGTGATCGCGCTGTTGCTGATCACCTTTACGGTGCTGGCGGTCAAATTTCCCGAAACGCCCCGCAAAGGGGTGTTGCAAATCGAAACCACACGCGGGGATCGTCTGTTTATCACGCTCCTCGGCTCGGCCTTTATCAATCTGATCTGGCTGGGTCTGGCGCTGGGTCCACAATACCTGGCGCTGCTTGTCTGTCTTGCCTTTGCCGCGGCGGTGTTTCGCTGGGTCTAGGCAGGCTGAATACCGATCCGGCGGTGGTTGCCGCAGGATCGGCCAAATCGAACCGTTCAAAAATGGGAGGAAACCAAATGAACGTTCTACTGAAATCATCCACTGCCCTGGGCCTTGCCCTGGGTCTGGTGGCCGGGCCGGCATTTGCCGACATGGAGGCCGCGAAATCGTTTCTTGACGCGGAAATCGGCGAGGTAACAACCCTGTCGCGCGCCGATCAGGAAGCGGAAATGCAGTGGTATATCGACGCCGCCAAGCCGTTTGAGGGCATGGAAATCAACGTGGTGTCCGAAACCATCACCACCCACGAATACGAATCCCAGGTTCTTGCCCCCGCCTTTACGGCGATCACCGGGATCAAGGTGAATCACGACCTGATCGGCGAAGGCGATGTGGTTGAAAAGCTGCAAACCCAGATGCAGTCGGGCGAAAACATCTATGATGCCTATGTCAACGATTCCGATCTGATCGGCACCCACTGGCGCTATCAGCAGGTGCGCAGCCTGACCGATTTCATGCAGAACGCCGGCGCCGATGTGACATCGCCGACCCTTGATCTGGATGATTTTATCGGTTTGCAATTCACCACATCACCCGATGGCGAATTGTACCAACTGCCAAGCCAGCAGTTCGCGAACCTTTATTGGTTCCGGTATGATTGGTTCAACAACGAAGAATTCAAAGCCGAATTCAAGGAAAAATACGGCTATGATCTGGGCGTGCCGGTCAACTGGTCCGCATACGAAGACATCGCCGAATTCTTTACCGGCAAAACCATCGATGGCCAGGAAGTCTATGGCAACATGGATTACGGCAAGAAAGACCCCAGCCTGGGTTGGCGTTATACGGACGCTTGGATGTCGATGGCCGGTATGGGCGACAAGGGCGAACCCAACGGTTTGCCAGTCGATGAATGGGGCATTCGGGTGAATGAAAACTCACAGCCCGTTGGCGCCTGTATGAACCGGGGTGGTGCCACCAATTCGCCTGCTGCGGTTTATGCCGTGAACAAGGCGATCAAGTGGTTGCAGGAATATTCGCCCCCCTCGGCCGCCGGCATGACATTCTCTGAGGCGGGGCCGGTTCCTGCACAGGGCAATATCGCGCAGCAGATGTTCATGTATACCACCTTTGTCGCGCCTCTGGTTGCGTCGGATGCGGTGATGAACGAAGACGGCACACCGAAATGGCGCCTCGCCCCCTCGCCCCACGGCGTGTATTGGGAGGACGGCATGAAAGTGGGCTATCAGGACGTGGGATCATGGACGATCATGAAATCCACCCCCGAAGACCGCGCCAAGGCCGCCTGGCTGTACGCGCAGTTCGTGACATCGAAAACCGTGGATGTGAAAAAGGCCGATGTGGGCCTGACCTTTATCCGCGAATCCACCATCAATTCGGATCACTTTACGGACCGGGCGAAAAACCTGGGTGGTCTGGTTGAATTCTATCGCTCGCCCGCCCGCACACAGTGGTCGCCGACCGGTACGAACGTGCCCGACTATCCAAAGCTGGCACAGCTGTGGTGGCAAAACATCGGCGATGCAATGTCAGGCGCAAAAGACGCCAAAGGCGCGCTGGACCAGTTGTGTGCCGACATGGAAAACGTGATGTCACGTCTGGAACGGGCCGGCATTCAGGGTGATCTGGGTCCAAAGCTGAACGATCAGGAATCCGATCAGTTCTGGTTGGAGCAGGCCGGCGCCCCCAAGCCCGCGCTTGAAAACGAAGACGAAGAGCCAATGACCGTCAGCTATGATGAGCTGATCAAGTCCTGGAATCAGTAAAACCTGATCCCTTTTTGTCTGACGGGGGTGCGCATTATTTGCGCACCCTTTTTTGCATTCATCACCCCCGCCTTACGGCCTGAATTGATCGAACCCTTGTGAATAAGGGTGAGTAGGTTACGAATGAGCTTCGGCCCGGACATTTTGTGATCATGTGGGCCATCAACGACACCGCGGCAAAGCTGATCGGCCCGCTTTCCCCCGCCACACAGTTGACCATCACAGCCAAGCCCCGCCACACCGGCACCGGACCGCTGCATTCCGAAAAGACAGACCATGGCCAGAGGCAACAACAGCAGCAAACGTGGCAATAAGGAAGCCAAGAAACCAAAGCCGGAAAAAAGGTAAGATAACGAATTGAAATCGCCGCGCCCGGGCAACATTCGGGCGCGGCTTTCTGCGCGATCACGGGCATTCGTGATCATGCACTGGCCCATGCGGCCAATTGCCTCTCCCATTCCATCCATCAGTGTCGGCAGGGCCGAAATCTGCGCCAGACCGCTGACAATAATGTTTACGCATTGGTAAATATCTTATACCAATCTTTGTTAGTGGCGATGGGGTTTCCGCTTTACAGGCGGTCTCAAAGCTGCGTTTTAAATTATGCCACGGGTTCAATATGTTGGTATTGACTGTGGCATGGTGAAGCGCACAAACCAAAGTGCGGCACGATATCTGGGAGGCTAACGTGAAAAACAATGCAAACATGGGCCGACGGTCCTTTCTGAAGAAAACAGCGCTGGGCGGCACCGCCGCGGGCGTGGGCGCACTGGCCGCGCCTGCAGTCATGGCGCAAGCGCCACGCGTGCTGAAAATGCAATCATCCTGGCCATCCTCCAACGTCTGGCAGGAAATGGCGCAGGACTATGTGACCCGCGTCGAAGCCATGTCGGGGGGCCGCCTCAAGATTGATCTGCTGCCTGCAGGGGCCGTTGTCGGCGCATTTCAGGTGCTGGATGCGGTGAACGATGGCCTGCTGGATATCGGCCACGATGTGCCGGTGTATTGGTACGGCAAGAACAAGGCGGCATCGCTGTTTGGCACCGGACCCGTGTTTGGCGGTTCGGCCACGACGATGCTGAACTGGTTCTATGAGGGCGGCGGCAAGGCGCTGTATGATGAGCTGACCCAGGATATCATGGGCCTCGACATTGACGGTTACATGGCGTTCCCGATGCCCGCACAGCCCTTTGGCTGGTTCAAGAACCCGGTCACCACCGTTGAGGAAATTCAGGGGTTCAAATATCGCACCGTGGGCCTTGCGGCCGATCTGTTGCAAAGTATGGGGATGTCGGTGGCACAGCTTCCGGGTGGCGAAATCGTTCCGGCCATGGAGCGGGGCGTGATCGACGCGTTCGAATTCAACAACCCCTCGTCTGACCGCGATTTCGGTGCACAGGATGTGGCCAAGAACTATCTGCTGTCGTCCTATCATCAGGCGTCGGAATCCTTTGAATTCCTGTTCAACGGCCTGTTGATGGAAGACATGGAGCCTGACCTGAAGGCAATCCTGATCCATGGCGTCGAAGCGGTTTCAACCGCAAACACCGCCAAGGCGGCGCGCCGTTACTCGGCCGATCTGAAATGGTTGCAGGAAGAAGCAGGCGTCGATGTCTTGCGCACCTCGAAAGAGATTTTGGCCGCACAGATCGAAGCCTGGGATAAACTCATCCCCGAGCTTGAGTCAGATCCGTACATGAAGAAATGTCTGGACAGTCAGCGCGCCTGGGTCAAGGACGTGGTGTTCTATGAACTGATGAACGCCCCCGATTATGCCCTAGCCTATGAGCATTACTTCCCCGGTAAGCTCAAGCTCTGATCGCACGGCACCCCCGCCCTTTGTGGCGGGGGTTTTCCACGGACCTTTGGGGAAAATTTGATGCTGCACTATATTCAATTCGCCGATGCTGTTTCAGCATGGTTCGGCAAAACCTTTGCGTGGCTTATCGTTTTCATGGCTGCGGGCACAGGATACGAGGTGTTCGTGCGGTACGTTCTGAACAGCCCGACCGCCTGGGCGCTGGACGTATCGTTTATCATGTACGGCACGTTGTTCATGATGGGCGGGGCGTACACCTTGTCACGGCGCGGCCATGTCAGGGGCGATTTTCTGTATCGGCTGTGGTCAACACGCTGGCAGGCGCGGATTGATCTGGTGCTGTATTTCCTGTTTTTCTTTCCCGGGGTTCTGGCGCTTATCTTTGCGGGCTGGAAATATGCCGGACGCTCGTGGCAATACGGCGAAGTGTCGGTCAGCAGCCCCGCAGGCATTCCCATTTACCAATTCAAGACGGTCATCGTGGTGGCGGGCATTTTGCTGTTCATCCAAGGTATCGCCGAAGTCTTCCGCTGCATCCATTGTATTCGTACCGGCGTTTGGTTGCAGGCCGATGAAGACGTGTTCGAAACCGAAGATCTTTTGATGAAACAGGCCAACCAGGCCGAAAAGGACGCCCATCCATGACCGATCCGCAGGTCGCCCTGTTCATGCTGGGGCTTTTTATCGTTTTCGTTTTCCTTGGCTTTCCGATCGCTTTCACCCTGATGGCCATGGGCATCGGGTTTGGCTATTACGCCTATTTCGACGAACGGCGCATGTGGCGCGCCTATGACAGGCTGGATGCCGAACTTGCCTCGTGGTGGGATCAGGCCAGCCTTTGGGTCGAGGGGTTGTTCAACAACCGGGTGTTCGATCTGTTCGTCAATCAGACCTATACGGTGATGAGCAACGAAGTGTTGACCGCCGTGCCGCTGTTTTTGTTCATGGGGTACATCATCGAGCGGGCGAACATCGTCAGCCGGTTGTTTGACACGCTGAACATCGCCTCGCGCAGGGTGCCGGGCAGCATGGGGGTGGCCGCGCTGATCACCTGTGCGCTGTTTGCCACGGCCACCGGTATCGTGGGCGCGGTTGTGACGCTGATGGGTTTGCTGGCGCTGCCTGCGATGTTGAAGGCGCGCTATGATCCGTCATTCGCGGCCGGCATCATCTGTGCCGGTGGCACCTTGGGCATTCTCATTCCACCGTCGATCATGCTGATCGTTTATGCCGCCGCATCCAACGTGTCGATTGTGCGGCTGTATTCCGGTGCATTGCTTCCCGGGCTTACCCTGACCGGGCTTTACCTGATTTATGTGGTGGGCCGGTCGATCCTGCAGCCCAGCGTCGCGCCAAAACCCACCAGAGAAGAAGTGCCAGACGTGGCCACGGGCAAATTGGTGATGATGATCATCACCTCTTTCGTGCCACTGGCGTTCCTTATCTTTTCGGTGCTGGGGTCGATCCTGTTTGGTCTGGCCACCCCGACCGAGGCGGCATCAATTGGCGCTCTGGGCGGCATCCTGCTGGCCTTCCTGTACCGCGCGATGACCTGGCAACGGATGCGGGAATCGGTGTATCTGACCGTGCGCACCACCGCGATGGTATGTTGGTTGTTTGTCGGGTCCTACATCTTCAGCTCGGTGTTTTCGTACCTGGGCGGCGAACACGTGATCAGCGAATTCGTGCAATCGCTGAACCTGACTCCGCTGATGTTCTTGATCTTGGCACAGCTGATCATTTTCCTGCTGGGCTGGCCGCTGGAATGGTCGGAAATCATCATCATCTTTGTGCCGATCTTCCTGCCGTTGCTGGTGATCTTTGAAATTGATCCGTTGTTCTTCGGCGTCCTGGTGGCACTGAACCTGCAAACCAGTTTCCTGACCCCACCGATGGCGATGTCGGCCTATTACCTCAAAGGCATCGCACCCCCCGAGGTAAAGCTGACCCAGATCTTCAAGGGCTGTTTGCCGTTCCTCTTTTGCGTATTGATTGCGATGATCCTGATGTATGTTTTCCCGCAAATCGTGTTCTATCTGCCGAATGCTTTCTATGGCAGTTGATCGCACCCCCCCCGCCAATGCGGGCGACGCCGAAACCCTGCGCGACAAGATTGCGCAGGGCGCCGTGTCCGTGGCCGATACCGCCGCCCACTATATCAAACTGATCGAGGCGGCCGAGCCCGAGATCGGCGCGTTTGCGTGGTTTGATGCCGATTATGTGCGCAAACAGGCCGAAATGCTGGATAATCAACGCAGCGCCGGGCGCGCCATCGGGCCGTTGCACGGCGTGCCGGTGGCATTGAAAGATGTCATCGACACCGCGCATATCCCCACCGAAAACGGCACCGCGCAAGATGCCGGGCGGGTGCCACGCACCGATGCCGCATTGGTCGAACGGTTGAAATCGGCGGGCGCCTTGATCCTTGGCAAAACCGTGACAACCGAACTCGCTTTCATGGAGCCTTCGGCCACGCGCAACCCCCACAATCCCGACCGCACACCGGGTGGATCGTCGGCCGGATCGGCCGCTGCCGTTGCTGCGGGCATGACCCCGCTGGCGGTGGGCACCCAAACCGGCGGATCGGTCATTCGCCCTGCTTCATTTTGTGGCACCACCGGGTTCAAACCCACCTTTGGTGCAATATCGACACGCGGCGTGTTGGCGCAATCCCCCAGCCTGGACACCATGGGGGTTTTTGCCCGCACACCGCGCGACGCGGCGCTGTTGTGTGATGTGCTGTTTGCACCCGAACAGGCCGGAGTGGCGATGCCACCGCCGGGCCTGCTCAAAACGGTTGCAGCCGGCGCGCCCCTGCCGCCAACCTTTGCCGTGCTGCGCCCCCCCGGATGGGAGCGTGCCAGCCCCGAAACCGTGCAGGCATTCGACGAACTGTCCGCCGCCTTGGGGGATCAGGCGTTTGAAATTGCCCTGCCCAACCTGTTTGATCAGGCCGAATCCGAACGCCGCCGGATCAATCTGGCCGAAATGGCGCGGTGCTATCATGGCTATGGCAAAAACGGCGGGCTGTCCGACAGCGTGACCGCCGCCATAACCGAGGGCAATACGATCCTGGCGCGCGATTATATTGCCGCGCTGGATTGGCCAAAGGTTCTGAACGCCATGCTGGCCGAGATATTTCAACGCTGCGATGCCATTCTGTGCCCCGCCGCCCCCGGCCCTGCACCCGGGCGCGAAACCACCGGCGACCCCATTTTCAACGGATTATGGACCCTGTGCGGCACCCCTGCCGTTACGGTTCCAATCCTGGACATCGATGGCATGCCACTGGGGGTTCAACTGATCGGGCCGCGTGGCGGCGATGGGCGGTTGTTGCGCACCGCGCAGTGGCTTTACGATTGGATAGACACCGCAGGAGAAACACCATGAACTGGATTTTAGCGGCGCTTGCCTTTGTGACCTTCAGCGCCTTCATCGGCATTCTGATCTTTGCGGTGCCCAGTCCCGATCTGATCGCGGTTGCCGTGCTGACTATGGCCTTGGTGATCTATGATCTGGCCACTTCGGCCGGGCGCAAAAGCTGAGGTATTTGCCGGGGGCACACCCCGGCAAAGCGGCCCCAAACAGGTCGGCTGTGTTCTGTGTGATTTGACGACCGCGCGTCGGGCGCGCCGATTATGGTTCCGTTCAAATCAGCATGTGGTGCCGTGCTTATCACGCTGTGAAATAACCACGCCGCTATGCGCGCCCGGAAAGTCGCCCCCAAATTCACCCGCCGCCCGACCGGTGCCACGTCAGCCCTGAAAGTGGCGATGGCACCGATCCTTGGTTTGACGTGATCCCCTTGGTCACTGCAGAAACCCCCAATAACCTCGCGCAATTCGTGGCGGATGCCGTAACGATGGGCGCCGAAATCGAATGCGGCGGTGAGACACCCGGCGAAATGGCCATTTCGGGGTTCACCCGCACCAAAACCTTACCGATATGGGGGAATGACACACCGCGCGCGGTACCAATGGTACCGTTTGATCAGAACGGGGGGTTGGGGTTTACCGCACATACCCTTCTGCCAGATCCCGCGCCACAAGGGCCGGATCACGTTCGGCGCTGTCGCCCCAGCCGCCACCGCCCGCCGATTGCATTTCGATTACATCGCCTTTGCGGATCGTCAGCCCGATGGATTTAACCGGCAGCACCCGCTCATCGCCCCGCCCGGGGTTCAAAACCGCGCCTGCGGCTGCGCCTTCTTCGCCGCCAAAAATGCCCCAAGGGCGGGTATCATCGTTGGCCTGTTGGAAATAACAGCCAACAACCGCCTTTTGGGCCAATAACTCATACGATCGGCGCACCGCCAAACCGCCACGCTGTTGCCCCGCACCGCCGGAATTTGGCACCAGATCAGTGCGCAGCACGCGAAACGGGCTGACGGTTTCCATCACCTCGGCCGAGAGCAGCGGACAGTTGCCGCCATGGGTATCAACCGCGTTCTTGCCATCGGCGGATGCACAGGCCCCCATACCCCCACCCACGATATCCTGCACGATGTAATAGGGTGCGCTGCCGTCGGCGGCACGGCGCGCTGCGCGGTCATCCAGGCCCCCCGCCCGCAGGCTGGGAAACGAAATCTGCCCGCCCGCCGCCGCATGTTCGGGCATCAACGGCAGCATCGCTTTCAGCACCACCTCGGCCACGGCCTGTTGGGTGAAATGGCGCGAACTGACCGCACCGGGAAAGCGCGGGTTCAGAACCGTGCCTTCGGGCACATTGATGCGGATGGGTCGGTTCAGCCCGTCGTTGGGTTTGATCGCGGGGGCCAGCACGCATTTCATCGCGTAATTCACCATCGACACCGCCGAAGCATGGGGGCAGTTCAGCCCAAAATCGCGTTGTTCGCTGGTGCCGTCGAAATCGACGGTGATTTCATCGCCTGCCACGGTGATCGCCACCTTTAGGGTGATCGGTTCTTGGCTGACGATCCCATCCTCGGTCGGCAAACTGGCGCGATAGGTGCCATCGGGCAGGCCCGAAATCGTGTTGCGGGCATAGCGTTCGGTATAATCGAAACTGTCTTCGATCAGATCGCCAAACCGTTCCAGACCATGCTGATCGATCAGGGCACGCACGCCCGTTTCACCGGTGCGACAGCCCGCAACCTGGGCACGCAGATCACCAAGGCATGAACGCGGATCGCGCACATTGGCGGCGATGAATTGATAGACGATGGTGTTGGCCACACCCCGGTCAAACAGCCGCATCGGCGTGATACGGATGCCTTCGGAAAAGATATCAAGGTTGTCGGGCGCGGTGGAACACGGCACCTTGCCGCCGATATCCACATGGTGCGCCACGGTGGCCGCCACCGCCACCAAGGTTTCGCCGTGAAACACCGGAGAAAACAGCACCATATCCGGCGTATGGGTACAGCCTGAATAGGGGTCATTGGTCAGGATGGCATCGCCGTCCTCCCATGACTCGATCGGGATCGTGCGCGTCACGGCGGCAAAGGCCATGGGCAAGATGCCTAGTTGCGCGGCGATGGTTTCGGCCTGGGCGATGATTTCACCCTTTGGCGTCAGCAAGGCACAGGTGTAATCGTACATGTTCCAGATGATCGAGGAATAAGACGACAAGCGCAGCGCAGTCGACATTTCATCGGCCACACCCGAAAGCTGGTGGCGAAACACATCGCGGCTGATCGGATCGGTGCGGGTTTGGGCGGTGGGCGCGTGTGTCATGGCTTACTCCATCGTCAGGGTCAGAACACCCAGATCGCAGACTGTACCGGTTTGGCCGGGCAGGATCAGGGTGGTTGTATCGCTTTGCATCACAATCGCCGGGCCGCTCAGGCGGTGACCGGGGCACAGCGCGGCGCGGTCGTAAATCGCGCAGGTTTCAAATCCGCTGTCGTGGTCCAGATACATCCGCCCCTCACCGATCGGCTGTGCCGGGCCTTGGGTCGTATCATCGCGGCGCGCGAACCCGGCCTTGGGCATCACACCCGTGGCGGTACAGCGCAAGTTGACGATTTCAACCTCGGCGCTGGGGTCGGCATGGCCATAGACCCGCTTGTGCGCGGCGTGAAACGCGGCGGCGATGGCCGCGCCATCCCACCAATCGGGGGTGCCCGGCGCGTTCAGATCGACCGACAGTTCGTGAAACTGCCCGATACAGCGCATATCGGCAGTGAACGCAAACCGTTGATCGCCCGGCGCGATATGATCGCGGGTCAGCGATTGCGCCAGCTCATCGCGCATCTCGCCCAGTGCAGTGGCGATGGAATCGGGCGATACATCGGCCACCGGCGCGGCAAAGGGGCGCGCACCGGTATAAGACACATCGCACATCAACAGACCGTTCGCGGCAAACACGCCGGGGCGCGGTGGCACGATGATATCGCGCATCCCCAAGGCACGGGCGATGAACGGCGCCATCACCGGCCCTGCCCCGCCAAACGCCATCAATGAGAAATCGCGCACATCACAGCCCCGCGCGAGCGAGAGGGATTTCACCGCCTCAACCATCTGCGCCGCCGACAGTTCAACGATACCCAAGGCAGCCTGTTCAACGGTCAACCCCAAAGGCCCGGCAACATGGGTTTCAACCGCTGTGCGCGCGGCGGCAACATCCATTTCCAACCCACCGGCCAAGGCACCGGACGATCCGATAATGCCGAGAACCACAGTGGCATCGGTGAGGGTTGGCAGGGTGCCGCCTTTGCCGTAACTCGCCGGGCCGGGCACCGCGCCCGCCGATTGCGGCCCCACGGTCAGTGCGCCACCCACGTCGACCGCGGCAATCGATCCGCCCCCCGATGAGATGGTTTCAATGTCCAGCGACGGCACGCGCAACGGCTCGCCCGCCACCTCGCGCGCGGGCACCGGGCGCGGTGTTTCACCTTCGATCAGGGAAAAATCGGCCGAGGTGCCGCCCATATCAAAGGTAACAATATCGCCCCGCCCCATGGCCCGGCCCAATTCCGCCGCGCCAATCACACCCCCCGCAGGCCCCGACAACAAAACCTTGGCCGGGTTATCCAAGATCGCGCTGGCGGTGCCAACGCCACCATCGCTTTGCATGTAAAGTCGCGGCGCGGTGAACCCGATATCGCCCAGGCCGCGTTCAAGATCGTTGATATAAGCCCCGACCGCCGGGCCGACATAGGCGGCAATGGCGGTGGTGTTGGTGCGGGGGTATTCCTCGATCTGGCGGTTGATATCTGAAGAACAATAAACCGGCACACCGGGCAAGGCGGCGGTAAGTGCCGATTTCATCGCCTGTTCATGGCCGGGGGCATGGTGCGCAAACATCAATGAAATCGCCACCGCTTCGGGGTTTGTCGCGGCCACTTCGGCCACGACACGGGCAATTTCCGCGTCACTTAATGCGGTGACGGTTTCGCCAAAGGCATCGGTGCGCTCATTCACCTCGAACACCTGTGATCGTGGCACAAGGGCCAGGCGTTGGGGCGCGGTCAGCGAATAAATATCGGCGCGGCGCTGATCGCCAATTTCCAGCACGTCGCGCAATCCGGCGGTTACGATCAACGCGGTATGAGCGCCGCTGCGCGTTAACAGCGCGTTGGTGGCAATGGTAAACCCATGCACAAACAACCCCACATCGCCCGGTGCCAGCCCCGCCTCGGTCAGGGTATGTTCGATCCCGGCAACGATTGCGGTGCTTTTGCCTGCGGAACTGGGAACTTTTTCAACGCTCATCGCCCCGGTTTCGGTGTCGATCAGTACGATATCGGTAAAGGTGCCGCCAACGTCGGCCGAAAGATGTTTCATGGCTATGGGGCCCTTTTCACAACAGATTTTGCACGTGGGGACCGCCGCAATCAGGTCAGCGGAAAGAAACACGCGGCGCGGTGGCGCGTTCCTTCAAGCGGGGGCGCGGATTGGCGGCAGATGTCCTGCACCTTGGGGCAGCGGGTGGCAAAGGCACAGCCTTTGGGCGGGTTGACCGGGCTGGGCGGATCACCCTTGACCTGCATCGCGCGGGTATATCCGCGCGATTTGCGCCGCTCCAGCGATGGTGCAGCGGCCAGCAAGGCCGCGGTATAGGGATGGCGCGGATTGGCAAACAATTCATCGCAGGGCGCGGATTCAACGATCTGGCCCAGATACATCACCGCCACATCATCACAAACATGGCGCACGACGCCTAAATCGTGACTGATAAACAGATAGCTCAGCCCCAATTCGCCCTTGAGCCGCGCCAGAAGGTTGAGGATTTGCGCCTGAATCGCCACATCCAGCGCGCTGACCGGTTCATCGCAGACCAACAGGCGCGGATTGGTGGTCAGCGCCCGTGCGATGGAAATTCGTTGCCGTTGCCCACCCGAAAACTGGTGAGGAAACAGCGCCATCTGATCTTCGCGCAGACCCACCAGTTTGAACAGGTCGCGCACCCGGCTTACCCGTTCTTCGGGGGTGCCGATCTGCATCAAATCAAGGGGTTCGCGCACGATATCACCGACCCGCGCGCGCGGGTTGAGCGAGGAATAGGGATCCTGAAAAATCAGTTGCACATCACGCCGCCGGGCGCGCATGTCTTCATCGCTGAGTTGCAACAGATCTTCGCCGTCAAACAGGATTTGCCCGCCAGTGGCCTTGGTCAGGCGAATGGCGGCCATGGCGGTGGTGGTCTTGCCTGACCCGCTTTCGCCAACAATGCCCAACGCGCGGCCCTTTTCCAGGGTGAACGACACCGAGCGGACCGCCTCAAGCACCGGGCGGGGGGCGAACAACGACGGGCGCGGCAGGGTAAAGGCCACGCGCAAATCGCGCACATCCAATAGGGTGGTCATATCCGGCCCTCCTCTACGGCGTGACAGGCGGCAGGGTGCGCCCCGTGATCGCGCAACGCCGGTTTTTCACGCAAACACCGCGCATCCGCACTGTCACAGCGCGCGGCAAAGGCACAGCCCGCCCCAAGCAGGTGCAAAGGCGGCACCACACCGGGAATTTCACGCAGCTCACCTTCGGTCTTGGCAATGTTTGGGATGCAATCAATCAAACCGCGCGTATAGGGATGGCGCGGATTGTCCAGCACGTTATCGGCGGTGCCGGTTTCAATCACCCGCCCCGCATACATCACCGCGACCCGGTCGGCCATTTCGGCAATTGCGCCCATGTCATGGGTGATCAGCATGATCGCGGCACCAAAATCACGCTGAATTTCATTCAGCAAATCAAAGATTTGCGCCTGAACCGTCACATCGAGCGCGGTTGTGGGTTCATCCGCGATCAGCAGTTTTGGTTGGCACGACACGGCCATGGCAATCATCACCCGCTGGCGCATCCCACCCGAAAGCTGATGAGGGTAATCGCGCGCCCGCGCCTTGGCAGATGGAATACCGACCCTGTCCAACAGCTCCACGGCCGCCTTCATCGCGCCGTCGGCGCCGATATCCTGGTGCAGCATGATCGCCTCGGCGATTTGTGCGCCGATGGTGAACACCGGGTTCAGCGATGTCATCGGTTCCTGAAAAATCATCGCCATTTCCGCACCGCGCAGGGCGCGCATCCGCGCATCTGTGGCCTTGGTCAAATCTTCGCCCAGCAGACGGATCGCGCCCCCCGCCACACGCCCCGGCGGTGATGGCACCAACCCCATCACCGACAGTGCGGTGATCGATTTGCCACAGCCCGATTCCCCCACAACGCCCAGGGTTTCGCCTGCATTGACCGACAGCGATACGGAATCCAACGCCGTCACCGCACCATGGCGGGTATCGAACGTGACCTTGAGATCTTCGATTTCCAATAGTGGTTTCATCTTTGTCTCAGTTTTGGGTTGAATGCATCGTTCAGGCCATCGCCCACCAGACTGACCGCCAGCACGGTCAGGAAAATTGCCACACCGGGCAATGTAACCGGCCACCAGGCCACCAGAATGTAATCGCGATTGGCACCAATCATCATGCCCCAGCTGATCGCATTGGGATCGCCAAGGCCCAGAAACGACAGGCCCGCCTCAAACAAAATCGCCACCCCAACGGTCAGCGTGCCAGACACGATCAAGGTTGGCGCGGCATTGGGCAGGATCAACCGCCAGATGATGCGCCCGTTGCGCGCGCCGATGGCCCGGGCGGCCAGGACATATTCCAACTCCTTGACGCGCAAAAATTCGGCGCGGGTCAGGCGTGCGGTCTGTGGCCAACTGACCACGCCGATGGCAATCGCAATGGTCCAAAGTGACGGCGAAAACAGCGTGACCAGAACCATGGCAAACAGCAGCGCCGGCAACACCTGAAAGAACTCGGTCACGCGCATCAGCAGGTTGTCGATCCAGCCGCCATAATATCCGGCCAGCGCCCCCAAACCGACACCGATCAGCATGGTGATCAGCGCGGCAACCGCGCCCACGGCCAGGGTCGGACCGCCACCAATCAACAAACCGGCGAAAATATCGCGGCCCAGATAATCGGTGCCGAGGGGAAATTCGGGTGTGACGCCCGGCCGCTCAAGCGGCGCCCAGACAATTTCAAACGGATCGACATCATAAATGAACGTGCCGTACAACGTGGCGGCGATGATCGCCCCCAGCAGCACCAGCCCGAACAATGCCGGGCGGTTGCGCACAAACATGCTCCACGCCTCGCGCGCGGGGCTTTGCGCCTTGGGGGTGGCGGGGGCGGCAATCTGAGTGGTCATGTTATTGCCCCTTGAGGCGCGGATCGGCCCAGCGATAGGACAGATCGGTTATGATATTGGCCACGACCACCATGGCCGATGCGAAAAACAGCACCCCCATGATTGTTGGATAATCCCGGCGCAAAATGGAATCGAACGCCAACCGCCCCATGCCCGGCCAGTTGAACACCGTTTCAACCAGCAATGCGCCCGAGATCAGGTTGCCAAATTGCATGCCCGCCACGGTCAGGATCGGCAGGGCGGCATTGCGCAACGCGTGTTTGAACAGGATTGCACGCTCGCCTGCCCCCTTGGCCCGCGCGGTGCGGATATAATCCGACCCCAACACATCCATCATCGAGGCCCGCGATAACCGCGCATACTGCGCCAGATAAATCAACGCCAGCGTCAAAGCAGGCAACACCAGATGGTGCGCCACATCCAGCGCCTGCACCCAGAACGACGCGCCGCGCAACCGCATGGATTGCATGCCGTCCACCGGAAAGATCGGGATGATCGACGCAAACAGCACGATCAGCATGATCCCGGTCCAGAACACCGGCACCGCATATCCGATGGTGGCAACCACAGTCACAAAGCCCGACAATATCCCGTTCGGCTTGCGCGCCGCGATCACGCCCAGAAACACGCCGATCACGATCGACAGCACCTGTGCGGTGATGACCAACAGGATTGTCGGCAGCACCCGCTGTGCAATCAATGTCGCAACCGGTTGGTTGAAAAAGAAACTTTGGCCCAGATCGCCCTGGGCGACGCCGCTGATGTAAATCCACAGCTGGGTCATCAGCGGTTTGTCCAAACCGTAATCGGTGCGGATCTGCGCCAGGATTTCATCGGTTGCGCCACCCATTTCCCCAGCGATCACCATCGCCGGATCACCCGGCGCAAGGCGGATCAACATGAAGTTCAGGATCACGACCCCCACCATCAGGATCAGCCCGTAAAACAGCCGCCGCAAGAGGAAAGACACGCTCATCCCGCGGCCCGTGCGGCAAATTCCGGGCGCGCCTCGCAGGCATCGCGCAGGGCCGCCAGACGGGGGTGGCGCGCCGGATCGAACACCGGATCGGCCAGATTGGCGGCAAATGTCAAACCCGTGGCCAGCACGATATCAAGATACCCAAGATTTCCGCCAAGCGGTGAAATCCGCTGTTCCAGCGCATCCAGACCGCTTTTGCCCTGCGCCTCGCACAGGGCGATCCAATCCTGCGATACCAATTCCGCCGGACGGCGGGTTTTTTCATAATAGGCCGCCACCAGCTTTTCGACCACACCATTGGCAAGCGAAATCTGCTGCAATGCCTCGGCGCGCTCTGGACCTGAGCGCGCCAGAAGCCGCCCGTCGGGATCGTGGGCTTCCAGCAGCGTCAGCGCGATTGCCAGGCTATCCACCAACAATCCATCGGGGGTTTGCAGCGCGGGCACCCGGCCCAGCGGGTTCAGCACGCGCAATCGATCCTGCTCGGTGATGGCGGCAATCGGCTCAATCGTAAAAGGCAGGCCCAGCAGATCCAACAGGATCGCCGTGCGCCGCACATAAGGAGAGCCGAGGCGCCCGTATAAAACAAATTTATCGTCGGCGGTGCCTTGCATGATCTGCCTTCCGTTTATCTTTATCCGATTTGATTGTATTGTATTGCAATACGGTTGCGGCAAAACTAGTGTTAAGATATTCATCCTGTCAAGCCAAGACATGCACTTTCACTATGTTTCTCAGATTGAGGCCCGATGACCCAAGAAATCGATCCACGGTTGCGCCTGCAATCGGTTGCCCGCACGTTTCACGTTTTAGAAGTTATCGGACAGGCGGGGTGCCCGCTGTCATTGGCAGACATCGCGCGCCTTGCGGAAATCGACAAAAGTGCAGCGCAAAGGATTGCCAATACGCTGTTAAGTCTGGGGTATCTGGAACGCAGCACCGGGGCCAACGGATATGTTCCGGGCCGCCGACTGTTGGAACGCGCGTTTGATTTTCTGCGGTTCAACCCGATTGTCGAACGGGCCACGCCGCTGTTGATCGAGTTGCGCAAAACCTGCCGCGAACGGGTGGATTTCAGCCTGTTTGACGGCAACATGATTGTTTACGCCGTGCGCCTGCAAAGCAAACGTGAAAATTTCTATGCCACCCTGATCGGGCGGCGTTTGCCGGCCTATTCCTCGTCCGGGGGGCGGGCAATGATGGCGCTGATGCCCGATGACCAGGTGGATGCCCTGCTGCAGGCCAGCGATTTGAAACCATTCACGCCGCGCACGGTTTACGACATCGCCGGGATCAAGGCCAAGATCGAAGAGGCCCGGCGCGATGGCTACGCGTTGGCGGTAGAGGAAAGCCTGCTGGGCGAGGTTGTGTTGGCCGCAGCCGTAAAGGATACCGCAGGGCAGCCTTTGGGCGCGGTACACATTGCCGGATCGCTTTCGGAATGGTCACCCGAGGATTTCGCCGCCAAATTCAGCCCGCTGGCGATGGCCACGGCGCATGCGCTGAACCATTAGGTTCAGTGAAATGCGCGCCCGCCATCCACGGTCAGGGTGGTGCCGGTGACAAACCCGGCTTGGGCCGATGTCAGGTACAACGCGGCGGCGGCGATATCATCCACCGTGCCGATCCGCCCCAGCGCCGGGCGGGTGGTGATTTCGGCCAATGCCGCCTGCGGATCATCGGCATTTTCCCACGACGCGCGCAACATCGGCGTGTCAATCACACCGGGGCACAGAACATTGGCACGAATATCGCGCGGCGCCAGATCCAGTGCCAGTGTTTTGGTAAACATCGCCAACCCGGCCTTGGCCGCACAATAGGCGGTGCGATTTGCCAAGGGCCGCAGCGCCGCACCCGAGGCAATATTTACGATGCTGCCCGGCCCCGCCATGTGTGTCAGCGCCGCCTGACATACCATCATCGGCCCGGTCAGGTTGATCGCCAGCACACGATCCCAATCGTGGCGCGACATCTGATCGAACGGGCGCAGTAAATCCGCCCCTGCCCCGTTGATCACCCCATCCAGCCCGCCAAATGCCGCGCCCGCCTTGGCGATGGCGCGCTGAACTGTTGGCTCATCCGTAACATCACAGCGGATAAACATCGCATCCGCCGGCGCACCCGCGTGAAGATCCAGCACCGCGACCTGTGCGCCATGGGCCAAAAACAGTGTCGCGATGGCATGACCAATGCCCGACGCCCCGCCCGTGACAATAATCCGTCGGTTTTCAAGCTGCATGGGACACCTGTTGCAAACGCTGCACCATCTGCGCCGATTGTCGCGCCTGTCCGGATTCGATTTCACCGATCAATGCCACCAAGGCGCGGGTCAGTGGCACCGACATCCCATGGCGGGTGGCAGCCGCCAGAACCGGGGCCAATTGCGCCGCGCTGTCGGTGCGCCGTCCCGGAACCTCAAGATCGCACCAGGCGCCGCTGTGGGTCTTGCTTGACCCGGCCCAGAATTGTGCCAGTTGATCAAGGCCACTGTCATCAGCGCCCGCAAATGTGGCCGGATCGAACCCATCAAACCCCATGGGCGTGATGCCCTCGGCGCGGGCCACGGCCAGAATTTCGCGGATCAACCCGCCGTTTACCGCGCGCGATGCGGGATCCGTCAGATACTCGACCATGGTGCCATCGCTTAGCCCTGATGCCTTGAGCACTGCGGCATAGGCCTGTTTCGCCCAAAGAAAGCCCCAGATATTATCGGTTGAAATGGCATCCGGTTCGAATTGGCGCAGCAGGTCAAGAATGCGCGCCGTATCGCGATGGGGCGCACCATCAATGCCCCCCACCACCACCGCGCCCCGATTGCCCATCGCCACATGACCAGGGCCGATGATATCGCCGCCGAAATTTATGAACGCGCCCAACACCCGGTTTTCGCCCAGAATATCGGCCAGTTCCCATTCGCACAGCCCGTTTTGCAACGAAACCACAACGCCACCGGGCGAAAGATGCGCGGCAATGCCACGTCCGGCAATGCCGGTGATATGCGCCTTGACCGCCAGAAACACCGTTTCAAACCGCCCCGTCACATCATCGGGATGGCAGGCGGCGGGATGGGCGGTAAACCCACCCCCCGGAAGATCGACGCGCAGGCCATGGTTCACAATCTGCGCCACATGGGCGCTGTCGGTGTCAACGATCAAGACATCGCGCCCGGCCCGCGCCAGATGCCCGGCGAAAACGCCGCCCACGGCACCACCGCCCCAAATCACCACTGGTTCAGCCATTGCGCGCCCCTAAAGTGTTATGAACGGTGAAATCGCGCGATCCGCCGGATCGAACGTTTTTGTATCACGCCAATGGTCGGCCACCTCGGCCCCTTTGGCAAACCACACCCCATCGAACCCTTGCACAAAATCGATGAACCGGCGCAGCAATTCAATGCGCGACGGCCGCCCGATCCCCTGGGGGTGCATGACCAGATTGAACAATCCGCCCTGCCGATAAATGGCGCGAAATTCGTCCTGCCAGATTGTCAGGATATGATCGTTGGTGAATATGGGCCGCGGCCCGGCCAGAGAGAAAAACAGATAGGGCGCGTCATCCAGGCTCCAATGCCAAGGCAGTTCGACCGGCCCCGGTCTGCCATCGGGCAGCACATGAAAATAGGGGTTCACACTGTCCATCAGCGAACTGTCATAAGTAAATCCCCGCTCGGCCAACAGGGAAATCAGATTGACACTGGTTTCCCCCGCCGGCGAGCGATAGCCGCTGGGCCGCACGCCCAGACGGGTGTGCAGCGCGTCAAGACCGCGCTCCATTTCCTCAAGTTCCTGATCGGGAAATTCGGGATCGACCCATTTGTGCAGGTATCCGTGGTGGCCGATTTCATGGCCCCCCTTCAAGATCGCCTCGGCCACGACAGTGCGGTTTTCGGCCACCCAACCGGGCACGAAAAATGTGCCGGGCAACTGCCGCTCGGCGAGCAGGGCCAGAACATTGGGCACGCCTTCGCGCGCGCCATATGTCCCTTGGGACAGGGTGCCGGGGCGGCGGGCATTGGCCGGATCACGCGACAACCAATTGGTTTCGGCGTCAAAATCAAAGGTCAGCGTCAGCGCGCAATGTGCGCCGTTGGGCCAGTGGGACATGACCGGCAACTCCTTTATCAAAGAGGCGCGCCCGCTATCGGGCGCGCCCACAGGGATTAACCCCAGCGTGTTTCATCAAACGGCGCCAGCGCGCCCCACACCGTCATCGGCGGGTTTTGCAACCCTTTGCGATAGATGGTGAACAGCGGTTCTTCGTTGGTCCAGTACAGCGGCAGTTCGTCTGTCACCACCTTCTGGAATTCGCCATACAACGCCTTGCGCTTGGCCGGATCCACCTCAGATCCTGCGCGGGCCATCAGATCGTCAACCGATGGGTTGGCATACCCCGACGTGTTCGAAAAGATCACGTTGCGGCGGTTATTGCTGTCATAGGCACGGTGCACGCCGATCAACGGATCGGGATAGTTCCACAGCCCATTCAGCGACAGTTGATGTTCGCCCGCGCCAATCCGGCTGGCAAAGCTGCCGAAATCGGCATTGGGGCGCAGTTCGATGTTGATACCGGCCTTTTTCAGTTGCGATTTCAGATATTGCGCCACGGGTTCCTGGCTGTTGATGTTCACATCGGGCAGCCATTCCAGGGTCAGGGTCATGCGCATGCCATCGGCGCCCGCCGGATGCCCGGCCTCGTCCAACAGCGCCCCGGCACGTTCCAGATCCAGATCGTAAAGCACCAGATCATCGGGCGAGGCAAACGGGTTGGCGGCGGTCAGCGGGCCATTCAAACGGGCCGCTTCACCGCGCAACAGCGCCTTTTCGATGAAATCCTGATCAATCGCATAGGCGATCGCCTTGCGCACACGCACATCGTCAAGCGGTGCAACCCGGTGGTTGAACTCAAGGAAATTCACCGCGCCCAATGCCTCGTACCCATCGCTGGTCACCACCAGATCGGCGTTTTCACGCAACCGGGGCAGATCGTTGACCCGGATCGGCGCAAACGGCAGATAATCCAGATCGCCCTGCTCCAGACCCAGAACGTTGGCGATGGGGCTGTTTGCCAGGTTGAACAACAGTTCATCCAGATGCGGGCGACCCTCAAGAAAGAAATCGTCGTTGCGCTCAAGGATCAGGAATTCACCGGGGCGGTAATCCTTGTATTTGAACGGGCCTGACCCGACCGGCGTAGAGTTGCGCGGGTGGTTTTTGATATCCTGCCCATCGTCATAGATATGCTTGGGAAGGATCGGCAACAGCAGCGGGATCAGCGCGCTCATCAACGCCGGGTGCGGCCGGTCAAGAACGAAGCGCGCAGTCTTGTCATCGGGGGTTTCAACGCCGGTGACGGGGCCAAACATGGTGGGGCCGAAGGGATGGTTTGCCTTGACCACGGCCAGCGAAAACGCAACGTCGTGGGATGTGACGGGTTTGCCATCATGAAACGCTGCCGATGGATCAAGGTTGAACGTATAGCTCAGACCGTCTGCCGCCATTTCCCAGCTTTGGGCCAGATACGGCTGGGGTTGGAACGCATCGTCGGTGCGGATCAACCCGGCAAAGATATTGGCACCGGGCACGCCTGTGGCCTGCCCCGACTGCACCGCCGGATTAAGATGGCGAAATGTGCTGTGCCCAATCACCAATTGGCCGCCGGCCCCTTGGGCGCGCGCCGCACTGCCCACGCCAAGCGCCAGCGTTGCACCGACCGCCCCCATGGATTGCAACGCATGCCTGCGGGTCATGTTGGAAAATCTTGAACCTGTCATTTTGTCTTCTCCCTGTTGAAATTACTAAACTTGCGCTGGCGCGTCCTGATCCAATGGGTAGATCGGGCGCGTCAGTTTCTGGAACGGGAATGCGGAATAATCCGAACTGCACACGCCCGGCCCGGCAACCAACACGATATGACGCGCGATGGGTTCAAACCCGGCCCGGAAATGTTGGCGTGATTTGATCAGAACAAACCGTTTTTTCGTCGGGTCGATTCCGGCATGGGTGAAACAGCCGACATCAAACGTTTCCAGCCGCCGTTCGCACACCACCAGTTGCATCGGCCCGGTGTCCAGAACAACGCAGCGACCCAGATCAATCATGATGCCGGTCATCATTGGCCCGGTCACCCGAAATTTGCCATCGGTGATCCGCGTCACGGTGCCGCTCAGGCGCAGGGGATGCCCCGCCAGATCAAGCGCGGGCATATCCACCTTGCCGCCAATATCGATGGTAATCTCCTCACCCACCCCGGCGGCAATCATCTGTGCCACGGCCTCGGGGTCAAAAATCGGTCCGGCTACCATATCATCAAGCCCTTGGCGCAGGGCCTCTTCGATCACGGCCATGCCATCCTGACAACCGCCCGCACCCGTGTTATCGCCGTGATCAACCAAGATCACCGGCCCACCTTCAAGCGCGCGGGCAGCTTCGATAGACTTTGACATCGGCTCGATCGAGAAAACGAAATCGGCGCGCCTGTCCCAGGCCATATCCAACAGCCGGGCCATCAGACCCTTGGCGGCGTCGGCCTTGGCCCGTTCGGCCACGACCACAGCAGACATCCGGGTGTGGGGCGTGTCGGCCAACGGAAACCCGACAAACAAAGAGGCATTCGCCACCTCACCCGAATTTTCGGCAGCAATGGCCAGTTCCATGATGTCGCGCATCGGCTGTTGGGCGGGGGTCTGGTGCAACATATGGGTCAACATCTGGCGATGGTCCCACATCATCACCAGATCAACGCCATCCTGGACCGCGCGCATCAGCGTGTTCATCGCCCGTTCACCGGTTTCATACATATCCACATGGGGATAGGTGCGATAGCCGGTGATCACCGTGCTGTTTTCAACCAACTCGGCCGACAGGTTGGTGTGATAATCCAATGCCACGGCAATCGGCACATCGGGGGCCACCCCACGGATCCGGCGCACCAATTCGCCTTCGGCGTCGTCATGGCTTTCACACACCATGGCGCCGTGCAAATCCAACAACACCGCATCACACCCTTTGGCGATATCATCCAGGATCAGTTCGCAGATGTGTTCAAACGCCGCGTCATCGACCACGCCGCTGGGCGATGCGTTGGCGGCAATCGGCACCGACAGATCGGCCCCCACTTTTTCAGCACCGTCAATGAACGCCCCTAACGGATAATTCGTGCCCCGGTATCCGGCCACGGCATCGGCCCCATACAACGGCCCACCGGTCCATGACCCCCGAAAGAAACCCGACAACGGCGTGGGTATGGGCGAAAACGTGTTGGTTTCATGTCTCATCATGGCGGCCACAAAGCGCATTGTACTTTCCTTCGGGTGTATTGTATATCGATACATCTAAATTGCTTATGAATACCATCCAAACATGTGACGCCGTTGTCAAGGCTCTTGCGCAACGCCATGGCCCGACACGCCAGCACTGGCGCGCGGAATCGCAACATGAAGGTTTTGGGGGAGCGATTTGCAAAACACGTCGGCGCGTGCTTCACACGGTTCCATCGCGCAGCGTGAAAGACGCATCAGTTATCTGAACAGTCGGGCAGGATGATCCGCCCGCGCCAGTGCGGGTTTTAAAACTATGATTAAAAAATTTCGGGAACTTCAGAGCAGGAAAATGCCGACTATTTCCGCCCGGCTTTCCATCGCATGCCCCAATCATAGGCATTATCCATCGCCTCATGACCGGTAAAAAACCGGACTTCGCGATTGATGCGTATTTGATTGTCTTTATTTTCCAAAAGGGCCACGGCGCACATGCCCTCATTCCGGCCTGCGCTCAGTTCATTCATCCGCACTTCGACTTCGGGTTGTCCGGGCACCATAAGGCGTATGACGCCATCGGTTTCCTGCCAATTTGCCACGCCTTCGTAAATAAAGGCAAAAATCAGAATACGTTTGAATTTGGGCCAGGCATTGCCGTCAATTTCCAACCATTCGCCATCGGTCGAGGTTCCGGTACGGTCATCAGACATCAGTTGTGTGAACGGCATTTCAGTCAAATCGCCGAAACAATCACCAAGTGCCTGAACGACACCAAATTCACCGGTCTTGAATTCAATGAACGCACCAAGATCCAAATCGATACCGCGTTTGCCAAAACCAAAAAGGCCGCCTGACGTTTTCTTTTGGTTCCAATTCAGGTTGATCCGAATACGACCAAATTTTCCGTCGTCCTTTTTCAGTGAAATGGTGCTTTCGCGTTTGGTCAGCGAAACCTTTGACAGATCGACACTCGGGGTGGGTTTTACCGGGGTCGGTTCAGGCGCGGCCACCTCAACCCCGAAATGTTCGGCCAGGGCTTGCAATCCGCCGTTGAACCCTTGGCTGACATTGCGGATTTTCCATTGATCGTTGCGGCGATAGATTTCGCACAGGATCAATGCCGCCTCGGAACGCCCGGCCGTTGCCACCGGAATCTTGATGCCATCTGACGTGGTCAAATCAAGATCGGCAACCGCGCTGAACGCCCCATTTTCCAACGTTGCGTTAACGACGATTTTCTCAACATCCGGTGGCATTTTTCCAAGATCAAAGGAAAAACTTTGCCGATCCCCCTGAATGCGCAGCGAAACCGCGCCGCCGCCAATCGAGGTTTGATTGAAAAAACACATGTCCCCATCACCGCGCACCTTGCCATCACCATAAAGCAACAGCGCGGTTACATCGATTTGCCCGCCGGTGGGCAAATCGACATCCAATGTGAACGTCGGTGACGATATCGGCGCGTTTGCGCCCATGGCAAGCTGTGTCATGCAAAAGCTCCGATAGGGCGGGTAAGATCGCAAAAAGCGCGCAGGCATTGCGGCCCGCGCGCCAGATGTCTTAGCCCAGGTTCACGCCATGTGACGAGGCAAGCGGCCCAAGGCCACCTTCAAAGCCACCACCGATGGCCTTGAATTTCCAATCGGCGTTGTGACGGTACACTTCGCCAAAAATCATCGCCGTTTCGGTTGAATAATCCTCGGACAGGTCATAGCGCGCCAGTTCTTTTTCGCCGTCCTGATTGATGACGCGCATGAACGCATTGGCCACCTGACCAAAGTTCTGCTTGCGCGATGCGCCTTCATGGATCGTGACCGCAAAGACAAGTTTCTTGACCTCGGCGGGTACGGCGCTCAGGTCGATCTTGACCTGTTCATCATCGCCTTCGCCTTCACCGCTGCGATTGTCGCCGGTGTGTTCGACCGATCCATCGGGGCTTTTGGCGTTGTTGTAAAAGACGAAATGTTTGTCCGACAACACTTTGCCATCTTCGCCGCAGACAAAGACCGACGCATCGAGATCGAATTCGGCACCGTCTGTGACGCGCGGATCCCAGCCAAGACCAACAGTGACCTTGCTCAGGCCCGGTGCCTCTTTGCTGAGCGAGACATTTCCGCCTTTTTGAAGTGATACAGCCATTATATGTCCTTTCATGACGTTTGGTGTGGGGCCGACGCAGCCCGCGCCGACAGGTTCAATTTATCGAAGAGCAAACTGAGCAACGGTAAAGATCAGGTAGGCCACAGCCATCAATGCGCCCGACAACCGCCCGATGCGCCCTGTAAACAACAGGAACACAGCAAAAAGAAGCGTTACGACGATGACAATCGGCATATCAAACTCGGCAAATCTGCTTTCGATGATCAGTGGTTTGGCGACCGCCGAAAATGCCATGACCGACAGGATGTTAAAGATATTCGATCCGACAATGCCACCAATGATCATATCTGATTGGTTTTTGCGCGCCGCCGCGACACAGGCGGTAAGCTCGGGCAATGACGTGCCGAATGCAATCATGGTCATGCCGATCACCGCTTCGGGCACGCCCAATGCGACCCCTCCGGCAACCGCGCCCTGAACCAGCAATTCGGATCCGACCAAAAGCGTGACAATCCCCAAAATCAGCATCAGACCGGGGCGGGTTGCGCCACTATCATCGCCATCACCCTCATCAATATCAAGCTTTGACGCCTTATATTGATACAGAATGTAGGCGATGATCGCCGCCACCATGGCAAACCCACCCCAGCGGGGCAAAAGCCCGTTCAGAATGGCAACCGCCATCGCCGCCGTTGCCGCGATCATGACCAAGGCATCAACGCGCACTTCGGTGCGGGAAAATACGATCGGCGCAATTACCGCCGAAATCCCGACCACCATCAAAACGTTTGCGATGTTCGATCCGATCACATTACCCACCGAAATACCGGGATAACCGGAAAGGTTGGCGTTGATCGAGGTGAAAAGTTCGGGCGCCGACGTGCCGAATGCCACGATTGTCGCGGCGATGAATAATTTTGACAGGCCGGATTTTTCGGCGATGACAACGGCATTATCGATGGTCCAGTCGCCGCCCTTGACCAGAAGGTAGACGCCAAAGGCAATCGCGCCCAGTGCGATCACCATCAATTGGTAAGACTCAAGTTCGTGCATCAATGGTTCCTGTCTGGTCAAAATGGGCGGATCGTGCGACCCGCCCAGGTATCAAGCGTTCTTTGCAGAGACTTAAAGATCAAAATCGGCTGGGTTCAGCCCAAGTTCACGGGCAATCTCCGACACCATTGCCTTTTCATCGGCGTCAAAATCGCCATCGGCCGCGCCAATCGCACAAACGACACGGACCAACAGTTTCGACTGTTCTTCGTTGCCTTTGATCTTGCCGATCACCTTCAGCGCCGAAGCCTTGCCGATGGCATGGTCAAATTCAAAATCCGACGCCGCCTTTTGAAACACTTCGATCACCTGGCGCATTTCGAAATGTTTCAATTCATCTGCACGCTCAAGGAAGCCGGCCATCTTTTGTTTTTCCGACGCATCGATGTTGCCATCCGCAGCGGCCACAAGGGCACAGCCGTTCACGACCGCTTCCATGAAGGCGCGATTTTTGAATTTCGATGCCTCGGCCGTCAATTTCGAGCGGGCCTGTTCTGCGTTTTGTTTAAGCCAATTCAACATATTACTCTCCTTAAATTTCTGCGACTGCCGCGCCAATAAGCTCTTGCGCGGTGCGTCCGTTGGTGGGGGTTCCGTGGGCTGTCATTTGCCAGCCCGCGCCGGTTTTTTCCATTGATGCCATGACCACCCCGGTATGGCGGCCTTTTTCGTTCAATGTATACCGACAGATTTCGTTTTGGTTGCTTGCGTCAACCAGACGCGCAAAGGCATTGTCCACTTCGTCAAACGTCTGGCCACGAAAGCTGTTGACGGTAAAGACAAGATATTTCGCGCGCGCATCCAGCGCCTTGAGATCGACGTGAATGACTTCGTCATCGCCATCGCCATCGCCAGTCAGGTTGTCGCCACTGTGAACGATGGATCCGTCGTTTGATTTCAACTGCTTGAACCAAACCAGATCAATCGCTTGTTTGTCTGCATCAAAAATAATGACCGCCGCGTCAAGATCAATGTCATCGGCGCCGCCCCCGCCCAGAAGGCTGCCGAAGAACCCCTTTTTTTTCGGCTGCGCCGGATCCCAACCGCACCCCATGAAGACTTTGGCAAGGCCAGAATTTTTCTCAAGGGAAACGGTTTGTCCCTTCGCAAGCGAAACGCTCATTATAATCTCCAAGTTGCACAGTTTGACCTTAGGAAGGTATTGAGAGTCATCGCTTTTACAAGATGCGGTCGGGCGAAAAGCGGCGCAATCACCCCTCAGGGCCTTCGATTTGTTCTTGCGATCCCGATTTCATCTTTACGATTTCTTCATAGGCTTCGTTAAAGCTGACCAGACGGGCGTTGGCCAATTCGATCATCTCGATGGGCAACCCTTTGGCAATCAACCGGTCGGGGTGATTTTCGCGCACGAACCGTTTTCGAACGGCGCGCAGATCCTCCAACGAAACATCGGGCGGAACGCCCACGATACTGAAAGGATCACGCAAGGCAGGCACATGCCGCGCCCGCAGACGCAAAAACACGGTTTCATTCAACCCGAACACGCCGGTGACCCGGTGAAGAAACGCATCTTCGGCCGGGTGATATTCGCCGTCTGCCACCGCGATGTGAAACAGCCCGTCCAACACATCTTCGCGCAATGTGTCACCCTTTGGCGTGCGTTTCAGAACGTTTGACAGTTGCCGCGCGTAGGCCTCGTATCCGGTGGTTTCCTGGCGGCACAGGTTGAACACGCGGGCGGCGTTTGCCTCTTCCTCGGGCGGAATGTCGAAAATACGGCGAAACATGGTGACTTCGTCGCGGGTTACGGTGCCGTCGGCCTTGGCCAGTTTGGCCGCCAATGCGATGAAAGCAATTGAAAAGGCAACAGAATCTGTCGGCGCGCGCGGTGCAAACGCCTGACGCACGGCGGCAGTGCCATTTTCAAGATAGGTAAGAATGCGCTGCCAAAGGCTGGGTGTGCTCATGCGGAATGGGCCTGATTTACGGAATGGTGTGCACCGCAAAGGGCGGATCGGGCCAGGATTCTGTGGGCCCAGGCGGTGTGCGTTGACGGTTCGCACATCACGCCGCCAATCTGAAACACCGCGCTGGCGCGATTGTCCAAAATCGCCCTTGCCTGCGCAAGCTCTGCGTCACTGACTTGAAACGCCTCTTGAATGTGCATCACCTGTGCCGGGTGAATGGCGGTTTTCGAAACAAAACCGGCGGCAACGTCCTGTGCCACCTCACGTCTGAGCGTTTCGATATCGGCAATTATATCAAACACCGGTGCGGCAACCGGATAGCCCGCCGAAATCAACATGGACGACGCCATCGCCAGAACCCAGGCCAACGGCCCCTCCCACGAGGTGATTCCTGACTGACGGCGCAGCGCCATCGCCGCCAACAAATCGTTTCCGCCCAGCCGGATCGCCGCAATGCGGTGGCGATCATGGTCGTCAAATGCCTCTTTCAACGCGGTGATACGGCCGGGGTCGAAAAACTGCGCGCTTTCAACCGTGGGCATGATCCGCAAATTTGCCGACTTGCCCAGATCCATCCAGGCGGGGGCGGTTTGCGGCAAAATCTTCGGCGCGACGAACCCTTCGATATGCTCGATCCCCGCAAATTCAGCCAGCTCCAGCGCCATTTCAAGGGACCGGGGCCGCACGAAAACCTGTGTATTGGATACCACAGGCCCTTGGTTCAAAAGCGTTTTCAGCGTTGCAATACCGCGCACCACGTCATCTTCGGCCAACGCATCCTCAAGACACAGCACAACCGAGGGCGACGGAAAATCAACTTCGCCGCGCAAATAGGCCGGAACGCGGTGATGCACAATCGGCATATAAAGCGTGGCACCCAGCGCGTAAGATGAAAAATCCCACTTCATTACGCGACCTTCTCAATCAATGTGACAGCGCGGTACGGCCCGGTAAGGGATGCATCTTCAACCATATCAATACCATCGGTTCGGCACAAATGAATCAACGCCTCAAGATCGGGATCGTTGAGTGCGCGCAGAAACACCATTTTCGGCCGCCGCCGCAATACCGCACGGGTGGCTTCGGCGATGCCCGGTTTGATTCGGTTCAGATTGCGCACGTCATATTTGGCGGCAATGGCATTGACCGTTGCAAGGGCGCGCGTTTGCAACTTCTGGCCACTTACGACGTGCGGATTGGCAACCGGTACATCACGATATTGCGCCATTAGGGTGGTGATCTGATCAACAAATTCCAGTGACAGATCGATATCGGCCAAATGATCCACCGAAACAGAGCCGTGAAAATCACCCGGACCAATCACATCGCTGTTCAGGATCGACCGGCTGATCAGTCCGGAAATATTGGCCCCCAGAATGCCCGACGGAATCAGCCAATCGTCATGGGAGCCGGCCATGGTGGCAAAACCACTGGGGTCGGCAAGAACGGCAAGTTCGGCATCGGCGCGCCCGGTAAGGTCGTGCCATGAGTTTTGCAACTCGGTCGCAATCGCGCCTTTTCCTGTCCATCCATCAACAAAGATGATCCCATCCTGCGCGCGCCGATCAAAAATGAATGCCATCGCATTGCGATCAAGCCCGCGATCGCGAATAATTGAAACGCCAAAGTGGCAGCAGTCGTGCCCCAATGCCGTCAACTCCCGTTGCAACAAAACGCCATAAGGCACCCCCGCCCGCACCAGCGAACACAGGGTGATTTGCGCACCAAGCGTTCCGCCAACCACCCGGTCAGAAATACGGCGCGCCAGGGCTGATATTTCCCGCGCGATCCGATCAACACCATTGGCCCGCGCGGTTTGAAAAATTTGCAGATAGCGGGCATCAGGGCGCCGTTCTTGTGAAATCATCTCGGAATAATGCGCTGTGCCGCTTTGGATCAAACGCTCTTTCAGGGCGATATCGGTTGGGGTAATCTGAACCGGTTTCAGTAGAAACGTCACATCATCCGGATTATAGGATCCGGTGATGACCTGCGGCAGGCCCGCCATCACGCCGCCCCGGTGTGAAAAATTTCACGGCTGATCTGCGAAGCGCGGGGAATAACCATCATGTCGCAAACCGCCATGAACGGCAGGTCTGTCAGGCTGTCGCCCATGCCGAATACCGGCGCGGTATTGTCGTGTAGATGGGTGCGCAAAAGATATTCAACCGCGTGTCGTTTGGATATGCCTTTCGGCGTGAACGACAGATTGTTGTCATTGCGGTGGCGCACCAATCGACCGCCCGCCAACATGGTCAGTCGGTGATCAATCTGATCAAGCGCGGCGGCGGTGCTGTTTGATTTGACACAAAAATAATATCCTGTGCCGTATTCCTCGACGATCCAACTGCGGTACTTGCCCGGTTCGGTTTGGGTCTGCACAAAATCCAGAAGCGCGGTCAGATCGCGCATGTCGGCCTGACTTTGTGTCTGGCGCAACCAATCGGAATCGGGGCGGCCATCGGGCCATAAAATAACCGCGCCATTGGTGCAGATCTGATAATCCTGAAACGGCAGGCGGCACCGCCCTATTGCCTTGGTCGAACGGGCCGTGACCGGAATGAACCGGGTTGAGGCCAACAGCCACTCCATCATCGCGGCCTGCGCGGGCGACATATAGGAATGGCTGCCATTCAATGCCTCGGATGCCAGATTTTCGGGGGCGGGCACACCATCCATCTTGCGCGCTGTCTGAAAGACCGTATCATCGAGATCACTGAAAAAGATCGGGCGTTTCATGGCTCGCCCCCTGCCCCGCTCAATACGGTCACGGCACCTGCGCCATCGATCACATCAACCCGGCCCAGCCAATCAACCAACGCGGGCGGCACACCGTCCACCCCCGTTTCGGTAAACAGAACAATCCGATCCCAATCAGACGGCACGACATTGTGCATATACATCTTAAACCCCTGACCATAGTGATCGGGAAACGTGACCTTGTGGCGGATCGTTTCCCCCGTCAGGATTGGCGACCGGGTCGTGGTGATGAACCGCGTGTAATGGCCACGGGCGCAAAATTCTTCGGCCACCAGCATCGGTTGCCAGACATGTTCGCCCGCCCCAACCACCAGAATACGATCGGCTTTTTCCGGGGCTTCGAACCCTGACCGTGTCATGTCAGTCAGAATATCCTTGCCCGATTGGCGCGGGTCCACCCCGGCAAGACCGGTGCGCGGTGCTGCAAATGCCTGTTCGCTCTTTGGCTGCCAGGGGGCGCAACACGCAGCACAGCCGCCCGGCAGACCGGGCAGTGTGGCGCCGGGTTCCGACGTCCACACCCAGGTGCCGCATTGCAATGACACGCTGCGCACATCAGCCTGTTCAAAAATCCCCTCTACCGCTGCGGCGGCCTGACCATCTGACCAATCGGTGAGCGTAACCAATATGACACGGCCAAACTCCACACCCTGCGCCTGTAATCCGGCCACCAGTTGCGCAAATGTTCGCCCTGTGGTGGTTTCATCATCAACCAACACCAGCGTCGCATCGGGGCCATAATGCAGCACCCCCGGATCCGGGGCCAGGATGAAATGATCAACAGCGTGGGAATGGCTTTCCGTGATTGTGAACCAATCGCGCGTGAGCGCCGGTGAAAAACGCGTGGTCGTCAGATAACCTATATCTCGGTCGCCCACCGTATTTCTGAGGCAGTCAAACACACCCGCACCGATACCCACCGCCGTTTCGGCAAAGCCCATCACAAAGACCGGACCAGCCAAAAGATGCGCCGACACACCATCGGCCAACGTCGCAAGCGCCGCGCGATGCCTTACCGGATCAACCGGGATATGCCGCCCCAAAACGGTTGATACAAACAAGAACGCCCGTTTTGGATTGATCCGCTCTGCGATCCGAAAAAGCGCCAGTTCCGGACCATCGAACGTGGTCAGCGTCAATGTGCCGGCCTCAAGGCGATGGATTTCGGTATTTTCAGCCTTCTGCGACCGCGCATCCTCCATGAATAATCAGTCTTTCTTATCGTCGCCAGAATTCAAGAAATCGTTAAGATCGGCCTGATTTTTCTGTTCTGCCTCACGGGTGCGTTGTGCCGTGCGCGCCGCCAATGCGTCACGCTGCGAACGCTCGGCCTCGCGGGCGCGGCGGGTTTCGGCGCGGGCTGTCGCGGCACGGCGCACACGGCGAAACCCCATAAACCCAAGGATCGCCAGACCCAACAAGACCACTGTGTTGAAGATTGGAATATGACGGTAACCTTCTTCGACCGGCCACGCCTTTACCGCATTGGGAAACGTTGAAAACAGGGTCAGCCGCCAGCCGTAATGGCGCAGTGCGACCAGCTGTTTTTCGGCCGCAAGTGATTGAATTTGCGCCTGAAGGTTGGCCGAATCGAATTTTCCGTAAAGAAAATTATCCTCGTTGCGATAGACGCGCGGCCGCCCTTCGGGTGTTTCCATCTGAAGCTGATAGACATCGCGCGTGCGCTGCTGGCCGGTCTCGCTGTCGGTGATGTCAACGCGTTTGACCTCAACCCCGACGGCGCGCACAACATCGACCTGCGGCAGAGCATAGGAAAGCCCGATCGCAATGATCAGCACAGGTATCGCGATCAGGAATGTTTTCAGGGTAATAAATCTTGACATGAATGCTCCTAACATTTCGTGCGCGGCGCGGTTTTATCGACAGGCGGATCAGAGCGGCCAATCTATCCGCGGATATGCCGTGGTCACAACATAAGACCGCACCTTTAACTTTTAAGTCGCAGGGTCAACGGTTTTTGCCAATTGTGCCGGTCCGGATGCCGGATGGCACAATAAACATCATCAAGATACTGGGTAAATGGTGGGTCGTGAGAGGCTCGAACTCCCGACATCTTCGGTGTAAACGAAGTCAGAAACCGCTTTGGGCTTTGTTATCATTGTGTTTTTTGTTCCCACTAACTTGGTATATTTCGGCCATTCCGCTCGTGAACAAAAGGGGAATTTGGGAACGGTTTCTCCGCGATCTACGGCCTCATAGGCGCACCGGCGTAGGGTAGAAGATACGGGGCTCCGCAATTCCAGTCAGGCACACTTTACCCCGTTCCCGGGCCATTACCTTGCTCACGGTCGATTCGGCACTGCCTATGCAGTATGTCCAGGACTGCCAAAGAGACAGTGTGGCCAACTCGGCACCAGATGTGCAAGTGTTGTTCGCGGATGGCGGTGAACTGGGTTTCCATGTGATAATGACGACACCACATCTAAAAACATTTACCGCTACTTCCGGCCCTTACCGTACGGTCATGGGGCGATAATGCTGCAAAGTAGCATTCCTCCAAAGCGGCCGATCGTCGACCTGATGCCGCACGGTTGCACTAGACAATCAGCAGTCTAACTTCGTCATCGGCGTCGGGAATGCGTTTCATGCGCGCGTCGGCGGTCACGAAAACGAGGTCTCGCTCCTTTACTTGTGCGCACATCCATAGATCGTTCTCGTCAATGCCGAGCTTTTTGCCTGTGGCCTTGTCTACCCATTCCTCAATATACTTCGGACGATCCTTTCGCAGAACCTTGGCGAGATACTTTTGCGCGATCCGAGCTTTCAAATCGGCATAGGCAGCCGCGGTGTGGTGAGTGAGATCTAGGACGGCGTAGGTCCGCGCTTCTGCGAGAATGGCCTCAAGTGCGGGAAGATTTCCCTTACCGATAACTGCCGCGAGACGTGTTCCGAACGCGAGTTCGGCTAGCGCGACCGTCGAAACGAAGCGTGGCGCTCCGGCTGGCAAGGCGTTCAATGATTGGCTTTTTTCGGCATGGAGCGGATGCGTCGAATCAAGATAAATCGACAAAACGGTCGTATCGAAGAGATAAGCATCCATCCCAGTCAAGCCACATACTTGCGTAGCATCTTAATCTCTTCATCGGGAAGTGCACGAAAGACCTTGCTGACCCAATCGCCGCTTGCACGGAACCGGCCAGAAATCCGCTCGGCAAGCGTCAATCCCGGCACCGGAAACAAGTCGTCCCAATGCTTCCATTGATGAGGAATTGGGCGTTCGGCACCACGGAAAAAGTTCAGCAACTGCCGCTCCTGCCGCATGGGCAGATCGTACCCACGCAGCACGGCGGCATCAATCGCCGCGAGCAGACGCGCAAGATCCGCACTGCTTTCTGCAAAGAGACGACCCTTAGTGAGGATACTCAAATATTCGTGGACAAGCTCGGGCAATTCCTTCGGAATATAGCTCGGCATCGGAGCCAGCGCGACCACATTTGAACGAAAGCGATCCCTTGGTGAATGAACTGCAAGATAGGCATTGACGATCGGGCCGTTCATAACGGCGCTAAAAGCAAGCAGGTGTTCCGGCGTCATGTCGGTGAGCGGCCAAAGTCCGAAGAACTGCTGCGAATAGAGGTGCGATTCCAGATCAGCGATCGCGCCTACGCGCCAAGGACCTCGGCTTAGCCGTGTCGCATTCATTATTAGCTTCGGCTTCGACCAATCCTGATCATAGCCCTCACGCAGATTCTCTAGATCAAAGTCGAGCCAAGTAGCTTTAACACCTACAAATTGTTGGAAGCGTCGGGCATTCAGATACCCCCGGCGATATCCTTCCTTCTCGACATCGCTTGCGGCGAGATCCTGTTCGTAATTCCAGCGAAGCCCCCATCTTGGTTTGAAGACCGTTCCGAGCTGCGGAGCTTTTGCAAGATAGGTCCACAAATCGTGCAGCGGGGGAATCCAAAGCTCCCCCTTCGGCTGGCCGACTTCCCGAGTGGTCTCGCGTTGAACGGTCGTGCGACCGGTTTTCAGGAACTCCGCCCGATCTTGGTCGGAAACTTCCGTTGACCGGATTGTAACATGCGTCGATCCTTCGGCTCGCAGATCGCGCGCGATCAGTGCGGCGGACTCGATGCTCGATGCCCCAAAAATCCGGTCCGGCAGTTCAACTACCTCGACGAAGCCGTAAAGATCCTCGATGCGGCGACGCTGTTCCGAGAACTGCTTCTCCAGTATGAAGGACCGCGGCAATACGAACCCGATGGCGAGCGGCTGCGCATCAATCACCGCGCTGAGCACTGCGATCGCCTTCGTAGGCTTCCGGCTCGCTTCTGGATAACGTTCCTTTTCTTCTTGGGTGAACGCCTCGAAAGGAGGGTTGCAGACGATCACATTCTTGCCGATTAGCGCCCTTTCTAACGCACCGTCGACGAGTAGATCCGCTTCACGGATGTGCCAGCCATTGTGGTTGGGATAGTCAGCAAGGATCAACGAAAGCGTTGCCACCTCGCAGGCGAAAGGATCAATCTCATCACCCGCGATGTGCTCGATCAGAAAGTTGTGACGCTCTTGATCCGACCACCCCACTGGAAGCAAGTCGCGCAAGTGTCTGAGTGCTGATACTAGAAAGACGCCTGCACCTGCGCATGGCTCGTAGATCTGGAGATCGATCGGATTATAGCGGTGCAACTCTAGTCGTTGAACGATATATTCAGCCACTTGGCGCGGCGTGCTGTGCGTCCCGAACAGCTTGCGGGCCTCCGGCGTCACCAGCGTATTCTCATACACAAACGCAAGATCGTCCGAGGAGATATTGGAAAAGTTTATTCCAGCGCAAAGATGTGCCCATGCCGCACTAAACATTCGCGCCAGTACCGGGTTAGTGCGCCCATCGATTTGTGATAGGCTATAATAACGCTCGATAGCTGTCAAAACCGAGAACAGATTGTCGGCATTCCACTCCGCCGAGAACGGGTGGCGGCGATCCTGTAGAACCTTAGCGGCCAACAGGCGGAATACCACCCTGAACATGGTTCTCGCATCGAGCCGACCCCCACCAGGTCCCTTGCGGGCCAGATCGAGCGTCTCGACAAGCAGGCGGTCAAGCTTTAGATGGATTTCCCCTTCAATCGCCGGCAGAAGTCCTAGGTCGACGAAGTCAAGCTGATGGCCGGCAGCGGGGCCCCCAACCGCCTTTGCACGGTGGATCGCGTCAGGGTGCCAGTCCGCCTGATTGCGTTCGAATAGTTCGGTGAGCTGGCCGACCGTGATCTTCTCGAGCGCTCGCGGCGGTCTTTCACTGCGAACCTGCCACACCGTGACATCATCGCGGTCGATGACGAACAGCAGCGGTGCGCCGAGCGCACGGTACGATTGAACGAGGTCGATGGAGGAACGCCCATCGCTTTCAACCACTCCAAAGGCAGCTGAGCGATATGAAGGGGGCGTGCGAGTGAACGCAACTAAGGGGACGGTACGCGTATCGTTGCCTTCGGCAAGCACATCGGCGAACGCATAGTCGCGCACCACGGCTTCTGCGCGATATCCTGCGCGATGAGCCTCTATGGCGATCTGATTGAGGGCGGTCATGACCGGCCTCATTGCGCGGTACCCGCGCTCGCGATGGGGGTGGGTGGGAAGAGCAAAGATGGCTGTTCCACATGATCAATTGCCGCAATCAGCTGTTCGCGCAGGTGCACAACAATCGCTCGCAGAGGAATGATAATCAGCGGTTGATCGCTGTGCGCTTCCGCCAGTTCTGCCGCGAAGCGCACGCCCGCCTCCTGCAAATTGATGACGACATTCGTACGCTCGAGCACCGGCCACGACGATAGGTTGCACAGTTCAAACAGAGCTGTCGCGATTGGTGCCAACGCACCAACGCGAACGGAAAGATCAGTGGCAAGCGTGCGAATGACGGACGCGGCAACCACGTCACCGGAGCTGAAACAGGGGCTGTGTCCGCGGCCGCGATCAAACGGGACAAGAGCCTTTTTCCAGTGGCGATGTGTCTCAGGTGCGATCGAAACAGCACTCCTCAACTGACCAGGAGTATATAGAACGGTCATTTTTGCGCCATAAATTATTGCTGACCACAAGATGCCTTTTTTATCGACGGTGGGCAAGCCCCATCAGAGCATGACACCAGCGGGCTGCGCTGTCACTTCGTCCTCTTCGTTTCGACCTTGCTGATTTGCACGGGGTCTGCTGTCTTCCACGACATCAAAGCGAGAGTTGATACCTGACAGTTCGCTGGAATTTACAAGAGGGACTGTTAGCGTGGCGCTACTGCATTTGCCGTCCTGCCCCACCCGTCATTCTCTTGACCGATATGGTAGGCTTCTCACGACAGCTTACGCCAAAGGCAGTTCTTTCATTGTTGCTGCGTCTGCCATGCCGCAGCGCCGTCAGGCTGCTGTCCGCCCAATTCATTCCGCAGTAATGCTGTTGCAGGTTACTTCGGCTTACCAATCTTCACAAACACGGTGGCAGCGCACCGCTCACCCCTTCGATCAATAACGCCAGATCGCGCCACTGCCATTACGACGCCAGCAGATACCAACCCCCCAAGATAGCGCGCGACATCATGACACCCCGCAACCGCAACCGAATCGCAAACAGCCCGCTATCTCAAAGCGCGAATTGCGACCTCGGGATACTCTGCCGCTGCGACCGTTACGCGATGCTGGACATTGATGACCTGATCAAACGATTTGGACCTGACGCGGATCTGCTAGATGTACTGGACCGCGCCAGGTGCGACCAGTGCGGGACCAAGGGCCAATACGACATCAGAATCATCCCGAAAAGCAACGCATCACCTAAGCCGTGAACGCCTCACCTTCCGGGCAAATGTATTGGTTGTTCTCAGCGCCCCACTCAAAATCTGTCCGGCGCCCGGCCTAGATTGGTACTCGACTGGCCAATTATTGCGGGATCTGACAGAGGTCGGTCTTCCATCAATATGACGAAAGATCAGCCATGCCGGTCGACTCCTCTAACGTAACAGACAATGACGGACCAGACGCGCCAGTTTCGGATCGCATCCGTGCGCGCCTGACTGAGGCTGGGATACCCTTCAACGCCAATGACAATATCGCCGCTTTCTTACACAAAGGCGACCTGGATGCGCTACGCGATGAAGTGGCCAAGCACATGCAAGACGTGTTGAGCGCATTGGTAATCGACACCACCCGCGATCACAACACAACCGACACAGCGCGCCGGGTGGCAAAGATGTTCGTCGACGAAATATTCGCCGGTCGTTACCGCGCTGCGCCAGATGTGACCGCTTTTCCCAATGTGTCGCGCTTGAATGAGCTGATGATCATCGGGCCTATCACTGTGCGAAGCACCTGCTCTCATCATCTGTGCCCAATCATGGGGCGCGTCTGGGTGGGGATTATGCCGAATGCCGAATCCGAACTCATCGGATTGTCGAAATACACGCGTCTCTGCGACTGGATTATGAGCCGCCCACAAATCCAAGAGGAAGCTGTCGTGATGCTAGCCGACGAACTGGAGGCTCGCATCCATCCTGACGGGCTGGCCGTAGTGATGGAAGCGGATCACCTCTGCATGCACTGGCGCGGGGTGAAGGACAACCAGTCGATGATGACCAATTCGGTCATGCGCGGTTGCTTTCTATCAAATTCAGATCTGCGGCGCGAATTCCTGAGCTTGATGAAACGCTGAATGCAATGTGGCAAACACTATACGAGGTGTGTTTCTGAGAGCCACGCACCCGGCCGATGTCAGCCGCGGGTCACTTCGATTCGCCAATCTTGGCAAACGCCTCGGCAGCGTATCGCTCAATCAGCCGATCAATCACGCCATCGCCGGGGGTCAGCGCCTTGAGCGCATCTGGCACACTTTCGCGCAAATGCTGCACGACATGGGCGCGCAATGTTCCAAAGGCCTCGTTTGGACCGTGCCTCATGGCGCTTTCGACGCCTGAGATGATCGCCTCATGCAACGCTTCGCGGTGACGCGCCTCGATCTGGATGCCGGTCGCCAGCGTAAATGCCGCAGACGCGCGGTTGACGATGATGGTCAGCGCAAGGCCGATCAGGGCGATGATGGCGGTCTGCACTTGTTCGCTGGCCAAGAGGCCGGTGATGATATCCATTTTTTGTCCTCATTTCAGGTTTAAAAAGTTAAAGGCGGGCCGCTTGCACATGCATCCAGTCGAAGTCTCTAGCGCGGCCCAGGCTGACCCAGCCCTCTGCCTCCCACGCCCGCCAGAACGGCACAGCGTCGGGGCGCGACAGGCGCGCTTGGGGCTTGGTCCAGCGCAGTTGGTTGCGCTCAGGGTCAAAGTCGATTGCGATGCCCCAGGAATGCATCGAATACCGCGTGCCGCCGCGCATCCGGCGCACGTTCAGCGACCCGCCAAACAGATCGAGGCCAAGGTCGGAAATCTCGACCGCGGAATATGTACGCGCGATCTTCTGCAATGCCCGCTCGGCACTGGCCGCCACACGTTCGTGCAGCGTGATCCGGCTGATCCGCACGTTTTTATCCCACGCCAGGCGCATGGCCCACGGCACATGAACGCGCGTTTGTCGCTCGCCCACCTTGCCAAAAAAACCCTGCACATCGCCCTGTCGCGGCCATACCGGTGCAGGTTGATCCAATTCAGGCACGTCCTGATTGCGCTCGGGAATCGGCGTCACTGTGGCTGTCGAGCTGAGCCGCAGCGATGTAACGGTTTCCGGTGTCGCGGTGCCGGTCACGATCAATCCGCGCGCGCGCTGGAATGCGCGCAGCGCCGCTGTGGTGATCGGCCCCACAATGCCATCGATCTGGCCGCACGGGTATCCGTGGGCGGTCAGCCGCGATTGCAGCCATCTGGAAAATGTCATGCTGTCTCCAATGCAAAAGACCCCGCAAACGGGGCAAATGTGAGGGTTTCGGGGGCGGTTATCGTGGCCGGATCGGAAACGGGATGCGCGGCGATTGAAACACTAACGGCTCGTCGCCATCGGCCATGCCGGGGCAACCGATATATGCCGCCTCAAAGTAAAAATCCGCTGTCGGCTCAAGACCCACCGGCGTTAAAATGATGATGTCGATGGTGGTCCAACTGACGCCGATGTTGCGCGCCTCACCCGGCTCAATGCGCTGTGCCGGTGCGGATAGATCAGACCTGGGATTGATGAATCCCCATTGGGTGGACCCCGGCACAATGCGGCACCGGATACCCTCGGGACGCCTGCGCACCTTGAGCTGCACCGCGCATGGTTGCCGCTCAATGCAGTATTCATCGATCGGGCGGGTGTTGGTGCGCGACACCTCGAACACCTGTGACGGTCGGCGCAGGGACTCGATATCATCCCGCACATCGGCCACCTGCCCCAACAGGTTTTCAACCCGCACCACCAGTTGGTGTAGCGAATCCGGGGTGTTCCAGATCGCCATCGCCCGCTCTTTGACCGGATCGAATACCATGATAACGGCCCCGCCGATGGCTGCGACAACCAGCCAATCGACGGATTTAGAAATAAACCGCTCCCAAATCATCTGGCGCAGCGGTCGTTGATCGTCTGACATAAATTCGCCCCCCTGACGATCTGGACAATTACGCGGCATACACCGGGTAGAGATGCAGCGAGTGGACAATACCCTCGTTGACGATCACATCAGGCCAGCCCACCGTCATGTTGCATTGCCGTAAACAGCGATATCGCGCCCCAACCGCGTCAGAACCGGCTCGGGAAACACTGTTGCGCAAACCAGCACAGGTTCCCCTTTACCCAATCCATCATTGCAGAATCACCCCGCAGGCGGTCTCTGTCGTTTCAGCCATGCCGAAAATCCTTATTCGTCGGTGTGGTTAGCTGCGCGATTTAGGGTGTCCGCCCTGTCGCGCAGCGCGTGTGTGGTGCCAATCGCAGAGAAAGGCGCAGCACGGGAAAATCAGACCCACTGGTTGGCAATTATTAGCAATTCATCGTCAGTCAGCATGCGCTGATAAATAACAACATGGGTGATGATCGAGCAGCACCTGTTAGGCGCGCTTGCATAGGCGCTAGCCCCGCCGATAAGAATCGCTGTGGGTGCCCCAAACACTGCACCGTTTCCTGTCGATTTGCTGATTTGCCCAAAGGAAGCCACAGTGAAATTATCGCCGAAGCCGTCGAAGCCGATGGCGTGAACCATACTGTCACGCCAGTTGCCAGTTACTGACGCAGTGTCTGTCGAACCATTCCATGCCGCTCCGTCAGCATAAACCGCCCCGTTGTCGGTACCGGATGATCCCGTGGTGCGCGATGATGTCACCGCCACGCCGCCTAGTGGGCTAGATGTTTGCACCGCAACTGGCGTGAAATTCCTTGTGTCAGCGTCTGCACCCCTGAGTGCCACACTCCGAACCACGACAGTCCCAACACCAGAGGCCAGAAGGTCTTTGAACGGGGCGTGAAGGCTTGCCGACTCAATCGCCACTGTTGCCGAGTACCCCATAAAAGGTGATGCACAGCGCCCGCCACTAGCGAGTTCCACTTGCAAATCAGTTGCGCCGCTAACGCTTAAGGTTGCCGTGATTGTCGATGTTGGCGACCGTGAGTATGCCTTAACTGTGCGTCCATCCACAATCCGCGTGGATTCCAATGTCAGGTTGGCATGGCTTAACTCTGCCGAGCCTCCTGTATATGAAAGTATCGTCCACTCCGTGGCCCCCGGAATAGACACGCCACCAGCGCCCCCGGAAGACAAGAGGTTTTGCCGAGCGTTCATCACTAACAGGCCCTCCGCATCAACAGATGACAGGTAATGCCGACGCGGGATATTTGCCGACGCGCTGCGCATTACTCCATCACGCAAAGCGTATGGCGCAACCGAACTTCGCGAAACAGAAACTGCGTTGGATAAGGAATAGTCTGCCCGATCACCCGACAAGACTGTGTAGTATTCATCGCGTGAAAAATCGAGCATAGCCACAAAGTCAGTCGGCCCAGACATTCCGTGCACGTTGCCCGTTGAATTAGATGCGGCATTGTTGGATTTCAAAACAAGTGTCATGTAGCTACCTCACAGAGCTGTTAAATCAACCCAATCGGTTGATCTAGAATGAAAATCAAGAGCCATCCCAGGTTCGGATGGATATGCATAGGTATTCCAGCAGACATGCAGCCGCATATTGTCACCGTCGAATTCCGGGACAAAACTGCCCTTGTAGACCGGATCGGAAGCGTCAGAGATCAACGCATCGCCTATCGTCCAATTTGTGCCGTCAGTAGAATAACCGAGGAAAAGGTTTGCGCGGTCATTCACGAGCATGACAAACGCCTCCCCCATCCACTTCACTTCGCAATGCCACGCTGCAATGCCATCAGTCGCATTTAGGTCTTGCGACCCTGCAACCGTCCAGGGTCCGTATTTAGTTGGGCCTGTGTAACTCCGAACTGTGTTCTCGGTCGGCAAGACCCACAAGCGCCATGTTTCGGCGATTGGGTCATATAGAATGGAGGGCGACAGCCAGCCGATGCCTGATTGGCTATGACTAACCTCATCCGTCCAATTCACCCCGTCCCATGTGCTGCGATAATGGAAGGTAATAGCCGCCGCCGCGCCAACCTGCCGCCAAACCGCGAACATCTCGCCCGTGTTCGGATCATAGCCAAGTGCAATGTCGCTGTTATAGCCGGTTTGATTGCCCGGCGGGTGGCCCAAAGGCATGGGGCAATCTGGCAAGAGGTCAAAAGTTTGTAGATCATTTGACCCGTAAATAATCGGGTTCTCCTCCCACGCGTTTGCGTTTTTGTGAGGCGTTTCCCCCATGATATAGCGGTATCCCATCAACGGCCTGCGCACTTCCAATAGATAAGGATGCACATTGCCGCCCGGCCCATATGGCGTTTCAAGCATCACGCCAGTTCCTTCCGTCACGCTGTAGGCGTCCACAATCCCGCTCGGTACTGGCGCGTTGTTCGGCACAAGAAGTGCGGGCGGTTCGATAAACGGCAGGCCCTCAGTACGGAGGCTGGCAATCATCGGCGCTACCGTTGAATGCAGCTTGTCGCGTGCGGTAGGGAATCGCCGCTCACGGGTCAGGGTTTGCCCCACAACGCCCTGAACAGGGCCAGCCAAGCCCGGTAGGTAGACGGCCCCTCGCGCATCTTGCCGCATCGTTACATTACCGTCCGCGTCCTCGATGCTCAGAACATCTTGGGCCACGCTCCCCGCCCCTTCGTAAACCCGCTCCTTCGTTTCGCTGATCGCCTGCTGCACAGACTGGTCATCCATGTGCGGTAGATACTGGTGGCCGTCATTGGCCGTGCGCCGCCAAGCATTCCCGACGATGTCAACACCCACCTCCAAATCATCGTTTGCCATGATCGTCTTGGCCGGGACCGATGACAAACCATCCTCCACGTCAGCAACCTGCACCGCCAGCGCGCTCTGATCCCTCGTTGCCACCCAAACAATCGGATCAGTGCCCAGCGTGACAACCTCAGAGCCGGTGTAGAAGGTCTTGCCCGCGCCCACCGTGCCGCCTGTGACGTAAACCATCGCACCTTGCACCTCTCCCGCCGCGTCCATGTCGCTGCGCCGCGTCCATGCGCCCGCCGCTGTGGTGTAAACGCCGTTCTGCGCCGGATTAGCCTGTGCCCGCACGATCACATCGCTTGTGCTGGTTAGTGTGCCGTCGATTGTTTGCTCCCCCGACAACGTGACATTGGCCGTTGTGGCCAAATCAGCGGCGGCGCGCGGGATAGTGCCCGATATGGCAACGGACTCAAGTGACGTCGTGCGCGTGTCTAAATCCTGTCCCTCGATGGTAGTGACGCGATCCGCGACCGCCGCCGTATCGGCAATCATTTCTTCGGCCAATATCTGCGCGTCGGCAGGTTTTGGTTGATAATTTGCGTCAGCGGGCACACCGCGAAACACCTCTTGAGGAGTTTTTGTTACCATGTCTGGCCTCTTACTGTTGTTTTACGTGATGATTGCGGTGTCAGGCCCACTGGCGGTGCCAGCGACATTCGAGCCGTTCAGCGGCACGGCCCAGAAATAATAGGTGCCAGCAGCTAGCCCGGTGTTGGTCGCACTGTTGGCGATATTGGCCGCTGCAATAACCGTTTCGATCAAGGCCGCATCGCCAAACGTCGTCGTGGTGCCGCGATAAATCTGCACTTTGAATTGGTTGGCGTCGTTGGCGGTCGTGAACGTCACAATGCTTTCGCCGACGCCATCCGCCGCATTAAATGCAACAAGGTCGGCGGGTGCGGTTGGGTTGGCTGTAGCGGTAATCGTGACGCTTTCCGGCGTATCGCGTTCGTTGGACCATGGCGTTGCCCGGCCACCGGCGGTGACTGTCTGCCAGGACACAACGTATTCTGTGCCATCATCCACGAGGGCCGAGTAGGCGATCAGCTCGTCCATGTCGGTGATAAAATATTCTGGCGCATCAGCCCCCGCGCGGTATCTGAAACGATAGCTGCGATCCACACGGGTTGGTTCGTCAAACGTCACCTCAAGCCGGACACCCGCGCCGCCGGATGCCGCAACCGACACTGCCGAAACATCCACGTTTTGCGCAACCTCCAAGCTGCCGTCTATGTCGAGCGCCGGGGCAATCGGTGGCGGCGCGCCTTCTTCGCCCAGTCCCAAATCCCACCGATCCGACTGCAAAGGCACAACCGCAAAAGCCGCGCCCCGCCCATCTGGCGCAATCTCAACTGACGTTCCAAGTTCAAATTCACCGACGAAATCCGATGAATAATCGACATTCACCCCGCGTTCGCCGCGCACCAGAATCCCTTTGACGCCAACGGAAAACGCAGCGCGCCTGGTTGCCCCCACGCGCTGGCCGATTGCCTTCGCCAGCCGCACCGCCTGGTTGTGGTTCTGGCACCCCAAAATATCCACGGTCTGATAATTCGGCTCTGTGGTACCATCATAATACGCCGCATTGCGCCATGGCGCGGACGGTTGTTTTGTGTACCCATGATCGGCAGATATGTAATTGACGATCACGCCATCGAGCGCGGTTTCGCCATCATCGAGTATCTGCGTTTCCGCCGAAAGGATATCGCGGGCCTCGGTGAATGTCAGCGTCGGGGACTCATATTTTCCAACGCGCGGCCATGCCCGCCCCTGATCGTCATAGACAGAAAACCCGTCACAGGTCAGCAGTATGTCCGCCTCGGCTTCATGGCGCGGGGTGTTGTCTGCTATCGCAAAGCCACCGCGATAGCGCGGCACCGGTGTTCCTGTGCGGTCCAACACCGTCTCGTCGCAAACATCGGCCTGCGCCCCAACCTGCGCCCAGTTGATTTCTGACAACGGTTTCTTGCGGCCATAGGGCGCGGTGCGAAACCAACCCCAAATCAACGCCGAGTTACCGCCGCTGCTTTTCCATGTGGCCCGGTCATTGATATCCTGCGTCACGTCGCGCGGATCATAGACGCGCGTGAAATCGCCGTACATGGCCACCGATGGCTCGCCCAAAGCAAACGCCCCGCGCCAACGATAGGCCCTGCCGTAGTGCTCAGGCGGGATGGCTTTGCAGCGCACCACCGAATAGACCAAACCGGCAAGGAAAAAATCGGTCGGCAGTTCTGGGAATGCGTCGGTGAAATCGGTCGGTTTGGTGCCGTATACCTGTGATGGCGTCGGGCTGACCGTATAAATTCTGAGGTAGGGTACACGCCCGCCGGTGCCTGTGAATTGGTTATATTTTTCGGTCAGGCAAAAATCATCGGTGATCACATCACCAACCGCAATTTGGCTCTGCCCCGCACTCCACACCATCGGGTCAGTGCCGACAACGCCGGATGGTTCCAGAACGCTGAAATACCGGGGGATACGCACGTCATTCCAACCCGGCAGACTGGCAGTGCCACGATCCACCACAAACAGCTTGATATCATCACCGCTTGCCATGCTGGGATGACGCGACCACGCACCGGACGATGTAACCCACAACCCGTTTTCAATCGGGTCAGTCTGCGCCACCAACAGCACTTTATTGCCGACCGTAAAGTAACCGTCCTTGTATTCATACTCACCGGACAGCGGCACGTTTTCCGCAATTATGGCGTCGGCGGTCAGATCAACGGTTGGCTCGGTGGCCAATTCCACCCGGATGTTATCCAGCAGGTAAATCGGATCATTAAGCAATTCACCATCGCCGTGCGCGACGATGTACCAGAAATTGCCATCAGCATCGTATTCCCCAAACGTGCCAACATGCCCCCCGACAGCAACCGGGCCGCACAACTGATAACGCGGGCTGTCGATGATACGCGGATTCGCGCGGGCCTGCTCAATGTCCGGCGTTTTGGGCTTGTTTAGCAAAGCCATGCCAAAGCTCAGGCCGACATTCAATAGCAGCGAGCCAAGGGTGCCGGTGAAGAACGATCCGATTGACAGACCAGCAGCAAACGCCCCACCGATCCCGGCCCCGGCCACGGCACCGGTCGTGAACCCCGTGGCAATCCCGGCGAAAAACGAAATCACCGGCCCCGCCTCGGCAGGCACCGGCATAATCAGGGCAGTGCAAAGCAAAAGGGCCGCGCGCATTTTCATATTTCCCACGCTCCGATTACTTTGGCTGGCATTTCGATCATACCGCGCCCTTCGGCCATAAACGCAACGCGCCGCCCCAGATCCACACCAGCCACCAGAATGCCTTGCACATCGCACATCACAGGCCGCATAGGCGCACGGTCAGCGCGATCAAAGCCCGCCTGCTCCATCGCATAGGCAAACACCCCGAAGGCCCCGCCATAGGCGTCACAGATCGCCTGCGCCCCATCTGCATCGTGGTAAGTGCCGCGCCATTGTGCGCCGGGGTCAATGCCGGTTGCTGTCTGGACGTATGACCAAACCGACATCATGCAGTCTGACGCGCCCCAGACGAACCGACCCCGCGCCCAAAGCGCGCGCAGATCATCCGCCGACAAGATATGTCCTCTGCGCATTACCGGCGATAAAATCCGCACCGCTGTCTGACACCACACCAAGTTGCCGCGACCGCTCGCGCAAACTGGTCGCGGTCATTGTCCCGCGCGGCGCAAGGCTGCGGCCCGCCTCACCTGTGCGGGCCAGAACCCGCGCTGAATATACACGCTGTTCCGCACCCGGCGCCCCCTCTCTGCTTTCCGAAAACGTGACGCCGCGCATGGTCAGGCGATATGCAAACCGGATCGGCAGGCCCGCGCGCAAACCTTCACCGGGCCTCACTAGCACATGGTAGCAGGTCAGCGACCGGCCCTTGGCCTTGTCCTGATCGGCCCGGATCGCGTCGAACGTGGCCCGGTCCAGATAGGGTATGGTAAACTCATATCGTGGGCTGGCCCCGTCGCGTTCATCGCCCACCGCAGCCGGTTGGTGCATGTTGTTGCCCCGCCCGTCAAATGTGCCGAGCCATTCGTTGGCGGCAATCGTGCCGTTCGGCGTCACCACAGGATCACCAACGCCAGTTGATGTGACCAACACGCCCTGCCCATCCCAAAGGCGCACAGGCACTCCGTCAAAATCGTAAAAGTAGCAGTTGACCAGGCGCAGATTGATGTCGTGGGTGTCAGTGGCATCGCCGATCTGATCCAGCAGGTAATCGGTGAAATCACTCACAGCAGCGCCTCTACGAATTGTGCAGAACCAAACTGCATGTGCCGCCCGCTGGCGAAATTGCCCGCAACCTCGCGCGCATTGATGCACGTCACCATAACAGCGGGGCGGTAAAGCAGCCGGTCATCGGTGGTTAAGCCCCGCCGCAATGGCGGTGACACAGTGACCGTTGCCACGTCCGCGCCGTCATATTCAATGTCCATAATGGTGTGCGCAAAGTCATAGCCGCCGCTCTGAAACCCGATTACATGCCCAATTTTCAAGACCGGGCCGATATCGCTTAAATCCGCCGTGAACATTTCCGCCCCCCGGCCAGCCGGGTTGGTGATCGGCGAGCTTGGCGACCACGCCCAATTCTCGCCATTCGCCCAAGGCTCGTCGTTGGCCCATGGGATGCCGTTCTCAACATCCGCGCCAGTGATTGCACTGGCCGCGACAAGCTGCACAGTTTTGTAAAGGCGCACCCGCATGATGGCGCTGTTTAAAATACGGCTGACAGTCCAGCTTGCGTTGAGATTTGCGGCCTCGGCGGCGAAAGGCGCAAAGTTCATCATCACCTCGTAGCGACCGCCGACCTCTGGCGTTGCGGTGGCAAAGCCGCCAACAGTCATGCCGCCCGGCGTTGACGTGCCGCCAGCGCGAAACACCTGATCAATCGGCGCGCAGTCATAACGCCAGTCATAGATTTTCGGGACATAGACCATCAGGCAATCCCCCCGAACCGGGAATACTCAGTCTGATAATTGGCAAGGTTCTTCTGAACCGTTTTCACCGACTGCCCGACGATTTGCGGGGCCGCTGACCTGATCGCCGCTGCAATCTGATCGGCCACGCCCTCCTGTGCGCCACGGGCATCAATGTTGATCACGGCCCCCGATTGCGCAGCACGGGCGCGGCGGGCAGTGTCTTGGCGCGATGTGACGACCGAACCGTTTGGCGTTGACTGCACAAGCTCCGGGCCATTCTCCCCAACCAAACCATATTGACCGTTGGGGATTGTGCCGCCACCGTCGAACATGCCTGCGAAACTCTTGAAAATAAGTGTGCCGAGGCTGTCGCTTGAACTGCCGCCTGTGACCGATTCCAGCAGCTTTGCCTTGGCATAGGCCAATATCAGTTCCTTGATCACGTCTTGCAGGATATCGCGCCAATCCCCGGTCCCGGCAATCAACCGATCAATGGCCGACCCGCCAATGCTGGCGAACTCATCCCAGATGTCCGATGTATTTTGCGCCGCCGCCGATGCTTCCTCGAACCGCTCGCGCGCCAGGTCGTATGCGCGCCCTGCCTCGCCAGCGCCGATGTAACCGGCCTCAAGTGCGTCGTTGATTGTCTCCTGCGCCTTTTCATAGTCCTGTGTGGCGCGGACAAGCGGATCAAGGGACGCAATCAGGCTGTCATAGGCTGTTTGCAGTTGGTTGGCGCTGCTTGCGGCTGATCCGCCACCGCCGCCACCACCGCCGCCTGAAAATGACGGAATGTCAGGCAAGTTATTTTCGATGTACTTTCGTGTTTTTCCGAAAGACCCGAAACCCAAGACGGCGCTCCCGACAGAGGGATCCCCAACGCTGGGCATCCCGAACGACAAGCCACCGGCAGTGGCGGCAGTGGGGTCTTTCAAGCCTGCCGTTCGGTTCAGGGCCGCATTGAGTGCCGCCGCGTTCCCGGCAGCAACGCCCAACATCCCGGCCAGTGAAGCCGCTTGGCCCGACAGGCCAGAGATATCGATTGACGCAATCACCGTGCGCAGTGTGCTGGCGTTGTCCGCCGCGTCACCCATCCCATTGCCCAGCCTGATAGTCGCCCCGCTCGCCTCTGCAATCAGTGCTTCGAGCTGTTCAACCCGTGAACGCGCGGCGGCATATTCAGGCGAAAGATCGGCGGCGTCGCCAATCAGTTGCTTCTGGATATCGACGGCCCGTTGCAAGCCCTCAACCAGCCTTCTGAACCTATCCGCATCGCCCGCGCCCTCCTTATCGGCGCCGTATTTATCCCTCATTTCATAGTATTTCTGGATTTCTTCGTTCAGAAACGCCTGTGTTTCCACCTGCTTTCGGTAAGCATCCGATGCCTCGATTGCCGCGATGTTTTCCTGTCTGATCGCATCAGCTGCTTCCAAATGCGCCCTTGCCTGGGTCAGCTTTACCCCAGCAACATCAATCGACATGGTGCGGCCGTCAGAAAGTACTGCCATCAGCGCGGCGGATTGCTCAACCTCTTTGGATATCGCGCCAGCCGCCGCCTCAGAGGATGTTCTAATCTGATCGGTTGCCCTTGCGAACAGGGACAGCCGCCCAACGTAATCGATGAGGCTCCCGATGGCCTGAACTGTTTGACTGATTATTCGGGTAACGTCCGTCAGCCCCTGAATTGCGGCCCGCAAAACGGCAGTTAACCCAGCCTCACCCATTGCCAAGATCAAACCCTCAAGGGCAGATTTCAGCGAGTTAATATCGCCGCCCAGGTTGTCGCGCATTGTGTCGGCCATGCGCGTAGCTTCGCCCTCGACATTGGACAGCTCGCCAGTCAATTCGCGCAGCCCGCCAACCTGCGAAGTCAGCGCCAAGATGGCAGGCCCGCCCCGATCACCGAAGATCGTAAGCGCCTGCGCCGCATCAATCCCGGCGTCCGAAAGCTGCTCCACGATTTCGACAATGCTTGTGGTCGCGGGGTTCAGCGCGTCCAGTTCAAGGCCCAGATCGCGAATGACCGCCGCCGCCTGCGGCGTGGTGTTGGCCAGCGACGAAAGCACCCGGCGCAAACCAGTACCCGCCATGCCACCTTGGATACCGGCATCGGATAGAACGCCAATAGCCGCAGCCGCGTCATTCATCTCGATCCCGAGGGCAGATGCCACCGGGCCGACAAATTTCATGGCCTCGCCAAGCTGGCCGACATCAGTGTTCGCCCGCGATGATGCCGCCGCCAACACATCGGCCACGGCACCAGCGTTTTCGGCGCTGATCGCAAATGCTGACATGATGTTTGATGAAATGTCAGCAGCCTGCCCAAGGTCCAATTGCGCCGCCGTGGCAAGATTCAGAACGTCGGGAATCGCGGCCATGCTTTCGGCGGCGTTAAACCCGGCCATCGCCAAGAAATTCAAACCCGATGCCGCTTGTGTGGCGCTGTATTCCGTCGAACTGCCCAGATCCATTGCGACCGTGCGCATATCCTTCAGTTCGCTTGCAGTGGCGCGGGATACGGCACCCAACTGCGACATGCCAGTTTCGAACTGCGATATGCCACGGATCGCGGCTGACACCCCGGCAATGCTGGCAAAACCCGCCGCAACAGCCGCTAGGGATCGTGTCGCGGCACGGGCCATGCCGCCAAGGCCGGTTTCGACCTGCTGTGTGCGACCAAGCAGCCGATCAAGGGCGGATTCCCCACGGCGTCCACCGGCTTCCATGCCTCTTGGGTCGATAGCAAGGCGAAGTGTGGCCATATGGATAATCCTTGCGGGAACGGCTTCTGCCCCATAGCCTTGCGGCGATGAAACGAAGGAAGGTTAAGATGATGGGGTCAGGCTTAGTTTTGGCAGTCTGTGTTGCTACTTTTTTAGCCTCAAACGCTGCCGCTGGCATAAAAGACAAAGCGATGCTGAAATCGCCCTCTCAGTGGTCAGATGATGAGAAAAGAAGCTTTTCGGGAAGCAATGGGTTTTTCAACCTATGCATTATGCATCACAAAGGTAGATTTTACGCCGGTGAGGTAGAGCAGCCTTTTTCGGATGCAGATATCAAGGTTATCGAAAGTGAATTAAGGGTCCGAGGGCTGTCGGATTTTGACATCAGCATCTTAAAGGACAGGAAAGGAGGCCAGGTCTTTGTCGGGCAGTCGTTTGCGGGATTGGTTTGCAAGTTGCGCAGGGCGGTTAAGTTAAACAAGTCATTTATGGTTGGAGTAGGACACCAATGGCAGGCCATTCTGCCAAGAAATTTCGTCTATCTGAAAGGCGACGGGACTTCTGCCGGAATGTTCGTATACGGCTGGAACTGACAGCCCCCGCCGCTCCGACCGAATATTAACCCATCGCCGCCCGTTCGGCATTATCCATCGCCATGATCATCCGCACCAGCCTGCCCCGGTCAACCGGGCAAGTGATGCCCAGGTAGCTGTCGGCATACGCCATGATTTCGGAAAACGGTATCGGCCCAAGCCCCATGCCTTGCTGCCGTGACCCGCGCAAATGGTGGAATGCCTGCCAGTATAGCCAATTGCACGGCTCGACCTCGTTTTGCAGTTCCGCCGCGCCCTTTTCGCGCAAATACCGCAACTCTGCGCTTGAGTATTTCAGGCCCCAAGCGACGGCCTCGGTTAGTTTTTTACCGTTTCCTCATCGTCTTGGCTGATCATCTTGCCCGCGTCCAAAACCTTGCTTTCGAACTGCGTCAGAGCCTTGGCGATTTCTGGTATTGGCTGATCCGACAATTCAACAAAGGTCGCGCGGTCGCATGTGATCGGCACGGCCTTGCCATCGTCGTCCTCGGTCAGGATGTTTGACCGCCATTCAATCACGCATGAATCGTACAGCGTTTCGAACCTGCCCCTCCCGATGGCCTTGGCGTTGGCGTTGTCTGCGGCCACATACTCAGCATCATCGGTCACTTTGCGGGTCTTTCGATCCATGATCCGTGCGCGCAGCATCAGCGATTCCGCAGACGCGACATAGGCGCTGTTGATTGCGCCACCGGCGCGCGCGTCGATCTCGATAAAGCACTCGCCGCCGGGGCCAAGCCATTCCGGCAGAACGGCGCGAAACTGCACCATAGGCAATTCGCGTGACTTAAGCCTTAGCGCCATCTTTGCGGGCCTCCTTCTTCGATGTGGCAAGGCCCGGCTTGTCCGCCAGGTTCATTTCTTCGGCCTGTTCTTTGGTAATCGGGTCGCCCTTGCGAAAGGTGCGCAGCTTGCCGCCAACAGCACCCTCAAACGTGACTGCGGCTCGCATTACGCGACCGCCCGCGTAACAATCAAAGTTGCCTCAGCCGTCTTGTCGTATTGCGGCAGGATTTCGATCTTCTGCATCACGGTATTGCCTGACATGTCAATTTCGGTTGACCCAAAATGACATGCGGGGAAAACCAGCGTGTACTTTTCGCCGGTTATCGAGCCAAGCGGGACGGTCACCGAAAACGGCGAATGGGTGGCGCGGGCGGCGTTGTAGATCGCAAGGAAATTGCTTTCGACGTACATATTTGCCGTCAAAACCGGCAGGAAGTCACCGCGCGTGATGCCGCACAAATCGTCACTGCTGATTTTAGGCTGGATTTCGCGCTTTTCGAACGCAAAGTTGATGTCGAGCGACTCCATGCAGTCGAGCGTGAAAGTGTTGAACGCAATCGTGCCAACGTCCTGCCCGGATGAAAGCGGATCGGACCGCGCCGGGTCCGCATAGGTCGCACCGGCAATGGCCGTTGTGGTGGCCGGATCAGACCCACGGCCCAACAGCGTCAGGTTCAGGTTGGCCTGTTCGCGCGCTTTCAGGGTTAAGGTGCCGCTGGTCGCTTCAACACCGCGAAAGCGCAACATCGTCGCCGTGCCGCCATTTCCGGCCGGAATCGTATTTTCAACCGTCAGGGATTTTGTGGCCGAGCCGTTTTTAAGCACGTCAGCCGACCAAGCGCCCTGTAGAAGGCTCTCAAGCCAATCATCCAGAACGCCGTAGACCAAAGGCCCCTCAAGTGTCCCGGTAACGTCGATGCCAAGGATGCCATGCCCTGACCGCTGCCCCTTAGCCGTCAGTGACGTCCCCGACACGACAAGCGGCTTTGCCACCATCATTGCCCCGTCGTGCATAGTGGTGAAGCCGGGCGTGGCGGGGGTGGTGCCTGGGGTGGCCTCTTTGATAAACGCAGATTTGATCTGTGACGTGCTCGTGCCTGCCATTGCAGTGCCTCCTATCGGTGTGAATAGCGCACGTATGGCGCAATGACGTTGGTTTGATGGAACGGTGGCGAAGCGAAATCCGCCGCGATGTATGGGTGCCGGTTATCGCCAAGTTGCGGCGGGCTGAACCGGATGAATGTGTCAGTGCCGGTGGTTATTAGCGCGCCTGCACTGGTGATGGATTTCTCGAAGAACAGGCCGGTGATGGTTTCGGCGTAGCCCCGCCATGCCGCCGAGCCTTCACCGCCTGCGGTGTAGATTGTCGCTGTCAGCGTGCCGATGTGGTCGATGCGGTTGGCAATGCGGCCAATGCTGCCCTGAATTGCAGCCCCTGATTTTATAGTCAGGCGGATGCTGTTGATGGATGGCGTGAACTCATGCCCGTCCATGCCGACAGGAACGGTTGTATCGGTCCATGCCGTTGTGAAATAGGTCTCTATTGCCTTGCGTTCGTTTTGCAACGTCATACCCGGCTCCCTAAATTGCTCGCGATGGCTTCCAGTTCTGCCACTGTGATCGCCAAGACCCCGGCAGGTGCTTGCCCGGACCAGCCGTTTTCGAGCCTCAAGGAATACGGCAAGCTGTTTTGAAGGTAGATAATCGGTAAACCATCAACGCCTGCATATGACGCCAGCGCCGCGGCGTTCATCCCGGCGAATTCAGATAGCGACATTGTGGTGGCGTCGGATGGCTCGCCGATGCTGATCAGCCAATTCGCGCGGAATGTCCCAAGATCAACCGGCGATTTCTCCTGAACCTTCGCCAGCCCCTCGGTTGCCAGATAGATCACGGCCTTCTGGACGTTGCCCATGATCGCCGCCCATTCGCGGTCGATCTGGATTTGGAATTCTTTCGTCGCCTGCCCCGGTGCCAGCGCCATCAGCGGGCGACCACGTAATAAATCGCCCCGGCGGCAACGATATCCTGTGCGCGCAAGATGGTGCGCGTCCGACCCGCATAGGTGATCGTGTGATTCTCTTTCGGGACCGTGGTGAAACCTTCCATCAGCACCAGCACATCGGCAGGGCCAGCAACATAGCCCTCGAACACGTCCGCAACGGGCTTTTCGCTGTCCTCAACCGCGCGCCCGGTATCGCTCTTGGCCGTGGTGGTGTAGCTGCCCGTGTCGGGGTCATAAGCGCCCTTCTCCGTCCAGTTCATCGTCGCCGGGTGGATCACGCCAGCGATCTTGCCCGCCACGCCGTCGAAGGCCTTGGCAGCGATTTCAGCGACTGTGACCATTTCAGAACTCCGGTTTCTTGGTGCGATACACGGCAACACAGCGGCACTGTATCAAATCATCTGGCCCCGCACCGTGTGCGGTATCCCCTGGATGCGCCAGCCGCCCGCCCGTGGGGCTCTCAAACAGTTCACCGAAGGCAATAATCGTCCCGTTCAATTCGCGGTGCGCGTCCCGTGTCCGACTGTCGGATGTGGCCAGCCATTTGACCGTCATGCCCTCGGCAAGCCCAGTATCAACCAACGTGCCAAAACCCTCGTGCTGGCCTGTGCGCAGCGCATTGAGTGTTTCCGTGCGCGCTATCGTCTCGCCCCGGTTGCGCAACAACCGCGCCTTGTGCAGTTCGGATATCCTGTCAGCCTGCGCCGGTGTCAGCGCCCGCCCCTCAGCAATCGCCTTGCGCACCATGCTGTCAAACCGCCGGTCTGTGGTTTTGTATCGCGGGTCAGCGCCCTTGAAGTATCGCGCGATTTCGTCAGGGTCCGTCAGCATCGCCCGCACCTTGCGCGCCTGCTCTGCCCGTGGCGCGTCCAGCCCGATAAATCCACCGCGACGAACTGCGCCGCCTTGTGTTGTCCTACCCACCAGATCGAGCGCCTGCTTGCGTGGTGGCACACCGTTGGCAATGCCCAGGCCGATCACCTGTCGCGCCATTTCGGTGGCTTCTTCCGCCAGTATTTCGGCCAGCTTGCCGGTGACTTGCTCAACCGCTCTGACTGCCCGTGGGTTGCCGCCGAAACCAAACTGCCCCCGGATCGTGAGGGGCAGGGTTGCCGCCACCGTCTGCCCGCCAGCAATAACCGCCCCCCGCAAGCTTTCGGTCAGGGGAAACAATGCCTGTTGGTTCATCCGCAGCAATTGCACCGCGCGTTCAATGTCGCGCCGTTCCAGCGCCTCAATCAGAGCGGCCAGATCAACAGCCTGCCGCTGCGCCTGTACGGCCTCAAGAAACGCCTTGGCCACCTGCGGTTCAAACTGACGCAGCAGCGCGTCTAACCGCCGCTCCTGTGCCGTCTTGCGTCTTGCCATGGGTCAGCCCCGCTGTGTGCGCCCCCACGCATAAGCGAAGAGGATAGCGGCATCACGCGCCGCATAGATAGACGATGGAACGCGGGACACATAAGCCGCCGACACCCAATCGCCCCGCATCAGGTGGTGCGCGATCACATCCAGGTGTCCGGGGCTTTCGATGACTTCCACGGCCAAAAGGAACGCCGCGCGGGTGTCCGGCGGCATCGCGTCAATTGTGGATTGGAGTTCGGGTATCACACAACGAAAATGGCAGGGCCGGGGGAATAGATCAAGTCACGCAAAAGCCCGTCGATCACCGAAAAAACCGGCAGGGGCGACACACTGCCATCGTCCCGATACTCTTCTTCGCTCTCGACCGGACCAGCCTTGACCCGCTCGCGCTTCACAACCTTGCCGGGGGTGTAATCCGGTGCCAGCGAACCCGGCGCCCCAAGATCACGGATCGCCGCTTCAGTAATGGCGAATTTCACCGCGTCAGGTGCAGTGGCATCTGTGAATCCCGACAGCCATCGCCCGTTATATTTTGACGCAATGTAATCCTGCCCCCGCCGCAGCGCCGCCTCCTTTACCGTATCGTCACCAACCCAAGCCGCATAGCCGCGCGACACGGCATAGGCGTCCGCCTCGGCCAGCGTCAAAGCTGGGTCGATATAGGACAGCATCAGCCCTTGCCGCCCTTTTTGCCGCTGGAATTTTCGGCCGTTTTTTCCGCGCCGCTTTCAACCAAATCACCAGACACCAACCAGTGTTTTACAATCGGGTTTTTCTTGTGCGCAGTCAGCTCTTCGTTGTCAATTTCCAGCGCGCCCATGGCAGGCACAATGGTTTCTGGATCAAGGCCCAGGTCGCCTTTGGTGGTGTTGGTCAGTTTCATGGTGTTCCCTTTCAAAGCGCCCTCATAAAAGGGGCCGGTCGCCCAGCCCCTCGTTGAACGTGCTAAATCCCATCACCGTAGCTGATCGCCTTCGGCAGGCGCACGTCCAAGCCGCCCAAGCGGAACACACCGGGAATGGTGAACTGCAATCCCTCGATCTGCACCGGCAAAAACCGGTGAACCATTGGGATGTGCAGCTTCAGAACCTCGGGCGAGCGACGGTAAGCAATCATCCGCGCGGTGGTCCCTGCGCCCTTTTGCAGAAGCCCGCGCTTCCCACGGATCATCAAGGGTTGTCCCGTTTGCGCCGTATAAACGTTTGCCTTCTGGATGAATTCCAGAATCGTCATGCCGGTGTCGGTCAGGCGCGTCGAAGCGATATAGTTGAACCGCTCAGTCGGCAGAATCAGCGTGTCGGCCAGTTCGGTTTCCTTGGTGGTCGTACTGATACCGGTAATCAGCGCGTTCACGTCGCGGATGATCTGATCCGGCGTCTTTGTTGACCACGCTGTTGCCGACCCGGTGCCATCCGCCGTAACGGACGCAGCCGGAACACCGGTGTAGTCATACAGGCCCTCAAACCCCTTCACGGCGTCACCGTTCAGCGCAACGCCATAAACCATCTGCTCATAGGCACGGCGAGCCAGGCCAGCCTTGGTGCTGTCAAGCGGAACACCAAGCAAGCGCGCCTGGTTGATTTCCTCATAGCCATAGGAATAGCCGATACCAGCCGTATAGACCGCCGTTTCGTGCTGCTCCATATTGGCACCGACAACGGGGATATCCTTGCCGTTCCCGTTGATCCAGCCCGCCGCGCCCGCGCCATCCATCGAATAGTATGTGACGGATTTGGACCACTCACCGGCGGATGTATCAACCGGCACAAGCTCGGCGTAGTTCAGTTCCGGATAGCGGATCGCGTAAACGCCAGCCTCGATGTGAGAGGTCTGCTTCTGAGCGAACCCCAAAGACGCTTGCAAGGCGTCGTTGAATTGCGTGTGCATTGTCATCTGTTCAGGCCCCCTTAGCCCAGACGGATCGCGACCAGTTCATCGGCAGCGCCGCTGGTCTCGAAGATTGCGCCGGGAATGGCGAGGTTATCGGTGGTGGTGTCGGTAAACTTGCCCGCGCCACCGGCCACACGCATGTAAACGGGTGCGCCCGCCACAACGGTGTCAAATGCCGTGACCCAGATCACGCCTTTGGTCATAACCAAAGCACTGTCGGCCACGGCGAATTCGTCGCCAGTTGCAGACTGGTCGCGCACCGTGATGCCACGCACGACATCATTTGCGGCGGTGGCGGCTTGGACCTGCTTATCCGCAGTGCCCTGCTTGACCACTTTCCCGAACCCGATGGCGGCGGTTTGAACCTCACGGCTGATCAGCACATTTGGTTCGGTGTTCGCAATCATGCCATTCAGCGCGACGGGCATGGTTTCTGCATAGGTGGATTGAACAGCCATGATTAGGCCCCTTTCACGGGATCAGAGTTGCGATATGCCGACTGCAAATGCGCGACATTGGCCGCGTATGCATCATCGGCGATGTTGGTTCCGGCCTTTGGCACGGTGCCGCCCTTCATGCCGTCGGCGAATGGATCGGCCTTAGCGGCGTCTTTGGCGATGGCCTTGAACATGCCAACGATTTCGCCTTCTGACGCGTCTGCCACCATATCGTCACCCAGCTTATGGGCCACGACAGCCTTGCGCAGGTCAGCGTCGGAAACGCCGTCTGTCTTGGCGTCGGCGAAGATCGCCTTGGCAGTGCCTTCCAGCGCCACGCGATCTGCGACCAGCTTGGACACCTTTTCAGGGGTCATTGCAGCATCGGTCAGCTTTTTGGCATCAGCCTTGAGCGTGCCGATTTCCTCGTCTTTCGCCGCAATAGCAGCGGCATGGGCCGTTTCGGCATCGGTCAAAGCCTTGGCGGCGTCGGCCTTGAATTTCTCGATGGCACCAGCGTCAGCGACAGCGACTTGCACCGCCTGATCGCCCAGCACCACCGTTTTGAGAGCGTCGGACATGGTGTCCTCCTTCTTATTGCTCGTGGGGGGACAGGGCATAGCGCCCCAAGGTTTCGCACTGTCGCCAATGCGGAGTTGCTCGCCACCGCGCGCCTTCGCGACGATGGCAAGATGATTGATGCGGATCGGGCCGGTTTGCACCGCCTGATAAGGTGTGCCGTCAGGCGCTGTGCCATCCTGCATGGTGATCGGGGTGGTGTACCCCATCGAAACTTCCCGATTGCCGTCCTGCACTGCAGCAATCGCGGCTGCATCCATCAACCGGAACGGAACCTTGACGAACTCACCATCACGGGCAATTTCATCTCCGATATCGCCAACGGAATGCTGACGCCAATTGTCAGCCGTGACCTGTTCCGCCGGGTGGCCCATAGTCACCGGCTTTCCCGCGAATGTCGCCAAGCTGTCTTTGTGAAATACTGCCGCCTCGGGCCGGTAAACCGTGACTGTGCCGCCATCGATCAGGCCAAGTTCGCTTGCCCGATATGTCTGGCAGCCCGTGCGGGCGCAGCGGACCTCGCCAACCATGTAGCCGTCGGAGGTCTGGCGCATTCCGGTGATCGGGGCGCTGTCTGTGAATTTGATTTCGGTCATTGCGTCACGTCCTGCCCATCGCTCGGATCATCATCGTCGTCGCCCGAAGTCCGGTCCTTCGGAAATTCCTCGGCGTACCCTTCCAGCCCCGGAAAGGCGCCGGATTCAGTCAGCGCGTTAACCAATGCCGAACCTGCCGACTCTGGCGAAACTGCATCCATTTCCAGCGCGATCTTCATGGTTTCGGCGCTGATCTTGCCAACCTCGGCGCGCTCTTTCGCTGTTGGTTGCCAAAGCGGTCGCCAGTTGTAATGCAGGCCAGTGGGTCGCTCGCCCAAGGCAGACCTGATCAAACATTCATCCAGCGCCGACATGGATGGCTCCATGTGCAGGGTCTGCTGCACCCTGATCCTGTCATAGTAATTTCTGACGTCGCTTTCGCCTGTTGCATTGAGACCGCCCGGCGACTGCATGAAGAACAGCGTCATTGGGATGCCAACCGCTGCGCTTGCCAACTGCATGAAGCGGTCCATCACGTCAGGCAGCCCACCGAAACTGGCCGATTTCTGCTGGTAATCTTCCAGCGCATCCAGAAGCAACATGCCGTTGATGCCCTTGGCGGTTGCGGCCAATGTCATCCGGCGCAAAATCTCGGCCTCGTAAGCCTGCCCCCTGCTTTGCAGATTATTCATCAGCCCATCGACCTTCAAAACATCGACTTTGGCCTCATACAGCAGCGAATTGACGTTGGCAGCACCCTCATCAACCCGCCGCAGGTTGTCGATCATCCCCGGCAGAACTGAACCGCCCCAGCCATCGTGCGCATCATACCCGGCATCGTCGGCCAGCGGCGCAACGCCGTGCTGGATGACCAGCCGCGACGGGTGTATCTGCATCGCGCCAGCCATTCGGGTATTGACCGTCCAAAGACGCGGCTTGCCATATCCTGGCAAAGTCACATCGTCCTCTGGCTCACTGGCAGTAATTGACTGCCGTGAAAGAATTGTCAGATATTTGACGCCGCCCTTGCCGATCTTATCCGGGTCCAGCGGCTTCATCAGATCCTTGTCACCGGTCCCGATCACGATGGCCGCGCCGCCCATCAAGCGCGCCAGCCGCCGTGCCTCAAACATTTTGCCGCGCACGTCCAGCCGCTTTTCCTCGGCTTCGATCTTCGTGATGTCGGTCGATTCAGCCTGCCATTCCCGCCACTCACGGCAGGAATCCTCGGCAGGAAGATCAATGGCTCGCGCGATAATGCGTGACGACTTGTAGGCGGCAAGATATTGCGCCGGGTCATCAACCGGCATCGTGTATTGCGCAAGAAAACCCTTATCCCGACTGGTGCCCATGCCGGAAACGACGTTTTGCAGCCCATCTTTCGTCAGGCGATAGTGCGGTTTTGCCATCAGATCGCCCCCGTGTAAGATAGCCCATACCCGCCCAACATGTCCGCAACCGCGTCCATCATCGGGTCGATCTGGTCGTCATAGCCCGTTCCCAGGCCGTCAAATGTCTGCATTTCATATTTGAACGCCTGCGAAAAAGCCGCGTCCGATGGTATCCAAACCTGCCCGGTTGCCACCCATGGCGCTGCGTCCAGACCGCGCGTGTATTTATCCCGATTGCGTTGTATCCCCTCGATCGGGATGCCCTGACGCTTCAACGACTGGATCAGGCCGGTGCCTGACGACTTGTCCTCAACGCATAAACCACGAACAACCTTGCCGACGTGCTTCCGCCAGAATGCCAACGCGTTGCGCTCAAGATCGGGCGCTTCCCACTTGCCGCGCACTAGATCCACCAGAACCGCCGCGCCGCCTTTGGACTTACCCCACAATTCGATAACCGAATAATCGTTGCGTTCCTCGGTCTTCTGGGCCGTATCAGCATACATTCGGTAATAGTCTATTTCTGGCAATTCCGAGTGCCTGAACCATCTGACCCCTGCCATATCAAACAGCGCGCCCTCAATCGAAACAGGCCGCTGCATGTACTGGCTGGCGAAGGTGTAAGCGTCGGCTTTTAGCACCTCGATTTCGGCGGCATTGTGCTTTTCGGTCCAAAGCGGGCCATCCGGCAAGCCGTGTCCAATGGGCCTGCCGTGTGTCCATTCCGCTGGGTAATCCGCGCCGCCCTCAATCAATACCGGCAGATCGAGGTGATCCCATATCTCGCCGGTGCCTCCGGTCAACAGGTGGCCCGCGAAGTCGTCGCCGTGAAGCCGCTGCATGATAACAATGATCGGCACACCGTCATGCGCCAGTCGGCTGCGAAAGGTGTTGGTAGCCCGCTGATTGACTGTCTTGCGTTTCGTCGGGCTGAATGCGTCGTCAGGCTTTAGCGGGTCGTCCACGATCAGCGCGCCTGTAAAGCGCGTCTTGTCCATGTATCCCGCCCGAAAGCCGGTAATCGGGCCGCCCGCCGCTTTGGCGAGCATCCCTCCGTTTGCTGTCGTTTTCCATCGATCCTTGGCACTGGTGCTGGCGTCAATGCCAAACGCCCACATCGCCTGAAACTCTTCGGACTGGATCAGCCCCTTGATTTTGTCGCTGTTCTCGCGCGCCAGATCATCAGAAAATGTAGCATGAATAAACCGCGCCGCCGGGTTGATTGCAAATCCCCGCGCCGCAAAATTAACCACGGCCATTTCGGTTTTCGTGTACCCAGGCGGAAGAGTAATGATCAGCCGCGATATTTCGCCATTTAGAACCCTGTCCAGCGCTTGACCGATAACCCTGTGATGCGGGCCTTCGATCAGGTCCATCCCCTCGCGGAACGGGAAAAAGTAACGCGCAAAGCCCAGGCTAGTCCGCCTCGCCCACTCCTGCTGGATTTGTTGCTTTGTCGGTAAGGCGTTCAAGCTGGGCAAGCTCCTTATCCGTCAAGTTGGACAGGGCCACGCTTGGCTTTGGCGTCATTGTCCCGTCGCTGCTGGTGTGGTCTTTCTTGTCCGCCAGACCAAGCTCCCGGGCCACAATCGCCGCGTTCAGCAACCCAGCAGCAGCGCCGGTGAACTTTTGAGTGAAGATCACAGACTCGACCCACTGGCAGTCATGCTCGAACTCAGGCAGTGACCGGTAGCGCCGCCAGGTGTCGACGCTGATGTCGAGGAATAAGCACAGACCACCGATGGTCATCGCGTGCATTCGCCCGGTATCCGCCCGCGCAACTTGGCCTTCGTATGAAAATAGCTTTTCTTCTATCAGCGGGTTTTCAGTCACCCATTCGAAATATTCCACTGCGGCTGCTCGCAGCTGCTCTGGATTTTCGAATGTGGGCTTGCGTCCAAAAGTGCTGGATTGAGCCCAGAATTTATTGCCAGGGAGAAAGTATCCAGTGGCGGGGTCTTTTCCCTCCATTGTTGTCTCCTGCTGGTATGGTGGCTGCGGGGCCTGAAAACGCAAAACGCCCGGCAGGAATTAACCTCCGGGCGGAATGTGCCGTCTCATTATTCGGAGTTATTCAGGTTTCCGGGCCAAAGTCAACGACATTTCTGCGCTCCCTCGGCGATCTCCGTAAGATGCGCCAGTGCTGAATATGCCTCAATGCCTGCCCAGGTCGGTGCGCGCTGCAGCCAAAGCGGCCTGCTGGTACCATCCTCGACGGACTGAATCGCTGCTCGCTCCTGCCCCGTTAATCCGCGCAGATAGGAAGACCACCGCGACCACGATGCCCTTGCGTCGTCGTCTTTTTCATCAGCGGTTCGAATGTCCACGCTGTGAGATACGTCCGACTGCATCGGCTCAGGTGCAAGAGGCAGCGTGCTGCCGATGGATCCGCTGATTGAAAGAACCCTTGTGCGATAATTCCGGGCCGAAGCCAGAAACGCCTGCCATACGCGCCACATTCCGCGCAGATCGTCCTCGCTGCGCATCTGGCGCATTAGAACCCGCCCCAGATCATCGCCCGCCCACTCAGCAGTCATTGCCTGCCTGGCCCCGGGGCTTGGTGCGATGCCAAAGATTAAACACCTCGCGTCCAGCGCAGCGCGATCCGCACGCTTTGGCCGCCCGCCCACATTCCTCGCGGTCGGCTTCACCGATAACGCCGGAACGCCTGCAGGTCGAGGCGCTTTCGCTTTACTGCGCCGATCACCCTTGCCCAATTTGTGTCCTCCTTTGAGAAATTTCCGCTTTCAATCCGTTCATGCCCCCATCTGTGGATGGCGAAGTTTGCCGATTCCGTTCTGCCTGTGCGGCTCGCTCAATCGCTGCAGTCGCTGCCATCGCCGAAGCCACCCCACGTTCGAGAAACTCTGCAAGACTGATAGTTTCGGCGCGGCCATTGCGAACCTTTGCGTTGACCACCGTACCCGTGCTGCGAGCTGGCAGGCCGAGGTTGCGGCGCCGATGGCTGACCGATGCAGCGTCCGCGTATCCGAACACGCGCGCCATTTCCGTTGCGTTCACTCCGGCGGTCCACATGCGGATGAACGTGGCATTATCGCTTCGGTGCGCGGGCACCTGGTTGCCTGACCTGGACGGAAGGCCCAGCGCTTTGGCCTTTGAGCTTAGCGATTGGCGGCTGACCCCAAGCGAAGTGGCAATCCGAGATGTCGGCACATCCAGCCGGGACCATAGCGGCTCGATATCGGCCTTTGTTAGCCGCTTGAGCGGGCGCGGCCCGAGGGCCGATGTGATTTCGTTCCGGTTCGTCATTGGGTTCCTCCGGCGATTTTCTTCCAACGGTCCATTTTCTGTGCCCGGTCGTCTGGCCGAGCGGGACGCTGTCCGCCTTGGTTTGGCTGCATCGGTCCCGCCGCCAACTGGGCAGAGAGATTGCGCATCACGCCGTCCAGCGCCTTCGGCCCGTTTGGCGGCTCGTCATGCCTCGCCCTGCTTTGCTTGGCGGCATCCACGATGTTGAGGCATGGCAGATTGAGGTCGCGTCGCCATCGTCCGACGTGGATCGTTGCGGCAGGCGGCATCCAGTGTGTCGGCACCCGGTCACGGATGCCCACGGCGGCCATGACCTCGGAAAGCAATCGATCATCGTCCCACGAACTCGGATCGTCTCGCGCCTCGCGCGCACTGCTACTACTATTCTGGCTTCTGGCTTCTGGCTTCTGGGCTTTATCCTCGGGGTTAACCCCCAAATCGTCACTTCCCCTTGTTTTTAAGGATGGGTTGCCACCCATTCGACCATTTGACTTGTCTCGTTCGGCCTTTTTAAAGTCCTCAATCATGCGCGAAGAAGCAACGAATGAACCCTGAACGGTGGTCGAAACGCCAGCATCGGCCAATTCGGCCATGAGTTTTCGGGTGGTTCTGGGGTTGTCCCCGAGAATGTCAGCAAGCTCTTTTTCGGTCATAGGCCGCCCCTGCACTTCGAGCCTCCCGGTGCCGGATTGGTGCATCAGACAAAGCATATCGATCCACAGAGAGCGGGCTGCTCTGGATACCAGTCTGAGCTTGTGCTCCCCCAGCCAGTCGTTGGTGTAGAATTTCAGCCAAGGGTCAGCCAAGGTGCGCCTCCCAGATCCGGTTCAGCGCCACGTTACAGTACACATTTGCGGTGCCGATTGGCCCCTGACGCTGCTTGGCCACGATGATTTCAAGCCGGTTTCTTGCGTGCTCCATGGCGTTTTGCCAGGCCTCAAATGCGTCGTTGTCATGCATCTCCGGCTGCTCACGCTCAAGGTAATATTCGTCGCGATAACAAAACATGACGGCATCAGCGTCTTGCTCCAACTGCCCGGATTCGCGCAGATCAGAGAGCATCGGGCGCTTGTCATCGCGGGATTCCAAGGCGCGGGAAAGCTGTGAAAGGGCCAAGATCGGGACGTTCAATTGCCCAGCCAATGCCTTTAGGGACCGGCTGATTTCTGAAACCTCATCATATCTGGATCGCGCACCCTGAACCTTTAGAAGTTGCGCATAGTCAACGATCAGCAGTCCCATTTCGTTACCCATGATGCGCTTCGCCTGCTTGGCGCCAGCGGCCATTGCGCCAATATCCGCATATTGCCTTGACAGGAATTGGATCGGCAGGCTGGCGACCTCCTTTGCGGATTCCGCCAGTGCCTCCATCTGCCAGTCAGTCAGGTCACCACCTCGAATGTCGCGATAGCTGATCGCCTTGCTGATGCGCGCGGTGCCCTCGGACAGCGCGCGCAGGGCCATGGCTTCGGGGTTCATCTCCAATGAACAGATCACTACGCCATGTCCCGCCCTGGCGGCATTCAGGGCCACGTTGAGGGCCACACTCGTCTTACCCATGGATGGCCTGCCACCCAGCAAGATCAGTTCGCCAGGGTACAGGCCCGTCACCATATTATCGAGCGACTCGATCCCCGTCTGAACGAACGTGCCAGTGTCGCCGTTTCTCGCTGCCATGACTTGCTCAAGAGCGGTGGAAACGGCGGATGTCATGGAGATTGGTCGGGGCGCGTTACCGGTACCCTCGATCGCCATCAGCGCCCCCTCAAGGCGCGCTGCAATAACATCGGCGGGCTGATCGCTGGCCATCGTTGCGGATGTGGCGGTTCGCAGCGCGTCCATCAGAAGCCGCCGCGCGCGCGTTTCAGCCAGAACGCGGCAATAATGCTGCATGTGGCTGCTGGCGCTTGTAGCACCGGCAATCCGCATCAGGTATCCCGCCCCGCCCAGCTCGCTCAATGGCTCGTAGGCCCGCGCCCACTCGGCCAGTGTCGAAGGACTGGCAAGAATGCCGTTTCTGTCCATGCTTCGGATCTTGGAATAGATCGCTTTGTGGACAGCATCGTGGAACAGGTTCTCACCGCCATCTGCCTCAATGGTCGGCAGTCCATCAGTTGCCAACAGCAGCGCGCCAAGCACCTGCTGTTCGCATTCGACATCATGCGGGACATAATCCATTGGGATTATCTGTGCTGTTTCACCCATGGCCGCTTGCCTGCTTTGCAGCGGCTTTTTCTGCCAGCTTTAGGGCGATTTCACCTATGCTTCGCCATTCCCCGTTGACGCACTGCGGCTCGCTCTCGTATTGTTTGGCCTCAGCCATTGCCTGATCCTCCGTTGATCGGGTTGCGGTTTGAGGCCGTGGGTGTTTGCCCACCTGCGGCCTCGTCTATCTCAATACCCTGCACCGTCACGCAAGTGCCTGCGACAGGCCCCCAGACCTTCACAACGCGCGCGTCGGCCACTTGGCTGTCGTCGGACCATGCAATGCGGTTGAGCCCGTCTTTTACGGCTTTCAAGCAGTTGTCGCCGTCGGGCTTTTGGGTGTGATATCGCCCCAGGAATGCAGCGGTCTTTTTCTTTGACCAGCTTTTTGCAGGGACGAACGTTGCGGTGACGACAATCTTCACCGGACCCGATAATGGCGCCGGGAAATACGGCAGTGCGATCTGCCCAACCTGCCGTTCAAAGCTGACGGTTTCTTTGGGCGTGTACATGCGGGCAAATCCGCAGCGGGCGGTTGCTCTCGCCCGCTGCTTGCCAAACGGTTTGCCGGGAATTGTGAAACGGATGGTGGTCATGGCGATCTCAGATCAGTTCTGGCTGGCGATAATCGACCCGATCAAGCCAACGAAACGCAGGCTCGCCGACCCAATCCTTGCGCCAGACGAACCATGCGTTCCGTTGCGGTGGACTGCCCTCGCCTGTGAAGTCCAGTTTCCAGCGCATCAGATAGCTGTACGAAAACGGTTGATTGTCGAGAATTGCGCCGAGGCCATTAGCCTTTGCCGCTGGCCAGTCCCAAGACAGCAAAAGGGCGAGGTAATCCCATCCTGGCATGTCAAGGGTGTGCCGCAGCCATCTGCCGTGGCCGTCGCGGGCATTGACCAGATTGTACGGCGGGTTGGTGATGATTGCCCGGCACCGTGATCGGCGGCATGTGAAATAATCTGCGGTCCAGCTATCAGGGCAGCCACGGTCGATCAGATCAGATGCACAACACGGGATACCTGCAGAGCGGATTTCACGCACCAGCGCGCCGTCACCACAGGCGGGTTCCCAGACGGACCCGCATTCGCGTATCCTTTCACCATCGGCAGCGAGCAAAGCGCGGATAGCTTCTGGCTGCCCGGTTGGGTAAAAGTCTGCGTCACGCCGTGCTGCATTTGGCCGATCTTGCCGGGGCAACAACAGTCCCAACGGCACCCCAAGGTCAGGCTTCAATCTTGTGGCGCGAAACAATGATTTTGCAGATGAAGTCACTTCCGGCCCCCTTGCAATTCCAGCTTTCGCGTGATGCCAAGCTGCGCCATGGCTTCATCACTGCGCGCACGGCAAGCCTCGATCCAGCCGAGACACTCTTCGACGGTGGACATGCTCGCAGCCTTTGTGATCGCGTGTTGATCTGTCATTGCGCTGCCACCGCACTCGCGGCGCGCGCCCGCAATACCTCGATCAGCCGGGTTTGTTCGGAAACGCCGAATTGCCCACCATCTGGCGTTGCAGCCAGCTTGAGCTTGCCAAAGCGAGCTTTGCAATCCGCCGCATCGATCCCGAGATCAAGCGCGACGGCACCCAGCTTTGATCCTCGGGCAAGGCCGGTGACCAAATCCAGATCAACACCGGCTGACCACGGCGCTGGAAACCCCAACAGGTCCAGCCATTTGTTAATTTCGCGGTGCCAGATGGGCGCATTTTCCGGCGGCGCGACCGGCGGTGCGGGTTTGGGCGACGGCTCGGGCGCTGGCTGCCACTCAATGGGTTCATCCCCCGAGCGCGCCGCTTCGGCCCGATCACTCAAACTCGACTTCAGCCGAAATGCCACGGCGCCGGGTGTGCGGCCGAGCTGCGGACCAATGATTTTGGACACCGCGTTGTTCGACGCGTCAGGCTGTGAGGCGACTGCGGCAAGGATGGCCTCATCTTCCTCATCGGTCCACGGCTCGCCATTTTTTGACGCACGCTCCAAAGCGCGCGGTCCTTTCGGCGCGTCGGGGGTCGGAAGGGTGGTGACCTCTTCAACTGGCTTTTCCGGCTCAGCGATGTTCTCTTGGGTATCCGGGTGGTGCGCTTCTGCCTCTGCGACAGGCGCGAAGCTCTCCGGCCCCGCGACATCCACTTGCGCCGGGAACAGCGGGCACCGGATCATCAACGGCCCGGTCAGGTCAATCACTGGCGCGGTGCCTATGGCGTATTCAAGCGCCGATGCGGCATCGGCCATCGCTGACAGGGTGGTGACCAGATCGCGCAAATCATCGGGGTTCATGCGTGTGAAATCGTGGGACATGGGGCGTCTCCTTTTTAAGCCCCGGCTCCAATGCCGCGCCGTTCGAAACGCGCAAGGGGGCCGGGGGACCGGTGTAATGAGCACCGGTATTCTGTGAGGGCGGTCATTTGCGCGCCTCAATAGTTTTGCTCAAAAACTTTTGTGTCGGGACCAGCCGTGAGGCGATCCACTCAAGGCTGATCCCTGCCCCGGCCAGCAGCGCGATAAGCGCCGTGACCGTCCAAAGCGCAGGATATGCAAGCGCCTTCATTTTCCACCTGCCATGTGGTCAAGGTACACCTGCCCGTGCATCATGGCGGCAAGGGTGGTTGTGTCGCCGGATGGCGCGTTCAAGCCCTGCCACCAGTTGTTCGCAGTCTGGTATCGCACCCCGTAAACGACGCTGACCTCTTCGGCGTTGCGGTAGTTTGCCTGTAGGAATTGCGCGAACCGATGCTTGAAAAACATCTTGAAACCGCGCGGGTCCAAAACTTTGGTATGGGACTTTTGCATAACTGATACTCCATGTTTCTGGTGTGATGCAGAAACTTGAAAATCAGCGTGTGTGGGGGCGGCGGTCATTGCGCCGCCCCTTCTTTTGTGCGCTCGGCAGGTGGGACATGACGCGGGCCAAAGATATCAGGCCTGAGCACATGCCGGGATACCTGCCCTTCAGTGCTGTCGTCGAGCTTCTTGGCCATATCGGCGGTGATGCTCTTAGCCTTCAGCAGATAGGAGATTTGTTGCTGCGAACAGCCAATCGCCTCAGCCAGCTTTGCCTGCGAGCCGTGGTGCCTAATGGCTCGTTCAACTTGTGTGCGGATCATGTTCATACAAGTTTACTAGTATAATGCTGGGGAGCAGTCAACTAGCAAACTTGTCTGTCAGAAAACAAGGTGGCTGGTATGGTGTGTAGGAAATGACGCTCGCTCAAAACACCAGACGAATCCGCCGCGAACGCGGCATGTCACAAGCTGCGCTGGCTGAGGCTGCGGGCGTGAAGCAACAGCTAATTTCTCAAATTGAACGCGGCGTGAATACCACGACTAAAAAGCTTCCTGAGATTGCTCGCGCGCTGGGGTGCAGAGTTCACGACCTAGAGCCAAATTATCGGACCGATGGGAGCGAGGACCAAGCCGAGCTGCTGAGCAAATTTAATCAGATTCTGAACGGCGAGAATGAAGCGCAATTGCAGATGCTAGACGACTATTTTGACTTCCTTCTTTCAAAGTATCGCCAGCCTGATGATAGCAACGAATGAACGATTCAAGTTCCTCGATATCTAAAAGACTTGCCTTTTTTAACATCTCTTTCCGCATGCCGCGCCCCGCCCTGTTCTCAATTTGTTCACGTTACGTCAATGGCGCGGATTCGGTCAAGGATTGGCAAGGCGCGACTTAAACAAACTAATTTCTTGGAAATTTTAACCGCAAAGGAAACCAAAATGGCCTCTATCGATGACCAAGTGAAGGATTTGCAGGCACAAATCCGACGCCAGGAAGAAGCAATTGATATACTGATGAAATCAATTCAGGATCTTGCAATCTACAGCCACTTTCAGCACGGCGGCCAACCTGACGGAGAATGGGCACGCGAAACCGAAAAACGCCCGACACCAAAATCAGTCTGGAACCGAGCGTATCTGGCGTATTTCAAGGTCCGTGTTTCTGGCGGTTATCCTCCAAAGCAGATTGTCGCCGCTGCGGAACCGGAATGATTATTCGATACTGACCAGACGATAGGTCAGCCGAGACCCCTTGTATCTGATATCAACCCTGTCCCCGGCTGCCTCAACGGTGCAATCAGGATCATCATCGACCCGCACCACGCTGCGCGCGATGCTTGGCATACTGTCCGCGTGGCCTTGGCGCGCCACAGCGGAGTCCATCGCATGGCGTGCCACTGGGCCGATTTCGTCGGCAAGCGCCTGAAGGCCCGCGAGCAATGCAAAATTTGACGGCATTCTTTCACCTTTCAATAGAGTAGAGACCCGGCCCCGCGCCGGGTTTTTCTTTGCCTACTGTAGCAGGTGATTCTGTTAATTACTAGATTTCTTGTTTTCCCACTTGACCGGCTCACTAGTTTACTTGTACACCTTCCCTATCACCGGCCTCACGGCCACCGGATAGGAGAGACGCAAGATGAATATCCCCTCCACGCTTTTCATGGTCTGGACAGACTTTGGCCCAGCCATCGGCCAGGGTGTCGAAGCAGACCCGGCCCCCATGTTTGATGATGCCGTTGATCAATACGCCGAGGCCCGCCGCGATGATCGCGCCGCCATCATCTGGCGCATCGACACCCCGCACAATGGTCAGGCTGGCATGGCAACAGATGTAACCGCCGATGCCGAAGATTGCATCCGCCGCCGCTGCGCCGCCAGCTGCACCGATCTGCCCGATTGGCTGTTTGATCGCCACCAGATCGCAGCCGAATGACCCCCGAAATAACTGCCACGCGCCAATCCCAAAACGGCGCGCACCTTCCGGGGGCGGTGAAGTCCTCCCCACTGTCCCCGGACTTTTCAGATCACACCCTCGCCAGCCAGCACGGCGCGCCTTGGGGCCACATCGACACAATCCGCGAAATACTGCGGGCGAAGGAGAAGAGCGCAATGACCTATCATGAGTATCTTAAGGCGGTGAACGAAGCTGCCTACGCCGCATTGCGCCGGGGCTTGAGTGACGCCCGCGATGTCAGCGCCTTACGCCAGATTGCCGCCGCAACCGACGCGCTTGTCGATCAAAACGCGCCCCGTGCTCTGGGGAATGCACAGTGATCCGCCCCGACGAAAACCTTGAGGCGTTCCACCTCTATGACAGCGCGCGCGAAATCCCAGCGCCCGACGACACGCCCTATCCACCGGCCATCTGCCTGTTGATCTGGATCACCATCACCATCGCCGTTTGGCTGGCCATGGTTGTCGCTTGGAAGGCCGCCGGTTGGATTTTCGGCAAGGCCATCGCCCAGGCTGCATTCGATGCCGCCGCATGCGCATTTTGAGAGGATAACGACAATGAATGATATGACCGTTACCGAACCGAATACGGCAATCGCCCTGCCTGCCCCCACGCAACTTGCGGCGGTGCTGACCAACAAGGCCGAAACCAACGACCTGTTGGCTCGCATGATCGCCGATGGTGACGCCGAGTTCGCAAGCCTATCCCCCGATACGGCGAAGGGTCGAAAGGCGCTGATTTCCCTCGCCAACAAGGCCAGCACAACGCGCGCCGAAATTATCAGGCAGGCGAAGGCCCTGACCGAAGAATGGCGCACCAAGACCGCCGCAGTAAACGCGGGAAAAAAGGCTTTTGAGGATGGTCTTGCCGAGGCGCGCGACAAGTGGCGGAAACCCGTCACAGATTGGGAGGTGGCCGAGGAATCGCGCGTTGAGATGCACCAGCGAAACCTCAATTCCTTTGACTTGGGGAGGGTGGATGGATCGTCTTCATCCGAAGATATTCGCGCCTGGGTCGCCCACGTCGAGGCCCTGACCACCGGCCCGGAATGGGATGAATTTCAGCCGATAGCCGAGGCCCGCAAGGAAGCAGCGCTGGCGCACTATCGCACGTTGCTGGCAGCCGCCGTGAAGGCCGAAGCCGACGCCGCCGAACTGGCCCGCCTGCGGGCCGAAGCTGATGCGCGCGCCCGGAAGGATGCCGAAGAAGCCGCCGCGAAAGCAGAGGCCGACCGGCTGGCTGCTGAGAAGGTCAAGCAGGAACGTATTGCAGCTGAAAAGATCGAGGCCGACCGCATTGCGGCCGAACGCGCGGAGGTAAAGCGGATCGCAGATGAAAAGGCCGAGGCTGCTCGCCGTGAGCAGCACGAGCGAGACAAGGCCGAAGCCGCAGAGCGCGCCCGGGTCGAAGCGCAGCAGCAGGCCGAACACGACCGGATTGCCGCAGATGAGCGGCACAAGAAGGAACTGGCCGAGGCGAAGGCCCGCGAAGAAGCGGCAGCGCAGCGGGAACGTGACCGGCTCGAAATCGAACGCAGGGCCGAAGCTGATGCGCGCGCCAAACGTGAAGCCGATCAGGCGCACCGTGCGCGGATCAGGAACGAAATCGCAGCGGGCCTGAAAGCGCTCGAAGCCGGGAATTGGTTTGCACTGGCCGACGCCCTGATCGACGGCAAGGTGCCACATTGTGAGGTGAGAATATGAGCGACTTCCTGAAATCCGGCGTCCACCAAATTGACGCTGACCGATACCACGCTGATCCGTGTCAGGCCCCCAGCCTATCCAGCACCGTCGCCAAGATACTGCTGGCCCAATCGCCGCTTCACGCATGGACCGCATCGCCACGGCTAAACCCGGATTGGGAACCGAAAGACAGCAAGACGTTTGATATTGGTAGGGCCGCACACCGGGCGACCCTGGGCGCTGGATCAGACTTCTGCGCCATCCCAGACGGCATTCTCGCCAGCAATGGCGCGGCATCGACCAAGGCTGCAAAGGACTTCATCGCCGAAGCGCGTGACGCTGGCCTGACGCCATTGAAGTCCGGAGAGGTGGTGCAGATCGACGCCATGAAGGCCAAGATCGCTGACAAGCTGACCGCGCTACAGATCGACCTGGACCCCGCTCACTCGGAAATCGTCGCGTTAGCACAGATGGATAGCATCTGGTGCCGCGCCATGATCGACAATGTGCCGGCCGATCCGCGTGCGCCATTGTACGACTTCAAAACCACCACCGACGCCAGCCCGGACGCCGCCATGCGCGCCGTGATGAATTACGGATACGATATTCAGGCTGCGCACTATCTCGACACATGGAAGGCCGCGACCGGCGATGATCGCCTGTTCCGGTTTATCTTCCAGGAAAAAGAGGCCCCGTTTGAGGTCTCCGTGATCGAGGTCGGCCCGGACTCACTGGCGATGGCTCGCAAGAAGATCGCCCGAGCGCGCGCGATGTGGGCAAATTGCCTGCACGCCGACGACTGGCCCGGCTATCCGCTTGGGGTTCATCGGATCGAACTGCCCGAGTTCTTCCACGCCAAATGGTTGGAGCGCGAAAGCGTTGATGCCGATTACAAGCGCCGCACCGGCAGGGATGTGCTCGACGCCGCCCGCCAATGGCAATCCCCAGAAACCTATCGCATCGCAGGAGAGTGACCATGACACAGTTTGTAGCCGTGAGGTTCAACCCGTGGGATTATCGGTCCTACACCTATTGCCATGACGGAGAGCCAGTTGCCCCTGGCGACATGGTGGAGGTCAACACCCCGAAGGAAGGACCGAAGACTGTGGTGGTTGAGTCGGTGACCAACACCGCCCCGGCGTTCCAGTGCAAGCCCGTTTCGCGAGTGATCAAGCGCACCGCCGATGACGAGGTGACGGAATGAGCGCCATGATCCGCTTCATCCCCGTCGCCGAACTGAACGACCCCCTGACGCTGGCCATCGGCCTGTCTGGTGGGTCGGGCACCGGCAAGACCTATTCCGCCCTGCTGATGGCGCGGGGCATCGCAGAGGTTACGACTGGCAAGACCGGCGCACCCATCGGTTATGTGGACACGGAAAACCGTCGCGCCCTGCATTACAAGCAAGCGTTCCCAGAAATGTGCCATTTCGACATGAAAGCCGTGGACGACGCCGGGAAAATGATCGGCTTTGGCCCGGAGCGGTGGATTGAAGTGATCGACGCCGCAGAGGCCGCAAATCTGCCAGTGGTGATCTTGGACAGCTTTTCTCACGCTTGGGAGGGCGTTGGCGGGGTTCTGGACCTGCAAGCGCAGGTGTTGGACCGGCTGACCGGCGGTGACGACAGCAAGAAAAACCAGCGCAGCCAGTTGGCGTGGGCAGAGGTAAAGCCTCGCTATCGCCGCCTGATCGACCGGATTGTACGCGCCAAATGCTCGATGATTATCTGCACCCGCGCAAAGCCAGTCATGCAGGAGAAATCTGCCAAGACAGGGTGGAAGGAAGTCAACGCCCGCGCCACAAAAACGCGCCGTCAGGATGTGCCGTGGGATCCGGCGAGCGATGGCGACCTGATGTTTGAAATGACCGCAATGGTGATCCTCGACCCATCAGCCCCTGGCTGCCCGGTGCATCAAATCAAAGTCGCCGATCAGTTCAAAGGTCTGCTCGATGCCCGGCGCCCCATGGGCGTGGAAACAGGGCGCGCCATGGCCGAATGGGCGAAGAGCCAAGGCAGCGGGCAACAGGATAAGGCAGTTCTCGACTCGGCTCGCGAGGCGGCGCGTGGCGGCAAGGAGGCTTTCACCACCTGGTGGAACGAACACAAAGAGGATCGCGCTTTGGTCAAGACGATACTGGCCGAATGCCAGGATTTGGCGGCGAACGCGGATGCAGCGAAGGACGAAAGCGAGAGCGACGATCCATTTGCAAACACGGATGACGCCCCACGCCTCACCCCCGAACAAGAAGCCGAAATCCAGCGCGAAATTGACGAACGGAACGCGAGGGAGTCGGCGTGACCCTGCGCCCGAATGGGACGCTGGTTTTCAAGTGGAACGAGCATGATATCAGAGTTTCCGAAATCCTCTCCCTGACGGATCAGAAGCCTCTTTTCGGCAGTCGGTCGGGGAAGAACGCAAAATCACACTGGATCGTATTCATGAAACCCGACTTCGATCGGCAGCAAATGGACAGAAAGAGGATACCCTCCGATGAGCGAACACGCCCGCATGGTGCAGGATTTCGAAACGTCAGAGAGCCACGCCCACGATCCCGAGGGCCGCTTGCCGCATGGATCAGGCATTGTGATCGCGCTGATCGCCAGCATTCCGATACTGCTATTTGTCGGCGGCTTTATCTGGCGTGTGGTGGTGTGATGGCCGAAATTACCGACATCACCCGCGAAATGAAACACGCCTGCGCCCTGCGCGAATTGCGCATGCGGCGCAGCACATATCCGAGGTGGGTGCGCGCCAAGAAAATGCGCCAATCCGAAGCCGACCGCGAAATCGCCGTCATGAAGGCCATCGCTGATGATTACGCCGCGCCGGATCTGTTGGGCGGGGTGGAGTAATGTTCGATGCAGCCCCAGAAACCGAACTGCCCATGATTATCGACAGCTTTGCCGGTGGCGGTGGGGCCAGCACTGGAATCGAACTGGCGCTTGGGCGCAGCCCCGACGTGGCCATCAACCACAACGCCGCCGCGCTTGCACTGCATGCGGTCAATCACCCGGAAACGCTGCACCTCGACAGCAATATCTGGGATGTTGCGCCGCTGGATGTCACGAAGGGGCGACACGTCGGCCTTTTGTGGGCCAGCCCCGATTGCAAGCATTTCTCCAAAGCCAAAGGCGGCGCGCCGAAAGATCGCAACATTCGGGATCTGGCGTGGGTTGTGGTCGATTGGGCTGAACAGGTGCGACCCGATGTCATCCTGATGGAAAACGTCGAGGAATTTTTGACATGGGGCCCACTCGGCGAAGACGGGCAACCATTGAAGGAGTTTTCGGGAATGACATTTGAACTCTGGGCTAAGCGCCTACGCCGCGCAGGATATCGGGTGCAGTGGCGCGAGCTGCGCGCATGTGATTATGGCGCACCCACGATCCGCAAACGGTTCTTCATGGTTGCGCGCCGTGACGGCCGCCCGATTTCGTGGCCAAAACCAACCCACGGCGATCCGAAGTCGCCCGCGGTAAAGCGCGGCCACCGGTTGCCCTGGCGGACGGCAGCAGAATGCATTGATTGGTCACTGCCCTGCCCGTCTATTTTCGATACCGGCCCCCAGATCATGGAAAAGCACGGCCTGCGCGCCGTCCGTCCGCTGGCGAAGAACACCATGGCACGCGTGGCGAGGGGAATGAAAAGATACGTTCTGGACAGCGCAGATCCGTTCATCGTGAACATCGCCAACTCCAAAACAACAACGGCAGGCGGACAGCATCACGCATTGGGCGCACCGCTGCTGGCGACCATGCGCAACAGTCAAAAGCCTTGGCAGGGATGCGATGAACCCACCCACACCATAACGGCGGGCGGCGCCGGGCTGACAACCATCGCCGCATTCATCGCACAGCACCACACCGGAGCGACCGGGCATGACGCGCGCGACCCGCTTTCGACCGTCGCAGCCACGGGCAGCCATCAAACGCCGATCGCCGCATGGTTCGCGAAATACTATGGCACCGGTGATGGCGCGCCGACGGGCGACCCGATGCATACCGTGACAGTCAAAGATCGCATGGGACACATGCAAGCCGCACTGTCGGCACCGCCCTTCACCAAGGATCACGCCACCCGGGCCCGCGATGTGGCCGACTTCATGCGTGCGCACGAAGCGTGGGATGATCGCGAATTTGTCACGATCAACATTCAGGGCGCGACCTTTGTGATTGTCGATATCGGGATGCGCATGCTCACGCCACGCGAACTGTTTCACGCCCAAGGGTTTCCTGCCGATTATGTGATCGAGGGGCACTGGACAGAACGCGACGGAGAATACACCTGGACCCAATTTCCGAAGAACGTCCAGGTTAGCTGCTGTGGAAACAGCGTCTGCCCACCCCTCGCCGAAGCACTGGTGCGGGCAAACTGTAAGCACCTGATGAAAGAAAGGATCGCAGCATGAGTGACCCAATGAAAGAAATGGAACGATACCATGACGCAACACGAACCATAATTGACGGGCGTGATCCGGTCACAGATATGGCCGCTGTAATGGTCACATTAGAGGGAGCGGTGGCCGCAACGCTCTTGATGGTTATGAACGGGGATCACCGCAAAGCCGTCGGGATGCTGAATGAAGGGCTTGTTCCGGGCGTCGAGCACAGGATTGCCTTATCGGCATCAAGGACAGGTGCAGCATGACTGACACCCTAGCCGACGCCCTGCCCCGCGAGATCGCCCGCGTCAGCGCGAAACGCGACAGATGGCGCGATATGGCCGCTGAACATCCCGCGATTGCAATGGGCATGAATATGACAATCGCAATCATGCAGGCCGAAATTGATCACGCGGTGCGCGCCTGCGCCATCGGCGACGTGGTTGAAATGATGGCCGCGCTCGACTCTTTACGGGGGTACGACGACAATGACTGACCACCCACGTCGCATCCAGCTTTCCCGCGTCAAAGGCTGGCGCAAACCTGACGATGCTGTTGTTGTGGCACGCCCGACCAGATGGGGTAACCCGTTTGACTTCCGCGCGGCGGCAGAGGCGGGATATGGCGACGGACGCGCCGTCGCGGTTGATGCATTTAGGGGGTGGCTGCACGGCGAGGATTGGGGCTTACCCACGAGTCAGACTCGCGTCAGCATGGCCGCCAAGAAAGTCGTCATCCTACGAAACTTAGCCGAACTGCGCGGCAAAGACCTGTGCTGTTGGTGCGCGCTGGATCAGCCGTGCCATGCAGATGTGTTGCTTGCGATCGCAAACCCGCCTGAAAGTGAAACCCCATGAGCAACATCCAACACATCCACGTTGCGACAGCTGCGCAGGTGGCCGAAGCACCGCGCGTGATCGGGTATGTCAGCGCGGCAACCTTGGCACAGCTGCTGGACATCAGCGCAGGCACAGTGGCCGAATGGGTCAAACAGGGCCACCTGCCCCGCCCTATCAAGATCGGCGGATCGAACCGATGGAAATGGACAGAGATTGAAAAACGGTTCAGCACCGGGTCTAGTGAGCCGGTTGACCCAATCCTGAAAGCATCCCGTGGCGGCTGACCTGACCCTTGAACAATATGTGCAGCGCAAGCGGCGCGGGGCGCGCGAGTATTTTTACTTTCGCGTGGTGCGTCATGGCGTGGAAACTCGCCTCCCCTTGCCACATCCGTTCAGCGCCGATTATCGCGCGGCCTATGACGCGGCGCATGTGTCGGTTTTTGGCATCGCACCGAACGAATTTGAAAGCCCCACCGCGATCACCGCATTGATCCGTCAGCACAAAGACAGCGCGCGATATCACAACCTGCCCCGCCCATCGCGCCGGTTGCGCGATTATGCGCTGGATCTGATGATGGATCGCTGGGGCGCATTTGATGCCACGGCAATCCGCCCGGTGCATGTGCAGGCGCTGTATGACAGCTTGGCCGATCGGCCTGCCACCGCAAATCGCCGCCTTGATGATATCAGCGCCGTGTTTGGTTGGGGCCGCACGCGCGGCTTTGCCGATGTGAACCCCTGCGCCCGGATCGAACGGGTGCAATCCACCGAATCGCGCGAACCGTGGCCCGATGATGCCCTGCGCACCCTGATCGATCAGGGCCAGCCGCATATCCTGCGACCGGCGCTGGTGGCCGCATACACCGGCCAACGGCGCGGCGATGTCCTGACGCAATTCGCCGATGCCCAGATCGATGGCGGGGTCTGGTATCTGAAACAGTCCAAGACCAAAACCGAGGTGCCGGTGCCCCTGCACCCGGTGATCCTGGCAATTGCCGAAACCGAACGGGTTGCGCGCCGGGCCGCCGGCATAGTTTCGCCGCGCCGCCCCCTGTTACTCAATTCGCGCGGTGAACCTTGGACCGGATCGGGCTATGGCGCGTCCTGGCGCACCGAGTTGATCCGCCTGGGCTTGCGCCCGAACCGCAATGACGAATATGCGGCCGATCAGTTTCAGCCGACGTTTCACGGGCTGCGCCACACCAGCGCCACTTTGATCGCCAACACAGTCGCCAGAAACCCCGATTTGTTTGGTGGAATCGCCCGCGTGAAATCAATGCTGGGCCACCTGACTGAGGCCATGGCCGAACACTATTCCAGGCGCGCTCAGGCGGAACATATGAACACCGAAACCATGCTGCTGTTACCCGAGATTGGGAACACCGCGCCCCAAATTGGGAACGCTAAAAACGCCGATTTCGCAAGTGACTGATTTCATTTGGTAAATGGTGGGTCGTGAGAGGCTCGAACTCCCGACATCTTCGGTGTAAACGAAGCGCTCTACCAACTGAGCTAACGACCCGATGGCGGCTGTTTAGCGTAGGTCGTTACGGATTGGCAAGAGCGTTTTGCACGGAAATTCAAAGTAATCCGCACCCTTGTGATGGCGCGGGTCTGGGCCCGTATTACAAAGCCCCTCCAGCGGTTCAAAATCGGCTATCTATCGCCCTCGTCTGACAGGCGGCTGGCCAACAGATCACCAGTTTCCGACAGAATCGGATATCCGATCAACGAAAATGATGTGTTGATCTGTTTCAAAACCCGCAGCGTTTCCTGATGGATGCTGCTGGTTTCGATGCTTTCGGTCAAACCTTCGCGCAGGCGGCCGAGATGTTCGCGCTGCAAATGCTGCTCGACAGTGCGGACCTTTTCCTTGGCGGCGACAAGTTCGCGCGCCGCATCGGGGTTTTGGGTCATCAGCACATTCAGGCCCAATTGCACGTTGGTCAAAACCCGGTCGTGAAAATCGCTGATTTCCACGCTGCCTTGGGTTGAAAATGTCACCCCCTCGCCATCTAGGCGGCGCGCCAATTCGGTCAGGTTGCGGGCAATGGCATCGGATGCTGCCTCAAGATTGCTGGCGATACTGGCCAGATCGTTGGATTTTTTGCTCTGGTCATCGTCCAGACCGTTGCGATTGAGCCGTGCGAGAAACAGCTTCAGCGTTTGATGCCGGGCGCGCACCCGTTCATGTTTGTCCTTGATCGCCTGACTCACCGCCCCATCCCAGCGTTGATACAGCGGCCCGGCGGCGCGCAACATGGTTTCGATCATCTCGCCAATATGCAGGATTTCACGCGCCGCCAATGTCAACGATTGATCGGCAGTCTGGCTCGTGCCGGTGTCCAGAATGCTGGCGCGGTCCAGATCGACGGTTGCGTCGGCTTTGCTGGGCATCAGGGCTTCGGTCAGGCGGGCAATCGGCCCCAACAGCGGCATCGCGATCAGCGCCAGCACCAGATTAAAGGCCAGATGCAGGTTGATCGTTTGCTGTGCACCATCCCGGCCCAGCCAGACCAAAGGGTTTTCCAGGTTAGACAGGATCACCAAGGCCACCGCCGCACCGCCGCCGCGCAGCGCCAGATTGGCCACAACCATTTGCCGCGCCGATACCGGCGCTGACAAGGTCAGCACATAGGCAATGAACGCACCGCCCAAATTGGCCCCCAATACCATCGCCACAGCCCCGGTTGCGGGCAAAAGCCCCTGCGCCACCAAGGTGACGAACAACAAAACCGCCGCCACGCTGGAATGCACAGCCCAGGCGAAAACCGCCCCGATGGCAAAAGCGGTCATGGCGTCGGTGCCCAGATATTGCATGGCCGCCACGGTGCCGGGGCTGTCAATCAACGGTTCGGCCGCGCTGCGGATCATATCGAGCGACACAAATATCAACGCCAGCCCGATCAGAACCCGCCCGACCTGGCGCGCACGGCCATTCTGGCTGCGCAAAAACAGCCCGACGCCAACCACCAGCAGAAGCGGAATAAGAAACGTCTGCCGTACCAACAACAGTTGCGCCACGATGGCCGACCCGACATCAGCCCCAAGCAGGATTCCTAAACCGACAAAGGTGGCGATGTTGCCCTTGGAGACGAAATTTGACACCAGAATCGCCACCGCAGTCGAACTTTGCAGCATGATCGCGGCGCCCGTGCCACTGATCGCCGCCAAGACGCGGCTTTTGGAGGAGCGGCGCAACCATTGGCGCAACTGCACCGAAAATGCCCGCTCAACCCCCGTGCGCACCAGCCGGACAGACCAGATCAAAAGCGATGCTGCCCCGGCAATATGAAGGATGAACAAAAGGATGTTGGGGTGTTGCACAGCAGGCTTTCTTTGGGGGGCACGAAGGGGGGTTAAAAGGAAAATGGCCCGCTGCCGCGATCCGGGCCAATATGGATACTGCGAAAGGTGCCCAGCCAGTCATGCACCAGATAGCCGCCCGGTTCGGTGAAAAATCCAACCGGCGCGTCGGGGCGGAAATCGGTGGCAAATGTGCTGCACGTGGCGGGGCAGGACATTGCAACAGCGCCGCCAACCTCGCCCATCATAACGCTGTGAATATGGCCACAAACCAGCCGCACATGGGCCTGTGTCCTGCGCAGGATATCGGCCAGGGGCGCGATGCCATCCAGACCGATCCTGTCCATGAACGCGATTCCCGACGCAAACGGCGGATGGTGCAGCGCCAGCAAAACCGGCCCCTGCCCCGCCTTTTCAAGCTCTTTTTCGAGAAAATCCAAGGTGTCGGCGTCCAACGTGCCGCCGCCTGCGCCCTCAACCAGGGTATCCAACCCGATCAGGTGCAGATCACCGATTTTCGTGGCCCAGTTCAGCCGCCCGGATTTGGGCAACTGGGAAAATGCCGCGCGCATCGGTTCGCGCAGATCATGATTGCCGGGAATGACCCACGTGGGCAGGTTCAGCGGCGCGATAAGTTCGTGAAACAACGCATAGCTGCCGGGCGAGCCATCATCGCTGATATCCCCTGTCACCAACAGCGCGTCAATCGGACCGATCCGGGGCAGATCATCGATAATGCGCGCAACGATCTTTTTCAGATGCGCAGCACTGTCAATGCACCCCGATACGATCCCGGGCGGGGTGACGATATGTGGATCGCTGATTTGAAGGATACGAACCATAAGACCCTACTTAATTCCGGCGCGCAGAAACGCCTGCACAAACTGACGCTGAAAGATCAGAAAGGCAATCAGCAGTGGCGCGACCGACATCAGCGTGGCGGCGGAAATCACGCTGATATCCACCCCGTTTTCCGGCGCGCCAAAAATCGACAGACCCACGGTCAGGGGCCGGGTGTCGGGCGAATTGGTCACGATCAGCGGCCACAGAAAATTGTTCCAGTGGGTCGAAACCGACACCAACGCATAGGCCAGATAGGTGGGTTTGGCCAAAGGCACATAGACGCGCCACAAAATTCCCAACAGGCCACAGCCCTCGATCCGCGCCGCCTCGTGCAATTCAATCGGCACGCCTTTGAACGCCTGACGCATCAGGAAAATGCCAAATGCACTGGCCATATAAGGCATTCCAACGCCCAAAATCGTGTCAAACAGGCCCAGGCGCGACACCATCGCATAGTTTTCAACGATCAACACCTCGGGCAAGATGAACAGTTGCATCAGCACCAGGATGAACACGAAATCCTTGCCCGGAAATTGCAACTGCGCAAAGGCAAAGCCCGCCAGGGTGGTCAGCACGAATTGCCCGATCAGGATAATCGTGACCAGGATAAACGTGTTGAAAAAGTATTTCAGCCACGGCGCACCGGCCCAGGCGGTGCGAAAATTATCCAGCGTCCAGGGTGACAGCAGGTTGAAATTTACCGCGTCCGATGTGGAATGGGTCGCCGCCCAAAACGCAAAAACCAAAGGCGCAATCCAGACGATTGCCAATAGAATCGCGCCGAAACTATCCATGAAGCGGGTCAGATCCTTCATTGGTAATGAGTCCTTTTGTCCATATAAAAGAACTGAATCGCGGCAACGATGCCCAGTACCAGGATCACCAAAATCGTCATCGCCGCCGCATGGGGCGCGTCGAAAAAGGCGAAGGCCATTTCCCAGATGTAATACAGGATCAGTTTTGACGCATCCGAAGGCCCGCCTTTGGTGAGAATGAACAAATGGTCAATCAATTTGACCGAATTGATCATCGCATTCACCGCAATAAACAGGGTTGTCGGCATCAACAAAGGCAGCACAATGCGGCGGGTATAGGTCCAGCGGCTCGCCCCTTCGATATCGGCGGCCTCTTTCAAATCTTCGGGAATGGTTTGCAGCGCGGCGAGATAAAAGATCATGAAAAACCCCGCTTCTTTCCAGATGGTTACGATGATAATCGCCCAAAGCGCGGTTTCCGGCTGGCCCAACCAGTTGACCGAGGGAAAGCCAAAAAGCGAGCCGATCTGATCGAGCACGCCCAAGCCCGGCGTGTAGAAAAACAACCACAGGTTCGCCGCCGCGATCATCGGCAAAACCGTGGGCGTGAAATAAGCGGTGCGCACAAAACCGCGCGCCGAGATCTTGGAATTGGCCCATAAAGCCATGGCCAGCGCGATGCCAATCGACACCGGAATCGTCACGCCGGCATAAAACAGATTGTTGCGCACAACGAGCCAGAATGTCGGATCGGCAAACAGATCGGCGTAATTTCCCGTACCGATAAATTCGGTCGGATTGCGCCGGGTGCCGCGTGAAAACAGGCTGGACCACAGGGTGGCGATTGACGGGTAAAATGCAAAAACCGTCAGCAGCACCGCCGCGGGCGATAGCAACAGCCAGCCATAAATGGCCTGTCTGCGGCGTTCAAGATTGGCGTGGGCCGACATGGGCGGTGACTCCGGGGGTGGGATGGGCCGGTACGGATGCACCGGCCCAAATTGGGTTTACTGATACGGGGCCAACAAACGTTCGGCGGCGGCCTGCGCCTCGGCCAAGGCATCAGGGGGGGTTTTCGAGCCGGTCAGGGCCGACTGAATCGCATTGTTCAGCCCATCGCGTACGCGCGCCGTCTCAAAGGTGGAAAATTCGGCAACCGCGCTTTCCAACTGATTGCGCGCCACCAAAGCAGGCGGAAATTCGGCGGTATATGCCTTTAACGCCTCGGTTTCATAGGCGGCGGGCGACACGCCCATATATCCCGTGGCGATTGACCATTCGGCGGCCTGTTCGGGCGCTGTCATGAATTGCATCAGCTTCAGTGCGGCGGCGCGCTCTTCTTCGGTTGTGTCTTTGAACAGATAGAAATTGCCGCCCCCCGTTGGCGATCCGGGGCGCACATTGGCGGGCAATTCAGCCACGCCAAAATCAAAGCTGGCGGCATCTTTCACGGCAGTCAGGTTGCCGGTTGAATGCCACATCATCGCGGTTTGCCCCTCAAGAAACGCCTGGCGCAATGTGCCCCATTCGACGGTTCCGGTGGGCATGATGCCATGTTCGCGCGACAGGGATTGCCAGAATTCAAGTGTTTCAACCACGGCCGGATCATCGAAATAGGTTGTCAGGCCGTCGCCCGACATCAGCTCTTTGCCATTCTGAATCGCAAGCGCCTGAAACATCCAATAGGGATAACCGGTGGACGGGATCATCAATCCATAGGTATCGCCCTTGGTCAGGGCCTTGCCCATTTCCACCATTTCATCCCAGGTTTTGGGCGGTGTTTCCGGGTCTAACCCCGCCTCGCGAAACAGGTCTTTGTTGTAATAGGCCACGATGGTTGAGCGTTGAAATGGAATGCCCCATGTCTGCCCTTCGATCTGACCATTGGCCATCAGCGCGGGGTAAAAGCCGGTTAACCATTCCTTATCGGCGTCGGTGGTTGCGACCTCTTCAAAAGGCACGATCAGTTCCTGTTCGATCAGATCATAAGCATCGATCGAAAACATCACCGCCAATTGCGCCGCCTCGCCCGAGGCCAGCGCCGACAGCGCGCGCACGCGGGTATCATCATAATTGCCCGAATAGATTGCGGTAACGTTAATATCTGGGTTTTCCGCCTCAAAATCGGCGACGATCCCATCGACCACCTCGGTCAGCGCCCCACCCACGGCGATGGGGTAATACATGGTTAATTCGGTTTCGGCCTGGGCCGGGGCAAACACCCCCGCCGCCATGGCGGTGGCAAGCCCCAGTGCGGTTGTCGAAAACAGTTTCATAGCATCCTCCGTTGGTTTGGTATCACGCGCGCGGCCTCAGGGGGCCGCGATTCTTTCGCCCGCTGCGTTGAAAACGTGCAGGTGGTCATCGCTGAAATTGATTTCCACGGGCTGACCTTCGGGCATCATCGCCATGCCGGGTTTCAAAACGCTTAGGCCCGTCGCCCCCGCGTAATTCAACCCGATCAAGGTTTCCGCGCCTAAAAATTCGCTTTCGTTGACGGTACAGCTGAGCCGCCCCTGCCCCTGTGGCACGATGTCGATATGTTCGGCGCGTAGCCCGATTTTGCGCCCTTCGCCGAACCCCTTGATCGCGCCCGAATCGATCAGGGCCATGGGCGGCGCGCCGACAAATTCGGCCACAAAGGTGTTGTTGGGGCGATTATACAGGGCCTCGGGCGCGCCAACCTGTTGGATATAACCGTCTTTCATCAGCACGACCGTGTCGGCCATGCTCATCGCTTCGGTCTGATCATGGGTCACATAGACCACGGTGATGCCCAGATCCCGTTGCAGTTTCTTGATATCCTTGCGCACCGAATTGCGCAATTTTGCGTCAAGATTGGACAGGGGTTCATCCATCAGGCACAACCGTTGACCGGCAACAATGGCGCGCGCCAAGGCGACGCGCTGCCGCTGCCCGCCCGACAATTCGCCGGGCTTGCGATTTTCATAGCCCAACAGCCCGGTGATTTCCAAAGCACGGTGCAGTTTCTTTTGCCGCTCGGCCTTTGGCACACGCCGCACCTTAAGGCCGAACACCACGTTTTCCGCGACCGACAGATGCGGAAACAGCGCATAGGATTGAAATACCATCGACAGGTTGCGATCCGACGCCGCGCTGGTGGTCACATCTTTGCCATCGATCAGGATTTGCCCCTGATCCGGCCATTCCAACCCCGCCAAAAGCCGCAGTGTCGTTGATTTTCCGCACCCCGACGGGCCCAAAAGCGCGGTAAAGCTGCCTTCGGGGATGTCCAGCGTGATGCCCTCAACCCCCAATTGCCCGTTCCAGCGTTTGCCAACGTCTTTCAATTGCACAAAGGGGTCTTGGGTCATGTCGGCTCTCCTTCGGCAATCAACAGCCTGTCTTTTATACGGTCCAAAAGCGGGGCGAATGCCGGGCCGGGGTGACGATCAACAATCACCCTATCAATATCGGCAATGTTGTCACCCAGCGCCGGCGCCTGACGGCCAAACTTTGAACAATCCACCACCAAGATCGATTGTTGCGCATTTGTACAAATCTTTTGTGTCGCGCGTACTTCGGTTGTGTGAAATTCCAACAATCTGCCATCCGCCGCGATGCCAGCAGCACCAAACACGGCAAATTCTGCCCGAAACCGGCTGAAAAACTCCAAAACATCATTGCCCAGAATATCGCGGTCCGGCAGGCGCACTTCGCCCCCCGGCAGAATGATCCGGTTCGACAGTTCGTCAGACAGCGCCATCGCCACGCTCAGATTATTTGTGATCACGGTCAGCCCCTTGCGGCACTGCAATGCCTTGGCCACCGCAAGCGGGGTAGAACCGATCGAGATGAACACCGTCGCCCCATCGGGAATAAGCGCCGCCGCCGCCTGGCCAATCGCGCGTTTTCCCAACAGGTTGGTATCGGCGCGTTGATCGAACGGTGTGTTCAAATATTCCTTGCTCAGCTCAATTCGGCCATGGACCCGGTGCAGCATGTCGCCCTCACACAGCGCATCAAGATCACGCCGTATCGTTTGCATCGAAACACCAAACCCTTCGGCCAACGCGCCAACCGTTGCCGCGCCCTGCTCCAACACAAGATCCGATATCGCCTGCCTACGGCTGCGTTTTCTCGATGACATGCGCCCCCCGCCATACCTGGCTGATGCGATACTAGGATTGAAAAAGCCACAAAACAACAAAAAATGCCGACACAAGGGAAATCTTTACCGGCAGGCCGCGAATATCGGGGTTTTGCGGCGGCCTATCCAACAAAGAACAAAGCGTTGTCTGCCACGACGGGCCGCAACAGCCCCGCCTTTCCCGATCATCCCCGTTGCTTGCCCCCCTTCAATCCCATAAACGCATGGCAATCACATTCATGGGAGACACCAGATGTCCAAAACTCACGGCTTTGATACCCTGCAAATTCATGCCGGCGCCACACCCGACCCCACAACCGGGGCGCGCAACACGCCGATTTACCAAACCACCGGCTATGTGTTTCGCGATGCCGATCACGCCGCAGCGCTGTTTAACCTGCAAGAGGTGGGATATATCTACTCGCGCCTGACCAACCCCACCATCGCCGTACTGCAGGAACGCATTGCAACCCTTGAAGGTGGCGTCGGTGCCGTGTGCTGTTCCTCGGGTCACGCCGCGCAAATCATGGCGCTGTTTCCGTTGATGAGCCCGGGCATGAATGTCGTTGCCTCGACCCGCCTTTATGGCGGTACGGTTACGCAGTTTGGCCAGACGATCAAACGGTTCGGATGGTCAGTCAAGTTTGTTGATTTTGATGATACCGACGCCGTCAAGGCCGCGATTGATGACAACACGCGCGCCGTGTTCTGTGAATCCATCGCCAACCCCGGCGGATACATCACCGATCTGGATGCGATTTCCGCCATTTCCAACGCCGCTGGCGTGCCATTGATCGTGGATAACACCAGCGCGACGCCCTATTTGTGCCGCCCATTCGAACATGGCGCTGCGTTGGTCGTACATTCCACCACGAAATATCTGACCGGGAATGGCACCGTCATGGGCGGATGCGTGGTGGATTCGGGCAATTTTGACTGGTCGGCATCCGACAAGTTTCCATCGCTCAGCGCGCCAGAGCCGGCCTATCATGGTCTGACATTCCACGAAACGTTCGGACCCATGGCATTTACGTTTCACGGCATTGCCATCGGCCTGCGCGATCTGGGCATGACGATGAACCCCCAGGCCGCCCATTACACATTGTGCGGCATCGAAACCCTGTCGTTGCGTATGCAACGCCACGTGGAAAACGCTGTGAAAGTGGCGAAATGGCTCGAGGCGGATCCGCGCGTCGAATATGTCACCTATGCCGGATTGGAAAGTTCGCCCTATTTTGATCGCGTTGAAAAAATCTGCCCACGCGGTGCCGGGGGCCTGTTCACCTTTGCGGTGAAGGGTGGATATGACGCATGCGTGAAAATGATCGACTCGGTTGAAATTTTCAGCCACGTGGCGAATTTGGGCGATACGCGCTCGCTGATCATCCATTCGGCCAGCACAACCCACAGGCAGTTGACCGAAGACCAACAGCGCGCTTCGGGTGCTGCGCCCGAGGTTGTGCGCGTTTCAATCGGGATCGAAAGCGCCGAAGACCTGATCGCCGATCTGGATCAGGCCCTGACCAAGGCCACCGCCTGAACAACAAAGGGGACATTGAAAAATGTCCCCTTCTTTCATGATACTATCGACCGATGTTAATCCATTACATGAAGGTCAGTCTTTCAGTTCAAAGATCATGCGCACCCGCGCGTTGATCTCCAACTCGCCCGCGGCAATCGGCATGGAGCGGAAGCTGGCGCTTTCCATCATTGGCATTGGCGCGGGGCTGGCGCCGTCTTCGGATATCTCGATTACATCGCCCAGAGCGACATTCGCTGCACCGGCGTAAAGGGCCGCCTTGGCCATGGCATCGGCCACCGCCGCCTGACGCGCCTGGTTCAGCAAAGGTGCCGGATCTTGCACTGCAAAGCTGAAACCAGAAAACTGGTTGCCGCCCGATTGCGCCACCAGATCCAGAAGTGCGCCCAGACCATCCAGATTTCGCACACGCACGGTCACGTCACTGCGCGCTTCGTACCCTACCACTTCTGGTCGCTCACCGCGCTGATCTGACTGTTGGTAAACGGGTTGAACGTTGATCTGGTCGGTCTGGATATCGCGTGCTTCGATTTGATTGCTTTCCAACGCGGCCACAACACCGCCCATCTGTTCTGCGACGGCAGAAAATGCCGCCGCGGCGGTTGAATCCTGTGCCGAAACACCCAAGTTTATTCGCGCCATATCCGGAACGGCGGCCACCGTTCCTTCGCCAATGACGGCAATCCGCCCATCATCGGCGAAAGCCGGCCCAATTGCCGCCAAACACAAGGTAAAAACCCCTGCGATCCACATCCGCCTGCTTACATATGCCATAACTGGCCCTTTCTTCTGGTGTTTATACTTAATAACCTGATGACACGTTTAGGTTTCGGAAACCTCTTTTTGTTTTCCTCGGCGGAAAGCTGCTATAGAAGAATAAAAATCAGCCGAGGGACTCCTGCGCGCGCCGCCACATGTTAGAGCATTGATATGAAGCCGAACTTTATCTTAGAATTGTCCCACGACGGTATCCGCCTCAAGTCGAATGGATCTGGCGCGTCCGAAGACTTGGGTCATGTCGCGCTGTCGGATCCAGATTTCGATGCAAAAGTAACCGATATGCGCAACGGGGTGGCCGAGCAGTCGGATTTCCCCATGGCAACCGAACTGAGGATTCCGGATTCCGAGATTTTATATACCACCCTCGACGATCCTGAATTTGATCCCAAATCCGCCAAGGCAGACCGCGCCAAGCTGCGCCATGATGCCGTTTGTCAGGCTTTGGAAGGGATGACCCCTTATGCCCTGAACGATCTGAATTTCACGTGGAAGGTCAAAGGCAAAGGCGAATTATGTGTCGCCGCGGTGGCGCGTGAAACCCTGGCCGAGGCGGAACAGTTCGCCGCAAGTCGCGGGTTCAATCCTGTCTCTTTCGCGGCGATGCCGGGCAAGGATAAATTCAAGGGTTCGGTCGATTTCGGGGCCACGGCCCTTCAGATTCAGCGTGACAGGGCCGCCGCGCTGGAAAAAGCAGAGGCCGAGCGCAAAGCCGTCGCGCCCGAACCGCCCAAAGCGGAACCAGTTGTTGAACCTTCTGCGCCGAAAGTGGAGACCACACCGCCGAAAACCGCAGATGTGCCTGATCAACCGCCCGCAAAAACCGATTCGGCCAAAGCAGCGGATGACGCAGCGCCAAACGCTCCGACTTTGGATGATCCGGCGCCAAATTCCGATACAAAACCTTCGGAAAAAGCACCTGCTCAACAGGAAAAACCGTCCAAATCGATGGAAAAATCGCAGACTGCTTCGGGGCGTGTGACGCCCCCTGTCGCCGGGGGTGACGCCGCCAAACCGCGTGCCGAAAAAAACGTCGCGCCAAAAGAACCCGAAGCGGCCGAAAAACCCGATCTGTCAGCGGCGGCAGAAAAACCTGTCGAAATGCCACGGGTTGGATTTTCACAGCCTCGGGTCAATGATCCTCTGCCCCCTTTGGATGACGCAGCAGATGGCGCGGCGGTGTTGGATGATGTGCCGCCTATGCCGGTGGCCTTTGCGTCACGGCGCAAACCCGTGGCCAAACCGCCGATGGTGGCGGGCGCGAAATCTCCCGGGCCGCTGACACCCGGCGTTGCGGCGACGCCCCGGCCCAGCGAATCCGCCCCCAAGGACACACCGGCGCGCGATGATAGCAAAGACAGCCGCCTGAGCCGCATTGCCGCGCGATTTGCGGTGTCACCTGACACCGAAGATGCGCTGCCACCACCGCCCCCACGCCGCGCGCCGATCCCGGGCGGCGGGTCTGCCAAATCTGTCGACAAACCCGGCGCACCCCGGCCAACCCGCGCTGCCGCATTGCCCGACACGCGCGACGCCGCCGCCAGCCTTTCGCCCATAAACGACTCCGATGGAAACCCGCTGCCGCCCCCCGCCCGCGATACGATAAGCGCGCGGATGGCAAAGGGTGGAAAGCTGAACGAAGCCGAAGCGATGACCGTGTTTGGTGCACGCGATGTCAGACCGGGGCGGTCATTTGCCCCGCTTGTGATCGGGCTCATCGTGGCTGCATTGCTGGCCATTGGCGTTTGGACCGCGTTTTTCCTGGCCGGTGACGATCAGGTGACGAACACGCCCGAGGCCGCAGCGCCCGAAGAGACCGCCAATCTGACACCGGCCATTTCCCCCGCCGCCACCATGCCGGATGATGTCACAGTTGATGAACCTACGGAAACTGCGCCCACTGACCAACCGACCGAAGACGCGCAACCGCTTCCAAGTACGGATGTCGCCGATCTGACCCAATCTCAAGAGCCAGAGCAATCCGGCACAGAACGCGTCGCGCGATCCGACTCGACAGTTGCAACTTTGGGGCCCATCGCCCCGGCACCGCCAAACGCCGATGGCCTGCCCCTGACCGAATCCGCGCCCCCGCCTTTGGCCAACGATCCTTTGCAGCGGCCGCCAAATGTTAATGATGATTCCGTGGGCCGTTACGCCACAACCGGCATATGGGTGGCACCGCCAGACGCACCCTCTGATCTTAACATTGATCGGTTGGAGGACATCCATGTCGCCTCTACCGATGCCAATCTTGCCGTGGGCGCGTTTCAACCGGTCACAGAGATCGCAGCCCCCAATGCGCCACGCATCCCCGCGCGCCAGTTGCCCCCGGCACCGTCGGGGCAGAGTTTTGATCTGGACGCGCGCGGTCTGGTCCGCGCCACACCCGATGGCGCAATTTCACCCGATGGCATCCTGATCACCGCGGGCCGCCCGGACAAGACACCGCCAGCCCGCCCCGATCGCCCCACGGCTTTGACACCCGCGTTGGAAAATCAGCCTGATCTGCCGCGCATCCGCCCCCGCGACCGTCCTTCTGATTTGGCCGAAGAAACCAATCTAACACCCGAAACGACGCCCGAGCCTGATACCCGGTTGGCCGCCCTGCAACCGCGCGCCCGCCCCGCTGACGCCGCGCCAACGGGCGATAATGACATCCAAGACCGGGCGCGCGCGGCGGCCTTTGCCGTGACCGGCGCATCGACTGCGACGCCCCAGGCGCCGGTCACCGCACCAGTTCCGCGCAAAGCACCGGCTGACCTTGTCGCCCTGCGCCCCGTACCCCCTGCCGAGCCAGCCGAAGAGGCTGTGGTCCCCGAACCGATCAGCCCCTATGCCGTGGCCCAATCCCGCCTGCCAAAGGGAAAACCGCGCAATTTTGACCGTCTGGTCGCCCAGGCACGCGCCAAAGCCCCCGAAGTCAAGGAACAACAGGTGACCCGTGTTGCGGCGCCCGCTGCCGTTGTCACCCCCAGCATTCCGTCGCGCGCGTCGGTGGCCAAACAGGCCACTGTCAAAAATGCCATCAATCTTGGAAAACTGAACCTGATTGGCGTTTACGGAAGCACATCCAATCGTCGCGCACTTGTCCGTTTACCATCCGGACGGTTCGTAAAGGTCAAAGTCGGAGACTCGATTGATGGCGGCCGAATTGCAGCAATCGGCCAAAGCGAGTTGAGCTATACAAAATCCGGACGTCGCGTCACGCTGCAAATGCCCCAAGGCTGACCTTCAAGCGCAGACTTCCCCCGGATCGGCATCAGGACCAATCTGAATGGTCTGTTTTTGCAGATGCCATGATGTGCCCTCGTCATTTTCTGGAAATAAAGTTATGACGCGGTGGCTCAACCGCTCCTGTAATAAAGCCATAAGGTGAACATGGAAATATTCCTGTACCAAGCCACGATTTATCTGACCGCCGCTGTGGTTGCGGTGCCTTTGGCCACGCGTCTGGGGCTGGGTTCGGTTTTGGGATATCTTGCCGCAGGAATCCTGATCGGCCCGACATTGGGCCTTGTCGGCAGCGAAACCGCAGAGTTACAGCATTTCGCGGAATTCGGCGTGGTCATGATGTTGTTCGTGATCGGGCTTGAGCTTGAGCCAAAAGTGCTTTGGGCGATGCGCCATCGGCTTTTAGGCTTGGGCGGCTTGCAGGTGTTAACCACCATCGCGCTGATCGCGGCGGGTGCCGTGGCGCTTGGTCTGCCGGCGCCACAGGCGGTCGCGATTGGCATGGTGTTCGCCCTGTCCTCCACAGCCATTGTTTTACAAACCTTGTCGGAAAAGGGGTTGATGCAAACCTCTGGCGGGCGGTCTTCCTTTTCGGTGCTGCTCACTCAGGATATCTCGGTTATTCCGATGCTCGCCTTTATGCCGCTTCTGGCGTTACGCTCCCCTCGCGCGGGGCCATCCGTCGATGATACGGCACTCCAATCCCAACCCGATTCACCCAACAGCCTGGCCGAAAACGCACAAGAGGCCACCGAAGCCTTGACCGCAGGCGAGCCTGAGAAAACCGCCGAGGCCGCAATTACCCTGGTGCAAAGCCTGCCGGCATGGGGAATCACGTTGGTCACGTTGGTGGCGGTCGGTTTGATCGTTTTGTTCGGCATGTATGCAACGCGGCCGATCTTTAAATTCATCCACCGCGCGCATCTACGCGAACTCTATGTGGCCTTGGCGCTGCTTATCGTGATTTCCATCGCCTTCGTGATGACATTGGTGGGATTATCACCGGCCCTTGGCACCTTTTTGGCGGGCGTCGTCCTTGCCAACTCGGAATTTCGCCATCAACTGGAATCCGATATCGAACCCTTCAAGGGTTTGCTTCTTGGGTTGTTCTTTATCACGGTTGGTGCCGGCATCAGCTTTCCAACATTTTTTGCGGCCCCCCTCACTCTGCTTGGCCTCACTCTTGCGGTGATGGTCACAAAAGGTGTCATCCTTTACATTCTTGCGCTGATATTCAAAATCAAAGGCCGTGATCGGTGGCTTTTTACATTGGGGCTGGCACAGGCGGGGGAATTTGGGTTTGTCTTGGTGTCTTTTGCGCTAAGCACCGATGTTTTGCCTGCCGATTTGGCGCAAACCCTGCTTTTGATCGTCGCTTTGTCGATGTTGCTGACCCCGCTTGCCTTTATTGTCTATGATCGCCTGTCTGCCCGGATGACCACGACATCGGACACACCTGAACCTGATGAAATCGACGATCAGCAGCCGATCATCATCGCCGGGGTTGGCCGTTTTGGGCAGGTGATCAACCGCATGATGCAGATGACCGGCCTGCGGACCACCGTGATCGACAGCAACTTGGAAACCGTGCAACTGATGCGCAAATTCGGTTTCAAGGGGTTCTTTGGCGACCCGACCCGCCCTGAACTGTTGCACGCCGCGGGTTTGCAATCGGCACGGGTGCTGGTCGTGGCCCTCGACAATCGTGAGGCGGCGCTGAAACTGGTCCGTTATGCCAGAAAAGAGCGCCCTGATCTGCACATTGTCGCGCGGGCTTATGACCGTGTGCACACCTATGAAATGTTCAATGCCGGTGCCAATGATATCGTACGCGAGGTTTTCGACAGCTCGCTGCGCGCCGGGCGGTATGTATTGGAAAATCTGGGCATTCCCGATCTGGAAGCAAAAGAGATGGAGCACGAGTTTTTTAAACACGACCGGCACGCGCTTCTTGAATTGGCCGAACTTTGGCAACCCGGCGTGCCGCTGGATCGCAATTCCGCCTATGTGGCCCGCGCCCGGGCGTTAAATAAAGAGCTTGAGACAGCGCTGGTCCGCCAATCGGGCGATCGCAAACAAACGGGTACAGATGGTTAGATGCCGCAGGAAACCATAAAAGCTGTGAAATATGTGCTTTCTCAGTGCTGATCTAATGCCGCCGCCTATCCATCGGTCACGCCCGCCTCGGCAAAGGTGGCCATGCCCGAATGGCAGGCAATCGCGCCCTTCAACACCCCCAGCGCCAATGCGGCGCCCGATCCTTCGCCCAGGCGCAGTCCAAGATTCAACAACGGCACTTTTCCCAGCCTCTCCAACAACGCCGGATGGGCATCTTCAGCAGATTGATGGCCCGCCACACAATGATCCAGCCCGCCATCAATGATAAGGGCCAGCGGCGCAACCGCCGCACAGCAGATGAAACCATCCAATATAACCGGAATCCGCAACATCCGGGCACGCAAAACCGCCCCCGCCATCGCCGCCATTTCGCGCCCCCCCAAGGCCGCCAAAACTTCCAGCGGATCACCCAGAATATCGCGATGACGTGCCAATCCGGCCTCGACCACCGCAACTTTTGCCGCCAACGCATCGCCGACAAAACCTGTACCGGCCCCCGTCCACGCGGCTGCACCGCCGCCAAACAACGCCGCCGCAACAGCCGCCGCTGCCGTTGTATTACCGATGCCCATTTCACCCACCACCACCACATCGGCATCTGGATCAACGGCGTTCCATCCCACATCCAGCGCGGCCAGAAATGCGCGATGATCCATCGCGACGGTCTGGGTAAAATCGCCTGTCGGATTTTCCAGCTCCAATTCGAACACATCCATCCGCGCGCCGAAACACTGCGCCAATTGGTTGATGGCGGCCCCCCCGGCACGGAAATTTGCCACCATCTGCACGGTGACTTCGGGTGGAAATGCCGATACGCCGCGCGCCGCCACGCCGTGATTGCCGGCAAACACGATGACTTGCGGTGCTTTTATCTCTGGCCGGTCTGTCCCCCGCCAGCCACCATACCAGATCGCCAGATCCTCCAACCGGCCCAGGGCCTGTGGCGGTTTGGTCAACTGCCCATTGCGCGCCCTCGCCCCCGCAATGGCAGCGTCATCCGGTCCGGGTGCGCCAGCGAGGACCGTGCGTATATCAGTAATGGAGGCAAAGGGCGTTTGGAACATCGGATCATCCTGGTTGCTCTGGGTCACGGCCCTGTTTAACCATTGGAAAAATCAGTGAAAGCAGTATTCCAAGGGGATCGAATGTCGGACCGAAATAAACCAGTCTTTGCCGACATCGCCGCCGCATTGGGCCTGCTTTCGCGCCTGCCGATCCCGGTGAATGGGTCACAGACGCAGAGGCGCGGCGCGGCCTCTGCCTGGGCGTGGCCGGTTGCAGGCGCGCTGATCGGCGCATGCTCTGGCGGCATTGGGTTTATGGCCCTCGCTCTGGGAATGCCGCCGAAACTGGCGGCGGGGTTCGTTTTGGCAACCGGAGCGATCATAACCGGTGGTCTGCACGAAGACGGCCTGGCCGATACCGCCGATGGCCTGTGGGGCGGCTGGACCCGTGAGCGGCGTTTGGAAATCATGAAAGACAGCCATATCGGCAGCTATGGGGTGATCGCTCTGATCCTTTCGTTTGGGCTGCGATGGGTGGCGTTGACCGCCATGTTTGAAACTGGCCTAGGGGCCTGGGGCGTCATCGGGGCGGCGATTTTGTCGCGCGCGCCCATGGTGGTGCTGTCGTGGCGGATGACACAGGCGCGCCCTGGCGGCCTTTCCGCTTCGCTCGGGCGGCCCGACGGGCGCACCGCGGCGCTGTCGGTCTTTGTCACCCTTCTGATGGCCACGCCGCTGCTGGGTCTGGCGCTGGTTCCAGCCATGCTCGCCGTGACACTCAGCACCGCGGTGTTTGCCCGCATCGCACAGGCCAAGATCGGCGGGCAAACCGGCGATATCCTGGGCGCGACACAGCAATTGGGCGAAATCGCCGTGCTTGCCACGCTCGCCACATTGGCCATTTAGGCGCCAATCAAAGAATGCAATGCGCCCGCACGGGCGCCCCTTTTGATCATATGCGGCAATAAAAAAACCGCCGCTCAGGGTTGCCCTGAACGGCGGTCAATAATGCAATCAGCCCGGATCAGGCGGCGCGACTGATCAAGACATCGCCAACCTGCTTTTGCGCCAGCACCTCGTCGCCGCCGGTGACAGCCGCCACTTCACGGGTCAAACGCTCAAGCGCGGCTTCGTACAACTGACGCTCGGAATAGCTCTGCTCGCGCTGATCGTCGGTGCGGTGCAAATCGCGCACCACTTCAGCAATGGCAATCAGATCGCCCGAGTTGATCTTTTGCTCATATTCCTGCGCGCGGCGTGACCACATGGCTTTTTTGACCTTGGCCTTGCCTTTCAGCGTTGTCATCGCCTTGTTTACCACGTCGGGTGAAGACAGGGCGCGCATGCCGACTTCGGTGGCCTTGTGGGTGGGCACCCGCAACATCATCTTGTCTTTTTCAAATGAAATCACGAACAGTTCCAGCGTCATGCCGGCAATTTCCTGCTCTTCCACAGACACCACTTGACCCACACCATGGGCGGGATACACAACAAATTCATTCGGACGAAAGTCCAACTTTTTCGACTTACTCATTCAGACACATTCCTCGTAAGGACCCCAGACATCGGGCGCAGAAAACACGACGGGAACACACACATCCTCCCGTCGTTTGTTCGATTGGTGGGTCAGATTCCCAAGAACAGCATCTTGCGCCTTATTCAACACCTGCCACTATAGCATAAAAAACAGCTATCTCAAAGACATCGCTGCGTTACAGCGAAACGCCCTGCAAAATAAGGCGAATCGACGGATATTGTTCCGTTTCAGGGCATAAAACGGCCACCGGGCGCGAATCAGCCGCCTTCGCCGGGGGCTTCGCTGAAATGCGTTTGCAGTTTGCCCTCTTTGCCGTCCAACTCTTCTGCGTCGGGCAATGGGTCTTTTTTGGTGATGATGACCGGCCAGGCCTCGGAGTATTTCCGGTTGAATTCCACCCATTTTTCCATGTCAGGCTCGGTATCGGGGCGGATGGCATCAGCAGGGCATTCAGGTTCGCAGACGCCGCAATCGATGCATTCATCCGGATGAATGACCAGCATGTTTTCGCCTTCGTAAAAGCAATCAACGGGGCACACTTCCACGCAATCCGTGTATTTGCAGGCGATACAATTGTCGGTGACGATATAGGTCATAGGCTCGGTTCCATCTCAGATTGTCTGTCACCTAGACGAGACATCGCAATCATTCAAGCGGTCGAAAGCGCGCAGTCTCTGACATCCGCTCCATGTCGCGGCGATCTTTCTTTGTGGGTCGGCCCCCGCTGTCAAAACGCGGTCCGGTCGGGGCTTTGGGTGGTGGGGGTGGCGAGGTATCGATATACAGCGCCTGCGCCTCGGGGGCCGGGCCTCGACGCACGCCACATGCGGCAATTTCGACGACGCGAATCGCGTCCCCTTGGGCAAAGGTCAAAACATCGCCTGCCCCGACTGCGTGGGCCGGTTTACCCGCCCGCACGCCGTTTATCCGAACGTGTCCGCCCGAAACAAGTTTGGCCGCCAAGGTGCGGGTTTTGAAAAACCGCGCATACCACAGCCATTTGTCCAGGCGAATCGTCTCAGCTTTTGTCACGCAGCCCCATCAGCGCGGCGGCAAAGGGGTTATCAGGATCAATCGGTTTTTCCTTTTTGGGCGGGCGCGCCTCAAACTTTTGGCTCTTGTTTCCGCTCTGGGGCGGCTTGCCTTTGCGCGGCGCACCCTTGCCGCGCGGTTTGCCATCAGATTGCGGGCGTTTGTTGGCGTCACGCTCGCGGCGGGGGCCACGGGATTGTTCGCGCGCACCACGGTTTCCGGCCCAAGTGAACGTGTAAAACACCTCCATCTCGGGCGGCGCGGGTTCAACGGCGGCGGCCGGATCGGCATCGCCGGGGGTCTGGGCCGCTTCGGTGGCTGGCAAATCTGCGGCGGCGCCGGTATCAAGCGCCTGATTGAGCATCGGATCGCCCGGGTTTTCCATGGCCGCATCAACAGGAACGACACCGGAAACAGCGGCGGCTTTTACCTTTGGCCGCTCGCCTTTTTCGGCGCGATACCCAAGGCCAGTCATCAGCGCGCTGAATTGCTCCAGCGTCATACCGGTAATCGACAGCATGTCGGCGCTGGCCTCAAAACCGCCACGGCTGTCTTGTCCGCGCAGCATGTCGGCCAGACGCTCCAACATATCGATTCGGATCGCGCGATCGCCCGCAACGCGGTAGCCTGACATTGTTGCCGCCTCGCGGTTGATGTCGGCAGGCACCGGAATGGTCACCAACCCCGGTGGCGGGCTTTCGGGAAATTCGTTCAACCCTTTGGAAAGCGACCATAATACCAGGCGCAGGCGGGTTGGCGCGGGCTTCAGCAACAAAGGCATGAAGATGGTGAACTGGCCAAACCGGATTCCGTGCTTGCGCAATACGCCGCGCGCGTCCTGATCCAATTCCTTGACCTCGTTCATCACCTGATCCCGCGGAATCAGGCCCATGGTTTCGATCATCCGAAAGGCAAAGCCACGCGCCAGACCGGTAAGGGTTTCATCGCGCTGCATGTTCAGCAACGGCTCCATCAACGTGGCCACACGGCGGTCGATGAAATGCTGCAACCGGCGCTGCACCTTCTGGGCCACGTCGTGGCCTGCCTCGTCATCGACGAACGCTTCGATCCCCGGCTTCATCGGTTCCGGTCCGGCGACCAATTTGCCGACCGCATGCGCGCCCCACATCAACCCACCCTGCTCGGTGAAATCGATTTCGGTGTCGGGCGCGTTGTAAAACCGGTCTGCCCGCAAGTGAAATTCCGGGCGCAAGGCCGCAACCGCCGCCTGGCGCAGCGTCTTTGCCTCATCCGGTGAGGCGGATGTATCCTGTTGAAAGCGAAAGCCCTGAAGCCGCCCCAACGCCTGACCTTCGACGGTCACTTCACCTTTGTCATTTACCTCGGCCAAAAGGGCCTCCTTTTGTTTGAGCCGGCGCAGCAACACAGATGTGCGCCGATCCACAAATCTTTGCGTCAAAGCCCCGTGAAGAGCATCTGACAGGCGGTCTTCTACGGCACGCGTCGCCCCGCGCCAATGTCTTTCGTCATCTACCCAGCCTTTACGTTGTGCGACATAGGTCCATGTACGAATATACGCCAATCTTTTGGATAACGCATCAATATCTCCATCGGTTCGATCAATCCGTTTAATTTGTCGCGCCAGCCAGTCATCAGGCACCCTGCCCCATTCGGCCAGAAAGCCGAATATCTTTTCCAACAGCCCCGCATGTTCGCCCGGAGAGATACCGCGAAAGTCGGGGATTCGGCAGACATCCCAGAGCAGGCGCACGCCGCGCGCATCGCTGCACCGCATCATCACCTCGGGCAAGGCGGTCAGAGTTTTTAGCGCGCTGAGATCATCCGCTTCGCGCGCGCGCACCAACCAATCAGCAGCGCCGCTGGGCAGGCTCGGGTTGCCTTCGCAGGGGGCCTCTAAACTGCGGATCAGGGCATCTGGGGTGCCAAATTCCAACCGCGCACTGCGCCACACCAGCTTTTTCAACGGGGTAAACCGGTTTTCCATGATCGCCGCGGCCACGCCTTCGTCAAGCGGCGGGGCTTCGCCGGTCACGCCAAATGTGCCGTCTTTCTGATACCGCCCGGCCCTGCCCGCAATCTGGGCCAGTTCGTTGGGCGCAAGATTGCGCATCCTGCGGCCGTCAAATTTTGACAGCCCCGAAAACGCCACATGATTGATATCAAGGTTCAGCCCCATCCCAATGGCATCGGTCGCCACCAGAAATTCAACATCGCCGTTTTGATACATTTCAACCTGGGCATTGCGGGTGCGCGGCGAAAGCGCGCCCATGACCACCGCAGCGCCGCCTTTTTGGCGGCGGATCAATTCGGCGATGGCATAGACGTTATCAACCGAAAACCCGACAATCGCACTGCGCGGCTGCATCCGGCTGATTTTCTTGGCGCCCGAATAAATCAGCTGTGAAAATCGCTCGCGCCTGAGGAATTGCGCGGTGGGCACCAAGGCGGCAATCGCGCCCTTCATGGTTTCAGCGCCCAGAAACAGTGTTTCGTGGGTGCCACGGGCGCGCAAAAGCCGATCGGTAAATACGTGCCCACGTTCCGGATCGGCGCAAAGCTGAATTTCATCAATGGCCAGAAAATCGGCGCCCATGCCATCTGGCATCGCCTCGACCGTGCACACCCAATATTGCGCCCGGTCCGGCACGATCCGTTCTTCGCCCGTCACCAGCGCAACAACCGAAGGCCCCCGTGCGGCAACGATTTTATCATACACCTCGCGCGCCAAAAGACGCAAAGGCAGGCCAATCACACCGGTGCGATAGGCCAGCATCCGTTCAATCGCGTAATGCGTTTTGCCGGTGTTGGTGGGGCCAAGAACGGCGGTGATCCGCCCAGTGGTTTCCATCGCTGCTCTCGTTTTTGGCAAAGCTGGACTGCTAACAGACAGCATTCGGCGACAAGGCTCAAGGGGTCAAAGTTCGACACCCTCGGCAATCACTGTCAGCCGCGCAATTGCTTTGGCGGCACTGGGGCTGGCGGGGTAAATTTCGGCCACCGCACGCCATGCCTGCAGGGCTTGGGCATTATACCCCAATTCCTCAAGCAAGGTGCCGAACCCCGACAGCGCGGCAAAATGGCGCGGGTTCAACGCCAGCGCCATCTGAACATCGGCCAAGGATTCGCCAAAGCGGTTCATCTGATACAGGGCCGTGGCCCGTGCGTTATACGCTTCGGCGAAATCGGGCGCATGATCAATCAGCGCCGAGAAATGCTGTATCGCCAGCACCACATCGCCCTGCTCGATCATCTCGCGCCCGCGCGCCAAAAGCAGATCCATGGCGGGTGATCCGCTTTTGCTCCACTCATCCCAGATTTTTTGGGCAATCGGTTCGGCGGTTTGCGCATCAGCGGTTTTCAGAGCGGCGAACAGATCATCCAACTCTGCCTGTTGTGCCACGCCGGGAAATGCCGCACAAAAAGACAAAGCAACCGCCGCAATCATAGATGTGAGACTTTTCATATCCGCTCCCATAACCTGTTGAACATCTTAGCGCCGCTTGCGCAAAATGCACCCCACAGCAGATCACATTATAAGGAAATCCCCCATGTCCGAAGTTTTGACCACCGCCGCCGCCACATTGAATGAAAAACTCGGCGGTGATTTCGATGGATCGGCCAAATTCAACATCGAAGGCGAAGGCACGATCATGCTGGATGGTGCGGGCGCACGGGTTGACGATGGCGATGCCGATGTCACCATGGCCGCCGATGTCGACACGTTTCGCGAAATCATCGACGGCACGTTGAACCCGACAACCGCGTTCATGTCAGGACGTCTGACCATCGAGGGCGACATGGGCACCGCGATGAAGCTTGCCTCGGCGCTGGCCTGATCCGATGGATGCGCCCACCTTGGAAATTGCCCCGTTTTACCGCGATGTGGCCAATGCGCCCGAGGGGGGGCAATGCCATTGGACCACCACATCCGATGGTTTGCGGATCCGGGTGGCCCATTGGGCCAAGGGCGTAAAAGGCACGGTGCTGTTGTTTAACGGGCGCACAGAATACGTTGAAAAATATGGCCCCGCCGCGGGGGAATTTGCCGCGCGGGGCTATGGCATGATAACCGCCGATTGGCGGGGTCAGGGATTGGCCGATCGGATGATCGAAGATCCAAACCCCGGCCACGTGGCGAAATTCAGCGACTATCAGAAAGATGTCGCTGCATTCCTGGGCATGGCCAACCGGCTGAATTTGCCACGGCCCTATTACCTTGTGGCGCATTCCATGGGCGGCGCGATTGCCCTGCGTGCCCTGCACGATGGGATGAAAGTGAACGCTGCCGTGTTTTCTGCACCGATGTGGGGAATTTCCATGGCCCCTGCCCTGCGCCCTTTGGCATGGTCGCTCTCATGGGCCAGCCGATCCATCGGGCTTGGCCAGAATTTGACACCCGGCACAAAACGTGAATCCTACCTGAATGCGGTCGCGTTTGAAGACAACATGCTGACCACTGATCGCGAAATGTGGGAATGGATGCGGACCCAAGTGAGCAAACATCCCGAATTGGTGCTGGGTGGCCCCTCACTCCGTTGGCTTTACGAGGCGTTGAACGACACGCGCCATTTGTCACGCCTGCCCACCCCGACTGTGCCAACCCTCACCACCCTTGGCAGCGACGAACAAATCGTTGATCCCGACAGGATCAAGGCGTTGATGGCCGATTGGAAAAACGGAACACTCGATATCATCCGGGGGGCCAAGCACGAGGTGATGATGGATAACCCAAGCCAGCGTCAGTATTTCTTTGACGCTGCATGCGCCCTGTTTGACGGCCACCCCTGAAACACCCGGCGTCAGTGGTTATTTCAGGAGATACCATTTCACAAATCGCCCCCTACAGGGTTTCGGCGCGCACCACCTGGCGTTGACGCCCCAGCGCGCCAACCTCAAGCTCCATAACATCGCCGGGGGTCAGAAACACTTGTGGCCGCCGCCCCATGCCAACCCCGGAAGGCGAACCAGTGGCGATGATATCGCCCGGCTGCAACGACATGAATTGCGAGATATAGCTGATCAGTTTGGCCACCGGGAAAATCATGTTCGACGTATGGCCATCCTGCATCAACTGCCCGTTCAGCCAGAATTTCAACGTCAGATTCTGCGGATCGCCGGCCTCATCCGGTGTCACCAGCCACGGGCCGACAGGGCCGAATGTATCGGCCGATTTGCCCTTGGTCCATTGGCCTGCACGCTCGATCTGAAATTCACGATCGCTTACATCATTGACCGACACAAAGCCCGCCACATAGGACAATGCATCCTTTTCAGTCACGTATTTCGCCGGTCGGCCAATCACCACGCCCAACTCGGCCTCCCAATCGGCCTTTTCCGATCCGCGCGGCAAAATCACATCATCATGCGGGCCGCACAGGGCCGATGTTGCCTTTAAAAAAATGATCGGTTCGCGCGGCGGCTGCATGTTGTTTTCGCGGGCGTGGTCGGTGTAGTTCATGCCGACACAGATGTATTTTCCAACCTGCCCCACGGGGTTGCCAAGGCGCACGTCGCCATGGGCCGCCGGATAATTCGCCGGATCAATCTTGTTTAATTCTGCCAATACCGGGCCAGACAGATCATTGAATTCACCGGATAAATCGCGCAGTTGCCCGGTGTTGTCATACACGCCCGGCCGCTCGGCGCCCGCTGGGCCAAATCGCACAAATCGCATTTTGTTCTCCAAAAACCTTGGCCGCACTGAACGGCAGCCCACGGCGAAGGTCAAGCCACCGCAACCCTTCAGTATCTAATATGATAAATTTTCAGTCAAACCCGAGACTATAGAGCGATGTCTTGAAACGCATCCCGCAACGCGGTGGACCACGCCGCGCTCATCGCGTGAAATCCGGCGTCGTCCGCTTCGATGCGGCGCTGTTGGATCTGCATGGTGCCTTCGGGAATTACACACATATCCAACGGCATACCAACCGAAAGGTTGGATCGCAAAGTGGAATCCATCGACAGTAAAACCGCTTTTTGGGCATCGGCCAATGTGGTTTCCATTGTCACCACGCGATCCAGAATCGGCTTGCCATATTTATGTTCGCCGATCTGCAAAAATGGCGTGTCTGACGTGGCTTCGATGAAGTTCCCTTCGGGATAGATCAGAAACATGCGCATTCCGCCGCCTTTGCGCTGACCGGCGACAATCATCGAAGCACTGGCATTTTGTGTCATGCCGCCCATCTTCGCCGCCACATCGCGGGCAACTGTGGACAGGGCATTGCCGACAATTTCCGCCACCCGCAGCATGGTAGGCGCGTTCAGGATCGATTCGTCGTCTTCCGTTTCAATCGCGTCATGCAACCGGGCAATCGCCGTCTGGGTTACAGACAGGCTGCCGGCGGTCATGATTGCGATGGCCCGTTCACCCGGCTGTTCGAACGTGAACATTTTCTTATAGGATGAAATATTATCCAGCCCGGCGTTGGTGCGCGTGTCCGACAACAGCACCATACCCGCATTCAACAACAGCCCGACACAATAGGTCATCTTTTTCCGCCCGTTTTCTGTACCGCAGTCTCCCTATTCCTCGGACAAGGGATGCGCAATGCGGCGCACCCCTGTGATACGGCGGTTTCTTTTCCAAATTATGAAAACGGCAGATTATTGTTGGGTTTGTGATTGGCCTTGGTCGGCTGTCGTATCGTCCACATGCACATCAACCTCTAACGCCTCAACTCCGATTCCGGCTGCGACACCGCGGATTGGTGCGGCATCCTGGGCATCATGGCCCGATCCGATCCGCACATAGCGTTCGTCGGGGCAACAGGCATTGGCCGCGTCAAACCCGATCCAGCCTATGCCATGCACCCACAATTCGGCCCAGGCATGGCTGGCCTCGTGCGCGCCACCATCGGCGCCGGATTCGAGGTATCCGGTAACATAGCGCGCCGGAATATCACTGGCCTGGGCCACGGCGATCAGGGCATGGGTATGATCCTGGCACACCCCCCGGCCCAGCGCCAAAGCCTCGGCCGCGCTGGTGCCCGGGTTGGTTTCGCCGGGGCAATAGGCAATGGCATCGGTCACAGCAGAGGCAAGCGCATGGGCCCGCGCCAGCGGATCATCATTTTCCACCGATTCCAGTGCCGATTCAGCCAAGGCGCGCACCGCCATGTCAGCCTCGGTTGGCAAGGTCGGGCGCAGATATGCCTCGGGCGGAACAGTTTCACGGTGGCCTTTCAGCACGCCAATCAGATCTTGGGTTATCACAGTGCCCCGCACCACCACGCGCACTTCGGATACAGGGCCAAGAACGGACACGGTTTCAACCCAATCCCCCGCCCCATCGCGAAACGCGGCCCCCCTTTCGGCGCCCGCCACGTCGATTGACCAGTCAATCACCTGCTGCCCCTCAAATTGCGACGGTGTCAGGCGCAAACTTTGCACGACACCGCGCATGGGCGGTTCAAAACGATACAGGGTTTCGTGGGAAATCGTCAGTTTCATCGTATGTCCCCACTCAGATACATTGTTTGCGCTGCGCCGCCCACGGCCATCACCTGCCCCATGAACCGGGTCAGAAATTCGTGCAGGCCCTCATCGAACACATCCTGCACCTGCATTTCATGCAATTCGCCAACCAAGGCGCGCGCCCGGGTTTGCGCCGGGCCGGATTTGCCATAGGCCCGCGCCAGACGATCCAGATGTTCATTCGCGCTTTCGACCGAACTGATCAGGGATCGGGGGCAGGCCCGGTTTAACACCAGAAAATCAACAATCTTGGCCGGTGAGATTTCGCCGCCATAGGCCCAGTTGAATGCACGGCTTGAGGACATCGCCCGCAACAGCGTGCGCCATTGGTAATTGTCCAATCCCGATCCGACGTAACTGATCTGCGGCAAAAGCGTGAAATATTTCACATCCAACATCCGCGCCGTGCTGTCGGCACGCTCCAGATGAAAACCGATATTGGTAAAATCCCACCCATCGTTGCGCATCTGCGTGTTCAGACCCGCGCCGCGAATAAGCGCGGTGGTGCGCAACGTCCAATCGGTCAGATCAGACAGCGAAAGCGACGAGCGTTCCTGCCGTCCAAATTCCTGCACCTCCTGGTAGGCGATATTGATTGCATCCCATACCTGAGTGGTCAGGGCAGTGCGCACGATGCGGCCATTTTCGCGCGCCCGCTCAATACAGGACAACACCGAATTGGCATTGTCACGATCAAAAAACATGAACGTTTCGATATTGCGCTGCACGATATCGGAATATTTTTCGGCAAACCCGTTTGCATTGCCACTGGCGTGCAAAATCGATTCCCATTCGTTGCGATATCCGCCGCCGATGTTTGGGATCAGCGCGTTGCGCGCCCCCACTTCCAGCAGGCGGGCGTTGGTTTCAGCGCGTTCGATATAACGCGCCATCCAATACAGATTTTCGGCGGTCCTACTTAGCATGACTGATTCCTCATTCCGCCAACACCCAGGTGTCTTTTACGCCGCCCCCCTGGGACGAATTCACCACCAGCGATCCTTCGGTCAGGGCAACACGGGTCAACCCCCCCGGCACCAGATTGATATCTTCCCCCACGAGGCAATAAGGGCGCAAATCCACATGGCGCGGCGCGATGCCTTCGTCGACAAATGTCGGGCATGTGGACAAGGCAAGGGTGGGTTGTGCGATGTAATTCCACGGCTTTTCGCGGATTTTCTGATCGAACAAGGCGATCATCGCCTTGTCGGCCTTTGGCCCGACCAACATGCCATAACCGCCCGATCCGTGTACTTCCTTCACCACCAGTTCTGACAGGTGTTCCAGAACGTATTTCAAATCCTCGGGTTTGGCACATTGCCACGTTGGCACGTTGTTTAAAATCGGCGCTTCGCCCAGATAAAACCTGATCATTTCGGGTACAAAGGTATAAATCGCCTTGTCATCGGCAACACCCGCGCCGGGGGCTGAACAAATCGAAACCCCGCCCGACCGGTACACATTCATCAACCCCGGCACGCCCAACATCGAATCCGGGCGAAAACACAGAGGGTCGATAAACGCATCATCGATCCGGCGATAAATAACATCGACACGCTTGGGGCCTTCGGTCGTGCGCATCCAGCAATAATCGCCCTCGACGAACAGATCACTGCCTTCAACCAGTTCAACACCCATCATATCGGCCAGAAACGAATGTTCGTAATAGGCACTGTTGAAGTGACCCGGTGTCAGGATCACGACCCGTGGGTCACTATCGCATTTGTGCGGCGCGACACTGGCCAATGTACGACGCAACATTGCCGGATAGTTTTCAACCGGCGCGATCCTGTTTTCCTGAAACAGGGCCGGAAACATCCGCATCATGATTTCGCGGTTTTCCAACATGTAACTGACACCCGATGGTGTACGGCAGTTGTCTTCGAGCACGAAAAACTCATCAGGTCCGGTGCGCACCAGATCAATGCCAACGATATGGGAATACACGCCTTTGGGCGGTACAATTCCGCAGACCGCAGTTTCATACGCCTCGTTCTGATACACCAGCCGACCGGGGATGCGCCCGGCTTTGACGATTTCGCCGCGCCCGTACACATCAACCAGAAATGCATTCAACGCCCGCGCGCGTTGTTTGATACCCCGCTCAAGACGGGCCCATTCATCAGCCTGAAACACCCGGGGAAACATATCGAACGGGATCAACCTGTCGGGGCTGCCGCCTTCGCCATACACCGCAAAGGTAATTCCAATGCGGCGAAACAGCGCCTCGGCCTCGTTTTGTTTCAAACTTCGAAGTTCGCGCGGCATGTCGCCGCTCCAACCTTCCAACCCACGGTATGGCGCACGCACGGTATCGCCCTCGAACATCTCGTTGAAATAACGTGTGATCGCCGGTCTCCCCCTGAATTTCGTTCATCATATTCATACCAACGGCGAAAGTGAAATAGTGTTCCATTGGCAACGCCGCGCCGACGCAATATTGATCCGCTTGACGTTCCTTGGCATTACAACGCAAGGTAGAGTGGCATCGCAGCGATCTGTTGCTGACCACCCACGAAACAAAGAGAACGTCCTGCGATCGGGCGAGAGAGAACACCATGGCTTGCCTCGCGGTTTTTTTTAGCACAGCCGTTGCAATCAGCTTTACCGGAGCCTTGGCGGCGTTTGCGAATCCAAGTGTTCTTGACCTTGTGCTTGGATATCTCGTGGTGGCAAAGCTGTCGTTCTGGCTGGTCATTCTGCGCTGCACTCTGCGCCCGGCCCGGGCCGAAGGCTGATTCACCCAAACTCTGGTTAAGAAGATTGCAAGGTGTTCACTTTAAACATCTCGTGATGAACCAAAGTTATGGGCCGCGAAACAATGATCCGACTTCTTTATGTAAGTGAAAGTACAGGTGACAATCTGCACGACATTCTGTCAGTGGCACGCCGCAACAATCCCGAATTGGGCATGACCGGTATCCTGATCACCCACGGAACCACGTTTATTCAATTGCTCGAAGGGCCAAAGGAAACCATGCCCGAATTGATTAAATTTCTGAAAACCGACACCCGGCACAAGAATTTCCGCATCCTTCTGAAACATCAAACACAGTCCCCCGTATGTGCGGGATGGACGATGAAACACCACGAAATCATCGATACCGACCGCCCCGAGCATCGCGCCGTGATAGCGGCGCACGCCAATCTTGGCCCCACCAACGACCCGGCGCGGATCGAATCGCTGTGCCATGCGGTGCTGGAATTGGCCCATATGCACGCATTGGGGCAAAAGATCGCCTAAGCCTCTGGCCGAGGTGGCCATTTACCCTACCTTTGGAATATGGCTGATCCACTTCTTACCTTTACCGATGACGGTATCTTCTGCCCGATTGGCGATTTCCACATTGATCCGTGGCGCCCGGTGCCCCGCGCCCTGATCACACACGGGCACGCCGATCATGCGCGCTCGGGCCATGGCATGTATCTGGCCACGCAAAATGCGGCACCGGTCATGCGCCACCGTTTGGGCGATATCACGTTGGAAACGGTGCGCTATGGCGAAGAGCGTACACTGAACGGCGTGACAGTATCGTATCACCCGGCGGGCCATGTGCCGGGCTCGGCCCAAATCCGCGTTGCCCACAAGGGTGAGGTTTGGGTCGTATCGGGAGATTACAAGATTGAGGATGACGGGCTGTCCGAACCGTTTGAGCCGATCAAATGCCATGCTTTCATCACCGAATGTACATTTGGCCTGCCAGTATTCAAATGGCAGCCCCAGCGCGAGATCGCGGCAGAGTTGAATGCCTGGTGGGCAGAAAACGCGGCCCAGGGGCGCAATACGATTTTGGGCGCCTACGCTTTGGGCAAGGCACAAAGGCTGCTGTCGCTGCTGAATCCGGATATTGGCCCGATCCTGACCCACGGCGCGGTGGAAAATACCAACGCAATCTTGCGTGCCCAAGGGGTACGCCTGCCCGATACGGTTTTGGTGACACCGGATCTGAACCCAAAGGATCACCCGGGGGCCCTGATTGTGGCGCCGCCATCTGCTTTGGGCACACAATGGGCCCGGCGGTTTCGCCCGCTTTCCGATGGGTTTGCGTCGGGGTGGATGGCGCTGCGCGGGGTGCGCCGCCGTCGCGCGGCCGACCGTGGATTTGTAATGTCGGACCACGCCGATTGGGCCGGCCTTAACACCGCCATTGCCGCGACAGGGGCCGAGCGCATATTTGTAACGCACGGATATACCTCAATTTTCCGAAGGTGGTTGGAAGATCAGGGATACGAAGCACAGATCGTGGAAACCGCCTATGAGGGCGAAAACCTGGATACGGCAGAGGGTGCGGCATGAACAGGTTTGCTGCTCTTTTTCAAGCGTTGGACCAGACAACCAGCACAACAGCCAAGGTCGCGGCCCTGGCCGATTATTTGACCGCGGCGCCGGAGCCTGATCGCATGTGGACCATTGCGTTATTGTCAGGCCGTCGCCCGAAACGCACGGTCACGACAACACTCTTGCGAGGTTGGGCTGCTGAAAAAGCCGAAATACCGCTGTGGTTGTTCGAAGAATCCTATCCGATTGTCGGCGATCTGGCCGAAACGATAGCCCTCATCCTCCCCCCCGCGGAACGCACAAGTGACCGGTCCCTTACCTATTGGATCACTGAAATTCGCGCGCTGGCGTCACGTGATGAATCCGCCCGCAAGACCGCGGTTCTTGATGCATGGAATCATCTTACCACACCGCAACGCTTTGTTTTCAATAAACTTATCACCGGTGGATTTCGAATGGGGGTCAGTCAGAAATTGATGACCCGTGCACTGGCGCGCGCCACCGAGATTCCCGAATCCGATCTCGCCCATCGCCTGATGGGCGATTGGAGCCCGGACACCCACACGTTCGAAAGCCTTATTTCGGCACCTGATCCAACAGCCGATCTTTCGCGCCCCTACCCTTTCTATCTGGCCTATGCGCTTGAAAAAGAACCCGAATCTCTGGGCGATCCAACCGATTGGACAGCAGAATGGAAATGGGACGGTATCCGCGGACAGTTGATCGTGCGCGGCGGGCAGTATTATCTTTGGTCACGGGGCGAAGAGCTTATCTCGCCCCGGTTTCCGGAATTTGGGCGCGCGCCTGACTTTTTGCCCGATGGCACCGTGCTCGACGGTGAGTTGATCGGCTGGCATGATGAAAAACCAATGTCATTCAACGCGCTGCAAAAACGGATCGGACGAAAGAATGTTTCCGCGAAATTACTGGCAGAAACGCCGGTGATCCTGCTTGCCTATGATCTGTTGGAGTTTGAAAGCAAAGACATCCGCGAAATCCCGTTTGTACAGCGCAATGCGCGACTTCACAGCCTTCTTGCCCACCTGCCGCCCGAAGCACCCGTGCGTCTACCACCGCGTATTTCGTTTGCAAACTGGGATGAACTGGCAAGGATTCGGGAAACATCGCGTGAAAATTCGGCCGAAGGTTTGATGTTGAAGCGCAAAGAGTCTCCTTATCTGACGGGTCGCAAGAAAGGGGATTGGTGGAAATGGAAGATCGCCCCTCTCACGATCGACGCCGTGATGATTTACGCGCAACAGGGGCACGGACGCCGCGCCAATCTTTTTACTGATTTCACCTTTGCCGTTCGCGATGGTGATAACATGATTCCGTTTACAAAAGCTTACAGCGGCCTGACGGATGCAGAATTTAACGAAATAACCAAATGGGTGCGTAAAAATACGTTGCAACGGTTCGGACCGGTGCGCCAGGTCAGACCGGAACACGTGTTTGAAATAGCGTTCGAAGGCATACAGGAAAGCCCGCGCCACAAATCCGGCGTGGCACTGCGGTTCCCCCGCATGGTGCGCTGGCGGCATGATAAACCAGTCGCCGAGGCAAATACCCTCGAAGATCTTAAGACTATGTTAGAAACCTATGGCTAACGTGATCGGATGAGATCGAACAATCAGACCGCCAACCTCACTGGCAACACGCCAACATGTCCCCTAAGTAAGAGGAAACCAAAGCCAAGAGGACAGCCATGAACACCCCCGTATTCGATGCCAACGCCCGATCCGGCAACGCCTTTGGCGATCTTCCACAATGGGATCTGAGCGATCTGTACAGCGCACCAGATGCGCTTGAATTGACCCGTGATCTGGCCTGGTTGGAGACCGCCTGCGCCGATTTCGCAGAAAAATATCAAGGAAAGCTTGGCGAACTGGATGCAGACGGGATGCTGGCCTGTATCAATGACTATGAAAAAATCGACTTGATCGGCGGGCGGATCATGTCATTTGCCGGCCTGCGCTATTACCAGAAAACAACCGATCCCGACCGTGCCAAATTCATGTCTGACATGCAGGACAAGATCACGACATTCACGACGCCGCTTGTCTTCTTTTCCTTGGAAATCAATCGCATTCCTGACGATTCTCTGGATGCCTTGTTTGAAAAAAGCGCAGAATTGGCGCGGTTCCGGCCAATTTTCGATCGCCTGCGCGCGATGCGTCCGCATCAACTTTCGGACGAACTTGAAAAATTCCTTCATGATCAATCCACGGTCGGGGCCGCCGCATGGAACCGACTGTTCGACGAAACGATTGCCGGTCTGACATTTGAAATTGACGGCGAAGACCTGGGCATTGAATCCACCCTTAATTTATTGACTGACCCTGATCGCGCCCAGCGCGAAAAAGGGGCGCGTGCCCTGGCCGATGTCTTTGGAAAAAATGTCGCATTGTTCGCACGGGTGCATAATACACTGACAAAAGACAAGGAAATCGAAGACCGTTGGCGCAAAATGCCATCACCGCAAACCAGCCGCCATTTGTCAAACCATGTGGAGCCCGAGGTTGTCGAGGCGCTGCGCAATGCGGTGGTTCGGGCCTATCCGCGGTTGTCGCACCGCTATTACGAATTGAAACGAAAATGGCTTGGCCTCGATACGCTGGAGGTGTGGGATCGCAACGCCCCCCTCCCGATGGAGCAAGATCGCGTGGTCCGCTGGGATGAGGCGGAGCGGTTGGTGATGGATGCCTATCGCGAGTTTGATCCGCAGATGGCAGAATTGGCAAAGCCCTTCTTTTCAAAGGGTTGGATCGATGCGGGTGTGAAGCCCGGCAAAGCGCCCGGTGCTTTTGCCCATCCTACGGTCAGCAATGTTCATCCCTATGTGATGCTGAATTATCTAGGTAAACCGCGTGATGTGATGACCCTTGCCCATGAGTTGGGCCATGGAGTTCATCAGGTTCTTGCCGCGGGTCAAGGCGAATTACTATCCTCAACACCACTGACTTTGGCCGAAACTGCCAGTGTGTTTGGTGAAATGTTGACGTTTCGCAAACTGCTCGCGGCTGCCAAAACCCCGGCCGAACGTAAGGTGCTGTTGGCTGGCAAAGTTGAGGATATGATCAACACGGTGGTGCGCCAGATCGCGTTTTACGATTTCGAATGTAAACTGCACGATGCGCGCCGACAGGGTGAATTGACGCCTGATGACATCAACGCCTTGTGGATGTCGGTGCAGGGTGAATCATTGGGGCCGGCGTTCACGTTCATGGACGGTTACGAAACATTTTGGGCCTATATCCCGCATTTCGTACATTCGCCGTTCTACGTTTACGCTTATGCGTTTGGCGATGGTTTGGTAAACGCGCTTTACGCCGTTTACGAAGAGGGCGCGCCCGGTTTCGAAGAGAAATATTTCGAAATGTTGCGTGCTGGCGGATCAAAGCACCACAAGGAACTGCTGGCGCCTTTCGGTCTTGATGCCAGCGATCCGGCATTCTGGGACAAGGGGCTGTCGATGATCGAAGGGTTTATCGACGAACTTGAGGCGCTCGAGGACTGACGCCCTGATCTATCTTCCATGCAGCCGCGCAATTGCGGGTTGCATGGGGGTCTGCACCGGCAAATACTTCGCATTGCCACCGGATATCAAAATTATATGTGGCAATTATCGGGGGGTGAAATTTAATCCAATTCGGTCCATGGCCACGGCTTTACCTCACTTGCGGCGGTTTGAAACCGGGCTGCTTTGGCGATCCAGATCCCAAGAGAGGTGCCAAAATCGGCCAGCCTTTCATTTGGGACCCGGTTATTTACCAAAAGAATGACGAATTGGACCAGCGTGCACAGGCCCAACACGGTTTGCGCGACTGAAATCATCACCGCGATAATCACCATATACAGCAAACGCATCAACAGATTGTCCTGCTCTGCCGGATCTGGCTGTTCACCGGTGATACGGCCCATTACCTTTTCATCGTCTTGTGCCATGCGTGTCCTCTGTCAAATTTCAACGCCCGCCGTGAACACCATATCAATCATCCGCTGGGTGCCACGAGAAAACTCCAGCGGGCAGGCATAAGGCACGCCATTTCGCAGGGTTTCACCGAACGCCTCAACCTGCAGAACATAATGATTGATGCCCGGAAAACGGTAGGTGGTCAAAGCCATATCACTGTTTTCAATAGATACTTCGGCCTGCCCAAAGACATTGGCGTTGAACGGGGTATTTAACGTCATCCGCCCCTTGTCACCATGAAAGGTTACCCGTTGGCTGGGAAACATCCGCATGGATGTGACCGAATTATAACTGAACCCCGGAAAATCCGCGCTGACATGGGCAAAGGTATCAACCCCGTTTTCCAAGCGCAGTTTCGCCGTGACAGATTGGGGTTCGGCCCCAGTAACAAACCGTGTCGATCCAAAGGTATAAACTCCGATGTCACGCAAACTGCCGCCACCGGTTTCGGGCCGATTGCGGATATTTCCGGGTTCGGATGCGTTGTCATAGCAAAACATCGCATCCACGTGAATCAGGCGGCCAATTGCCCCATCGGCGAACAATTGCCGCGCTTTTTGCCATTGGGGGTGGTGCACGATCATGAAAGCTTCGGCCACAAAACATCCGGTTTCATCCCGGGCTGCGATCAGGGCGTCAAATTCGGCCTCTTCCAATGCAATGGGCTTTTCGGTCAAAACATGTTTGCCTGCGCGCAGGGCTTTTAAAGTCCATTCCACATGCAAATGATTTGGCAGCGGAATGTACACCGCATCAATCTGATCACTGGCCAGCAATGCGTCATAACCGTCGTAGATTTCCAGATCCGGCGCAAACGCCTGAAACGCCATGGCTTTTTCAGTTGATGATGTGGCCAAACCGGCAAACACAGCGCCCTTTGCGGCGTGGATTGCCGGTGCCATCTGCTCTAACGCGAAATTGGCCGCGCCCAGCACGCCCCAACGGATCGGATCAGTCATTGTGCCCCCCTGTATTCAGAGGGGCAGCATGGGCGGGACAAGCCGCGCGGTCAACGCCCCCGGTGCGAAATGCACCGGATTTTCGGGCTCAGGATGCGGTCAGCATTCCTTTTTCACGGGCCGATTCCTGCATCCGCTTTTGCAGTTTTTCAAATGCGCGCACTTCGATCTGGCGGATCCGTTCGCGGCTCACGTCGTACTGGCCCGACAAATCCTCAAGAGTGACAGGCTGATCCTTTAGCCGACGCTGCATCAGAATGTCTTTTTCACGATCGTTCAACACATCCATCGCATCCATCAACAAGGCGCGGCGCGTTTCCAGTTCGTCACGCTCTTCATAATCACCGGCCTGATCGGCGTCTTCGTCTTCCAGCCAATCCTGCCATTGCGCGGCCCCTTCGCCGTCTTGCGAAATCGTCGCGTTCAACGAGGCATCGCCACCCGACATACGGCGGTTCATGCTGATCACTTCGGCTTCGGTCACGCTTAGGTCATGGGCGATTCTGGCCACGTGTTCGGGGCGCAAATCGCCGTCTTCCAGCGCGCCAATACGGGATTTCGCCTTGCGCAGGTTGAAAAAAAGCTTTTTCTGCGCGCTGGTGGTGCCCAGTTTCACCATCGACCACGAGCGCAACACATATTCCTGAATCGATGCGCGAATCCACCACATCGCATAGGTCGCCAGACGGAACCCTTTTTCAGGATCAAATTTCTTGACCGCCTGCATCAACCCAACGTTTGCTTCTGAAATCACTTCGGCCTGAGGAAGGCCGTAACCGCGATATCCCATGGCAATTTTTGCCGCCAGACGCAGGTGAGATGTGACCATCTTGTGGGCCGCTTCGGTGTCTTCTTCCTCGGCCCAGCGTTTGGCCAGCATATATTCTTCTTCAGGCTCAAGCATCGGAAATTTGCGAATTTCCTGAAGATACCGGTTCAACCCCTGCTCGGGAGACGGTGCGGGAAGGTTTGCATACGTCGCCATGTGATTTCGCCCCTGTTCAGCGCCTTAATGTATCAAGGCTTAACATTCAGATAGTGAACGCATCGGTTCAGTTCAAGATGCGTGTTCACCACCACTCTACAGCTTTAAGAACCTGCTTTGGGAAAAGATCCATAGGTGACACCCTTTGTCACAACCATATGAACCGTGTTTCAATCCGCCGGTTGGCGCAACACTTCGATCAAACGCGCCATATCTTCGGGAATATCGGATTGAAACGTCATGTTTTCACCGCTTGCGGGGTGAATGAACCCCAGACTGGCGGCATGTAACGCCTGACGCGCAAACCCCTGCACCATCGCGACCGCCGCACCGCTTATCGCCTTGGCCGATATCTTGCGCCGCCCGCCATAGGTTGGATCCCCGATCAATCCGTGCCCCACGTGGGCCATATGCACCCTGATCTGATGGGTGCGCCCGGTTTCCAACCGACAGGCCACCAAAGCGGCAACGCCGGGTGTGCCGAAACGATCCAGGGTTTCAACCCGTGTCACCGCGTGCCGCCCGCCCTGAAACAACACCGCCTGACGCTGTCGGTCGGTCTTGTGGCGGGCCAGATGGGTGGTGATTTTCATGATGTTGCCCGGTTCAAACGAAACGCCGCGCGTGCCGTGCAACCGCGGGTCTGACGCTTCGGGCACGCCATGACACAGGGCAAGATAATGGCGCCGGGCGCTGTGCGCCTCAAACTGTGCGGCAAGCCCGTGATGCGCACGGTCACTTTTGGCCACCACCAACAGCCCGCTGGTGTCTTTGTCGATCCGGTGCACGATGCCGGGGCGTTTTTCACCGCCGACCCCCGACAGATTGCCACCGAAATGATGCAACAGTGCATTGACCAACGTGCCCTTTGGCGATCCGGGCGCGGGATGCACCACCATGCCCGCCGGTTTGTCGATCACGATCAAATCATCGTCTTCATGCAGGATCGTCAGGGGAATGTCTTCGGGGCCAATATGGCTGTCTTCGGCAACAGGCACCGTGATTTCGACCACGTCGCCCGCCGCGATCCTGGCCTTTTGATCGGTACACACCGCCCCATTCAACCGCACCGCGCCCTCGGCAATCAGCCGGGCCAGGCGCGAGCGTGACAGATGCGCGCCCTCTGGCACGTCACGCGCCAGTGCCTTATCAAGCCGGGGGGGCGGCGCGGCCGCAATCACGACCGACAGGGAAGTTACAGCCATGGACAACACTCCGCTTGATCCTGAACAACAGCGGATGCTGCGATTCCTTCGCATATTGGTGACAGCACTGACCGCCACGATGCTGGGGGGGCTGATAATCCTGATCTATCTGTTTGTCACCCGTTTCCCACAGCCCACGCCGGTTTTGGCCCTGCCCGACAGTATTGCGTTGCCCGGTGGCACATCTGCCACCGCATTCACGCGCGGCCCCGATTGGCTGGCGGTGGTTGTTGGAAATGAGATATTGATTTTTGATTCCACCGGTCAAACCCTGCGCCAACGCATTGCGATTGGCGAATGACAAGGTTTCACAGCCTGCCCCGGAGCATTGCGAAATTGCGTGCCATTGACATGGGGGATGCCCCTGTCCCAGATATCAACACCTGCGCCACCCGTACCAATCCCCAACACCGCCGAGTTTGACATGCCCCCCATCGCCCCCCTTTCCCATAACGTGAGCGGCCCCCATGACGGGAAAACGTCATGAGTCCGCGCCATTTGGGTTTGATCGGGTTCGGCGCCATCGGTCGCACACTGCTGACCGCGCTTTGCGACAGCACCCAAGGCGCGCCTGAACGCGTCACCATTCTGGCGCGCCCCGCATCGGCCCAACGTGTCAGGGCGGCATTCGATGCGATTGACGGGCTTGCCAACTGCGCGCTTACGATTGTTACAGATACAAACGCGCTAATGGGCGCGCGGCCTGACGTAGTTGTCGAATGCGCGGGGCAGCAGGCATTGGCCGGGTTTGGCGCTGAAATCGTGGGAAATGGCGTCGATCTGATCGTCGCTTCGGTCGGGGCGCTGGCCGATGATGCGCTGTTTATGGGGCTGCAACAGGCCGCAAAAACAGGCCGCGCCCAGGTTTTCATCCCCTCCGGGGCCATTGGCGGTATTGATGCGCTGGCCGCTGCGCGCCTGTCGGGGATCGTATCGGTCAAATATACTGGCCGTAAACCGGCCCACGCCTGGAAAGGCACGCCTGCGGAAAACGTGTTGGATCTGAATACCTTGGCCGAGGCGACCGTATTTTTCACCGGCACCGCCCGCGAGGCCGCCCGCCAGTACCCCAAAAATGCCAATGTGGCCGCGACTTTGGCCTTGGCGGGCGCGGGCATGGACGCCACACAGGTGCATCTTATTGCCGATCCGGCGGTCAGCACCAACAGTCACGAATTTTCCGTTCTCTCAAATGCTGTCGATTTTACCATGCATCTGACCGGCAAACCTTCACCTGACAATCCAAAAACATCTATGTCGACCGCGTACAGTTTGGCGCGCGCCGTCCTGAACCGCAGCGAAACGTTCGTGATCTGAACGGTTCAACCCCGGCCCCGCCGTCTTGCAGGTAACGGTTTGCTCTGCCACACTGACGTTTTGTCTCGGGAGGCCGATCCATGGCACAAACTCCAATCGTCACCCTCACGCTGAACCCCGCCCTGGACATGAGCACGTCAGTCGGGACAGTGCGCGCCGGTCCGAAACTGCGCTGTGGTACGCCCCGGTTTGACCCCGGCGGCGGCGGGATCAACGTCAGCCGGGTGATTGCGCGCATGGGCGGAACCAGCATCGCCTTTGCCGCCCTTGGTGGGCCAAGCGGCGCGCATCTTGCCGAACTTCTGACCGCAGAAGGCGTGAATTTTCTCGCGCTTGAGGCCCCCGGCCCGACACGCCAAAGCATGGCCGTAACCGAAAGCACGACCGGCAAACAGTTTCGCTTTGTCATGCCCGGCCCCGAATGGACAGACACACGAATCGCCGCATCGGTTCAGGCAATCAGAAACGCCATGCCAAAGGGCGCGCTTTTGCTGGTCAGCGGCAGCCAACCGCCCGGCTTTCCCGATGATTTCGTACTGACCCTGACCAAGGCCGTGGAAGGCCACGCGGCGGTTTTGCTGGACACATCCGGCGCGCCGCTGTTCCGGGTTGCGGCCACCGACGGGGCCGGATTGCACCTGTTGCGGATGAACGCCGACGAGGCCGAAGAATTGGCCGGCACGCCCTTGCACACCATCGCCGAGACGGCGGATTTTGCGGCCGGTCTGGTGGCACGGGGTGTGGCAAAAACCGTCATCATTGCGCGCGGCGCCGAAGGATCGGTTCTGGTGTCGCCACAGGGGCGTTGGTTTTGCCACGCGGCGGATGTGGCCATCAAAAGCAAGATCGGCGCCGGCGACAGCTTTGTGGCGGGTTACATTCTGGCCACGGCACGGGGCGCGCCGCCGGATCAGGCGTTGGCACGCGGCGTTGCCGCCGCTTCGGCCGCGATCATGACCGAAGGAACAGAATTGTGCCGCGTCGAAGATGCCGAGGCCCTGATCGCCGCCTGCCCTGTCGGCCCGATCTGAAAGCGCTATCTTTTGGCGTTCCGGGCGATGGCCAAGGCATCGGCAAGGCGGATCACTTCGCCATATTTGCTGTGAATATCTATCAGGTTGCTTTCATGCTGTTCCGCCGTGCGATCGGCCACGCAATCGCGCACCACGAAGGGCGGAAAGCCATAGGCCATCGCATCAACCGCGCTGGCCCGCACACACCCGCTGGTGGTGCATCCGGCCACCAGCAACGTATCACACTGAGCCGCCGCCAGAACTGATGGCAATGACGTGCCAAAAAAGGCGGACGCCTGATTTTTGTGCAAAACCGTATCGGTTTGTTCGGAAAAACCCAGCCGCGGGTCAAGTTCGCAAGTGGCCGTGCCGCGGATCAGGGTGCGCAGTGAACTGCACTTTTCCCCCCAACGGCCCATATCCGACAGGTTTGCCAGATAGGAATTGATCGTGAAAATGATCGGCCCCGCCCCACGAAAGGCGGCGATCAATTCCGCCGTGTCGTTCACAGCCCCCGAACAATCCGACGCCAATGGGCTCAGCTCGGGTTCGGTAAACCCGCGCTGAAAATCAATCACCAGCAAAGCGGGGCGTTGCCCGGGTGTCAGCGTACCATCAAAACCGCCGCGAACATTATCAGAATTTTTCATAGGACTACCGAAGATTGGGAAGGAACAGTGCGATTTGCGGAAACGCGATCAGTAAAAGAATTGCCGCCAGTTCAATCAGAACGAATGGGATCGCGCCCCTGATGATTTGCGAAATGGATAAATCCGGCGCGATGCCTTTGATCACATAAAGGTTCAAACCCACCGGGGGCGTGATTACCGCCATTTCACACGTCAGTATCAGGATAACACCAAACCAGATCGGATCAATGCCCATGGCAACAATCACCGGCAACAGAATGGGTGTGGTGATGACAATCATCGATACGATATCAAGAATCATTCCCACGATCAGCAAAAACAGCAAAATGAACGCGAGCACGATCCATTTTGGCTGATCCATGCCAACAACCCACATCACGATTTTTTGCGGAATCATGAGCCGGGTCATGACGTGGCCAAACATCAACGCCGCCGCAAGGATAAGTAGTATCATCGCGCTGGTAATGGCGGTTGATCGCAAAACATCACGTACCAAAGCCAGGGTCAGTTCACGATAAATCGCCGCAACGAAAAAGGCACCAATCGCGCCAATTCCCGCCGCTTCGGTCGGCGTGGCAATACCGAAATAAATCGTGCCAAGCACCAATAGTACAATTAAAACTGCTGCCCATATATCAAACAGCGCGCGCCAGCGTTCCCCCCATCCGATATTTTCGTCGCTGCGCGGTGCCATTTTCGGGCGAAACACGGCGACAAGGATGACATAGGCCATCATCATCAATGTCAAAAGCAGCGCTGGCAAAACCGCCGCCATGAATAATTTGCCAACCGATTGGCCTGCAACCTCGCCATAAAGGACAAAGCCAATGCTTGGCGGAATAAGCAGCGCCAATGCGCCCGCCGCGGCGACGGTGCCGCCCGCCAATGATTGGCTATAACCGCGTTTCAACATTTCGGGGATTGCAAACCGCCCAACCGTTGCCGCCCCCGCCACGCTGACGCCGCTCATCGCGCCAAACACGGCAGAACTGGCCACGCTTGCCACACCAAGACCGCCCGGCAACCGGTTTGTCCAACAAGAAAACATGTTGAAAAGCCGTGACCCAATGCTGGTTTTGGCCATCACCTCGCCCATCAGGATGAACAATGGCACAGCCAACAACGAATAACTGACCAATCCGCGGTGCAACACGTCTGGAATTGTTTCCAGATACCCGATGCCCCCGTAAAGAACAAAACCCAGAATACTGGCCACGCCCAAAGCTGCAAAAATTGGCGTGCACATGAACAGCAGGAAAAAGAATGTAATGACGACAAGGATGAATATTGTGGTTGGATCCATGTCAACGCTCATCCTTTTTGCGCAAACCGGCCAAAAGACGGCCCGCTGAAACCATCCCCAGCGCCGTTGCCCCCAGCGGTATCAGTAACAAAAGCGGCCATTTGGGAAAGTCCAACAATGATGCTGAGCGGTAGCCTTTGTCATATGCGGTAAACACCGAATGGATTCCGGCATAGATCAACGTAAGTGAAAAGATCATGATCGACAGTTCGGATATTATGGCCGAAATGCGCGCCATTACACCGCTTTTGCCATTCCTGAAATGTTCAAGAGCAACGTGGCGGTTCTCAATATGGGTCCAACCCAATGCCGACCAGATCATGACCGCCAGAATGTAAGAGCTTATTTCAACCGCATGCACACTGGGCGACTGAAGAACATACCGCGCAATCACGGCATAGGTGATAATCAGCATCAGCAGTAAAAGAGAAATCTGCGCAACAAATATGCCCGCAAAGTTAACGGTTCTGGCCCAGCGAGATACCAGCATCACAGCATCCAATTCTTTTGAAATGCCGGATCGCCATTAACGATCCGGCGCTTGGTCATACCACCCGTTTATTGACGGGCCGTTTCGATAAGATCGAGATAGTCCTGACCGTTCCCTACTTTTTCCAGCCATTCTTGGGTTGCCGGGGCGGTGGCCGCTTTCATCTTTTCGATCTCTGCATCGCTGATCTGATGAATTTCCATGCCCTTTGATTCAAAATCGGCCAAGGCGCTTTTCATGAATTGCGCGACCATTTCAAATGCCGTCTTGTCACGTTGTTTGGCGGCTTTGGTGATAATGTCCTGAATATCAGCGGGCAATGATTCCCATTTGTCCGAGTTGATCGAAAGGATCGACGTATCAACCGCGAATGTCGCCAACGACAAATGATCGACAACTTCATACAGGCTGCGTCCGACCCCGGTCAGCAAAGGGCGCGGCGTGCCATCAATGACGCCACGGTCAAACGACAGATATAGATCGGATGACGACATGCCGGTTGGCGATCCGCCCATCAGCTGAATCGCGCGGGCATCAATCGAACCGGTCGTCGCCCATACCTTGTTGGCGATATCATCGATTGTCAGAATTGGATCTTTCTTGGAGTAAAATTCATAGGGGTCATAAGGGCCAACGCCCAAAACAACCGTGTTATGCTTTTCCCGCAGCTCTTGCGTCACCCCAAGATCCATCAGACCGGCATCCAGAACACGCTCAAGGTGATCAATGCTGCTGAACATGAACGGCAACGTGAAAATGCTGAGCGCGGGCACCGTGCCGCTGGGATAGGTGCCGGTCATATTCACCATATCCACGTCGCCGCGCGATACGGCGTCCAGCTCTTGATATCCATCATACAGCTGTGCCGAGTGAAAAACGTTGAATTTGACCCGGCCTTCGCTTTCGGTTTCGACCTGCTCAACGAACTGCTCAATCGGCTTCCACACATATTCATAGCTGGGTGGCAGATAGGTTGAGAAGGTAAGTTCGATCACGTCCTGCGCCGACGCAGCGCTTGTCGCTATTGCGGTTCCCGCGACCATGATGGCGCTTAGAAATTTATGCCGTATCATCCTGTTCCCTCCTATTTGGTGTACTAACCCTGGGCATCACCGCGGATCACGTCGCCTGTGCGTTCCGCCTCCCACAGCCCATGGCACAGGTACAAATGACGCATAGGGAGAGGTTTAAAGCAAGATGATATTTCGATATTTTCAGTTATTTTTGATTGATACTTTGCATTCCAAATCTCGGAACGCTGATGTTGGGCCTTGAACAAATCCGGCGTGATACGAAATCTAACATCAATCGTCGGCTGATCAATTTGGCATACCAAATTGAGACATCTCTTGAATCTGCGCCACACGGGCCCGCTCTTTGCATTTGCATCCCCGATCCGCTTGGCCAATACTGCGCCAAGCTTCTCAAGGGGAATTTTACCATGCTTCTTTCCCGATATTCGCCATACCCGTTCAGCCCGTCCAAGGGTAATTCGTGCGATCCGCTTGGCTCGGCGAAAGGGGCAACAGATATGATTATTTTGATACCTGAAGGCCAGTTAGGAACGCGCAAACGGATCGTATGGCAAACTGAGCGCGGCGCTTGCGCCTTCGATCACAGCACCGTGCAGATGGCCCAAATCGGATGAGCGCGCCGCGCCGGATCGGGGTTTTGGGCGGCATGGGGCCCGAAGCCACAGTATTGCTGATGTCACGCCTGATTGCTGCAACCCCGGCAGACGATGACGCAGATCATATTCCGCTATCGGTCGATATGAACCCCCAGGTGCCATCGCGCATCGCCCGGCTGATCGACGGCACCGGTGATGATCCGGCACCGGTTCTGGCCGCCATGGCCCAGGGGCTGGCGCGCGCGGGTGCGCAGGCGTTGGCAATGCCCTGCAACACTGCCCATAACTACGCCGATGCAATCCGCGACGCCGTTGAAATTCCGCTGCTTGATATGGTCGATCTGTCGGTTGTTCAGGCCGCAAGCCAGGCAACCAACGACCGCATTGGCATTCTGGGCTCGCCAGCGTTGCAAATGACCGGGCTGTTTGACCGGGTATTGGGCAAACGGGGCCTGACCGCACTCTACCCCCAAGATCAGGCCGCGATGCTGGCCGCAATCCGCGGAATCAAAAGCGGCGCACGTTCGGGAACCGCCAACAAAACGCTAAAGGCAGCGGCGCAAAATCTGGCATCCCAGGGCGCATCGGTGAATTTGATCGCCTGCACCGAATTTTCGCTGATCGCCGATGCGGCGCATGGCACGGTTGTGGTGATCGACACACTTGATGTCTTGGTCAAAGCGATGGTCGGCTTCGCCCTGGGCACGACACCCGACAAACATCTCAAGGCAGAGTGAAACATGAACAGCCCTTTCAACCCGCCCACCACAACACTGATTGAGGCCATCAAAACCGTTGTCGGCGATGGCGGATGGAAAGCCCCGAACGACGCCGCGCGGTATTTCAGCGATCCGCGTGATCGGTTCACCGGCGCGGCCTGCCTTGTGGCCCTGCCCCGAACAACGGCGCAAGTTTCGGAAATTCTGCGGCTGTGCAGCGGTGCGGGTGCGGCTGTCATCCCCTATGGCGGCGGCACCGGCGTTGTGGCGGGCCAACTTTCCATCGACAGCGATCAGGCGGTCATCCTGTCGCTTGAGCGGATGAACAAGGTGCGCAGCATTGCGCCCGAAGACGGCGTAATGATTGCCGAGGCCGGTTGTATCCTGGAGGATATTCACAACACCGCCCAACAGCACGGGATGATGTTTCCCCTGGGCATGGCATCCCAAGGCAGTTGCACCATTGGCGGCAACCTGGCCACCAATGCGGGCGGGATTCAGGTGGTGCGCCATGGCAATGCCCGTGATCTGTGTCTGGGGATCGAGGCGGTGCTGGCCAATGGCGATGTGATCGAAGATCTGGAACCCCTGCGCAAGGATAACACCGGCTATAACCTGCGCCATCTGTTGATCGGCAGCGAAGGCACGCTGGGCATCATCACCGCCGCCACGCTGATCGTGAAACCGGTCGATCCTGAAACTGTCACAGCACTTTGTGCCATCAATACACCCGCCGACGCGCTGCGCCTGTATCACCGGCTGGCCCGGTCCCTGGGCAACAGCATTTCAGGGCTGGAATTGATGAGCGATTTTGGCATCGGTCTGGTCAGTGGGCATTTTCCCAACCTCACCCTGCCCTTTGCCAACCGCACCCCATGGTATCTGTTGGTTGAGGCCAGCGGGCGCACCGGCCTGCGCGACGATGTGGAACAGGCGTTGGCCGGTTGCATGGAAGACGATCTTCTCACCGATGCGGTTCTGGCAGAGTCCGAAGGACAGCGCGCCAACCTTTGGGCGCTGCGCGAAAACACGCCCGAGGCCAACCGCCTGACCGGCGCCATTTGCAGCAGCGACACATCGGTCGCCATTTCCAAGGTTGAGGCATTCATCGACGCCGCCAGTGCCGCCGTGAAACAGGTGCATCCCGATTTGCGGATCAACAGCTATGGGCACATTGGCGATGGCAATATCCATCACAACGTGTTTCCGCCCGAAGGCATGGAAAAACCCGCCTTTATCGCCGCAAACCCCGGCGTCATCGACGCGGTGCGCAATGCGATCAGTGAGGCGACGGTGCAATGTGGTGGGTCGATCAGTGCCGAACATGGCATTGGGCGGCTCAAGACCGATGATCTGCAACATTATGCAAGTGCGGCCAAAATGGAGGCGATGCGCGCAATCAAACGCGCACTTGACCCAAAGGGCATCCTGAACCCCGGCGCGGTGTTGAAATAACCGCGCCCGATTATTCCGCCATATCTTTCATCACCCGGTAAAGGGCCGATTTCGCCTCAAACCCCACACCGGGAATTTGCGGCAGCCCGATCCGGCCATTTTCAACCGCCGTATCATCGGCAAATCCGCCAAAGGGTTGAAACACATCAGGATAACTTTCATTGCCGCCCAGATGCAAACCGGCGGCGATGTTCAGTGACATTTGATGCCCGCCATGGGGCACCACCCGCCGGGTGGACCACCCCAAATCGGCCATCACATCCAACGTGCGCAGATATTCAACCAGCCCATAGGACAGCGCACAATCAAATTGCAGCCAATCGCGATCAGGGCGCATTCCGCCATATCGCAGCAGATTGCGCGCGTCTTGGTGGGAAAACAAGTTTTCGCCCGTGGCCATGGGGGCGGCGTAATGCGCACCCAATTCCGCCTGCAACGCATAATCCAACGGATCGCCCGCCTCTTCATACCACAGCAGGCCATACGGCTCTAACGCTTTGGCATAGGCAATCGCGGTGGGCAGATCGAACCGCCCGTTGGCATCCACGGCCAGATGCGCGCCATCGCCCACCACATCAATCACCGCTTCGATCCGCGCGATGTCTTCGGCCAGAGACGCGCCGCCGATTTTCATCTTTACGTCGGCATATCCCAAATCAAGATATCCACGCATTTCATCCTGAAGCCGCGAATGATCCTTGCCGGGGTAATAATATCCCCCCGCCGCATAAACCCACACCGTTTCATCGGCCACGCCGCCGCGATACCGGTCGGCCAACAGCCGCCACAGCGGCACGCCGGCAATCTTTGCCACGGCATCCCAGATTGCCATGTCGATCGTGCCCACCGCGACCGAGCGTTCGCCATGCCCGCCCGGCTTTTCGTTGCGCATCATCGCATCCCAAATCGCAAACGGGTCAAGGTTATCGCCCGCTTCGTTGATCAGGGTATCGGGATCAGCCTCGGCAATGCGGTCAAAAAACCGCTCGCGCATCAGCGCGCCCTGCCCGTACCGCCCGTTGGAATTAAAGCCATAGCCGATCACCGGTTTGCCATCGCGGATCACATCCGTGATCACCGCCACCACCGAACAGGTCATTTTCGAAAAATCGATATAGGCATTGGCCATGGGCGAGGCGATGGAAACGGTCTTTTCGCGGATTTCAACGATTTTCATGGTCTCGCCTCACTCCAACGCATCGGCAATGGCGCGCCCACAGGTTTCGGTATCGGCCTGCCCGCCCAGATCGGCAGTGCGCAAGGCGGGATCGGTCAGCACCTTTTCAATCGCGGTTACAATTGCCGCTCCCGCCTTTGGGTGGCCCAGATGATCCAACATCATCGCCCCGGCCCAGATTTGCCCGATGGGATTGGCCACGCCTTTGCCCGCTATATCAGGGGCCGATCCATGCACCGGTTCAAACAGCGATGGAAACGTGCGATCCGGGTTGATGTTGCCCGAGGGCGCAATGCCGATTGTGCCGGTGCAGGCCGGGCCAAGATCAGACAAGATATCGCCAAACAGGTTTGACGCGACCACCACATCAAACCGATCCGGATGCAAAACGAACAGCGCCACCAGAATATCAATATGGTATTTATCGACGGTAATATCGGGATAGGATTTCGCCATTTCCGCCACCCGTTCATCCCAATAGGGCATGGTGATCGAAATCCCGTTCGATTTGGTGGCCGAGGTCAGTTTGCCACCGCGTTTTTGTGCCAGATCAAAGGCATAGCGTAGGATGCGATCAACGCCTGTGCGGGTCATCACAGTTTCCTGCATGACCATTTCACGCTCGGTGCCTTCAAACATCCGCCCGCCGATGGATGAATATTCGCCTTCGGTATTTTCGCGCACGATATACATATCAATGTCACCCGGCCCCCGCCCGGCCAAGGGCGACGTGACACCGGGCATCAACCGCGCCGGGCGCAGGTTTACATATTGGTCAAACTCACGGCGGAACAACAAAAGCGACCCCCAGAGTGACACGTGATCTGGCACCGTTTCGGGCCACCCCACCGCGCCAAAGAAAATGGCGTCATGGCCGCCGATCTGCTGTTTCCAATCCTCGGGCATCATCCGCCCATGGCGTTTGTAATAGTCGCAGTTGGCGAAATCGAACGTGTCGTATTCCAGCGCCACGTTATATTTCGCAGCGGCCGCATTTAGAACGCGCAGCCCTTCGGGCACGGTTTCAACGCCGATGCCATCGCCGGCAATAACCGCGATGCGGTGCGGTGTGTCTGTCATGGTGGTCACTCCTTCACCCGGATCGCCGCGCCGATCCGGGAACATTGAGATTAAATCAAGGCCCCACTGGGGATCCGCAAAAGCAGAACATCGTTCATGATCCACCAAAACGCGCCAACGGTGACAACGGCAATGATACCCCGCACCAACAGGGTTTTGGTGGACACTGAATCATGTTCAGCGACAAAGGCCATGGCGATAAATGCAACCAGGCTGGTGGTGGCAAAGCCCAAGATCGGGATGATCGCCACCCAAAGACCCAAGGTCACCACAGCCAACCCTCGCCGCCCCCAGGATGCGCCGGGGGCATCGGGCGATTTTGCCGGGCGGCCCCGCCCCAAAAGCCCCAGCAGGATAAGCAAGCCGCATAACCCCGCAAGAGCAAGCGCAATCGCCGTGGGAAAAACCGAACCCATCGCCGACATGCCGCGTGCCTCGCGAAACATCACCATCGCGATCACTACCAAAATGGCGGCAACAATAATGCCGGGCCAATCATGGCTGCTGGCGCGCGTCGCGGTTTTATCCGATCCGGCCTTGATATTCACCGGATGACCATCGGCCTGTGCGGCGACCGCGCCCAGGGGCCGTTTGCCCCGCTGCCGGGCGCGCCATTCGGCATAAAACGGATAGGCCAGCGTGACCAGGGCGGCGATGATAATGCCAATGCTGATCGGTCGACCAAAAAACATCCCGCCCAGATTGTTCGTCGCATTGCCAATCAGATAGGTCTGCACAAACCCCTGTTCGGCAATCGCGCCCAAAACAATGCCCAAGACGATGGGCGAGGCATCAAACCCATAGCGCCCCAAAACCCACGAAATCACTCCAAGGCCCACCATGATCTGTGCATCTTGCAGGTTGGAATGAATCGCAAACGATCCGATCACCGTCAGCAAGGCCACCGTGGGCACCAACATGGATTTCGGGATCGCCACGACCGATTTATACGCATACCGCCCAATCAATAGCCCGACGGGCAGCATGATCGCCGTGGCAATCAACAGGCCAAAGATGAACGTGTAAACCACGTCGCCTTCGGAGGAAAACAGGGTCGGCCCAATCTTGATCCCCTGCACCAACAGCGCGCCAAGGATGATTGCATCGGGCGGCGTGCCGGGAATGCCCAGAACCAGCGTAGGGATAAATCCGCCGCCCACGGTGGCATTGTTGGCCGCCTCGGTCGCGATTATGCCGCCCGGTTCGCCCTTGCCAAATTCGGAGGATCGGGGCGAAGAGCGGCGCGCCTCGGAATAGCTGACCAGCCCGGCGATTGACCCGCCCGCACCGGGCAGAATACCGATCACCGTGCCGATCACCGACGAGCGCACAACGTTAAACTTATCGCGCCATGCAATGCGCCCCGCCTCGCGCAGGCGCATCCCTTCGTGGCCGTGTTCGATGCGCAAATGCGGATCGCGGGTGGCCACCAGATCAATGATCACCGGAATACAGTATAACCCGATCAGGGCTGAAACGATGTCAATCCCACCCAGAAACGCCTGAAACCCGCCGGTAAAGCGCACATCGCCGCCGACCACGGCGACCCCGACCATGGATAACAACAGCCCGATACAGGCCCCGATCAACCCTTTCAGCGTGTTGCCAACCGAAAGCGCCGAAATCAGGGTCAGCCCGAACAGCGCCAGCCAGAAATATTCGGGCGGGCCAAATGCCAATGCGACACTGGCCAAAGGCGGTGCCAGAAACAACAGGCTGAGCCCGCCAATAAGGCCGCCCACGACCGATGCCAATGTGGCCAGCGTCACGGCCAAGCCGCCATCGCCGCGCCGGGCCATGGGAAAGCCATCAAATGTGGTGGCGATCGACGACGGCGTGCCCGGTGTGTTCACCAGGATCGCCGCGAATGCCCCACCATAGATTGCGCCGGTGTAAATCGCCCCCAGCGCAATCAGACCCCCGGCGGGGTCCATTGTGAATGTGAAGGGAACCAGCACGGCAACCGCCATTGTCGCCGAAAGCCCCGGCAAGGCGCCCACCACCGTGCCGAACACCACGCCAACAACGGCCAGCATCAGGTTGAACGGGGTCAGCGCATTCAGGAAATAACCGAGCAGGTCCATCACTGTTGCCTGTTACTGACCGATGCCAAGAACTTTGGCCGCGTCTTCATAGGCTGCCTTCCGTTTTGTCATGAATTCATCCATTTTGTCATAGGTGATATCGGTCAAAACAAAGGCTGCATCTTCCATTTTTTTGCGGAAATCGGGGTTTTGATTGATTTCTTCGATGATGTCCGAAACCTGTGCGCGCACCTCTTCGGACGTCGAGGCCGGAACGCCAACACCGCGATAGGCGCCACTTACCAGGTCATATCCCAGCTCTTTGAATGTCGGAACGTCGGGAAATGCCGGCATCCGTTCTTCGGTGGCCACGGCCAACATCCGCACCTGATCGCCCTGCGAGGCCTGAACGGTGGAATACCCCCAATAGCCCACGGTCTGCCCACCCAAAAGTGCGGGCGTGGCGGTGCCGGTGCCCGAGAACGGAATATAGGTGGTTTGGATCCCTGCAAGATCATCAAACGTGACCTGCGCCACATGGTTGGCCGAATTCACCGCCGAGCCGGCAAAGGTGGTCATGCCCGGATTGGCCTTGGCGTATTCCACGAGGTCAGCCAGGGTTTTATGGGGGCTGTCCTGGGCCACAAGAAGGGCGTCGGGCGTGTAATGAAACATATGCACCGGCACCAGATCATCGGTTTTATAACCAACTTCGCTGGCCATCGGTTGCAGGATGATATGGGGCAGGTTCACACCCATGATGGTGTATCCATCGCCCGCGATTCCGTTCAGTTGCGACCATGCCTGCGCGCCGCCACCGCCCGGCTGATATTGGATCACAACATCCTGACCGGTCACATCGGCCCAATGGGCCTGTTGAAACCGCGCCGAAATGTCAGATTCTCCACCCGCGTTGAACGGAATGATATAGGTCATCGCCTTTGTCGGAAAGCCATCGCCAGACTGCGCAACGGCAGGCAGCGCCGTGGTCATGGCCAGCGTCGCCGCGGCCAAAAGTGTTTTGGTGAAAAGTTTCATGATTTCCTCCCAGAATTCATAGACTTGCAAGTTCGACTCAACATGCTGGCAAAAGTTAAACAGAAACCCGCGCCCCGGTCTAGGGTGATGACAGACCCAATACCGGATCTGTCCGGGCGGGTTGAACACTCCCGACCCAAGATCAAGAGCGCGCCCTTGCGCAACCTCATCAATTCGTTCAACATAAATTGACCATCCCAGAAAGATGGAATCGCAACTGCGATGAATTGGCCCCGAAAAAGCCAAATAAAACAAAACACTACAAGGGAGAACACCATGGAGATCGGAAGAAAATTTGCGGCGATTGCGGTCGCGGCAAGCTTGGGAATGGGCGGCGCGCTGTCTGCATCCGCACAGGATTTGACCGGCACCCTGAAAAAGATTTCCGATAACGGTGAGATCGTGATCGGCCACCGCGAATCCTCGGTGCCTTTGTCGTATCTTGATGAAAATCAACAGCCGGTGGGCTATACAATCGATATCTGCTCGCGGATTGTCGATGAAATTTCGGCCGAACTGGGCAAGGAAATTTCAATCCGGTATGTCCCGATCAACCCGAAAACGCGGATTCCGCTGTTGGCCAACGGCACGATCAACATGGAATGCGGATCAACCACCAACACACTGACCCGTCAGCAGCAGGTCGAATATCTGCCGCCAACCTTCATCACCGGCACAAAGATTCTGACGAAAAAAGACAGCGGCATCAATTCGATTGATGACCTGGGCGGCAAGGTGATCGGCCTTGCACCGGGCACAACAAATGACCGCGTGATCCGGGAAGAGGCGGAAAAGCGCGGCCTTGATGTTGATTTCCTGGTCGTAAATGACCACGCCGAAGGCATGCTGGCGTTGGATACCGGGCGCGCTGATGCCTATTCAACCGATCACATCCTGTTGTTCGGTCTGATCGAGACATCGAAAAACCCCGATGATTTTGCCGTGGTCGGCGATTTCCTGTCCTATGATCCCTATGCGATCATGGTGCCGCGTGATGACAGCGCGTTCGAACTGGTCGGGAAACGGGCGCTCGCCAACTTGTTCCGTTCCGGTGAGATCAACGAGATCTATGGCAAATGGTTCGATCCCATGGGCATCGAACAGACCCCGCTTCTGAAAGCATCGTTTCAGCTTGCAACTCTGCCGGAATAATCCGCAACAGAGTGATGACAGGCCGGACAGGGCACCCCCCTGCCCGGCCTTTTCCAACAACAGCGGGGGTTGGCGATGAATTACAATTGGAACTGGGCCGTTCTGTTTCAGGAGCCTTACATGGGCTGGCTGATCAGCGGCCTTGGCTGGACTGTTGCGGTGTCGCTGTGCGCCTGGGTTGTTGCGTTTGTGATCGGCGCGCTGATCGGGGTTGGCCGCACGGTGAACAATCGGCCAATTTCATTCCTGTGCACCGCCTATGTCGAATTGTTTCGCAATGTGCCTTTGCTGGTTCAGTTGTTCGTGTGGTATTTCGCGGTGCCGGAATTGGTACCCGAAGGTTTGGGCCAATGGATGAAACGCGGCATGCCGATGCCCGAATTCACCACAACCGTGATCGCACTGGGCCTTTATACCGCGTCGCGGGTGGCCGAACAGGTGCGCGCGGGCATCGAATCCATCCCCAAGGGGTTGAAATCTGCGGCCCGGGCCAACGGGTTGTCGGGCACACAGATGTATCGCTATATTCTTTTGCCGATCTCATTTCGTCTGATCGTGCCGCCGCTGACCTCGGAATTTCTGACGGTGTTCAAAAACTCGTCTCTCGCGCTGACCATCGGACTGCTGGAACTGACGGCGCAAAGCCAACAGATCGCCGACTATACCTATAACAGCTTTGAGGCGTTCACCGCCGCGACAGTGATTTACATCTTCATTGCCCTGGTTGTGACCGGGCTGATGCAGATCATCGAAACCCGCACGGCCATCCCCGGCCAGTCAGGAAAGGCAGCCTGATGTCCGGCTTTGATTTTACCGTCATTCTGGAATCCCTCCCGTTTCTGTGGGAAGGATTGCAGCTAAGTTTTTTCCTTACGTTTCTGGCAATTATCGGTGGCCTCGGTTTTGGCGTGTTGCTGGCGCTGGCGCGGCTGTCGGGCATCCGCGCGCTGTCGCTTGTAGCGGCGACCTATGTCAATCTGATCCGGTCTGTGCCGCTGATCCTGGTTATTTTCTGGTTCTATTTTCTGGTGCCGCTGGCGTTGGGCCGTCCGGTGGGCGGTTTTCAATCGGCTGTGATCGCCTTTGTCATGTTTGAGGCGGCGTATTATTCCGAAATCATGCGCGCCGGAATCAAAAGTGTCGCCAAAGGCCAGGTGCAGGCGGCAAAATCCACCGGTCTTGGCTATTGGCGGACCCAGCGTCATATCGTTTTGCCCCAGGCGTTTCGCAATATGATCCCGGTTCTGGTCACCCAGGCGATCATCCTGTTTCAGGACACATCGCTGGTTTTTGTGGTCAGCCTGCGGGATTTCATGACCGTCAGTTCCATTGTTGCCCGAACCGAAGGGCGGTTGGTTGAAATGTATCTTTTCGCTGCCGCCGTGTATTTTGTCATCTGTTTTGCCGGTTCGCTTGCGGTGCGCCGTCTTCAATCCAAGGTTGCCACATGATCGAAATTGACAATATCTCAAAGAAATATGGATCGTTTCAGGTTCTGCGCGACTGCTCCACCTCTGTGGCCAAAGGCGAAGTTGTCGTGGTGTGTGGCCCGTCGGGATCGGGGAAATCGACCCTGATTCAATGCGTTAACGGGCTTGAGCCGGTTCAGCAGGGGCAGATCACGGTTGATGGAATTGCCGTCACCGACAAGAAAACCAACCTGACGCGCCTGCGTGCGCGCATTGGTATGGTGTTTCAGCATTTCGAACTTTACCCGCATATGAACGTTCTGGAAAACCTGTGTCTGGCACAGGAAAAGGTTCTGAAACGCCCCCGCGCCGAAGCCGTGGCAAAGGCCGAGGCCCTGATCGCAAGGGTGGGATTATCGGATCACATTCACAAATATCCCGGCCAATTGTCGGGTGGCCAGCAACAGCGCGTCGCCATTGCGCGATCTCTGGCGATGGATCCGATTGCGATGCTGTTTGACGAACCCACTTCGGCGCTTGACCCCGAGATGATCAACGAAGTGCTGGACGTCATGGTGCAACTGGCCACCGAAGGCATGACGATGATGGTCGTGACCCACGAAATGGGCTTTGCGCGCAAAGTGGCAGATCGGGTGGTGTTCATGGACGCCGGCCGGATCGTCGAAGACCGCAAGACCGAAGATTTCTTTTCCAATCCCGAAAGCCCGCGCCTGCAGGATTTCCTGTCACGGATTCTGCATCACTAATCGCACGGTTACAGGTTTGGCATTTTTCAAATGCGGATATGCAGGGCGTTCGCGCCCTGCATACCATAGGTTCGGATCAGTCGTTCGACCAGCCTGAGACGGATTTGACTTCGCAGAAGTCCTCAATCCCCCAAACGCCGCCCTCACGGCCATTGCCCGACCGTTTGATGCCACCAAACGGTGAACCGGCACCCCGGCTTTCGCCGTTCATCTCAACCATGCCCGAGCGCAGTTTTTGCGCCAGCCGGTTGCGGCGCGCACCATCCTGGGTCTGAACATAGTTGGTCAAGCCATAGTCGGTATCATTGGCCATTTCCAACGCCTGATCTTCGGTATCGAACTTCATGATCGAAAGAACAGGCCCGAAAATCTCTTCGCGCGCGATGGTCATGTCGGGGGTGACATCGGCAAAAACCGTGGGCTTGACGTAAAATCCGCGGTTCATACCCTCGGGACGTCCCGTGCCCCCGGTGACAAGGCGGGCGCCATCGTCGATGCCCTTCTGGATCAGATCCTGAATCTTGGTCCACTGGGTTTCGTTGACAACCGGGCCGATGTGTCTGCCCTCTTTGTTGGGCGCGCCCACTTCGACCTTTTCTGCCACCAAACGGGCATTTTCAACCGCGTCGTCATACACGCTGGCCTCAACCATCATCCGGCTTGGCGCGTTACAGCTTTGGCCTGCGTTGCTCATCATATGCAGCACGCCACGTTTGACCGCCTTTTCATCGGCATCCGCGAAAATCAGGTTCGCGCCTTTGCCGCCCAGTTCCAGATGCACCTTTTTCAAAGTGTCCGCCGCATTCTTGGAAATGGCGATTCCGGCGCGGGTCGAGCCGGTGAAGCTGACCATATCCACATCCTTGTGCCCTGTCAGCGCCGTACCTACGCCGGTTCCATCACCGTTGACCAGATTGAACACACCGGCGGGAAACCCGGCCTCGTCCATCATTTCGGCAAACAGCATCGCGCTCAGCGGGCTTTCCTCGGAGGGTTTCAGAACCATGGTGCATCCGGCCACAACTGCCGCGCCCACCTTCAGCGTGATCTGGTTCATTGGCCAGTTCCAGGGCGTGATCATCGCCACAACGCCAACCGCTTCCTTGATGATCCGGTCATTGGGCGCGTGTTCGCCCAGCGGTTTGATGAATTCAAATGCCTTGGCGGCGCGAATGAAGCTTTTCAGATGGCTGTAACCCGCGCCCCATTGCGACGAGCGGGCAAAATCAATAGGCGCGCCCATTTCCTGACTGATCGCCTGTGCCATCTCTTCGGATTTCTCTTTATAAAGTGCTGCCAACTTTTCCAACAGCGCGATCCGCTCTTGTGGCGGCGTGGCCATCCAACCGGGCAGTGCCTTTTTGGCGGCGGCAACGGCGGCATCCACGTCGGCCTGACCACCCAATGAAATCACCGCACAGGGTTCTTCTGTCGCCGGATCAATGACCTGATGATCCTTGCCCTGCTGCGGTGCAACCCATGTGCCGTTGATGTAAAAATCACGTTTCTCGATCATGTTTCTGTCTCCGTATGTTTCAGTTGAATGTTGCAATGCGCCGTCGTGTGCGATCCGCGATCAGGGTCGGTTTCTGCGCCCTCCTGCTGTGATGGAATGCGCCCGTCCCGCAGGATCACGCGCCATCAAAGCCAACATGAACAGCCCCCTCATCACAGGTGAATTCCTTGAAAACCCGACAGGATTCGTGGCGACACATCAATCCCTGAAAGTTTCCCTGTCTGGCGCAGGTGCGGCAAAGTGGCCCCATACGCACCGAGAACGTCGGCAATAACGCGGCCCTTGTCAACGCCGTATCCAACCGGAATTTTACCAGCAGTGTCCGTCAGACGGCAGGGGCGGCCACCCCTGCCGCGGTCTTTGACGCGCCCGTGCGCGACGGCGCGCGCAACAGGCGCAGACCGTTCAGCACCACCAGAACTGTGCCGCCTTCGTGGCCGACCACGGCCAATGGCAAAGGCAGATCAAAGAACAACCCGGCAATGACCAACACCGCCATCGCCCCCATTGCAAAAATCAGGTTTTGCCGGATGATCCGCGCGGTCCGGCGGGCCAATTGGTGGGCCTGTGCAAGCTGTGCCATATCTTCGGACAACAGCGCGACATCAGCCGCCTGAAGCGCCACTTCGGACCCCGCAGCGCCCATCGCGATACCCACGTCAGCCCGGGCCAGCGCGGCGGCATCGTTCACCCCGTCCCCGACAAAGGCAACCTTGCCCTTGGCGGCCAGATCACCAACCATGCGAAGTTTATCTTCAGGCAGCATATCGGCGTGAATCTCATCCGGCTGGAACCCCAATTCGCGGCCAATCCGCAACGCCACCGGTCGGCGATCTCCGGTCAGCATGAGGATTTTCGTGACACCGCTTTCCCGCAGTGCGCCAAGCGCGGGCGCCGAGCTTTTGCGAACCTGATCGGCAATGCTGAGCGCGCCCAACAGGCGGCTGTCCTGACCGAAATAGATCACGGTTTGGGTTTCTTCGGCCAGTGCGGCCAAATCCGGGTGGTCAATCGCCACCCCCATGCGCGCGGCCATGCGCGGATTGCCGGCCCATACTGTGCCGCCTTCTGCATCGCCCACGATACCCTCGCTTGCGCGGGCGACGACATTTTGCACCGCGACCGGGTCAATACCGCGATTGGCCGCTTCTTGCCGGATTGCCGCGCCGCTGTGATGCTCGGAATTTGCCTCAAGCCCGGCCAGCAGCGCCAGGAAACCCCGTTCATCACCCTCCAGTGAAACGATGTTGGTCACCGTCGCCTGACCGGTGGTCAGCGTGCCGGTTTTATCAAACGCAAATGTATCGACCGCCGCCAGGGTTTCCAATGCCGCGCCGCCTTTGAACAAGACGCCGCCCCGCGCTGCGGCCGACAGCGCCGACAGGATCGCGGCGGGCACCGAAATGACGATGGCACAGGGGCTGGCCGCAACCAGAAGGATCGCCGCGCGGTACAACGCGTCGTTCCAATCGCGGCCCAGCAAACTGAACACCACAAAGGCAAGGATCGCGCCAAGCAGAACCGCAATCGTATAACGCTGTCCAAACCACGCGCTGAACCGCTCGGACGGGGCCTTGGCCGCCTGCGCCTCGGTCACCAGCGCGATCATCCGCGCAACGGTGCTTTCCTCGATGGTCTTGGTCACGGCGGCTTCCAATACGCCGTCAAGGTTTACGGTTGCCTCAAACACCTTGGCGCCTTGTTGTTTGGTGACCGGCATGGATTCACCGGTGATGTTCGCCTCATCCAGCGCGCCGCGGCCATTGACGATCTGCCCATCGGTGGGCACCCGCGCGCCGGGCCGCAACACGAAGATGTCGCCCACCTTCAGTTCACCAACCGGAATTTCCGCAACCACCCCATCGGCGGATTTGCGCAAAGCGGTTTCGGGGCGCAGCGCCATCAATGCCTCGACCGCGCGGCGCGCCCGCCCCAGCGCGCCTTCCTCTAGGGTTGTGGAAACGCTGAACAGGGTTAAAAGAACCGCCCCCTCAAACGGCGCACCAACGGCGGCGGCGGCCACGGCGGCCACGACCATCAACAGATCAATGTCCAGAACATGATCTTCCCACAGGGTCACACCCGCCCGCCACGCCGCAGGCACCCCGCCCGCCAGATACACAAGAAGCAAACCAACAAACGTCGCCCATTCGGCGGCAATACCCGTCAGCGGCCAGAACCCGAAAATGGCCAGCACCATTCCCAGAACGGTCAGAACCGTCAGCATCACGGTGCGATCTGCAGCGAAGATTTTTTTCAACATGGTCCACTCGGTTGGCAAGGTGAAGGAAGTTATAGGTCACTAACATAATTCATTGCAGTGAACCCGGCAAGTGATCCTTACCATAATCACAGCCGCGCCATGCGCCCCCTGTCGCCATCCGCAGCGAGGGGAAATTTCTTGCCGTTTGCAAAACACTATGCATAACTCGCAAAAAAAATAGCTTTTGTGACGCATGGTTTCGTGCGGCGAAGGCAAACCAACGAGGGAACATGGAATATTTTCTGCAGCAATTGATCAATGGCATTGCGCTTGGATCAATCTACGGCCTCATCGCCATCGGCTATACCATGGTGTATGGCATCATCGGGATGATCAACTTTGCCCATGGCGAAGTGTTCATGATCGGCTCCTTCGTATCACTCAGTGTGTTTCTGGCGCTTGGCGCGCTTGGCATCACGTTTCTGCCGCTGGTGCTGATCGTGATGCTGATCGTCGCGATGGCGTGCACCTCTTTGTGGGGCTGGACGGTTGAGCGGGTCGCCTATCGCCCGCTGCGCGGATCGTTCCGGTTGGCGCCACTGATCACCGCCATCGGCATGTCGATCTTTTTGCAGAACTTCGTTCAGGTCACCCAAGGCGCGCGGATCAAACCCCTGCCCCCCCAGATCGAAGGCGGCCTGACCCTGATGGAGGGACCGGGCGGCATCACCGTGCAGCTTTCGTATATGCAGATCATCATCATTGCCACGACCATCGTTTTGATGGCGGGCTTTTCCTATCTGATCAACAAAACATCGCTGGGTCGTCAACAGCGCGCCTGCGAACAAGACCGCAAGATGGCCGCGCTTTTGGGTGTGAACGTTGATCGCACCATCTCGCTTACCTTTGTTCTGGGGGCGTCATTGGCGGCGGTCGCGGGCATCATGTATCTGCTGTATTACGGCGTGATCGATTTTTACATCGGCTTTATCGCCGGGGTCAAAGCGTTCACCGCCGCGGTTCTGGGCGGCATCGGATCCCTACCCGGCGCGATGCTGGGCGGCTTGGCGATCGGTCTGATCGAAACCTTCTGGTCGGGCTATTTCTCGGTTGAATACAAAGATGTTGCCGCATTCTCGATCCTTGCCATTGTTCTGATCTTCCTGCCTTCGGGCCTGCTCGGTCGTCCCGAAGTCGAAAAGGTCTGAGCGCATGACACATCAGGATGCTCCCACCGCCTCGAACCGTCCCGAGGGCGCGGCGCTGCTGTCTGAACAGCGCCGCGATGCCATGGGGGGCGAACCGCCCTTCGTGCCCGAACCAACAGGCGACAGCCGCCTTGTGGCCAGTATCAAGGATGCGGTGATCACGGCGGCCATCGTGGCCGGGATCACTCTTTTCTTTCTTGCCGTGCGCAGCGACATCGATGCCGGCGGGCTGGTTCTGACCCTGCGCCCGGGCCTGTGGATGACATGGGTTGCCATTGCTTTGGTGGTGCGGTTTTTCCTGTCGTACTTCTTTTATCGCTCGGCTGCGCCGATTTCCGGCTGGTTGAAAACCGTGGTGATGCCCACAAAACGCGGTGTGCCGATTGGCAAAACTGTCGGCATCATCCTGTTGGCGATGGCGCTGACGCTGCCTTGGCTATTGTCAACTTTTCTGCCGGGGCAGAACCGGTATTTGCTGGATCTTGCGATCCTGATCCTGACCTATGTGATGTTGGGCTGGGGGCTGAACATTGTGGTCGGTCTGGCCGGATTGCTTGATCTTGGATATGTCGCATTTTACGCGGTGGGGGCGTATTCCTTTGCGCTGCTGGCCACGAATTTTGGTCTTGGGTTCTGGGTATGCCTGCCAATGGCGGGGCTGTTTGCCGCGCTTTGGGGCATCATGCTGGGCTTTCCGGTGTTGCGTTTGCGCGGCGATTATCTGGCCATTGTCACGCTCGCCTTTGGCGAAATCATCCGCATCGTTTTGCTGAACTGGTATGATTTCACCGGCGGCCCCAACGGTATTCTCGGCATTCCGAAGCCCACCTTGTTCGGCATTGAATTTTCGCGCGGCGAAGGCGGATTTGCCGATTATTTCGGGCTGGAATACAGCACCGTGCATCGGTTCGTGTTTCTGTACTATATCATCCTTGCGCTCGCGCTTTTGACCAACTTCGTCACCCTGCGGCTGCGCAAATTGCCCGTTGGCCGCGCCTGGGAGGCATTGCGCGAAGATGAAATCGCCTGCCGGTCACTGGGGATCAACACGGTCAACGTCAAACTGACGGCGTTTGCCACCGGTGCGATGTTTGGCGGTTTTGCCGGCGCGTTCTTTGCCACGCGGCAAGGGTTCATTTCACCCGAAAGTTTCACCTTTATCGAATCCGCGATCATTCTGGCCATCGTTGTGCTGGGGGGCCTTGGGTCGCAACTGGGGGTGGTCATTGCATCGGTGGTGATGATCGGCGGAATCGAATTGTTGCGCAATCTGACTGTGCTGCAACAGGTGTTTGGCGACAATTTCGACCCTACCCAATACCGGATGCTGATCTTTGGTCTGGCGATGGTCGCGATCATGGTGTGGAAGCCACGCGGGCTTATCTCATCGCGCACGCCAACGGTCATTTACAAGGAACGCAAGAAGATCGGGGCCGACGCGGTTTCGCAAGGCGAGGGTCACTGAATGAAACAGCACACAATCGACGCAATCACCGACCCGGTGCTGACGGTTGAACATCTGACCATGCAATTTGGCGGGTTGGTGGCGGTTGATGACCTGTCGTTCAATATCGGGCGCGGTGATATCACCGCGCTGATCGGCCCGAATGGCGCCGGCAAGACGACCGTGTTCAACTGTATCACCGGGTTTTACAAACCGACCGAAGGGCGCATCGCCATGCGCCGGGGGCGCAACGTATCCGATGAAACAATTGGCGCGCTGACCGAAACGGGGCGCCAGTTCGACCGCCAGGGCGATGCCGTTTACCTGTTGGAGCGGATGGCCGATTTCCGGATCACCGAACAGGCCGGTGTGGCGCGCACCTTTCAGAATATCCGCCTGTTTGGCGGCATGACCGTTCTGGAAAACCTGTTGGTGGCCCAACATAACAAGCTGATGAAGGCATCAAATTACTCCATCGGCGGGCTGTTGGGTTTGCCCGGCTATCGGCGCGCGGCGGACCGGGCCAAGGAAATTGCCATCGAATGGCTGCGCCACGCCGATCTGTTGGACCGCGCCGACGATCCGGCATCCGATCTGTCCTATGGGGCCCAAAGACGGTTGGAAATCGTGCGCGCAATGTGCACCGAGCCATCGCTTTTGTGTCTTGATGAACCGGCGGCGGGGCTGAACCCGCGCGAATCGAACGAGCTGAATCAGCTTTTGCGCTATATCCGCGATTCCCACGATGTTTCGATCCTGTTGATCGAACATGACATGGGCGTGGTGATGGAGATTTCCGACCACATCATCGTTCTGGAATACGGCAAGAAGATCGCCGATGGCACAGCCGCCGAAGTGCGCGACGATCCCGCCGTGATCGCGGCCTATCTGGGCGTCGACGATGACGAGGTCGATCAGGTCGAGGAAGATCTGGGCCTGCGCAAACCCGACCAGCCATACGACAAATCCGATCTGCCAGGAGAAAACACATGAGCGTCGCGGCGCAACAGCAATCCGACCGCACGCCGCTTTTGGCGATCCGCGGGGTCGAAACATTCTATGGCAAGATTCAAGCCCTGCGCAGTGTCGATGTCGATGTGTATGAGGGCGAAATTGTCACGATGATCGGCGCAAACGGGGCGGGAAAATCAACGCTGATGATGACGATCTGTGGCGATCCACAGGCGCGCGCGGGTCAGATCCTGTATCGCGGAGAGGACATTACCCGCCTGCCCACCCATGACATCATGTCAAAATCCATCGCCCAATCGCCCGAAGGGCGGCGGGTTTTTCCGCGCATGACGGTGATGGAAAATCTTCAGATGGGCGCGATCCTTGAGGATGAAAAGGATTTTGACGATGATCTGCGCAAGGTGTTCGATCTGTTCCCGCGCCTGAAGGAACGGCGCGGCCAGCGGGGCGGCACCCTGTCGGGGGGCGAACAACAAATGTTGGCCATTGGCCGCGCCCTGATGAGCCGTCCAAAACTTCTACTGCTTGATGAACCGTCACTGGGCCTGGCCCCTTTGATCGTCAAACAGATTTTCGAAGTGATCCGCGAACTGAACCGCAATGAGGGGTTGACCGTATTTCTTGTGGAACAGAATGCGTTTCACGCTCTGCGTCTGGCCCATCGTGGATATGTCATGGTGAACGGATCGGTCACAATGACCGGAACAGGCGCCGAGCTTTTGGCACGCGACGAGGTGCGCAGCGCCTATCTGGAAGGGGGGGCGCACTGATGCCACCGGAAATGAGCCTGCTTTGGGAAGTGTCCCTGCCGAAATTCTTTTTTGTCACCTTCATTCTGGGGGGCGGCGGTGCATGGATGATTGGCCGCAGTACCGCCCTGAACTGGAGCGGTTGGGGATTGATGGCGTTCTATCTGCTGCTTTTGACGGTTGCAGTTCGGTTCATCCATTTCAGTCTGTTTGGCGGGTCGTTTTTCCTGCCCTTCGCAACCTTTGGAACCGCGATATATTATGCCATCATCGATTATATCGTGCTGTTCGGGTTTGCCGCGGCGGGGCGCGTGCTTATGCGCAACCGGCAAATGGCGCGCCAGTACGGTTTTGTTCACCGCGCGGCATCTGGTTCAAATCCACAAAAAGGATAGACTGACCCCAGAGATGATTCGCCCCTTGGGCAAAGCTGTCTTGATATAAATAATGAACGATACGAAACCACAGGAAGGTAAAAAAATGAAAAACTTGCTTCTTACGACCACTGCCGTTGGTTTGATGGCTGTCACCGCCGCACAGGCCGACATTGATATCGGCGTCGCCGGCCCGATGACCGGCCAATACGCCAGCTTTGGTGAACAGTTCCGCATCGGCGCCGAACAGGCCGTGGCCGACATCAACGCCGCCGGTGGCGTAAACGGTGAAATGCTCAAGCTGTCGGTCGGCGATGATGCATGCGATCCCAAACAGGCGGTCGCCGTGGCCAACCAGTTTGCCGCACAAGGTGTGTCATTTGTCGCCGGGCATTTCTGTTCCGGCTCATCAATCCCCGCCTCACAGGTTTACGCCGACGAGTTGATCGTTCAGATTTCGCCCGGCTCAACCAACCCCGATTTCACCGACAAGCGCCCCGGCGATGGCGTTTTCCGCGTTTGCGGCCGTGATGACCAGCAAGGCGAAGTCGCATCGCAGTACATCATCGAAAATTTCCCCGATGCCAAGGTTGCGTTCATCAACGACAAGACCGCCTATGGAAAGGGACTCGCGGATCAAACGCAGGCGAACTACGAGGCGGCAGGAAAGAGCCCGGCGATTGTCGAAGCCTATAGCGCGGGCGAAAAGGATTATACCGCGCTGGTGACCAAGATGAAGGAAGCGGGCGTCGATCTGGTCTATGTCGGCGGCTATCACACCGAAGCGGGCCTGATCCTGCGCCAGATGCGGTCACAGGGCATGGAGGCAGTCCTGATGTCGGGTGACGCACTGGTTGCACAGGAATACTGGGCCATCACTGGTGACGCGGGTGCGGGCACCCTGATGACTTTCTCGCCCGACCCACGCAAGAGCGAGGCCGCATCTTCGGTGGTCGACACGTTGTCAGCGGCGGGCAAAACCGCGGAAGGGTATGTTCTTTATACCTATGCCGCGATTCAGGCATGGGCCGACGCGGCAAACGCAGCAGGCAGCACCGATTATGACGCAGTTGTCGGCGCGCTGAACGAAAACACATTCCAGACCGTCATCGGCGAGCTGAACTTTGACGACAAGGGCGATGTCACCCTGCCCGGCTATGTCGTTTATGAATGGAAAGATGGCGATTATGACTATGTGGATGCGGCCAACTAATTTGGCCACCCCACCCGTCTGAGGCGCGATGCCTTTGACAACAGATCGCGGCGCCGGTTCATTCGGCGCCGCGATTTTCATTTATGCCCTGCGCCGCAACACAACCAGGTCGGCACCAAAGGCCATAGATCGGTTTGGTTCAGGACTGGCCAGCAACGTTGACCGGCATCGAAAAGATATCGCTGCGCGCCGCAATGAACAAAGTCTTGCGATCTGGCCCGCCAAACGTCAGGTTGGCGACCGCGCTGGGTGTTTCGATAAATCCAAGCGCCTCACCCTGAGGTGAGAAGACGTGAATACCGCCTGGGCCACTTGTCCACAGGTTGCCCTCAACATCGACCTTCATGCCATCGGTGATGCCTGCGCCGCTTTTGCCGCTCAGATCGGCAAAAACCTGTTCGTTTGTCAGCGTTCCGTCGCCGTTTACGTCAAATTTGCGAATAACCTTGCCGCCGGAATTGTTTACATACAGCGTCTTTTCATCGGGCGAAAAGGCCAGACCGTTGGCATCGGGCGACACCTTGATCACCCGGCTGACCACGCCTTCGCGGATCATGTAAATGCCGGCTGTTCCCATCTCGTTTGATGGATCATCGGCGCGTTGGGGCATGCCGCCAAAGCCGTCGGCAAAATAAATCCGCCCGTCGCGGGCAACCACCACGTCATTAGTCCCGCCAAAGCGTTTGCCATCAAACCGGTCGGCCAGAACCGTGCGGGTTCCGTCAGGTTCGATCCGGTCGATTGACCGTCCACCCCAGGTGGCAATCACCAACCGCCCTTCCCCATCGACGGTCAGGCCGTTCGACCCTGACAGGTTGAATTCTTCATAAGCGGGATCACTTGGATCCTTGCCATTGTTGAACCGCATCCCCGTGCGCCACAGATCAGGCTTTTGATACCCGCTTTTCTCCAGGTACACCGAATGACTGCCATCCAGTTCGGCACGGTACACCACGTTGGCTGGAATATCGCTGAACAGCAGATACCCTGCGTCGCCCTCGGCAACCCAGGTGATCCCTTCGGTAAAGCCAAAGCCGGTGGCAAACACCGAAAGTTCCGCATCACTGTCATACAGCGTGTTTGCGTCATGGGTTTTGGCCAGGCCCATTCTGGCGCTGACGGCCAGAACGGGTGCCGCAACCGCAGCCGCCAGAATATCGCGCCGGTTCAACGTGGTTACAGGCGTTGGATTAGTGTACATTTCATTCTCCCAGGTCTAAAGTGGATCGTCGCAAAAGATTGCTGTGGCCGCCAAACCCGCATCGGTTTGCTACGACAACAGCGGCAGAAACGGTTGCAAAAGGCTTGGCGGGAACTTCAGGTTCAGCGCTTGGGAAAGCAGCAACAACATGACGCTGACGGTCGCGGCCACCACGGCGGCCTGCCAATTCAGGCGGCGCAGTTCATAACCTGTCATCACCAGAACAAACAAACCCGATGCCAGCACAAAGCCCACCAGATACACCGCGATCAGGAACCCGATCAGCCAGACGGTATAGATATGCAGGGTGCGCCGCCCCTCGTTGGTGCGCACTTCGTCATAGTGCATCGCGTCATTGTCAGACCCGCGCATGTACCGATAGCCGATGATCAGCAGCACAGCCGCCGTGGCAATGGTTGCGCCAAGGGGAAAGATCTGCGCCAGATAACTGCGCTGCAGCGCATCAAGAAACGCCCAGACACACAGAGCCGCAAACACCAGAAGAAAGCCCATTTCATGAATGCGCACGCTGCGTGTTGCCGGGCCCTGGCCGGTGTTTGATTTCGGGGCCTTGCGGGCGCGTATGAACGTGATGGTGACCGAAACAATGATCAACACCATTAGCCCAATCACGATCGGACGCTCCAGAAAGGAAAACCCGTAGATCTGCACCGCCTGATACACCGAATCTTCCAGCCCTTTGGACAAGAAAAACCCGATCAACAGCGCCGGGCGCGACCAGCCGAACCGCTTCATGTAGACGCCCAGAATACCGACACCAAACAGCGCAATCAGATCAAGCCAGTCGCGCGTGGCCTGAAATGCCGCGAAAAACACGATCACAATCACCACCGGGCCAATATACCCATAGGGAATAGTGGTCAGTTTCGAAATCGGGCGCACCAGCAACAGACACGCCACCGTGCCGACAATATTGGCAATCGCGAGCGACCAGATGATCGTATAGGTCAGGTCCAGGTTTTCCTGCACCATGCTGACCCCCGGTTCGATCCCGACCAGAACCAGACCGCCCAAAAGAACCGCCATTGTCGCCGAACCGGGCACGCCAAACAGCAGTGTGGGCACCAGTGAACCGCCCTCTTTGGCGTTATTGGCGGATTCCGGTGCCAGAACACCGCGGATGTCGCCCTTGCCAAATTGCGATTTATCCTTGGCAGTTTGAACCACGTGGCCATATGCGATCCAATCAATGACGACGCCGCCCAGTCCCGGCAGCATCCCGATCAGCGCGCCAATCCCCGAACACCGCAGTACCAGCCATTTGTGTTTCACCACATCGCGCAACCCGGCCCAGATACCCTGGCCCAGCTTTTGCTGAGAAGATGATGAAATCGTGTTTTTCTGGCTGAGGATTTCAATGATTTCGGGAATCGCAAACAGCCCGATTGCAATGATCAACAGCGGAAATCCATCATAAAGATAGGTCTGCCCCAGTGCCATGCGCAACTCGCCCGTGGCCGTGGCAAAGCCGATGGTCCCCAAAATCAGGCCCACACCACAGGCAGCGATGCCTTTCAACGGGTGACTGCCGGTCAGAATACCCACCATCGTCAGGGCAAACAGGACAAGCATCAACTGTTCGCCAAACCCCATCATCAGGATCATTGGCCGCGCAAAAAGAATGGCAAAGCTGAGGATCAGCGCGCCAAACACGCCGCCAAACAACGATGCACCAAACGCGGCGGCAAGGGCGCGCGCCGCTTCGCCGCGCCGGGCCATGGGAAATCCGTCCATGACCGTGGCCTGCGACCCCGAAGTGCCGGGAATGCCCATCAATACCGATGGAAACGTGTCTGATGTTGTGGTGATCGCCAACAGGCCGACCATCATCGCCAACGCCTGTGACGGTTCCATCCCGTAAACAAACGGCAACAACAACGACAGACCGGCCAACCCGCCCAGTCCGGGCAGGATACCCACGATCAGCCCGACAAAAACGCCAAGCAAAAGAAAGCTGAGATGGCCGAGGCTAAACAGAGTTTTCAGCGCGTCAAAGGCCGTTATCCACACGTCCATCACGTAATCCTTAAAATGTCATGGGTCATAAAAAAGGCAGACTGCCTGTGCAATCTGCCTTTGGGATGGGATGTCAGAGATCGAGATCGTATTTCTCGTCCAGCCACTCGGCCAGATAGGCTTTGAGATCGGCATTCAACCCAAGGGCCTGACCCAGGTTCGTCTGCGCCTGCGCGCCAACCGCCTGCAAATGATCTCCGAAGAACTTCGAGTTTTCTTCGGCATAGGCCGGATCATTCAAGATCGCGTTAATCGCGTCAACATAGGCGTTATAGACCGAATCCGGCGTACCTGCGGGCAGGAACAGCGATTTTGACGCCCCGGTGAATTGCAGATGCATCTCGTACAATTCCCGTAGCGGCCCAGACAACTCTTCGCCGTTCACCTCTTGGTACAGCTCAAGATATGTCGGCAGGTCGGGGAATGTCGCATCGCGCACAATGTTGCCGTCGGCGTCAAGATCCCCGTAAGAAAACACCGGCGCAACAACGCCGCTTTCCACCATCGAAGCGTAATCTTTGCGATACGCGGCCGAGGATGCAAACGCGAGGGTGATTTCACCGCGCTCCATGGCAATCCGTGCCGGGCCGCCGCTGACACCCCAGACCGGTGTCACATCCCAGCCCAGTCCATCAAACCCCAGCAGACGGAAAATCGACAGACCCCGCACGCTGTGATCGGCATAGCGCAGATCGGCCTCTTGCAACGTCTTAACATCTTCGGGGCCTGTGGCACCTGTATCCTTGTGAACCAAGGCAACTTCGCGCTGTGGTGTCAGGATCAGCGGGCGCCATGCCTTCAGATCAAATTGCGCTGCCGGATCTTCAAACAGCCAGTTCAGCTGTGTGGAAACGGTCATCGCGATCAGGGTCGTTCCGTCGGGTTTTGCGCGGGCCTCAAACTGGTTCGCGCCGGGCATTCCGCCTGCACCGGGGATATTGCTGACAACCACTGTGGGCTTGCCGGGCAAATGTTCGCTGAGTTTACCGGCAAAGAACCGGCCATAAACATCGGTCGCCCCGCCGGCCTTGAACGGCACGATCAATTCGATCCGCTTGCCGTCAAAATCAACCGCATCCTGTGCCAATGCCGCGCCTGTCATCGCGGTGCCCATCAGGATCGTGGTGGCCGCAGCCAATAGGTTAAATTTCATTCTTCCTCTCCTTTTGATGTCGTAGTGGCAGTGTGTTATGCCTTGTCTTGTTCGTTCGTCCCCTTGCGCGGGTTTTGACCGCACAGGTGTGTCGTTTACGCAGATTTCAAGCCCAGAATTTCACGCGCCTGCGCGGGTGTGGCCGCCGGGCGGCCAACGCGGGCGCCCAATTGGGCAACACGTTCCACCAGATCGGCGTTCGATTTCACAGGCTGGCCATCAACGCCCAACAGTGAATCCTCAAATCCGACCCGGCAATGCCCGCCAAGACCCAGCGCGAGGGTTTGCACCAAAGCATGGTTCGCCCCGCCCTTGGCCGCCCACCAATGGGCCGCAGCCGGCAATTTCGCCACCAGCGCCAGAATATGGCGTGCCGCCGCTTGCGCGCTGACCTCATCCTTTAGAAACAGGCCGACACAAGGCGCCGACAGATCACCCAGCGATGCGCAAACGTCATTCAACCGGTCGATCATTTCGGCGTCTGATGCGTCAAATTCGGGGCAGACACCGCTGGCAATCATCGCTTTTGCCATGTCCACCACACGGCGCTGTACGTCCGTCCCCTGCTGTGGTCCAACATCGCGCAGCGCAAGCGACGCCATTTCAGGCGCCAGCGTGACAGGCTCAAGCGCCTGTTGCACGGTCATGCCGCGGGTGCCGGTGCTGAGTTGAACAATGATATCACTGCGCTGCTTGATCCGGTCGTGAATATCACGATAGATTTCAAGGTCTTGGGTGGGTTTGCCGTCGGCATCGCGGGCATGCAGATGGGCAATCGCCGCGCCCGCGCTGGCACATTCAACCACGGCATCGGCAATTTCGCGTGGGGAAATCGGCGTCGCCGGATGATCATCGCGGCTGCACCACGCCCCAAGGGGGGCAACACAGATGATATTGGGCTGGGTCATCGGGCCTCTCCTACGGTTTGTGCTGCTGATTGCCCGGCCCACCATTTGCGCAACAGGCCCTTTGATCCGCCAGTGGCGATGATATCGCGCAGGCTTTGATCAAGCGGCGTGTAATCGCGGGTTTTCCCGCTGGTCAGATTCTGAACCCGGCCTGTGGCAAAATCGACCTGAATTTCATCGCCGTCGTCAAACATGTCGGCAACCCCGTCACACCCGGTCATAAAGGCCAAACCGCTGCTGACTCCGGCGCGCAGGGAATTATACGGCATATTCTGGCAGATCACGCCGATTCCCATGGCCTGCAAGGCGATGAAGCCCTGGGCATGGGGTTTGCCGCTGGCAAAATCGGCCCCGCCCACAACAACATCGCCCGCCTTGGCCCGCGTGGCAAAGCCGGGGCGCACATCTTCGAACAGGTGTGGGATAAGTTTGTCAGGGTCCGTGACCCGCCCAATGGCCAGACGAAACGGAATGAACCCATCATCCAGTGGCACGTTGTCGCCAAATTTATGGGCCCGACCCCGGTAAATCCAGTTCATATCGTCAGCCTTTCCCATTGATCGAACGCGGATCGCTGATCACACCGGCCACGGCCGAGGCGGCAACAGTGGCCGGACTGGCCAGAAAGATATCGGCATCCTTGGACCCCATGCGCCCGAAATTATTGACCGCAGCGGTACATATCGATGTTTCCCCCGGCCCCAACGGCCCCATGGTGCCACCCGCGCATGGCCCACAGCCGGCAGGCAAAAGAATGGCGCCCGCCTTGCGGAAGATATCGCCAAGGCCCTCGCGCTCCATCCGGGCGATGGTGGCGGTGCTGCCGGGGGTGATCAGAAACCGTGTGCCGGGCGCAACCGATTTACCCCTGAGGATATCCGCCGCGACCAGCAAATCATCAAATGTGCCCGATCCGCATGACCCCAGATAGGCATGGTCAATCGCCCGCCCCAGATCGGTTTGCGCCAATGGCACGGTTGTTTCGCCACCGGGCAACACCGCCTGTGGCTCTAACCCTGACAGATCGATAGACAGCGTTTGTTCGTATTTCGCATCGGCATCGGCAGTCACCGTGCTGCCCCCTGCAATCCCGCGATCCGCGTACCAGCGCGCGGTTTGATCATCGGGCGCGAAATAACTGGCACACAGGCCGATTTCCGTCAGCGTATTGCACAGGGCAATGCGTTCGGCCACGGGCAGATCGGCCAAAGCGGGGCCGTGAAATTCAATCGCGCGATAATCATAGGCACCGTACAGCCCGCCCGCGAAATCCGCGGCAAGGCGAAAACCCAGATCGCGCGCCATGACACCGGGGGCGAAACGCCCGCTCAGTTCAATCCGTATCGTATGGGGCACCTGAACCCAGATCGTGCCTTGGGCCAGTACGGTGATGATTTCCGACCCGGTGCGCAACGCCAGCGCGCCAACCGCCCCGAAGTTTGTGCAATGCATGTCATAGCACAACAAAAACATGCCCGGGCGCACGATGCCTTCTTCCATCGGAAAAATATGGCCCTGCCCGCCCTGCCCAACGTCATAGAATTTGGTGATGCCCCATTCTTGCGCCACGCGGCGATTCTGGCGCGCCCGTTCGGCGGCCAATGGCGTGGCATGAATAACGTCATGGTCGGTAACGAACATGACCCGTTCGGGGTCAAACACCCGATCAATGCCAAGTTGGCCCAACTCGCGGTGGGCGGCGGCAATATACCCATCATGCACGATCACCAACTCGGGATCCGGATGCACGATGTCGCCGGGAACGACCGCATCAAGCCCCGAGGCCCGCGCCAGATGCTTTTCGATTGCCGTCTGTCCCATGTCAGGCTCCCATCGCAACAATTCTAAAATATGTACCACCATGTGGAACGATAATTTCAATCGGTGTACCACCATGCGGAACGTTGTGTCAATAATGCAGATTGCCGATACGTCACTTCCCCGGTCATCCGCACCGGCGCCAAGGCTCGCACGCGCCGGTTTTCCCGGCTCACCACGCGTTGACGTTGCTGCGGGCCTATGTAATGAAAACCGGCGATCGGGTTGAATTCTGGCCCTAAAACGCGGCGAACCCTCGTATTTTCGCCGATCAACGGGGCATTTTGGCCATAGGGTTCGGGTGCAAAATGCAAAGGGACGGTTCATGACCAAGACATCGCCAGGCCCCAATGGATCACGTGGCAAAGGTGGCGCTGTTGGAAAAACGCTTGATGTGCTGAAAGCGTTCGCAGATGGGCAAGAGGCTTGGGGCGTACGGGAATTGGCCGCCGCCTTGGAGCTGCCGACAAGTTCGGTGCACCGGTCCCTTAAAATCCTTCAGGATCATGGCCTTTTGGGGCGCGATGATGAATCCGGGCGCTATCGGCTGGGCAATGAATGGCACCGTTGGTCGGCCCTGTCGCGGCGGCAGTTTCGCCTGCCGGGGCTGGTGCGCCCGGTGGCGCAGGCTCTTGCCGACGAGTTGGACAGCACAGTCTGGCTTGCCGTGTACGATCCGTCCGGCCCCCATGTGTGGGCCGCCCTTGATGTGTCTGCAGGCACGGCAGAATCAGCGGTGCAGATCGGATTGGAAGAGCCGCTGACCGCAGGTGCGGCGGGATTGGTCGTGTTGGCCAATTGCATCTCGACACAGGAACCGTCGCCACAGGATATGGAATTGGCCGAACGCTATGCCGATGAATTCGCGCATCTGGCGCAACACGGCTATATCGCTTACGGCGATGACAATGACGATGTATCGATCAGCCTGGCTGCCCCGATCCTGAATGCGCAACGCCAACCCTTGGGCAGCCTCGTGGTGACCATGCCCACCCGGCAGTTCACCCCCGCGCGGTCGGCCATGGCAGGGGCCGCCATTGCATCGGCAGCGCGGCGAATTTCCATGACCTTTGCCACCCGGTTTCTCACCGGCAGTGACGCGGCCAGTTCGCAACCGGGCATGCAGACGCTGGCAAATCTGCTGCGGGTGAAAAACAAACGGCTGGAGCTGACCCCATGGCGCAGTGGCGGCAGTGACAAACTGCGCGAAATCAACGATGGCTGTGCCGCCTATGCCACCGCCGTGGGCAGCGCGCTGAACGATGCGTGGTCCGGCGTTGCCCCCTATTGCGAACCGCTGGATCGGTTGCGCACCGTGATGGCGCTTACCCCGCTTCAGTTGCATGTTCTTGTGGGCGCCGATCTGCCGCCGGTGTCGTTTCGCGATCTGGCGACACTGCGTGTATCTGCGGGCGAACGCGATTATGCCACCGCCGTTCTGTATCTGCGGTTGATGAAACAGGTCGGTTTGAGCGAAGGCGATTTCGAACGCCGGGGGGGTGGCTGTTTTTTTCTGGATTACCGGGAAAGCAACCGATTGTTTCAACAGGGCCGACTTGATGCTCTTGTGGCGCTGAACGCCGCACCCAACCCGCGGTATCGCACCATGGCGCGCAAACGGCCTTTTCGGCTGCTTTCGTTGGGCGATGATCTGATCGATCCGGTACTGGACCAAAGCAGCGGTTTGCACAAAGGCACGATTCCTGCCGGTCTTTATACCGGACAGCCCGATCCGGTGGTCACGCTAACTTCGCCGCTTGTCATTGTGACAACGCAGGATCGCGAAGATGACGAGGTGCATGATTTCGTTCAGGCGGCAACCGAGCATGCCGATGAAATGGCCCAGATGAAACCGGGGTTTTTCATTCAAAGCCCGAATGATGTGTTGCCGGGATGCCTTGTCGAAATGCACCCCGGCGCGGCGCGGTTCTTTGCCAGGAAATGACTGGCGAAGCGCGCCGCGTTACTCGGGCAATTCAACCCCGGTTTGTGAAACGATGCGCCCATAATGTTCGGGGCGACGGTGGCGCGCGAAATCAAAGATCGTCTTTTTATAAAACGTTGTATCGTCCAGATCGCACACCGCAGTGATCAGTTCATCGTCCTCGGTTTCGGCCCGGGCGATGATCTGTCCGCTGGGATGTACAATGATTGACCCACCGATCAGCGGATTGCCATCTTCATTGCCCGCCTTGGCAATGGCGGCCACAAAGGTGGCGTTCTGATAGGCGCCGGCCTGGGCCGACAGATCACTGTGAAACAGCCGTTCTTCGCCGCGCTCTTCGGGACGCTGGGAATTGACCGATGGCGTGTTGTATCCAAGGGCAACAAATTCGACCCCCTGCAACCCCATCACCCGATAGGTTTCCGGCCAACGGCGATCATTGCACAGGCACATGCCGAAAATTCCGTCCATCATGCGCCAGACCGGAAAACCATAGTTGCCCGGTTCGAAATAGTATTTCTCAAGGTGCTGAAAGCTGCGCTCGGGGTCGTATTCGGCGTGACCGGGCAAATGGATCTTGCGGTATTTGCCAACGATCCTGCCTGCTTTGTCGACCAGAATAGAGGTGTTGAAATACCGTGTGCGCCCCTCTTCCTGGGCGATTTCGGCGTAGCCAAGGTAAAACCCGATTCCGTATTCCGCCGCCTTTTCAAACAGCGGGCGGGTTGCCGCATTTGGCATTTCGCGCTCAAAATACGGTTCGAACTCGTCCTTGGATTCCATGTAATAGCGCGGAAAGAACGTGGTCAGGGCCAGTTCGGGAAACACCACAAAATCGCACCCCTGTTCATGGGCCTGATCCAAAAGCGCGATCAGCCGCGCGACTGTGGCCTCCTTGGTATCCGCACGCTGAATTGGCCCCAGTTGTGCACCGCCCACCTTGATTTCACGGCTCATCTTTTCCACTCCGACAATTAAATCCAAGAACGTTCGCGCCCTTCAGACCATGAATGGCCGCACAAGGGAAGTGGGCCACCAAAGGGATAGCGCACTGGAACTCCTTGAGCGTGCATGTTTTCATGACGCCACGCCAGGGAGGACACCAACGTGCACCAAGATCCATCAACCATCGACATTCTTGATCGTCTCATCGCCTTTCCAACCGTCAGTCGCGACAGCAATCTTGCGATGATCGACTGGATTCAGGATTTTCTGGAAACACGCGGATTCTCGTGTCATCGGGTGCCCGACCCGACAGGAACCAAGGCCGGGCTTTTCGCGCGTATTGGTCAGGGCGAAGGCGGCGTATTGCTGTCGGCCCATACCGATGTGGTGCCGGTGGATGGCCAAAACTGGACCAGCGATCCCTTTGCCCTGACCCACCGGGATGGCCGGTATTACGGGCGCGGCACCTGTGACATGAAAGGGTTTCTGGCCGCATCATTGGCGGCGGCCGACCGCGCGTCACGGATGACTTTGGCGCAACCGCTGAAGTTGGCAATATCTTATGACGAGGAAATCGGATGTGTTGGCATTGCCCATATGATCGACAGGCTGGCGCCGACAATCGGCCTGCCGCGCGCCGCAATCATCGGCGAGCCGACCGAGATGAACATCGTCAACGCCCACAAAGGCAAAAGGGTGATGCGCGCCCATTGCACCGGAACGGCGGGCCATTCGTCGATGGCACCGCAATTTCAGAACGCGCTGCATCTTGCCTGTGATTTGCTGCAGGCGATCCGCACAACACAGGATCACCTGATGCACCACGGCGCACACGACACCGATTACATCACCCCGTTTTCAACGTTGCATGCGGGCAAGATGGCAGGCGGTGTCGCCCTGAACATGGTTCCCGAAACCGCCACCCTGGATTTTGAACTGCGCCACCTCCCGGCCGACGACCCGGCGGCGATCATCGAAACCCTGCATCAACGGGCGCGTGATATTACCGATGCGGCGCGCGCCACACACCCCAGGGCGGCGATCCGGATCGAAGAACTGAATGCTTATCCTGCACTGGCCACGCCCGCGGATGCACCGATTACCGGCTGGCTTGGCGGGCTGTGCGATCATCAACAGCCCCTTGGCAAGGTCGATTTCGGCACCGAGGCCGGAATGTTTGCCGCGGCCGGCGCGCCCAGCCTTGTGTGCGGCCCCGGCTCGATCAGACAGGCGCACAAACCCGATGAATACATCGAAGCCACCGAATTGCGGCGCTGCGACGCGCTGTTGACGCGCATTCTTGGCACCATGACCGCAGCGTGAAAGCGGGCGGGCAATAAACTTAACTGCCAAACTCCATTGACGAATCTGCCCCCATACGGTCGGGTACGCGGGCAATGTGCACCTATGCACCACAGCAACGGGCCACCAGCCCGTACATAAGGGAGGAGATATATCATGACCATATTCACCACGGGGCGTCTTGTTGCGCCGGTATTGGCGATCCTGATGGCATCGGGGGCAATGGCACAGAGTGTGACGCTTAGCTTTGCCACCAACACCCCGCCCAACAACATGCGCGGCGAGGCGGAATCGATCTTCCTTGAGGAACTGGGCAAGGCATCCGATGGCGATATCAGCATCGTTCCCTATTGGGGTTCGTCCCTGATGGAAGGGTCTGAAATCCTGGGCGGTGTGCGCGATGGCGTGGCCGACATGGGGTTCATCAATGCCAATTATTATCCCAACCAGCTTTTGCTCAACAGCGCCTATAACCTGTTTCCGCTGGGTCCGTCGAAATACGATGACATCGCTTGGGCCTTTGATCAGATGTACGAACGGGTGCCCGAACTGAACGCGGAATTTGCCAATCAGGGTCAGCGGATCGTCTATGCCTATGGCGTGACGCCGTTTGCCGGTGCGTTCAAGAAACCCGTAACCAGCGTTGAGGATTTCGCCGATCTGCGCGTGCGCGCCGCCAGCCGGTGGTATCTGAACCTGTTGCAAGGTGTGGGCGCAACGCCTGTGTCGATGCCGTGGGGGGATGTGTATCAGGGCCTGCAGACCGGCGCCATTGACGGGGTATTCACCAACATTGACGGCATTCACCGGGCCAGCCTGGATGAGGCCGCGCAGAATATCTTTTTCATGCCTGATCTGTGGCTTGGTCTGCCGTTCATCATCACGATCAACGAAGACAAATGGCAAGGCCTGAGCGCCGAGCAGCAAGAGGCATTTGTGACAGCCGCCGCTGCGGCACGCGAACGGTTTTCCTCGGTCTGGGACAGCACGATCGACAAGATTGTAACTGCGCAGAAAGAGGCCGGATACACCGTCACCATGGCGTCTGACGCCGATGTGGATGCATTCGCCACCCTGCCGATGGTACAGACCAACCGCGAAACCTGGGCGCAAGAGGCAAAGTCAGCCGGGGCCGAAAACCCCGAAGCGATCCTTGAGCAGTTCGAAACAGTGATCGGCGAAGCGCGCAATCGCTGATCCCTGCCACCCGACCTGCCCTTTTGCGCCGGATCTGTCGATCCGGCGCAGACCGCCCCCATCCTGAAGGAAGACACCGATGCTGGGAAAACCCATTGATTTCCTAACCAACCTGCTGGCCGAACTGTGCGGTTGGATGTTGCTCGTCGTGATGGGGCTGATCCTGGTCGATCTGATCAGCCGCGCCATGGGCACGCCAATCTATGGCGTGTCGGAAAGCGCGATGTTCGTGATGATCGCCATTGTTTACCTCGGCGTGCCCTACGCCGAAAAGATGAAAGCCCATGTGCGGGTGGAACTGATCCTTGATAAATTATCGCCACGCATGGCGGCGATTGTCGATCTTGTCATGTATCTTCTGGTGGTGGGCACCATGGCCGTCGTGTTTTACGCCGTGGTCAAAAACGCGGGCGTATCGTTTGACCGCCGACAGGCCATCGCCGGGCCAACGCCGCTTTTGGTGTGGCCGGTCAAATTTGTGATGGTTCTGGGGCTGGGCCTTTATCTCATTCAAATCATTATCAACGTCGGACAAGGCGTGCGCACCGTGATCCGTGGTGGCGACCCTGATCGCGTCAGCTCAGCCGGAGATTTCTGAACATGGACTTTTTCACACTCATCGGCATTGGTGCAATCATCACCTTTCTGGCCCTGCTTTTGCTGGGGATGCACCTGGCGGTGACGTTCCTGTTGGTCGGGTTTGGCGGTGTCGCGATCCTGCTGAATTCCAAGGCGGCGCTGTCGTTGGTGGGCGAAACCATGTATTCTGCCATCGCCACGCCGACCTATACGGTACTGCCCCTGTTCGTGCTGATGGGCGCATTTGCCGCCGCCAGCGGATTTGCCGAACAGGCCTATCGTTCGATCCACAAGGCAGCGGCAGGGATTCCCGGCTCGCTGGCCATTGCCACCTCATTTGGCAGCGCGGCTTTTGCCACGATCTGTGGCTCATCGCTGGCAACGGCCAGCGTGTTTGGGCGCATCGCCTATCCTGAAATGCGCCGCTACGGGTATGACCGCAGTTTTGCCCTGGGCTCTATTGCGTGTTCGGGCACCTTTGCCAGCATGATCCCGCCCAGCGGTATGTTCATCCTGTTTGCGATTTTCACCGAAACATCCGTTGGGCGGCTGTTTATGGCCGGGATTGTGCCGGGCGTCATCACCGCGACCGTCTATGCCATTTCGATGTATTGGCGCGCCAAGATGAACCCGAAACTCGCCCCGATGCTGGAAGAGGAACGAAACGTCACGCCGGGTCAGCGGGTGCGCGCCCTGGGTGGTTTGTGGCAGATCGCGTTGCTGGGCACCATCGTGATCGGTGGCATGTATGCCGGGTTCTTCACCGCAACCGAGGCCGGGGCCATCGGCGCCATCGGCACGCTTTTGTTCGGTCTGGCGAACGGCCCTTTGCGCCGCTTTGCCACCTTTCGCGGTGCGCTGCGTGAATCGGCCGAAATTACCGCGATGCTGTTCTTTATCATCGTTGGCGCGCTGTTCTTCAGCCGTTTCCTCGGCCTGTCGCGCATCCCCTATCACCTGACGCTGTTCCTCGAAAGCTGGGAGGTACACAGGCATTTCATTCTGGCGCTGATCCTGCTGACATGGTTCGTTCTGGGCATGCTGATCGTGCAAACGGCAGTGTTTGCGCTGACCCTGCCGATCCTGTTCCCGATTGTCGTCAACCTTGGGTATGATCCGATCTGGTTCTGCGTGATTGCCATGAAAATGAACGAGATCGCGGGCGTCACCCCGCCAGTGGGGCTGAATGCCTTCAGCCTTGCGGGATCAGCGGGCAAGGATGTGCGCGTTGAACACGTGTACAAAGGGGTGCTGCCGTTTATCGCCTGTGATGTAGTGGTTCTGATCCTGCTGATCGCCATGCCCGGGATCGTGACGTTCCTGCCCAACATGATGTTCGACTAAAGGAGTATTCCAATGGCAACCAGATATGATGTCATCCTGCGCGGCGGTCAGATCGTCGATCCGGGGAACGGGGTCAATCAGGTGGCGGATATCGCCATGGTCGGTGGCAAGGTGGCCGAAATCGGCGATATTGCCGGAACGGGCGAAATCGAACGCGATGTGGCGGGCATGGTGGTGATGCCGGGCATCATCGATTCACATGTGCACGTGTCGCCCTGGCTGGGCGGCGCGGCGGGGCACCGAATGATGGCGCTTGCCGGTGTTACCTGTGCGCTGGATATGGCCGGGCCGATTGACGGTGTCACCCGGTTTGCCGCGCAACACGGCTGTGGGCTGACCATCGCCTGTATTGATTATGTGCGCCCGGGTCACACTGTTACATCGGTCGATCCGGGAATGGATGAGTTGCGCGATACATTGGCACGCGCGCGCGCCTCAGGGGCGATTGGGCTGAAAATCCTTGGCGGGCATTTTCCGCTGAGCGCCGAAGCGTCGGGGCGGGTGATGCAGGTAACTGCCGACGAAGGCGCCTATGTCGCCTTTCACTCCGGCACCGTGAACACGCCGCAAAATGTTGACGGAATGCGCGAATCCTGTGATCTGGCCGCCGGCAATCCGCTGCACCTGCCCCATATCAACAGCTATACGCGGGGTTTGGATGGCTCTGCCCTGGTCGAGGCGGAAGAGGCCATCGCGATACTCAACGCGCATCCCAACATCTGGTCTGAATCCTATCTTGCGCCAATCAACGGCAATTCGGGCAAATGCGCCAATGGCACCCCCGAGGCGGTGGCGACCCAGCGCAATCTGGAACGCGGCGGATTTGAACCCAGCCAACAAGGTTTGGCCAAGGCGATTGCCGATGGCTGGGCCATGGTTCATGTGCTCAAGGATGGCATCAACGTTCTGAGCCGGGGCGCCGAAGGGTTGGCCGCCTGGCAGGCTGCCGAAACCGACATCGGCATCAGCTTTTTCGCCAACCCGCCCGAACCGCGCCTGCATCTGGCCACCGCTACCCGGTCTGATGGCAGCTTTGCCATTGACGGGCTGGCCACCGATGGCGGTGGCATTCCGCGCAACGATCTGTGCTCGCGGGGGCTGGCGCTTGTTCATCTCGACGCGCTCAGCATCGAAGGGTTTGTCATCAAGACCAGCGTCAATCCCGCGCGGGTTCTTGGCCTGTCGGCCCGCAAGGGGCATTTGGGCGTCGGGGCCGACGGTGATGTGACGGTTCTTGATCTGGCGCGTTTGGCCCCGGTGGCCAGCTTTGCCCACGGTCAACCGATCCTGCTGGATGGGCAGGTCATGGGCCGGGGCAGCCGCATGTTGGTGCCACCGCAAGCGGCGGATCACGTGCGCGCCATGGGTATGGAGGTGCTGATCGCCGAACCCGGATCGATGATTCCCGCCCGCACCGCATGAGCGGACCTGTCGAGGATATTCACCACCGGTTGACCGGGACAGGCCGCAGGCTGTTGTTGGTGTCGGGGTTGAACGGTCGGGCGCAATTCTGGGATCCGGTCGTCACCGCGCTTTCGTCGCGTTTTTCCGTGCTGACCTTTGATCAACGCGGATGCGGCGCGACACCCGATGACGGTGTGGCATGGAACATCGAAAGCCTGGCCAGCGATGCCTTTGCCGTGGCCACCCGCGCGTTCGGGGGTGCCCCGTTCACGGTGATCGGTCACTCCACGGGCGGCGCCATCGCCCAGTGGATGGCCGCGTCCCAACCCGAAAGGATCGAGGCGGCGGTTTTATCCGGCACCTGGTTGCGGGCCTCGGGATATATGCGCGCCCTGTTTGAATTGCGCCGCGATCTGTTGTTGCGCGCGCCCGATCTGGACCCCGCGCTTGGCCATCTGCTGCGCGTCCCGCTGGGGTGTTATACGCCGTTAGAACCCGGCGTTGCGCCCGATCCGGGCGTGGCCCACCGACGGATCAACGCCCTGCTTGATCATGACGGCACGCCACTGTCCCCGCGCATCACCTGCCCGACCTTGGTGGTTGCCGCCCGGGATGACAGGATCATCCCACCCCATATGGTGCAGGACCTGCACGCAAACCTGCCCCATGGCGAACTTCGCCTGCTTGTCGATGGCGGCCATTTTTTCCCCCAGACGCGCACGAAAGTTTTTGAAAGCACGCTGACCGATTGGCTGGGCAACAGGTAATTTGTGCTGTCCGGGCGTGGTTTTGAACCAAGGTCCACCCGGGGCGCGGCATGCATCCCAAGCCTGTTTTTGCTTTGCCCCCGCACCCGGTGCATACTGGGCGAAATACACCACCGGACGATTCAAGGGACGACACAATGAAAAAGATGACACCGAACTTGGCAGCATTGATGATTGGCAGCAGCCTGGCCTGTGCTGCCCCGGCACTGGCCGCGGATGATGTGGTGATTGTTTATGATGCGTCCGGGTCGATGTGGGGGCAGATTGATGGCATCAGCAAGATCGAAATCGCCCGCGATGTGATGGCCGATCTGGTTGCGGGCTGGGACACCGGCACCAATCTGGGCCTTGTCGCCTATGGACACCGCAATCAGGGCGATTGCACCGATATCGAAACGCTGATCACGCCCGGCCCGATGCAGAAAAACGAATTTCTTGCCGCGATCAATGCCATCAAACCGTTAGGCAAAACGCCGATTTCCGCCTCGGTACAGCACGCCGCCGATCTTTTGTCATACCGCGACAACCCGGCGACTGTGGTCTTGATTTCTGACGGGGTGGAAACCTGCAATGCCGATCCCTGCGCGTTGTCGGCGCAATTGGCCAAACAGGGGGTGAAATTCACCGCCCATGTTGTTGGGTTCGATCTGAAGGATGATGAAAACGCCAGCCTGTCCTGCATCGCCGAAAACACCGGCGGCATGTTTGTACCCGCCCGCAACGCGGCCGAATTGAACGACGCACTGGCACAGGTACAAAGCGCCATCACCTTGCAACCCACCGCGCCCGCGCCCGAGCCCGAGCCAGAACCCGTTTTGCCCGAAGTCATTTTGACCGGACCGCAGACAGTCACCACCGGTGCGATGTTTGATTTCACATGGTCGGGCGGCATCCACCCGCGCGATTTCATCACCATCGTGCCCATGGGCGCGAAAGACGGGGAAAGCGGCGATTACATTCGCGTCAATGACAACACCGAAGGCAGCCTGACAGCCCCGGCTGAGGTGGGCCTGTACGAACTGCGCTATGTGTTGAACGAAGGCAGACGCACCCTTGCCACCGCGCAAATCGAGGTTGTCGAAGGCGAGGTCGGGCTGGCCGGACCGCAGACAGTCACCACCGGTGCGATGTTTGATTTTACATGGTCGGGCAACATCCACCCGCGCGATTTCATCACCATCGTGCCCATGGGCGCGAAAGACGGGGAAAGCGGCGATTACATTCGCGTCAATGACAACACCGAAGGCAGCCTGACCGCCCCCGCCGAGGTGGGCCTTTACGAACTGCGCTATGTGTTGAACGAAGGCAGACGCACCCTTGCCACCGCGCAAATCGAGGTTGTCGAAGGCGAGGTTGGGCTGGCCGGACCGCAAACGGTAACCACCGGCGCGATGTTTGATTTTACATGGTCGGGCGGCATCCACCCGCGCGATTTCATCACCATCGTGCCCATGGGCGCGAAAGACGGGGAAAGCGGCGATTATATCCGCGTCAATGACAACACCGAAGGCAGCCTGACAGCCCCCGCCGAGGTGGGCCTTTACGAACTGCGCTATGTGTTGAACGAAGGCAAACGCACCCTCGCCACCGCGCCGATTGAGGTTGTCGAAGGCGAGGTTGGGCTGGCCGGCCCCGAAACCGTGACCACCGGCGCGATGTTTGATTTCACCTGGTCGGGCGGCATCCACCCGCGCGATTTCATCACCATCGTGCCCATGGGCGCGAAAGACGGCGAAAGCGGCGATTATATCCGCGTCAATGACAACACCGAAGGCAGCCTGACAGCCCCGGCTGAGGTGGGCCTTTACGAACTGCGCTATGTGTTGAACCAAGGCAAGCGCACGCTGGCCACCGCACCGATTGAGGTTGTGACAGCCGAAGTCACCCTCACCGGCCCGTCTGTTGTGCGTGCAGGCGAAACGGTGAACATCGGTTGGTCGCAAACCATCAACCCGAATGATTTCATCACGATTGTTCCGGCGGGGGCGGCAGAAGGCCGTTACGATGACTACTTTCGCGCCCGTTCCGATACCCAAAACACGCTGAACGCGCCAAAAGAGCCCGGAATTTATGAGATCCGTTATATCCTGAACAAAGGCCACATGACCTTGGCAACCGCGCTGTTGGAAGTCGTTGGAAAGGATGCGCCACTTGACGATGGCGCAGGCCTGTCGGTGCCCGAAACCGCGGCGCCCGGCAGCACGATCACCGTCACCTGGACCGGAGAGAACGACAGCAGCGATCAACGGATCGCACTTGCCCGCAAGGATCAGCCGGACTTCAGCTGGATTTCCGTTCAAAAAATCGCCGCTGAAAAAACGATGGACCTGACAATGCCCGATGAGCCGGGCCTGTACGAGGTGCGGTTTCTGGATGTTGCCGGTCGCGCGCTTCTTGGGCGCGCGGTGATCGAGGTAAAATAGCGCCGGTGCATCAGGCCGCAGGGCAAAGGCACACCGGGCGCAAATCGCGCGGTGTGCCGCCGGTTATCTCTGTGCGCGTCTTGTACTGGCGACAATGACGATGCCGATGATGATCAGCCCGGTCAGGATCAAACGCACCCCTGCCCCGGCCCCGTAAGAGTTGAGCATCGACACCACCAGAAACATGAACAGTGACGCCCCCCAAACCCCGGGCACATTTGACATGCCCCCGGCAATCGACGTGCCACCAATGACGACCACGGCGATCGACATCAACAGGTATTCCTGCCCCATGTTCAACGCCGCACCGCCCGAAAAGCTGGCCAAAAGATAACCGGCAATCGCCGCGAATATCGTGACGGCAACATACGTGGTCGCGCGCACAAGTTCCACAGGCACCCCCGCCAAACGTGCCGCGCGCATGTTCTGCCCCGACGCCAACAGCCACCTGCCCCAAACCGACCGCTCCAACAGCACCCAAACGATGATCGCCAGCACCAGCCCGACCCAGGCCACATTGGGCAGCCCCAAAAACCGCCCTGTGGCGAAATCGGCCAATTCCTGCGGTGGTTTGATCCGCAAGCCCCGGTTCGACCAGATCGCCAAGGATTGATAAATCAGCGAGGCGGCCAAGGTTGCGATGATCGGCGGCAGCCGCACAAAGAAAATCAGCGCGTAATTTGCAAGGCCAGTGCCAAGGCCAACCAAGAGCGCCACGCCAAGACCCATCAGCGCGGTGCCCGGTTCGGTGTTCATCGCCTTTAACGCCAAAGTGCCCGATAGCGTCATGGTCGCCGGAATCGACAGATCAACATTGCCGGGGCCAAGGGTGATGACCAGCATTTGTCCCAACCCGACAATCGCCGCGAATGCGCCAAAGCCCAGGGCGGCATAGGCCAGCGCACTTGCGCCACCGCCCCCGGTCAGTGCCATGGTCAGGGCAAAGGCCGCCGCCGCCGCGACCCATGACCAGAGCCAGGGGCGAGAGACCAGTGTTTTCATCACGCCCTCTTTCATGATGCACGCGCCCGGCGGGTGAACAGCAACCGCGCGGTGAGGACCAGAATCAAAACCGCCCCCTGCGCCCCGATCTGCCAATCCGACGACAGGCGCATAAAGCTGAGGAACGATGCGGCAAGTGTCAGCGTCAGCGCACCAATCACCGCGCCAACCGGGCTGACCTTGCCCCCGACAAATTCGCCCCCGCCCAGGATAACGCCGGCAATCGTTAACAAAGTGTAACGCAAAGCGATGTTGGCATCCGCCGATGTGGTCAGCCCGACCAGCGCGATGCCGGCAAATACGTTGAACAGCCCCGCCATGCCATAGGCCAGCGCCTTGAGCCTTATCACCTTCCATCCGGCCCGCCCGACCGAGCGTGCATTGCCGCCCACACCGCGCAACACCGTGCCAATGCCCGAGCGGATCACCAACACATGGGTCACACCCGCAATCAGGATCGAGGCGGCCACAGCCATGGGAATGAGTGGCGGTTTCACCGTCATCAAACTGCGCAGCCAATCGGGGCTGACGCCGCCGGGCGATGGCAGAATGAACAGGGCAAGCCCGCCCCAGATGAACGACATGCCCAAGGTGACAACAATCGCAGGCAGGTCCAGCGCATGAATCAACGCGCCCAGCGCGGCATAGGACAGAACCAGCGCCGCCAGAACCAAAACCCCCAACATCGGGTTATCATTCAGCAAGGTCGCCGTGATACAAGCGACAAGGCTGACAAACGCGCCCACCGACAGATCAATGTCATTGACCATGATGATCATCATCTGCCCGATGGTCGCCAGGGCAATCGGCACCGCAAGGTTGAACAACAGGTTCACGCCGAAATAGCTCATCGCGCGGGGCTGCATGTAGAACGTCGCCGCCAAAAGCACGGTCAGCGAAACAACCGGCAGCAGGATGCGATACCGAGACAAAAAATTCATATCAGGCGTCCTGCATTTCAAATGAAGCTTCGAGGATGCGTTCTTCGATGATGTCTGCGCCGGTCAGTTCGGCCGATATCGCGTTGTTGCGAAAAACGAAAACCCGGTCGCATTGGCAGACTTCCTCGGTTTCGGTGGAATACCACAGAAAGGTGCGGCCCTTGGCGGCCTCGGCGCGGATCATCGCGTAAACGTCTTGTTTGGTGCCCACATCAACGCCGCGCATCGGATCATCCATGACAACCACGGGGGCTTGGGATGCAAGCGCACGGGCAAACAGAACCTTTTGCTGATTGCCACCCGAAAGTGACAGGATCGGGTTTGACATATCATCGGTGCGAATACCGATCCGGCGTTTCCATGTCGCGGCGATTTCGGCCTCGGCGGGGCGGTTGACCATGCCACGGCGCGATGTCTCCGACAGGATCGACAGGGTGGCATTGCGCAGGATCGACCACAGCGGCATGATGCCATCGCGGGTGCGATCCCCGGCCACAAATACGATCTTCGGTGATTTGGGGCGCCGCCACGATGACGTGGCCCCCAGATACAGCCGCGCCAACGCTTCGGCCTGCCCATGACCCGCCAGCCCCGACAGCCCGACAATTTCACCGCGCCGGGCCGACAGACCTTCGGGCGTTGAAATCACTTCGTCACCCAGAACATGCGCCGCACCCGCGGCATCGCCCGCCTTTTCCGTGGCAACATGGCCCATATCATCGACCAGGCTTTGCCGGGTAAATTCGCCCGCCGCGCGGTCAGACACGATCAACCCATCCTTCATCACGATAATGCGCGAGGCGACGGCAAAGATTTCGCCCAGCATATGCGAAATAAAGACAACCGCGCCGCCATTGGCGCAAAATTCGCGGATATGGGCCAACAGTTGTTCGGCAATTCCGGCATCAAGGGACGAGGTCGGTTCATCCAAAATCACCAACCTGGCATCCCGGCCCCGTGGGGCGAAACCGATTGCGATTTCAACCATTTGCCGCTCGGCAATGGATAGCGTGTCAACTTCGGCGTTGGCATCGATACCGTGGCCGGGAAATACCTTATCAAGGCTCTGATTGATCTCTTTGCGCGCTTGCCGCCGCCATCCGATGCCTGACAATTCCGCGTTTGAGATGCGCAGATTTTCCGCCACCGTCAGATTGGGGCACAGCGATAATTCCTGAAACACCGACCGCACCCCCGCCGCCAGCGCGCCTTGTTCGCCCGACGCAGGAAATTCCACCGTGCCAGAGGTCGGCGGCAGACCGCCATTGACGATATTGACCAGCGTCGATTTTCCGGCACCGTTGTGCCCGACAAGGCCAAGGCATTCGCCGGGCCGAATTTCAAGACTGACGCCGTCAAGCGCCCTGACCGCACCGAAATGTTTGGTGGCATCGGTCAGGGCGACGATCGGCGCAGCGGTTTGGGCTGCGCTTTGCTGCATCGTGGTTTACTTTGCGCCCTTGGCTTCGCTGATCACCCTTTGGGCATCTTCCAGCGTATAATTCGCATTGGCGACCGAGCCGACGGGCGTGGCGGCCAGCGATTCCTCCAACGTATCCTGGGTCACGGTCAGGAACGGCACGGTCAGATCCTTTGGCACCTCTTCCCCGGCCAAGATCTGTTGCGCGACCCAAAATGCCAGGGTGCTGACGCCGGGGGCAATCGAAACCGACATGGTTTCATATCCGTTCGCCTCGTTCTGCTCTTTCCACCACAGCATTTCATCCTGACGGTTGCCCAGCACGATCAACGGGGTGTCGCGGCCTGCGGCCTTGAACGCTTGCGCCGCGCCGTAGCCATCACCGCCCTGGGTCACAACGCCGACAATTTCCGGCAGCGAAGGCAAAATGCCCGCCACGGCCTTTTGCGCCACATCCTGCGCCCAATCGCCGTGTACCGATCCGACAACTTCGAACTGGGGAAATTTCTCAACGCCTTCATGGATGCCGGCCGAGATTTCATCATCGACAAACACACCGGCAAGGCCACGAATTTCCAAAAGGTTTCCACCGTCGGGCAAACGCTCGCTCAGGTATTCAACCTGCTTTTGGCCCATGGCGTTGAAATCCACCGCGATCCGCCAGGCGCAAGGTTCGGTCACGATCCCATCAAAGCTGACAACCGTTACACCTGCGCTGCACGCTTCCTTGATTGCGCCGTTCAGGGCGGTTGGCGATGCGGCGTTGATCACGATGGCATCGTAGCCTTGCAAAATCATGTTCTGAATCTGCGCGGCCTGCTCTGTGGCCTGATTTTCCGACGTGGTGTTGGCATCTGCCGCGGCGACGATTCCGTCTGCAACGGCACCGCCTGTCACCTCTTCCCAACTGGTCAGCATCGCCTGACGCCATGAATTGCCGGCATAGTTGTTGGACAATGCAATCTGTTTGTCTGACGTGTCGGCCAGATGCGATTCTGCCGATGCGCCACTTGCGGCCACAATTACCGTCGCCGCACTAAGCAGCAGTTTTGAAATAGACATTTCTTATCCCTCCACACGCCGAATCCACGGCGCAGCAATCTTGTTGTGGCCCGTCCTCCACGCGCCATGACAAGATGGTGATACAGGCACACGCCCATGTAAAGGTTATCATCACTACCTGATCGGGATCATTTTTATCTGCCGCACGCGGCCTGCCCGGCCGGTTCCGTGTTGCCCACCCGGGCTTGTCAGCTGCGAAAAGGTCGTGCAGTGTGGGGATGTTGCCCGGGGTATCCACCCACTCTGCCGGGGTTTCCGGCAGCACGAACAGGGCGACTTTCCTAGGGAGGAGAACACCATGTTCCAACGTCTATTCGCCGCAGTCGCCATTACCGGCGCACTTGCGACCGGTGCCATGGCGCAACAAAGCTACAACCTGAAATTCCAAAGCAGTGATCCGTCCGGCTCTGCCGCCTATAAGGTGCAAGAGGCCTGGGCCGCCAGCCTGGCCGAAAAATCCGGCGGCACGATCAAGGCCGAAATGGTGCCCGCCGGCGCGATTGTTGAATATAACGAAACCCTTGATGCCATCGGCGCAGGTATCCTTGACGGGCATGTGACCGACAGTTCGTATTTCACCGGCAAAGACCCGGCCTTTGCCCTGATCGGCAACCCGGTCGGCGCCTATTCCGAACCCGAAGAGCTGTTGGCCTATTTCAACGAAGGCGGCGGCAACGAGGTTTATAACGAGATCCTCGCACCCTATAACCTGCACTTTATCGGCGCCGCGGCCCAACCCGCCGAAGCGATGGCATCGAAAATTCCAATCGACGGCGTGGATGATTTCAAGGGCGTGAAAATGCGCGCACCCGAAGGCATGGTGCAATCGGCATTCGCCATGGCGGGCGCCGTTCCGGTGAACCTGCCCCAATCCGAAGTGTTCACATCGCTCGACAAGGGCGTGATCGATGCGGCCGACGTAACCACCCTGGCCACCAACGATTCGCTGGGCATTCACGATGTGGCCAAACATCCGATCTATCCGGGCTTCCATTCGCTGCCCCTGAACGAAGTGTCGATCAACAAGGACACCTGGGAAAGCATGACCGAAGAACAGCAGGCGATGATGGTGCAATCGGTCAGCGATTATGCCACCAACCTGATCGAAACCATGCGTGGAAAGAACGAGGAAGTGGCCGCCAGACTTGAGGCCGATCCAGAGGTCACGATTCACAACTGGTCGCAGGAAGAGCGCAAGAAATTCCGCGCCTTTGGAACCGAACAGTGGAAGAAATACGCCGAGCAGTCGGAAAATGCGCAAAAGGTATACGACAGCCTGACCGCCTATCTGAAATCTCAGGGCCGTCTCTGACCCCTTGATCCCTATATCCCGGGCGGCGGTTCTGTTGCCCGGGTTTTCATTCTGATCTCAAAAGGCTGGCGTGATGTCGCAGGAAATTACCCCCAGGATCGATCCGCCTGATGTGCCACAAGACGCCCTGTCGGCGGTTCTGGTGCCATTCGGGCGGCTTTTTGGCATTGCCTTTCTGCTGATCACCGCGTTCAGCTTTTTCGAGGTCGTGATGCGATACGGGTTTGATGCGCCAACCACATGGGTGCATGAAACCACAACCGCGATGACCGCCCTGTGTTTCGTTTTTGGCGGCGTTTATTGTCTGGGCACGGATCGCCATATTCGCGTGGTTCTGATTTATGATTTCGTAAGCCCGGCCGTGCGGCGGATCATGGATATCGTGATTTCCATTGTCGGCACGGCGGCGACCGGGCTGATGGCCTGGGCCTCGTGGCCGCTGGCATATAAATCGTTTTTCCGCCCTACTGGCGAATTTCGGTTGGAAAAAACCGGCACCGCCTGGAATCCGCCCACCCCCGCCATCATCAAGACATTTCTTTTCCTCATGCTCTGCGTGATGTGCGTTCAGTTTGCGTTGCAGACCCTTCGCCACATCCGGCGCGATCCCAACGCCGAGTCCGCCGGGCACGACCCCATAAAGGTGCAGACCGGCGATGCTTGAACTTCAATCTCTCGGCATCGGTGGCGGCAGCCTTGCGATGTTCGGCATGCTGCTGGCGCTTTTGCTGACTGGTATGCCTCTCGCCTTTGTTACGATCCTTGTCGCGCTGATCTTTGCCCTTGGCTGGTTTGGTCCGGTGGTTGTGCCCATTGTGACGACGCGGATCTATTCGTTCATGATGCAATACGTTTTCGTGTCGATTCCGATGTTCGTGCTGATGGCGTCGATCCTTGATCGATCCGGAATTGCGCGCGATCTGTTCAACGCGATGAGCGTTGTTGCCGGGCGCCTGCGCGGGGGTGTCGGAGTGCAGACATTGCTGGTTTCGGTGCTTTTGGCGGCGATGTCGGGCATCATTGGCGGTGAGATCGTTCTGTTGGGTCTGTTGGCGCTGCCGCAGATGTTGCGCCTTGGGTATGACCGTCGGTTGGCCATCGGCATTGTCTGCGCGGGCGGTGCGTTGGGCACGATGATTCCACCGTCGATCGTTTTGATCATCTTTGGCCTGTCGGCGAACGTTTCGATTGCCGAACTGTTCACCGCATCCTTTGCGCCCGGTCTGCTGCTGGCCACCTGTTATGCCATTTACGTGCTGACGCTGGGCAATCTGTTTCCCCATATGGCCCCGGTGCCCGATGTCGAAGACACACAAACCACGCTGGCCGAAAAGCTGGTTCCGCTCAAGGGGCTGATCCTGCCGCTGATCGTGGTGACCTTTGTTCTTGGCTCGATCTATGGCGGTATTGCCTCGGTGACCGAGGCGTCGGCCATCGGGGTTGTCGGGGTGATCCTGTCAACGCTCGTGCGGGGTGAGCTGACGTTCAAGATGCTGATCGATTCGGGGCTTCAGACCCTGCGCACCTGTGGCATGATCGTTTGGATCGGTGTCGGGGCAACGGCGCTGATCGGGGTTTACAACCTGATGGGCGGGATCGATTTCATTAAAACGCTGCTTTTGGGCGTGTCGGACGAGCCGATCTATGTGCTTTTGACGATGATGCTGATCCTTGGGGTGTTGGGCATGTTTCTTGACTGGGTCGGGATCGCGCTTTTGACCATTCCGATCTTTGCGCCGATTGTCGTGTCCTTGGGCTATGATCCGATCTGGTTCGGGGTGCTGTTTTCGCTGAACATGCAGGTGTCGTTCCTGTCACCGCCGTTCGGGCCGGCCGCATTTTATCTGAAAAGTGTGGCACCGCCCGACATATCCCTTGGCACGATATTCACCTCGCTGTTGCCGTTCATCGCGATTCAGTTGTTCGTTCTGGCGCTGGTCATTTCCTTTCCGGGAATTGCCCTGTGGTACAGATAAAAATGGTAAGGCCCGGCCCCGGTGGATCAGTCGATAACCGGGTCCAGCCCCATCAGATGGCTCAGCGGCACATGATCGTCGGTCAGAATCTGCGCCATTTTCTGGTTGATCATGCTGTCGATGAATGCGGGGGCAAGGGGCTGAAACCGCGTCATATCGGGGGTCGGCGCATCGATTGAGGAAACCGGGCTGTCTTGTGCGCTGGCCAACACCACAAAGATCCGCCGCTCACCGGGTTTTGGTTGGCTGGCGGCGGTCCAGACTTCGACGCTGGGAAACACATCGCGCAATGTCACCAGAACTGCCGCCAGAACATCAAGCCGGTTCACACTGTCTACGACGTTCATGGTAAACACCCCACCGGGGGACAGACGGTCAGACACCAGTTGAAAGAACTCCTGCGTCACCAGGTGTTCGGGCGCGGCGATATCGGTAAAGGCATCGCCAACGATCACATCGTATGTCTGCGCGTTGTTTCGCAGCGCCATGCGCGCGTCGGTGTGCAGCACCGTTGCCGTTTCGGGTTTGAACCAGAAGTGTTCGATGGCTGTGGCGGTGACTTCGGGATCGATTTCGGCAATGGTGATGCCTCCGATCCCGCGATCTGCCCAGGCGCGTGGCACCGTATAAGACCCGCCGCCAATATGAAACGATGTGAAATCCGTGCGCCCCATGCGCATCCGGGGCAAGGCATCCAACATCGCGCCGTGTTCGGTATACATTATACGCGGGGTATTTCCGGCACTGATCCCGTGGGCAAGGTGATCAATCACCATCAGGTTCACGGGGTTTTGCGGATCATTCGACAGGGCGACGGTGCGAATGCAATAATAACTGCTTTCCCGGTCGCATATCGAAGGAAGCCGCGCCGCCCCTGCCCCAATCACAAACACCAGCCCGAGTCCCGCGATCAGCACCGCCCCACCGCGCCGTGACACCCCCCCAAGCCAGAAACAGATCAGCGCCGCCGCCAGATATATCCCCGAAATCGTAAGCAGCGTCGCCACCGAGCCGATCCACGGAATAAACAGGAACCCGGCCAAAAGCGTGCCGAAAATCGCCCCGATCGCCCCGGCGGCAAACATCGCGCCCAGCGCGCGTTCCGATTGATCGCGCCCGCGCATGGCCGCCACGGTCAAAACCGGTGCCGGCACCCCGGCAAAAAGCGACGGCAAGAAAAACGCCAGCGTGGTCAGGGTGGTGATCGCCGCCAAAGGGTGCAGCAGCGTGTCAATCACCGGCCCCGACGCCATGCGCAACACCAACGTTGCGCCCGCCGTGGCACAGGCAGCGGCGATCATCGTCCAACCGGTGATGCGCAGGGCACGGCCGGTTTCGGCCGCCGCAATCCGTCCGCCCCACCAATGGCCCACCGAAAACCCGGCCAGGACAACAGCAATGATCGAGGTCCAGGTGTACAGGCTCATCCCGACATAGGGGGCAATCATCCGCCCCGCCACGATTTCAACCACAAGGCTTGACGCGGATATGCCCGCCTGAAGAAAGATCAGCAGCCATAGTGGCGCGTGTGAGGGTTTGTCAGAGGTTTTCATCATATCCACAGCCGATCCTTCGCCAGAGTTTTGCCAATATATCTGTCGGGATAAAGCAATGGAATGGGAACAAAGGCCAGATGCACACGGCATCAAGCGGCCAATCCAACGCGCGGTGTCAAAATCGCGCGTTGGAACCGCAATCGGGCCTAGGCAAACTTGCCGCTGAGATAGTCGACATAAGGCCCCGTATCACCGACGCGCAGCCCCAGATCACCCAAAATCTGTGCGCGGGTTTTCGAGCGGCCATGGCGCCAGACCGCATCGCCCAGCGCGGCGCGCAACGGCGCGGTATCGGCCCGGTTCAGCGCGGCGCGCACATCGGGCTTTGCCGCATCGAAATGTTGCATCAGCTGCGCGGCCGTGGCGTTTCCGATGGTATAGGTCGGAAACGACCCGATATAGCCGACCGACCAATGCACATCCTGCAGACACCCTTGGGCGTCGTTTTCAACACTTACGCCCAGATCGGCCTGCATCGCCTCGCGCCACACATGGGGAATATCTGCCACCGACAGGCTGCCATCCATCAGGGCCATTTCAATTTTAACCCGTAACATGATGTGCAGATCATAGGTCAGCTCATCGGATTCCACCCGGATCGGCCCCGGCTCTACCCGATTCACGGCGGCGATGAATTCCTCGGCGCTGACATCGCGCAGCTGATCGGGAAAAGTATCGCGCAGCCGGGGAAAATGCACATTCCAAAACGCTGCCGTGCGCCCCACATGGTTTTCCAACAGGCGCGATTGGCTTTCATGCATGCCAAAACTGGTGCCACCCACGGCATAAAGCCCAATCATATCAGTGGCAAAGGCACCCCGGTCATGGTCCGGTGACACGCCCTGTTCATACAGGGCATGGCCAACCTCATGAATTGATCCAAAGATCGACATCGGCAGGTAATTTTTCGGCCAACGCGAGGTGATGCGCACATCATTACGGGTGAAACTTACCTCAAAGGGATGCACGGCGGTATCCAGCCGCCCGCGATTGAAATCATAGCCCAGGGCGCGCGCGGTGTCGGCGGCGAACCTGTGTTGCAGTTCGGGCGCGAAATCACGGTACAGGAAATCGGTGCGCGGTTTATCGCGGCCCCGCGCCACGTCAAGCACCGGCAGGATGCCCGCGCGCAATTCATCGAAAAACGCCGACAGGCTGGCCGCTGTTTCGCCCGGTTCGTAAATTTGCACCATTGGGTCATAGGGGTGGCCATCATACCCCAAGGCTTGGGCACTTTGCCGGGCCAGATCGACAACCTTTTCCAGATGCGGGCGAAACAGCGCAAAATCGCCGGTTTCGCGCGCCTTGGCCCAGGCTGCACTTGCCACGGTGGCCTGTTCCGCCTGTTCGCGCAGCAATGCGGCAGGCAGGCGCGCGTGATGGTCAATGGCCTGTTGCACGGCCTGGGCCGCCGGATCGTCGCCCGCCGCCTGCACCGCGTCCTGCATCCCCGGATCAAGGATCATGTCGCGCGCGATACCCAGAAGGGTGGCAATCTGATGCCCGCGCGTGGCCGCGCCGCCGGTGGGCATTTGGGTGCGCGCATCCCAGTTCAGCGTGTTCACGGTACAAAGAATATCGTTCAGGCGCCCGATCCGGGCAGTCAGGTCATTGGTCATGCAGCAGCCTCTGATTTCAACTCAACTCCGCCATCGTTGAGATGGCAGGCAACGGTGCGCGCCGGGCCAGCATCCGACAAACGCGGCACTTCGACCCGGCAGCGTGGCCCGGCAAAGGGGCAACGCGGATGAAAGGCACAGCCCGGCGGTGGATTGATCGGCGATGGGATTTCGCCCTTGATCGCCTCGAACCGCCGTTTGCCAGTGCCCACTGTGGGAACCGAGGCAAACAGCGCCTGAGTATAGGGGTGTTTGGGATCGGCATAGAGCTGATCGGCGGGGGCCAGTTCAACCAACCGGCCCAGATACATGATCGCCACCCGGTCACAGACATGGCGCACCACCGACAGATCATGGGAAATGAACAGCGCCGTCAGCCCCAGATCGCGGCGCAGATCCATGAACAGGTTCAACACCTGCGCCTGAATCGACACATCAAGCGAGGCGACGGCCTCATCCAGAACCAGAACTTCGGGCTCCATCGCCAAAGCCCGGGCAATCGCCACACGCTGCCGTTGCCCGCCGGAAAACTGATGCGGCAGGCGGTCGGCATAGGCCCCCTCAAGGCCGACCTTTTCCAACAGCTCACGCATTCGCGCGCGCACCTGATCGGCTGGAATAATCTTGTGATGGCGCGGCCCTTCGGCCAGGGTTTCGCCCACTTTCATACGCGGATTGAGCGATGCGAAGGGGTCCTGATGGATCATCTGCACCTGCGTCGTCAGCTTGTCGGTATTGCCGCCCACCTGTCGCGCGATGGGTTTGCCATGCAATGTTACCGCGCCGTCGCTGGGCGCATAAATACCCGACACGACACGGCCCAAGGTGGATTTTCCACAGCCGGATTCACCGACAATGCCCACCACTTCGCCCTTGATCACCTCAAGCGAGACATCCGACAGCGCGTGCACGACCACAGGTTTGCCGCCCCCCGTCAGCCGCCCCACCAGACGTTCGGCCAACCCGGGCATCCGGGTGAACCGTTTGGACACATGGTCGATTTTCAGGATGGGATCGGTCATGAACGCTCCAACGGATGATGGCACAGCACGGTTTGCCCGTCTTCGGTGACGACGGGCGGTTCGGTCGCGCAAATATCGGTTGCCCGGGGGCATCGGGGCCGGAACGGGCAACCCGACGGCAAACGCGACAGTTGCGGCGTTGAGCCGGGGATTTGCGGCAGCGGTTTACCCGGCTCATGGCGCGCCGGGATCGAATCAAGCAGCCCCATCGTATAGGGGTGGCGTGGGTGGCCAATCACCTGCTGCGCCGTGCCGCGTTCCACGATCCTGCCCGCATACATAACGCAGATATCATCGGCCAGCGATGACACAACCGCCAGATCATGGGTGATCCACACGATCGCCGCGCCAGTACGGTCGGCCAAATCGCGCACCTCGGCCAAAATCTGCCCCTGGATCGATACATCCAGCGCGGTTGTTGCCTCGTCCGCGATAATCACCGATGGGCTGTGCAGCAAAGCCATGGCAATCGCCACCCTTTGGCGCATACCGCCCGATAATTGGTGTGGATAGGCGTGCAACCGTTCGCCCGCCGACGGAATCCCGACCGTTTCCAACGCTTTGCGCGCTTCTTCCAATGCCTCGGTCTTTGACATGCTGCGATGCACGCGCACCGCCATCGCCATCTGATCGCCCACACGCAGAACAGGATTGAGGGTCATCATCGGGTCTTGAAACACCATGGCCACGCGGTTGCCGCGCATCTTGCGCATATCCTCATCGGACAATTCGCGCATGTCTTTGCCATCAACCAAAACCTGACCGGCGCACACCTCGCCCGGTGCGTCAATCAGGCCAAGGATGGAAAACCCCGTCACGCTTTTGCCCGAGCCGGATTCACCGACCAGACCCAGAATCCGGCCCTTTTCCACGGCAAAGCTGACATCGTTCACCGCTGTCACGGCCCCGCCGCGGGTTTCAAAACGGGTGGTCAGGCCCCTCACCTCTAATGCTGCGGTCATCGGCTGTTCCTCGGGTCGATTACGGTGCGCACCTGATCGCCGACAAGGTTGATCGCAACCACCGTGACCATCAGGAAAAGGCCGGGATAGATCGAAAGCCAAGGGCGCCCGGCGTGAATGTATTTGAACCCGTTGGAAATCAGCGATCCCAGCGAGGGTTCGGTCAGCGGCAGACCGACGCCCAGGAACGACAGTGTCGCCTCAAGCGAAATCGCCGATGCCACCTGCACCGTGGCCACAACAATCAGCGGTGGCAGAACGTTGGGCAACAGATGTTTGAACATGATCCGCCGGGTCGGCAGCGGGGTAGAGCGCGCCGCCTCGATGTAATCCTTGCGCCGCTCGACCGATGCCGCGCCGTGGGTGGTGCGCGCGAAATAGGCGTATTGCGCCACGACCAACGCCAGAATGATCTGCGGTATCCCCTGCCCCAGCATCGCCACCATGACCAGCGCCAGCAGGATCGCGGGCATCGACAGTTGCAAATCGACAATCCGCATCAACAGCGCCTCGATCCGGCCCCCGAAATAGGCGGCGGTCAAACCCACGGTGATGCCCACGGTCAGCGCCAGAACTCCCGCCGACAGGCCGATCACGAAACTGGTGCGCAGGCCGTAAAAGATGGCCGACAACATGTCGCGCCCGGCATTGTCGGTGCCCAGCAAATGCTCGTACCCGCCCGACCCCTCGCTGCCCGGTGGCAGAAACGCATCAAGCCAGTCAAGATTGGCCAGATCATAGGGGTCTTGGGGCACCAGCCAGGGCGCGCCAAACGATCCGACAACCAATGCAACAATCACGATCAGCGCGGCAATCGCCACCCAAGAGCGCGAATAATCCGACCAGAAATTGCGCAAACGCACGGCGCGGGTTTCGGCAGGCGGGGCGGCCGGAACCGCCAGGGTGTTGCCACCCGGTGTCAGGGTATCGGGCATCACGACCCTCCTTTCAGGCGCACACGCGGATCAAGCCGGGCATAGATCAGATCGACCGTCAGGTTGATGAAAACAAACAGGATCACCACCATCACCAGATAGGACACCATCACCGGGCGATCCAATTGCAGAATCGAATCGATGATCAGCTTGCCCACCCCCGGCCAGTTGAACACCGTTTCGGTGACAACCGCGAAGGCCAGCGTCGAGCCAAGTTCAAGGCCGAACACGGTGACCACCGGGATCGAGATATTGCGCAGGATGTGGGAAAATACGATCTGGCGGTCGGGCAACCCCTGGGCGCGGGCAAAGCGAACATATTCGGCGCCCATCGCCTCGACCATGCCAGCGCGGGTGAGGCGGATCAAAAGGCCCATCTTGAACAACGACAGATTGATCGCGGGCATGATCACATGCGACCATCCCTCAGCCGTGGCCAGCGATGTCTTGAACCACAGGAAATCGGCCACCGGCCCACGCCCCCCCGAGGGCAACCAACCCAGTTCGACCGCAAACGCCATGATCAGCAACATGCCGATCCAGAATGTCGGCACGGAAAAGCCAAGAACCGACAGTGCCATGATCAGTTTTGCGCCAATGCTGTTGGGGCGATACCCGGCATAAAGCCCGGCCGGTATGCCGATCACGGCGGCAATCGTCACCGACACCAGAACCAATTCGATGGTCGCGGGCAGCCGCGAAAACACCAGCGACGTGACCGAGATGTTATAGACCATGGATTTGCCCAGATCACCCTGGAACACATTGCCGACAAAGGTAAAATATTGCTGCCACAGCGGTTGATCCAGGCCGTATTGGCGGATCAGGTTTTCACGTATTTCGGCGGTCGCGCCCGGATCGATCATCACGTCAATCGGATTGCCGATGGCATAAACCCCGACAAAAACGATGATCGACATCACGAAAACGACCACGACGGCCTGCGACAGTCTTCCGACCAGATATCCGAACATCGGCAACCTCGTGTTTCGGCCCCTGCATCAGGGCAGTATCGGTGTTGGAAAAGACCGGAGCGGCGCACCCATCAAGGCGCGCCGCCCCTGTTTTCAGATCAGATTTATTTCGGCGTGATCGCGTAGGCGCGGGTTTCCTGATCAATCCGCGGTACGAAATTCAGCTTGCCAGCCTTGGCCGCCGATACGCTTTGCAAGATTACGGTCGGGATCAGCGCGCGGTCTTCCATGGCGATGAACGACGCTTCTTCATACAGCTTCCTGCGCGCTTCCGGGTCCAGCGTTTGTGCGCCTTCGCCGAACACACGGTCGAAATCGGGGTTGGAATAGCCCGAGCGGTTGAAGTTGCCGAAGCCCTTTTCAGGATCCTTGGTATGAACCAGTGCGCCATAGGTATAGGCGGCCTCACCCGTCAGGGTGCCCCATGCCGACATCGTCATGGTGTATTCCTCGCGCGCGGCGGCGGGGAAATACACGGTGCCGTTCAACGCCTGCGCATTCACTTTCAGCCCGGCGCGCGACCACATTTGCGCCAGCGCCTCGCAGACCACGGCATCGCCGGGCACGCGGTTGTTGGTGCAGGTGAAATCAATTTCGAATCCGTCGGGATATCCGGCTTCGGTCAACAATGCCTTGGCCTGTTCGATATCATAGGCAGGGGCGGGCAATTCGCTGGAATACCCAAAGAACCCTTCTGGCATCAACTGATTGGCAGGGGTGCCCAGACCTTCGAGAACGATACTCACCAGAACGTCACGGTTGATCGCCAGATCCAGCGCCTTGCGCACGCGCACATCCTGCAACGGATTGCCGTCAACCTCTTTGCCGTTCACCTTGATCGGCTGGGGCTCTTCGTCTTTTACCGATGGCGCGATATTCAGGATATACACCGAATCCGACACGAATGTATCGATGCTGCTGTCGTTTTTCATCGACAGGTAATCGGTCGCAGGCACATAGTTGATCATATCCACCTGGCCCGATTTCAACGCGGCCACGCGGGCGGCATCATCAGGGATTTCGCGGCGCGTGACCTTGTCCCACACGGGTGCGTCGCCCCAGTATCCGTCGAACTTTTCCAGCACCAGATCGCCTTTTGGCTCCCAGCTGACAAAGGTGAACGGCCCGGTTCCGATGGCCTTTTCGCCCGAGTTGAATTCTTCGTTGCGGGCTTCCATGCCGGTTTCGCTGGGCACCACGAACAGACGGGTGAAATCGTTGGGCAGGGATGGCGCCATGCCCTTGGTTTTCACGCGCAAGGTGTAATCATCGACCACTTCGACCGAATCGACGTATTTGGTATACAGGGTCATCGGCATCGGGCCGGTGACTTCCGGGATGCGTTCGATGCTGAATTTCGCGTCTTCGGCAGTAAAATCGGTGCCGTCGTGAAATTTCACGCCTTCGCGCATCTTGAATTCCCACGTCGTATCGTCAATCGCCTCCCAGCTGACGGCGAGGCCGGGCTTGAGCTGCAGGGTTTCATCCACATCGACCAGCGTATCAAACACGTGGCGCAGGGATTCCGCCTGACTGCCCAGGGTTGACCAGTGCGGGTCGATGGAATCAGGCCCGGCGCGCAAACCAATGGTCAGATCCGCAGCCATCGCCGACGGGGCGACAACCACCAGGGCAAGGGCGGCAAGGCCCGATTTGAGAGTATTCAACATCATTCCCATGTCTCCATTTGTTATATTTATCTGTAACACTACGCGGCGAAACTTTTTTTCGTCAAGCCAATTTACACCAAAAAACATCGCCATCCAGAAACAAAATTGCGCCAACCGGGCAAAATATAGGTCGAAAGCTTAAAAATTAGACTTGAGCCACAAAATGTTATTCTGCATTGATACTCTTATGAAGAGCAATGACCCCAATGGAATCGCCCCCGCCCTTGCGCGCATCGCAGCGGCAATCGACGACTCATCGTCAATTTCGGTATCGGTGCAACTGCGCGGTGCACTGGAATACGGGATAGCCACGGGCGACATCCCCGCCGGTGGCCGCCTGCCTTCGGTGCGCAAACTGGCGATGACACTGGGCCTGTCGCCGGTGACCGTTTCCAATGTTTACGCCGCCCTTCAGGAACGCGGGCAGATCGAAGGACGCATCGGGTCGGGCACGTTCGTCACCGACCGGGGCCGCCCTTCGGCGGCAGGCGCCGACCGTCTGGCCGCCTTCGAACGGCGCATCGCCGATCTGATCGCCGCCGGGCGCGATCTGGGGCTTTCGCCACAGGATGTGGCCTTTCGCGTTTCCATGGCGCCACGCACACCCGAACGGGGGATACGGGTGCTTCTTCTTGGCACGTTCCGCGAGGCCACCGCCGCCTATGCCGATGATCTGAGGCCAATGCTGAACAGCGTTGATACCGTGATACCATGGGTCACGTCCGAAACCGCGCCCGCGCCCGCCGCCGATGTGGTGTTTTGCGCGCGCACCATTTCGGGCGAGGCGGCGCGCCTGTTTCCCGACCTGCCGATGGTGGCGATGGTGCTGATTCCAAACGAGGCGACGCGCATCGCGCTGGCCTCGATTGCACCGGATTCACGGGTTGTGGCCGTTTCATATTTCGATGATTTCCTGACCGTTCTGAAGGCCGGGATCACCCGCTTTGCCCCGCATGTGGATCGGGTGACGGCGGTGCCGCGCACGGCGCTTGATCTCGATGATCTGCTTGAGCGGTGCGATGTGCTGATTCACGTCACCGGCGCCGAATACCTGCGCGACCGTATGCGCCCCGATCAAACCTGTATCGAATATCGCCACACCCCCGACACCCAAACCGTACGCGCCGAGCTGCTGCCGATGATTGATACGTTGCGTGCGCGAACAAAGGAGACATTGAATGAAAATTAGTGAAAGCAACTGGTTTGAAGTTGAGGAATACCTGAAATCCGATGACCGCTGTGTTTTGCCCTTGGGCAGCACCGAACAACATGCCCATCTGTCATTGGCGGTCGATTCGATCCTGTCCGAAAAAATGGCCGCCGATGCTGCTGCCCCGCTGGGCGTGCCGGTGTTTCCCGCCGTTCCCTATGGACTGACGCCGTATTTCATGGCGTTTCCGGGCACGGTTTCGTTGAAACTGAACACCTATGCCACGCTTGTGCGCGATATCCTCGACAGTCTGTATGACACCGGGTTTCGCCGGATCCTGATCGTGAACGGCCACGGCGGCAACAGCCCTGTGCAACCCGTTTGTGCCGAATGGATGCAGGACCGCGACGGTGCCCGGTGCCGGTTTCACGACTGGTGGCGCGCGCCCAAGACATGGGAGGCGGTGCAAACCCTTGACCCAATAGCCTCGCACGCGTCCTGGATGGAGAATTTCCCCTGGACACGGCTTGAGGGCCGCGCCCTGCCCAATCACCAGAAACCCTTTGTCGATTTCGACCGCCTGCGTGACCGCAACGCGCAGGGCGTGCGCGAATTGATCGGCGATGGCAATTATGGGGGCGTCTACCAGAAACCCGATGAGGACATGCACCGCATCTGGGACATCGCGGTTGAAGAAACCCGCGCGCTGCTGGACGGTGATTGGGCATGAGCGATGATCCGATCCTGATCTGGGGCGCGGGCGCCATCGGTGGCATTCTGGGCGCATATTTCGCGCGGGCCGGTCATGCGGTGCACATGGTCGATATCGTCGCCGACCATGTGGACGAGATGCGCCAAGGCTTGCGCATCGAAGGCCCGGTCGAGGCATTCACCGAACCCCTGACCGCCGATACGCCCGAAACCCTGACCGGCACGTTCCGCCGCGTGATCCTGGCGGTCAAGGCGCACCATACCGCGGGTGCCATGGACATGTTGATGCCGCATCTGGCCGAGGACGGATTTGTCGTGTCGGCGCAGAATGGGCTGAACGAACGGGTGATCGCGGGCAAGATCGGGGCCGAGCGTACCATGGGCTGTTTCGTAAACTATGGCGCCGACTGGCTGGAGCCCGGGCGCATCCTATATGGCAACCGCGCCGCCGTGGCCTTGGGCGAACTCGATGGCACGATGACCGACCGATTGCGCGACATGCACGCCCTGTTTTCACTGGTCGAACCCGATGCCGTGGCGACCGACAATATCTGGGGCTATCTCTGGGGCAAGCTGGGATATGGCGCGCTGTTGTTTGCCACCGCCCTGACGCCCGAATCGATGTCTGACGCGATGAACCCGCCCGCGACACGCCCGGTCTATGCAAAACTTGGCCAAGAGGTGATGCAACTGGCCGCCGCCGAAGGGGTCACGCCACTGGGGTTCAACGGATTCGACCCCGAAGGATTCCGCACGGGTGATCCGGCCCGCATCGACACCGCCATCGACACAATGGTCGCCCACAACCGCAAGACCGCGAAAACCCATTCCGGCATTTACCGCGATCTTGCCGTACGCAAACGCAAGACCGAAGTAGATGCACAGGTTGGCGTTCTGGTCAGCATCGGGCGCACCCACGGCATTGCCACCCCCGCGCTGGAATTGCTGTGCGCCCTGATCCACGACATCGAAGACGGGCGCGAAGAGCAATCAACCGGTCTTTTACAAAGGTTCCTGCCGCTATGCACCTGAGTTTCGAAGGAAAAACCTTTGCCGTCACTGGCGCCGCACAAGGCATCGGCGCGGCCATTGTTGAAACGCTTGCCCACTCTGGTGCCACTGTCGCTGCAATCGACATCGACCGTGACGGCATGACGCCACTCACCGCCCTGCCCCACGTCACCCTGCACGCCGGTGATCTGGGCCACCGCGATGCGGCGCTTGCGCTCTGCGCCGAGGTCACCGACCGCCACGGAACAATTGACGGGCTGATCACCGCCGCCGGGGGCGTGCGCGGCCAGATCGGCCGCCCGCTGGAACAGATCGACACGGCAGATTGGTCTGCGATTTTCGCCGCCAACGTGGATGCGGCAATGTGGTGCGCCCAAGGGTTTGCGCCCGGCATGAAATCGCAAGGGGCGGGCCGGATTGTCACCATTTCATCGGGCGCGGGGCTCAAGGCCAGCCTGACTGGCATTCAGGCCTATGCCGCCGCCAAACACGCCCTTGTCGGGCTAACCAAACAACTGGCGCTGGAGTTGGGGCCATCGGGCATTACGGTCAATTCCGTTGCGCCGGGGTTCATCCTGTCAAACCCGTCGACCGAGAAACAGTGGGATGCCTTCGGCCCGGACCGCCAGAAACAGATCATGGGCAGCATCCACATGCGCCGCCTTGGACGCCCTCAGGATATCGCCGATGCCGTTGCGTTTCTGTGTTCGGACCGCGCCGCATGGATCACCGGACAGATACTGCAAGTTGATGGAGGACATGCATGAGCGAACCATATGAGTGGGGCGAACCGACATGGCGCGGCAAGGTCAACGCCGTGCGCGCCGGACGATCCCTGTTGCCCGATGTCTGGCCAAACGGCGCGCGCTGCGCCGTCGCCCTGTCATTTGACAGCGACCATGAAACCAACGAGTTGCGCGATGGCGGCGGGTCGGTGGCGCGCCTGTCCTGGGGCGAATTCGGGGCGCGCCGCGGTATTCCCCGCATCCGCCGCGTTCTGGACCGGTTCGGCGCCAAGGCCAGTTTCTTCGTGCCTGCCGTGTCGGCCCTGCTGCACCCCGAGGAACAGAAATCCCTGGCCGAGGATGGCCACGAAATTGGTTTGCACGGCTGGATTCACGAACTGAACACCAAACTCGACGCCGCCACCGAACGTGATCTGATGCTGCGTGCCGCCGATACCCTGGAAAAGATCAGCGGCAAACGCCCGGTGGGCATGCGCACGCCGTCTTGGGATTACAGCCCCAACACCCTTGATATTGCCCGTGAAATGGGGCTGCTTTACGACAGCTCGCTGTTTTCCGATGATGATCCTTATGAAATCGTCGCCAACGGCGAGGCCACAGGCATTGTCGAGCTTCCGGTCGAATGGATCCGCGACGACGCGGTGTATTTCATGATGAACCGTCACGGCGCACAGCGCCCCTATACGCCGCCCGCCGACGTGCTCGACATTTTCACCCGCGAATTTGAGGGGGCGCATGCCGAAGGCGGCTTGTTCCTTTTGACCATGCACCCCCATGTGACGGGCTATCGCAGCCGCATTTTCATCCTCGAACAGCTTCTGGAACGCATCACCGCCAAGGGCGATTGCTGGATCGCCACCCACGCCGAAATCGCGCAATATTGCGCCGATCAGGCAGGCATGACCACGAAAGGCACGACATGACCAAATTTTCACTCGCCGTTCACGGCGGCGCCGGTACGATCCTGAAAGAAAACCTGACACCCGAACTTGAGGTGCAGTATCACAATGGATTGCGCACAGCACTTGAGGCCGGACAGGCCGTCCTGGCCAAGGGTGGCAGCGCGCTGGATGCCGTGACCGCCGCCGTTTGCGCGCTGGAGGATGAACCGCTGTTCAACGCCGGGCGCGGCGCGGTGTTCACCACCGAGGGCGTGCAGGAAATGGATGCCGCCGTGATGGACGGTGCCACCCGCAAGGCGGGCACCGTCGGCGGCATCTTTGGCCCGCGCAACCCGGTGCGCGCCGCCCGCGCGGTGATGGAAAACACCGATCACATCATGCTGATCGGGCCAAATGCGCTCAAGGTAGCAAAGGATGCGGGCCTGCCGTTCGAAGAGGCGCCGTATTTCTTTACCCAGGCGCGTTGGGACGCGCTGCAGTCCACCCTGAAGATGCGCGCGGCAGGGATTGAGGATGATGATCCGGCCCGCCGTCACGGCACCGTGGGCGCGGTGGCCTGCGACGCCAACGGCAACCTGGCCGCAGCCACATCCACCGGCGGGATGACCGCCAAGGCACCGGGGCGGATCGGTGATACGCCGTTGATCGGGGCCGGCACATTCGCCGACAATGAAACCTGCGCCGTATCGGGCACCGGCCACGGCGAGGTGTTCATCCGCTTTACCGCCGCCGCCGAAATCGCCGCAAGGATGCGCCACGCGGGCCAATCGCTGGAACAGGCCGCGCGCCATGTCGTCGATATCGATCTGGGCCAGAACGACGGATCAGGCGGCGTGATCGCGGTGGATGCCAAGGGCAACATCACCCTGCCCTTCAACTGCGAAGGCATGTACCGCGGATCGGTCACACAAGACGGCGATTTCCAGACGTTCATCTATCGCTGAACGGATTTCACCTTACAGGCCGCCATGCGGTTTTGAACAATGGAGCCAGGCGTGGGCCAATCGGCCGGTCCACGCCTTTGCCCGCTATCGCGGCGCCAACCCGGGGCAGCGACCCGAAAAATCAACGCACCCGCACATTTTGATGCTGCGCCGCAGCATATGCACAAACACCCCTCCCGCGCCCTTCATGCCTCAAGTTCGGCGTCCCAGTATAGGAAATCGAGCCAGCTGTCGTGAAGGTGGTTGGGTGGAAAGCGGCGGCCCATGTTTTTCAGCTCTTCCGCTTGGGGCTGGCGGGCGGGTTTCAGCAGGTTCATTCCCGATTGGCGAAGACTTTTGCTGCCTTTGCGCAGGTTGCACCGCGAACAGGCCGCGACGACGTTTTCCCAGCTGGTGATCCCGCCGCGCGCGCGGGGGATTACATGGTCAAAGGTCAATTCGCCTTTTGCGCCGCAATACTGACAACTGAAATCGTCGCGCAGGAAAAGGTTGAACCGGGTAAAGGCCACGCGTTTCACCGGTTTCACATAATCGCGCAGAACCACCACGGACGGAATTTTGATCTGTGTCGTGGGGGATCGCACGATCTGATCGTATTCCGCAATCACATCGACTCGGTCCAGAAACGCGGCTTTTACCGCCTCTTGCCAGGGCCAAAGGGACAGGGGGTAATAGGATAATGGCCGATAATCGGCATTCAGCACCAAAGCCGGACAATGGCGCAAGCTACTGGGTTCACGTACAAAATTGGTTCTGAAGTCGCCGTCCATCGGTGCATCATCTCCTCGCCCAAGGGCGGCGGAGACCTGATGATCGGATCACATTCCGCCCCGGTAATGGTCGGACTATATATCGGCTTTGGCGTCTGACAAGCCTAAGATTTTGTGATCGTCCCGATGCAAAACCAACGAACGGCGCGGCGCCCTGCCCCGTGCTGGGGTCAGTCGGTGTGTTCTAACCCCAACCGTTCGCGCATGAAGGCCAGCGCCACCGACAATCCGTCAGGTGCGATGCCATGGGCCGTGCCCTTCATGATGTGGGCGTATACGTCGATTCCGGCCTCTTGCAACGCTTCGGCGGCGGCGGGCAGGCTTTCTGGTGGCACCACATCATCGCCGTCGCCATGGATCAGCAGAACCGGCATTTTCGAAACCGCCTCATCGGCCAATGTTTCGGGGCGAAGCAACCGGCCCGAAAACCCGACAACGCCCGCCACTTCGTCATCGCGGCGCGGGGCGACATGCAGGGCCATCATCGTACCTTGGGAAAACCCAAGCAGGATCATGCGATCGGCACTCAGCCCTTCGTCGGCCAGCACGGAATCGAGATAAGCGTTCAGATCATCCACCGCCGCGCGCATGCCTGTTTCGGCTTCTTCCTCGCTTGAACCATCAATCCAGGGAATCGGGAACCACTGAAAGCCCATCGGATTGCCGGTACAGCGTTCCGGCGCGTTGGGGGCCACAAAGGCCACGCCGGGCATATGCGGTGCCAACGGATCGGACAGGCCCAGCAAATCAGCGCCATCCGCGCCGTATCCGTGCAACAGCACCACAACCGCTGTTGCCTGCCCTTTGGGCGCGCCGGCCCGTTTGCTTTCAAGTGCCCGTGTCATCCGATACCCTCGCGTGATTTGATGTGCTGGTAATAGGCCCAAAGCCCGCGCGCCGCAACGGCCCGCCACGGTGCCCAGGGTTCGGCCAGCGCGCGCAGTTCTGCGTCAGTTGGCCGGGCGGGCAGATCATAAAGCAGGCGCGCCGCCTCTTGCATCGCCAGATCGCCCGCCGCAATCACATCGGCCCGCCCCAGCGCGAACATGGCATAGATTTCCGCCGTCCACCGGCCAATGCCCAACAGACCCGACAGGCGCGCGATGACCTCTTCATCGGGCAGATGGTGCAGCGCGTCATAGTCAAATCCGCTGTTGGCAAGGGCCATGGCATAACGGATCTTGGGCCGCGAAAAACCACAGGCGCGCCATGCCTCGGCATCGCCCTGTCGGGCGCGGTGAAGATCATCCAATCCCGCCGCCTGCACCTTGGCCCAAACCGCCGCCGCCGATGCCACGCTGACCTGCTGGCCAACGATGGCAAACAACAGCGCCGAAAACCCCACCGGGCGGCGGCGCAGCGGCCAGGGGCCGGTCAGGCGCAAAATATCGCCAAAGCGCGGATCAACCCTGGCCAGCCACGCCGCGCCCTCTGCCACATCCTGGTCAGTCAGTATCAATCGCCGTTCTGTCATATCTGCCCCTTGACCCAATCAACCGCTGCCGCAACCGTTTCGACCTGTGGCGCGTCAGGTTGCGCAGACCGGCGGATCATCGCAACGGGCAAATGCAATTGGCGCGCCGCGTCCAGTTTTGGTCGGCTGGCATCGCCGCCGGCATTTCGCATGATCAGCCAATCGATGTTCAATTCCCGAAACAGATCCACCTCATCTGCTACCGAAAACGGCGGATGACCCAAAAGATAATACCCGTGGTCCAATGGAAACGCACCATCGGCGGTTTCGATCTGTCGGCAGATCATCAGACGCCCGGACATATTTTCAAAGCGGTGCAATGTCTTGCGCCCTGTCGCCACGAACACGCGCGCGCCCACGGGAATGTGGTGTGCGGCGTCTTCCTCGCGGTTCAGATCAGCCCATCTGTCGCCGGGGCCGGCCACCCAGGGCGGGCGCAAAACCTGCAGATAAGGGATATTCAACCGTTGACACACCGCAAAGGAGCGATGCGAAATATCCGCAGAAAACGGATGAGTTGCATCCATCACCGCAGTGATGTTTTCGTGACAAAGATATTCGGCAAACCCGTCGACGCCGCCAAACCCGCCAACCCGCATCGGCACGCCAGACGGTTGCACGGTGCGCGTGATCGCTGCGACAGATGCAATCACCTGCACGCCGGGAACATCGCGAAGGCAGGCGGCAATTTCACGCGCTTCGACCGTCCCGGCCAGCAACAAAACGCGCATCACACCCGGCGCGCCAAAGTTGCGCGAAGGCAAACACAGATAAAACCACTCACCGCTTTTCGCATCGGCCCATCCAACCCCGGCTTTCCCTGCACCGCCAAGGCGGCGCGACAGGCCCATCAGCCTGTAACACAGATTGCAACTTTGCAACCTGTCACGCAGAACAAAGCGCCAGCGACCGTTTTACACAGGCCCGTTTGTGCCCCCTTCCCAACCGTGAACCTGCGGCGTATGGAGAGCCCATGACAGACACAGCCGCCCCCTCCGCCTCTCACAGCGTTGCCAAACGCAACGTTGCCATTCTGGTTGCCGCGCAGGCCATTCTGGGCGCACAGATGCCGATGATTTTCACCATCGGCGGGTTGGCGGGCCAAACCCTGGCCACAAACATCTGTTTTGCCACCTTGCCGATTTCCATGATCGTTCTGGGCAACATGCTGTGCGCGACGACGATGTCGTCTTTCATGCAGAAATTCGGGCGGCGCGCGGGGTTCTTTCTGGGCACGTTTGGCGGGGCGCTGGGGGCCGCGATCGGGGCCTGGGGTCTGGCAACGGCCAGCTTTCCGTTGTTCCTGCTTGGCTCGTTCGTGACCGGCGTCTATATGTCGGCGCAGGGGTTTTACCGCTTTGCCGCCTCAGACAGCGCCAGTGACGATTTCCGCCCAAAAGCAATCTCATATGTCATGGCGGGGGGGCTGTTTTCGGCCATCATCGGCCCGCAACTGGTAAAGGTCACCGCCGATTCGATGGGGGTGCTGTTTTTGGGCACCTATATCGCCGTGATCCTGTTGAATATGGTCGGCTCACTGTTGTTTCTAGGCCTGAAAATTCCGACGCCCCCCGCCCCCAAACCCGGCGAAGACAGGGGCCGCACCCATTTACAACTGTTGAAAACGCCGCGCATTGCGGTGGCGATCATCTGTGCCATGGTCAGCTATGCGTTGATGAATCTGGTGATGACATCCACGCCCCTGGCCGTGGTTGGGTGTGGGTTCACCACCAACAATGCGGCCGATGTGGTATCGGGCCATGTTCTGGCCATGTTCATTCCGTCGTTTTTCACCGGCCATTTGATTGCCCGGTTTGGCGCGGAAAAGATCGTGGGCATCGGGCTGGCCATTCTGGCTGCTGCCGGGCTTGTCGGGCTTTCGGGTGTCGAACTTGAAACCTTCTTTGTTGCGCTGATCCTGTTGGGCGTGGGGTGGAATTTCGGCTTTATCGGCGCCACTGCCATGTTGGCCGGCGCGCATTCCACCGCCGAACGGGGCCGGGTTCAGGGCATGAACGACATGATCGTATTTGGCTGTGTCACCGTGGCCAGTCTTGCCTCGGGCGGATTGATGAATTGTTCCGGCGGCACCGCCCAGGCCGGTTGGAGCGCGGTGAACTATGCGATGATCCCGTTCCTGATGTTGGCAGGCGGATCACTGATCTGGCTGATGCTGCGCGGGCGCAAAGGCGAAATTTAACGGCCCAGAATTTGTGCCCGCAACAACCCGGCGCGGCGGGCAAATTCGGATTCGGCAATCTGCCCGTCCAGCACGGCCTGCGGATTGCGCGCCGCGCGCTGTAACAGCCCGCGCGCGCGCCACGCCGACAACCCCGCCTGACGCAGGGCCGGCGATTCCGCCCCTTTGCGCAGCGATTTCAACCGCGCCAGATGCGCCTCGGCCAGATCGCGGATGCAACGCACCGGATCACCCGTTAACGGCTGCCGCCCCTGCTGAATAAGCGTCGGGACCGCCAACATATAATTGGCCGCCGCTCCGGCCTGCCCAATGCTGCGCGCCCGTTCGGTATCGGTGCCGCCAAGGGCGCGTGTGGCAACCGCCATCAAGGTGCCGCCCGTGTCGGCCAGATACGCCTCTAACGCCGCGAATGACGCAAAGGGATCGGCCCCGATATCGTGCCGACGCGCCGCAATCAGGTGATCAAGGTCGGCCGCGCTCCGGGCATCCACCACACCGCTCAGCGGCTCAACCACCTCGTGACGGCGCACTGTCGCCCCTTGCGCGATTTCCTCCAACGCATCACGCCACCATTGCAGCCGCATTTCCGCAATCATCGGTTCCTGCGTCAACCACGGCGCGCGCGACACTTCGATGTTGAACGCATAGATCGGAAACAGCACGGCCCGCGCCGCCGGGGGGGCCGCCATCGTGGCCAAAAACCGGTCGGGATCGCCCCGGCGCACCATTTCAGCGCAGGCTTGTACCGTCATGTAGGCTCAACCACCAACAGGGCATAGGCAAATTCTTCCGGGGCACTGCGCCATTGGTCGATCTCCCACTGCCCGGCATCCAATGCCTCGATCAATTCGGGGCTGGCGGTGGGGCGCAACAGATTGATCCGCGCCTGCATCGGATCGTAATAATTGGCCCAGCCCTGACCGACAATCATCCGATGATCCAACACCCGGCATCCGGCCTTGCGCACCCGGGTGACGATGCCTTCATAGTTCGTGATTTCGGGGTATTCTGCCCAAAACTCTGAGACTTTCTCAGTTGGCGCGCGCAACAACACCGGTTCAGAAAACGCAATCCGCCCGCCCGGCGCCAATTGCTTGACCCAGGCGTTCAACCCTTCGGTCACGCCAATGAAATACAGCGCCCCCGCGCTCCAGATCAAATCATAGGGGCCGGTAATCTGGGCCATATCCCCCTGTTCGACCGTCGCGCGTTCACGCAAATGCGACAGGCGTGACCGGGCGGCCACGCAAAAATGGCGCAGGGTATCGATAGCATGAACCGTGCCCGCCGGGCGCAGTTTGGCCAGCGTCACGGCATCGGTGCCGGGCCCACAGCCCGCATCGCACATGCGCGCCGCCTTGGGGGTTTTTGCCACCTCCAGCGCCCAGGCCACATCATCGGCGGTGCCGGGGCCTTCGCGCATCAACCCGTTATGCAGTTGAAAAAACGGCTTCACGCCACAGCTCCGTCTCTGACCAGTTTCCAGTTTATCGAATCGAGAAGCGCCTGAAACGACGCATCCACGATGTTGGGCGATACCCCGACGGTTGACCACCGCCGCCCTTGGGAATCTTCGCTGTCGATAATCACCCGCGTTACCGCTTCTGTTCCGCCCTGGGTGATGCGCACCTTGAAATCCACCAATTGGATATCTTCGATAAAGGCCTGATATGGGCCAAGATCCTTGGCCAGTGCTTTGGAAAGCGCGTTCACCGGCCCGCGGTCGCTGCCGCTTTCGTCCATGCTTTCGCTGACCGAGAGCTTCTTTTCATCGCCCACTTTCACCACCACCACCGCTTCTGACAGGCTGACCGTCTGGTTATACTTGTTCTTGCGCCGCTCGATGGTAACACGATACCGCTTCACCTCGAAAAATGTCGGCAATTGTCCCAGGGCGCGCCGCGCGATCAATTCGAAACTGGCCTGCGCGGTATCATAGGAATATCCCTGATCCTCCAACGCCTTGATATCGTCCAATATCTGCCCCAGCGCCGGATCATCCCGCTCAACGCTCAGGCCCATATCGGCCAGCCGGGCGCGCAGATTGCTTTGCCCCGCCTGATTTGACATCGGCACGATCCGCGCATTGCCCACCAGACCCGGATCGATATGTTCATATGTCGTCGGGTCTTTCAAAATCGCACTGGCGTGCAGGCCCGCCTTATGGGCAAAGGCCGACGCGCCAACATAGGGTGCCGCGCGCTGGGGCACCCGGTTCAGAATATCATCCAACAGACGCGCGCCGCGGGTCAGCCCGGCAAGGCCCGCCTCGCTCACCCCGATGTCGTATCGGCTGCGATAGGGTTCTTTCAACATCAGCGTCGGGATCAGGCTGGTCAGGTTGGCATTGCCGCACCGCTCGCCCAAACCGTTCAGCGTGCCCTGAATCTGGCGCACGCCCGCATCAACGGCGGCCAGTGTGCCCGCCACCGCATTGCCGGTGTCATCGTGGGTATGAATCCCCAACCGATCACCCGGAATCCCGGCGGCAATCACGTCCCCCACTATCCGGCCAATATCGGCCGGCAGCGTGCCGCCGTTGGTATCACACAGCACAATCCACCGCGCCCCGCCCGCCATCGCCGCCGCCAGACATTGCAGCGCATAGGCCGGGTTGGCCAAATAGCCGTCAAAGAAATGCTCGGCATCAAACAACGCCTCGCGCCCCTGTGCCACCACATGCGCCACCGACGCGCGGATGTTCTCGATATTCTCATCCAGCCCAATGCCCAGCGCGGCGGTGACATGAAACTCATGGGTTTTGCCCACCAGACACACCGCTGGCGTCTTGGCATTCAAAACCGCCGCCAGCACATCGTCGTTCCCGGCCGACCGGCCTGACCGCTTGGTCATGCCAAAGGCGGTGAACGTGGCGCGCAACTGCGGCGCTGACTCAAAAAACGCCGAATCCGTCGGATTGGCACCGGGCCAGCCGCCCTCGATGTAATCCACCCCCAAATCATCCAGCATCGCGGCAATCCTGCCCTTTTCCGGGGTCGAAAACTGCACCCCCTGGGTCTGCTGACCGTCGCGCAAGGTGGTATCGTACAGATACAGCCGCTCTTTGCCCGCTCCAACCATGTTACGCACCCTGCCCATTTTCGTTTTGCAAATATCCCGGGGGAGTCGCCCGTGGCGACGGGGGCAGCGCCCCCTGCCCCCGCCAGTTCCACATGCTCACTGCAGCGACTCCAGAACCGTCACATCAAACCCCGGTCCCGGCACCCAGGTGGCGGTGCCGCCCACATCCGTGACCTGCACGCCAGCGGCGTTCAGCACATCGCGCAAACGGTCGGCCTCGGCCCAATCCCTGGCCGTGCGCGCCGCTTGGCGGTCGGCCAGCAAACGCTCGACCACCGGTTCGACCCAGGCGGGATAGCTGGCATCGGCGGGGGCGACCCCGGCCAGATCGCGCAAACTGTCCCAATCTTCGATCAGGCCCAGTTGCTCCAACCCTTGCGCCAGCCCGATCAACGCCTGGGGCGTGTGCCCCTTGGCCAGAACATGCAGCCGCGCCAGGGCGCCGGGTGTGTTCAGGTCATTGGCCAGCACACCCAGAAATTCGGCGTCCGGCACCCATTCGCCCGATGCCTTCAGGGCGGCAACCATGCGCGCGCCATAGCCGTGTTGGTGCAACACTGTAGCCCAGCGGCGCAGGGTGCCTGCCGCCTCATCGCGTTTGGTTTCGGTCCAGTCCATCGGTTTGCCGTAATGGGTGGACAGAAACACCAGTCTGATCACCACCCCCGGCACACCCTGATCCAACAGATCGCGCACGGTAAAGAAATTGCCAAGAGATTTCGACATTTTCTTGCCCTCGACCAACAACATTTCGTTGTGCATCCAGACCCGGGCAAAGTCAGACCCCGGGTGCGCACAGGCCGATTGGGCAATCTCGTTTTCATGGTGGGGAAACATCAAATCGTTGCCGCCCCCGTGAATATCAAAGGTTTCGCCCAACAGCTCATCCGCCATGGCCGAACATTCAATATGCCATCCGGGCCGCCCCCGGCCCCACGGGCTGTCCCATCCGGGCAATCCTTCGCCTGATGGTTTCCACATGACAAAATCCATCGGATTACGCTTGTACGGGGCAACCTCAACCCTTGCCCCGGCAATCATATCATCCACCGACCGGCCCGACAGCGCGCCGTATTCGGCGTAACTGTCCACGGCGAACAACACATGGCCCTCGGCGGTGTAGGCATGGCCCTTGGCGATCAGGTTTTCGATCATCGATATCATCTGGGCGATGTAATCCGTGGCGCGCGGCGTATGGGTGGGCGCAAGATTGCCCAGCGCCGCCATATCCGCCAAATACCAGCCGGTGGTTTCTTCGGTAATCTCGCCAATGCTGCGGCCCTGTTCCGCCGCGCGCGCGTTGATCTTATCATCCACATCCGTGATATTGCGCACATAGGTAACATGGGCCGCGCCATAGACCTGTCGCAACAGACGAAACAGCACGTCAAACACGATTGCGGGGCGCGCATTGCCGATGTGGGCGCGATCATACACCGTTGGCCCACAGACATACATCCGCACGTTTTTCGCATCAATCGGCTCAAACGTTTCGCGGCGGCGGGTTTTGGTGTTGTGCAGGCGTATTTCTGTAAACCTAGTCTCGGTCATCGGGCCGTCCCTTTTGGTGCGCAAACGCAGGCGTGGCGCGGGCTTAGCAATATCGGTTGTGATTGGAAACAGACAGACCGGCCCGCAAGGTGAAATCAGCGGAAAATACAGCAGATGGTGAAGGCAATATCGATCATGATCCGCGATTAGCAGCTTTCAAAGCAGCGCGCAATCGCGCCGCTCTGGGCGATAAGGCCGCACCCAACGGCGCAAGCCCTATCTTTAGGCGCAAAAAAATATCCGCGTGGGCCAAGTGAGTGAACAAAAGGACCACGCGGATATTTTGGATCAGAGTGTCCGGCGCGCGAGTGCGCTCCGGACAAACAGTGTTTTAGAAGCGGAAGTTCATCGTTGCGCCAACCGTTGTCACACCGACATCAACACCGGAATTGTCGATGTCATCAAAGCGGTGATAGTTGACCTCGCCGCCCAGCGACACGCGGTCGTTGATCATGTATTCCACACCGGCACCCACGACATAGCCGACATCATCGTATTTTGTGCCGCCTGCAACGCCATCGGCATAGGCCGCGCCGAGCGAGCCGAATATCAATGTGCGTCCGGCGTCATACCCGGCCTTCACTTTGAACGTGTGCAGATTGTCGATCGACCCGACGCCGCTGTCAAAATCAATGTCAGCCTTGTTCAGGTTCAGCTCCGCACCCATGACATAGGTGCCAAAGTCATACAGATACCCGCCCTGCACACCGTAAACAGCGCCAGTGCCGTCCAGAATGTTTGGCGTGCCGCCCAATGCGCCACTGCCCGATGAATCGCCATAGGAAAGGCGCGCACCGACATATCCGCCGGTCCAGTCACCGCCAAGCGATACCACCGGAGCGATTGTCGGCTCGACATAGGGTTCGTTCAAACCACCTGCCAAAACGGGGGATGCGAAAACGGTTGTGATTGCAATAATGCTCAAGGATTTCATAGTCTGCCTCCTGACAGTCTCATGCGACTTAACGTGTGTCTCAGTGGTCAAATGCGAATGGCCCGCGAAGGTTCCAAGACCCGTTAAGATAATATTTACCTATCCACGGTAAAGCAGCCGAATAGTGGCATTTTTGCAACATATCGATACACTATAACATATTTTCGACACGCGCCCGACATTCATAACGGCCCACAGGCCCTGCCTGAAACCCTATGACACATTGAAATTTTCTGCGTTTTGCTGTGGTGTAACGGTCTGTGACACTGTCAGGGATTTGAACGCTCATCATGCGAAAATGCCAATTTCAATCAGATACGCTGTATCTGGCATCGTTAATAATCAGGGGTTTCTGCCTATGGCGGGCCTGAATGCGGCGGTTATTTTGGGGCCGGGGGCGTTGGCCGACATGGGCGCGTCCCTGCGACGGGACGGGCCGGAAACCTGCATCATTGCCGTAACCAGCGATACACGGTTTCAGGCCGCGCTGAATGCCACTGTGCATCTGAGTGTTGAAAATGCCGGTCTGCACGCCGCGCCGTTTGATCCCGCTACGGTTGCACGGGCACTAACGGACGCGGCGGCGCGGCTGGGGTCTGATGTGGTGATTGCCGTTGATATGGCATGGGGTCTGGAAACGCCGGCCGCTTCGGCAAATTTCGATGTCTGGGGCGGGTTGTGCAGCGATCTGGCCGATCAGGGGCTGCGCATTGTATCGCTGTATGACTGGCAACTGCTGATCGGTGATCAAATCCTTGCGGCACTGCGCGGGCATCAACATTTTCTGGCGGCGACCGGGCTGCATGATAATCCGTTCTGGTTGCCCAGCGCCTATCTGGCCACGGCCAGCTTGCGCGAACAGGTGTCGTTCCTTCTGGCCCGCACGGTCCCCGATTGGGGCGCGATGGTTCTGGCGCCGGGCGCAGACGATCAGGCGGCGGTGGGCGCCAACCCCGGCTGGTTGCCGATCTCTGATCTGCGGCCCATGCGCGGCTTGGGCCAGCGGTGGAAAATCCGCTGTTTCGGGCGGCTGCGGGTGTATACCAGTGCGTCGGATCAGATCGTGTGGCAGGTGCCCGGCGGCGCCCCGCGCAAAACCAAGGCGCTGTTTGCCTATCTGCTGACCCGCGGTGAACGGGGCGCATCCGCCGAACATATGGCCGAACTGCTGTGGCCCGATGATGGCGATGAAACCGCGAAACGGGCGCGATTGCACCACACCATCGCAATGCTGCGCAAGGCGCTGGGCGGAAAATCCTTTGTCGAACGGCGCGGCGAATATTACCATCTCTGCGCGCCCCCGGGCAGTTGGATTGACACACAGGCGTTCGAACAATTCTGTCGCCGCGCAAAAACGCTTGAGCGGGATGGGCAATATGATGCCGCCTTCGCGTTACTTCAGGCCGCCGAACGTCTGTACAGTGGTGATCTGTTCGAGGATCTTTTGCCGGAATACGTTGAAAACGACACCGAAGACTGGTGCCTGTCACAGCGCGCCTGGCTGCGCGATATGGTGCTGAAGGTGCATCGCGACATGGCGGTGATGCTGCGCAAACGCGGCAATTTCCGCGATGCGATCAAACAATGTCGCCGCGCGCTGGCCTTGGACCCGACATGCGAAATCGCCCACGAAGAGGCAATGCGCAATTTTCATGCCCAGGGCCGCAAGGATGCAATCGCCCGCCAGTATCGCCAATTTACCGACGCGCTAAAAGTGTTGGGCGGTGATCCGGCACAGTCCGCGGTTCGAACGGTATATCGTGATCTGGTTTCAAAATACTGAATTCACAGCGTAAATATTGGCCAAAGAAAAACCAAAGTTTCTCGCGTAGCGTTGCCGGTAAGTTAGGGAATCAGTGACGAGGAGAACACGATGACCGTAAAGAGCGAGCCAAAGCCAGCCGACAGGTTCAATCCATTCGACCTGAGCGCGCCGCATGCATTGTGGCAGGACATGCGCAATGAACAGCCGGTGTTCCAACATGGCGACACCGGCTATTTCGTGGTCACACGTCACGCCGATATCAAGGCCGTTTTTGACGATTGGAAGACATTTTCATCCGAAAACGCCCAGGCCCCGATGCGTCCGATGTGCGCCGAGGGCAAAAAAATCATGACCGATGGCGGCTTTACCGCCTACTCTGGCCTGTCGGCCCGCATTCCGCCCGATCACACGCGCATCCGCAAAATCGTGCAAGGCGCGTTTGGCCCGCGCCGGTTTCGGGCGATGGAGCCCAAGATCGAACAGATCGTGGCGGATGCCTTTGATCGGATCGAACCAAAGGGGCACGCCGATTTCTTTCGCGATGTTGCCTATGACGTGCCGGCCTTTGTTCTGTTCAAACTTGTCGGTGTGCCCGACAGCGATGTGGAAAAGGTAAAGGCATGGTCTGTCAGCCGCGCCCTGTTGACATGGGGCGAACTGTCGGACGCAGAGCAATTGCCCCACGCCCATAACATGGTGGATTATTGGGCCTATTGTCGCGCCCTTGTCGCATCAAAACGCGCAACACCGGGCGATGACCTGCCCAGCGATCTGTTGCAGTTACAGGCCGATGGTGCCGACATCACCGATGATGAAATTGCCGGTGTCATGTATTCGGTTCTGTTTGCCGGGCATGAAACCACCACCACCCTGATGACCAACGGCGTGCATACATTGCTGTCCAATCGCGATGCCTGGGAGGCGATCTGTGCCGATCCCGCCCTGATCCCCAAGGCGACCGAGGAAATATTGCGCTTTGCGCCCTCAATCGTGGCGTGGCGTCGCCGGGCCAAGGCCGATGCCGAAATCGGCGGCGTTGCGGTGCCCGAAGGATCCGACATTCTGTTGATCATGGGGTCGGGCAACCGTGACGAGGCAGTGTTTGATCACGGTGAAACCTTTGACATGCACCGCGACAATGCGCGCAATCACCTGTCGTTCGGGTATGGCATTCACTTTTGCCTGGGCTTTCAGTTGGCCAAGCTGGAATTCGGTATCATGCTGCGCCAATTGACCGAACGTTTCCCCGATGCGCGGCTGACTGGGGATGGCAACATCGAATACCTGCCAAACGTGTCGTTCCGCGTTCCGTCAAAACTGGAAATCACTTGGGGAAAGGGCTCGTGATGGATACTCCGTATATACTGCCATTCGATCAGATTTCATCGGCCGATCATGATCGTGTGGGCGGCAAATGTGCGTCACTTGGGGAAATGACCCAACATGGTGTTGCGGTGCCCCCCGGGTTTGCCGTGACCACCGATGCCTATGCCGAAATGCTGGAATTTCAGGGGTTGAAGCGCGAAATCGAGGCGTTGCTGAAAACCCTTGATCCCGATGATGTGGTCAATACCGAACGGGTGGCGCGCAATATCGAACTGCGCGTGCGGTCCCATCCGATGCCCGAACCCATCGCCACCGCGATCAAAACTGCATATGCGGCGATGGGCGATAACATGGCCGTTGCCGTGCGATCATCCGCCACTGCCGAAGATCTGCCCGATGCCAGCTTTGCAGGCCAGCAGGATACCTATCTGTGGGTGGTGGGCGCCGATCAGGTTGTCGAAAAGGTGCGCGATTGCTGGGCGTCGCTGTTTACGGCCCGCGCGATTGCGTACCGCGCCAAGGCCAATCTGGGCCAGATCGACGTATTGATGAGCGTGGCCGTGCAAAAGATGGTCAACGCCCGCGTGGCCGGGGTGACGATGACGTTGAACCCCACCACGGGCGATCGCACCAAGATCGTGATCGACGCATCCTGGGGTTTGGGCGAACTGGTGGTTTCAGGGGTGGTGACGCCCGACAATTACACCGTGGAAAAGGTGCTGATGGCGGTGATTGATCGCAAGATTGGCGATAAACATCTGGAACTTGTCGGCGATGCCACTGCGGGCGCCACGATTGAGCGCGAAGTCGATGCAGAGCGGCGCAAATCCCCCTGTCTGACCGATGCCGAAGTGATCGCCGTGGCCACATTGGCCAAACGGTTGGAAAAACAAAACGGCTGCCCACAGGATGTGGAATGGGCAATCGATGCCGATCTGCCCGATGGTGAAAACCTGTTGGCCCTGCAATCGCGGCCCGAAACCGTGTGGGCCCAGAAAAAGGCGCAAGCCAAACCAAAGGCCAGTTACAGCATGGGCATGGCGGGCATTGTCGGCACGCTCAACAATCCCCTTGGCGCGAAAAAATGAACTCTCTGGGAGGAGAAAAATGAAGATGGATGTTCAGACATCAATGTTTCCAAGTCCGTATGATTTGCCCGCGCCAAAAGGCGCCGAAGACTGGCGCGATCTGTACCCTTATTATCTGAAGTTTCAGCCACAGCTGCGCGAAAGGGAAGACGCCAAATTCTGGTTCTGCGACAGTCAGCACTGGCCAAATCCGTTTCGCCCGTTTGATGCGATGACGGTGGAATTTGCCGTTAAATGTCTGGGCCAATACAACACCCGCCATCTGCTGGTGCCCCCGGCCAATGGCGTCGATTACCGCATCCACAATGGCTATTGCTACATGTCGCCGGTGGCGGTTTCCCCCGACTTGATCGAGGCGCGCGTGCCGCAGTTCATGGAACGGGCCGGACATTACTTTGCCAATTGGGACAGTCTGATCGAAAACTGGCACAAAAAGGTGAAATCCAACATCGACGAGATGGAGGCGCTGCGTTTTGAAAAACTGCCCGATGTTGTGCCTTTGGAGTGGATCAAGGAAGGGCGCGGATTGGATAACACCACCGCCCTGATCGAAAATTACGACCGCGCGATCAATCTGCTGTATCGCACATGGCAATATCATTTCGAATTTCTCAACCTCGGCTATGCCGCCTATCTGGATTTTTTCGGCTTCCTGAAGGGCGAATTGCCCACGATCCCCGATCAGGCCATCGCGCAGATGGTGCAAGGCGTGCACAGTGATCTGTTCCGCCCCGATGACGAGCTGAAAAAGCTGGCGCATCTGGCGGTTGAGCTGGGCGTGGCTGACACGGTCATGAACGGCACTGTCGATGATGCGCTGGCGGCTTTGGCAAATTCGGAGGCAGGCAAGAAATGGATCGCGGCATGGGACGCGGCCAAAGACCCATGGTTCAACTTCACCTCGGGCAACGGATTTTATTCAACCGATAAATACTGGATCGAACACCTGGATATCCCCATGGGGTATCTGCGCGATTATATCGGGCGCGTTCAGGCCGGTGAAAACATCGAGCGCCCGACCGAAAAACTGTTGGCCGAACGGGATCGGATCACCGCGGAATACGCCGATCTTCTTGACCCCGACGCGCGCGAGGCGTTCGAGGGCAAACTGGGTCTGGCGCGCACCGTGTATCCCTATGTTGAAAATCACAATTTCTACATCGAACATTGGTCGATGGGGGTTTTCTGGCGCAAGATGCGCGAACTCAGCCAGCTTTTTCACGAAGAAGGGTTCTGGCCCGATGCCGATGGCATGTTCTTTCTGTCGCGGCAGGAAGTGCGCGATGCGCTGTTTGATTATGGCAACGCATGGGGTACGGGCGGTGAATGGATCGGGCCGCACCATTGGCCACAAGAGATCGAACGCCGCCGCGCCATTCTGGATGCGCTGGCCACCGAACCGCCCAAACCCGCGCTGAACAATCCGCCCGCCGTCATCACCGAACCCTTCACGATCATGCTGTGGGGCATCACATCGGAAGCGATCGAAAGCTGGGTTGGCGCGGGCCAGGAGGGTAACGAACTGACCGGCATGGCCGCCTCGCCCGGTCTGGTCGAAGGGCCCGCGCGGGTGTTGCGCAGCCCGGATGATTTGCACCTGATCCAGCAGGGCGAAATCCTGGTTACGCCTGTCACCGCCCCCAGTTGGGCGCCGGTCTTTGGCAAGATCGCCGCCACCGTCACCGACATCGGCGGCATGATGAGCCACGCCGCCATTGTGTGCCGCGAATATGGCCTGCCCGCCGTCACCGGCACCGGCACCGGATCATCGCGGATCAAGACCGGTCAGATGCTGCGCGTCGATGGCAACACCGGCAAGGTGACGATCCTGGATTAAACCAAACGGGGGCGGTTCTGCCGCCTCCTGCCCTCTTTCCTGAGTTCGAAAGCCGATACCATGCCCCAGACCCATTTTGACACGGCCCGCTATGACGCAGTCTGGCGCGCGGCCGAACCTTACATGCGCGCGCGCAAGAACGATGTGCATGTCCCCCTCAGCTTTGCCTGGGCACAGCGGTTGTTGGGCGAATATGCCGGGGCTGACCGTGATGTGGTCAGTCTGGCCATTCTTTTGCACGACATCGGTTGGTATTCGATTGATATGGACGACATCATCGAAAAAGGATTTTCGGGGCCGAACATGTTGCAATCGGATGTGCGGTATCTGCACGAATCCGAAGGTGTGCGTTTGGCGCAACCGGTTCTGAAAGGCACCGGATGGTCCGATGATATCATCGCGCAGGTGTGCGAAATCATTGACGGGCACGACACCCGCCCCGATCCGCGCCACCTGAATGACAGGCTGGTGCGCGATGCCGACAAACTGTGGCGGTTCGAGGTGACGGGCATCGCCGTGGCCTGTGATTGGTTCAAGACCACGCCGCACCTTTACGCCGACCGGCTGGAATCGCAAAAGACGCAATTGGAAACCGATGCCGGATGCCGCTGGGCAACCGAAACACTGGCGGCGTCGCGCGGCGCGCTGATGTTGCACGTAATCTGAAGGAACCCGAAATGGAAATGTTCATTGATGGCGTCTGGCGGGCCTCCGTTTCAGGCGATACTCAACCCGTGACCGAACCCGCAACCGGACAGGTGTTTGACACCGTACCAACCGGCACAGCACAGGACGCCGATGATGCGATCCGCGCCGCCGACCGGGCGTTTCACGCCTGGCGACAGGTGCCGATGGCCGAACGGGTGCGCATTCAAAAGGCCTGTGCACAGGCGATGCGCGATCACGCCGCGCGGATTGGCGGCGTATTGCACCGCGAACTGGGCCGCCCCCTGCCCGCCGCGATTGCCGAAATCACCCGGTCTGCCGATTTGCTGGATGTCTATGCCGAAGAAGGGCTGCGGTTGCAGGCGACCATGGCGCTTGCTTCGGGGCCGGGTGAAAAAACCATCGTGACGCGCGATCCCTTGGGGGTTGTTGTGGCGATCACGCCGTTCAATTACCCGGTGACACTGTTGATGTTCAAATTGGGCGCGGCACTGATTGCGGGATGTACGGTGGTTGCCAAACCCGCCGAAGACACGCCGCTGTCCACGCTGATGTTGGCCGAACTGTTTCACCAAACCGGCCTGCCTGCGGGGTGTTTCAACGTGGTTACCGGGCGCGGGCGCGGCATTGGCGCGGCAATGATCGAACACCCGATCCCACGCAAGATTGCCTTTACCGGCGGCACCGCCGCGGGCAAGGCGATTGCCGCCGCCGCCACCGGCACGATGAAACGGGTGACGCTGGAACTGGGTGGGCAATCCGCCGCCATCGTCTGTGCCGATGCCGATCTGGAAAAGGCCACGACCGCGATCGCACGGCACGGTTTCGCCAATTCGGGGCAATTCTGTTACCGGGTCAACCGGGTGTATGTGGAACGACCAGTGTATGACGCATTTGTCGAAAAACTCACCGCCAAGGCGGGCCAACTGACCCTGGCCCCCGCAGGCGGCACCGGTGATCTTGGCCCGATGGTGAACGAAAAGATCTTTGCCAATTCCGAAATCCAGGTGGCCGATGCCCGGACCAAAGGCGCGCGGATCGTTCTGGGCGGGGATCGTCGGCGCGGCGCGGGGTTTGATGACGGATTCTATTTTCCGCCCACGATCATCGCCGATGCAACCCATGACATGCTGGTCTTGAGCGAAGAAACCTTTGGCCCGGTGTTGGGCATTTGCCCGGTGGACAATGCGTTTGACGGGCTGCGCCATGCCAATGATAACCGCTATGGTCTGGCCGGGTTTGTGTTTTCCGGCGATCTGGCCAAGGGCCTGACCCTGTGTGAGGGGCTGGAGGCGGGCTCGGTCTGGTTGAATGATATTCACCGCTCCAGCCATTATGTGCCGTTCGGCGGCATGAAGGAAAGCGGGCTGGGCCGCGAAAAGGGCCGCTATGGCGTTGAAAGTTATCTGGAATATAAAACCATGTATCTCAGCTATGAGGTGGCGTCGTGATGCGCACGCTTTTGCCGCGCGACCTGCCCTTGTGGCACGATGCGCGCGGATTTCTTGATGTTCGCTCAAACGATGTGCACACACTGATTTCCTATGGACTGGCGCGCGCGCTGTGTGCTGAACACCCACAGGCGGATACCTCTGTCGTTTTACCGGCCATTCTTTTGCATGATGTCGGGTGGAAACGGGTTGATCCGGCGCTGTTGTCCGAGGCGGTCGGACCAAACCCCAAACACCCCGAACTGGTGCGCGTGCACGAAATCGAAGGCGTAAGGATCGCAGACGGAATTTTGCAGCGTCACACGCCAGAGGGCGTGGATATCGCACAGGTTTTAGACATTATCGACACCCACGATACGGTAAAACAGGCCAAATCCCTGAATGACGCCATGGTCAAGGATGCCGATAAATGCTGGCGTTTTACCCCCCATGGCGTGGCAACGATTGCCGGTTGGTTTGGCGATGGGTTGGCCGAAACGTTGGATATGCTCGAAGATTTCGTGATGCCATCAATGCTGACCGATACCGGCCGGGCGATGGCGCGCGGGTTCATCGTGGCCGCCCGCGCACAGATGGAATCAGACGATTATTTGAAAGGACACAGCGATGAGTGATCTGGGTTTGAACGGCAAACGCGTTGTGGTGACGGGTGCTGCCGGTGGGTTGGGCCGCGCCTTTGCGCAGGGGTTTGCCGATGCCGGCGCCACAGTGATGGCCGCCGATGTCAACGCCGAAGGCATTGAACAAACCGCGCAGATGACCGGCGGTTTTGCACAAACGGTCGATGTGACCGATGCCGCCTCGTGCGCCGCCCTGGCCAAGGCGGCCGGGGCGCAGATGGGCGGCGTTGATATCCTGATAAACAACGCCGCGATCTACGCAGGGCTGGAACGCGCCCCGCTGGAAGATCTGGACGAAGACATCTGGGACAAGGTGATGGCCGTCAACGTCAAGGGCGTGTGGCAGGTCAGCCGCGCGTTTTCGCCCCTGTTGCGCAAGGCCGGACAAGGCGCGATCGTCAACGTTGCCTCGGCCACCGTGTTTTCCGGCTCGCCGCAATGGATGCATTATGTGGCGTCCAAGGGGGCAGTCATCGCCATGACCCGCGCAATGGCCCGCGAAATGGGCGATGACAACGTGCGCGTCAACGTGATTGCACCGGGCTTTACCCTGACCGAGGCCAGCCTGGGGTTGATGGAGGATGCCGCCAGTTATGGCGTCACCCGTGGCGCGCTGAAACGGGCCAGTCAGCCAGACGATATGGTGGGCGGCGCGCTGTATCTTGCATCGCCTTTGGCCGGGTTTGTGACCGGGCAGACATTGATCATTGATGGCGGTCGCCAATTCATCTGACAGACAGGATATCGAAAATGGCAAAAATCACCTTTATTCAGCCCGATGGATCACCCTTGATCGTCGACGCGCAACCGGGCGACAGCGTCATGGTTGCGGCGACGGCCGCCGGAGTTGACGGCATCGCGGCGGAATGCGGCGGATCATGCATGTGCGCCACCTGCCACTGTCTGGTTGAAACCGGGCCAATCGGGGCATTGCCAGAGATGGAAGACGCCGAACGCGACACCCTGGAATTTACCGCCGAACAGATGCAACCGGCCAGCCGCCTCACCTGTCAGATCACGGTCAGTGAGGCGCTTGACGGGTTGGTGTTGCGCGTTGTGGGGCGGTGATGGCCGGGATTGTGATCATTGGCGCGGGCCATGGCGGCGTTCAACTGGCCGCGTCCCTGCGCGACCAGGGGTTTGGTGGCCAAATCACCCTGATTTCGAACGAGGCCGATTGGCCCTATCACAAACCGCCGCTGTCAAAATCGTATATGCAGACGCAAGAGGCGCCGTTGCAGGCGCTGCGCGGCGCGCGGTTTTTTGATGACAAACAGATCAATCTGCGGCTTGGGGCTGCGGTTTCTTCGATTGATCGGGCAGCGCAAACCGTAACCTTCGCGGATGGTGCGACGCTGGGGTATGACACCCTTGTTCTGGCAACGGGCACGACCGCGCGGCGATTGGCGGTGCCGGGTGCGGATTTGGCCGGCGTGTTCCATCTGCGCACTGCCGAAGATGCCCGCGCCATGCGCAGCGCCCTTGGCGGGGTCCGCCGCGTTGCGGTGATTGGCGGTGGTTTCATCGGGCTTGAGGCGGCGGCGATGCTGGCCGCGCGCGGCCTGAGTGTTGAGGTTCTGGAAACCGCCCCGCGCCTGTTGGGCCGCGCTGTCAGTCGGGCGGTGGCAGATGCGGTGGGCGAATATCTTGTGCGTCAGGGCGTGAAAATACACTGTTCCAGTGCGGTTTCACAGTTGGTTGGCCAAAAACAGGTGAACACGGTTCAACTTGAGGATGGTCAAAAGATTGCCGCCGACATGGTTGTGGTCGGGATTGGCGCGGTGCCCGAAATTACGCTGGCGCAGGCGGCGGGGCTTGACTGTGACAATGGTATTGTCACCAATTCCCTGCTGGCCACTTCGGATCGGGCAATTTACGCGCTGGGCGATTGCGTGGCCTATCCACAGGCACAGCTTGGCCGGATGGCCCGGTTGGAATCGGTGCAAAACGCGACGGATCAGGCGCGCGCCTTGGCCAGAACACTGACCGGCACGCCAACACCCTATGACACCCTGCCTTGGTTCTGGTCAGACATCGGCACATTGAAACTTCAGATTGCGGGATTGTCCCATGATGCGGACGAGGCAATCACCGTGCACCGCGACGATGGCACGCTGCAATCGGTCTGGTGTCTGGCCAAAGGGCGATTGGTGGCGGTTGAAACCCTGAACAGCCCCGGCGAACATATGCTGGCGCGCCGTCTGATCGCCGATGGTCTGACCCTTGATCGCGCGGTCATGGCATCGGGCGATATGATGCGGCTGAAGGCGGCGTATTCGGTGGCCCGTTAGGTTGGCGGTTGGCACAATTCGTTCAATAGCTTGGAAAACACCCGTGTGGCGACCGATGGCAGCTCTTCGGCGCGGCTCATGATGCCAACGGCGCCACGGGTCGCCGCCATGTCGATTTCCAGCGTCGCCAACCGGCCCTGATCGATATCGCCCGCGACAACGCCGCGGCTGATGATCCACACGGTTTGCGGATCGGCCAGCAAAACCGCACGCCCGAAGGCCGATGATGCAGTTTCAATGCGGTTTCGAAACAGCGGCACGCCCTGTGCAATCAGCAACCGCGCCACCAATGGGCGGATTGCCGAATCCTTTGGCGGGTACAGCACGCGAAACCCGGCAATTCCGGCGAAATCGCGCACCTGAATGGCATCACTGTCGGCCCGGGCCACGATGACCACATCTTCTGAATACAATTGCTGAAAACTCAGCCCGACCATGGTTTCGGGTTTACCCAGACGCCCCACAACCAGATCCAGATTGCCACTGCGCAACCGTGTCGTCAGGTCGTGATGCGCACCTTCGTGAATTTCCAGCAGGGTGTCCGGGCTTTGCCCGGCAAAGGCCAATGCCGCCTGCGGCAATAACGACGAGGCGACACTGGGCAAGGCGCCCACCTTCAACTGGCCCGCCGCGCTGCCGGTGGCGCGAATGCTGCGCAACCCATGGCGCAGGGCCGCCGTGCTTTGTTCGGCAAACTGCAGAAAAATCTCGCCCTCAGGGGTGAGGGTGACGCCTGCGCGACTGCGCTCCATCATCACCACGCCCAGGATATCTTCCAACTCTTTCAGGGTTTTGGATATTGCCGGCTGGGTCAGGTTCAATTGCTGCGCGGCGGCCTTGAAACTGCGGGCGCGGGCGATGGCGCTAAACGCATCAAGATGGCGAAATTTGATCCGGCGATCCATATACTTTCCCTTTTTGATAACCAAATTGTGCAATACCTCATTTTGAATATCCAGATAAATATGCGATAAGGGCGAAACGGGATCAGGAGGAACGACATGAAAACACAAGTCGCAATCATCGGCGGGGGGCCATCCGGGCTTTTGTTGGCGCAACTGCTGCACACGCGCGGGATCGACAGCGTGGTGTTAGAGCGCAAGACCAAGGATTATGTGCTTTCCCGCATTCGCGCCGGTGTGTTGGAACAGGGGCTTGTGAAACTGCTGGAAGAGGCCGGATGCGCCGACCGTTTGCATGCCGAAGGCATTTCCCATGACGGCACCCTGATTTCGTATGGCAACGAATTGTTTCGGATTGATTTCAAGGAACACACAGGCACGCCCGTCATCGTGTACGGCCAGACCGAAGTGACCCGCGATCTGTATGCCGCCCGCGAAAAGGCCGGCGGCAAGATTGAATTCAACGTCGAAGATGTGGTCATTCACGGTGCAGATGGTGAATCCCCCCATGTCGAATACACCGTCAATGGCGAAGCGCGTCGGCTGGAGTGTGATTTCGTCGCCGGATGCGACGGGTTTCACGGGGTCAGCCGCCAAACCATCCCGCTGGATGTGCGGCGCGAATACGAAAAGGTATATCCCTTTGGCTGGCTTGGCATCCTGTCGGAAACGCCGCCGGTCAATCATGAACTGATCTATGCCAATTCGCCCCGCGGATTCGCCCTGTGCTCCATGCGCAACGACAACCTTAGTCGGTATTATATCCAATGCTCGCTTTCGGACAAACCCGAAGACTGGACAGACGAGGCATTCTGGCAAGAACTCAAACGTCGGATTCCGGCGGATCAGGCAGAAACACTTGTCACCGGTCCAAGTATCGAGAAATCAATCGCGCCGCTGCGGTCTTTCGTGACCGAACCGATGCGCTGGGGTCGGCTGTTCTTGTGTGGGGATGCCGCGCATATCGTACCACCCACCGGGGCAAAGGGGCTGAACACGGCCGCGTCGGATGTGCATTACCTGTATAACGGGCTGCGCGACTTTTATGAAAACAACAGCACCGATGGCATTGACCAATATTCGCAAAAGGCACTGGCCCGCGTCTGGAAGGCCGAGCGGTTCAGCTGGTGGTTCTCATCGCTGATGCACCGCTATCCCGATCAATCCGAGTTTGATTTGAAAATGCAGGTGGCCGAAATCGAATTTCTGCGCTCAAACGAGGCGGCGCAACGGGCGATGGCGGAAAATTACGTCGGGTTGCCGTACTGATGCGCGCGATTTCCGCAAATGGCGTGACGCTGCATGTGCAAACGGGGGGCAATCCGGCGGGCGCGCCGGTGTTGTTTGCCAATTCGCTGGGCACCGATCTGCGGCTGTGGGATGCGCTGATTGCCCTGTTGCCGCCCGATCTGCGGCTGATCCGTTATGATATGCGCGGTCACGGCCTTTCGGGGTGTCCCGATGGGCCTTATACGATGGATGATCTGACCGCCGATGCCGAAGCGTTGATTGAAACGCTGGAGCTGGGCGCGGTGACGTTTGTTGGCTTGTCGATTGGCGGAATGGTTGGTCAATCTCTGGCCGCGCGCCGCCCCGATCTGGTGCGCGCGCTGGTGCTGTCAAACACGGCCGCGCGCATGGGCGATGCGGCCTCCTGGGACGCGCGGATCGCGGCGATCACCGCCGATGGATTGGCGTCAATGGCCGATGCGATCCTTGATCGTTGGTTCGCGCCGCGGTTCCGCGCCACCCCCGAGGCCGACCTGTGGGGCGCAATGTTGGCGCGCACACCGCAGACCGGGTATTTGGGCTGTTGCGCGGCAATCGCAAATGCCGATCTGACCGACGCAACACAGGCCCTGCGCCTGCCCACTCTGGCCATCGCGGGCAGCGATGATGGCGCCAGCCCTGCCGATCTGGTGGCGGCCACTGCCGCGCTTGTTCCCGGCGCTGCGTTTCATGTGATCGACGGCACCGGCCATCTGCCCTGTGTCGAAGATCCGGCGGCCTATGCGGCCATTCTGACCCCGTTTTTAAAGGAGCATGCCAATGTCTGAGCGTTTTGAAAAAGGCATGGCCACACGCCGCGCGGTTTTGGGCAATGCCCATGTTGACCGCGCCGAGGCCGCGAAATCGGAATTTGACGCGCCGTTTCAAACCATGATCACCGAAGGCGCCTGGGGCACCCTGTGGTCCGATGACACGATCGGCAAACGCGAACGTTCGATGCTGACCCTGGCGTTGTTGGCCGCAACGGGGAATTTCGAAGAAATCCCGATGCACATCCGCGCCACCGCCAACACCGGTGCCAGCCGCGCCGATGTGTTGCAAGCGTTTATGCATGTGGCCGTTTATGCCGGTGTGCCAAAGGCAAATCATGCGATCAAACTGGCCAAACAGACCTTTGCCGAGATGGAGGAAACCCAATGACCACCCCCGCCGAATATTATCAACGTGATCGCCAACGCCATCCCCCTGCCCTTGTGCCCAGCTATAAAACCTCGGTCGCGCGCAGCCCGCGTTATGCGCTGATCAGCCTTGAACAAACCATCAGCGAAATCACCGGACCACGGTTTGGCCATTCGGATTTTGGGGCGTTGGATCATGATCTGATCAAAAATTATGCGCAAGGCGGCGACCCCATCGGTGAACGGATCATCGTGCATGGCCGGGTTCTGGATGAAAATGCGCGCCCGGTGCGCAACACGCTGGTGGAAATCTGGCAGGCCAATGCAGGCGGGCGGTATCGCCATAAAAAAGATACCTATCTGGCGCCGATTGATCCCAATTTCGGCGGTTGCGGGCGCACCATGACCGATGAAAACGGGTATTACTTTTTCCGCACGGTCAAACCCGGCGCCTATCCGTGGCGCAACATGGTGAATGACTGGCGGCCTGCACATATCCACTTCAGCGTGTTTGGCCCGTCGTTCAGTCAGCGCCTGATCACCCAGTTGTATTTCGAGGGCGATCCGCTGATCCCGGGGTGTCCGATCCTTCAGGCGCTGCCCGATGCCAGCGCGATTGACGCGCTGACCGCACGTCTGGATCGCAACGCCACGATCCCGCTTGATACGATTGCCTATCGTTTTGATATTGTGCTGCGCGGGCGACGTGCCACGCTGTTTGAAAACCGGCAGGAGGGAAACTGATGCATACCCCGGAATATCTTCGTGAAACCCCATCCCAAACCGCCGGCCCCTATGTGCATATCGGCCTGGCGCCCGGCGCCGCGGGCTTTGACATTTACGAACAGGAACTGGGCTGGGATATCGCCGGACCCAACGCCAAAGGCGAACGGATCCGCGTGGAGGGCCGGGTGATTGACGGCACCGGCAGCCCGGTCAAGGATGTGCTGCTTGAGGCATGGCAGGCCAATGGCGATGGCAAATATGCCCACCCCGAAGGCGGCGGACCGGTCGAAGACGGCTTTCGCGGCTGGGGCCGGGTCATCACCGATTTTGCCACCGGTGAATGGGCGTTTGACACTGTCAAACCGGGGCCGACACCGGGGCGCAACGGCACCGTGCAAGCGCCCCACATTTCCCTGTGGATCGTGGCCCGCGGCATCAATATCGGCCTGAGCACGCGCCTGTATTTCGAAGATGAGGCCACAGCCAACGCCGCCGATCCTGTCTTGAATGTGATCGAGTGGGAAAACCGCCGCGCCACCTTGATCGCGCAAAAAACCGAACGGGATGGACAAACCGTCTATCGGTTCGATATCCACATTCAAGGCGACAGCGAAACCGTTTTTTTTGATATCTGAGGTAGCTATGAACAATCCTTGCATCATCTGCGTGGCCATCACCGGATCAGTGCCCACCAAGGCCGACAATCCGGCGGTGCCTGTCACGATCTCGGAACAGATCGAAAGCACGCATGAGGCATTCGAAACCGGTGCAAGCATTGCCCATTGCCATGTGCGCGACGCGGCGGGCAAACCCACCTCCGACCCCGAGCTTTTTGCGCAGCTCAAGGAAGGCATCGAAAAACACTGCCCCGGCATGATCGTGCAACTTTCGACCGGCGGGCGTTCGGGCGCGGGGCGGGATCGGGGCGGCATGTTGCCCCTGTCGCCCGATATGGCGTCACTGTCCGTCGGATCGAACAATTTTCCGACGCGGGTTTATGAAAACAGCCCCGATCTGGTGGATTGGCTGGCCTCGGAAATGATGACCCATGATATCAAGCCCGAAATCGAAGCCTTCGATCTTGGCCATATCGTTCAGGCAACCCGCATGGCGGCCGATGGGCGGTTGCAGGGGCCACTGTATGTGCAGTTCGTCATGGGTGTCAAAAATGCCATGCCCGCAGATGAGCCGATATTCGATTTCTATATCGAAACCCTTAAACGTCTTGCCCCCGATGCGCAGTGGTGCGGTGCGGGCATCGGCCCGGCGCAATTGACAGTCAATGAATGGTCGATTGCCAAAGGCGGCCACACCCGCGCCGGATTGGAAGACAACATCCGTCTGGATCGCGACACCCTTGCGCCGTCAAATGCCGCGCTGGTGCAGCGTGCCGTGGATCTGTGCGAAAAATATGAACGGCCCGTCGCCACCTGGCAACAGGCGCGCGACATGCTTGGTCTGCGCAAGGTTACGGTTTAAGCGCGCCGCACGATCAGGGCGCCGGGTCAGGCGCCCCGATCCGCACGATTGACGGAATGACCGTTTGGGCGTGGCGCAGGGCCGCGCCCGTCGCCTCGGCCATGGCGGGCAACGTCAACCACTCCAGCGCCCATGCCGCGCCCGAACGTTCCTGTTCGTGGATCATCGCCTGAGCCAACACGCCCTGCTGACCCCCAACATAACGCGACAGGGCGATCATCGCTTCGGCGGCCACCGGGTTTTGTTTATGGGCCATCGCCGACGATCCGCCGCCGCCTGACAGGGCGATCTCGTCCATCCCCTGCTGCGCCATCAGGGCGATATCCTGACCGATCTTGCCAACTGATCCCGCCACCAATGTCAGCCAATGGCCAAATTCAATCATCCGGCTGCGATCCGTGTGCCATACCGGCCCCAATGACAGGCCCAGCGCGCGCGCCACGATTTCGGCACAGGCCGCACCCTGCCCGCTTGGCGCATCACGCGTGCCGATCGCCCCGCCGATCTGCACCACAGCCAGATCACCGCGCAGCGTTTCGGCCCGCGCCAGATGATCGACCAGCGGTCGCCGCCACGCCCCGACCCGCAGTGCCACGGTCGCAGGCAGCGCCGCCTGCATCCGGGTGCGTGCCATCATTGGCCGGTCGCCAAACCGGCCGAACAGCCCATCAAGCCGGGCAATCAGATCAGACAGGCGTTCCACCAATATATCCAGTACCGACAGACAGGTCAGCACCATCGCCGTATCCATCACATCCTGGCTCGTCGCGCCCGTATGTACCGCCGATGCCGCGCCTTTGGACAGGCCGGTTTTCAGCGCGGCCACCAAAGCGGGAACCGGAATGCCATCGCGCGCGCTGCCTTGCCCCAAATCGGCGCCGGAAAACCGCGCGATTGCATCCAACGCTGCGGCCATATCGTCCGCGGGCACAACCCCGGTTGCCCCCAACGCGCGGGTCCATTCGGCTTCAAACGCGATCATGCGGCGGGTAAAGGCCGGTGCGTCAAATTCCGCCGCAATCGCGGTATCGCTGAACAGCCCCCCAAACAGCCCCGAGGCCGTAAACGCATTTGTCATTCTAGCACCTCTTCACCAATCCAGTAATCGTCGTGACCATGGCATACGCCAAGACCCTTGTTTTTAATGGGTTCCATCCTCAAGAACCCCATCCGCCGACATCTGGGCATATAACAACCCCTCGCGCAGGCCACGATCAGCCACCGACAGGCGGTTGGTGGGCCACACCCGCAGCAGCGCCTGAAGTATCGCCGCGCCCGACATGATCAACGCCTGTCGATCACGCCCGATACGCGGATCGGAAAGCCGACCTTCGGGGCCAAGCACCAGATATTCGCGGATCACCTTGTCAATCTGCTCAGACGTCATGCGCAACCCATCAACACGGTTACGATCATAACGTTTCAGGCCCAGATGGCTGGCCGCGACGGTGGTGACGGTGCCGGATGTGCCGATGATCTGAAACCGCTCGATGGCCTGTTCTTCGGCGTATGGTGCGAAATTGGCCAGGTTTTCTTCGAAAAACCAACTCATCAGGGCAAAACGCGCGGCATCGCTTTTTACATCGTCAAACTGATCGCGCAGGGTCGCCACCCCCAGCGGCACCGATATCCAGTCAACCACCCGCGCCGCCGCAAAGGGCGATGCGCGGTCGGGCAAAAACCCCGAATGCAGGCGCATGATCGCCTTGGGCCGTTCGATCATCGGCACCCGGCTGAGATCAATCCAAACCAGTTCGGTTGAGCCACCGCCAATATCGACCACCAGCAATTGTTCGGTATTGGTGCTGACCAGGGGTGCGCAGGAAATGACCGCCAGACGCGCCTCTTCCTCGGGGGCGATAATATCAAGGGTGAGGCCGGTTTCGCGTTTCACCATCGCCATGAATTGCGCGCCATTGGTGGCGCGGCGGCATGCCTCCGTCGCGACCAGACGCATGTGTTTCACCCGGTGTTTGTGCAGCTTTTTGGCACAGATCCTCAGCGCCTGCACCGTGCGCCCCATCGACGCACGCGAAAGCCGCCCGGACGCCTCAAGGCCCAGACCCAATTGGACAGACTTGGAAAAGCTGTCCACCACATGAAACTGCGTGCCTTTCGGCTGCGCAATCAACATGCGACAACTGTTCGTGCCCAGATCTAACGCCGCGTACAATGCAGCAGGATCATGGGGTTCGGTGCGCGGCGGCTCGACCGATCTCGGGAACGCGCCCGCACCTTTGGGACGCTCGGGCGTCATGACGTCGCCCTCCAACTTTGGTTACCCCCAACGTATGGCGACATGGGCGGGGGTGCAAGCCGCGGCTCATAATCATCGTGAGAATTATGCGCCGCCCGGCCTCTGGCCCCGGATTGGCGGAACCGCTAAATCCTGCACATCGCCCCGGACGGTGGCAAAGTTACAAAGGATAAAACCCATGGCCCAGGTCATCATCGTTTATTGGCGCGACATTCCCGCTCAGGTGATTGTGGGCAAGGGGCGACGCGCCGCCAAGGTGGCGCTGCCCGAACGGTTTGAACAGGCCATCGACCGCGCGGCGATGAAATGCGGCGCGGCGCAAACCGATGCGTATCTGGCCGAATGGCGCAAGGCCGCGCCCTATTCTGTCGATGGAGACGATGCAGAGGTCGCAAAAGACGAAGCGGCCCGTCTTGACGCCGAATACGATCGCGAAAGGATCAAACAACTGATCGCGAATGACGGCTGGGCATGATCCCCAGACCGATATGGGGGGCCCTGATGTCACTGCTGAATTTCCGCCGTATACCCGATGTTTCAGTGCCCGGTGATTTTGCACCGTTCCTGAAGGATTACTCGATCGAGGTGATGCCGCGCACCGCGCAGAAGGTGGATGAATTTCGCGCCCTTCTGCCACAAGGCACGCGGGTTTACATCGCCCATATCGACGGCACACCGATAGACGACATGCTGGCCACTGCGCGGCGTCTGGCGCGCGACGGATTCGCGGTGATGCCGCATTTTCCGGCGCGCAGCATTGCCGACATCGCCACATTGAAAGACTGGATCGCGCGCTATCGCGGCGAAGCGGGGGTGGATCAGGCACTGTTGCTGGCCGGTGGCGTTTCCCGGCCACGGGGCGATTTTCACACCTCCATGCAATTGCTGGAAAGCGGCGCGTTCGATGGGTTTGCCCGGTTGCACGTGGCCGGCCACCCCGAAGGCAACCGCGATATCGACCCCGACGGCAGTATGAAAAACGTTGATGACGCGCTGCGCTGGAAACAGCGGTTCAGCGAAACAACCGATGCGCAAATGGCGATCACCACACAGTTCTGTTTTGATGCAAAACCGGTCATCGCCTGGGTTGATGCGTTGCGCGCGGCGGGCGTGACGCTGCCGGTTCACATTGGCGTCGCGGGGCCTGCGAAATTGCAGACACTCATCAAATTTGCGATTACCTGTGGTGTTGGGCCATCGCTCAAGGTACTGCAAAAGCGCGCGATGGATATGTCGAAACTGCTGTTGCCCTATGCGCCGACAGAGGTGATATCAGACTTGGCCGCGCACAAGGCCGCACATCCCGATTTCAATATCGAACAGGTGCATTTCTTTCCCCTGGGGGGGATAAAAGCCAACGCAGGTTGGGCAATTGAACATGCGGGCGCGTCGGGCGTGCCGGCATCCATGGCAGGTTGATCTGAACTTATGAAAGCGCTTCTTCTTGATCTTGACGGCACGATTGTTGATTCCGATCCGGTGCATGTGGCGGTGTTTATCGATCTTCTGGCCGAATTTGGCCATGACATCAGCGCCGAACACTATTTCACCGCGCTGCACGGACGACAGAACGTTGCTATCTTTTCCGAACTGTTGCCCAACGAAGATCCACAAGCAATGTCCGAGCGCAAAGAGGCGATGTATCGTGAGCGGCTGGATCAGGTTGCGCCGATTGCAGGCTTGCCCGATCTGTTGGCCAGGGCCCGGGCGCGGGGCGTGAAACTGGGCGTTGTCACCAATGCGCCGCGCGCCAATGCCGATGCGGTTCTGGCCGCATTCGGGATGAGCGATACGTTTGACACCATCGTCATCGGCGAAGAATGCGCCCGCGGCAAACCCGACCCCCTGCCCTATGCCACGGGTCTGGCCAACCTGGGCGCTGATCCGGCGCATTCATTCGCTGTCGAAGACAGCCCGGCAGGCATTCGCAGCGCGGTGGCGGCGGGGCTTTATACCTTTGGGATGCGCTCCAGCCTGACGGCTGAAAAACTGTTGGCCGCGGGCGCCCATGACACGATCACAGATTTCAACGCACGCGCGATCCACACCAGATTGGACCGCCTGACAGGAGCCACCGTATGACCCGTACCGTCATCGAATCAAAAACCAAAACCGTCACCATCGGGTTTGACGAACCGTTCTGCGTCATCGGCGAACGGATCAATCCCACCGGGCGCAAAAAACTGGCCGCCGAACTGGAGGCGGACGATTTTTCGACCGTTGAACAAGACGCATTGTTGCAGGTGGCCTGTGGCGCAATGGTTCTGGATGTAAATTCGGGCGCGGTATTCACCAACAAGATGGCCGAAGACCCGCGCTATGCCGACAACAACTTTGTCGAACCGCCGCTGATGCGCGAACTGATCACCCGGATTCAGGCGTTGGTCGATGTGCCGCTGTGCATTGATTCATCGGTTCCGGGTGCGTTGCAAAACGGGCTTGAGGCGGCCGAGGGGCGGCCATTGCTGAATTCAGTCACCGGCGAGGAAGAGCGTCTGGAACTGGTCCTGCCGTTGGTGAAAAAGTACAACGTGCCGGTCGTGGCGATTTCGAATGATGACACCGGCATTTCCGAAGATCCCGATGTGCGCTTTGCCGTGGCGAAAAAGATTGTCGAACGCGCCGCCGATTTTGGTATTCCGTCGCACGATATCGTCGTTGACCCGTTGGTCATGCCGATTGGCGCGATGGGCAGCGCGGGCCAACAGGTTTGGGCGCTGGTGCGTCGGTTGCGCGAAGAACTGGGGGTGAATACCACCTGTGGCGCGTCCAACATCAGTTTCGGCCTGCCCCATCGCCACGGGATCAATGCCGCGTTTTTGCCCATGGCGATCACGGCGGGCATGACCAGCGCCATCATGAACCCGTTGCGCGTACAGGAAATGGAGGCGATCCGCGCCGCCAATTTCTTGATGAATCACGATCCCAATGGCGCCCAGTGGATCGCGTTTTCGCGGATCATGGACGCAGTGAACGCAGGCACACCATTTGCCGAGGCATCGCAAGCCTCGCTCAATTCGGGGGCCGGGCGCGGTGGCCGCCGCCGCCGCCGGTAATGTTCAGCGCCCAGCGGCCAATCACCGGTTGCCCCCACGGGCCGATGCCCGCTCCTGGCCCCATCCGTGCAGCCCCGCGCGGCGGAGATCTCTGTGTGATCCAACCAACGCCACCGCCCCTGCGTTTTTCAGCGCTGCGTATCGCGCTGCGGCTGGCGGTGCTGTTTGCTATTGGATACGGGATTCACCTGCTGTTGGGTGTCGCAATGGGGTTGGTGAATACTCTGCCCCAAACCGCGCAAAGTGGCGCGCGCGTCGGGCTGATTGTCGCGATGCTGGTGATTTATACGGTATTGATTGCGGTGCCGTTTGTGCCGGGCATCGAAATCGGCGTAACGCTGATGATACTGCGCGGTGCTGAAATTGCGCCTGCGGTGTATATTGCCACGGCGTTGGGCCTGACGCTGGCATATTTTTCGGGCCGGTTTTTGCCCTATGCCACGTTGCACCGGATATTTCTGGATCTGCGCCTGTTGAAAGCCTGTGAATTGCTCACTCGGATACAACCCCTGACCCAAGAACAACGCCTTGATCTGTTGCGCGCGAAACTGCCCGGTGCGATGGGCGACTGGGCGGTGCGGTTTCGCTATGGCGCGATTGCGCTGTTGTTGAATATTCCGGGCAATGCGGTGATTGGCGGCGGCGGTGGCATTTGCATGATTGCCGGGCTGTCCCACCTGTTTTCGGCGCGCGCCATGGTTTTGACCATCGCGGTGGCTGTTGCGCCTGTTCCTTTGGCCGTCTGGATATTCGGCCCTTCCCTGATTGCTCCGTGATAAAGGTGCCCCATGTCTGATCCTCTTGTAATCTTCACCCCTTCGGGCAAACGCGGCCATTTCGCCAAGGGCACGCCAGTGTTGCAGGCGGCGCGGCAGTTGGGCGTCGATCTGGATTCGGTCTGTGGCGGGCGCGGCATCTGCAGCAAATGCCAGGTGTCGCCGGGATATGGCGAATTTTCCAAACACGGGGTGACGGTGGCGCCTGATGCCCTGTCGGAATGGAACAGCGTCGAAGAGCGTTATAAATCCAAGCGCGGCATGTTGGACGGGCGGCGCTTGGGCTGTCAGGCGACGGTTCAGGGCGATGTGGTGATCGATGTGCCCCCCGAAAGCCAGGTGCACAAACAGGTGGTGCGCAAAGAGGTGACGCTGCGCGACATCCGGCTTGATCCCGCCACGCGGCTTTATTTCGTTGAGGTGGATGAACCCGACATGCACGAACCCTCGGGCGATCTGGAGCGTTTGTCAGCGGCACTTGAGGCGCAATGGCAAACCGGCCCGGTCACCGCCCCCCTGGCGGTTTTGCGAAAACTGCAACCAGTGCTGCGCAAGGGCAATTGGCAGGTCACGGTTGCGCTGCACCAAGGGCACAACGACGTGATGGCGCAGATTGTCGACATCTGGCCGGGCCTCTATGAGGATGGGCTGTATGGTCTGGCGATTGATCTTGGCTCAACCACCATCGCGGCGCATCTGTGCAACCTGTTGACGGGCGAGGTTTTGGGCAGTGCGGGGCGGATGAACCCGCAAATCCGCTTTGGCGAAGATCTGATGAGCCGGGTGAGTTACGTGATGATGAACCCCGGCGGCGATGTGGCCATGACCAACGCCGTGCGCGAGGCGATGGATGCCTTGGCGGTGGAAATCGCCACCGAATGCGGGCTGGCACCACACGCCATCGTTGAAACCGTGATCGTTTGTAATCCTGTGATGCACCATCTGTTGATGGGAATTGATCCGGTGGAATTGGGCCAGGCGCCCTTTGCCCTGGCCACGTCTGACGCAATGTCGCTGGGCGCGCGTGATCTGGATCTGGTGTCGATCAACCCGTCGGGCCATATTTATGTCTTGCCCTGCATCGCGGGCCATGTGGGGGCCGATGCCGCCGCTGTCGCCCTGTCGGAAGAGCCGGGTAAACAAGAGGCGCTGACGCTGATCGTGGATGTGGGCACCAATGCCGAAATTCTGTTGGGCAATACAACACGGGTTTTGGCCTGTTCATCGCCCACCGGCCCGGCCTTTGAGGGCGCGCAGATTTCCAGCGGCCAACGCGCCGCCCCCGGCGCGATTGAGCGGGTCGAAATTGACGCCACAACCAAAGAGCCGCGGTTTCGCGTGATCGGCTGTGATTTGTGGTCGGACGATCCGGGCTTTGCCGAGGCAACCAAAACCACCGGCATCACCGGCATTTGCGGATCGGGCATCATCGAGGCAGTCGCAGAAATGCGCACCGCCGGGTTGGTGGATGCCGGCGGGCTGATCGGATCGGCGGCACAAACCGGCACTGACCGGATGATCGCCGAAGGGCGCACCCATTCTTATCTGCTGCACCAATCCGCACAGGACGGCGGGCCGCGCATTACCGTGACCCAAGGCGATATTCGCGCCATTCAATTGGCCAAATCGGCACTTTATGCCGGTGCGCGATTGCTGATGGATGAATTCGGCGTCGATAAGGTGGAGCATGTGGTATTGGCGGGCGCGTTCGGTGCGCATATCTCACCCAAACACGCGATGATCCTGGGCATGATCCCCGACGCGCCGCTTTCCCATGTGCGCAGTGCGGGCAATGCGGCGGGCACCGGCGCGCGCATTGCATTGCTGAACCGCGCCGCCCGGGGCGAGATTGAAACAACCGTGGGCCAGATCACCAAGGTCGAAACAGCCATCGCCCCAAAGTTTCAGGAGCATTTTGTGAACGCTAACGCCCTGCCCCACGCGGTTGATCCGTTTCCTGAACTCAACCGGATCGTGGATTTGCCCAAGGTTTCGTTCAACACAAATGGTGACGGGTCCGATGGGGGCCGCCGTCGCCGCCGCCGGGGATAAATAAAAAAACGCGCGGGCCTGAAACTTTGGCCGGCGCGCTTTCGTGGCTCTTCCCATAACAGGCCAAACTCTGGCCCAGTATTGGGAGATTACGATGCGAAACCTTCTTGCCACGACAACGATCCTTGCCTCAATCGCTTTTGGCGGCGCGGCCTTTGCCGAATCCCACGCGATGAAAAATCCCGATGTGGGCGGCGCGGCGATGTTTGCCGAAAAGAACATCATCGAAAACGCGGTCAATTCTGCCGATCACACCACGTTGGTGGCCGCTGTCAAAGCCGCCGGATTGGTCGAAACCCTCAGTGGGCCAGGCCCGTTCACCGTGTTTGCCCCGGTCAACGCCGCCTTCGCCGCCCTGCCCGCAGGCACGGTTGAAACCCTGCTCAAGCCGGAAAACAAGGCGATGCTGAGCAAAATCCTGACCTGTCATGTGGTGGCCGCTGATGTGATGTCAGACGCCATTCAGGGCATGATTGCCGATGACAATGGCGCGCATCCGGTGCCAACGGTCGGCGGCTGCACCTTGATGGCGAAAATGGACGGTGACATGATCACCCTGACCGATGAAACCGGCGGCGTGGCCACCGTGACCATCGCCGATGTGAAACAATCCAACGGCGTGATCCATGTGATCGACAAGGTGCTGTTGCCCAGCCCAGATCAGGCCAAGGCCGACACGATGGAAAAATCCGACAACCCGATGGTGGGTGGTGCGGCAATGTTTGCCAGCAAGGATATCATCGACAACGCGGTCAATTCCGCCGATCACACCACGTTGGTCGCGGCGGTAAAAGCCGCCGGTTTGGTCGATACATTGAAAGGCCCGGGGCCGTTTACCGTATTCGCCCCCACCAACGCCGCATTCGCCGCCCTGCCCGATGGCACGGTTGAAACCCTGTTGATGCCTGAAAACAAGGCGATGCTGACGAAAATCCTGACATCGCACGTTGTAGCGGGCAAATGGTCGGCCAATGACATCGTGACGGCGGCGAAATCATCGTCGGACGGATTTTACCATTTTAGCGCCGTGTCGGGCGATGCCCTGTCGGCCAAGGTTACCCCGTCGGGCGATGTGTATATTTTCGATGAAAGTGGCAATGCCAGCAAAGTAACGATTGCCAATGTGAACCAGTCAAATGGTGTTATCCACGTCATCGAAGATGTGTTGTTGCCGAAATAAGTTCGGATCAACGGCACGCTGGGTCGCCCCCAATTCCGGGGGCGGCCCGTTTTAGTCAAGCGCCGCAGTGACCGCGCGCCCGGTCATCACCTTGACCAGATGCGCGCGATAGGCACCCGATCCGTGCATGTCGGACATCATGCCATCGGCGGGCGGGGGCGCGATATTATCCAAGGCGCCGGGCGAAAAATCTGAAGACAGCGCCGCCTCGGCCTCGGCCCAGCGGAACACGCCCTCTTCCGACGCACCGGTGACGGCCACGCGCACACCGTCGAAAAATTCCGCCACAAACACCCCGACCAGCGCAAACCGCGAGGCAGGTTGGACAAACTTCTGATAATTGGCCCGCTCGGGGATCGGAAACGCCACCTGCGTGATGATTTCGCCTTCGTCCAGCGCGGTGGTAAACATGCCCTGAAAATAATCACCGGCGTCGATATCGCGTTGGTTGGTGACAACGGTGGCATTGCTGGCCAGAACCGCCGCCGGATAACAGGCGGATGGATCATTGTTGGCCACCGACCCACCAATTGTGCCCCGGTTGCGCACCGCCGGATCACCGATATGGCGCGCCATGTGGGCCAAGGCGGGATAGGCCGATGCACCCGCCGCCACCGCCGCGTGGGTGGTGCCCCCCCCAATACACAACCGCCCGGAATCATCGACGCTGATCCCTTGGATTTCGGGAATGTTCGTCAGGCTGACCAAGGTTGAGGGCATCGCCAAACGCTGTTTCAACGTCGGGATCAGGGTTTGGCCACCGCCCAGCGCCTGGGCCTCTTCATCGGTCAGGGCTGCCACTGCCTCGGCCAGGGTTGTGGGGCGTTCAATTTCGAAGGCGTACATGTCACTCTCCTGTGCAAAGCCGCGTTATTCTGCCGCGATGGTTTCGGTTTCCTGGCCCGATGCCGCCAGAATCGCCTTTACGATATTGTGATACCCGGTGCAGCGGCAGATATTCCCCTCAAGATAGGTACGAATTTCCGCCTCGGTCGGTTTTGGATTTTCCTGCAGCAATGCCGCCGCACTCATCACCATGCCCGGCGTGCAAAAGCCGCATTGCAACCCGTGATGATCCTGAAACGCCTGTTGGATGGGCGACAGGGCGCCACCCGGATCGGCCATGCCTTCAATCGTCAGCACATCGGCATCTTCGCATTCGGCGGCGAACATGGTGCAGGATTTAACCGCAGCGCCGTTCACATGCACCACGCAGGCGCCACATTGGCTGGTGTCGCACCCCACATGGGTGCCGGTCAGGCCCAGACCACCGCGCAGAAAATCTACCAACAGGGTGCGGCCTTCGGCCTCGCCCGTGACCGCCTGGCCGTTCACCCGCATCGAAATCTTTGCCATCTCAGCCCTTTCTGTTCGCCTTTGGTGTAACTTAATCACGCGGATCAGGGTTTGAGAACACCTGATTTTTCCTGATACCGCCATCGGCGATCACGATTGACCGCCTGCCGCACGGCGGTGGTATCTTCGTGCACATCACCGGGCCACGATGGGCAATGATCACATTTTCACGCCCCGCGCCCTTGCGCAACCGACCATCGGGCAGCAGAACCGAATGGGCCAAAATCGCCCCCTCGGCCAGATCGACGGGTACGGGGGCGAATTTCATCAGCCCCGGCGCAGGCGTTGGGTGATTTCCGCCATCACCGAAATCGCGATTTCCGCCGGGCTGCGCGACCCGATATCAAGCCCGACAGGCGCGTAGATCCGCGCAATCGCGGCGTCATCAAAGCCCAGATCGGCCAGCCTTTGCACCCGTTTGCCATGGGTGCGGGTTGACCCCAGACACCCGAGGTAAAATACATCAGATCCCAAGGCGGCGACAATCGCCGGATCATCCAGTTTCGGATCATGGGTCAGGGTGACAACCGCTGTGCGCGCGTCCAACCCCAGGTTTGCCAATGCGGCATCCGGCCAGTCATGGATCAGGGTTTCACCGGGAAAGCGCGCGGGCGACGCGAATGCCGCACGCGGGTCAACCAGCGTGGTGTCATAGCCCGCCAGCCGCGCCATCTGTAACAACGGTTGGGCAATATGCACCCCGCCCACCACCACCATGCGCAAGGGCGGGTTATGAATGGCGACAAAGGTTTCGCCATGACCCTCAAACCCCGAGCGATCCAGACGAAACCGTTCGCGAAAGGCATCAGGCCCCGCCACATGGCGCGTCCAATCACCGATATTGACCACATAGGCGACCGGTTGCCGTGCGCCGCGCGCCGCAACCAATTCGGCCAGAACCGTTTCGGGCATGTCCTTGCCCACAGGTTCAACCAGAACCCGGATGCGCCCGCCACAGGCCAGACCGACGGCGAAAGCCTCATCATCGCTGACACCGAAATCGAGCAACCGCGCGCCGCCTTGTTCGATCGCTTCAAGCGCCTCAACCACCACTGCGCCTTCGACGCAGCCGCCCGAAACACTGCCCGCGATATCGCCTTGGCCAGATATGGCCAGCTGGCTGCCCACCGGGCGCGGGGCCGACCCCCAGGTTTCAACAACCGTGGCCAAAGCCGCCCCCGTGCCCCCCCGGTGCCAGGCCAGGGCGATTTCTGGAATGTCGTCAAAACCCATGCCGCAAGATCCTTTTTTGCAATCATCCCCCAGGGGTGGCGCCCTGTCTAGGGGGCCGCGACCAATGAGGCGATGCATCCGCGGCAGGCCCTGGGGGTTTTCCACCCCCAGACCCCCGGAGGATATTTAGAGCAAGAAAAAACCGATGCAGGTTTAAAACATGTGCTTTTCTGTCGGGACAGCGACCCATCCGCACAGTTTCATGCTTTCACACAGCCACAAAGATTGCGCCGACACGACGACAGGGCTATGTCAGACCCGTATCACAGCACAAGGGATGCCCCGGATGAATACCACACCTAAACTTTCCGCCAAAGACGCGCCAGATATGGCCAAGTTCACCTGGGACGATGCCCTGTTGCTGGAAGAGCAACTGGACGAAGATGAACGGATGCTGCGCGACGCGGCCCGGACCTTTGCCCAGGATGTGTTGCAGCCCCGGGTCATCGACGCCTATCGCGAAGAAAAATCCGACCCCGGCCTGTTCAAGGCCATGGGCGATGCCGGATTGTTGGGTGTCACCCTGCCCGAACAATACGGCGGATTGGGGGCAAATTACGTCACTTACGGCCTGATCGCGCGCGAGGTTGAGCGGGTGGATTCAGGATATCGCTCGATGATGTCGGTCCAATCCTCCTTGGTGATTTATCCAATCTATGCCTATGGCACGGAAGAGCAGCGGCAGAAATATCTGCCCGGCCTGTGCGCAGGCGATTTGATTGGCTGTTTCGGATTGACAGAACCCGATGCCGGGTCTGACCCGTCGGGCATGAAAACCGTGGCAAAGAAAACCGACAATGGTTATGTGATATCGGGTTCGAAAATGTGGATTTCGAATTCACCCTTTGCCGATGTTTTCGTGGTTTGGGCCAAATCCGAAGCGCACGGCGGCAAGATCCGTGGTTTCATTCTGGAAAAAGGCATGGACGGGCTGAGCGCGCCAAAGATTGGCGGCAAACTGTCGTTGCGGGCGTCGACCACCGGTGAGATCGTGATGGACAACGTGGCCGTGGGTGAAGACGCGCTTTTGCCCAATGTCGAAGGCTTGAAAGGGCCGTTTGGCTGTTTGAACCGCGCCCGGTATGGCATCGCCTGGGGCGTTATGGGGGCGGCTGAATTTTGCTGGCATGGGGCGCGGCAATACGGGTTGGACCGCAAACAATTCGGCAAACCTCTGGCGCAGACCCAACTGTTTCAGAAAAAGCTGGCCGATATGCAGACCGAAATCACCCTTGGCTTGCAGGGATGCCTGCAATTGGGCCGGCTGATGGATGCGGGCAAAGGCGCGCCAGAAATGATTTCGATGATGAAGCGCAACAACTGCGGCAAAGCGTTGGATGTGGCGCGACAGGCCCGCGATATGCACGGCGGCAATGGCATTTCGGAAGAATACCAAGTGATCCGTCATATGGTGAACCTGGAAACGGTCAACACCTATGAAGGCACCCATGATGTGCACGCCCTGATTCTGGGCCGCGCACAGACCGGATTGCAGGCGTTCTTTTAAGGTTTTAGCGCCTGTTGATAATGTGCGACCAGCGCCCGGGCCAAAGGTTCGCGCGGTGGGATGCTGTTGGCCAAGATGAGGCGGCCCATGAGGTTTACTGTATCGGGGTCGCGCAGGGCGTGTTCCAAGGCGGCAGCGGTGCGGGCATTGCTTTGTGATTGCGCGGCGGCAACGGTGGGGTCGGTCATCAGCCGCGCGTATTCGGCGCGGGTGGCGGGGGCCATGACCGCGATGGATGTGTCGGCAACGGTGTTGAAATTGCGTTCGACCCAATAGGTCAGATCGACCGCTTTGTCCGTATGATTGGGCAGGCCACGCGCGCTTTTGAGCAGAAAATCCTGCACGGAACGCACGGAATAATGGTTCAGCTGTACCAGATCGGTGGCAAGGGGCGCGCCCCACAACATGATCCGCCCATCATTTTTGGCAAACCTGTTGTCCAAACGGTTGCCCGACCCATCAACCCATCGCGGTGCTGTAGCCTTCTTTTGTCGCGGGCGGTGCACACCGGGTTTTTGCATCGTTTCGCGCCGGTAAAGCGTTTTGAAAAACCGCGCCAATGCCGGGTACAGCGCATCAGCGGGAATCGCCTGTGTATAGGCATCAAGGGTCATGCCATTGGGGCGCGTCAGGTGGCCCGCATTGCCAAACAGCCGCCAGGGCAGAACGATGGCATCGGCGTCAACCGCATGGATCAGATCGCCAAACGTGGTTAGCGGCGGGCGCAGGTTGATGAATTCATCACAATCCAGCACCGCGATCCAGTCTGCACTTTGGGTCAGCGGATGATCGGCGGCCTGTTTCAGCGCAGCCCATTGCGGCGTGCGCCCTTCGGGGATCACATTGCGGATATGGGTCAGCGCCCCTGCCCGATCAAGCGCATCCAACAGATCATCGGTGCCATCGGTGCAATCGTTGGAAAACACCAAAATATCATCGGCCCCCGCAGCACGGCAATGGGCGACCCATTCCACCAGATGCGGGCCTTCGTTGCGCATGGTGGTGATGATCAGAACAGATGGCGTCACTCGACCGCCTCGGAATTGGGCTTTCGAAACCAGTGTTCTCCATAATGGGGGGTAAGCCGCGCCATCAGATCGGGGCCGAAGGTTGCAACCATATGATCCAACTCGGCGGTGAATTGCGGCCAAACTGGGCCAAACCGGAACGAATGGTAATGAATCAGCCGTGGGCGCGCCTCGGGCTCCAACGCCCTGTCCGATATGGAAAAATTCCAGACATCGGGCAACGCGTTATAGGCCAGCCCCATCCGTTTTAAAGAAATCGGAAGCGAGATTTGATCGACCCAAGGGCGTTTACCACCCACGGCCACATCCCGATCAATGATCATAGCCGTTTCCAGCCACATATCACCAAACCCTTGGCCCTTGGCATTGGTATCGTTGCAAAATCCGACCATTCCGGCGTTGAAATACGGCAGAAATTCGATCCGCCGCCGTCGCACCAGCCGCACACGTTCGGTTGGCATCGGTAGGCCGAAAAACGCATACACCCGCGCCCAGCGATCGCCGGTTTTGCCCCATGTCGGCGTGCCCTCTGGCACCACCGTTACCGCGCCGGGCTGGATCACCGATTCAAAATCCAACGGCGCGACACATACCATGTCACTGTCCAGAAACACATGCCGCGCGGCGTTTCGCGGCGCGCGGCAGGCAAATATCTTGTTGCCATGGGGATAGTTTGATTTCCAAACCGTTGGGTCAATCGCCAATGGCGTGACTACCACACCCAGCGTTTCAAAGGCGATCATGGCGGCGTCGGGTATCGGATCGGCACCACTAGGCACATAGGCGATCAGATCATCGCGCGCCCCGTGATGATGGCGCAGGCTGGCCGCCAATAAAATGGCCTGGGCGGTCAGATGCGCGCCTTCGGCAATAAAGAAAACAGCGGTGCGGTTGGTCATGGCGCATCTCGCACTATGCGGTATCCGGCGACGATCATCGGGTCCAAAGGCAGGCGTTCGGTGTATCCGTGGGACGCAAGAACCGCCTCGTATTTTGTAAGATCGCCGTGATGGGCGCACCAAAACGGGCCGGTAAACAGGATGGTGGCGGGCCGGTGCTGCGCCAAAAGGCGGTTCAGATCGTGTGGCCTGTAGCCTGGATCAGCCAGGTTCAACAGATCAGGCGCGACTTGCGCCAGATCAGTCGGTGGCGCGGTTTCAATCGTGAGCGATTGGCCATTATACGTTGCAATCATCGCCAACGCCCCCTGCCACCCGGCATCGCGCTGTTGCACGGTTATTGCAACACCAGCGCGGGTTTTAACCAAGTGCAGCGCGGCAAAGCCGGATGTTGCGCCCAATTCCAGATACCGGCCATTTTCCGGCACAAGGCTTGGCAGATTGCGCGCCAGATTGCGTTCAAATTTGCCCGCTTCAATCTGTATCAGCGCGGGCGGGGGAAACAGGCGCGGATCGCTTGGCAATTCGACCGCGTGATTGGCAAACCATTGCAATGGCACATCCGCCGACACATCAACCGGCCCGCGCACCACGCTATCTTGCGGTAAAACCGCGCGCTCTTGCGGGGGCTTGGCGCGCTCCGCCTTGGCGGTTTCGGTAACGCGGCTTTCAATATCGCTCATCAATTTGGCGATCTCGGCGGGGTCGCGCGGTTTGGGCGGCTTGGCCTCAACCTGTGAAATCGGCACGGTGCTGGCGGATTTCAGGTTGGCGACAAAATCGGCATAATCGCGCGATTTCTTAAGGGTGTTCAACCGCGCCTCGACCCGCTCAAGCGCGGCGTGGTGCAGCCGATTCAGCACCGGATCGGCCAGCAAACCATCGAAAATTGCCTGGCGATGGGCAGAGTAACGCAACATCGTATCATCGCGCACCTCATTGCGGTCCTGTAGCGCCCAATAGTCATCGTTGTATTTATCGGCCTTGTTGTTCACGTTGCCACGGAATTTGCGAATTGCGTAACTGTCGATACTTTTGACCGCGTAATGATTCATCTGCGCCCAGTCATAGCCAACCGTGCGGGTGATACTGCGCCAACCGCGGAATTTAAAATACTCCTCCATTTCGCGGCCCGACCCGTTGAGCCATTTAACGGTGTTCGGATAATCGGTGTCCAAGGTTTTGTTCAACAATTTGGGCCGGTGAATACCCAAACGCCAATGGTTTGGGTCGTATTTGAACAGGGTTTTCACACCCCAACCCTTGTTCCACATCGCTGGCGCGGCCATCAGATATTGTTCGGTGACCATGTCGCGCGACCAATCCACCACCCCGCCCGATCCGAAAATCCGCCAGGTGATGACCATGCCACTGGCCCCCTGTTCGGTAACCGCGTCCAACAGCGGATCCAACGTGCCGTCGCCATATTTGATCGACAAAAACTCATCGGCGTCAAACACCAAAACCCAATCCGAGTTTTGCACGACTGGTTCGCGGGTGGCATATTTGATCGCGGATGGCTGTGGTTTCATGCCGTCGGGAATATCGTTGCGGCGATGATGGGCCAGGCCCAATTCCTGCAACCGGATCAGCATGTCATCGGTGCCATCGCTGCAATCATTGGTGTAAACCAACAGGTCGGTAAACCCGACAGCCAGATGATGCGCCACCCATTCCAACAGATATGGGCCTTCGTCCTTCATCATTGATACTGCGGTGATGGTGCCATGGCGGCTGGTATTTTTCACCGGAAGTTCGATAATCGGGTCGGAAACGCGCACTTTGCTGCCTTTTGCCATCAAATTGTCGCACTCCTGCGCGAAATATTCATTTTCAATCACCATAACCAGACCCGATTCACCGCACAACAGCCCACGCAAAACAGGCCGAATCGCATGGGACATTGTGATCAAAATGGTTAACAATACGCGCCATAAACCTTGGATTGATCGTGGCTTCGGGCGCGTTGGGCAATGAGGGCAGACATGCAACAAAGGCGACCCGTCGCATCACTTTGGATTGGCGAAAAGTTAAATTATATCAATCAACTGTGCCTGCTTTCTCATGTGCAACAGGGGCATCCGACCACGTTGTATTGCACCGACACGGTGGAAAATGTGCCCGACGGCGTAATCGTGCGCCAAGCCTCTGAAATCATGGATATTCCTTTGGATATCGTGGCCGAAACCAGTGCTTCATTTTTAAGTAATGTTTTCCGGTATAAAATGATTCAGAAGACCGATGAAATCTGGATCGATTGCGATGCCTATTGTCACAAACCGTTCCCCGATGAGATGGAGCATATTTATGCCGGGCACGGGATGCGCGGTGCCCTGAATTGTGGGGTTGTGAAAATTCCCCAACAGGGGGCGTTGATGGATGCCCTGTTGGATTATTACGACAACCTGCCGCCTGCCCCGCCGTGGTTCAATGACCGTCAGCGTCGCCGATTGGCAAAACAGCCCGATGGTATGCCCCATGCGGTCAAGATTTATAATGCCGAACGCACCGCCTTTGGACCGCAGGCGTTTACCTATTTCGCCAGGATGACTGGCGATATTGAAAATGCGATGACGGCGGACGTTCTTTATCCGGTGCCGTTTCAGTTGAACGATATATTCTTTGATCCCCACGGCCGGGTCGAAGGCTGGTTCACTGACAACACGCTGTCGGTGCATCTTTACACCAATGGCACGCGCCCTTGGTGGCGCAAGAATGCGCCGCTGAAAAACTCCTATGTCTGGCGGATGTGTCGTCAGGTGGGGATCAACCCAAAAGACGCGCTTGAATGACACCGCGCCTGACCTTTACCTATATCGTTGAACCGCCAGAGTATCAGATTTTCGCCTGCACCCTGCTGGCGTCGATCCGCACGCAGTTTGGCGACAGCGTGGCGGCGATTGGATATTGCCCCGAACACCGGATGGACGAATTGCACCCCGCCGTGTTCAAGGCGCATGGCATGATGGGCGGTGAAATTCGTCCGATGAAAACCCAAGGCATGTGGGATACGGATTATCCCCATGGCAATAAAATCATCGCCGCGATGCAACCTCGCGATACTGACTACAGCGCGTTTGTTGACAGCGATGTGTTGTTTCTGCGCCCAAATACGCCTGACACGCTTATCGCACCCGGTCAGGTTTCCTGCTCGGTGGCGGCGTCAATGACATGGGCGGGGCAAGAGATCTGGCGCCCGATATATGATGCCTTTGACATGCCAATCCCGCAACAGCGTATTGAATATATGCGCCGCCCCGTTGGTCCGGTGATCCCGTATTTCAGCTCGGGTTTGGTGGTGTTTCCCGATACCGGGCCACGGCGATTTGCCGACATCTGGTACGAAACGGCGCGCCGGATTGATCGGATTGAAACCCTTGAACACCGCCGACCCTATCTGGATCAGATGAGCCTGCCCGTCGCAATCCAACGCGCCGACCTTGGGTGGAATATCCTGTCCGAAGAGCACCATTTCATCATGGGTGGCAAATTGCGTGGGGAGCCGCTGCCGGAAGATCGTGAAATCTATACGGTGCATTATCGCCATAACGGGGTGCTGAAGGAATCCGGCCTGCTGGGAATGGCGCGCAAAATGCTTCAGGATCGGACCGGCGTGCCCTATGTGCGGCGTCTGACCGAAGGTAACATTCGCCAGAAACGCAAGCAGGCCCAGGGATGATCGCCGCGTTTTGCGCTCTGCCTGATCCCGCCGCCAAATTGCAAGGTAGCCATGTCTGAAATTCCACCGGAAACCGAAAAATCCAAGGCCGAGCTGCGGGCGGAAAAACTGATGCGGCGCCAACAGCGCAATATGCACAAGGCAACCGCCGAAGGATTCATGGCCGGGGTCTGTGCCATGCTGCGCCCCGGCGACACGGTGCTGGATTGCGGCGCGAACATGGGGGTTGTTACCGCCCAACTGGCGGCGACTCCGGCGCAGGTTATCGCGTATGAACCTGATCCGTTTGCCTTTTCTCACCTGTCGTCGCGTTTTATCAATGCGCACAACGTGACCCTGATCAATGCGGCCGTCGCGGCGTCACCGGGCACGGTAAACCTCATGCGGGCTGAGAACTTTGACGAAAACCCCCAAGGCGCCTCGGTCAAATCCACCATTCTGGCAGGCGGGCGCTCAATCGACAGTGACACATCGATTGAGGTTGCATGCCTGTCATTTCTCGACATCCTGCGCGAAAAGGCCGACCCAACCCGCCCCCTCGCCTTTGTGAAAATGGACATCGAAGGCGCCGAGTTGGAGATTTTGGAAGCAATGTTGGAGCAAGATCTGTTCGGCCACGTGCGCTGCCTGGTCGCAGAAACACACGAGCGTAAATTCAAGGCACTGCGCCCCCGGTTTCGCGCCTTGCGCAGCGCCATATCGGAACGGTTCGCACCGTCGCATGTCAATCTCGATTGGATTTGAAACCGTGCCGTCCCCTGCGTGTTTCCAGAAAATGACTTATTCTTTGCACAATACCAGACCATTTCATGGTTAAACCCATCCATAGGGGACGTGAGCGAAGGTCGGCCTGAAAGGTGTTGAACGATGAAACCACAAGAAAATACCGCCTCGGACGCATTCGACGACGATGAAGACGAGGATTCGATGGACATCGAAACCTTGGGCTCTTTCGCTTACGGGCTGAATGATGCGCACTACATTCGCTTCAAACGCCGCGGCCCGGCGCTTTTGGTGAGTTTTGAAACGGAAACCGGGTCAATGCCACTGTCCGAACGCCCGTCACGCTTTGCGGATCTCGCCGACGAGATGGATTGGTCAACCCTGACCTTGATTTCAAAAGGCGATACGTGGTTTCGCGACGCCGAAGTGATCAACTTTTTCGATGCCTTGGTTGATGGCACTTTGCTGGATCAATTCGATGATGTGCTGTTTTATGGCCAGGGGTCGGGCGGCCACGGCGCGTTGTCCTTTGCCCTGACCGCCCCTGGCGCGCGGGTTTTGGCGCTGGCCCCGCATATGGGTTTTGGCATGCCGGGCGCACCAATCGACACCCGGTTTTCACCGCCGGACACGATGGATTTCGCCGAAAGATACGCGGTAATTCCGGAAAACCTGGCGACAGCGCGGGCGGTTTGGTTGTTGCATGATCCGAATCAGCCCCAGGATCGCGCGCATTCAGAGGCGATTTCGCCGGCAAACGCGCTGATGTGCCGCAATATGGGATCGGATATTGAAACGGGTCTGACCGAACTGCGGCTGTTGGATGAAATGGTTGTGCGCGCGATGGAGGGCGATTTGGATCAGATCGAATTTTATCGCGCCTTGCGTGTGCGGCGCGATGATCCGGCGTGGCTGCGCCGCCTCATCGCCCGACTTATCAAACAAAACCGCCCCGTACTTGAGGCATTGGCCGTACGCAATGTCGCGCAGCGCACAGGCCGCCATCGGTTCAGCAAAAGGTTTCAACAGATCGAGGCAGAGCTGAACGCCAAAGGCATCACAATTCCAGATGCGCAAACCTGAGGCTCTGCGCCGTAAGCTCTTAAAACCTCAGGATTTTTCGATCTCTCTGCGTTTCAAACGCCCACGGCGGCACAACCCAATCAGCGCCGTTTTGCCACATCTGATCGTTAGATGAGATTGCCTGTATGGTCTGGCATTGTTTCTGATATCTTCACAAAGTATCAGTACTTTGTTGTTTTAAATCGCCATATGGTTGGAAAATCATATGGTTGCTCGACCATCGGCCCAACAGACCCAGTTCTTACAAGGAAACCCTGGATGAAATTCGTGCTCTCTGCCCTCGTACTGGGCCTTTCTGCATGTGGCGAAACCCCCGCCAAAACCACTGCCGCGCAAGAATCGCTTACCCCGGCAAGCGCCAATTTCACCACGATGCGCAAGGACAACGTGACGTATATCATGGGCAAAGCCAAATAATCAGCGCCAGATTTTGCGCGATTCTGCGTCGGCTATCACGATGTTGAGGGATTAGAAGACGCAGCGCTGCCAGTCAGGTTTTGAAAACCCGCCGCACCGCATTATTTTCACTTATTCTTGCAGCATCAAAAGCTTAGGCATACTAAAAAATTCTGATAACAGATGTAAGCCTGTTTGACAGAATGGCGGCCTGTTCAGCCGCGAAATTTGATCATCTGCATGCGGCATTTGCGGCAACATTTCGGACGTTGCCGCACCCTGCGCAAATCAATGGGCCAGAAAATCGGCGTAAACGTGATGCACGATCTGTTCGCGGGTGATGCCACGCGCGGCCAGATCTTCATCGCTCAACGCGTCCAATGCGGCAATTTCGGTACTGCGCGCGATGCAATCCTGACTGACGCGAAACACTTGAAACGCACTCGCTATCGCCCCCATCGCCGACAGGAAGCTGCTGATAACGAATGGTTTTTCCGAGCTTGTTGTGCGCTCTTGAAACGAAATATCGGCCATGGCAACGATCCTTTGAATTATATCCGCAATTGCGTGTTGGCTTTGATATAGGCCGGGCCACCTAATATGAGCACCGCCATTACCGCATTGCTGCAATGCAGAATTTGCAATCCGGGCGTATGTTGGGGGCACTCAGCCGCCTTTGGCCCGCGCTGCGCCACGGCGCGGCCAGCCTTGTGCGCAAGAGTAACATCCAAAGGGCAACCGCCCGAATTGCGCGCGGCGCGATGACGGCAAGTGATTTGGCCTCTGGAAACACCCGGCTGCGCAGGCTAGAGCATCTGCATGAACACCCTGACCCTGATCCGCCCCGACGATTGGCACCTGCATTTGCGCGATGGCGCAATGTTGCGCGCGGTGCTGCCCGAAACAACGCGCCACTTCGGTCGTGCCATTATCATGCCCAATCTGGTGCCCCCGGTTGCAACCGGTGCACAAGCGGCAGAATACCGCGATCGGATCATGGCCGCCAAGCCGTTGAATTCAAAATTCCAACCATTGATGACCCTATATCTGACCGAAGAAACCGATGTGCGAGATCTGCGCGCCGGGGCGGAAATTGGCCTGATTTCGGCGGTAAAACTGTATCCGGCGGGCGCGACGACCAATTCGGCCAGCGGAGTGGCGGATTTTACCAAGGTCAAGCGCGTGCTGGAAAACATGGCGCAAATCGGCCTGCCCCTGTGCGTGCATGGCGAAGTGACCGATCCGCAGGTCGATATTTTTGACCGCGAGGCGGTGTTTATCGACCGCGTGCTTGATCCGATCCGCCGCGATGTGCCCGGCCTGCGCGTGGTGATGGAACATATCACAACCCGTGACGCCGCCGATTATGTGCGCGAGGCCGATGATAATCTGGCCGCCACCATCACCACCCATCATCTGGTGATCAACCGCAATCATATCTTGGTCGGTGGGATCAAGCCGCACTATTACTGCCTGCCTGTGGCAAAGCGCGAAGAGCATCGCCGCGCCCTGGTTGCTGCGGCAACATCGGGCGATGCCTCGTTTTTCCTCGGCACCGATTCTGCGCCGCATTTGGATTCGGCAAAATTACAGCCTTGCGGTTGTGCCGGATGTTTCACCGCCACCAACACCCTGTCGATCTTGGCCGAAGTGTTTGAAGCCGAAGGCGCGCTGGATCGTTTGGAAGGTTTCACATCGCGCCACGGCCCGGGGTTCTACCGCCTGCCGCTTAACAGTGACACGGTGACCTTAACCAAAGGTGAACCTGTGGCGTATCCCACGGCGATTGACACACCCGATGGGCCGGTCACGGTGTTTGATCCGGGGATGCCGCTGCATTGGCGCGTGACCGAATAAACAAAATATACGAACGGCAAAAGAGGGGCGAGCGATGATACCCAGCGGATTTCCAGACAAGAAAGACATGGCGCGGCTGACGGCAGGGATGCTGTTGGAAATTGGTGCGGTGCATTTCAACGCCGACACGCCGTTCACCCTCGCCTCTGGCCTGCCCTCGCCCACCTATATCGATTGTCGCAAACTGATTTCTTATCCGCGGATACGCAGTGTCCTGATGGATTTTCTGACCGTCACGGTGATGCGCGAGGCCGGGTTCGAGGCATTTGATAATGTGGCGGGCGGCGAAACTGCGGGTATTCCTTTTGGCGCATTGATGGCCGAACGGTTGGCCCTGCCCATGACCTATGTTCGTAAAAAGCCCAAAGGGTACGGGCGCAATGCCCGAATCGAAGGCGTGATGACCGAAGGGCAGCGGGTGCTTTTGGTCGAAGATCTGACCACCGATGGCGGTAGCAAATTGTCGTTTGTCGATGCCATCCGCGAAACCGGCGCAACCTGCGGCCATACGGCGGTTATTTTCTATTACGGCATCTTCCCCGGCACGCTTGATACTCTTTCGGGCCACGGTGTGCAGTTGATGCACCTGTGCACCTGGTGGGATGTTCTGGCCGAGGCGCGGGCGCGCAATGCTTTTGATGAGGCAACTTTGGACGAGGTCGAATCCTTCTTGCGGGCCCCGCGTGCCTGGCAGGATGCCCGCGGCCAGTAAACCGCAGCATCAGCAGAAAAGCGCGCGGCCCTGTTTCGCAATAACACCAGATGGGGTATGATACACATGCGCATCCCCAAGGTATCGCAGGGGCGTATAGGGCCGGATTGTCCACAGGGTTATACAGTTTGATTGCGACGCCGGGCGGCCCTATGAGTCGGGCATCGGGCAAACCATGAAAGTTCAGGGGCAGTTATGAATGAGATCTCAACGATCCGCACAGGCGAAATGACAGCGCAAGACGGCGAAAACACGCCCGATCTGTTACCCCATAATATCGAGGCCGAGCAGCAGTTGCTGGGCGCGATTCTGACCAACAACGATATTTACGACCGTGTCGCCAGCATCATCAACGATTCGCATTTCTATGATCCGGTGCACGCCCGAATCTATGAAATCGCCGCCGCGCGGATTGCCAAGAACGCACTGGCCAGCCCCGTAACCCTCAAGGCATTCATGGAGGATGACGAGGGCCTGAAAGAGCTGGGCGGCCCGGCCTATCTGATGCGTCTGGCGGGCGCTGCGATATCCAGCTTTGCCGCCCGCGATTACGCGCAGATGATTTTTGACATGTCCGTGCGGCGCGATCTGATTCAGCTGGGCCGCGACATCAGCGCCAAAGCCGCCAAGGTTGACGTGACGATCGAGCCAAAGGAGCAGATCGTCGAAGCGGAACAGCGCCTGTATGCCATGGGCGAATCCGGCCAGACCACCCAAGGGTTCCAGAGTTTTCTCAAGGCTGTGACCGATGCGGTGAACGTGGCCAACGCCGCCTATCAGCGCGACGGCGGGTTGTCGGGCGTTTCCACCGGTCTGGTCGATCTGGACAAGAAACTGGGCGGGTTGCACAAATCCGATCTGCTGATCCTGGCCGGGCGCCCTTCGATGGGCAAGACATCGCTGGCCACCAATATCGCGTTCAACATTGCCAAGGCTTATAAACGCGGCCGTTTGCCCGACGGCACCGAAGGCGCAATTGATGGCGGCGTGGTCGGGTTCTATTCACTGGAAATGAGCGCCGAACAGTTGGCGGCCCGAATCCTGTCAGAAGCCAGCGAAGTGCCCAGCGAACAAATTCGCCGGGGCGATATGAACGAAGCCGAATTTCGCCGTTTCGTCGAGGCGGCGAAATCGCTCGAGGCGTGTCCGCTGTTCATTGATGATACCCCGGCCCTGCCGATTGCCCAACTTGCCGCGCGCGCGCGTCGTCTGAAACGCACCCATGGGTTGGATGTGTTGATGGTTGATTACCTGCAACTGGTGCGCGGCACCGGGCGCAGCGAAAACCGCGTGAACGAAATTTCCGAAATCACCATGGGGTTGAAAGCCATCGCCAAAGAGCTGGAAATTCCGGTGGTCGCCCTGTCACAGCTCAGCCGTCAGGTGGAAAACCGCGAGGACAAGCGCCCGCAACTGAGCGATTTGCGCGAATCCGGTTCGATCGAGCAGGACGCCGATGTGGTGATGTTCGTGTTCCGCGAGGAATATTATAAAGAACGCGAAAAACCCGGCGATCATGAACTGGAAAAAGTCGCCATCTGGCAAGAAGAGATGGAGCGTTTGCACGGCCGCGCCGAAGTTGTGATCGGCAAACAGCGCCACGGGCCAATCGGTACGGTCGACCTGTCGTTCGAGGGCCGCTTTACCCGGTTCGGCAATCTGGTACAGCCATGGCAACAAGGCGGCGACGACAGTTTCTAGGCCGGCGTTAAGATAGTTTTCATCAAAGTTTGCTTTGCTCGGATCATGATTTGATTTGGCACGAGAGGAGCAAGAGATGAATCCAAGGATACACATCATACCCCCCGATCAGGGTTGGGTTTTCACAGTGTGATTGGACAGGGATCGGATTTCGCGCCATCTTGGGGCCATGCGCCATCTGATCGCCCTGCTTTTGTTGCTATGCCCTCTTTCGGCCCCCGCCCAAGAGGTGGATGTTGAACTGTTGCTCATGGTCGATGTTTCCCGTTCGATGAGCGGGGCTGAATTGGAAATTCAGCGGCGCGGATACATCGAGGCCTTGCTCAGCCCGACGGTGATGTCCGCCATTCATGCCGGTCTGTTGGGGCGTGTGGCGATTGCCTATGTGGAATGGGCCGGGGTAAACAGCCAGACGACGATCGTGGATTGGACGATGATTGCCGGCGAAGATGACGCGCGCGATTTTGTTGAGAAACTGTCGCGCAGCATTCCCGTCGGACTGCGACGCACATCGATTTCGGGCGCGTTGGAATTTGGGGCGCAGATGATCGCGCGCAATACCTATCAGGGCCTGCGCCGGGTGATCGACATGTCCGGGGATGGGCCAAACAACCAGGGGCGCAATGTCACCGATGCGCGTGATCGGGTGTTGGATCAAGGCATTGTGATCAACGGTCTGCCGTTGATGACCCGCGATGGTGTCGATACCCCCTGGCATCTTGAGGATCTGGATGAATACTATGTCAATTGCGTGATCGGCGGTCCGGGTGCCTTTGCCATTCCCGTCACCCATTGGGCCGAATTTGCCGAGGCCGTGCGCCGCAAGCTGGTGTTGGAGCTGGTCGGTTTGCCCTCTCTGCCGCCGATCCGTGCGCGTACTTTCGGGGCCACGCCAACCGGATATGATTGTGAGATTGGTGAAAAGATGTGGCAACGGAATTTCCAGTATTGGCAAGACCGATAGCTGTTTTCATCTATCCCCTCTTGCGCGTTGTCGGCCCATTGGTCACAACCCTGGTATGGGAACAGGAACGCTAAATATCGATCTCGCTGCGCTTGTCGCCAATTGGCAGGCGCTGAACGACAAATCCGGCCCCGGCGTGGAAACGGCCGCTGTGGTCAAGGCCGACGCCTATGGTTTGGGCGCTGGCAAAGTGGCGCGCGCCCTGCAACAGGTCGGCGTGAAACAGTTTTTCGTCGCCGTCGCCGAAGAAGGCGCCGCGCTGCGTCAGGACATCGGGCCTGATCCGGTGATCAATGTGTTTTCCGGACATATGGCCGGTGATTCTGATATGTTGCACGATTTGGCGCTGACGCCGATGCTGAACAGCATCGAACAGATGACCCGCCATTTCGAAGCACTGCCAGGCCACCGTTTTGGCGTTCAACTGGATACGGGGATGAACCGATTGGGGTTGGAGCCCGCCGAATGGGCCGCTGCACGCGCGATTGTGATGGCGCAAAATCCGGTGATGTTGATCAGTCATCTGGCCTGTGCCGACATGCCCAACCACCCGATGAATGCGCGCCAATTATCTACCTTTCATGACATGACCGACGGACTTTCTGTGCCACGGTCTTTGGCCGCGACCGGTGGCATCATGCTGGGCGCTGAGTATCATTTTGAGCTGACACGTCCGGGGATCGGCCTTTATGGCGGCGCACCGTTTGATGAGGCAGAGCCGGTGGTGCGCCTGTCCTTGCCGGTGGTTCAAACCCGCGATGTGGCAAAGGGCGAAACCGTTGGATACGCCGGTGGCTGGACCGCCGATGACCCCAGTGTGATCGCCACCCTTGCGGCGGGCTATGCCGATGGTTTGATCCGCGCCATGGGCAATCAGGCGGTGTTGTTCGCCGACGACACGCCCTGCCCCTTGGTTGGTCGGGTTTCGATGGATCTGTTGACCGTTGATATCACGCATCTTACCCGGGTGCCGTCCCATCTTGATATTCTTTGCCCGCTGCAAACGGTCGATGATCTGGCCAAAGTGGCCGGCACAATTGGTTATGAAATCCTTACGTCACTTGGGCCACGCTATCAGCGGCGGTATCTGGGCCAGGGATGAACCCGCTTGCCGCTGTCGGGCGGGCGGCTTTGGGCGGTCTGGCCGCCATTGGCCGGGTGGCCCTGTTTGCCGGGGAAACGGCCAGTCATCTGGTGCGCCCGCCGTTTTACTGGCGTGAATTTGGTCAGGCCTTGCAGTCGGTTGGTTACTTTTCGCTGCCTGTTATCGGGTTGACCGCACTGTTCACCGGCGGGGCGCTGGCGCTGCAGATCTTTGCCGGCGGGGGCCGTTTCGGCGCCGAAGCGGTGGTGCCACAAATCGTGGCCATCGGCATGGTGCGCGAATTGGGGCCGGTGCTGGTGGGGCTGATGATCGCCGCGCGGGTCACCTCCAGCATTGCCGCTGAAATCGCCACGATGAAAGTGACCGAACAGATTGATGCCCTGGTCACCCTTTCAACCCATCCGATGAAATACCTGACCCTGCCACGGGTCTTGGCCGGGCTGATCACTGTGCCGCTTTTGGTGGGTCTGGGCGATATCATCGGAATCATGGGCGGATACCTGGTGGGCACCGGCCCGCTTGGCTTTAACAAAGCGGTGTATCTTACCAATACCATTGATTTTTTAGAGTTTGGAGATATCGCATCTTCGTTGATCAAGGGCGCGGTGTTTGGGGTGATTGCAACGCTTATGGGGTGCTATTTCGGCATGGGTTCGGCGCGCGGCGCGCAGGGCGTGGGCCACGCCACCAAGGCCAGCGTCGAGGCCGCAGCGGTGCTTATTCTGGCGGCAAATTTCGCGCTGACCTCGGTGTTTTTCTGATGATCGTGCTGACGGATGTGCATAAACGTTTTGGCGCAAATCCCGTGTTGCGGGGCGTGAACCTGACTGTGCCAAAGGGCGAAAGCATGGTCATCATCGGTGGCTCTGGCACCGGCAAATCGATTTGTCTGAAATGTATTCTGGGGCTGGTCACGCCTGATCACGGCACGATCACCGTTGATGGCAAACAAACGCAAAATACCAACCGCGCACAGTTTCTGGCGCGGTTTGGCATGCTGTTTCAGGGCGGCGCATTGTTTGACAGCCTGCCGGTCTGGCAAAACGTCGCCTTTCGTCTGCTGCGCGGCCCGCTGAAACGGCCCAAGGCCGAGGCGCGCGCGATTGCGATAGAGAAATTGCGCCGCGTGGGATTGTCAGGCGATGTGGCCGATCACCTGCCCAGCGAACTGTCGGGCGGGATGCAAAAACGGGTCGGCCTGGCCCGCGCCATTGCTGCCAACCCTGACATCATATTTTTCGACGAACCCACAACCGGGCTTGATCCGATCATGGCCGGGGTGATCAACGATCTGATCCGCGAGATCGTGGTGGACCTTGGGGTGACAGCGATCACCATCACCCACGACATGACCAGCGTGCGCGCGATCGCAGACCGGGTGGCGATGTTGCACGACGGGGTCATCCAATGGACCGGGCCGGTGGGTGATATGGAAAACAGCGGTGATCCGTATTTGACCCAATTCATCCATGGCCGCGCTGATGGCCCGATTTCTGCCATAAGGTGAGCCGAATTGTCCGATCATACGAAACAAAGCCATAATAAATCGTTAACTGTGAACGATTTAACGGCTTAATCTGCCCTTATTTTGCCTTTAACTTGACACATTCGGGCCAGTGGCGCGAATGCAAAACGTGGGGGCGTTTATGGGTGATGTACGTATGGAAAAGTTGACACCACGGCCGATACTTGGGGTCGGGGCGTTGGTCCAGATGGTGGCGATGGCGGCAATCGCTGTTTTGGCGGGATTGATGGGCGGTTTGACGTTATTGTCATTGTCCGGGCTCAGCCCTTGGTTTGAGTTGGAGGCCAGTTTTGGCGGCGCACCGATCCCTTGGGCGGGTATGGCGCTGCAAATCGGCTTTACGCTGTTTTGTATCGGACTGTGCTTTTTCCTACCGGCCAGCCGCCGGATCTTGAAACTCGAAGCCGCACATCGCGCCTTTCACATCAACATGGAGGATGTCGCGCGGGCTTATCGGGTGTCACACGCCGCCGACCGCGCCGGATTGTTCAAGGCCGCGTCCGAGTTTGATTCGGTGCGCGAACGGATCAACCATTTGCGCAGTCATCCCGATCTGGGCGCGCTGGAACCCGATGTGATGGAAGTTGCCGCCCAGATGAGCCGGGAATCGCGCGAATTGGCGCGGATTTATTCCAAGGATGCAGTGGATCGGGCCCGGGAATTTCTGCGCCAGCGTCAGGAAGAGGCGGCGCGCATGGAAGATATCATAAGAATGGCGCGTGAAAATTGTGATCAGCTGCGCCATTGGCTGTTAGAGGTGCAAACCGAAGAGGCGTTGGTTAAACGGCATCTGGTGCGCCTTGAGGCGGATTTGTTGGAAATGCTGCCGCAACTGGGTTTTGAAACCTCGATCGAGGACAAGGGCAATGATACGGTGATTCCGCTGAACCGGCGGATCGGCGAACAGGCGCAGCGGCTGATGTCCAATCCGCAAAAGATCGACAATTAGGAATGACCTAAAGGAGGCCCTTTCAGGGCCGCTTGATCTTTTGTTTTGGCGCGTGCTGTTGAGGGCGCGCACCAATTTTTTCGATACGCCAGGCGAGCGGTTGGATGCCTCCGGCGGGGATATTTTGGGCAAGAAAAAGACCACGGTGGCAGGTGACCGGGGCCTTGCGTGAGGGGGCACAAGAAGGCACAAGGCGCCATGGCAAAAACACCGGGATTTGTATGTAACGTTTGCGGCGCTGCCCATTCCAAATGGTCTGGGCGCTGTGACGCCTGTGGCGCGTGGAATTCGATTGTTGAAGAGGTGCCGTTGTCGACCGGCCCCGCCGCGCAATCCCTTGGAACCAAGCGCGGCAACCGAATCGTTTTGTCGGACCTGTCCAGCGATGAGGCGCCGCCGCCGCGCACAACGTCGGGCATTGCCGAACTGGATCGGGTTCTGGGCGGCGGGTTGGTGCCGGCCTCGGCCGTGTTGGTCGGCGGCGATCCCGGCATCGGAAAATCGACGTTGTTGTTGCAGGCAGCGGCAAGTTTTGCACAGGCCGGTTTGAAATCAATCTATATCAGCGGTGAAGAGGCCAGCGCACAGGTGCGGATGCGTGCGCAACGGTTGGGATTGACCCAAGCGCCGGTGAAATTGGCCGCCGAAACCAATCTGCGCGATATTTTAACCATGTTAGAGGCGGAAAAACCCGCCCTGGCGATCATCGATTCGATTCAAACCATGTGGAGCGATCAGGTAAGCAGCGCGCCGGGGTCGGTCAGTCAGGTGCGCGCGGCGGCCCATGAATTGACCAGCTTTGCCAAACGTCACGGGGTGGCAGTGATTCTGGTGGGCCATGTCACCAAGGACGGCCAAATCGCCGGGCCGCGGGTGGTGGAACACATGGTCGACACCGTGCTGTATTTCGAGGGCGAGCGCGGGCACCAGTTTCGCATTCTGCGCGCCGTGAAAAACCGGTTTGGCCCGGCCGATGAAATCGGTGTGTTTGAAATGACGGGCGATGGATTGGCCGAGGTTGGCAACCCTTCGGCGCTGTTTCTGTCGGATCGGGAAAACCCTGCCCCCGGATCGGTTGTGTTTGCGGGCATCGAGGGCACGCGCCCAGTGTTGTGTGAATTTCAGGCCCTTGTCGCCCCCACCCCCCATTCCCAGCCCCGGCGCAGCACTGTTGGCTGGGATGGCGGACGGCTGGCGATGATTCTGGCCGTGCTTGAGGCGCGCTGCGGTATTCCATTTGCGGGCCTTGATGTGTATCTGAATGTGGCGGGCGGTCTGCGGGTGACCGAACCGGCGGCCGATCTGGCGGTGGCGATGGCGCTGCTGTCGGCGCGTGAAGATACGGCACTTCCGCCACAGTCGGTGGTTTTCGGAGAAATAAGCCTGTCAGGGGCGCTCAGACCGGTGGGTCAGACCGAAAACAGGTTGAAAGAGGCGCAAAAACTTGGTTTCACCGCAGCCATCGCGCCAACGCGGTCGAAAACCAGTGGCACGTTTGGAATGTCGTTACGGCAATACGAAGATCTGGCAGCAATCGTGGGCGATTTGTTCGGCGCGGGCTAGGCGTTTAGGGAAGGCAGAGGCATGGAAGGTTTTACCATCATTGATGGTGTCGTCGCGGGTGTGATCGTGATTTCGGCCATTCTGGCTTATTCGCGGGGCTTTGTGCGCGAAGCGATGGCAATCGTCGGTTGGATTGCCGCTGCGGTGCTGGCGTTTATTTTCGCTCCGCAGGCTGAACCGCTCGTGCGCGAAATCCCTGTTCTGGGTGATTTTCTGGGCGACAGTTGCGAATTGTCGATCATTGCGGCGTTTGCCGTGGTATTTGCCGTGGCTTTGGTTCTGGCGTCGATCTTTACACCCCTGTTTGCCGGGGCTGTTCAACGCTCGGCGCTGGGCGGGGTGGATCAGGCGATCGGGTTCTTGTTTGGTGTGGCGCGCGGCGTTTTGCTGGTTGCGGTGGCGTTGGTTGTTTACAGTCGTGTGGTCACGACCGATTCCATCCCGATGGTTGACAACAGCCGCACCGCCAAGATTTTCGCGCGCACCCAAGACAGCATTGATGAACAGATCCCGTCCGATGCACCCGGTTGGATCGTATCACGCTATGAGCAATTGGTAGGAGATTGCGGTTCTTAATCTGGAACCGAAGGCTGGCATCGCGTGTTTCCTCTCCAACACTCAGGAAAGGACACGCTATGGCAGAACGCAAACGTTCCCATGATGGCAGTCGTGATACCGACGCCTACACCGATGCCCCCGCCACCCCCGGCCAACAGGGCCGCGCCCAAGGTAACCTTGAACGCAAGGTGGGTACGCGCGACGAGCTGAAGCAGGTCGATCAGGGCAAAACCACCACCCGTGTGCATAAATCCGATGAAAAGGGCCAAGGCAACCTTGGCGGGCATCACGGCACGGGGGACAAGTAACATGGCACATCTGACAAATGGCGCGTGGGTCTTGATTGCCGACGGTGAAAAGGCGCTGTTCCTGCGCAACCTGACCGATGGCGAAAACCCGCATCTTGAGGTTCACCGCCTTGAGCAGCAGGAAAACCCCAAGGACATCGACCAGTCGGCAAACCGCCCCGGCCGGATGCAGGAGGGGCGCCCGGGCAACACCACATCTGGCCCGCGCTCGGCGTTTCAAGATACCGATTGGCATGAACTGGCCAAGGAACGCTTTGCCGATGATCTGGCGGATATTCTGTATAAACAGGCGCACAAGGGCGCGTTCGATCATTTGGTGATCGTTGCCGCACCGCGCGTCTTGGGCGATCTGCGCAAGGTTCTGCACCAGGAGGTGACGCAGCGTGTGATCGGCGAAATCCCGAAAACGCTTACCAACCACGATGTGGGCGACATCGAAAAGATCGTCAAAGACGAACTGCAGGACGCTTGAGCGCCAAGCAGCGCGAAAAAAAGCCCGGTCGCAAAATCCGCGACCGGGCTATTATTTTTGCCAATGGCGATGGGTCAGATCAACCGCACCTGTGCGCCAACCGGCACCAATTCAAACAGTTCGGCAATCTGGCGGTTATACAACCCGATACAGCCCGAAGACGACCGCCGCCCGATCTTGCGGGTGTCATGGGTGCCGTGGATCAGATAGGCAGGCCAGCTGAGATAGATGGCATGCGTACCCAGGGGGTTGTCCTCGCCGGCGGGCATGAACGTGGGCAACGATGGATCACGTTCGCGCATCGATGATGTCGGGGTCCAGGTTGGGCCAACCTTCTTGCGCACCACTTCGGTATATCCCAGGCGGGTGAGTTCATCAGTCAAGGGAACCGATGTGGGGTACATGCGATAATCGCTACCATCTGCCGACCAATAATGCAGTGCCCGCGACCCGGTATCGGCCACGATGGTGACGCGATCCAAGGTTTCAAAATGGTCCTGCCAGCGTTGTGTTTTGAAGCTGCTGACATTGCGGCGGGCGTTTGAATCGGCACGCAGGGCAGGCATGCTGTCTTGGGCCAAAAGAACGCTGGGCGTGGCAAGCATTGCGGCGCCGCTGGCCAGCAAGGCGCGGCGTGTCGGTTTAAGAAGACTCATGATGTGCCCCTTGGTTTGATGTTTGTTAACAGCTTAAATGCCAGAGTGGGCAAACAGTTCCAATCCCGTCTCACGTGAACGTTACGTCGCGTGGTTTTGGCGTCGCCTTTGCAACACACGTGGTGCGTGTGCCGACCTGTGGCAAGACTTGGCACAGTGTACAACGCCAATTGTTATGGGTTATGGGCGCAGATCAATGTCGGATATTGGTGATCCAGCATGCATTCCGGCCAAATTACTGTGATAGTCGCGCGATGAGTTATGATCTCCTCCCTGCCCTTGTGGCATTTTCGCTGGTGTCGTCGATCACGCCGGGGCCAAACAACCTGATGTTGATGGCATCGGGCGCAAATTTTGGTCTGCGTCGCAGCGTGCCGCATATGTTGGGCATCGCCGTGGGCTTTGTGGTGATGGTGTTTTTGGTGGGTATCGGGCTGCAACGTGTGTTTGTTGCATGGCCTTTGGCGCATACGGTTTTGCAAGTGGTTTCCGTGGCTTATCTGCTTTATCTTGCGTGGAAAATCGCCAATGCCGCCCCGCCCGAAAACGCCGAATCCCACGGCACGCCTTTCACGTTCCTACAGGCGGCGGCGTTTCAGTGGGTCAATCCCAAAGCCTGGGCAATGGCGCTGACCGCCACATCGGTTTATGCGCCGAACCAGACGTTTTTCGCGATTGCGCTGGTTGCTGCCGTGTTTGGCGCGGTCAATTTGCCATCGATTTCGTTCTGGCTGTTGCTGGGGCGGGAATTGCGGCGCATTCTGACCAATCCGGCCCGGTTGCGGGCGTTCAACTGGGCGATGGCCGGGCTTTTGATTGCGTCACTTTGGCCGGTTGTGGCGCCCTGATCCCGCTGCATTGCAGCATTTATCGAACGGCTGGGTGACACTGCCTGACAAACCCCCTATGTGATGCCCAACACCCACAGGATTCGGAGCACCCCATGCGCCAGATGCCCCCTGCCCATCCGTTTGATTTTGACGGTGACAAGCTTAAAGAAGAATGCGGCGTTTTTGGCGTTGTCGGCGTGGCCGATGCGGCAAACTTTGTCGCGCTCGGCCTGCATGCCTTGCAACACCGCGGCCAAGAGGCGGGCGGAATCGTTTCGCACCACCCCGATCACGGGTTCAATTCGGCGCGGCGATTCGGATATGTGCGCGACAGTTTTACCAAGGCATCGCTGATGGAAACATTGCCCGGCGAACTGGCCATTGGGCATGTGCGCTACTCCACCTCGGGGTCAAAAGGCAGCACGCAAATGCGCGACGTGCAGCCGTTTTTCGGCGAATTTGCCATGGGCGGCGCGGCGATTGCCCATAATGGCAATATCACCAATGCGGTTGCGCTCCGCCGTGAATTGATCGGCGCAGGGTCGATTTTTCAATCCGCTTCGGACAGTGAATGTATCATCCACCTGATGGCGCGTTCCTTGCAACGCAAGGTGCCGGACCGGATTCAGGATGCGTTGCGCCGGGTTGAGGGCGCGTTTTCCATCGTGGCGATGACGCGCACCAAACTGATCGGCGTGCGCGATCCGTTGGGCGTGCGCCCGTTGGTATTGGGCCAACTGGGCGAAGGCGATCACATTGGTTGGGTTTTATCCAGCGAAACCTGTGCCTTGGATATTATCGGCGCGAAATTCATTCGCGAAATCGACCCGGGCGAAATGGTGGTGATCGAACATGGCGAGATTCAAAGCCATCGCCCGTTCACCCCTGCCAAACCCCGGTTCTGTATCTTTGAACATGTGTATTTTTCGCGCCCTGACAGTATTCTGGGCGGGCGGTCAGTGTATGAAACCCGTCGCGCCATCGGCGTGGAATTGGCCAAAGAGGCGCCGGTGGATGCCGATCTGGTGTGCCCGGTGCCCGATTCCGGCACGCCCGCCGCAATTGGTTACAGTCAGGAAAGCGGCATCCCCTATGCCATGGGGATCATCCGCAACCAGTATATGGGGCGTACCTTCATCGAACCCACGGAACAGATCCGCAATATGGGGGTGCGTCTGAAACTGAACGTGAACCGCGCCCTGATCAAAGGCAAGCGGGTGATTCTGGTTGATGATTCGGTTGTACGCGGCACCACCAGCATCAAGATTCGTGAGATGATTCTGGATGCCGGCGCGAAAGAGGTGCATTTTCGCATCGCCTCTCCGCCTACCGCCTGGCCATGTTTTTATGGGGTCGATACGCCCCAGCGTGAAAAACTGCTCGCCTCAACCATGTCCGAAGACGAAATGTGCGCCCACCTGAAGGTTGATTCGCTGCGCTTTATCTCTCTTGATGGGCTGTACCGCGCCGTGGGCGAGGCAGAAGGCCGCAATGCGACATCACCCCAATATTGCGACGCGTGTTTTTCCGGCCAATATCCGGTTGAACCGTCTGATATGGTGGAACAGGGGTTTCGCCTGAAGGCGGCAGAGTAATCTAGCGCGCCAACTTCAGGGCGGGCCACCGCGTTTTGATGCCTCTCTTTCGCATCTGATACGGTCTGGGCGGGTGATTCAGCCGCTTCGCCCTTGACCTTGGCCGCGGGTATTGGCACAGCGCAGATATGTCAGACCAGAACACATCAAAAATCGCCCTGATCACCGGCGCCTCGCGCGGGCTGGGCGCCGCATTGGCCAAGGCGCTGTCGTCCAGCCATCATATCATCGCCGTTGCCAAAACCACCGGCGCGCTGGAAGAATTGGACGACGCAATTCAGGCCGGGGGCGGTCAAGCCACGCTCGCCCCCATGGATATCACCGATGCCGGGGCGATGGCGCACCTGTGCCGCTCGATTTATGATCGGTGGGGCCATGTTGATCTGTGGGCGCATACGGCGATTCACGCCGCGCCGATGACGCCGGCGGCCCATGTGGATGCCAAGGATTGGGCGAAATCCATCGCCCTGAATGCCACCGCGACCGCAACACTTATTCCGATGGTTGCACCGCTGCTGACCGCCGCCCCCGACGGTCAGGCACTGTTTTTCGATGATCCGCGTGCGGGGGCCAAATTTTTCGGCTGTTACGGTGCCACCAAGGCGGCACAGATGGCATTGGCCCAGTCATGGCAGGCGGAAACCGCAAATACCGGGCCAAAGGTGCATATTCTGACACCGCGCCCGATGCCCACCGCCACCCGGGGCCGGTTTTTCCCGGGCGAAGATCGCACAGGTTTGACCCATCCCGATGAGGAGGCCGCGCGCCTTCTGGCAACACTTTCAATGTGAGTCGCGTCGCCCGCTTGCCCGTTGGCACACCGTCGCCTAAGCAAGAGAAAACAAAAGGGGCTTTTATGCGTATTCTTATTACAAACGACGATGGAATCAACGCGCCCGGCCTGCAGGTGTTGGAAGAAGTCGCAACCGAAATTGCCGGACCGACCGGCGAGGTCTGGGTCGTTGCCCCCGCATTCGAACAATCGGGCGTGGCCCATTGCGTCAGCTATACCCAACCGATGATGTTGGCCGAATTCGGGCCGCGCCGCTTTGCGGTTGAGGGCGCGCCTGCCGATTGTGTTTTGGCGGCAATTTACGATGTCATGCCACAGCGCCCGGATCTGGTGTTGTCGGGTGTGAACCGGGGCAACAACTCGGCCGAAAATACGATGTATTCCGGCACTGTCGGCGCCGCGATCGAGGCGGCGTTACAGGGCCTGCCCGCGATTGCCCTGTCGCAATATTACGGCCCCGGAAACCGAAATCTGGCCGATCCGTTTGATGCGGCGCGGGTAACAGGGGTGCACACCATCCGCACCCTTTTGGAAAAGGGCGAATGGGACAACGCCGATTACCGCCTGTTTTACAACGTCAATTTCCCACCCGTTGCGGGCAAGGACGTGAAAGGCCTGCGCGTTTCAACCCAAGGGTTCCGGCCCGACAGCTTTTTCTCGACCGAGCCGCACATGTCGCCATCGGGGCGGAAATTTCTGTGGATCAAGGGTGGACCGCAAACCAACAGCGCGCCCGGTTCGGATGCCCATGACAACACGGCGGGCTATACCTCGATCACGCCGATGCGCGCTGATCTGACCGCCCATGACCGGATTGCCGATCTGAAAGCCGCGATCGAATGACATTTGACGCGGAACGCAAAATGCAGTTCCTTTATGCCCTGCGCTCACGCGGGGTGACAGACAGTCGCGTTCTGAGCGCGATGGAAAAGGTGGATCGCGGCGCATTCGTGCGCGGCATTTTCGCCGAGCGCGCCTATGAGGATATGCCGCTGCCCATCGCCTGTGGTCAGACGATCAGCCAACCTTCGGTTGTCGGGTTGATGACCCAGGCCTTGGATGTGCAGCCCCGCGACAAGGTTTTGGAAATCGGCACCGGATCGGGATATCAGGCGGCGGTGTTGTCGCATCTGGCGCGGCGGGTTTACACCGTGGACCGCCACAAACGATTGGTGCGCGAAGCCCGTGAGGTGTTTGAAGCCCTCGGATTGACCAATGTCACCGCCTTTGCCGCCGATGGATCGCACGGGTTGCCCGATCAGGCCCCGTTTGACAAAATCCTGGTCACCGCTGCCGCCGAAGACCCGCCCGGCCCCCTCTTGGCGGAATTGCGCGTTGGGGGTATCATGGTGCTGCCGGTGGGCCAGTCAAACACGGTGCAAAGCCTGATCAAGGTGACGCGCCATGCAAAAGGGTTTGATTATCAGGAATTAAGACCGGTGCGGTTTGTGCCTCTGTTAGAGGGGTTGGGCCAGGACGGATAGGGCGAGGCGCGTCTCGCATTTCAGGCGGTAAAAGGATGAGCGCACGCAGAGGCGCCATTCAGACAATTTGAGGACGACAGATGGCAGTATTTCCCAAACCCCGGGCCGCGATGATGTGTGGCGCGGCATTGTTGGCCTTGGCCGCCTGTGGCGACAAGCCTTTTGATTTTGATTTGCGCGACAGTTTTGCCAATGGGTTGGATACGTCTGACGCCGCCCTTGCGGTGCGCACGGCACAGCGGCCCCGCGCCGACAATCGCGGTGTCATCTCGTACCCGAATTATCAGGTGGCGGTTGCACGCAGTGGCGACACGGTCAGCGATGTCGCCGCGCGCATTGGCCTGCCCGCCGAAGAATTGGCGCGCTATAACGGCATGCCTTTGGATCTGAACCTGCGAAAGGGCGAGGTGATCGCCCTGCCCCGCCGGGTCAGCGAACCATCGCCCGCGACGGGGGCCTCAAATATCGGGCCGATCCGGCCCACTCCGGCCCCGGTCAGCCCAACAACACCGCTGACCCCGCCCGCCGAAATCGGCACCAGCAGTCTGGATAGCGATGGCGGCATCACCCCCGCAAACCGACCCGCCGCACAGCCCAGCCAAACGACAACATCAGGCACTGAACCGATCCGCCACAAGGTAAAGCGGGGCGAAACGGCATTTTCGATCGCGCGCCGTTACAATATTCCGGTGAAATCCCTGGCCGAATGGAATGGCCTGACTGGGGAATTAGGCATACGCGAGGGGCAGTTTTTGTTGATTCCGGTCGCCCTGCCCGGCCAACCCACCCCCACCGCGGCCGAACGGCCGGGCACCGGCAGTGTCGCGCCTATTCCGCCAAGTGCGGCACAACCTCTGCCCGATGAAAAGGCCACCACCGCCACCCCAAAAGAAACGCCGCCCTCGCCCGCCCTTGCAGATACAAAAACCAAGGCCAGTGATACAGGACGCTTTGCGCTGCCGGTCAACGGCCCGATCATCCGCGGTTATTCCAAGGGCAAAAACGACGGCATAGATATTTCAGCCGCAGCCGGATCAGACGTGCGCGCCGCAGATGCAGGCACCGTCGCGGCAATCACCCGGGATACCGATCAGGTTCCGATCCTGGTATTGCGCCATGCGGGCAATATTCTGACGGTCTATGCGGGCGTTGACAAGGTGAGCGTCGCAAAGGGCGATCAGGTCCGCCGGGGCCAGACGATTGCCAAGATCCGTGCCGCCGCGGCACCCGGATTGCATTTTGAGATTCGCGAAGGATTTGAAAGCGTCAATCCCGTGCCCTATCTGGAGTGACCTGACGGAGTGGCTGCGCCACACACGATATTTTGTTTAGTGGGTGTGGGGTGCGCGGCACATTTGCGGCAAGCGGAGTTAACGCGGTGAGGTGGGAGCCTCCGGCGGGGATATTTCAAGCAAGAAAAATCACTGCCGTTTGGTAAGCGACAGGTGAATGCCCTCTTTCGCGCGGACAGTAAGGTGGGCAACGGGGGTTGGTGTTTTACCATCCACCGGAGAGATGTGCCAATCGGCCAGCAGTGTTGCCAGCAACAGCGGGCCTTCGACCATGGCAAAGGCGGCCCCGGTGCAGACCCGTGCGCCAGTTGAAAACGGCATATATGCCTCTCGCAGGGATTTGCGACCCGTTTCAGTGGCGTATCTGCCGGGGTCAAATCCATCGGGGTTGTCCCACAGGCGGGTGTGGCGGTGTAAATGCCACGGGCTGAGCACGACTTGCGCGCCTTTGGGTGCGGTGCGGTCGCGCATTTGTTCGGGGCATCTGGTTTGGCGCACCATCATTGGCACGGGCGGATAGAGGCGCAATGCCTCACGAAACACATCGCGGGTGAATTTCAGGGTCGACAGGCGGGTGAACTGCGGGTCTTGCATAAAGGTTTTCGCCTCTTGCGCGACTTTTTCCTGTGCCTGCGGATGGGTGGCCAGAAGGTAAAGCGCCCATGCCAAGGCCGAGGCGCTGGTTTCATGACCGGCAAGGAAGAATATCGCCACCTGATCGACCATTTCTTCGGTTGAAAAGCCGTCGCCGGTGACCGGATCGCGGGTGGTCATGATTTTGGTCGCCAGATCATCGGGGGCCGTTCCGGCGTTTATTTCTGCCATGCGACCTGCGGTCAGATCGGTGATCAGGGCGCGGATGGCACGGGCCGTTTGTTTGGTGCGCGCCCTGTGGAAACGTGGAAACCATCGGGGAATGGGGATGAAGGCGGCGAGGTTCAGGATCGGTTGTGTGCGCTGATAATCGCGAAACTGGTCAAACACCTGTGTGGCCGTTTCATGTTCGATCGGGATTGAGAACAGCGTGCGAAAGATCACATCGGCGGCGGTGTGGCTGGCTTCGGGTTCGATATCCTGCGCGCCTTCGCTCAGGCGGGCACTGGCCGCCTGCCCTGCTGCCAGCATTGCCGGGAATGTATCACGCAGACGCCCGCCCTCAAACGCCGGGTCGATGATGCGGCGTTGTTTTTGCCAGATCTCGCCATTGGTCAAAAACACCGAATTGCCCAGCAGCGGGCGCAGCCCTTCGCCAATGCGATCAGACTTTGGAAAATCCATCGGCCGTTCATTCAGGATGACGCGCAACAGTTTCGGGTCATTCACCAGGTAGCTGCGAAAAAACGGTGTGCGAAATTCGGCCATCCAGGCGCGATAGAGTTTCGCCGGTTGCGCCGACAGAATATCCTGTCGAAACAGTTTCAAATAGCGCCAGAGCGATACTTTGTCGGCGCGCGCTGAGGGTTTTGGCGGGATCATGCGGCCATCGTTGTGTGGCAAGAGGCGGCAATGTCGATGCGCGATTTGCTGGGTTTGCGGCCCGCGTATCGCGCGCCCAAGGTCAGCGGCCCGGCGGTGATTTGAAAGTAATCGTAATCGCGCGGCGCATCAAAGGCGCAGAGGTATTGGAAATGCAGGCGAAAAAACCGCCAGCGCAGGGATTTCCAAGTTTCGGGTTTCAGCGTTTGGGTAAAGGCGGCCGAAAACACCAGCGGCCATTTTTGATCGCGCGGCGATACACCCGACACGGCCACCGGATCGCACAGGGCAAAGGCGCAGCCATCGCCGGGTGCGGTGACATCCACCCATGTCAGATCGGCGCGCGCGGACAGGTAATGCAGATCGGCGCGCAGGCGGTGGGCATCGGGCAGGAAGCTGACCATCGGGATCACCTGGCCAAGTGACAGGAACGACAAGGCCGGGCCAATGGCGGGCAGTTTGCCAAGGCGGATCAGATCGGCCAGACACGACACCGCGATATGCGCGCCCGAGGAATGGCCCACGACCAACACTTCGTCAAAATCGCCCGCCATCGCATCGGCAATGGCGGCGGTGAAGTCGGTCATGCGGGTTTCAAGGGCGGGGGGATTGGCTCCGCGCGTCGCGGCGGAAAATGCGTAATCATGCATCAAGTAATAGGCAAAGAATTTACCGTCTTTCGCTTTGAACCACCGCAAAAGCGCGATGGCCGCTGCGCCCGACACGGCAAATGCTGCAAGGGTCAGCACGGGCATTGCGCCAATAGCCAAATGAAACGCCCAGGCCAACAGCCGCCCGCCAAACCAGAACACCGCCAAAGCCGTAAGCAGTTGCACCAACAACATGCCCACCGGATAAAGCGCGGCAATCACCGGCCCTTTGCGCAGCCACATCAAACGGCGCAAAGCCCCGCTGGAAATATAGATATAAGCGGTGCGCACCAACTGGCCATAGGTGGCCAAAATCCCGGTTTTCATCGAATCGCGCACGATGTCTGACCACACCAGAACCTCAAATTCGGCGCTGACCTCGGCGCCATCCACGCGCCCTTCAACCTGCCAGCCATAGCGCGCGCCCTTGCGCGGTTTCAGGGCGATGTCATAGCCCGAAATCGCGGCCTGTGCCGCGCCCTCTTTGCGGTATAATTCGCGGTAACGTCGGGGGTGAATCGGATCGTAACCGGGGATATAAAACACTTTGCGGCGGGTGACGGGCGTATGCATCTGGCGAAAATCCTGTTGCGTTACTTACAACATAGCCGCAGATCGGGGCGAAATTAAGCCGATTAACCCAAAGCCGCCAGTGCCGGAAATGTCTCTAACAACCACCAGGAAAACGCGCTGAACGCGCCGGTCAACAGGGCCAGACCGACCAGAACCAAAAGCGCACCCATGCCTTTTTCAATCACGCCCATCCACGGTTTGATCCGGTTCATCACCCCAATCGACCGCTGAATAAACACCGCCGCCAACAAAAACGGAATGCCCAGACCGGCGGCATAGACTCCCAACAATGTGGTGCCGCGCGCCACGCTTGCCTCACTTGCCGCGAGGGACAGGATTGCGCCCAGTTGCGGCCCGATGCACGGTGTCCAGCCAAAGGCAAAGGCCAGGCCCAGAACATAGGCGCCAAATGACGATCCGCCCTTGTCGCCGGCATCAAGGCGCGCCTCGCGGTTAAGCAATGGAATGCGGAACAGGCCCAGAAAATGCAGGCCAAACACAATGACCACCACGCCGGAAACCTGTGCAAAAATTTCCTGATATTGCAGAAAGAATGCGCCAAAGGCAGACGCAGTGAAGCCGAGGATCAAGAAAACCGTCGACAGGCCCAGAACGAAAAACACCGCCGAAATCACCGCGCGCCGGTGGGCGGTGGTTTCTTCCTTCATTTCGTTCATCGTGATCCCGCCCATATAGGCCAGATATGGCGGCACGATGGGCAACACACAGGGCGACAGGAATGACAGCAGCCCGGCAATCAGGGCCACGATCATGGCAGGGAGCAGCCCCGCATCTATGATTTCGATTCCGAACATGCCCCTAGGGTTAGGCCAAATTATCGGCGGCGTCACGCGCCATTGGGTCACATCCCCGTGGACAATGTGAAACAAATGCGGGACGTTGGGCCATGAACACACCTGATGATACTTTGGATGCACTGGGCCTGCTGTGTCCCCTGCCGGTTTTGAAAGCGCGCAAGCGATTGGCGGCATTGCGGCCCGGCCAAATTCTGCAAATGCAGGCCGACGATCCGGCAGCCGTGGTCGACGTGCCGCATTTCTGCAATGAATCCGGCCATGTCCTGTTGGAAATGGAATCAGAGGGTGCGGTGCTGACGTTTTTGATCCGCCGCGCCTGACCCCCTGATCCGAAAACAAAAAGGCCGCGCTGTCTGCGCGGCCTTTTTTTGGATTTTATCAGCCTTTCGACCACCAGCCGCGCCGCTTCGGCTTGGCCGGTTCCGCCGTTGTGGTTTCCTCGGCCAAGGCCGGTTCCTGCGCGGTCAGCGCGGGTTGCGGTTTGGGATCGGGGGCCGCTGCAGGCGCCTGTTCGATCACCGCGTCCACTGGCGCCGGAGCTTCGGCGGCAGGTTCGGCCGCGGGCGGTGTTTCGGCCACGGGCGCGTCCATTACCGGCGTTTCGGCGGTGGCGGCCGCAGGTTCCGGGGCGTTGTCCATCGTGGGCGCAACCGGTTCCTGAACGTTTTCCACCACGGGTGCGATCGGTTCAGGTGTTTCTTCCACCGCCGGCTCGACAGGTTCCTGTGCATCTTGCACCGGGGCCACGACGGTTTCAGCAGTTTCTTCCACCACCGGATCTGGCGTGCGGGTACGGCGGCGGCGGCGCGGCGCGGGTTTGTCGCCCTCGGCCTCTGGCGTTTCCGCTTCGGGCGTTGCCTCGGGTTTTGCCGCCTCATCCGATGCGGATTTGCGTTTGCGCGGCGCACGGGTGCGCTTTTTCGGCGCCTCCTCGGCCTCGGGCGCGGACTCATCCGATGCGGTTAAAGGCGCGTCTGCCTTCGGTTCATCGCTGGTCTGCGAGGCAGAGGCATCTGAACCGTTATCGTCCTCGTCGCCACCTGATTGGTTGTCACCATTCTGACCATTGCCGTTCTTGCGCCGACGCCGACGCCGACGCCGCTTTTTCGGAGCGCCATCATCGTCGTTTGACGACTCGGGCGGTGACGCGATGGCGGCGGGTGCCTCTTCGATCTCTTCGACGTCAGCTTCTACTTCGTCCTCAACCTCGGTATCGGCCATATGGCTGGCATCGACAGACACGACATGGGCGATCTGTTCAACAACCCGGGTGGCAGTTTTGAATTTCTCCACAACGAAATCGGGTGAGATCAGCATCGGGTCGGCCTCGACCCTTACTGACAGGCCATAGCGCGTTTCGATATTGGCGATATGTTCGCGTTTCTGGTTCATCAGGAAATTGCAGATGCCGATCGGCACTTTCACCAATACCTCTTTTGACCGTTTGCGCACGCCTTCTTCTTCCAACTGGCGCAGGATATTCAGCGCCAGATTGTCGTCCGAGCGGATCAACCCGGTGCCGTGGCAGGCATGACAGGGCTGTGTCGTCGCCTCGATCATGCCGGGGCGCAGACGTTGGCGCGACATTTCCATCAGGCCAAAGCCCGAAATCCGGCCCACCTGAATGCGCGCACGGTCGGTTTTCAACCTGTCCTTGAACAGCTTTTCAACGGCGGTGTTGTTACGCCGTTCTTCCATGTCAATGAAATCGATCACAATCAGACCGGCCAGATCACGCAGGCGCAGTTGGCGCGCCACTTCGGCGGCGGCCTCCAGGTTGGTGTTCAGCGCGGTCTGTTCGATGCTGCCTTCTTTGGTGGCCCGGCCACTGTTCACATCGATGGCGACCAACGCTTCGGTCACGCCAATCACGATATATCCGCCCGATTTCAGCTGAACCGTGGGGTTGAACATGCCCGAAAGATAGGATTCCACCTGATGGCGGGCGAACAGCGGCATCTGATCCTGATACTGTTTCACGTTTTTGGCGTGCGACGGCATGATCATTTTCATGAAATCTTTGGCCGTGCGATACCCATCAACGCCCTCAACCCAGACTTCGTCGATGTCGCGATTATAAAGATCGCGGATCGAACGTTTGATCAGATCGCCCTCTTCATAAATCTTGGCCGGCGCGATGGATTTCAACGTCAGTTCGCGGATCTGTTCCCACATCCGTTGCAGATATTCGTAATCGCGTTTGATTTCGGTCTTGGTCCGTTGTGATCCGGCGGTGCGGATGATCAGGCCCGCGCCTTGGGGCACATCAATGCTGTTAGCGATTTCCTTAAGCTTTTTGCGATCGGCAACATTGGTGATCTTGCGCGAAATGCCGCCCCCACGGGCGGTGTTGGGCATCAGAACGCAATAGCGACCGGCCAGCGACAGATAGGTGGTCAGCGCCGCGCCCTTGTTGCCGCGCTCTTCTTTTACCACCTGCACCAGAAGGATCTGGCGCACCTTGATGACTTCCTGAATCTTGTACTTTCGCGCGCGGGGCTTGCGCGGGCGGCTGATTTCTTCGGTTACGTCTTCTTCGGCAACCGATTCAATCTCGTCGTCCTTGTCTGACGCCGAAGATTCATCATCGTCGTTCTCATCATCATCATTGTCGTCGTCGCTGTCGTCGCTCTCATCCGGCGTTTCCACCGGAGTTTCGCCGACACGCTCCATCGGTGAGGATCCTTCTTCGTCGTCATCGTCATCGCCCAGATCGACAACAGCCATGCCATCAATGTCGGATCCGTCGGCCACATCGGTGCTGACCACGGCATCATCGGTTGTGGTGTCTTCGGCCTTGGTTTTGGTGCGGCTGCGGGTCCGGCTGCGGCGCTTTGGCTTTTCCTCTTCATCCTCCTGGGATTTGGCATAGGCGGCCTCTTCGGCCAAAAGCGCCTCGCGGTCTGCGACGGGAATTTGGTAATAATCGGGGTGAATTTCCGAAAAGGCCAGGAAACCGTGGCGGTTTCCGCCGTAATCGACAAACGCCGCCTGCAGCGATGGTTCGACGCGCGTTACCTTGGCAAGGTATATGTTTCCGGCCAGTTGCCGACGGCTTTCGGATTCGAAATCGAATTCCTCAACCTTGTTTCCATCCACCACCACAACCCGGGTTTCTTCCGAGTGGGTGGCATCGATAAGCATCTTTTTTGGCATGTTATATTATTCCGCACAACCATTGCGCGCCCGCTGTCAGGGGGCGCTGCCAAGGTTGTGTTATATGTTAAGGGCGATGCGCCGGGGGGCAGGCACGCAAACACGGGGCGAAAAGCCCTCTGCCCGCTGTCCTCTGTTCCGTCGCGCGTCATCGCGTTTCTTGCTCCGACACCGGTGAGGGTGCCCATTTCAAACCCGGCCTGTTGAAAGACACACGGGCATTCGCCTGGCCCGAAGGCCGATCATCTTGCCACGAAACGCCGGCTTAGGGCCGCGCTGCCCAATCAGACAGCCATTTCGGACAGTGAAACTCAATAAAAGGGACGCCCCGACAAGGGGTCATTCGCCAATATGTCATAATAGCGGTCCAAGCGGCAGAATGACAACGATTATATTCACCGCTCCTGCTCTGAAATATGGTTTCGTTTTGCGTGTATGAAAATCGCCTGTTTCGTGCATGGGTAGAATGGGCGCGCGATCACGAAACTGTCGTGTGGCCGTTGTGTTACCGTCACATGGCCGTGGCACCTCGGACGAAGATGTTCTTTCAACAACGGAGCCTTCACCATGAATACCCTGCACACCACCACTGCCCTGTCTTTGCTGACATTGGTAATTGCCCAGCCCGCTTATGCGGAGAGAATCGAATTGGGGCCGCGGCCCGGCTATCTGATCGCCACCATGGCCGACGGCCCGCTGAAAGACACCCTTGCCGGCTGCGCCGATACCGAACCCAAGCGCACGCTGTTTTCCATTGGCCATCGCGGTGCGCCGCTGCAATTTCCCGAACATACCGTTGAAGGGTACACCGCCGCGGCGCGGATGGGGGCGGGAATCATGGAATGTGACGTAACCTTTACCGCCGACAAGGAATTGGTGTGTCGTCACGCGCAAAACGATCTGCACACCACCACCAATATCCTTGCCACCGAGCTTGGCGAAAAATGCACCGCCGGGTTTACCCCGGCGTCGGGCGATCAAAACGCCACCGCCGAATGCCGCGCATCCGACATTACATTGGCGGAATTTCGCAGCCTGAATGGCAAGATGGATGCCGCCAACAGCGCCGCCACCACAGTTGCCGAATACCAAAACGGGACTGCCGGGTGGCGCACCGATCTTTACGCCACAACCGGCACATTGATGACCCATGCAGAATCGATCGAACTGTTCAAAGATCTGGGGGTGAAATTCACGCCTGAGCTGAAATCGCCCAGCGTCGAAATGCCGTTTGATGGGTTTTCACAGGCGGATTATGCGCAGAAACTGATTGATGACTACAAGGCCGCCGACGTGCCCGCCTCGGATGTCTGGGCGCAGTCCTTTGATCTGTCCGACATCAAATACTGGATCGAAAATGAACCGGAATTCGGCGCACAGGCCGTGTATCTGGATGACAGATACGAGGCCAGCGATGACGATGAGGGCCTGATTGACCCGATGGATGCCACCACGTTCAAACCGACGATGCAGGAATTGGCCGATATGGGTGTCAATTACATCGCGCCGCCGCTTTGGATGCTGGTCACGGTGGAAGATGGCAAAATGGTTCCGTCGATCTATGCGCAAGAGGCAAAAGCCGCCAATCTCAACATCATCGCCTGGTCACTTGAAAGATCCGGGCCGTTGGCCGACGGCGGTGGGTGGTATTTCCAGTCAGTCAAAGACGTGATCGACACCGATGGCGATACATTTGAATTGCTGGATGTGCTGGCGAAAGATGTGGGCGTTAGCGGCGTGTTTTCCGATTGGCCCGCCACCGTATCGTACTATGCAAGCTGCATGGGATTGGATTGATCGCGAAAGGTTGGCGGGGGCGTTACCCCCCGCCGATCCTTTACAAATAGTCCGACCGGCTGAGATTATATTTCGCCATCTTTTCGTTCAACGTGCGGCGCGGCAGGCAAAGTTCATCCATCACACTGACGATGCTGCCCTTGTGGCGGCGCATTGTGTTGTCGATCAGCATCCGCTCGAACGCTTCGACATATTCCTTCAGCGGCTTGCCTTCGGTGGTCATGCCCGGTTCGCTTTCCTCGTTATCGGCCATCAACAGCGATGAAATGGTGCCGGTGCCACGCCGGTTTTGCAGCACGGCGCGCTCGGCCACATTGACCAATTGGCGGATGTTTCCGGGCCAGGGCGCTTGCAACAATTGCGCCGCCTCTTGCGCCGAAACCTCGGGCGCGTCGCAGCCATATTCCTCGGCGAATTGTTCGGAAAACCGCGCGAACAGGGTTAAAATATCTTCGCCGCGCGCACGCAATGGCGGCAGGGTGATTTTCATCGCTGCCAGACGGTAATACAGATCGGGGCGCAACACGTCTTCACAGGTTTTGCCCTGTTCCTGCAGGTTTGAAATCGCCACCAGGCGGGTTTCGGCCGGCGTGCCCTGATCGTTGATCCAGGTCAGCAGCCGCGCCTGTAATGCCACCGGCAATGCATCAATATCTTCCAGAACCAGGGTGCCGCCGCGCGCCTCTTCCAACAACGGCATCTGATCGCTTTCGCCGGGGCGGCCAAACAAACGTTCGGCCATCGCGTCAGGCTCTAACCCCGAACAGGACGCCAGCACAAATTTGCGCCCCGCCTTGGCCCCCACCGCATGAAGCGCATGCGCAACCAAAGTTTTGCCGGTGCCGGTTTCGCCATCAATCAACACATGGCCATCGGCCTGACCCAGATCGAGGATATCTTCGCGCAAGCGCTCCATCACCTGGCTCGATCCGATCACTTTGCGCATGATCCCGGTGCCGTCAGACAATTCGCGCCGCAACGCCCGACTGTCCAGAGTCAGGCGGCGTTTTGATGTGGCCTTTTTGGCCAATTCGGTCATCCGGTCGGGGTTGAACGGTTTTTCCAGAAAATCAAACGCACCAACGCGCATCGCTTCAACCGCCATCGGCACATCGCCATGGCCGGTAATCATGATCACCGGCAGCGACGAATCCACTGTCATCAGCCGTTTCAGGAACGCCATGCCATCCATGCCCGGCATCTTGATATCGCTGACCACGACGCCGGGATAATCGGCGGTGATTCCCTTCAGCGCATCCTCGGCGCAGGCAAAGGTTTCGGTATCAAACCCGGACAGCGCCAACCATTGGCTGATCGACTGGCGCATGTCCTTTTCATCATCGACAATCGCAATCTTCATCGCCTGAGCCATAGTTCTTCCTATTCTGCCGCCTCTGCGGTCTGTTCTTCCAATATGGGGAGTTGCATTTCAAAAACAGCCCCGCCTGCCCGCCCGTTGCGCGCGGTCAATCGCCCGCCCAGATCGGTGACGATCCCCGATGAAATCGCCAGTCCCAGCCCCACGCCATCGCCCGGAGCCTTGGTGGTATAAAACGGTTCGAACAAATCATCCAGATTGGCGATGCCGGTGCCGTTGTCCCGCACGCTGAACGTGGCGGTATCGCCCGCAGCCAGCAGCAGTTCGATTTGCGGTCGCGCCACATCTTTGGTGGCATCCAGCGCGTTGCGCAACAGGTTCACGATCACTTGTTCGACACGCAGCGCATCGGCGCGCACCATCACCGGTTCGCGCGGCAGGCTTTTCACAATTTCGATATCGCGGCGTTTAAGCTGGGGTTCCATCATCGCAAGGGCGGCACTGACCGAGCGGCGCAGATCCATCGGTTCAAACGCCTCACCGCCACGTCGGGCATAACTTTTCAGCTGTCGGGTAATCGCGCCCATCCGATCAATCAAATCGTCGATTCGCGCGAAACTGCTGAGCGCCTCATCGGCACGTTTGCGTTTCAACAGCAAACGCGCCCCGGCCAGATATGTTTTCATCGCCGCCAAGGGTTGATTCAACTCATGGCTGACCGACGCCGACATTTCGCCCAGCACGGCCAGTTTGTTGGTTTGCGCCACGGTCTGTTCGGCCACCTCAAGGTTTTTCTCGGCCTTTTCCCGTTCGGCAATTTCGCGTTGCAATGCAATGTTCAGGGTGCGCAATTCGGCCGATTCCCGTTGGAAAAACAACACCCGGTTCATCGCCTTGCGACTGACCAGATAAAACGCCGCCGCCAGGGTCAGGGCAAAGGCCATGATTTCCAACGCCAGCACGCCATTCACCCGTTCGCGCACCGATTGGTAGGTGGTAAAGGATGCCATGCGCCAACCCTGAAACGGGATTCGCGCCTCTTGCCGCATCACCGCTTCGCCCGACAAATAAGCATCGGCCGGCAAAGCGGCCCAATCGGCCGTGGCCTGCAATGCGCGCTCAATCGCGGTGGGCGCGCTGCGCACCGCCAGCGCCTCATCTTCGGTGCGGCCGCGCCAGCGGCTTTCGGTGGCCAGAATGATCGTGCCTTCGCTGTCCATCACGAACACGGCATCCGAAAATCCCGCCCACGAGCTTTCAAATTTGGCCAGATCAACGCCCACGACGATCACGCCGGTCAATTCCCCCGCCACCGAAATCTTGCGCGAATAGGAAAAGGTAAATCCACCCGCCTCGGTGCGCACGATGGAAAACACCGTGTCATTGCTGCGCAGCGCATCAACATAGAATGCCGCATTGCGGTGTTGGCTGCCCAATTGCGCACGGTCGGTGGCGGCCACGACGCGCCCGCCGCGATCCAGCAATTTCAACGAAGCTGCGCCGATTTCATCACGGTATGAAATCAACCGTTGGGTCGATTGCGAATAATCCCCCGAATTCAGCGCCCCAATCAGCGATGGATCGCGCGATAACAGCAAAGGCACGATGCTGGCGCGCTGAAGTTCGGACCGCAGGTTGCCGATATACAGCGCCATGCGCACCTCGGCGCGGTTGCGGGTGCTTTCGGTGAACCGTTGGGTCAGGAATTGGTTGGTAAACCACACAACCGCCACCGCGCCCGCCACCAGCGCCGCAAACACCGTGCGCACCAGCCAGCGGCGCGGCGGTCGGTCCTGTGGAATGTCGCGCGCAATGCTCATTGGCTTAAGCTATGCCGCCCGGCCCGGGCACTCAAGCCTCAGGCGTCGGCCAGCGCACCCGCCAATGCGCGGAACATCGCCGCCCCATCGGCGCTGCCCTGCGCATCTTCGGCGGCGCGTTCGGGATGGGGCATCAGGCCCAGCACCCGCCGGTTTGACGAAAGCACACCGGCGATGTCCCCAACCGACCCGTTGGGATTGTCGCGATAGCGAAACGCGATCCGGTCTTCATCACTCAGTTTGGCCAGCACATCCGCACCGGCGGTATAGTTGCCATCATGGTGCGCAATCGGAATGTTCAGCGTGTCGCCCACACCATAACCGGCGGTGAAATCACTTTGATCTGTGACCACCTCAAGCGGCGTGGTTTTGCAGATAAACCGCAAACCTGCGTTGCGCATCAACGCACCGGGCAACAGGCCAGTTTCGGTAAGCACCTGAAATCCGTTACAAATACCCAAGACATAGCCACCCGCATGGGCATGATCCACCACCGCGCGGCAAATCGGTGAACGCGCGGCAATCGCGCCGCAGCGCAGATAATCGCCAAAGGAAAATCCGCCCGGAATCCCCACCAGATCAATGCCATCGGGCAATCCGGTATCCTTGTGCCACACCATGGTCACATCCATACCCGCCGCGCGAAAGGCAACAGCCAGATCGCGGTCGCAATTGGACCCGGGAAAAACGATTACAGCAGCTTTCATCGCCCTGCCCCCTAGTTCAGAAAATCGGTAACCACCGCCACGCCCGGCGGTGTTGGCCCGTTAAATGCCGCCAATTCCGCGCTGACCTGTGACAATGTCACTTCGCGCGCGATTAGCGGTGACATGTCCACGCGCCCTGCCTCGATCAGGCCCAACAGGCTGGGATAGCGCCAAGATGGCATGCCACGGGTACCAAACAGCGCCAACTGCCCTGTATAGACCGTGTTCATATCAATTTCCATTTTCGCATGTTTGCCGGTGGGCAGGCCCACCTGCACATGCCGCCCGAGGGGGCGCAAACACGCGATGCTGGCGTTGGTGGTTTCGGGGATGCCCAATGCCTCAACACTCACATGGGCGCCGCCGCCGGTGATGTCTTTGATCCGGGCGGCCACATCGCCATCTTTGGCGTTTACGGCGGCCTCGGCGCCCAACCCCATGGCGTGCGTCAGTTTTTCTTCGACAACGTCCACCGCAATCACCCGCGCACCCAAGGCACGCCCCAGGATCAGCGCGCTAAGGCCAATGCCGCCGGTGCCATGCACGGCCAGCCATTCGCCCGCCTGCAACGCCGCGCGCCCGGTCAACGCGTGCCACGCCGTTGTCACCCGGCACCCCAAACCCGCCGCCACCATAGGTGACAGCGAATCCGACAGATACGACAGGTTATGATCGAACGGCACCGCGACATATTCGGCAAAGGCCCCCGGTTCCGAAAACCCCGGTAACCGCTGATTGGGGCAGGTATTCTGCGCCCCACTTTGACAGGATGGGCACATCCCACAGGCCAGAATGAATGGCGCCACCACCCGGTCACCAACGCGGTAGGTGGCCATCGGCCCGGCCTCGACCACTTCGCCGCAATATTCATGGCCGCCAATCTGCCCCGGCTTGATGCGCGGGTGTTCGCCAACCCAGCCGTGCCAATCGGACCGGCACACACCACAGGCCAACACCTTGAGCACCACGCCATCGTCGGGGCATTCCGGCTCGGGGACATTCTCAATCGACAGGTCGGCGTTGAACTCGTGTAATACAGCGGCGCGCATCACACGATCTCCACGGTGTAACGTTCGATCACGGTATTGGCCAAAAGACGTTCGCACATCTCGTTCACGTCGGCCTCGGTTGTGCCATCGGCCAGGTCCAGTTCGATCACCTTGCCCTGGCGCACGCCGTTCACGCCATCAAACCCCAATGTGCCCAAAGCATGGCGCACCGCCTCGCCCTGGGGGTCAAGCACACCGTCTTTCAACATCACATGCACCCGCGCCTTCATACCCCAACCCCCTGTTTTGTGTTCGATCAAATGTTAACCCGATGCCGTCTCAGTTGATCAGCGTCGGTTTCGGCGCATGGGTGACATTGGTGGGCAAAACCCCCAAACGCCGCGCCACTTCGGTATAGGCATCGGCCAGATCGCCCAGATCCCGGCGAAACACGTCCTTGTCCAACTTGCGGCCGGTTTCGACATCCCACAAACGGCACGAATCAGGCGAAATTTCATCGGCCACGATCAGCCGGTGAAAATCGTTTTCCCAGATCCGGCCGATTTCAATCTTGAAATCCACCAGCTTGATTCCCACGGCCATCATCACGCCCGACATGAAATCATTCACCCGCAGGGCCAGGGCCACCATATCATCCAGATCCTGCTGCTGTGCCCAGCCAAAGGCGATGATGTGTTCTTCCGATACCAACGGATCGCCCAATGCATCATCTTTGTAATAAAATTCAATGATCGGTCGTGGCATCGGGGTGCCTTCGGCCATGCCCAGACGTTTGCACATCGACCCGGCGGCGAAATTGCGTACGACCACCTCAAGGGGAATAATTTCCACGGAGCGGATCAATTGTTCGCGCATATTCAGACGTTTGATGAAATGGTTCGGCACGCCGATCTGGGTCAGCCCGGTCATGAAAAATTCGGACAACCGGTTGTTCAACACGCCTTTGCCTTCGATCACGGCCTTCTTTTCGGCGTTGTTGGCGGTGGTGTCGTCTTTGAAATACTGTACCATGGTGCCCGGCTCGGGGCCTTCGTACATGATTTTGGCCTTGCCTTCATAGATCTTCTTGCGACGTGCCATGGGTGGCTCCAAAACAAACGGTAAGGGGCGCGGGCACCATCCGGCCCCCACGCGTTCGCCTTGGCTATAGGCCAAACCGTGCGCGGCGGCAAGAACACCCTCTTGCCCCAGAGGCGCGCCATGGGCATATCGGTTATATCACTGGTGCAGCACACAAAGGATACCCAATGTCTCAGTTCGAAGAACGCAAGGATGCATTCGAAAACAAATTCGCCCATGACGCGGAAATGCAATTCAAAGCCGAAGCGCGGCGCAACAAATTGCTGGGTCTTTGGGCCGCTGATCTGTTGGGCAAATCCGAACAGGACGCCGCCGCCTATGCGCAAGAAGTGATAAAGGCCGATTTCGAAGAGCCGGGCGAAGAAGACGTGTATCGCAAAATCGCGGGAGATCTGGGGGACAAGGCCAGCGAAGCAACGATTCGTGCCAAGATGGCCGCACTGATGGTCGAGGCCAAGGCGCAGTTGATGACCGAAATCCGCGACTGACCCATTCGGCCCGGCAGGTTGTGCCGGGCCACGCCCGGTGGCTCATGATGATCATGAACCATCGTCATTTGCCCCGGCGCCTGTTCCATGCCAACAGGGCGCACACCTTTCCAAAAGGCCGATCCATGACCGATGCCCTAACTAAAATGCTGGCGGAAAAGCCATATATCCTGGCCGATGGGGCCACGGGTACGAACCTGTTCAACATGGGGCTTGCCTCGGGCGATGCGCCTGAATTCTGGAATGTCGACCATCAGGATAAAATTCGCGCGCTTTACCAAGGCCCGGTCGATGCGGGAAGCGATCTGTTTTTGACCAATACATTCGGTGGCAATGCCAGCCGCCTGAAATTGCACAATGCGCAACACCGGGTGCGCGAATTCAACAAGGCCGGCGCCGAATTGGGCCGTGAAATCGCCGATAAATCCGGGCGTACGGTGATTGTTGCCGGGTCCATCGGGCCAACGGGCGACATCATGGAACCCATGGGCACCCTGACCTATGCCAGCGCTGTGGAAATGTTTCACGAACAGGCCGAAGGGCTGAAAGAAGGCGGCGCCGATGTGGTCTGGGTTGAAACGATCAGCGCGCCAGAAGAATACAAAGCCGCCGGCGAAGCCGCAGATCGCGCCGGTATCCCGTGGTGCGGCACGATGAGTTTTGACACCGCCGGGCGCACGATGATGGGCATGACCAGCGCGGGTATGGTGGACATGGTTGAAAACCTGAAAACCAGCAAGCCGTTGGCGTTTGGCGCAAATTGCGGTGTTGGCGCATCGGATTTGTTGCGCACCGTGCTGGGGTTTGCCGCGGCAGGGCCGCAGGTTCCGGTGATTGCAAAGGGCAACGCCGGCATTCCCAAGTTTCAAAGCGGCCACATTCATTATGACGGCACACCGGAATTGATGGCGCGCTATGCGCTGTTGGCCCGCGATTGCGGCGCACAGATTATCGGCGGCTGCTGTGGCACCACGCCCGAACACCTGCGTCACATGCGCGAGGCATTGGACACCCAAGGGTCAGGCCCCCGCCCGACCCTTGACCAGATTGCGGAAATTCTGGGCGGCTTTTCATCGCCCAGCGATGGCACCGGCGAAAACACCGGCCCAACCCGCGAACGGCGCGGCCGCCGCCGGAATTAAAGAACACCGCGCCAGCCCTCAGGGTTTGCGCGCAACAAAATCGACAAGGGCGGATTTGCCATAATGGCCTTCGCCCTCGTCCACCATGGCATCGTAATCGCGCAGCGTGTCGATCTGCCATCCCTCGAATGCGGCGCGCAACAGCGCGTCATCATACATATTCCGGGCATCCCCCGGCCCGCCCGTACCATATTCAACCTGACGCGGTGCATACCCATGCAACAACAACAGCCCCCCCGGTTTGACAGCTCCCGCCAGTTGGGTGAACAGCCGTGCGCGCCATTTGGGGCCGACGAACTGGATGAAAATTCCGACAACCGCGTCAAACTGCGCGGTCCAATCCCAATCCTCAATGCCTGCGATGTTGAACGCCACGTGCACGCCTTTGCGCGCGGCCAGTTTGCGCGCCTTTTCCACGGCGGCGGGGGCCGGATCGAATGCTGTCACCTCATGGCCCAGACTGGCCAGATAAACCGAATTGCGCCCCTCGCCATCGGCCACGCACAGCACCCGTGCCCGGCTGGGCAGAACCGGCGCGTACCGCACCAGATAATCGGCAGGCGCGGTGCCAAACAGATACTCTTCGCGCTCGTACCTTTTATTCCAACTCATTGCCGCACGCTCCTTTTCGCTGTGGCGCAAGGTGGCACAAACCCGCGTCTAAAACAAACTCAGCTGATCACCGATGCGCGGCGGAATATGGAACAGATCGCGGCGCAGGGGTGGGGTTTCACCGTCCAGCCCCAATCGTGCGCAGGCCAGATCATAGCGTTGCGCGATCAGATCGGCATAGACACCTTCGCCGCGCATTCTGTGGTGCCATTCGGCGCTGTATTCCTTGCCGCCGTGCATTTCGCGCAACCGCGCCATCACCTTGCTGGCCTTGTTGGGGTAATGATCGCGCAGCCAACGGGCGAACAACGTCGACACCTCCCACGGCAGGCGCAACATCGCCCAATGGGCACCCACCGCCCCCGCATCGCGCGCCGATTCCAGGATCGGCTCGATCTCATGATCGGTCAGGCCGGGAATGACGGGCGATACCATGACGCGCACCGGCACACCCGCCCGCGACAGTGTTTCAATGGCGCGCAACCGCCGCGCCGGGGCGGGCACGCGCGGTTCCAACCGGCGCGACAGATCAGCATCCAGCGACGTGACCGAAATGCCCACCCGCACCAGACCATCGGCTGCCATCTCGGCCAGAATATCGACATCGCGTTCAATCAACGTGCCTTTGGTGGCAATGATCAGGGGATGGCGAAAATCGCGCAACACCTCGATCAGGCCGCGCATTATACGGCGATCCCGCTCGATCGGCTGATAGGGGTCGGTGTTGGTGCCAATTGCAATCGGCGCAACCTTGTAGCGGGCCGCCGACAATTCGCGCGCCAGACGGTCGGGCGCCTTGGGGCGGGCAATCAGCCGAGTTTCAAAATCCAACCCCGGCGACAGCCCCAGATAGGCGTGACTGGGCCGCGCAAAACAATAGATGCAGCCGTGTTCGCACCCGCGATAGGGATTCACCGACCGATCAAACGACAGGTCGGGCGAATCGTTGCGCGAAATTACCCGCTTTGGCACTTCGACACTGACATGGGTGCGCAGGGGCGGCAGATCGTCGTCGCGGTCCCATCCATCGGGTTCGACCGTGCGCACATAGGGGTCAAATCGCCCCTCGGGGTTGGTTGCGGCCCCCCGTCCGCGGCGCCGCTCGGGCGGAATGGCATCGATTTCTGTCATGCACCCAAAATAGAACAAACGCGGAACACACACCAGCCCCTTTTGCGCCCAAGTCGCGGTTCAATCGCGCCGTGTCGCAATCCGCCCCGTGTCTTTTGCCAAATTCACCTTAAATTAAACAAACACCGCGCAGTGTTGCGCCGCGAAAGGAATTCCCATGTCCGACGATGAAGAAATCATTCTGGCCGATCTGCCCGACGATGAGCTTGTCCTGCAGATGATGGACGATCTGTACGATGGCCTGAAGGAAGAAATCGAAGAATCGGTTCAGATCCTGCTGTCTCGGGGGTGGACCCCATACGATATCCTGACCAAAGCCCTGGTTGCGGGCATGACGATTGTGGGCCACGATTTCCGTGATGGCATCCTGTTTGTGCCCGAAGTATTGCTGGCCGCCAATGCGATGAAGGGGGGGATGTTCATCCTCAAACCCCTGCTGATCGAAACCGGCGCACCGCGCATGGGCAAAATGGTGATCGGCACCGTCAAAGGCGACATTCACGATATCGGCAAAAACCTGGTCGGTATGATGATGGAGGGCGCCGGATTCGAAGTTCTGGATCTGGGCATCAACAACTCGGTCGAGAAATATCTCGCGGCGCTGGAATCCGAAAAACCCGATATTCTGGGCATGTCGGCCCTGCTGACCACCACGATGCCCTATATGAAAGTGGTGATTGATACGATGATCGCAAACGGAATCCGCGATGATTATATTGTGTTGGTCGGGGGTGCGCCGCTGAACGAAGAGTTCGGAAAAGCCATCGGCGCCGATGCCTATTGCCGCGATGCCGCCGTGGCGGTGGAAACGGCCAAATCCTTTGTCGCCCGCAAACACAACCAGATGGCGGCAAACGGCTGATGTCGCGCTGCACCCAAAACGCGGGTGCAGCGCAAATTTGATAAGCGCCGAAACCTTTGTTCCGGGGGGCCCTGCGATGCCACTTGACCGCCTTGTGCTTATTCTGGCCTGCGTCGTGATTGGCGCGGGGGTCACCGTGTGGCTGATCACCTTTTTCGCGGCGGCGGCCACCCTGCCCTTTCCGGCCATGGTGTTGCTTGTTCCCGTTGGTCTTTTCGCATGGGTCGTTTGGCGGGTGATTGCCGAACGTCTGAACAACCGCGAGGATGATCATTATGATCGCATCGAAAAGTGATATTCTGGTCGTCACGACCGACACCATTCCGGGCCGCGAGATTTCGCACGCCATCGGCATCGTGCGCGGATCGACCGTGCGCGCCAAACATCTTGGGTCGGATATCGTCGCCTCTCTGCGCAATCTGGTGGGGGGTGAGGTAAAGGAATACGCGCAACTTCTGGCCGCGGCGCGCGAACAATCCTATGACCGGATGGTGGCCGAGGCGGCCTCACTGGGGGCGGATGCGATTGTCGGCACACGAATGGAAACCTCAACCATCATGCAGGCGGCCTCGGAGGTGGTGTTTTACGGCACCGCAGTCCGGTTGCGCAGCGATTGAACCGGCGCGCGCCAAACCCATTCAAAAGCAAGGATCAATGACGTGTCCACCCTGCCCAGCGACAGCACGTTAACCGACACCGGGCTTGCGGCCAGCGGTCAGGGGCGGATTTTGCTGATTGCCTGTGGTGCATTGGCGCGCGAAATCCTGACTGTGAAACAGGCGAATGGGTGGGATCACATGGATCTGACCTGCCTGCCGGCGATCCTGCACAATCATCCCGAAAAAATCACCGATGCCGTGCGCGCCACAGTTGCCAAACACCGCGCCGGATACGCCACGATTTTCGTCGTTTACGGGGATTGCGGCACCGGCGGCCAATTGCAATCGGCCTGTGATGAGATGGGCGTTGAAATGATGCCCGGGCCGCATTGTTACGCATTTTTCGAAGGCACCGCTGGGTTCATCGACCGCGCCGAAACCGAATTCAGCGCGTTTTATCTGACCGATTTTCTGGTGCGTCAGTTCGATGCCTTTGTCTGGCGGCCTCTGGGGCTGGATCGCCACCCCGACCTGCGCGATATGTATTTCGCCCATTACACCAAACTGGTCTATCAGGCGCAAACTGATGATCCGGCGCTGACAGACCTTGCCAAAACCTGTGCACAGCGGTTGGGCTTGGCGTTTGAGCGGCGCTTTACCGGCTACGGCGATCTTGGCACGACATTGGAAAAAGTCGCCAAGGCATAGCGCGCCGCGCCCCTGCTATTGCGGCGCAGCGGCGGTGGCGCGAATTCGTTCGACCATGGCGCGCACCCCGTTTGACCGCTGTGCTGACAGGTGTTCGTTCAATCCCAGACGCTCCAATTCGGCCATGGCGTTGACGCGGCCCACTTCCTCCAGGGTCAGGCCGGAATACAGGGCGCGCAGCACCGCGATCAGGCCTTTGACGATCATCGCGTCGCTGTCACCCTCAAACGTCAGCACCGCATCACGCCCCTGCCCGGTGATCTTGGGCATCAACCAGACCTGGCTGGCGCACCCTTCCACCTTGGTTGCGGGCACCTTGAACGCATCGTCCAATTCAGGCAGGGCGCGGCCCATTTCGATCACATGGCGATAACGGTCTTCCCAATCGTCGAGAAATTCAAAGGTTTCGGCAATGTCTTCAAAGGCGGCGCTGGCCATAGTCATCCTCGTGCTGCATTTCCTATGGGGATAGCAGGCAGCGCAGCAGGGACAAGGCTTTTCAATGTCGCAGCTTTCCGTTAGCAATTCTGACAAGGCAATAAAGGGGTTTGCGATGGCACGGGCGCTGATTGCGGCAGTTTTGATATTAGGCACCGCGGTGGGATGTGGCCGGGTGGCCGAATCGCGGTTGAACCCGTTCAACTGGTTTGGCGCCTCAACCGCGGCGCCGACCCTGGCCCCCGAAGGCGGGTTTGCCGTGGCGGATGCCGATCAACGTAAAATGGTCGATCAAATCACCGCCCTGCGCATTGAACGCACGCCGGGCGGCGCGATCATTCGTGCCACAGGTCTGCCCCAGGAACAGGGGTTTTACGACGGTGAATTGGTTTCGCTCACCGATGGTGAGCCGGTAAATGGCGTGCTGGAATATCAATTCCGCATTCGCCCACCGTTGCAACGGACGCGGGTTTCAACCACTCAATCGCGCGAAGTCATCGTGGGCCTGTTTCTGAGCAATCAGAAATTGGCCGACGTGCGCGAAATTCGTGTGGTCGCCCAACGCAATGCACGCGCGGCACGGCGCTAATCCGCGCCAGAGCTTTTCACACGGTGACGGATTGAAACCGCGCAACCTGCGCGGTTTCGCAAATTATACCTTGAACACATCCACGGTCTGGCCTTTGGCAACCAGTCCGACCTCGCCTTTCACCAGACGCAAGGCATCCTGACCAAACACCTTGTTGCGCCAACCGCGCAGTGCGCCGATATCGCGTTCGCCCCCCGCAATGGCATCAAGATCGCTGGAGGTTGCGATCAGTTTGCTTGCCACGCCGGCATTTTCCGATTTCGCCTTCAACAACACGCGCAACAGATCAGCCATGGCCGGATTAACCTGAAGTTTTTCGCGGCTGCGGTCGGGTTTGGGAAAGGATTTCGGATCGGCCGCCTGCCCTGCGGCGACGGACGCCAGAATGCCATCGGCAATGTCCCCCCGCCGCGCTTCGCGCAACAACAGGCGTGAGCGGCCCAGATCCTGAATCGTTGCGGGTTTGGTCGAGGCCAGTTCCAACAGCGCGTCGTCTTTAAACACCCGGGTGCGCGGCACATTGTTTTCGCGGGCGTATGCCTCGCGGAACTTTGCCAATTCTTGCACAATCGCCATGAACCGCCCCGAATTGGTGCGGGTTTTCACCCGCCGCCAGGCTTCGTCAGGCTCGACCGTATAGGTGCCGGGATCGGTCAGCACGCCCAATTCCTCTTCGACCCACGCGGTGCGGCCCGATTTTTCCAGCTCGGCGGCCAGATATTCGTAAACGCCACGTAAATGGGTCACATCGGCCAAGGCATACACCTTTTGCGCGTCCGACAACGGGCGGCGCGACCAATCGGTAAAGCGCGAAGTCTTATCCACGCTTTCATGCACGATTTTACGCACCAGGGTTTCATACCCGACCTGTTCGCCAAACCCACACACCATCGCCGCAACCTGGGTATCAAACAAGGGTTCGGGAAATACCTTGCCCTCGACAAAGAAAATCTCAAGATCCTGACGTGCGGCATGAAACACCTTCACCACCGAAGTATCGCGAAACAGATCATACAGCGGGTCAAGCGACAGATCACCTGCCAACGGGTCAAGCAATACAGCGTCTTCTTCGGCGTCGCCGGGCACGGCCATTTGCACCAGACACAGTTTGGAGTAATACGTCCGCTCCCGCAGAAATTCGGTGTCGATGGTCACATAGGGATGGGCGCGCGCCCTTTGGCAGAACTGCGCAAGTCCGTCGGTGGTGGTGATCGTGATCATTGGGGTGATCTCATTTTATAGTTGTTTGCCCCGGGCTGGGGCGGTGATATGCAATTTTTTCGTGAATGAAAACCCTCACGCAGGGCGCGACGCCGGATCAGCCGCCGCAAACTGGCGCAACACCGCAGGATACAGCCGATGTTCGGCGCTCAGCACCCGCGCGGCCAAGGTATCAGACGTGTCGCCGGGCAGGATCGGCACCGGCGTCTGGCCCAGAACCGGCCCATCATCCAATTCCGCAGTCACCAGATGCACACTGCATCCTGCCGCGTCATCGCCTGCCTCAATCGCCCGGGCATGGGTATTCAACCCCCGATATTTCGGCAACAATGCCGGGTGGATATTCAATATCCGCCCCTGCCACCGGGCCACGAAACCGGGCGTCAGGATGCGCATGAAACCGGCAAGGCATATAATGTCAGGTCGGGCCGCGATCAAGGTTTCGTGCAATGCCTGTTCGAACGCCACGCGGTCGCCCCTGAACGGGCGGTGGTCCACGATGGCCGTTGGCACACCCATGTCGGCCGCCTTGGCCAATCCGCCCGCATCAGGCGTGTTTGATACCACCAGAACCGGGCGTGCCGGGTGATCGCCTGTCATGCTGCGCACCAGCGTCAGCATGTTCGAACCGCCACCGGAAATCAGGATGGCAACCCGTTTGCTCACCCCAGGGTGCCCCGATAGGTCACGCCCTGCTCTTCACGCACGTCCCCCAAGTGGCACACGGTTTCGCCCGCCTCGCGCAACAGATCAGCCAGATCATTGGCCCGGTCGGCCTGAACCACCAGAACCATGCCTATGCCGCTGTTGAAGGTTTTCAACATCTCGCCGGGCGCAATCCCGCCCACATCGGCCAGCCATTTGAACACCGGCGGCAAAGCCCAGGCATCCAGATCAATTTCGGCGCCCAAACCATCGGGCAGGACACGGGGCAGATTTTCGGTCAATCCGCCGCCGGTAATATGGGCCAGCCCATGCACCCCGCCCGCGCGGATCGCTTCCAACACCGGTTGAACATACAGACGCGTGGGCGTCAGCAATGCCTCGCCCAACGTGCCTGGGCCAAACGGGCTGGGCGCATCCCAGCCGAGGCCCGACATTTCAACCACCCGGCGCACCAGGGAATATCCGTTGGAATGTACGCCATCCGACGCAAGCCCCAGCAACACATCGCCATTGCGCACATCATTGGGAAGTGCTCCGCCCCGCTCCATCGCGCCCACGGCAAACCCGGCCAGATCGAAATCGCCCGCTGGATACATCCCCGGCATCTCTGCCGTTTCGCCGCCAATCAGCGCACAACCCGATTGCGCGCACCCCCGCGCAATGCCTTCGACCACCCGCGCCGCGTGGTCGATATCCAACTTGCCAGTTGCGAAATAATCCAGGAAAAACAAAGGCTCGGCGCCCTGACAGATCAGATCGTTGACACACATCGCCACCAGATCAACGCCGACGCCATCCACCAGACCGGTATCAATGGCGATGCGCAACTTGGTGCCCACCCCATCGGTCGCGGCCACCAGAATCGGGTCGTTGTATCCCGCGGCCTTCAGATCGAACAATCCGCCAAACCCGCCCAGACCGGCCATTACTCCGGGGCGGTGCGTGGATTTCGCCGCCGGTTTGATCCGATCAACCAAGGCATTGCCCGCGTCAATATCAACCCCGGCATCCCGATAGCTCAGTCCGTTTGTGTCCGGTGTCATTCCATCGCCCTCAAAGTCCTGCCGCGACCTAAACGATCCAACCCCGTGACGCAACGGCGATGGAACCAAATCCGCTCACATTTTGTTAACACCACACCTGATAGAGACAAGAAATGATGACACGTATCTATATATTCCTGTTCGCGCTGTTGGTCCTGCCCCTTGATCTGGGCGCACGGGTCAACCACGTCGTAGATCCGGCCATGCTGCGCGCCATCTCACCCGACATCGCCGCGATTTCGCTGCGCGTCATGGCCGAAATCGATGGAGACCCCACGACATTCACCCGAGACGAGCAACGCAAGCAAATCGTACTCGCCCAAGTGCTCGGCACGACCCCGGCAATGTCCGATTTTCAAGGTGGTCTTGCCCCGTTTTAGATCCGGTCTCCTTCGAGCAATGTTTGCTGTGAAGGAGACAAGAGATAGCAACGAGATACGCCGACGTATTTCGGCGCGATGCCGTGAACATTGCTGTTAAAAGCAGCCTAACACGACCGCAAGTTTCATCAGATTTGGGCATCGGGCTTTCGCCGTTGAACAAGTGGGTTCAGATGCTTCCGTTGCCCGCTAGGGCATTGCACAGTAATGTCCCGAGAAGGTTCTTTTCAGGCCAAGGCCGGTGAGATTCGTTTTCACCGTTACTTGGAAAAAAGTTTAGCCTGTCGAACTTCTCTACCACATCCTGCAGGTCACATCGCGAGGAATTCGCGCGTGACGAAACCGCCCGATGAGCCGCAGACAGCGTGACGATATGGTGATCCTGGCGCATATCCGCGAACAGCACCGCCTGAGCCTGCAGAGTTATGGTCGGCCTCGTAAGACCGAAGAACTGCAAGAACTGGGGCTGCAAGTTGGGCACCGGCGCGTGGGCCGCTTAATGCGGGGGAATGGCATCAAGATCATTAGGACCCATAAATACAAGATGGGGAGGGTTAAGAATTTGATCTGGGGGATCAAATTTATCCACGCAAGACCGACAGCAATCATGCGTTCAACATCGCGCCCAACTTGCCGGATCAGGACTTCTTTGATCCCTCCCATGGTTTATAAGCAAACCATTGCCGGGCAATGGATGGCCCAAACCAAAATGGACCTGTCGCGGATTTGTTCCGCTCCTTTGACTTGGTATTTTGCCACAAAGGAGAGACATCATGGCATCGAACCCTACCCTGGAATTCCGCGCTGAGGCAGTGCGTGTCGCGTTAACCAGCGGGCTGCCGCGTAAGCAGGTAGCCGCCGATTTTGGCATCGGCTTCTCGACGTTAAGCCGTTGGATCC
>NZ_QAGK01000010.1 GCF_003057885.1 Oceaniglobus ichthyenteri
GGCCTGAAAATCGCCAAAATACTTGGTGATCGCCGCGGTCAATGTCGTCTTGCCGTGGTCAACGTGACCAATCGTGCCAATGTTGACGTGCGGTTTGTTACGTTCAAACTTTGCCTTTGCCATGGTGGCGTTACCCTTAATCTGGGGCTCGGATTGGCCCGGTTCAATCGGGGCCACCGAAGTGGCCAATTATTACGCGCGCTCTCTATCGCCCACAGCGGGCGAAATCAAGCGTCAGTTGGCCTGCGCCAGCCCAGAGGCAAGTGCCTTGGCCTTTTGGGCATTGCGGTCAAATTCGGTGCGGGGGGTTTCGGGATCGGGCACAAACCACTCGGGGTTCTTTTTCAGCCAATCCTGAAGCAGGCGCGCGCCCTCTTGCGTGAGGTTTTTCAACTGTGCCGCCTTGTCGCGGGTCAGACCCGAGCCGACGATCGGGGCTGAATTTTGCAGCCCTTCGAACGCCATGATCCGGTGGGGTTTTTCATTCAACTTCTTGCCCGTCGCATTGTCATACACGGTCACATCAAAAATCAGAACCGATTTCGGCGTGTAAATCACCGGCAAACCCGGTTGCGCCAGAACGTAACCGCCAATGGAAATGCCGAAATGATACAATCCATTGCCGTCGTAACGAACAAAGCGTTCTTCGATCGCAGCGGCCAAACCATCGCTCAGCTCTTGCGCGGTTGCATCGCGCGAAAACGGGCCCTTTTGCGCATCGGGGGCGATGACAATGTTATGGCCAAGCCGGAAATCGCCCAGCGGCACCAAGGGGCCCTGTGGGTCGACATTGGTACAGGCAGCGACCAGCGCCACCAAAACAAGGGCCATAAAACGGGTGGCATGGGTCAACATGGGGCGCAATCCTTTGTTCAGATCGCACTGGATTACCGCAGCTTTGCCCAAGGTGCAATTGGCGCCACGCTCACAGCCGCGTCAGGGCGTGTCGGACGGCGCACAGATCCGTTGCAGTGCGCGCCACGCATCCGCGTCCAACGCCGGGCGCGGTGTTTCGGGCGCGGTGGCGGCGGCGGCCTTGGCAATGCGGTCACCCAACGCCGGGTGCGCCATGAAATGCGCCATCACCGCCGAGGGCTCATCGCCCAGGGTTTGCAGGTGTTCGAAAAACCGCGCCAACGCGCCGGGCGCGATTTCGGCCTGTTGCATCAGCGTCAGGGCATAATCATCTGCCGCTGCCTCGGCCTGTTGGGTATAGGTGGCCTGAATCAACCGCTCGGTCAGAAACAGCACCACCGCCCCACCGGCAAAATCCCCCAACAAAAGCCCCAGCACCCCGATTGATCCGGCAGACCGCAGGGCAATGCGCGTGGGATCACGCGCCGCCACATGGCCGATTTCATGGGCCAGAACCGCCGCCACCTCATCGGGGCCTTGGGCCGCGTCGATCAGCCCGCGAAACAGCACAATGCGCCCCCCCGGCAAGGCAAAGGCGTTGACCAGCTCATGATCCAGCACGCTCACCTTTAACGGTTGCGCCACATCACCCGCGCCCGACAGTCGCCGTGTCATCGCGGCCAGGGCGGCGATGCCTTCGGGCGCGTCACAGATCGGCAACGGATTCATCCCGGTCTGGTTCAGCGCGCGGCGCACCTGTTCCAGCGTGGCATCGCCCAGCGCCGCCTCACCCTCGGGGGGGAGTCGTTCGGCCAGCTGATTGGCCAACAGCGGCACAAGCACCATCACGATCAGCGCCACCGACCCAACCGCCGCGCCCGCCCAGATCAACAGACGCCCCACCCCCAGGGGCCTGGGCCGTTTGCCCAGATCGGGGCAGCGGGCGCGCAACAGGCGGATGGTTTCGGGATCTTCCACGATCATGCGCGCCACCGGATCGCCCGTATGCGCCAGCACCATCCGCGTGCGATCCGCCTGATCGGGGATTGTGCGGATATCGGCCAGGGGCCACAGGGTGGGTGACAGGCCCGGCCCCTCAATCATCAAATTGCGCTGCTCTTCGTCAATCTGCAGGCTGATCGCGCGCAGCTCTGCCGTTGCACCGTCAAGATACAGCGCAGTGCCAGCAAAGGGCGCAGGCGCGCCGCCCACATGGATCACCATCCGCCCGGTCATATGGCGGCCCCCACGTCCAGCGCTTCGGCAAAACCTTCGGCCTCGTGAAACGGATCGCGGGGGCGCTGCGCCACGCTGGCAAGGGCGCCAACCCCGGTCAGGGTCAGGGTTTCACTGTAATGGCGCCACAACGGCAGGGTCAAAAACACATGCCGCATCACCCCGAACGTGATGAACACCGCAAAATACAGCGCCGCACCAATGGCAAATATCACCCAACCCGGCAAAATATCGTCCAGAACCTCTGGCAAGGGTTTGGAGGACGACACAACCCCCGTTTCCATCAGCCCGATCAAAACCGCGCCCACGCCCCCCACCACCAAAACCGGCCCAAGCAGAGTCATGAACCCGCCAAAGGCCCAGATCCACGCCACCCGCCCCACCCGGGGCTGCGCAATCAGGCCCAATGACCCCGCCGTCTTGTGCGCGGCCAACCGGCGAAACCCATGCACCCGGTAATGAACCAAGCCATAAAGCGCCCAAGGCACGAACCCGACCAGCAGCCATAGAAAACGATAGTTTTCGTTGGCCACGGCAATGGCAACGGTTGCCGCACTGAACAACACACCAAACATCAGATGCACGAATGCCTGATACAGCATCGCCACATTCCCCCCTTGGTGCAGGGTCACGGTACCAAATGTGGTGCGGTCGGTGCGGTATTTTTCCAACCAGAATGTCATCCGCGGCCAGGCCAGACCAAGGGTCAGGATCAGCACCACCCAATGGCCCATCGCCCGCCACGCATAGCCCGCCGCGCCCTGTTCCATCCCAAACCGGATGCCGCGCCAGCGGGTGCGCGACAGCACATAGCGCCGGGCGCGATAGCTGGCGTAAAACCACAGCGGGATCACCCCGAGAAAAGACAAAAGATACGCCACGCCATTGCTTTGAAACAATGAAAAGCTGGCAAAGACCAAAAGCAGATTCACGATCCCGAGGTAAAACGCCATGATCACCACGGCGATGAGAAAGCCCAACAGCTTTTCCAACGGCTCGCCCACATATTCCACCGGGCTGCCCGCCGGGCGGATCGATGACCAGTAATAACGCCGAAGGCGGCTTTTCATCCAGAACCGATACAGACCCAACGTCAGAACCGTCAGGATCGACAGGCCCAGCGCCATGGCAAACACCGGGGCGCGGCGGCCCACAAATTCGGTTGCGGCCCTGTCCGGCCCCGGGATCATGTAAACCGGTTGTTACGCGGGAACCCCCGGGGGGCCATGCGCCCGGAACTGGCGCGTTTGCCAACCCATTCGGCCAGTGCGGTTTCGGTGCGGGTGCGCCCCGCCGGGTCTTTCCAGCTTAGCCCATCGGCCAGGGTAAAGGTGGTGAGATCGCTCATCCCGCCGTCTTTGTAACTTTGCAGGCGCACGCCCTTACCCCGGCCCATTTCCGGCAGGTCTGCCAGTGGAAAAATCAACACTTTGCGGTTTTCGCCCACAACCGCCACATGATCGCCCGTGGCCCGGTGACACACCGCCGCGCGAACGCCGGATTTCACGTTCAGCACCTGTTTGCCACTGCGGGTCTGGGCAATCACATCGGCTTCGGCCACGACGAACCCATCACCGGCAGACGAGCCAAGCAATAGCCGCGCGTCGGGGCGGTGAATGAACAGATCAACGATTTCGGATTCGTTGGGCAGATCGACAATCAGGCGCACAGGTTCGCCCATGCCCCGCCCACCGGGCAGAGTGCTGGCCGCGATGGTGTAAAACCGCCCGTTGCTGCCGAACAGCAACAGTTTATCGGTGGTTTCGGCGTGAAACATAAAGCGTGATTCATCGCCGTCTTTGAATTTCAACTCTCGATCCAACGCGACATGGCCTGACAGCGCCCGAATCCAGCCCATTTTCGAACAGACAACGGTGATCGGTTCGCGCTCGATCATCGCCTCAAGCGGGACATCCTCGACCACGCCCGCCTCGGCGAATTGGGTCAACCGTTCACCGCGCAGGGTGTGTTTGCCAAATTGCTTGCGGGTTTCGCGCAGCTGATCGGCCACTTTCGCCCATTGCAGATCAGTTTCACCCAACAAATCCTCAAGCTCGGCCCGTTCTTTCAACAGGGCGTCGCGTTCGCGCAGCAACTCCAGCTCTTCCAACCGGCGCAACGATCGCAGCCGCATGTTGAGAATCGCCTCGACCTGCACATCGCTAAGGTCTTTGCCGGGGTAACGGTGCGGCACGCCTTTGGGGGCATCGGCCCCGTCGAGCGCGGCAATCGCGGCGGCGCTGGCCTGTTCATCGGCGATGGTGCCCTGGGCGGCGATATCCACACCGGTCAGGGGCGATTTATAATCAGCCTCGTCCATGGCGCGACCAATGGTGGCCTGATGGGCGGGGGTCCAATCCTCCCACATCATCGCGCGCTTTGGGTCATCGTCATACCGGATAATATCAATCACCCGATCGAGGTTGAGAAAGGCGATGATGAACCCTTCCAACACTTCCAGCCGATGATCGATTTTCGCCAAACGGTGGCGTGAGCGGCGGATCAACACATCGCGCCGATGGTCCAGAAACGCGCGCAACACTTCCTTCAGGCTGCACACTTTTGGCGTGCGCCCATCAATCAGCACGTTCATGTTCAGCGAAAACCGCGTTTCCAGATCGGAACTGCGGTACAGCGCATTCATCAAAACATCGGGGTCGACCGCGCGTGATTTCGGCTCGATCACCAGACGGATGTCTTCGGCGGATTCATCGCGCACATCGCCAAAAATCGGGATCTTCTTGGTCTGGATCAGCTCGGCCAGCTTTTCGATCAGTTTCGATTTTTGCACCTGATACGGAATCTGGGTGACGATAATCTGCCACTGACCACGGCCCAATTCCTCGATATGCCATTTGCAGCGCAGCCGGAAAGACCCGCGCCCGGTGCGATAGGCCTCGGCGATGCTTTCCTTTGGCTCGACAATCACACCGCCCGTCGGGAAATCGGGGCCGGGCACGTAATTGAGCAAGGTTTCATCGCGCGCATCGGGAGTTTTGATCAGATGCAGACAGGCGCCGATCAGCTCATCAATGTTGTGGGGCGGAATGTTGGTGGCCATGCCCACGGCAATGCCGCTGCTGCCATTGGCCAACAGGTTGGGAAATGACGCTGGCAACACCACCGGTTCGGTCAGAGTGCCATCGTAATTGTCGCGAAAATCCACCGCGTTTTCGGCCAACCCCTCCATCAACGCCTCGGCCGCGGCGGTCATCCGCGCCTCGGTGTATCGCGGCGCGGCCGGGTTATCGCCATCGATATTGCCGAAATTCCCCTGTCCATCCACAAGCGGATAGCGCACGGCGAAATCCTGTGCCAACCGCGCCATGGCATCGTAAATCGCCGCATCGCCGTGGGGGTGATAGTTGCCCATCACATCGCCGCTGATCTTGGCCGATTTGCGAAAGCCACCGGTGGGCGACAGTTTCAGTTCGCGCATCGCATACAAAATCCGGCGATGTACCGGTTTCAGCCCATCGCGGGCATCGGGCAAGGCGCGGTGCATGATTGTGGACAGCGCATAGGTCAAATACCGCTCGCCAATGGCGCGGCGCAAAGTCTCGGTCGGGTTCACCGGCAGGTCGGGGGCATCATCATCCATAGCGGCTGAGATAGCGGCCTGTGTGCACCACCACAAGCCAGAGGCGCGCATTCGGAAACTTTTTGCGCAGACAGATGTTCATTTTATGATAACTGAGCAGAAATCGGGTGAGGGTCGGGTATGATACGTATGACATTGGTGCTGTTGTTGGGCATCGGGGCAACCATGATGCTGTATGGCAATGACAACGGCGTGCCCCAAGGCAGCGATGCAGGCGGCATGGCCGTGACCCAGTCAAACGGTAATACGCCCGGGTTGCTGACCCGTGTGGGCAGCCTGATCGAAGATACCAGCGTGCAATCCGCCGAGGTCGAGCGTGTCCCGTTAAGGGATGAAGCCCGCGCCATCGAAATTGCGCTGGCCGCCACGGTTGCGCCGGATACGCCTGCCGCCGCACCCACGCGCTCGGTTCAGATCAATGGCCAGGGCACCGCACCGGCCAACACCGCAGACATCTGGTATGTGACCGGCACCCGCGTCAACCTGCGCGGCGGGCCATCTACCAGTGATGCAGTGGTCGGCAGCGTTGGATTGGGCCAACAGGCCGAGGTTCTGGAAAAATCCGACGATGGCTGGTTTCGCATCCGTACCGCCGATGGCGGGCAGAACGGTTATATCTATGGCCAGTTCCTGAGTCAGGATCGTCCGGGGTAATCTGACGATTGAGCGCGCAAAAATCTATTTTGATCACCGGATGCTCCAGCGGCATCGGATATGATGCGGCCAAGGCCATGCGCCAACGCGGCTGGCGGGTGTTTGCATCCTGCCGCAGCGCGGATGATTGTGAACGCCTGATCGGGCAAGGGTTCGACAGCCCGCGTCTGGATTATGCCGACCCAGACAGCCTGCAAAGCGCCCTGTCCCACGCTCTGGACGCCACCGGCGGAACGCTTGACGCGCTGTATAACAACGGCGCCTTTGCCCTGCCCGGCGCGGTTGAGGATTTGCCACGCGATGGGCTGCGCAGCATTTTTGAAACCAACGTGTTTGGCGTGCATGATCTGACCACCCGGGTCATTCCCGTAATGCGCGCCCAAGGGTATGGGCGAATCGTAAACTGTTCTTCTGTTCTGGGGCTTGTCACTTTGAAATGGCGCGGCGCCTATGTCGCCAGCAAATTCGCGCTTGAGGGTTTGACCGATACCTTGCGCCTTGAAATGGCCGATACACCGATCAAGGTGATTCTGATCGAACCCGGCCCGATCACATCAAAGATACGCGCCAATTCCATTGCACATTTCGAACGCTGGATTGATTGGCGCGCCTCTCCGCGCCGCGAGCAATACGAGACATCCCTGATGCCCCGCCTTTATACCAAACGCGCCCCGGATCGGTTCGAACTGCCGCCCAGCGCCACATCAGCCGCGTTGATAAAAGCGGTCGAGCGGTCAAACCCTGCCCCGCGCTATTATGTCACGACACCGACCCATATCATGGGCATCGCCAGACGGGTATTACCCACCAAAGCGCTGGATTGGATTATTTCGCGCGGCTAAGGGTTCGCTTTTGCAGCGCGCCCCGCTACATCTGCGACAAACACCGCGAGGAACCATGTTCAACGATCCACTTTTCGTCGTCGTCGCCGTTGCCGCCCTGGTTGTGCTGTTGATCCTCATGATCGGGATCGGCGGGTTCGCCAAAGGCGGTGATTTCAACAGAAAACACGCCAATCGTCTGATGCGATGGCGCATTTATGCCCAGGCCATCGCGGTGGCCCTGATTTTGGCATTTGTCTTTTTCCGCCGCATGGGAGGTTCTTGAATGGTCGTTTTATCAAAGATTTACACCAAAACCGGGGATGGCGGCCAAACCGCACTGGGCAATGGCGACCGGGTGGCGAAACACTCCATGCGCGTCAACGCCTATGGCACGGTCGATGAAACAAACGCCACCGTCGGTCTGGCCCGCCAACACGCAACCGGAAAAATGGATGCGCAACTGGCGATGATCCAGAACGATCTGTTCGATCTGGGCGCAGACCTGTGCCGCCCCGACATGGAAAAGGACGCCGAAGCCGAATATCCGCCCCTGCGCGTGGCCGATGCCCAGGTCTTGCGCCTGGAATCGGAAATCGACGCAATGAACGCCGCGCTGGAGCCTTTGCGCAGCTTTGTCTTGCCGGGCGGCTCGGCGCTGGCAGCCTATCTGCACCTGTGCCGTACGGTATCACGCCGGGCCGAACGCCTGTCGGTTGAACTGGCCACCATGGAAACGGTGAACCCGGCCGGGGTGAAATACCTTAACCGTCTGTCAGACTGGTTTTTTGTTGCCTCGCGGATTGCCAATGACGATGGCAAATCCGACGTCTTGTGGGTTCCGGGCGCGAACCGCTGAAAGCGGAGAAGATGCCAGTGGCACGTTCGGCACCCGGAAGCGCCAACCGCTGCCCCTTGTGCATGATGCCCTGTCGGATGCCTCCGGCGGGGATATTTTTAACAAGAAAAAGCCGGTCGGTGTGCGGGCCGGCCACCCGTTAGCGCAAACCTGCCGTCAGAGGTGGACAGTGGGGGAATTTTGTACTGTTTTGCAGGATGATGGCACGCTACTTAGAGGCCAGTGAATAAAACGCGCCCGTTTCTTTGGGCGCCCAGTCAGGAGATACGCCCATGAAGGTGCTCGTGCCGGTTAAGCGCGTGATCGATTACAATGTGAAAGTTCGCGTCAAGGCGGATGGCAGCGGTGTCGATCTGGCCAATGTGAAAATGTCGATGAACCCGTTCGATGAAATCGCCGTGGAAGAGGCTATTCGTTTGAAAGAGGCCGGGAAGGTTGACGAAGTGATTGCCGTTTCCATTGGTGTGAAACAGGCGCAAGAAACCCTACGCACCGCCCTGGCCATGGGCGCGGATCGGGCGATTTTGGTGATTGCCGCCGATGATGTGCATACCGATATCGAACCTTTGGCCGTGGCGAAGATCCTGAAAGGGGTGGCCGAGGCCGAGGGCGTTGGCCTGGTTTTGTGCGGCAAACAGGCGATTGATAACGATATGAACGCCACAGGTCAGATGCTTTCGGCGCTGTTGGGCTGGTCGCAGGCGACCTTTGCCTCGAACCTGGAGATTGACGGCGATCATGCCACCGTGACCCGCGAAGTTGACGGTGGGTTGCAAACGATCAAGGTCACGATGCCCGCCATCGTTTCGGTCGATCTGCGCCTAAACGAGCCGCGCTATGCGTCTTTGCCAAATATCATGAAGGCCAAGAAAAAGCCGTTGGACGAAAAGACCGCCGCCGATTACGGCGTCGATGTTGCACCGCGTCTGACGGTGGTGTCCACCGCCGAACCCGCAACGCGCAAGGCGGGTGTGATGGTCGGCTCGGTTGATGAGTTGATCGCGAAATTGAAAGACGAAGCAGGAGTCCTGTAATGGCTGTTCTTTTATTGGCTGAAATCACCGACGGCGCGTTGAACATGGATGCCACCGGCAAGGCAGTGGTGGCCGCTGCGGCGTTGGGCGACATCACGGTTCTGGCCTGTGGCGCCACCTGCGCCGATGCGGCGGACGAAGCGGCAACCATCAAGGGTGTGTCGCGGGTTTTATGCGCCGAGGACGCGGTGTATGGGCACCGCCTGGCCGAACCCACGGCGGCCCTGATTGTTTCGCTGGCGGGCGATTATTCACATATTGTGGCCCCCGCCACGACCGATGCCAAAAATATCCTGCCCCGGGTTGCCGCCCTGTTGGATGTGATGGTGATTTCCGATGCATCGGGCATTGTGGATGGCGACACCTTTGAGCGCCCGATTTATGCCGGCAACGCGGTTCAAACCGTCAAATCCGCCGACGCAACCAAGGTTATAACCCTGCGCACCGCGGCGTTTGACCCGGCTGAACTGGGCGGCAGTGCCAGCGTGGAAAACATCAATGCCGCCGACAACCCCGGCCTGTCGGAATGGGTGGAAGACAAAGTCGCCGAAAGCGACCGCCCCGATCTGACCTCGGCAGGGATTGTCGTGTCAGGTGGCCGTGGTCTGGGCAGCGAAGAGAATTTCGCCATGGTTGAAAAACTGGCCGACAAATTGGGCGCGGCGGTTGGTGCGTCACGCGCGGCGGTCGATTCGGGCTATGCGCCGAATGATTGGCAAGTGGGCCAGACCGGCAAAGTGGTGGCACCCGAACTGTATATCGCCGTGGGCATATCGGGCGCGATTCAGCATTTGGCCGGCATGAAAGACAGCAAAATCATCGTCGCGATCAACAAAGACGAGGAAGCGCCGATTTTTCAGGTCGCCGATTACGGCTTGGTCGCCGATCTGTTCGAAGCTTTGCCAGAATTGGAAGGCAAGCTGTAATAACAGCTCATAACCTAGCCCGTCACATGTATGTTTCGGTCTGATGTGTGGAACATAAAGGCCCCCGATTTTTCGAGGGGCCTTTTGCGTCAAAGTGTAGCGATCTGATGCCAACAGGCGGGCATCGCGCTGTAAAAAACACCCAATACCGCGACACTGTCGTGAAACTGTCGCGGGTCTGTCGTGGCGCTCTGCCGATTGGCATTTCATTTTGGTCCTCGGAACAGAAGGTGAGACACAGTGATCGTTCGAAAACTACGTTTGGAAAAGGGTCTGTCCCAAGAACAGCTTGCACATATGGCCGGGGTCAGCACACGCACGTTGCAGCGGATTGAGCGGGGCGCAAAGGCCAGCCCGGAAACGTTGAAATGCATCGCCTCTGTTCTGGAAACCGATTTCGGAAACCTGATAAAGGGGCAAAACATGCCGACTGATACACATTCAGCACTTCCAGAGCTGTCATCCAACGAACAAAAAGCGATGGAGTATGTTCGCGACCTAAAGTCATTTTATATGCACGCGTTGCAATATCTTGTCGTGATGATTGCACTTACAATCGTAAACCTGCTGACGAGCCCCGGATATCTTTGGGTGCTTTGGGTGGCCTTTGGATGGGGCATTGGCCTGTTAAGTCACGGTCTAAGCGTATTTGAAGTGATCAACCTGTTTGATGACAAATGGGAAAGACGCCAGATCCAAAAACAGATGCGGCGCCGATAGGGTGGCCGTGTTGCCGCGGTGACGCGCAGTTCCGCCGCGCCTCCCTTGGCCTTAATCTTTTTCGCGCAACACCCGAGACAGTCGGACAGCGACCGCCTCGTGCGCCGTGGGCCCGGGCATCAGCGCGGCGGCTTGGGATTCGGTTTCGGTAAACACCTTACCATCCAGTGACCCGATACCGTCCGGCCCGGCAAAGCAATATTCAACGATATCAGCTACGCGCCCCCGTAAACTGCGCAACATGGTACGATTGACAAACATCGGCCCGCCATCGGCGATCGTTTCCGCCGGATCGTCGGGCGTGCGTTCGGCCATCCATAATATCACCACGGGCCGACCGATTTGCGCCATCAACAGGTTCATCCGTTGCACCCAGACCCGGCGCAATTCATCGCGAATCAGTGCGAACCGCGCCGCGGAGGTGTGCGACAGTGTGGCAAGCATGTGACCGGTAAAATGGAATTCGGTAAAATCCACTTCGGGGAACACCGCCTTCATCATCGGGCTGGCCTTTACAAACCGGTCGTTGCGGCGCGGATGCACCGTATAAAACCGGTTTGACAGGTTTTGTGCGCCTGTTACCTGCAACACCACGGCCCGCGCCCGGCGGCATGCCTCAAGAATGGTTTCATCGTTCAAAAACACATCCACCCCGGCATTCACATAGCCCAGGTTCACGGTTTTCACGCCGGTTTCATCCTGTAACAGCGCCGGATAGGGATCAGTCAGATACCGGCCATAGGTTTCCGACCCGCCCAGAACCGCGATAAAATCACCATTCAACCGCTGCGCCGGCCCGCGGAACATCAGTTTTGATCGCCCGTACCTGCATGGCGCATAGTCCAACACAGGCCCCGGCATATTTTCATAAGCCATGACTCACCCATTCAATTACTCTCACCCAAGGGCAGGATGGCCGATGAATTATGATGATTCGGCTAAAGCGGGCATTTGAACAATTACATCTGTTCCTATTGCGGCTTGCGCCTGTGTCGCGGTGCCGCCTATGTTCTGTCGAAACTGAAAGGGCGCAAGATGGATATTCACCGGATCGGAATTGTGGGCGCGGGGCAAATGGGCAACGGCATTGCCCATGTCTGTGCATTGGCCGGATATGACGTGGTGATGACCGACATCAGCCAAGACAGCCTAGACAAGGCGCGCGCGATCATTGATGGAAATCTCGAACGTCAGGTCAGCCGCGAAAAGATATCAAAGGCTGACAAGGATACCGCCATGGGGCGAATCTCGTCCACGCTGAAACTGTCGGATCTGGGCGATACCGATCTGGTGATCGAGGCGGCGACCGAACGCGAAACCGTGAAAACCGCGATTTTCGAAGACTTGGTGCCGCATCTCAAACCCACCACGATCCTGACCTCGAACACGTCATCCATCAGCATCACACGTCTGGCCAGCCGCACCGACAGGCCGGAAAAATTCATGGGGTTTCATTTCATGAACCCGGTGCCAGTGATGCAGTTGGTCGAACTGATTCGTGGCATCGCCACCGACAAGGAAACATTTGATGCCTGTCTGGGCGTGGTTGATCGTTTGGGCAAAACCGCCGCCACCGCCGAGGATTTTCCAGCCTTCATCGTCAACCGTATCCTGATGCCGATGATCAACGAGGCGGTTTATACCCTGTATGAAGGGGTGGGAAACGTGAACAGCATTGATCAGGCGATGAAACTGGGCACCAATCACCCGATGGGGCCGTTGGAATTGGCCGATTTTATCGGGCTGGATACCTGTTTGGCGATCATGAACGTGCTGCATGATGGGTTGGCCGATACCAAATATCGCCCCTGCCCGTTGTTGACCAAATATGTCGAGGCCGGGTGGCTGGGCCGCAAAACAAACCGTGGGTTTTACGATTATCGCGGCGATATGCCGGTGCCGACCCGCTAATTCCCGCCCAGCAGGTTCAACAAACCGTCTTTCAACTCGTCCTCAAGCTTGCGCTTGACCGCATCTTCGACGCTGCGCCCATCGGTGATGGGCGTGCCCAACTCTTGCTCCAGCTTCTTGCGCAACTCTTCCTTGGCGCGGTCTTCCACCTCGCGCGCCTCTTCCTTCAACCGGTCCTTGGCCAGGCTTTCCAAGTCCAGTTTGAACTTTGGCGCGGCCCAGGTGCCGGTGATCAGGATCGGCACCCGCACATTGCCGTCTTTCAACAGGCGCGGTTCCAGCCGGTAATTCAGGGTTTGCGCCCCCAACCCCACCGTGCCACTGCCGGTGGCGGCAATCAGAGGCGCCAACAGCGTCAGGTCGTCATTGCGCAAAACCCCCTGATTGACGGTGAATGAGGCGCTGATTTTATCAAAAATGGTTTTGCTGCCTTCACCGATGAAATTCGGGTTCAGCGTGCGCAACATCCCGACGATATCAAGGCCCAGCAATTCGCCCGCCCCGGTGGAAAACCCGCCCTCGCCCTCAAGGGAATTCATCAGCGTGTGCATGTCATTGCCCACGCCCAACACGTTGATCGCCAGATTGCCCGTGGCCACCAACCGGTCATAGCCCAGCAATTCATTGAACAGTTTGGAAATCGCCAAGGCCGAGCCTTTGACGTTGATCCGCGTGCTGAGCCCGCCGCGCGAATTGACGATCACCGCGCCGTCGATATTGCCGCCATATGCCTCGATCTGTTTGATCTCGGTCACGGCGCGGCCCCGGTCGAGCGTGGTGTAAAGACTGGTCAGGCCCAGATCGGTTTTGCCAATCTTGATTGACGCGGCGGTGAGGGCGATTTTTGCATCCAGCGCCTGTAATCCGCTGACGTCAATCGGCGCGCGGCTCCACCCGGTTTGGGCAGTGCCGGTGCCCGATTCACTGCTCGACAGGCCCGACAGGTCCAGCGGGCCGGTGGAAAGTTTGGCATTGATCAGCGGGCGTGGCCCATCAAGTGTGATATCGGCCGCTGCCGCGACGGTGTTTTTATCAAGGGTCAACGTGGCATCACGCAGGTTCAGCGTGTCGCCGGTATAGGTGATATCACCCACCATCGCCACCTTGTCACGGCCCAACCCCCGGGGCAGTTTGACAGGCCCTTGACCAAGGGCGGCCATGATATCGGACAGATTACCCAGATCGCCACTCAGCCGCCCTGCCGCACCAAGAGGGGTCAGCCCGGCGCGACCCGCAAACGCGATTTTTGCGCCGCCCAGGCTGAGGTTGGCCTGTGTCGGCACTGCGCCGCGTTCCAGAAACGCCGCCAACCCTTCGATATTGCCATTCAATCGCGCCGCTTGGCCATTTATCAACGCGCTGAGGTCAAAGGTTGCCTTGCCCTGCATCGATGGCAGCGTCAGGGTGGCATCCAGCGCCGTCAGCCGTTGATCGGTGCCGGTTTGCCGGTTCACGAACCGCAAACTGCCGCGCTTTATCTCGGCCTTGTCGATGGTCAGCGTGGGCAGGCCACCGCCGGAGGTCGCCGCGCCGCTGGCTGGCTTTTCCTCGCCCATCTCCCAGTTGCCCATGCCATCGGGCCCAATTTCAAGCAGGATTTCAGGCGCAATCGCGCTGACGCCGGTGATGCGGATATCGCCCCGGAGCAACCGTGCAAGATCAACCGCAACCGACAGCCCTTCGGCCTTTAGCATCGGGCCGTTGTCGGACCAGGCGGCATTGGCAACGGTGACCGCGCCCGTGGTCACCCCCAGGGTTGGCCAAATTGTCGGCCGCACATCGCCGGTAACGGTCAGGGTGCGGCCTGTGGTCTGTTGAAAACGGTTTTCCACCAGATCGGCAATCTTGTCGGCGGGCAGAAACAGCAGCGCCACGATGGCCACAGCCCCCAGCACGACAAGGCCCAACAGCCCCCGGATAATCCAACGCATTCCCGCCTCCGCCCCATGTTTTTCCCGAGTCTAGGGCATGAGCCGCAGTTTGCGCAACACAGGTCTGACCCAAAGGAGGCGCTGGCGCGCCACACGATTCTGTGTTTGGCGCGTCTGGCCGATGATGGGGGCGACGGGCACGGGTCGTGGGCAACTCGAACTTGCAAAGCTCCGGCATTCAACCCATCCTGCGCGCAATCCCTGCCCCGCTTTCCCGCGCTGTTGCGCGACGGCCAGAAAGTAAACAATCATGACCACATCTTCGATCATCCCTCGCACTTATATGCCGGTTCTGGCCGTTCTTGGGATTGCGCATCTTCTGAACGATCTGATGCAATCTTTGATCCCGGCGGTTTATCCGCTTTTGAAAGAAAGCTATGCGCTGGATTTTACCCAGATCGGAATGATCACCCTGACCTTTCAATTGGCCGGGGCGATGTTGCAACCGGTGGTTGGCATGGTCACCGACAAACGCCCGGCCCCCTATTCGCCGGTGGTCGGGATGATGTTTACCCTTGCCGGGTTGATCAGCCTGGCCTTTGCCGCCAGCTATACGGTGATTTTGATCTCGGTCGCGCTTATCGGCATCGGATCGTCAATTTTCCACCCCGAGGCGACGCGCACCGCGCGCTATGCGGCGGGCGGACGGCAGGGGTTGGCGCAAGGTATTTTTCAGGTCGGCGGGCAGACCGGCGGGGCCTTGGGGCCGGTTTTTGCCGCCCTTATCATCGTGCCTTGGGGGCAGCCCAGCCTGGCCTGGTTTGCGGTTGCCGCTTTGAGCGCAATGATGCTTTTGATCTGGATCGGCCGACAGCAGGCCGAGATCAGCGAAGCCTTTGCCACCATGCGCGCCGCGCGCCAAAGCAAGAGCGACAAACCACAGCCATCGCGCCGCAACGTTGCCATCGGATTGACCGTGCTGACGTTTCTGATGTTCACAAAAAACACCTATGGCGAAAGTTTTCGGTCGTTTTACACATTCTATCTGATCGAGCGGTTCGATGTTTCGATCCCGTTTTCGCAGATGATGCTGTTCGTGTTTCTTTTGGCGGCGGCGGTGGGCGTTCTGATCGGGGGGATTGTTGGGGATCGCGTGGGGCGATACCGCATCATTTGGATTTCGGTTCTGGGGCCTTTGCCCCTGACCCTGATCCTGCCCTATGCCGATCTGTTCTGGACCGTCGCCCTGACCATCATGATCAACCTGATCATGGCCAGCGCCTTTGCCTCGATCCTGATTTACGCGATGGAGCTATTGCCAAACCGGATCGGGCTGATTGGCGGGCTGTTTTACGGGCTTAATTTCGGCCTTGCTGGGATTTCGGCGGCGCTGCTTGGATCTTTGGCCGATGTTTATGGGGTTGAAACGCTGTACCAGATTTGCGCGCTCTTGCCATTGGCCGGGTTGATGGCGTGGTTTTTGCCCCGGATTGACGATACCTAGGGGGTTCTGAGGTCAATAAAAACTCTGCGGATCAATATCGATCGAAAGGCGCACCGAATTGGGCAGTTTGAATTGCGCCACCCATTGCGCCAAAGCCCCCTGCAGCGGTGCGGCCTTATCGGCCTTGACCAACATCCGCACGCGGTGCCGCCCGCGAATGCGCGCAATGGGGGCCGGGGCGGGGCCGTAAATTTGGGCGTTGATCTGACGCAGGGGGCCATCGCGGCGCGCCATATCACTGGCCACATCGAACACCTCTTGCACATTCGGCGAAGACAGGATGATTCCCGCCATCCGGCCATAGGGCGGCACACCCGCCGCCTGCCGTTCGCCCGCCTCGGCGGCCCAGAACCGTTCTTCATCGCCTGCCAGAATCGCGCGGATCACCGGGTGTTCGGGTTGAAACGTTTGCAACATCGCACTGCCCGGTTTATCGGCCCGCCCGGCGCGCCCGGCCACCTGGCGCATCAATTGAAACGTGCGCTCGGCCGCGCGCAGATCACTGCCTTGCAGGCCCAAATCGGCATCAATCACCCCCACCAGGGTGAGCAGGGGAAAGTTATGCCCCTTGGCCACCAACTGCGTGCCGATAATCAGATCGGCCTCGCCTGCCGCGATGCTTTCGATATGGGCCTTTAGCGCGCGGGCACTGCCGTAGAGGTCAGACGACAGCACGGCGATCCGCGCCTCGGGGAACAGCTCTGCCGCCTCTTCGGCCAGACGTTCGACGCCGGGGCCAACGGGCGATAATTTATCCACGGCCTCGCAATGGGGGCATTTTTCGGGCATCGGTTTTGTTTCGCCGCATTGATGGCACACCAGCCGTTTTTGAAACCGGTGTTCCACCATCCGCGCATCGCAATGATCACAGCCAATCTGAAACCCACAGGCCCGGCACAGGGTGATCGGCGCATAGCCGCGCCGGTTGATGAACAACAGCGCCTGTTCACCCTTTTCAATGCGCGCGGCCACGGCCCGGCGCAGGGTGGGTGATATCCATTTGCTGCCGGGCAAATCCTCGGCCCGCATGTCGATGGCGCGCATGTCGGGCATGACCGCCACGCCAAACCGCGCGCTCAGGTCCAACCGGTGATATTTGCCCGCCTGCACATTGGCCCAGGTTTCAAGGCTGGGCGTGGCGCTGGCCAATACCACATGGGCACTGCACAAAGAGGCGCGCAAAACCGCCATGTCGCGGGCGTTATAGAGCACGCCATCTTCCTGTTTATAGGATTGATCATGTTCCTCATCGACCACGATCAACCCCAGATCGCGAAACGGTAAAAACAACGCCGAGCGTGCGCCCACCACCAATTGCGCGCCGCCCTCGCCCACCATCCGCCAACAGCGGCGCCGTTCGGTCATGGTGACACCGCTGTGCCATTCGGCGGGCAAGGCCCCGAACCGCGCCTGCACACGGGTCAGAAATTCGGCCGTCAGCGCGATTTCTGGCAACATCACCAACGCCTGTCGCCCCTTGGCCAGACAGGCGGCGACGGCCTCAAGATACACCTCGGTCTTGCCCGATCCGGTGACGCCGCGCAGCATGGTGGTGCCATAACGGGCCGTGTTTACCGCCGCGCGCAGGGTTTCGGCCCCCGCCGCCTGATCCGGGGTCAGGTCATGCCCCGGCAAATCAGGATCAAGCCGGGGATAGGGCAGATCGCGCGGCGAGGCCTGTTCGATCACCGCGCCTTGTTTTACCAGCCCTTTGACGACTGATGATGTGACACCCGCGCTTTCGGCCAGTTCTTTCAGGGTGAACGCCAGCCCGCCGTATTCGCGCAACACGCCCAACACCTTTTCGCGCGCCGGAGTCATCCGGTCGGGCACGGAATCGCCCAGACGATACACAATCCGCATCCCCGGCGGATCGCCCAACCCCGGCGATCGTGTGGCCAGGCGCAGCATCGCGGGCAGCGGTGTGAGCGTATAATCGGCAGCGCGGCGCAGAAATTGCTGCATCTCATCGCGCATCGGGGCCACGTCCAACACCCGGATCACCGAGCGCACCTTGGACAGGTCATACCCCCCCTCGCCCGGCCCCCAGACCACGCCGATCACCTTGCGCGGGCCAAGTGGCACTTCGACAAACGCGCCCTCCATACACCCGCCCTCGGGGGCGCGGTAATCCAGCGTGCGATCCAACGGTTGCGTGGTCAAAACGGCGATCAATGCGCCCTGGTCGTAGAACCCGCTCATGCAAAATAGCGGCGCATGGGGCCCTGTGAAATTCCCATCGGCCCGAACAAATGCGCGCAAAACGCCAACCAGATCGAAAATTCCATTGCATGCTCCTGTTAGCGGTCGCATTTGGCTTTAGACTTGGCCCTTGTTGCGCTATTAGGGGGCCGAATTCAACACAGCAGCTTAGGGGACTCTAAGATGAAATTCTTTGTCGATACCGCCGATGTGGACGCGATCCGCGAATTGAACGACCTGGGCATGGTCGATGGGGTGACGACCAACCCCTCCTTGATCCTGAAATCAGGCCGCGACATCAAGGAAGTGACCAAGGAAATCTGTGATATGGTGTCCGGTCCGGTCAGCGCCGAATGTGTCGCACTGGATTATGACGGCATGATGTCCGAGGCCGCAGAACTGGCCAAGATCGCCGATAACATCACCATCAAACTGCCGCTGACATGGGACGGGCTGAAAGCCTGTAAAGAGCTGACCAGCAACGGCACCATGGTCAACGTGACCCTGTGCTTTTCCGCCAATCAGGCCCTGTTGGCCGCCAAGGCGGGCGCCACGTTCATTTCGCCTTTCGTCGGGCGTCTGGATGATCTGAACGTCGATGGTATGGAGTTGATCAGCGATATCCGCACGATTTATGACAACTATGGATTTGAAACCCAAATTCTGGTCGCATCGATCCGCACCGCCAACCACATGAAAGACGCCGCATTGATCGGCGCCGATGTGGCCACCGCACCCCCGGGTGTGATCAAGGGCATGGCGAAACATATCCTGACTGACAAAGGGTTGGAGCAGTTCATGGCCGATTGGGAAAAGACCGGTCAAAAGATCGTCTGAATACAAAGCGCCACAGCCCTGGGTTGCATGGTTGTGGCGCAAAATCCCGTGGTGGGCGATGCAAATCTGTCGCGCCATTCCGCCGGATTTACAATTTCCAACAAATACCCTCTGCCCAGATCAAAATGTTCGGTATAGACTAGCACAAATCGAACAACACACATGAGGCCGGTATGGGCGAAAGCGCCGTGATAGCGGATGATTTGCGCAACAAGATCATCTCACACCCCGACGTTATTCTGGAAGATCTCGATCTGATGCGCGCCCTTGTGGCGGGCAATGATCAGACGATGGGCGAAAACATCGTTGATCTGCGCGGCATCGCCATGAAACGGCTTGAGGCACGTCTTGACCGGCTAGAGGATACGCATCGCAGCGTCATTGCCGCCGCCTATGAAAATCTGGCCGGCACCAACCAGATTCACCGTGCCGTGCTGCGGATGCTGGCCCCTACCGATTTTGAAACCTTCCTGCGCGATCTTGGCACCGATGTGGCGGAAATCCTGCGCGTCGATGCGCTGCGTCTGGTTCTGGAAACCGATGAGGGCGGCGATGATGCCGACCTGCGCCGCCTGTCCGATGTGCTGAGTCTGGCGCAACCGGGGTTTATCGCCGATTATCTGACCAACGGGCGCAACATTCCCGAACGCCGCGTTACCCTGCGCGGATGTCAGGGCGGCGCGCCGCGGGTGTACGGCGCGATTGCGGCCGATCTGCGATCCGAGGCGTGCCTGAAACTTGACTTTGGCGAAGGCCGCCTGCCCGGCCTGTTGGTTCTGGGCAGCGAAGATCCGCATCTGTTTGCACCCACCCACGGCACCGATCTGTTGGGGTTCTTTGCCGGGGTGTTTGAACGCTCCATGCGCCGCTGGCTGGCCTAGGCGCATGATTTCCCCCGCCGCCCGTGACGCGTTGCAAACCTGGCTGGATGGCATGGGGGCCATGGGCGGGGCTGCGGATAACACGCTGACCGCCTATCGCACCGACGTGTTGGGCTGGCTGTCGTTTCTGCAAATGCATCTTGGGCAAAGCTGCGGGTTTGCCGCAATTGCGGCGGTCGGCATTTCCGACATGCGCGCCTGGATGTCCCATGAACGGGCGCGCGGCGTCGCGCCGCGATCATTGGCGCGCAGCCTGTCGGCGGTCAAATCCTTTACCCGCTGGCTGGCCGAACGCGAGGGGTTCGACCCCACCGCGATTCTTTCCACCCGGTCGCCGAAATTCCAAAAGAAACTGCCCCGCCCCCTGACCGAAGACAGCGCGCGCGCCTTGATTGATACGGTTGAATTACAGGCCATGGATGGCTGGGTGGCGGCGCGCGATGTGGCGGTCGTGACCCTGCTTTATGGCTGTGGATTGCGCATCTCCGAAGCACTGGGCCTGACCGGGGCCAATCACCCCCTCCCCGAATCCCTGAGGATCAGGGGCAAGGGCGGCAAGGAACGCATGGTGCCGGTATTGCCAACGGCACGCCGGGCCGTTAGCGCCTATGTGGCGCTGTGCCCGCACCCGATGGAACCGCGCGCGCCGCTGTTTCGCGGCGTTCGCGGCGGCGCGCTGACGCCGGGCACGATTCAAAAGGTGGTGGCAAAATCGCGGATGCAACTGGGCCTGCCCGCCACCGCCACCCCCCACGCCATGCGCCACAGCTTTGCCACCCATCTGTTGAATGCGGGGGGTGATTTGCGCGCGATTCAGGAATTGCTGGGCCACGCATCCCTGTCGACCACTCAGGCGTATACGGCTGTGGATACTGCGCGTCTGATGGATGTCTACAACGCCTGTCACCCAAAGGCGGGTTAGCAAGGTTCCTATTTGCGCCCGCCCGCCGTTTGCGGCATGAAAGACCCATGACAACCAAAAACCGCGCTCTTCTTGTACACCTGCTGACCGCCACCGGAGCCGTATTGGCAATGTTGGCGATGCTGGCGGCTGTCGATCAAGATTGGGATATGATGTTTTTCTGGTTGATCGTGGCATTTTTTGTCGATGGAATCGACGGCCCCCTGGCGCGCAAATACGATGTAAAAACCTATGCCCCGCAATATGACGGGGCATTGATGGATCTGATCATCGATTATCTGACCTATGTGTTCATCCCGGCCTATGCGTTGTTCAAGTCCGGGCTTTTACCCGGTTGGACAGGGTGGTTCGCGATCATTGTCATCACCTTTACCAGCGTGGTTTACTTTTCCGATACCCGCATGAAAACAAAAGACAATTCATTTCAGGGCTTTCCCGGTTGCTGGAACATGGTGGTGATCGTGATGTTTGCCCTGTCGCCTAATTTCTGGGTGATCCTGGCCGTGGTCGTTGCCCTTTCGGTGGCGATGTTCTTGCCATTGAAATTTGTGCACCCGGTGCGCACCGAACGCTGGCGAAACGTGACCTTGCCTATCGCAATTTTATGGACCGCCTTGGCCGGACATGCCGCCTGGGTTGGGTTTACGGAACCGGCCTGGATGCTTTGGGCGCTGGCGCTGAGTTCGATTTATTTGATTTCTGCGGGCATCATTCAACAGCTTATTCCGGCGCAAAACAGATCCTGACACCCAAAGCTTAAATCAACAGCCCCGCCGCGCCTTCCAACCGCAGCAAGGCGACCTTTGTTTCAATCCCACCTGCCCCGGAATAACCGCCCAAACCCGTTGCGCCCAATACCCGGTGACATGGAATGATGATGGTCAGCGCGTTTGCACCACAGGCCTGACCAATCGCCTGCGCCGGAGTATTCAGCGCCTGCGCAAGATCGCCATAGGTGCGGGTTTCACCATAAGGAATCGCCTGGATCGCGCGCTGAACCTGGGATTGCAAAACGCCACTGGCCAGTTGCAAAGGCAGGTCGAATTGGGTCAACGCGCCAGCAAAATATGCCGCCAGTTGGTCTGCCGCGCGGGTCAACAGCGGTGTACGATCATTGCCGCGCCCGCCCCAGCGCAGGGCGATCAACCGCTCGCCCTGGGCCACCAACGTCAGGCGGCCCAGGGGTGATGATATGGTAAGGGCGGTTTCGCTCACCCCGCCGAAAGCGCGGCATCACAGCGCGCGCAGGTGCCGGGGTGATCATGGGTGCCGACATCGGGCAGGATTTTCCAACAGCGCTGGCATTTTTCGCCACTCGCACGATGGAATTGCACCGAAACGCCCGGCACATCATCCAAGGTGAATCCGCCGCCATCCCCCACCGTGACGGTCAGCCCCGAAGTGATGCAGATATCATCAAACGGCACTGTCGCCAGAATATCGGCGGTGGCCTGATCGACAAACACCACCGGTGCCGCCTCAAGCGAGGCCCCGATGGTTTTTTCCCGCCGCTCAACCTCAAGCGCGCCCAAAACCACGCGCCGCACCTTGCGGATCACGGCCCATTTCGCGGCCAAAGCGTCATCGCGCCAAGTGTCGGGCGTTTCGGGAATATCGACCAGATGAACCGAGGAGTCTTCGCCCGGGAAACGCTCTAGCCACACATCCTCCATGGTGAACACCAGAACCGGCGCCAACCATGTGGTCAGGCGGTGAAACAGCAGATCCAGCACGGTGCGCGCCGCATTGCGCCGGTTTGACGGGCCATCGCAATACAACACATCCTTGCGAATGTCGAAATACACCGCCGACAGATCGACCGTGGCAAAGGTGAAAATCGCCTGAAACACGCCTTGGAAATCATATTTGGCGTATCCGTCGCGCACGACCTTATCCAGCACGGCCAGACGGTGCAAAACCCAGCGTTCCAGTTCCGGCATATCGGCAGGCGCGACACGTTCCGCATCCGTGAACCCGTTGAGATTGCCCAGCAAGAACCGCATCGTGTTGCGCAAACGGCGGTAACTGTCAGACGTGCCTTTCAGGATTTCATCGCCGATCCGCAAATCACCGGTGTAATCGCTTTGCGCCACCCAAAGGCGCAAAATATCGGCCCCGTATTGTTGCACCACCTTTTCGGGCGCGACGGTGTTGCCGACAGATTTGCTCATCTTGTTGCCCTTGGCATCCAAGGTAAACCCATGGGTCAACACGCCACGGTAAGGCGCGCGCCCGATGGTACCACAGGCCTGCAACATCGACGAATGAAACCAACCGCGGTGCTGATCCGTGCCCTCAAGATACAGATCGGCCAAGCCATCGTCAGACCCATCCGCACGATCCCGCAAAACAAACGCATGGGTAGACCCGGAATCAAACCAGACATCCAGAATATCAAACACCTGATCGTAATCGTCGGGGTTTACGATCCCATCCAGGAATCGCTGTTTGGCCCCCTCAACATACCAGGCATCTGCGCCCTCTTGTTCGAAAGCGTCAACAATCCGCTGATTCACCGCTTCATTTCGCAGCAGATAATCGGAATCGTCCAACCCCGCGCCGCGTTTGACGAAACAGGTCATCGGCACGCCCCAGGCGCGTTGGCGCGACAACACCCAATCGGGCCGCGCCTCGATCATCGAATACAAACGGTTGCGCCCGGTTTGCGGCGTCCAGGTGACCAGTTGGTCAATGCTGGTCAGCGCCCGCTGGCGGATGGTTTCGCCATATTGATCCTGGCCATCGCCCACGGGCCTGTCGATGGCGGCAAACCATTGCGGCCGGTTCAACCGGATCACCGGTGCCTTTGAGCGCCAGGAATGGGCATCAGACAGCGTGATCCGCTTCATCGCCAACAGCGCGCCGGGTTCTTTCAGCTTTTCGATCACCGCCTTGTTCGCGCCACCCGGTTTGCCATTGGGTTTCAACACCGCCTGACCGCCGAAAAACGGCAAATCCTCGCGAAAGCTGGAATCATCCAAGATGTTATAGGTCATCGCCAGACCATGTTTCACGCCGACAACATAGTCATCATCGCCATGGCTGGGCGCGGTATGTACAAACCCCGTGCCTGCACCATCGGTCACATGATCGGCGGCAAACAGCGGCACGTCGTAATCCCATTCGCCATGCGCCCCCTCAACCCCGCGCAGGGGGTGGGCGCATGTCAGCCCGGCCAATTCCTGCGACGTGACATCGCGCAACCGGCGCACCATCGACATATCCAACCGCCCCGCGGCAAGGGTTTCCTCCGCCAAAGCATCGGCCAGGATCAGTTTCTCACCGATCTGCGCCCAACATTCTTCGGGGCGGCCTGTCACCTCGTACAGACCATAAGTGATGCCCGCACCAAAACAGATCGCGCGGTTTTGCGGGATCGTCCAAGGCGTGGTTGTCCAGATCACCACCGCCGCATCGTGCAGTTGATCGGCCAAAAGCGCGCTGTCGGCCCCGGCGAAATCATCGTCTTCGCCGCGCACCATCACAGTGTTGCCACCGGATACAACCGGGAACCGCACCCAGATCGCATCGGCCTGACGGTCGTGGTATTCCACCTCGGCCTCGGCCAAGGCGGTCTTTTCCACCGGTGACCACATCACTGGTTTTGATCCGCGATACAGGGTGCCGTTCATCAGGAATTTCTGAAATTCCTCGGCAATCACCCGTTCGGCGTGGAAATTCATCGTCAGATAGGGATCGGCCCAATTGCCGGTGACGCCCAGACGCTTGAACTCATCGCGCTGCACATCCACCCACCCGGCGGCAAAATCGCGGCATTCCTGGCGAAACTCGACCACTGGCACGGCGTCTTTGTCGCGCCCTTTGGCGCGGTATTTCTCTTCGATCTTCCATTCAATCGGCAGACCGTGGCAATCCCAACCGGGGATATAGCGCGCATCGCGGCCCATCATCTGTTGGCTGCGCACCACCATATCTTTCAGAATCTTGTTCAGCGCGTGACCGATGTGCAGATTGCCATTGGCATAGGGCGGCCCATCATGAAGCGTGAACGGCGTGCGCCCCTGTTTGGCGCGCAACCGGTCATAGATGCCGATTTTTTCCCACCGCGCCAGCCACTCAGGCTCGCGCTTGGGCAAGCCCGCGCGCATGGGAAAATCAGTCTGCGGCAGGCGCAGGGTTTGTTTATAGTCGGTTTCAGGCGTGTCAGCGCACATGGAAAAAACCCATCAGTTCTAAGGGAAAAGGGAAAAAGGGCGGCGCGACCAGCCGTCAGGCGCCTTGACCCGGCGACCCTGAACCATCAAGGCGCCGGGCGGGTAATTCGCCGGTAAAGATATATCATAGCGGTCATGTTGGCGCGGTTATAGGCCCGTGCGCCGCCCCCGTCCAGAGCGCGATTTCAGTCTTTTTGCCCCGGAAACAGTCCGGTCAAGGCCCGGCTGACCAGGCGCGACACCGACGGGCGGCGTTCGCGGTGAAACGGCAGCGGGCGGCACACCTCAATCGCGGCCACGCCAACGCGGGCGGTCAGCGCGCCATTCACGATACCCTCGCCAAACCGGCGCGACACTTTTGACAATAATCCGCCCCCCGCAACCGATCCGATCAGATCATCGCCCACCGCCACGGCCCCGGTTGCCACCAGATGGGTCAGCACAGTGCGGGTCAGCCGCCAACTGCCCATGGTGCCGCCGCGCCCGCCGTACACCTCGGCGATGCGGCGGATCATCCGCAGATTGCTGGTCAGGGCCGCCACAACATCGGCCAGCGCCAAAGGCACCAACGCGGTAACTGCCGCCACTTGCCGCGCCGCCGCCTCGACCTCAAGCTTTGCGGCAGCGTCCAGCGGGGCGAGCAATTCAGCCTCAACCAGATCGAACAAACCGTCGGCATCAAAACTATCGCCGCGCCGCTCGGCCAACCGGGTGCGGCCCCATTCCAATTCGGGCCGGTCGCCATAAAGCAGCAACAGCCGGTCCACCACCTTGCGCGCCCCGGCCAAATCGCCATTGGCGCGGGCGGTTTCGGCGGCCTTGTGTACCCCGTCCAGCTTTTGCAACCGCGCCAGGGCCGACCATTCCTTGATCGCAATCGCCAGCAAAACCAGGATAAACGCGCCAACCAGCCCCGCCGCCGCGTAGCCCAAAACAGGCTGCGCCGCGATCAACGCCGTGACCGCATTCCAGGCAGCCAAAGACAGAAAGAACACAACAATCGCCCCAAGCAGGCGCCAAAACCAGCGCGCCAATGGCGACGAACGGCGCGCGGCCAGCACCGCCATGGTGCGCATCGCCTGGCCCGTGGGCGGTTCAACCACGAGATCGGGCACCGGTGGCACATCACCGGGTGTGGGGCGCGGCGCGCCGTCTTCTTCTTCCTCGATCAACACGGGGCCCCTGACTGAACCGCTCATACCCGAACCCCTGTTTTTTCTTGCTTTAAATATCCAAATCCCATGCTCACAACCGATCTCCGATCAGAAATTGCGCGGCACGGTCCAGCCGGATATGCGGCGGCCCCTCGCCCGGTTTCAACGTCAAAGGTTGGGGCGCAAAGGACATAACCGAGTAATCCCCATCCAACCACCGCTCGTGCCCATCCCGCGCAGGGCCAAGCAGGTGCATCGGGTCTTCGGGCAAATCACCGGGGTAGAATGCCGCGCGTTTGCCGCTGTGCAACAACTCTCCGCGCACCACATTCAGTGTGCCGCCATTGTGGGGCACCGTGTCTTCGGTGGTGGCGCGCAGGGCGGCGATGGACATGGCAGCGGTTTGCGCCCCGGCAAAATCGGCGCGGGATTTGGCATCGCCCACCAGGGCCTGCATGATTGCGGTCAGACGCGGGTGTTGCAGATGGTGCAAATGATCGGCCTTGGTGGCGGCAAACAGGATTTTCTCAACCCGTTTGCCCAACAAAAACTGCGTCAGCCAGGCGTTGCGCCCGGGGCGAAAGGCCGACAGGATATCGGTCATCGCCAGACGCATATCCTCCACCGCCTGCGGCCCGGCATGGATCGCGCCAAGGGCATCGACCAGCACAACCTGTCGATCAATCCGCGAAAAATGATCGCGAAAAAACGGTTTTACCACCTCGCGTTTATAGGCGTCGTAGCGGCGCTCCATCTCGCGCCACAGGGCACCGCGCGGCGGGCTGTCGGGCTGGGTCAGGGGCGCAAAGGTTAACACGGGCGAACCCGCCAGATCACCGGGCAGCAGAAACCGCCCCGGCGTACAGTCGGAAAACCCCGCCTCGCGCGCGGCGGTCAGATAGGCGGTGAATTGCGCGGCAAGCCTGCGCGCGACGGGTTCATCCAACCGGGCATTCGGATCGGTCGCAGATTCCAGCGCCAGGTATTCCGCCGCAAGGGGGCGCGGCGCAATTCGGGCCAGGGTTTCGGCAGACCACTGGCCATAGGATTTTTCCATCAACGCCAGATCCAGCAGCCATTCGCCCGGATAATCGACGATATCCAGATGAACAGTGCGCGGCCCGCGCAGACCCGCAATCATCCCCGTGGGTTGCACGCGCAACGACAGGCGCAGTTCCGAAATCGCGCGGGTGCTGTCGGGCCAATGGGGGTTTGGACCGGTCAGCGCGCCCAGATGCGATTCGTAATCAAAACGTGGCAAGGTGTCATCGGGCTGGGGTTGCAAATATGCGGTGCGAATCGCCCCGTCGGCGGCGGCCACCAATTGCGGCATCCGCGCCCGGTTCATCAGGTTGGCCACAAGCGACGTGATAAACACCGTCTTGCCCGCCCGCGACAGGCCGGTCACCCCCAGACGAATCGTCGGTTCAAACAACGCACCCGATACGGTTTGCCCGATCGTACTGGCGCCCCGGCTTAACCCGTCTGCGATATCGCCTATAATCACCTGCGCCGCCCCTTTTTCCTTGCCCTTCGCAACATAAGGCCGCCCTGGCCAAGGTTCCAGTGGCGGGTCTGACCTAACGGGCGCGCCGTTGGCGCGACTTGATTCTTTGTTTGGCGCTTGGGGCCGGTGGAATTGCCTTTGTCACCGCTTGGCGTTACGTCGTCGCCATGCCCAGATTTGCCCTGAAGATAGAATATAACGGCGCACCGTTTTCCGGATGGCAGCGTCAGACCGACCAGCCAAGCGTACAGGGCGCGATCGAAGCCGCGTTGCGCAAACTTGAGCCTGACGCACCGGGCATTGCCGCCGCCGGGCGCACCGATTCGGGGGTGCATGCCACAGCTCAGGTGGCCCATTGTGATTTACGGCACGACTGGTCAGCGTTCCGCCTGAGCGAAGCATTGAATTATCATCTCAAACCCGCCCCTGTGGCAATTGTCGCGGCGGCCCGGGTCGCCGATGACTGGCACGCCCGGTTTTCGGCGCAGGAACGGCGATATCTGTTTCGCCTTGTGGCGCGACGCGCGCCAGTGGTTCACGATGCGGGATTGGTGTGGCAGGTGCGCCATCCGTTATCGTTGGACGCGATGCGCGCCGGGGCGGCGCATTTGCTGGGTCAGCACGATTTTACCACCTTCCGATCTACGATGTGCCAAGCCCTGTCGCCGGTCAAGACATTGGATCAGCTGGATATTTCCGAACACCCCTATCCGGGGGGGCAGGAATTCAGGTTTGCGTTGCGCGCGCGCAGTTTTCTGCACAATCAAGTGCGCAGCATTGTTGGCACGTTGGAGCGGGTCGGCGCGGGCAAATGGCCCGCTGAACGGGTGGGCGCCGCGCTATTTGCCAAAGATCGCGCCGCATGCGGCCCGGTTTCGCCGCCTCAGGGGTTGTATCTGGCGCATGTGGAATATCCGAGCGATCCGTTCGAAATACCACAATCCGACCAGGGCGAAAAAATGTGATTTGCCCGAATCTCGTGTTCCTGCCAATATCCCGCTTATTGGGCAGCAGACCGGGAGACACTGTAAAAGCAGGGTCCGGTAAATATGAGGCAAACAAAATGAAGACATTGCTTATCATCGCGGTTTTGGCCGCTGGAACAACCACACTGACCGCGATTCCCGCACAGGCGGGCGCGATCGAGCGGGCGTGCCTGAAATCTGACCGTCGGGCGGCCAGCAGATCGTTGTGTGGGTGCATTCAGGGTGTCGCAGATCTGACGCTCAGCCGTCAGGATCAGCGTTTGGCGGCCAAGTTCTTCCGCGATCCGCACCAATCACAGGTCGTGCGCCAATCCGACAACAGCAACCACGAAACATTCTGGAAAAAATATCGCCAGTTCGGCAATACCGCCAAGGCCTATTGCAGCTAAGGTGTTGCCGCGAATCGTTGTGCTGACGGGCGCGGGCCTGTCAGCCGAAAGCGGGCTGGGCACGTTTCGCGATGTGGGCGGATTGTGGAGCCAGTATGACCTGAACGAGGTGGCAACGCCCGAAGGGTTTGCGCGTGACCCGGTGCGCGTGCACGAATTTTACAATATGCGGCGGGCCAATTGCCGGGCCGCCGCCCCAAACGCCGCCCATATTGCGCTGGCCAAAGCCACCGAACAGTTGGGCGATGCATTGATGCTGGTCACCCAAAACGTTGACGATTTGCACGAACGGGCCGGGGCGCAGAACGTGATTCACATGCATGGCCGTTTGGATGGTGCGCTGTGCCATCACTGCGATCATCGCTGGCCCGCACCCTTGGTGATGCAGGCCGATGACCCCTGCCCCGCCTGTCAGGTGGCCGCGACGCGCCCCGACGTGGTGTGGTTTGGCGAAATGCCCCATGAGATGGAAACGATCACCAGCGCGATTGCCGGGGCGGACATGTTTGTGGCCATCGGCACATCGGGCACCGTTTATCCCGCTGCCGGATTCGTGGATATCGCGCAAGATCACGGCGTGGAGTCGGTTGAGATTAACCTTGACCCCACATCGGGCCGATTCGATCGGATACTGCAGGGCAAGGCCACCGAAACGGTGCCTGCCTTTGTCCGCACACTTCTAAACAGTTGAAACGCCAAAAGGCCCCGCATTCCAGCAGGGCCATTTCCGCGATCATAGCAAAGAATCAGGCCTCGGCCTGTGCCTTGGCGATCTGCTTTTTAATCTTCAACGCCGCCGTCGAAAGTTCGGCATCCTTGGCTTTTGCCATGAACGCATCCAAACCGCCCCGGTGATCCACTGTGCGCAGCGCAGCGGCGGAAATCCGCAACTGGAACGTGCGGCCCAGAGTTTCGGACATCAGCGATGTTTCATTCAAATTTGGCAGGAACCGGCGACGGTGTTTATTATTGGCGTGGCTGACAGTGTTGCCAGTCATCGGGCCTTTTCCGGTCAATTCGCAAACGCGCGACATGGTGTCATCCTATTTCTGTCGTCAGAGCCACGCCGGGGCGCACCAAACTGACACTGCTTACCGATGCCGCTGGCGCAGCACCATGAATTCCGTCTCAGGCTCATATGACCGCAGGCGCACGGCGTCAAGGGTTTCATCCCGATTTGGTGGCAATCAACCCTGCCAAAATCTCTTGCGCGGCGGCAGAGGGCGGGCGCGCGCCGCTGGCCACCTGTTGATCAAGCCGCGCCATGGCGTTTGACATCGCCGGATCGGCCCGCAAATGGGCCAGCAATCCCTGGCGCACGTCTTCGTGAAACCAATGCAACGCTTGCGCCTGTCGCTGTTTGTCATGATGGCCGGTGTCGCGCCGCCACTTGGCCAGCGCTTGCATTTTTTCCCAGGCTTCGGGCAATCCGGTGCCCTCATAGGCCGAAACCATCATCGCCAAAGGATATCCTTCGGGATCTTGCACCCGCTTGCGCAGCAATCGCAGCGCGCCGGCATAATCGGCACAGGTGCGTTTGGCCGTGGCGCGCAATTCACCATCGGCCTTGTTGATCAGGATGATATCGGCGCTTTCCATGATCCCGCGCTTCACCCCCTGAAGCTCATCCCCCCCCGCGGGCGCCAACAGCAACACAAACAGATCGGCCATATCGGCGACCATGGTTTCGCTTTGCCCCACACCAACCGTTTCAATCAGCACCACATCAAATCCCGCCGCCTCGCACAGCGATACCGCCTCGCGGGTGCGCCGGGCCACGCCGCCCAATTCCGATTGGCTGGGGCTGGGGCGGATAAAGGCGTTCGGGTGACGCGAAAGCTGCTCCATCCGGGTTTTATCGCCCAGGATCGAACCGCCCGAGCGCGCCGAACTGGGGTCAACCGCCAACACCGCCACGCGCAGGCCCTTTTCGCACAGCATCATGCCGAACGCTTCGATAAAGGTGGATTTGCCCACGCCCGGCGTGCCCGACAGGCCGATGCGCAACGCGTGGGGTGCGGTGGGGGCCAGCCGTTCCAACAATGCGGTGGCGGCGGTGCGGTGATCGGCGCGCCGACTTTCCACCAAGGTGATGGCACGGGCCAAAGCGCGGCGTTCGCCCCTGACGATTGCCTGGGCCAGCGGTTCGATATCGGTCATGGTGCCCCCTTTTGCCCCAGATGTGGCCGGGGTTGGGGGCAAATGTCCAGCCGGATTTGGCGCGCGGCCTCTGGCCCCGCTGGCCCGGTTGCGCAATAACGCCCCCATGCGATTGCCCATTGATGATGCCCTGCCCGATCTGTTGGATGCCCTGCGCAGCCATAACCACGCTGTGTTGCAAGCGCCCCCCGGGGCGGGCAAAACCACCCGGGTGCCATTGGCGATGCTGCAAGGCTTGCTGTTGAAGGGCCGCATCATCATGCTGGAACCCCGCCGCCTCGCCGCCCGCGCCGCCGCCGAACGCATGGCCGATACTTTGGGCGAAAAGGTGGGCGAAACGGTCGGGTATCGTATTCGCGGCGAGGCAAAAGTAGGCCGCGCCACCCGGATTGAGGTGGTGACCGAAGGCATCCTGACCCGGATGATCCAATCCAACGCCGAATTGCCCGGCGTCGCCGCGATCATTTTCGATGAATTTCACGAACGCTCCCTGAATGCCGATCTGGGCCTGGCGCTGTGTCTTGAAATACGCGCTGCATTGCGTGACGATCTGATGCTGGTGGTCATGTCGGCCACTTTGGATGCCGATCCGGTGGCCACCCTGATGGGCAACGCACCCCTAATCACATCGCAAGGGCGCGCCTTTCCGGTTGAAACCCGCTGGCTGGACCGCCCCCTGCCCAAAGGCACACGGTTTGAAACCGCCATGGCCGAACTGATTGCCCAGGCGGTGGGCGAAACCACCGGCGGGCTATTGGCGTTTTTGCCCGGCGAGGGCGAAATCCGCCGCGTCGAACAGGCGTTGAACGGGCGCCTGCCCGGCGATGTGGCGCTTCGCCCGCTTTATGGCGCCCTGCCCTTTGCCGCCCAGCGCGCGGCGATTGAACCGGCGCAAACCGGGCGCAAACTGGTCCTGTCCACCGCGATTGCCGAAACATCGCTGACGTTGCAAGACGTGCGTGTGGTGATTGACGGCGGGCGGTCGCGCCGCGCCCGGTTTGACCCCGGTTCAGGCATGTCGCGCCTGGTGACCGAACGGGTAACACGGGCCGAGGCCGAACAGCGCCGGGGCCGCGCCGGGCGCGTGGCAAGCGGCACCTGTTATCGGCTGTGGGCCAAGGCCGAAGAGGGCGCGCTGCCCGCCTTTCCCCCCGCCGAGATCGAGGCGGCGGATCTGGCGGCACTGGTGCTGGAGCTGGCCCTGTGGGGCGTGGCCGATCCCGCTGATCTGCCGTTCCTCACCCCGCCGCCTCCCGGCGCCTATGGCGAGGCGCAGGCGCTGCTGACCAGCCTGGGCGCGCTGCGCAACAATCAAATCACCGAACACGGGCGGCACTTGGTGGCGATGCCGCTGCACCCCCGGTTGGCTCATATGCTGCGCCACGGCGGGCCAAGTGCCGCGCCCCTTGCGGCCCTGTTGGCCGAACGTGATATATTGCGCGGCGCGCCTGTCGATCTGGCCCTGCGCCTGTCGGCCCTGCAAAACCCCCGCGCCTTTGCCAATCGCCATCCCTATACCCCCGACCGTGCCACGCTGGACCGGGTGCGCGCCGAACAAAAGCGGCTTAACCCCCTGGCCGGTCCAAAAACCGCGCTGAGCCCGGCGCAACAGGCCACGCTGGCGTTTCCCGACCGTGTCGCGCTGCGCCGCAAGGGCGATGATCCGCGCTATGTGCTGTCGGGGGGCAAGGGGGCATATCTGGCCGCCGATGATCCGCTGGCCAATGCCCGCCTGTTGGTTGTGACCGATACCGATGGCCACCCGCGCGAGGCGAAAATTCGCCAGGCCATCGAACTGAGCCAGGCCGATCTGGCACAGGTGCATGGCGCAGACATGACATGGCATGATCACTGTGCCTGGGACAAACGCGCCCGCCGCGTTACCGCGCGCCAACAGCTGCGCTTTGGCGCACTGGTGCTGGAGGATCGCCACTGGAATGACGCCCCGGCACATGCGTTGGCAACCGCGATGATGGACGGGGTGCGCGCCCTGGGCCTATCGCCCTCGCCCGCTGCGCAACGTTTGCGCGCGCGGGTGGCTTTGGCCCGTGAAACCGGCGCCGACCTGCCCGATATGGCCGATGCGGCGCTGTTGAACACGCTTGAAACATGGCTATTGCCGCATCTAACGGGTGTGGCCACCGCCGCCGATTGGAAGGCGTTCGATCTGCACCCGGCTTTGGCGGCGATGCTGGATTGGACCCAAACCGAAACCCTGAACCGGATCGCGCCGCCTCATTTCACCACGCCTTTGGGCAACAAAGCCCCGATTGATTACAGCGGCGATCACCCCGAGATCGAATTGCGCCTGCAAGAGTTGTTTGGCACCACCACCCACCCCACCGTCGCCGGGCGGCCGCTGCGCCTGACCCTGCTTTCACCGGCGCGCCGCCCGGTGCAAACCACGATGGATTTGCCCGGCTTTTGGCAAAGTTCCTACGCCGATGTGCGCAAGGACATGCGCGCGCGATACCCGCGCCACCCCTGGCCCGAAGACCCGGCCGGGGCCGATCCCACCTTGCGCGCCAAACCGCGCGGCACCTGACACCATCTGACATTGAACCATAACAGCAGGACCAAAAATGAAACTTCTGGAAAACCTTGCCGATGAACTGGCCCGCGAAGCCCTGTCAGCCGCCAAGAAAAGCGGCGATGATGACATCGTGACCCAAGTGGGCAATGTGCTGGGCGCCTCATCACAAACCCTGGAAGAGGCGTATCTGACCGCCGTGCGTATCCGCCGCGCCGAGGCGCGGGCCCGCGCGCTGCTGGATCCCTACAAGAACTGACCTCGCCGTGGCGCGCCCGCCCGCAGGGCGCGAAAGAATGGTGTGCGCGCCAGCGCTCCTTCAGGTCAGACGCCCAGGCACCAGCGCATCACGGCCTTTTGGGCATGCAGCCGGTTTTCCGCCTCGTCAAAGATCACGGAGTTGGGGCCATCCATCACGGCGCTTGTCGCCTCATCCTCGCGGTGGGCAGGCAGGCAGTGCATGAACAATGCATCGGGCTTGGCCTTGGCCATCAATGCCTCGTTCACTTGATAGCCGCGCAATTGGTTGTGGCGCCGTTCGCGGGCCGATTGCGGATCATGCATTGACACCCATGTGTCGGTCACCACCAGATCGGCGCCTTGCACGGCTTTGGCCGGATCACGCTCAATGGTGATGCCCGCGTGCAACGAGGGGTGCGGATCAAGCGGCGGCGGCCCGGTGAAGGTGAGGTCAAATTCAAATTGTTTCGCCGCATGGGCAAAGCTGGTGAAAACGTTGTTGCCATCGCCCGACCACACCACCTTGCGCCCCTTTATCGGGCCTGCGTGTTCTTCGAATGTCATGATGTCGGCCATGATCTGACACGGGTGGCTGGCATTGGTCAGCCCGTTGATCACCGGCACCGTCGCATATTCGGCCATGTCCAGCAGGGTCTGTTCTTCAAACGTACGGATCATGATCAGATCGACATAGCGCGACAGCACCCGCGCCGTATCGGCGATGGTTTCACCGTGACCCAACTGCATATCGGCCCCCGACAATACCAGGGTTTGCCCGCCCATCTGCCGCACCCCGACATCGAAACTGACCCGGGTGCGGGTGCTGGGCTTTTCAAAGATCAGCGCGACCATGTGATTGGCCAAAGGTTGATCGGCGTCCAGCGTTCCGCGCAATTGGCCAGTGCGGGCTTTTTTCATGCTGTGCGCTGAATCGATGATTTTACGCAAATCTTTGGGGTCGGTTTTGTCGATGTCGAGGAAATCGGTCATATGGGGCCTTTTTTGCGTCCCGCGACGCGGGGGGCCAGCCCCCCGCACCCCCCGGGATATTTGAAAAACGAAAATGGATTATACAGTGTGTGCTTGCACCTTGGCGGCGGCGCGATCGAGGCGGATCAGGGCCTCGGATATGTCCTCATCGGTGAGGGTGAGAGGGGGTAGCAGGCGCACGACGTTATCGGCTGCCGGCACCGTGAGCAGGTGTTCGCCATATCCGGCGGTGACGACATCGGTGTTGGGCGCGTTGCATTTCAGGCCAAGCATCAGACCGGCGCCGCGCACCTCCTGGAAGACACCGGGATGGGCGGCGACCAGGGATTCGAGCCCCTGGCGCAACAGCCCGGCTTTGCGAGTGACCTCGGGCAGGAAGGCATCATCGGTCATGATTTCCATCACCCGCGCGCCGACCGCACAGGCCAGGGGATTGCCGCCGTAGGTTGAGCCATGGGTGCCTGCGGTCATGCCGCTGGCCGCGTTTTCGGTGGCAAGCACCGCGCCAAGGGGAAAACCGCCGCCGATGCCTTTGGCGACCATCATGATATCGGGGGTGACGCCTGCCCATTCATGGGCGAACAGTTTGCCGGTGCGTCCCATGCCGCACTGAACCTCGTCGAAAATCAGCAAGATACCGTGGTAGTTGCACCTGTCGCGCAACCCCTTCAGGCATTGATCGGGCACGGTGCGAATACCGCCTTCGCCCTGGATCGGTTCGATCAGGATGGCGGCGGTTTTATCGTTGATTGCCAGGCTCAGCGCCTCGTGATCGCCAAAAGGCAGGTTGATGAACCCGGGCAACAGCGGGCCGAAGCCTTTGGTCATTTTTTCCGACCCGGCGGCGGCGATGCCTGCCGCCGAGCGGCCATGGAACGCGCCGGAAAAGGTGATGATGTCGGTCTTTTCTGGCTGACCCTTGTCGTAGAAGTATTTGCGGGCCATTTTCACCGCCAATTCGCAGGCTTCGGTGCCGGAATTGGTAAAGAACGCCGTATCGGCAAAGGTGTGATCGACCAGAAGATCGGCCAGTTTTTGTTGTGCCGGAATGTTATACAGATTGCTGACATGCCACAGAGATTGCGCCTGTTCGGTCAGGGCCGCCACCAGATCGGGATTGGCATGGCCAAGGGCATTCACCGCGATTCCTGCGCCAAGATCCAGATATCGATCGCCCCCCGATTCAAGCAACCAAGCGCCTTCGCCTTTGACGAACGACAGCGGTGCACGGGAATAGGTGGGCAGAATAGATGGGATCATCGGATCGGTCCTTTCGCACGACAAGCCCGATTGGTGGCCGTTTGGCGCGGGTCTGTCAACAATTTGTGAGGAGGAAGAGCAGAGGGCACGGCGCAGCCGCCCCCGAAATTCGGGATCAACGTCGGCGTCGAAGGGTCAACAAAACCATGCTCATGCGATGCTTTTAGGCGTGATTTGCGGGTTTGTGAAGGCAAAATCCGCTTGCTCTTGTGGTGTGCAGCGCGCAATCGGGGGTATGACACCACGCGCCCCCAACCCGCCCATGGCTGTGGCTTTGATGATTTTTGCCACTGCGTTTATCGCGGCGACCACGGTATTGGCAAAAGCGTTGGGCACCGAAAGCCTGAGCGCGCCATTGCACCCGCTGCAAATCAGCCATGGTCGGTTCATGTTCGCGTTTCTGGGAATCTGCACCATGGCGGCGGTGCTGCGCCCCCCTGTCAGAACGGCCAATCTGCCGCTTCATGCGGTCAGGTCATTGTTTGGCTGGGGCGGTGTCACACTGATGTTTGCCTCGGTGGCGTTTATTCCGCTGTCCGACGCGACAGCAATTTCGTTTTTGAACCCGGTGTTCGCCATGGTTCTGGCAATTCCTCTGCTGGGGGAAAGGGTGGGGCCGGTGCGATGGTCGGCGGCGGCCCTTGCCTTGGTCGGGGCGGTGATTTTGTTGCGCCCCGGATCGGGCGTCATTCAGCCCGGCGCGCTGTTGGCGTTGGGCGCAGCGGCAATCATGGGGGTTGAGATCATCCTGATCAAACGGCTGAGCGGACGCGAAAGGCCGTTGCAGATCCTGCTGATCAACAATGCCATCGGGTTTTGCATTGCCTCGTTGGCGGTGGTGTGGGTGTGGGCGCCGCCAACCGCGCCGCAATGGGCGGCCCTGGTGGCGATCGGACTGTTGATGGCCTGTGCCCAGACCTTTTTTATCAATGCGATGGCCCGGGCCGAGGCAAGTTTCGTGGCGCCCTTCAGCTATGGCACATTATTGTTTGCCACGCTGTATGATTTTGCACTGTTTGATGTGGTGCCCGATGGCATATCGACACTTGGCGCGATGGTCATTGTCAGCGGTGGTGTGGTTCTGGCGGCACGGGATCGGCGGCGTGCGGCGGTGTTGCCGAAATAAGAACGCGGCGCGCAAACTCTTGTATCCGGCGCTGGGGTGATTAAAATAGGGACAACCCGATCTTTGGGCGCGGCGGCCATGGGGCCGCTATTGGCGCCCGTCACCCCTGCCGCTAAGGAGCCGCCCATGTCATGGACCGATGAGCGCGTTGAGACGCTGAAAAAGATGTGGGGCGAAGGACAATCCGCCAGCCAGATCGCCAAGGAACTGGGCGGTGTGACCCGCAACGCCGTGATCGGCAAGGTGCACCGCCTGGGCCTGTCGAACCGTGCCGCAGCGCCCGCCGCCGCCAAACCCGAGGCCCCGGCAGAAGCCGCCGCGCCCGCCCCAGCGCCAAAGCCCGAAACACCGGCAGAAGAACCGGCCGCCGCCGCACCGCCACCGCCCCCCGAACCAAAGGTTGAGACACCCGAACCAACCCCGGCCCCCGCAACCGCCGTGGCAACAGTGACGCCGTTTCGCAAAACCATCATTCCCGCCGGTCAGCCCTTGCCGCCACAACCCAGCGCCAATGAAATTTCGCCCGAGGCCTTGGCCAGTGTGCGCGAAGTGGAAAAGACCAGCAAGAAAATCAGCCTGATGGAATTGACCGAGCGTACCTGCAAATGGCCCGTGGGCGACCCGGCGACCGATGATTTCTGGTTCTGCGGTCTGGCCACACAAACCGGCAAACCCTATTGCGAGGCCCATGTCGGCGTTGCCTTTCAACCGATGAGCGCGCGGCGCGACCGCCGCCGGTAATCAGTATCGGCACCTGTAGCGGGGGCATTGCCCCCGGCGCAGGGCTATTTGCCCAAAGACAGCGTTTGTTCGCGCAGCCAGGCCATGAAACCCCGGGCGCTGTGTGATTGTTGGCGCCATTCTTCTGGCGAAATCGGATCACCGACACGCGGCTTTTGCGGCGTGTTCAGGGCATGAACCACTTCGTGCAACAACAGCCCTTGACGCAGTGTTGCGGAAATTCGGTTGGCCATTTGATACCAGCGTGAATTCTGACCGGGAAAATAGATCGGAACCACTGTCGCGCCGGACCGGGTGATCATCTTGGCGGTGAACGGGTTCCACTCTGCCTCGATGGCCGGGCCGGTCAGGGTTTGTGACGATGCCACGACGCCGGACGGAAACAGGATGATCACACCGCCCTGTGCCAGATGGGCCATGGCCCGTTTGCGCATCGACAGGTTTTGTTGCAACGCGTCGTGTTCATGGGGGAACGGAACCGGGATCATGAATTGTTCGATCTCCCCCACCCCGGTCAATAAGGATCGGGTGAGGATCTTGTAATCCCGGCGCACGTGCCCGACCAATTCAGCCAGAACCATGCCATCGACCAACCCATGGGGGTGATTTGCAGTGATGATCAACGGACCGCTGGCGGGAATGCGCGCGATTTCTTCGGCCGGTGTGGTCAGGGAAATGCCCATGACACCCAACGCCTGCGCCCAGAACCCCTGACCGTGGGGTACGCCCATGGATTCAAACCGGCGGATCAGGCGCAACAGACGGATTTTGCCCGTCAGCAGTTCCATTGTTTGAATGGCAAAGGATTGCCAGGGATTGGTGAACGTTCCGGCATAGGACAACCGCCGCCGATCATAGGGTTGATCAGACAGATTGCTGCCGTCGCCCTGCCCCATCAGGGGGCGGGTTGGGTCAACCATGCCAGGATCGTCAGGGGCGGGTTTTGGGGAATCGGCCCCGTGCGGCCCGGTTAGCGGGCCTGTGTCGGTGGGCGTATGTACCACGCGCCTCGCCTTTCCGGGCTAGCCTTTTGGCGCTACATATCCTCGCCAAAACGGTCAGCCACCAGTGTTTCAATCGCGTCGGCCAGGGCCTCTGCCTCTGGTCCGCTGGTCTGAACCTCAATAAAGGTTCCTTTTGAGGCTGCCAACATCAAAAGCCCCATGATGCTGTCGCCAGCGGCGCTCAGCCCGTCCTTGGAGACGGCAGCGCGTGCATCGTGCTGTTCCACCACCTCAACCAGACGGGCCGAGGCGCGGGCATGCAGCCCCTTTTCGTTGACGATCTTCAGCTTGCGGGTGATTGGGGCTGTCATTCAGACTCCTCCTTCGGGCCATCGAAGGCATCAATATATTTGCGCCCTGCGGCCAGGGCCATACGCACCGCATCGGGCATTGGTAATTGGCGCGATTTCACCAGTTTGATCAACATCGGCAGGTTCACACCATAGGCAATCTTGCGATCAGGCGGCGCACTGGCCTGCAATGACAGGTTTGAGGGCGAACCACCAAACATATCTGTCACCACCACCACACCATCGCCCACATCCACAAGATTGGCAGCGGCAGAAATTTCGGCCTGTTTGGCGGCACGGTCATCGTTGGGGCCGATGGAAATGGCAATCAGACCGGCCTGTTTGCCGACCACATGTTCCACAGCGGCCTTGAACTCTACCGCCAATCCCCCATGTGCCACGATCACAATCCCGATCACGCCCCATCACCCTATCCACGCTCATGCCAAAATCGGCAAAGTTACGCCCCTTGCCCCGTGCCCAGCAAGGCTGTGCGCCGCTCCATCTCTCGGTGGCGAGTTGACACTTGCCATCCCGCTTCTGCAAGCGCTTTTGTCATATGCTCCGCCACGGCAACCGACCGATGCTGCCCGCCGGTACAGCCAAACGCGATGGCAAGATGGGTTTTACCCTCATCCGCATAGGCCGGCAAAAGCGCCAGCAACAGATCGCGCGTGCGTTCAAACACGTCTTGATACCGCTGATCCTTTTGCACATAGGCGGCCACATCGGGGTTTGTCCCGTTCAACGGCCGCAACTCGGGCTTCCAATACGGGTTTTGCAAAAATCGCACGTCAAACACCATATCAACGCCCTGTGGCAGGCCGCGTTTGTAACTGAACGATTGCACCGAAACCGCCAATTTGCTGCTGCCTTTGGCGGCGAACCATTCTGCCAGTTCAGCGCGCAGATCATGGGGCGTCAGTTCCGAAGTATCGATCAGGATATCCGCCGCCTCGCGGATCGGCGCCAACAGATCCGCCTCGCGCGCGATGCCCTGTTCGGGGGTTTGGGCGGGGGCCAAGGGATGGCGGCGGCGGGTTTCGGAATAGCGCCGCTGCAACACTTCGGCGCTGGCATCGAGATACAGAACATCGGTGCGCAGGCCCGGGATGGTTTGTATCTGATTGATCACAGCCATCAAACCCAAGGTTGAAAAATCACGGTTGCGCGCATCCAGCCCCAAGGCCAGGGGCCGGGTCAGCGCGCCCCCCTCCAACAGCCGCGGCAACAGGGACAAGGGCAGATTGTCAATCGCCTCAAACCCCATATCCTCAAGCACATTGATCGCCGTCGACCGGCCCGCACCGGCCGGCCCGGTAACCAGAACCAGCCGGGCGGCGCTGTCGGGGGGGATTGGAAAATTCGGATCAGTCATGATGGGGTACATAACCAGTTTTCAGCGTTTGGAAAAGGCTTGCCGCAAGATGGGGCCCGACCTGACCGGCCCATACGGGGCATTCAACCCCACACAGCGTGATATACCGCGATGGGGGCATCCGCGATGCCGGTGCAAGGGTCATATCAACAACCAACAGGATCGGCATTGGCGACACCAGCACAGTGGGCAGCAAACCAATACCGCGCGCCTCGATCATTGCGGGCAATGTGGCGGGCGCACGGGCGATCAACGTCCCGTTCTGCACGAAAATCTCGGTCTGATCATCGGCGATCAGACCAGCCCCCAAGGCCATCAGGTTCAACGCCAGTGCCGATTTTCCACTGCCGCTGTCTCCGGTTATCAAAACGCCACGCCCCGCAAACCCCACCGCACTGGCATGAAGGATGCGGGGGCGCGCCGCTGCGGGCGTCACACCGGCAGGCCCACCACGAACCGCGCGCCCAACGGATCAGACGTGATATCGGCATCGGTCGGGCGGATGTTTTCGGCCCAGATCACGCCGCCATGGGCCTCGACGATCTGTTTCGAAATGGCCAGACCCAGGCCCGAGTTGTTGCCAAACTGCCCCTCGGGACGTTCAGAATAGAACCGGTTGAACACCTTGGCCAAAGCGGAATCCGGGATGCCGGGCCCTGTGTCTTCGACCACCACCAGAACGCGGTTTTCACGTTTGCGCGCCCAGACGCGGATGGCATCGCCGTCTTCGCAAAATGACACCGCGTTGGAAATCAGGTTGACGAACACCTGCGCCAGACGGCTTTCCAATCCGTCGATGATGATCGGATCGGACGGCAAATCGGAAATGAATTCAACGCCTTTGCCTTTGGCATCTTCGCCCAGATATTCGGTCAGATTGCCCAGCATGTTGAGCAGATCAAAGCTCTCTTCCTCTTCTTTGACCAACTCACTGTCGAGGCGCGAGGCATTGGAAATATCACTGACCAGCCGGTCCAGACGCCGCACGTCGTGGTCGATCACATCCAACAGGCGCTCACGCTGCTCATCCTTTTTCACAAACCGCAGGCTGCCCACGGCAGAGCGCAGCGAGGCGAGCGGATTCTTGATTTCATGGGCGACATCGGCGGCGAATTGTTCGTTTGCATCAATGCGATCATACAGGGCGGCAACCATGCCGCGCAGCGCGCCGGACAATCGGCCAATCTCATCGGGTCGCGCGGTCAGGTCGGGAATCCGCACGCGGCTGGGCTTTACGGTTTTCGAATTGCGATCACGCCCGATTTCCGCCGCCGCCGCCAGATCGGACAACGGGTTGGCAATGGTCGACGCCAGAACCAGTGACAGGCCAATCGACACCAGAATTGCGATCACGAACATCTGCAAAACCTGTTCACGCTCTTCGCGCACCAGGCGATCAATCTCGCCCGCCGCACTGGTGATGGCCACGGCGCCGATCACGGCACCGCCTTGGCGAATGGGGCTGGAAACAGCAAACACCGCGCCGCCATTGGCATCGACGCCGGTGTTCACCTGGGTGCTGCCCGCAAGGGTACGCTCGACCAAAGCGCGCGCCTGAGATTCAAAATCCTTTGGCGGGATTTCTGTTTTTCCTGCGGCGAAAATCGCCGACATGCCGTCCCACAGGGTGTTGAGAAAGTTGGTGATCATGGTGTTGCCACCCTCGGGGTTCAGCCCGGGCACGTTTTCGGGCGCATTGCGCACCATACCAACGGTTGAGGCCACCAGATCGCCGCCCTGATCGTAAACGAAAATCTCATTGCTGCTTGAGAACTGCAAATCACCCAGCACCGCCGCCGCATTGGCCGGGTCGGGCGTGTCGAGCTTGGCGGCAAATACCTGTGCGACCAATCCGGCCTCGGTCACCAACGCCGCTTCGCGCTGCACCACAAGACTGTCCCGGAACGGGTTCAGATACAGAACCCCGGCCACCAACACCAGAATGGCAAGCAGGTTGAACGTGATGATCTTGCGGGCCAGCGGCGACCGGTTGATCGAAATCAGCCCGCGCTTTTGGCGCCGCTCGCGCAGCTCGGCCTCGACAACCGTGCCCGGGTTGGTCCAGTCTTCGCCCAGAACCACCCCGCGCTTTTTGGCGTTGCGTGTTTTGCCCACCTCAATCCCTGACGCCATCGTCATCGTTTACTCTTCGTTATAGCGGTAGCCGATGCCATACAGCGTCTCGATTGCCGAAAACTCATTGTCGGCTGTGCGCATTTTCTTGCGCAAACGCTTGATATGGCTGTCGATTGTGCGGTCATCGACATACACCTGATCGTCATAGGCCACATCCATCAACTGATCGCGCGATTTTACGAAACCGGGCCGTTGTGCCAATGCCTGAAGCAGCAGGAATTCGGTCACGGTCAGCGAAACATCGCGCCCTTTCCACACCACCGCATGGCGCAGCGGGTCCATCGACAAATCGCCGCGCTGCATGACCTGGCTTGCCTCGGCCTCGGTTACTTCGTCACCTGAAATCACCTCCTGGCGGCGCAACAGCGCGCGAATCCGCTCTACCAGAAGCCGTTGGGAAAACGGCTTTTTCACATAGTCGTCGGCGCCCATCCGCAGGCCAAGCACTTCGTCGATCTCATCATCCTTGGAGGTGAGAAAAATCACCGGCATCGCCGATTTCTGGCGCACCCGCTGCAACAGATCCATGCCATCCATGCGGGGCATTTTGATATCGAACACCGCCATATCCGGCAGACGCTTGTTGAAAGCATCCAGCGCGGCCTGCCCATCGTTATAGGTTTCAACTTCGAAACCTTCGGCCTCAAGAGTCATGGACACGGACGTCAGGATGTTCCTGTCGTCGTCCACCAATGCAATCCTAGACATAGGTTTTCCTTGTGCTGCTCGATTATTGTTTTCTTCTTTTGAGGTATATTCACGTCACGGTCCCACGGAATCAACAATTAACTGCGAATCAGGCCAGTATCGGCGTCACAATTCAGCCATAAAGTCCTTACCAATGACTAAATTGTCTCACTTTTAGCGAATTTCTGCCGCCTCTCGCCCTGTGGATAACCGGCCTCACCCCATGGTTGCGCTAAACCTGAAATTGGTTGCGCTAAACTGTTGCATGGTTTGATTTCAGGTGTTTTGACCAAATCACGCGGCGTCGCCAGGGCGCCGTGACCGCCCCAATCCGGGCATAGCAGGAGCGAAAAAGATGAGTACAGGACGGGTGAACCCAGCCAAAACACTTGAAACGCAAGGCATAAATGGATTGGGCAACGTCTATTACAACTTGTCCGAGCCTGATCTGATTACCCAGGCCATTAAGCGCAACGAAGGTGAACTGGGCCGTGGCGGCGCATTTCTGGTGACCACGGGCAAATTTACCGGCCGGTCCCCGAACGACAAACATGTGGTGCGCAGCCCCAGCACAGAAGACACCATCTGGTGGGACAATAACGCAGAAATGGCCCCCGATGCGTTTGACCGCCTGTATGACGACGTGCTGGAGCATATGAAGGGGCGCGATTATTTCGTTCAGGATCTGTTTGGCGGTGCCGATCCGGCCTATCAACTGGATGTGCGCGTCATTACCGAACTGGCCTGGCATTCGCTGTTCATTCGCACCCTGCTGCGCCGCCCCGAGCGTGATCAACTGGATGAATTTGCCCCCGATTTCACCGTCATCAACTGCCCCAGCTTCACCGCTGATCCCGAAAAACACGGCTGCCGGTCGGGCACGGTGATCGCGCTGAACTTTGATCGCAAGATCATCATCATCGGTGGCACCGAGTATGCGGGTGAAAACAAGAAATCGGTCTTTACCCTGTTGAATTACCTGTTGCCTGAAAAAGGCATCATGCCGATGCATTGCAGCGCCAACCATGCGCCGGGCAATCCGGTGGATACGGCTGTTTTCTTTGGCCTGTCGGGCACCGGCAAAACCACCCTGTCGGCGGATCCGGCGCGCATTCTGATCGGTGATGATGAACACGGCTGGTCCGACCGCGGCACGTTCAATTTCGAAGGCGGATGCTACGCCAAAACCATCAATCTGTCGCGCGAAGCCGAGCCCGAGATTTTCGCCACAACCGAAAAATTCGCAACCGTCATCGAAAACATGGTGTACGATCCCGAAACCAAAGAGCTTGATTTCAAAGACGACAGCCTGACCGCCAACATGCGCTGTGCCTATCCGCTGCACTATATCTCTAACGCATCGGAAACCGCCTTGGGCGGGCACCCCAAGAACATCATCATGCTGACCTGCGATGCCTTTGGCGTGTTGCCCCCGATTGCCCGCCTCACCCCGGCGCAGGCGATGTATCATTTTCTGTCTGGTTTCACCTCAAAAGTGGCCGGCACAGAGCGCGGTGTGACAGAACCCGAGCCCACATTCAGCACCTGTTTCGGCGCGCCGTTCATGCCGCGCCGCCCCGAAGTGTATGGCGAGTTGCTGAAAGGCAAGATCGCCAAACACGGCGCCACCTGTTGGTTGGTCAATACCGGTTGGACCGGCGGCGCCTATGGCACCGGGTCGCGGATGCCGATCAAGGCAACCCGCGCCTTGTTGACCGCCGCCCTGGATGGCAGCCTGGAAAAGGCCCCGTTCCGCAAAGACAAGAATTTCGGCTTTGAGGTTCCGACAAGTGTGGCCGGTGTGCCCGACATCCTGCTTGATCCGCGCCGCACCTGGGACAAGCCCGACAGCTATGACCGGCAAGCCGCCAAATTGGTCAAGATGTTCTCGGAAAACTTTGCCCAATATGCCGATCACATCGATGACGACGTGCGCGCTGTCGCGATTGGCTAAATGAAAATGGGGCGTGTCATTGGATGCGCCCCACCCTGCGTCATTTTCGTTCAAAATACATCTCTGAAAAGAAATCTTGTTGCGCAGTCGCCATCGCCGCGCTAGGTCATGCTGCAACCGCAGAATAAACCCGGAGTTCCCCATGCCCGCTGATGGACAAGACCTGAGCAGAGCCACCGCCACCCCGATCCTGACCGATCTTCTGGGCCTTACCGGCCAGGCCACAGGCGCGGTCGATACCCTGATCAGTCGCGCAACCGACACATTGCGCGCCATGGTCACCGTTGCGGGCCGGGTGTCGAACGCCAAGATCGAAGAGCATCAGGTCGCGGCGCATGGTCTGGCCTGGCTTGCCACCTATGGTGAGGCGTTGCGCCAGATGCAGGGTTGGGCCGAACGGTTGCAGGCCGAAGGCAAGTTTGGCGAAGTCGAACAATTGCTGCATCAAATCGCCTTTGGTGAATACCTGTGGCAGCTTTACGGCGGCCTGCCCATGTCACAGGGCGAAATCCTGCGCCCTCAGGATGTGGGCCTGTCACAGGACGATCAGCGCGCGCTGATGATCCCGGCGGTGATGACCCTGACCCAACACGGCAACACCCAAGCCGCCCGCACCCGGTTGGTTGACCTGATGCAGGAGCGCAGCGCCGAGATCACCGTTGGGGCAACCGGCCTGGATGACGAATTGGAGATGATCCGCGAACAATTCCGCCGCTTTTCGGTGGATAAGGTTGAACCCCACGCCCACGGCTGGCACCTGAACGATGAATTGATCCCAATGGAGATCATCACCGAAATGGCCGAAATGGGGGTTTTTGGCTTGACCATCCCCGAAGAATACGGCGGGTTCGGCCTGTCCAAGGCCAGCATGTGTGTGGTCAGCGAGGAATTGTCGCGCGGGTATATCGGCGTCGGGTCTTTGGGCACGCGCAGCGAAATCGCCGCAGAACTGATCCTGTGTGGCGGCACCGACGCGCAAAAGGAAAAATGGCTGCCCGGTCTGGCCAGTGCCGAAATCCTGCCCACGGCGGTGTTTACCGAACCCAACACCGGATCGGATTTGGGCGCATTGCGCACCCGCGCCGTGAAAGATGGCGACGATTGGAAAGTGACCGGCAACAAGACCTGGATCACCCATGCCGCGCGCACCAATGTGATGACCCTGCTGGCCCGCACCGACCCCGACACGACCGATTACAAAGGTCTGTCGATGTTTCTGGCCGAAAAAACCCCCGGCACCGATGACGCCCCCTTTCCCACCCCCGGCATGACCGGCGGCGAGATTGAGGTGTTGGGATACCGCGGGATGAAGGAATATGAACTGGCCTTTGATGGCTTTGCCGTTTCGGGTGAAAACCTGTTGGGTGGCGAAACCGGCAAGGGATTCAAACAGTTGATGGAAACCTTTGAATCCGCCCGCATCCAAACCGCCGCGCGCGCCATTGGTGTGGCCCAATCGGCGCTGGATGTGTCGATGAAATACGCGCAAGACCGCAAACAGTTCGGCAAATCCCTGATCGAATTTCCCCGTGTGTCGGGGAAATTGGCGATGATGGCGGTTGAAATCATGATCGCCCGGCAGCTGACCTATTTCAGCGCCCACCAAAAAGACGAAGGCAAACGCTGTGATCTTGAGGCGGGCATGGCCAAACTTCTCGGCGCGCGCATCGCTTGGGCCTGTGCCGATAACGGGCTGCAGGTGCATGGCGGCAATGGATTTGCCTTGGAATACAGCATTTCGCGGATTCTGTGTGACGCGCGGATCCTGAACATTTTTGAAGGCGCCGCAGAAATTCAGGCCCAGGTGATCGCGCGCCGTTTGCTGGGCTAAGGAATTTCCAAAACAACCCCAAGCGCGGTCTTGTCATTCAAGGCCGCGCTTGGCATGTCGGGGTATTAAAAAACTTTTGATCTTGATGGCGCTTGCCGGATGTGCGGGCGATGAAACGGTGTCGGGGTTCGTTGACCCCACCACGGAATTTGCCCTGGAATCCATCTCAGGCAGCCCCTTTGCCGCCCGCGCAACCATAACCTTTCCCGGCGCGGGCAAGGTGTTGGGCGAAGCGCCCTGCAACCGCTGGTCAGCCGCGCAAACCGCAACGCACCCGGCGGTAAACATCGAAAATATCCTGTCCACAAAACGGTTTTGCCCTGATCAAGCGTTGGAAGATCAATATTTCGACGCCCTGCGCGCCATGAGCCGGGTTGAGGCGACAGGCAATGTCGTGATCCTCAGCGATGGGTCAAACCGCGAAATGGTGTTTCGCGCTCAGAAATGACGGGCAAACAGATCAATCAACCGCTGCCGCGCCGCCGGTAACGGGCGATTGCCCAAGGACGGCGCCAAGTGGTGGTGCAAAAAATGCCCGGTGGTGCGCAGCCCCTGTTGCAACTCATCCGCCGATGCCGTGCCCTGGCCCAACATGCACAGGGGCAATGGCAACAACCGATCGGCCCATTCGCCCGCCCCCTGACGGCTGACCGCGCGGCCGGTACGTGGCGACACATAGGCCAGATCGTCATACCCCCCCGTCACCGCGCAAGACGTCAGATCCAGCGCAAAACCGGTTTGTTCAAGCAGCGCCTGTTCCCAGCGCAAATACTCCAGCGGCCAATCATCGTTATCGCCCAGCGCATCAAGCAAGGCGATGGAATGGGCGTAAAGCTGTGGCACCGGCTCGCGTTCAGGCAGGCAAAACGCCAACAGGCCGGTGATTGCATTCAGCCCCGCCAAAGGCAGACGATCAGCCATAAGCGCCGCACGGCTGGCCAATGGTTCCACAGTGAACGCGCCCAGATGATCTTCAAGCCGGGCGCGCCAGGTCAGGTCAAGCTGCGCACCGGGTTGCAGGATCGGCGCCATCTTCCGCCCTGCCCCGCCGCGCACCACACCGGCATGGCGGCCATGGGCGGGCGTGAACACATTGATAATTGCAGAGGTTTCGCCGTGGCGCAGCACGCTCAGCAGCACCCCCTGATCGCGCCAATCAATCATTCGGAAAAGCCGGGTTCATCCAACAAATGCCGCCCGGCGCGGTCCTCAACCTCGATCACCCAAAGATCGCCGTCAAAGCTGCGCTGTTTGGCGATACTGGCGTCCACGTCGCGTTCATCTCCTTGGGCCAACACCACCCAACTGCGCGTGTCGGTCATAAAATCGAACTGGCGCTGAAACGCCTGGGCCTGACCATCCAACGTGTTCAGCTTTACCAAAACCGCGCCCGCCGTGTCATCGCCATGGGCCACCACAAAGGCCGGAATATCAGCCAGCCGCAGCCGCGCCAGATATGCATCCACCCAAAACCGCGCCGTCAGCCGCATGTTGCCCTTTCCTGCCGCTCAATGCCCTACAGAACACCCCGGCGGACTGGCATCAATCGCCATCTTTGAAATCAAGCCCGATTTCGGAATACCGCGCCGCCTCATCCAACCAACCGGGCCGAACCTTGACCTGTAAGAACAGATGCACCTTGCGGCCCAGAAATGCCTCCAGCTCGGCCCGTGCCGCCTGTGACACAGCTTTGATCGTTTCGCCCTTCTTGCCCAGAATGATGCCCTTGTGCCCATCGCGCTGAACATAAATCAACTGTTCGATCCGGGCCGATCCGTCTTTCTTTTCTTCCCAGCTTTCGGTCTCGACCGTCAGCTCATAGGGCAATTCCTGATGCAACCGCAGGGTCAGCTTTTCGCGGGTCATCTCGGCGGCGATCATCCGCATCGGCAGATCGGCAATCTGATCTTCCGGGTACAACCACGGGCCAACAGGCAATTCCCCCGCCAACCACTTGCGCAAATCCTCAACGCCAAACCCCTTTTCCGCCGAAATCATGAAGGTTTCGGCAAACGGAAAGGCATCGTTCATTTTCTGGGTCAGCGCCAACAGAACCGGTGCCTCGACACGGTCGATCTTGTTGATCGCCAGAACCACCTTGCGCCCGGCGGTATGTTCGCCCAGGTTTTCCAAAATCGCCTGAACGCCTTCGGTCAGACCCCGGTGCGCCTCGATCATCAGAACCACGATATCGGCATCCCCGGCCCCGCCCCAGGCGGCCTTGACCATGGCGCGGTCCAACCGGCGGCGCGGGCGAAACAGGCCCGGCGTGTCCACAAACACAATCTGCGCCGCGCCCTCCATGGCCACACCGCGAATCCGCGCACGGGTGGTTTGCACCTTATGGGTGACGATTGAAATTTTCGCCCCCACCATACGGTTCAACAGCGTGGATTTGCCTGCGTTCGGTTCGCCAATCAGGGCCACAAACCCTGCGCGTGTGTCGGTCATATCTGTTCCATCCGGGAAAGAAGCGCACTGGCCGCGGCCTGTTCGGCGGCGCGTTTGCTGGTGGCTTGGGCAATTTCGGCCTCGCCCGTGGCCAGGCGCGCCTCAATGGTGAAAACCGGCGCGTGATCGGGGCCATCGCGGCGCAGTTCGATGTATTTGGGCGGGGATAATTTGCGCGCTTGCGCCCATTCTTGCAGGCTGGTTTTTGGGTCGCGCGCGTCGGTCTCGACCGTGTCGATCCGGGTGGCCCACAGGCGCAAGATCACATCCTGCGCCGCGTCAAACCCACCGTCCAGATAGACTGCGGCAATCACCGCCTCCATCGCATCGCCCAACAAAGCTTCTTTGCGCCGCCCACCCGAAATCATTTCGGACCGGCCCAGTTTCAGCACCGCCCCGATATCGATCTCACGCGCCACAGCGGCGCAGGCTTCCTTGCGCACCAGGGCATTGAAACGTGGTGCCAATTGTCCCTCGGCGGCGGCCGGGTCGGCGCGCAACAATGCCTCGGCCATGACCAGGCCCAGAACCCGGTCACCTAAAAACTCCAACCGCTGATTGTCGGGCCGCGTGGCCGATGAAATCGATGCATGGGTCACCGCATGCAACAAATGTTCAGGCGTCTGAAACCTGTACCCCAACCGCGCGCAAAACGCTGTAATATCCGCTGAAAGCTTCACTCAATCGCCTTGAAAAACCGATCACTGCGCCAGGTCCAAAAGAATAACATGGATTTGCCTGCCGACGAAAACATAACCCGATCCGCCCGGCCGATCAAATTGGCATAGGGCACAAACCCCACGCCCATGGCATTCTGGCTGACCCGGCTATCGGTCGAGTTGTCGCGATTGTCGCCCATGAAGAAATACTCGCCCGCCGGAACCGTATAAACCGGGGTATTGTCCAGCCGCGATTCGCGGATGTTCAAAATCGAATGGGTCGGACCATCGGGCAGGGTCTCTTTGAATTTACTCTTGATACAGTCCGCGCCAATCCCCACCCCGGCATTTTCACACTGGGGCAAATTGCCAACCGGGCCTTGCTGCTCGAACGTCTCGACAAACGTGCCGTCCGGCTCTTGCACCGCCTCGCGGCCATTCACAAACAACACACCGTCCGTAACCTGCACAGTATCACCGGGCATCCCGATCAACCGCTTGATGAAATCGCTGCCCGTCACCGGATGGCGAAATACCACCACATCACCGCGCTCGGGCTCTGATCCGAAAATACGCCCCGAAATCGGGCAAATCGCAAACGGGCAGGAATAGCGCGAATAGCCATAGGCCATTTTATTCACGAACAAAAAATCACCCACCAAAAGGGTGTCTTTCATACTGCCCGACGGAATCCAGAAGGGTTGAAAAAACAACGTGCGGAACAATCCCGCAATCAACAGGGCATAAACCACCGTCTTGACGGTTTCCATGATGCCATCTTTTGCGTCTGCCATTGCCTGTCCGCCTGTATTTGCCTGCCCGCGCTTCATGGGCGTCCGGGCCTGAGGTGTCAAGATTGCAATCCCAACGCCCGGCGCCCTCATTTCTGTTTCCTAAATATCCCGGGGGGTGCGGGGGGCTGGCCCCCCGCTGCGCTAACAATATGATCGCAAAGCGTTATTCAGGCACCGCCTCGATCACCACAAAGGCCTGTGCCCAAGGGTGGTCATCGGTCAGGGTCACATGGATCACGGCCTTGTGGCCCGGCGGGGTCATTGCGGCCAGGCGTTCTGCGGCCCAACCGGTCACCGCCATCACCGGTTGTCCCGTGGCCAGGTTCGACACCGCCATGTCTTTCCATGCGATTCCCATGCGCAATCCTGTGCCCAGCGCCTTTGAACAGGCCTCTTTCGCCGCCCAGCGTTTGGCATAGGTGGCGGGTTCGTGGGGGCGGCGCTTTGCCTTGCGCTGTTCGGTTTCTGTAAAGACCCGATTGCGAAACCGGTCGCCGTGGCGCTCCAGAACGCCGGCGATCCGGTCAATATTGGCCAGGTCAGTGCCGATCCCCAGGATCATTCAAGACACCCGTCGCGCCACACCCCATCGATCACCGGCGCGCGGTGTCCATGACGCTGCGCATCTGCGCGATGGCGGCAGGCAGGCCGGTGAATATCGCCTCGCCCATCAGGAAATGACCGATGTTCAATTCGCGCACCTCGGGAAAGGCGGCAATCGGCGGAACACTGTCAAAGGTCAATCCGTGCCCGGCATGCACCTCAAGACCCAAACCATGCGCATGGGTCGACATGGCGCGCAAACGTTCAAGTTCGGCGTCGCGTTCGCCGATCTGACCCGCCTCGTGAAAATCGCAATAGGCCCCGGTGTGCAATTCCACCACCTCGGCCCCCACCTCTGCGGCGGCGTCGATCTGGGCTGCGTCGGCGGCCACAAACAGCGACACACGGCATCCCGCATCGCGCAGGGGCGCGATGAACGCGGTCAGGCGTTTGGCGTCTTTCACCACCTCAAGCCCGCCTTCGGTTGTCCGTTCTTCCCGCTTTTCCGGCACGATGCATACGGCATGGGGTGCATGGCGCAGGGCGATGGCGTGCATTTCCTCGGTCGCGGCCATTTCGAAATTCAATGGAATGCTCAGCGCCGCCATCAACCGTTCAATGTCGGCATCGCGAATGTGGCGGCGGTCTTCGCGCAGATGGGCGGTGATGCCATCGGCCCCGGCACTTTGCGCCAACAGCGCCGCGCGCACGGGATCAGGCGTGACACCGCCCCGGGCGTTGCGCACGGTGGCCACATGATCAATATTCACGCCCAGCCGCAGACGATTTTCCGATTTTGACATCTCAAGTCCCCCTGTCAGCCAACGCTTGGCTCTTCAACCTTCAGTTTTGCCGCCTCAATCGCGGCGCGCCGTTTTTCGAAATTTCGTTTCAACCGCTTGATCCGTGACTTTTGATAGGCCGTGATCAGGGGCCGTGACGCAAAATAGGCCGCCAACCCGGCGATGACACCCGGAATAATCCCGCCCACCAGATAGGGCAGAAACACGTGGTCGAAAAACTGGCTCAGGCGGTGCCATTGCACCGGGTCCGCGGTGAAGATCGCCTTGAGATTGCTCCAGATTTCCAACGAAGCATAGGAAAACGCCGCCACAACCGATGGATGTGACAATTCGGCGCTGGCTTCGCCCAACATCCAACTGCCCAATCGCACCGATGCTGTCGCGATCAGCGGAAATGTCAAAGGGTTGCCCGCAAAGGTGCCCAACACGGCGGCCAGGATATTGCCCCGCATCATCCACGCAATGGCGGCGGCAGTGACAAAGTGAAAACCGAACAGCGGCGTGAAGCTGACAAAAACACCTGCGGCAATGCCGCGGCTGATCTTGTGCGCCGGATCGGGCAAACGGCGCAACCGGTGAACAACGTATTGCCCAGCCCGCAACCATCCGCCCCGCGGATAGAAGAACTCTCCAATTGCTTGAAGATACGAACGAGGGGTGCGTCGCTTGAACACCACGGCTTTGATTTTCCTCTGGCCCTAGGGTTTCTGGTTCAGATCGCGATGGCGGCGAATGGTGGCCACGTCGCTGTCGGCCTCCAGCGCCAGGCGCACCGCATGCATATGTTCGACATCACGCAGTTCCACATCAATGATAAGGCGATAGAAATCCTGTTTTCTGTCACTGAAGTGCAAGTCAGAGATATTGGCCTTCTGCTCTCCAATCAAGGTGCATAACCGCCCCAGCACCCCGGCGTCATTGCTGATCGTCATGTCAAAGCTGACCTGATGCACGGCGGCATGGGGCCCCGAATGCCATGTCAGATCGACCCAGCGGTCGGTTTCTTCCTCAAAATCAATCAAGGCCGGGCAATCGATCGCGTGAATCATCACGCCCTTGCCGCGATAGGTGATGCCGACGATGCGCTCACCGGGCACCGGTTGACAACAGGCGGCGCGCTCAAAACTCTGGCCCGGCGACAGCCCGACAATGGCGCGACTTGGCTCGATCTCGCCGCCCGGCTGGATCACCAGTTCGGGGTACAACGTTTGCACCACCTGACGGGCGTTCAGCTCGGCCGATCCCAGACGCGCCAGCAAGGCATCGCTGTCGGGCAGATCCAGCCGTTTTGCGGCAGTGATCAGCGCCCGGTCGCTGACCCGTTTGCCAACGTGGTCAAAGGCAACCCGCGCCAATTCAAGACCCAGCTTGATATACCGCGCGCGGTCTTCTTCACGCAAGGATCGCCGGATCGCCGTTTTCGCACGCCCCGTGGCGGCAATATCCAGCCATGTCACCTGCGGGCGCTGCCCCTGGGCCGTCATGATTTCGACCGACTGGCCATTTTTCAGACGCGTCCACAGCGGCACGCGAATGGCATCCACCTTGGCCCCGACACACCGATCACCGATGCTGGTGTGGATCGCATAGGCGAAATCCAATGGCGTCGCCCCACGCGGCAACGGCACCACATCGCCCTTGGGGGTGAAACAGAACACCTGATCGATGTACATTTCCAACTTGACCGCTTCGAGGAAATCTTCGTGATCCTCGGCGCTGTCCAGGCGTTCGGTCATGGTGGCAATCCATTGCACCGGGTCCACCGCAAACGGGTTTTGCACCCGAACGCCATCACGGTACGACCAATGGGCGGCCACGCCGGTTTCGGCGACTTCGTGCATTTGCCGGGTTCTGATCTGTACCTCGACACGTTTGCCATCGCGCCCCGATACCGTGGTGTGGATACTGCGGTAACCGTTGGATTTTGGCTGGCTGATGTAATCCTTGAACCGGGTCGGCACGGCGCGCCATCGCTGGTGAATCGCCCCCAGAATGGCGTAACATTCCGTTTCGGTTTCGCAAATCACCCGAAATCCGTAAATGTCGGAAAGCCGCGAAAACGTCAGCTTTTTCTCCTCCATCTTGCGCCAGATGGAATAGGGTTTCTTGGCCCGGCCAAGGACCTGGGCCTTGATCCGCGCCTTGGTCAATTCATGCTGGATATCGCCGGTGATCTTGTGGATCACATCGCCGGTTTCACGCTGCAGCTTGATAAACCGGCGGATGATGCTGGTGCGCCCTTCCGGGTTCAACACCTCGAACGCCAGATCCTCAAGTTCGTCGCGCATCCATTGCATACCCATGCGCCCGGCAAGGGCGGCAAAGATATCCATGGTTTCGCGGGCTTTCTGGGCCTGTTTGGCCGGACGCATCGATTTGATCGTGCGCATGTTGTGCAGCCGGTCAGCCAGTTTTACCAAAATCACGCGCATGTCTTTCGACATCGCCATGAACAGTTTGCGAAAATTCTCGGCTTGTTTGGTTTCGGTGCTGTTCAGCTGCAGATTGGTCAGCTTGGTCACACCATCGACCAGTTCTGCGATCTCGGTGCCGAATTTTTCAGCCACCTCGCCATAGGTCGATTTGGTGTCTTCTATGGTGTCATGCAGCAATGCGGTGACGATGGTGGCATCGTCCAACTGCATTTCAGCCAGAATCGAGGCGACGGCGACCGGGTGGGTGAAATATGGCTCGCCCGAATGGCGATACTGCCCCTCGTGCATCGCCTGGCCATAGGCATAGGCATCGGCCAAAAGCTGTGCGTTGGTCTTGGGGTTATAGGCGCGGACCAGGCCGATAAGGTCGTCAACTGTGGTCATCTGGTCCGCCGCCATGCGCTGTGCGCGGTTTATTGCTGCCCCTGTGCTTCCATCAAAGCACGCAACAGTTTCTCTTCGCTCATGTCATCTTCGGCGGGCTTGTCTGGTGCGCCGCCCCCCATAAGAAGCGCCATGGAATCTTCTTCCGGCTCATCGACTTCGATCTGGGTCTGGTGCGATTCGATCATCCGCTCACGCAGATCATCGGCCTTTTGGGTTTCTTCGGCAATTTCGCGCAAGGATACGACAGGGTTCTTGTCGTTGTCACGATCCACGGTCAGTGGGGCACCTGCGGTGATTTCGCGCGCACGATGCGCCGCCAACAACACCAGCTCAAACCGATTGGGAACTTTATCAACGCAATCTTCAACGGTCACGCGGGCCATGGGAATCTCCGTTTATGGACAGGAAAGCCTGAAGGATGACACTTACGCCCCCTCAAAACGCTTGACAACCACCAAACACTGTAAATGTCACGGGTTAATTGGGATAACTTGCTGTTTATCGTCATTTGGCAGGGCCTGCGCCATCTGACGCACCGACAAACCCGATACCGGGTGCACCCAATCGGCGGCAATATCCATCAGGGGAATCAGCACAAAGGCCCGTTCGGCCAGGCGCGGATGCGGAGAGATCAGCACATCCGGCGCTGTGTTGATCTGTTTTTCCAATGGCAAATCGCGCCAGGCGGTGAATGTCGCCAGATCAGGCAACACCCGATCCCCATAGGCGAGCAGATCCAGATCCATCGTGCGGTTGCCCCAGCGCTGAGCCCGCTTGCGCCCCAGCGTGTTTTCAACCCCATGCAGATGCGTCATCAGATCAACAGGCGACAGGGTGGTTTCAACGGCAATTGCCGCGTTCACGTAATCGGGCCCCGCCCCGGCCGGAAAACACGGAGTTTTGAACAGCCGACTTTGGGCGATGATCCGGCACGACGGGCCATCCACCAAAACAAGAGCCTGTTCAATCGCTTGGCTCAATGTTTGATTTCCCAGGGTTGTGTTTGCCCCCAATGCAACCAATACTCGCGCAGCGATCGGGGTGGGATTGGACGCTTGCCCCACGTTTTAAAAACCCTAAATAAGTTTCAAACCTTGGATCGCGCTATCAGTTCCAGCTCACGGACACCAGCGACCAGGGAGATTATGAGGAATAAATTTCATGTTTTACAAAGACGAACGGCTGGCGCTGTTCATTGACGGGTCGAATCTTTACGCCGCCGCGAAAGCGTTGGGATTTGATATCGACTATAAACTGTTGCGCCAGGAATTCATGCGGCGCGGCAAACTGCTGCGCGCATTCTATTACACTGCCCTGCTGGAAAACGATGATTACTCGCCGATCCGGCCGCTGGTCGATTGGCTGCACTACAACGGGTATAACATGGTCACCAAACCGGCCAAGGAATACACCGACAGTCAGGGCCGCCGTAAGGTGAAAGGGAACATGGATATCGAACTGTGCGTCGATGCCATGGAACTGGCCCCACGGGTGGATCATATCGTGCTGTTTTCCGGCGATGGCGATTTTCGGCCTCTGATCGAAAGCCTGCAACGCAGTGGCGTGCGCGTTTCCGTGGTCTCCACCGTGCGCAGTCAGCCACCGATGATATCGGATGAGTTGCGCCGTCAGGCCGACAATTTCATCGAGCTGGACGAGCTGAAAGATGTCATTGGCCGCCCACCGCGCGACCCCCGCGAAGAGGATCGTGAACTGCACGAGATGGCAGGCGAATAACCCGCCGCTGTTTCCCTGAAAGACCCATTCCGGCGTGACCGGGCTGGGCGCAATGTTTGTGGCGGCCTTTGCGGCGGCCACATTTTTGCCGTTCCCATCCGAGGTGTTGTTCGCCGGATTGCAACTGGGCGGTGAGACGTCGCTGTTTGCGCTTATCCTTGTGGCCAGCATCGGCAACACCTTGGGATCTTTTGTAAATTACGCCATCGGCTGGCAGGTTGACAGGTTCACCGGCACCCGTTGGTTTCCCATCACCCATGCGCAACTGGAACGCGCGCAGGTGTGGTATGCGAAATATGGCGTCTGGACGCTGTTGTTGTCCTGGGCACCCCTGGGCGATGCAATCACTTTGGTTGCGGGGGTGATGCGCACGCCCTGGTGGTTGTTTTTGTTGCTGGTCGCATTCGCCAAAACCGCGCGCTATGTGGTCATGGCGGCCCTGACCGCGGGCGTGATTGCCGGGATCGGTTAATCCGCCGCGCTGGCGGCGTTCATTTCATTGTGCCTTGCGATGATTTCGGCAGGCCAGGTTGATTTGATATAGGCCAGTGTGGCGGCGATTTCTGCATCGCTCAGCACGTCGCCGTATCCTATCATATCGCTTTCATACCCCTGCCCGACCAGTGCCGCGACGCCGTATTTGGTGAGGGCAAACAGGTGTGCATCGGAATGGTGCCAGGTGTGGCCGGTGGGGTCATGGGGTGGGGCGGGCAATACCCCCGATGGCAGGCGCGTGCGCCAGTTTTCCTGGCCTTCCAATGCGGCCCCATGGCACGACGCACAATTTTGTGCATAAAGTTCGGCGCCCCGGGCCACAACATCCGGATCGTCATAGGCAAAAATCTGACCGGCGCGCGGGGCGGAATCGGCCATGCTCCACAGGCTGATGGCAACAACCGCAACGACCGGCAGGGCAAAGGTGGACAGCACGATGGGTTTCACAAGAGCTCCTTTTCGATTTTTGGCACTTTGCCAGACTCCCCCAGGGGGAACCCAAATCACAAACACGCGACCTTTGGGGGGCTGGACGCATGGCGCGCGGTTGATTACCTCTGTGCTACGCCAAAAGGACCATCGCCATGACCAAACCGCCCCTTACCCTTTATCTTGCCGCGCCACGCGGATTTTGCGCCGGGGTGGACCGGGCGATCAAGATTGTCGAACTGGCGATTGAAAAATGGGGCGCGCCGGTGTTCGTGCGCCATGAAATCGTGCACAACAAATTTGTCGTTGACGGGCTGCGCGCCAAAGGTGCCGTGTTTGTCGAGGAATTGGAAGATTGCCCCACCGACCGCCCGGTGATCTTTTCCGCCCATGGTGTGCCCAAATCAGTGCCCGCGGCGGCCGAAGCGCGGCAGATGGTCTATGTCGATGCCACCTGCCCCCTGGTCAGCAAAGTGCATATCGAGGCAGCGCGCCATCACGAACGCGGTTTGCAAATGATCATGATCGGCCACGCGGGCCACCCCGAAACCATGGGCACCATGGGCCAATTGCCCGAAGGCGAGGTGTTATTGGTGGAAACCGAGGCCGACGTGGCGAATGTGACACCGCGCGATCCCGAAAAATTGGCCTTCATCACCCAAACGACCCTGTCGGTGGATGACACGATCGGCATCGTCGCCGCCCTGAAGGCGCGGTTTCCCGCCATTGTCGGGCCGCACAAGGAAGACATCTGTTATGCCACCACCAACCGCCAGGAGGCGGTCAAGGCGATGGCGCCCAAATGCGATGCCATGCTGGTCATCGGCGCGCCCAATTCCAGCAATTCGCGACGTCTGGTCGAGGTGGGGCGCACCGCCGGTTGCGCCTATTCGCAACTGGTACAGCGGGCCGATGACATTGATTGGCGCGCGCTGGAGGGCATCACCAGCATCGGCATCACCGCCGGGGCCAGCGCCCCCGAGGTATTGGTAAACGAAGTGATCGACGCCTTTCGCGCCCGGTTCGATGTGACCGAGGAAATGGTGGAAACCGCTGTCGAGAACGTAGAATTCAAGGTGCCGCGCGTGTTGCGCGAACCGGCCTGATGGCCACAGCTTTTGATCCCGAACCGGTGCTGGCCACCATCGCCGCAGGTTGCATCCCCCGCAACGCGCCGGTCCGGTTTTGCTGGTCAACTTGCCACCCCTGCCCTATCTGACACGGCTATGAAACCAACCATTCCTCTTTCTGCGCTCTGCCTTGGTCTTGCCGGGCTTATTCCGTTTGTCTGGGGGGCGCTGACGGTGGTGTTTCCCGATTTTGGCCTGCAGGCGGCGCGCATCGTTGGGCCCCGGTTTGTCGGGCCTTATGTGCAACTGGCCTATGGCACGGTGATCCTGGCGTTCATGTCCGGTGTGCTGTGGGGGTTCGCCACCAAGGTTGAAGGGAAGGCCGCCGCCATCGGATACGGCCTGTCGGTGCTGCCGGCACTTTGGGCGTTTTTCTTTGTGGGGGGCGGCCCGGTTTCTGCGGCGATATACCTGATATTCGGGTTTCTTGGCCTGCTGATCCTTGACTTTCAATTCTGGCGCTGGGGGCTGGCCCCACCGTGGTGGATGCAGTTGCGCATCCTGCTCAGCGTCGTTGTTGTGGGCTGTCTGTCCATCGGAGTCTTTTGACGCCAACGGGAACCGACCCGATGCCCGGCGCGTTCAAGAACGTGTGATGCGGAATTATGCATAATTGGGGGCGCCATGGCTTCGGAACTTGAAGGGCTACGCCGGGGCGTCAATACCTTGGTTGTTTTATCACTGTTTGCGCTGGCCTATGTCGCGCGCGATCTGCTTTTGCCGGTTCTGGCGGGGCTGTTGATTGCGCTTACGCTGCGCCCGTTCTCGCGCGGGATGCAGCGCGCGGGGTTTCCACCCGGTGTTGCCGCCTTTGTTTTGATATTGGGCGTCACCTTTTTGCTGTTGGCGCTGGCTCTTGGTTCGGCGGGGGCAGTGAATGCCCTGGTCGACGAAAGCGCGACCATGCAGTTTCAACTGAAACAGCGCCTGCGCGGTTTGTTCCTGTCGATCAACGACATGCAGAACGCCACCAAAGAGGTGGAAGACATGGCCCGCATGGGCGAGCCGGAAAAGACCGAAGTTGTGGTTCAGCAACCATCGCTTTTGAACAGCGCGGTCAGCTCTGCCGGGATGATTGGCGGCACGATTGCCGTGGCCCTGGTGTTTGCCACATTCCTGTTGGCGTCGGGCGATGTGATGCTGACCAAGGTGGTGCAATCCTTTCCAAAGCTCAGTGACAAGAAACGCGCCCTGACCACCGTGTATGAAATTGAGCGCAACGTGTCGCGCTATTTGCTGACGATCACGCTGATCAACGCATTGCTGGGGGTGGCGGTCACGCTGGCGATGTTCGCGATCGGGCTGCCCTATCCTTATGTGTGGGGCATGATGGCCTTTGCGCTGAACTTTCTTCCTTATCTTGGGGCATTGATCGGGGCGGCCATCGTTGCGGCATTTTCCGTGGTCAGTTTTGATTCGCTCGGCTATGCCGCGCTGGCGCCGGTTGCCTTTCTGACCCTGACCACCATCGAGGGTCAGTTCGTCACCCCGACGGTGATCGGACGGCGGTTGTCGATGAATCCGATTGCGGTATTTCTGGCCGTGGTTTTGTGGGGTTGGCTTTGGGGCATTGCCGGGGCTTTGGTGGCGGTGCCGATCCTGGTGGTGTTCAAGGTGATCTGCGACAACACCGGCCCGCTTAAAACATTCGGGCAATTCCTCAGCGGCGCGGCCCCGGTCACGTCATAGCCCGGTGAAGCCCGAGGGGACTGGCCTCGGAGGTCGGCTTCGCCTATGACGGCGGCGACATATTCTGGGACATACCGATGGCTGAACTTTTCGCCTATACCGATGGCGCCTGTAGCGGCAACCCCGGCCCCGGCGGTTGGGGCGCGCTGATGATTGCCCGCGAAGGCGGCAAGGTGATCAAGGAACGCCCGCTCAGCGGCGGTGAACCCCTGACCACCAACAACCGTATGGAACTGTTGGCCGCCATCGGCGCGCTGGAATCCCTGTCACGCGACAGCGAAATCACCGTCGTCACCGATAGCCAATATGTGAAAAACGGCGTGACCACATGGATTCATGGCTGGAAGCGGAACGGTTGGCGCACCGCCCAGAAAAAGCCGGTGAAAAACGAAGATCTGTGGAAACGTCTGGATGCCGCACAGGCCCGCCACAATGTGACCTGGGCCTGGGTCAAGGGCCACGCGGGCCACCCCGAAAACGAACGTGCCGATGAATTGGCCCGCGCCGGGATGGCCCCGTTCAAGGCAGGCAAATGACCATTCTTCCCCTGCTTGATTTTGCGGCGGTGTTCATCTTTGCCCTGACCGGCGCATTGGTGGCCAGCCGGGCGCAATTGGACCTGATCGGGTTTTCCGTTCTTGCGGGCCTGACCGGCGTGGGCGGGGGCAGCATGCGTGATGTGCTGTTGGGGCGGGACACGGTGTTCTGGATTGCCGAACCCACCTATCTGGTGGTGATCGGTGCGGCGGCTGTTTTCATCTTCTTCACCGCCCATCTGGTGGAAAGCCGCCATCACTGGGTGTTGTGGCTGGATGCCGCGGCATTGGCGGTTGCCGTGCCTGCCGGTGTCGGTGTCGCGCTGGCGCTTGATGCGCCGCCGCCGATCGTGATTGTCATGGGGGTGATCACGGGCTGTGCCGGGGGATTGATGCGCGATGTCGTCGCGAACGAGGTGCCATTGTTGCTGAAACAGGGCGAAATTTATGCCACCGCCGCCGTCGCCGGGGCAATTGCCGCGCTGATCATGCCTGAGGTCGAACTGGGCGGGTTTGGCCCCCTAGCGGTTTGCGGAATTGTCACCTTTGCGCTGCGGGGCGGATCGTTGATGTTTGGCTGGAAATTGCCCGTCTATCGCGCCCGCCCGCCGCGCGGCTAACCCAGGCTGGGCGGCAACGTCAGACCGCGCAGGATATCGCCGCTGTTCATGGCCGATTTACCGGCCCGCTGCGCCTGTATGATGCGCACGGCCCCGGTGCCACAGGCAATGGTGAACCCCTGTAACACCGTGCCCGGCGCGCCCTGCCCGGCCACCGGTTCGGCGCGCAACAGTTTCACCCGCTCGCCCGCAATATCGCACCATGCGCCGGGAAAAGGCGACAACCCGTTGATATGGCGCGCCACCTCGTCGGCGGGTCTGGCCCAATCCACCCGCGCCTCGGCCTTGTCGATCTTGGCGGCATAGGTCACGCCCTGATCGGGCTGTGGCGTGGCGGTGAGGCCCGGCAGATCGCCCAAGGCTTGAACAATCAGATCGGCGCCCATTTCTGACAACCGGTCATGCAGATCGCCGGTGGTATCGGTCGGGCCAATCGGCAGGGCTGCACGCAACAGCACCGGGCCGGTGTCCAACCCTGCCTCCATCTGCATGATGCAAACGCCGGTTTCCTCGTCGCCCGCCATGATCGCCCGGTGAATCGGTGCCGCCCCGCGCCAGCGCGGCAAAAGCGAGGCGTGAATGTTCAAACACCCGTGGCCGGGCGCATCCAGCACCGCTTGGGGCAGGATCAGACCATAGGCCACAACAACCGCCACATCGGCCCTGAGTGCGGCAAAATCGGCCTGTGCCTCGGGGGATTTCAACGATTTCGGATGGCGCACCGGCAGGCCCAGCGTTTCGGCCCAGGCATGCACGGCGGTGGGGCGGTCTTTTTTACCGCGTCCGGCGGGGCGGGGCGGCTGTGTATAAACACAGGTGATCGTATGATCGCGCGCCAGCGCCCGCAGGATCGGCACAGAAAAATCGGGCGTGCCCATGAATATGATGTTCAACTGTGCCTCCTGTGGTTAGGCGCGGCTTAGCCCGGCGCGGGGGCCGGTGTAAACCCGCCCGCCGCCGCGCCCTTGGGCAATGTCACCCGGCGCAGGCGCAGGGCGTTGGAAATCACGAACACGCTGGACAATGCCATCGCCCCCGCCGCCAGCATCGGCGACAGCAACGTGCCGCTGATCGGGTACAAAACCCCCGCCGCCACCGGGATCAGCGCCGTGTTATAGGCAAAGGCCCAGAACAAGTTCTGACGGATATTGCGCAGGGTCGCGCGGCTGACCACCATTGCCTTGGCCACCCCGTTCAAATCGCCCGACATCAACACCACATCGGCGGTTTCCATCGCCACATCGGTGCCGGTGCCCAGCGCAATGCCCACATCGGCCGCGGCCAGCGCGGGCGCGTCGTTGATGCCATCGCCGACAAAGGCCAGGGTTTTGTCGCCCCTCAACTGCTCGATCGCGGCGACCTTGCCATCGGGCATGACGCCGGCAACCACATGTTCAATGCCCAGATCGCGGGCAATGGCGCGGGCTGTCGCCTCTTGATCGCCAGTGACCATGGCCAGGGTCAGGCCCATCGCACGCAATTCGGCCAAAGCGGCGGGCGTGCTGGGTTTGATCGGGTCGGCCACGCCGATCACGGCGGCAAGTTCGCCATCAATCGCGGCAAACATCGCCGAACGCCCCTGATTGGCAATCCGCGCGCTTTGCTCGGCCAACGGATCAACCGCCACATCGATTTCGGCCATGAACCGGGCGGTACCGATGCGCACGGCGCGCCCGCCCACCCGGCCTGACACGCCCTGCCCGGTGTGAGATTGAAAATCATCCACCACGGGCAGGGTCTGGCCTGCTGCCGCACGGGTGATGGCACGGGCAATCGGGTGTTCTGATTGCGCCTCAAGGGCGGCAAGCAACGGCAGAACATCGTCCCGCTGCAATCCGGCCGCCAGTTCAAGATCGGTCAGCTCAGGGCGGCCTTGGGTCAAGGTGCCGGTTTTATCAAACGCGATCACCCCAACCTCGGACAGGGATTGCAGCGCGTCGCCCTTGTGAAACAGCACGCCCATTTCGGCGGCGCGCCCGGTGCCCACCATCACACTGGTTGGCGTGGCCAGACCCATGGCACAGGGGCACGCCACGATCAAAACCGACACCCCCGCCACCAGCGCGAATGTCAGCGCCGGATCGGGGCCGAACACCAACCATGCCAGAACCGTGGCGGCGGCAATCGCCAATACGGCCGGTACGAAAATCGCGGTGATCCGGTCGGCCATGGCCTGAATCGGCAGGCGCGCGCCTTGTGCCTCTTGCACCATGCGCACGATGCCCGACAGCACCGTGTCAGCCCCCACCGCCGTGGCGCGAATGCGCAACGCGCCGGTGCCGTTGATCGTGCCGCCCACCACGGTGTCGTCGGTGGTTTTGGCCACGGGGGCCGGTTCGCCGGTGATCATGCTTTCGTCAACCCAACTGTCACCCGACATGACCTGCCCGTCCACCGGAATACGCGCGCCGGGGCGGGCCAATACCACATCGCCGGGGGCAAGTGTGGCGATGTCCTGTTCAACCGTTTCGCCATCACGCTCAACCAAAGCCACACGCGGTTGCAGGCCCATCAGCCCGCGAATCGCAGCACCGGTGCGCCCCTTGGCCCGCGCCTCAAGCGTGCGACCCAAAAGGATCAGGGTGACAATCACCGCCGCCGCCTCAAAATACACGGCGCGGCTGGCCGCGGGCAAAAGCGTGGGCGCAAACAGCGCCACAGTGGAATATAGCCAGGCCGCGCCGGTGCCCAGCGCCACCAATGCGTTCATGTCAGGTGCCCGGCGCATCAGCGCAGGCCAGCCCTTGGTGATGAACCGCCGACCGGGAAAGACCAGAACAGCCGTGGTCAGAACGAATTGGATCATCCAACTGGTCGTATGACCGATGGTCTGGCCGATAAGATGATGAAATGCCGGAATCAAATGCCCGCCCATTTCCAAAATGAACACCGGCAGGGTGAGCACGGCAGCGATAATCGTATCGCGCGTCAAAATCGCCGCCTCATCGGGTTTGGTGTCGGGCTGTGCAGTGTCATCTTGGGGAATCACCGGATATCCGGCGGCCCGCGTCGCGGCGGTGATGGCGTCGGGTGTTGCCGCGCCTTCGGCCCATGTCACCTGTGCCGTTTCGGTGGCCAGATTAACGCTGGCCTCAACCACGCCGGGGATCGCCAACAGCGCCTTTTCGGCGCGCCCCACACAAGACGCACAGGACAGGTTTTCAACATCGAACTGCGCGGTGTGCATTTTGGCGGGATAGCCCGCTTCGCGCAACGCCTGAGCAACCTGCGCCATACTGGCGTCGTCCATCGTGACCCGCGCGGTGGTGGTGGCCAGATTGACCTGTGCCGCGGTGACGCCGGGCACGGTTTTGATCGCCTTTTCCGCCCGCCCCACACATGAGGCACAATTCAGTCCCTCAAGTTCAAAAGTGATATCTGCCATAGGATTTCCTTTCCCTGGCAGAGATAGGCCCTCCACCCACTGGAGGGTCAAGGGCCGCCTAGCGCAATTTGGCCGCCTTTTTCAAAAGCATCGCGCGTTTGGTGCGGCTCAGGCGGTCAAAATACATCTTGCCGTTCAGATGATCGATCTGGTGTTGCACGCTGGTGGCCCACAGGCCGACAAAATCGCGCTGTTCCACCGCACCTGCGGCATTCACAAACCGTACCGTTACGGCGCGGGGCCGGGTCACGGGGGCGGCCAGACCGGGCAGGTTTGGCGATGCCTCCTGGTGCAGCCGTGGTTCGATACTGGCATGCAGGATTTCGGGGTTGGCCATGCGCACCGCCTGACCGCGCTTTTCCGAGGCATCCACCACCGCCAGACGCAGCATCACGCCCAATTGCGGTGCGGCCAGACCGACGCCGGGCATCGCCTCCATCGCCTCGATCATCTCATCCCACAGGGCGCGGATGTCATCGGTGATTTCCGGCACCATTTCGGCGGGGGTCTGCAACCGTTTGTCGGGCCACATCACATAGGGGCGCGGCGTCATGGCAAAACCTCGGCTTCAAACGTTGCGCGCTGATCGGGCGACATGTGATCAAACAGGGTCACGCCATTCAGATGATCCAGCTCGTGCTGCGCACAGGTGGCGGCAAACCCGCTCAGCATGGCCCGATGCGCGGCACCCGTCAGATCCTGCCAGGACAGCGTGAGTGTGTCAGGGCGCGTTACCTGAACCGGCAGATCGGGAATCGAAAGGCAGCCTTCGGTTTCGGCGCGCTGATCGGCGCTGGCGGCAATGATCGCCGGATTGATACAGATCCAAGGGTCCGGCGCGCCGTCTTTCCACGTTACATCCATGACAAACACCCGCCGTGTCACGCCGATTTGCGGCGCTGCCAAACCCCGCCCCGAGGCATCATACATCGTTTCCAACATATCATCGGTGAGCGCTGTAAGAGCATCATCAAACACAGTGACCGGCGCACACACAGCCCGCAACACCGGATCAGGCCACAGCACAATGGGCCGGATCACGCGCGCTGCCGTTCGCGTTTCAGTTTCACCATCTTGCGGGTGATCATCTGACGGCGCAGGGGTTTGAGATAATCAATGAACAACTTGCCGTTCAGATGGTCAATTTCATGCTGCACACAGGTGGCCCACAACCCGTCAAACCGTTCGCTGTGCTCGCCCATCTTCAAATCATTCCAGCGCACCTCGACCTCGGCGGGGCGCTCGACCTCGCCATATTGTTCGGGGATCGACAGGCACCCTTCTTCATAGACCGATTGCGCGTCGCTGGCCCATGTCACGGTGGGGTTCAGCATGACGATCGGGCGCGGCGCGGCGCCGTCCTCTTTTACGCAATCGACCACGATCAAACGCTGCATCACCCCCACCTGGGGCGCGGCCAATCCAATGCCCGGCGCGTCATACATGGTTTGCAACATGTCATCGGCCAACCGGCGCAAATCGTCAGACACGTCCTGCACGGGGGCGGCGACCTTTTTCAGGCGCGGATCGGGATGGATGAGAATATCAAGAATGGCCATTTGCGGGATGTATGACGTGCCGGAAGGTTTTGCAATATCACCCGCGCGAATGGGGCTTTACCCGGCGGCGCAACGCCTTAGGCTAGACAAAAATAGGCCAAAGGACGAAAATCCATGAGTTTTGACGATATAATTGACCGGCGCGGCACCCATTGCATGAAATGGGACATGATGGAGCCCCTGTATGGTGTGCCACGGGACGAGGGCCTGTCCATGTGGGTGGCCGATATGGATTTCCGCCCCCCCGCCTGTGTGCAAAACGCGGTGCAAAACATGGTTGACCATGGGATTTACGGCTATTTTGGCGACGATACCGATTATCTGGCCGCCATCCAGTGGTGGATGCAAACGCGCCACGGTTGGACGGTTGACCCCGATTGGGTGTTCACCACCCACGGTCTGGTCAACGGCACCGCGATGTGCCTGGATGCGTTTACCGCACCGGGCGATGGGATCGTGTTGTTCACGCCCGTTTATCATGCCTTTGCCAAAGTGATCAAAGCCGCCGGTCGCCGCGTGGTTGAATGCGAGATGGCGTTGGATCAGGGGCGCTATACCCTCGATTTTGACCGCTGGGATGCGCAACTTGACGGCTCGGAAACCATGCTGATCCTGTGTTCGCCCCACAACCCCGGCGGCCGCGTCTGGACCCGCGAAGAACTGACCCAGGTGGCCGAATTTGCAAAGCGTCACGATCTGATTCTGGTCAGTGATGAAATTCATCACGATCTGGTATTTCCCGGCCACAGCCATATTCCCATGGCCCATATCGACGGGATCGAAGACCGGCTGGTGATGATGACGGCCACCACCAAAACATTCAACATCGCCGGATCCCATGTTGGCAACGTGATCATCGCCGATCCCGAATTGCGCGCCCGGTTCGGCGCGCGGATGGCGGCATTGGGCCTGTCGCCCAATTCATTCGGGCTGTTCATGGCCACGGCGGCCTATTCGCCCGACGGCGCCGCCTGGGTCGATGATTTGATGACCTATCTGGATGGCAACCGTAAAGTATTTGACGAAGGGGTGAACGCGATTCCCGGCCTTTCCTCGGTTTCGCTTGAGGCGACGTACCTGAGCTGGGTCAATTTTGAGGGCACCGGGATGAAACGCGAAGAATTCAGCCGTCGTGTCAGCCAGGATGCCAAAATCGCCGCCAATGCCGGGCCGACATTCGGCACGGGCGGCGAACATTTCCTGCGGTTCAACATCGCCACGCCGCGTGCACGGATCAAAGAGGCCGTCGCGCGGCTGACAGACGCTTTTGGAGATTTGCAATAAGGAGGCGGCCCTGCGGGCCGGGTTGGGGGCTTTGCCCCCGGCCTTTCAGGCCTCCCCCAAGATATTTTCAGCAAGAAAAAACCCTGTGCGATTCATTGAATATTAACCAAAATCACGAAATCTCATCATGCGGTACAGGCTGGGAAGCCGATGACCGTGCAAGGAAAAGCCGCCCCGTTTCATTTTGACACATCTGAAATGGGGCGCATTTCTGTGTTTTTTCTTGCTATAAATATCCAAAAGGCGCGTGTCCCTTCGGGCGCGGCGCAAATTGGATTGGCGCAGAGCGCTTGACTTTCACGGCGTCCCCGCCGATATGGCGTGTAACCGCCGCCCTCTGCCGCGTGAGCAGATTTGCCCGAAACCGGGCACACTCGGGGCCGCGACGATCACTAAAGTTTCCCACATCACGCAGGGGGGCAGCGCTTTGACGGCCACGGGGCATCCGGCCCAGCGGTCAGATCGCGGCGCAACCTGCACTTTCGCCCGGGGCAGACCTGGGGCGTTTGACCGTTTCATACGGCAGGCCATGGGGCGTGCCGTGACAAAGGATTTACTATGGATTTCGACATGTTGGGCCTTGCGCCCAAGATCGTTTCTAACCTCACTGCCTTGGGCATCACCGAGCCAACGCCGATTCAGAAACAGGCGATTCCGCATGCGATGAATGGCCGCGATGTGATGGGTCTGGCGCAGACCGGCACCGGCAAAACCGCGGCGTTTGGCCTGCCGTTGATTCACACGCTCAGCAAACTGGGCGTAAAGCCCAAGCCACGTTCGGTTCACGGGCTTATCCTGGCACCGACACGGGAACTGGCCAATCAGATCGCCGAAAACCTGCGCGCTTATACCGGTGGGTCGCACCTTTCCGTGGCGATTGTTGTGGGCGGCGTCAGCATCAACCGCCAGATCAATCGCCTTGAGCGTGGCGTAGATCTGTTGGTTGCCACGCCTGGCCGTTTGATGGATCTGCTGGATCGTCGCGCTGTTACATTGAGCGACGCCAAATTCCTGGTTCTGGATGAGGCAGATCAGATGCTTGATCTTGGCTTTATCCACGCTTTGCGCAAGATTGCGCCGTTGCTGGCCAAGGATCGCCAGACCATGCTGTTTTCGGCCACGATGCCAAAGCAGATGAACGAAATCGCCAGTGTGTATCTGACCGATCCGGTGCGTATCGAAGTGGCCCGCCCGGGCCAGACCGCTGACAATATCACCCAATCGGTGCATTTCATCGCCCAGGCCGAAAAGCAGGGGTTGTTGATGGATCTGCTGAAAAAGCACCCCGATGAGCGGGCCTTGGTGTTTGGACGCACCAAGCATGGCAGTGAAAAACTGATGAAAAACCTGGATCGTGCCGGGTTTTCCACCGCATCGATCCATGGCAACAAAAGTCAGGGACAGCGGGATCGCGCGATCGCCGATTTCAAGGCTGGCAAGATCAAGGTGTTGGTCGCCACCGATGTGGCCGCGCGCGGCATCGACATTCCCGAGGTGATGTTCGTGTATAACTACGACCTGCCCAACGTTGCCGAGAATTATATTCACCGCATCGGGCGCACCGCGCGGGCCGGGGCCAGCGGCCAGGCCATTGCATTTTGCGCGCCAGATGAGATGCCGTATCTGAAAGACATCGAAAAAGTGATGAAATCAGGGATCGATGTCGCGTCGGGCCGCCCATGGGAGGTTGTCGGCGGTGCAAAACCCGCACGTCGGCGCGGTGGCGGCGGCGGCAAACCCCAGGGTCAGCGCAAGCCGCAGGCCGGCAAACCGGCAACAGGTGGTGGACCCAGACGGCGGCGTCGCGCGGCCTAGGCGGTTGCCACTCGGTAAATAAAACTGCGCACGGGCCCGGGAAACAATCCTTGGGCCCGGCGTTATCAAGGCTGAATTGCCTCGGTTAGGTCAGCAAACCCGCCGGGGTGAAATCATCGGGTGCGAAATCGCGCGGCGGGCGGTCGAACACCGGTGTGTTTTGCTTGAACTCATACACCATTTCGTCACGCTCCTGACCGCTGGCCACGATCAGACAGCGGCCCATGTGACGCGGGCCATCATACAGGTCAACATGGCCCCGCAGATGTGGTGCGTCGGCCGCACTCAGGGCAAACCCCTGATCCCAATACCGCAAAACCACATACTCCTGATCCCCCACCTGCACATGCATCCGGCCTTTGCGGCGGGCGGCATCGCGGCGGGCCTTGTCCAATCCGTCTTTCACCTCTTGCGGTAGATATTCCAGCATCACAGCCTCCGAAAGCGTTGGCGTTATCTTAACAGACGTCACCGGCGTGCGATCCGTCAAGTGTTTGGGCGCCGGACCCTTCAAATAGAGCGCAAATTTATGACAGGATTGTTAATCTCACCCTTTCAATGGCGAAACATCGGTCATTTTGAACAACGCGCCAGGCGAATCGGGGCCATAGGACAGGCGGCCATGCCACTGTGCACAGAATCGGTTCCAATGCGGGCGGCTGATCCGACCGGGGAACGCCGCCCCATGGCTTGACACAGGCGGTGGCCGGGTTGATGCATGGCACCATGACTGACACTGCCCGCTGTTGCAGCCCCGAAATGGTGAAACCCACCCTGCCCGATCAAACGCTGCCCACAGGCGGCAATGTCGCGCGCGACTGTGTGCCGGTGCCCGGGGGGCGGGCGGTTTTAGGCACCGACAGACCGGTTTTTCCGGTGGATGAGGAAGGCCCGGCGCGCCGCGCCACGGTAAAGCCCCTGTGGTGGGAACGGGGCACCGTCAGCAATGCCGCCTTTGCCCGGTTCGTCGACGCCACCGGATACCAGACCGAGGCCGAGCGGTTTGGATGGTCGTTTGTATTCTGGTCCCATGTTCCGGAACAACAGGGGCCAACCCACGCCGTGCAGGGTGTTGAATGGTGGCGCCGCGTCGATGGCGCGTGTTGGCACCGCCCCACCGGGCCACAGGGCGGCGCGCCCTTGGCCGATCATCCGGTGGTGCATATCGCCTGGACCGATGCGCGCGCCTATGCCGCCTGGGTCGGGGGCCGATTGCCGCGCGAGGCCGAATGGGAACACGCCGCACGGGGGGGATTGGGCGATGTGCGCTATCCCTGGGGTCATGAGGCGCCCACCGATGCGGGCCCGTTTCGTTGCAACATCTGGCAAGGGCGGTTTCCCGATCACGACACCGGGGCCGATGGATTTACCGGCACCGCCCCAACCCACAGTTTTCCGGCCAACGGATACGGATTGTTCAACATGGTCGGCAATATCTGGGAGTGGAGCAGTGATCCGTTTCGCCTGCGCACATTGAAACGGGCGGCGCGTCAGGTGGCAAATGCCCCCCGCAAGCTGTTGAAAGGCGGATCATTCTTGTGCCACGAATCCTATTGCCACCGCTATCGCATTGCCGCCCGTATCGGCAACACCCCCGACAGCACAACAACCCATACCGGATTTCGCGTCGTATACGACACGCCCCCCCTGAAACCCGATCCATGATGGCGATCTGTGCACAGGCGCGGGGCGGGCGTGCTGTGACGCTGGTATCGCAAGGGCCGACAATCGGGTAAACACCCACAAACAGCACAGGAGACATGCAATGGGACAATTGGTTGACGGCGTCTGGCACGATGAATGGTACGACACCAAAAGCACGGGCGGCGCGTTCAAACGATCGCAGGCCAGCTTTCGCAACTGGATCACCGCCGATGGCAGTGCCGGCCCAACCGGCGAAGGCGGGTTCAAGGCCGCGCCGGACCGGTATCATCTGTATGTCTCTCTGGCCTGCCCCTGGGCCAACCGCGCGCTGTTTTTCCGCACCCTGAAGGGGTTGCAAGACATGATTGGTGTGTCGGTGGTTCACCCCGACATGCTGGGCGAAGGGTGGACATTTGCCACCGATTATCCGGGCACAACGGGGGATACGTTGTACGGCCTGCCCTTCGCGCGCGACATCTATCTGAAAGTAAAACCCGATATGTCGGGCCGCGTGACCGTGCCGATCCTGTGGGACAAAGAGCGCGAAACCATCGTCAGTAACGAAAGCTCTGAAATCATCCGGATGTTCAATTCGGCCTTTGATCATCTGACCGGCAATACCGATGATTACTGGCCCGAACCCCTGCGCGATGCCATGGAGCCGGTCAATGACCGTATTTATGACACGGTGAACAATGGCGTTTACAAGGCCGGGTTTGCCACCAGTCAGGGCGCCTATGACAACGCAGTTGTCCCGCTTTTTGAATCGCTTGACTGGCTGGAAGACCGGCTGTCTGACAACCGGTATCTGATGGGTGACACCCTGACCGAGGCGGATTGGCGGCTGTTTTCAACCCTGGTCAGGTTCGATCTGGTCTATCACCTGCATTTTAAATGCAATCGCAAGCGGATCGTCGATTACCCCAACCTATGGGCCTACACGCGCGAATTGTACCAATGGCCCGGCATTGCCGAGACGATCAATTTTGATCATATCGTGCGCCATTATCATTACAGCCACGACACGATCAATCCAAACCGGATCATCCCGATCAACCCGGTGATCGATTGGATGGCGCCGCACGGGCGATAGCGGCACAAAACGGAGTTGACGGAAAAAGCGTTGCAAATTAAAGCCTTGCTCATAGTTTTAGTGGCTCAATGCAACGAGCGTCACCTCCCTGCCCTGCCGAAACCGGAGCCCCGAAATGAGCCAAGATAAAGACGACCGCCTATATGTCAAGGAAGATGGCAACGGCACTTTCAGGCTCATGTCGGGCAAGGAGAAAAGCGAAGAAGACGCGATTGGCGTTGTCGTCTTTGTCTGGTTCGCCATCGTCGCGGCGATCCTGATAATTTACGGGTTTTCGCCAATCTCGTTTTTCATGATCGTCGGCTCGTTCATTCTGTGCATATTACTGCGCAATCTGATCCTGATCATGGTCGGCCTGCTGTTTATTGCCGGGGTGGGATATGGGGTGATCTGGCTGTTTTTCCTCTGACAAACAGCCAGATGGCCCGTGATCAGTCGGCCCAATCCCAAGGCGTGGCGAATTCGCCCAACACCTGCGCCACGCGGCCCTGATCACCGGCTTCGCCCCGCGCCACATATGCGACAAGGCCGCGCTTTCGGTCTTCGCGCACATCGGCCACGCGGGCATCGATACCGGCCTGTTCAAGGGCGGCGTTGAACACACGGGTGATGGCGCGGCGGCGCAGTTCGGGTTTGAATACCTTGCCCACCGCGGTTTTGGGCATTTCATCAATGATTTCGATGTATTTTGGCCGGGCGGCGCGTTCGCGCACATTTTGGCGGGCGTGTTCGATCAGGGTTTCAACCGTGCAATCGCTGTCCGCCACCAGTTCGACATAGGCACAGGGCAGTTCCCCGGCAAAGGCATCGGGTTGGCCGATGGCGCCTGCCATGGCCACGTCGGGATGGCCGGCCAATGCCTCTTCTATTTCGGCGGGGTCGATATTGTGGCCGCCGCGAATGATCACATCCTTGGCCCGGCCGGTGATCCAGATATATCCATCACTGTCGATCCGCCCCAGATCACCGGTGCGCAGATAGATATCATCGTGAAACAGGTCATTGTTCTTATCAACCTCGGTATAGGTTGAGCCCGCATAAACCCCGGGGTTTGATACACAGATTTCCCCAACGGCATCGGTTTCACATTCCTGCATGCCATCAGGCGTTTCGACCAGGATTTTCACCCCACAATAGGGAAACGGAATACCGACGCTGCCGATTTTCTTAATCCCGTCCACCGGGTTGATCGACACCAGACAGGTGGCTTCGGTCAGCCCGTAACCTTCGCAGATGGCCACGCCTGTGGCCTTTTCAAACCGTTTGTACAATTCAACCGGCAGTGGCGAAGATCCGGAAAACGCCTGTTTGATGCTGGAGACATCGGCATCGACCGGGCGCTGCATCAGCGCGGCAATGGCCGTGGGTACGGTGATGACAAAGCTGATTTTCCATCGCTCGACCAGCTTCCAGAAATTGTCGAACACCCCGTCACCCCGGTATCCCGCAGGTGTGGGAAACACCACATGACCCCCCGATGATATCATCGCCATCAAGATCACATGGCAGGCAAACACATGAAACAACGGCAGTGGGCAAATCACGTTGTCCTTTTCGCTGAACAACAACCGATGGCCCAGCCATCCGTTATAGACCATGCCGGAAATTCTGTGTTGCGCCACCTTTGGCATGCCGGTGGTGCCGCCGGTGTGAAAATAGGCGGCGACACGATCCTGATCCGGGTCATCGAATGTCAGATGATCGCCGGGGTATTTCGCCAATTCGGTGCGAAACTGCAAAACCCGCGCGTGGTGATCCACGGGGTTTTTCGGGCGGATAAACGGCACGATCCAACGTTTGGGCGGCGTGAGATAGTGGTTCAAATCCACCTCAAGCACAGTTTTGACGTTTGGGGCCAGCTTCACCGCCTCGGCGGCCTTTTGCGGCACGTCGGTTTTCGGAAACGCCTTGAGCGTCACCAACACCGTTGCCCCGGTTTCGCGCAGGATGGCGGCGATCTGGGCGGGGGCCAACAACGGATTGATCGGATTGGCGATGCCCGCAATCGTCCCCCCAATCAGGGTGACGGCGGTTTCCAGACAATTGGGCAGCAGATAGGCCACCACATCTTTTGGCCCTACCCCCATGGCGCGAAACATGTTCGCCGCCTGGGTTGATTGACTGTGAAACTGTGCCCAGGTCAGGGTGTCGGCCCGGTCTTTCGGGCCTGACAACAGTTGAAAGGTGATCGCAGGGCGGGATGGAAACCGCTGGGCAACCGACCCCATGAACCGGTGCATGGTGCGCGGCATATCCCGTGCGTCCCATGGCATTTCCGCCTCGATGGCGGTGCGGTCGGCATGGCCTGCAAATTTGCCCATTCGTCTCCCCCCGTGATGCGCGCCTTGCCCGCATGTCTTTACACCAAGATGGGAGGGTTTGCGCAACAGCGCAAGGCGGCGGTTTATTCCGCCGCCAACCCATCGGTAAATTGCAACCGCGCCAGACGCGCATACAGCCCGCCCTGGGACACCAGATCATCATGGGTGCCGGTGGCAATGATTTGACCGGCATCAAACACGATGATCCTGTCGGCCTTTTTCACGGTCGCCAGACGGTGTGCCACGATCAGGGTCGTGCGCCCCTCGCTCAGGGTTTCGACGGCCTGTTGCACGGCGCGTTCCGATTCAGCATCCAGCGCGCTGGTGGCTTCATCAAGCAACAGAACCGGACTGTCACGCAGGATCGCGCGCGCAATCGCAATGCGCTGTTTCTGCCCCCCCGACAACATGACGCCACGTTCCCCCACATAAGTGTCATACCCTTGGGGCAGTGCGGTGAGAAAATCATGGGCGGCGGCGGCGCGGGCGGCCTGTTCGACCTGTTCATCGCTGGCGTCCGGGCGACCAAAGCGGATGTTTTCCCGCGCCGAGGCGGCAAAAATTACCGGATCTTGCGGCACAAGCGCGATATGGGTGCGGAAATCGGCGCGCGCCATATCGCGCAGGTTCATGCCATCCAGGGTGATCGTGCCGCTGTCGGGGTCATAAAACCGCTGTATCAACTGGATGATCGTGGTTTTACCGGCCCCCGATGGGCCGACAAGGGCCACGGTTTCCCCCGGTGCAACCGTCAGGTTGACACCGTTCAGCGCCGCCGTTCCCGGCCGGGCAGGATAGTGAAACACCACATCGTCAAACGTTATCGCGCCTTTCACCGGTTTGGGCAACGCCAGGGGCGCGGCGGGGTCTTGCACCGTATCGACGGCATTGAGCAATTCAACCAACCGCTCGGTGGCTCCGGCGGCGCGCTGCAACTCGCTCCAGATTTCCGAAAGCGCGGCAACGCCCCCGGCCACCATCACCGCATAAATGACGAACTGCACCAATTCGCCCACCGTCATCAGATCGGCCCGCACATCGCGTGCACCAATCCACAACACCCCGACGATGCCGAAAAACACCAGCGCAATCACGATCACCGTCATGATCGCGCGGGTAAAAATCCGGCGCCGCGCGGCGTCATAGCTTTTTTCCGTCACATCGGCGAAAGATGCCCGGCTTTTCGCCTCGTGGGTAAAGGCCTGAACGGTCTGCACAGAACTAAGCGTTTCACTGGCCGTGCCCGACGATTGGCCGATCCAATCCTGATTTTCACGGCTCAGCGCGCGCACCCGGCGGCCCAGCACGATGATCGGTACAATCACCGCAGGCACGATCAGCATCACCATCAGCGTCAGCTTGGTTGAGGTGAAAAACAGCATCGCCAAGCCGCCCACCAAAATCAGGGCGTTGCGCAGGGCAATCGACACCGACGATCCGATCACCGACAGAATCAGCGTGGTGTCGGTGGTGATGCGCGACAGGACTTCGCCGGTCATGATGTTTTCATAAAACGTGGGCGACATACCGATCACCCGGTCAAACACCGCCTTGCGGATATCGGCCACCACCCGTTCGCCAAGCCGGGTCACGAAATAATACCGCAGCCCGGTGCCAACGGCCAACAATCCGGCAATCGCCAATGCGGCAAAGAAATAACTGTCCAACAGGGCCTCGGCGCTGGTTTCAAACCCGTCCACCACGCGCCGCACCGCCAAAGGCAGCACCAGCGACACACAGGCGGTCAGGATCAAGGCACCAATCGACAACCCCAAAAGCACCCGGTAGGGCCGCAAAAATGGCCACAGCGACGCCAGCGCGCCGATCTTCTTGCTCTTTTCGCGTTCCTGTTCGCTGTATTTATCCGCCATCGCACCCTACCTTTTCTATGCGCCACTTACCCACTTTGGCCGCGCGGAACAAGTTCCCCTTGGCGCGTCACGTCGCCCCTTGCATATGAGGCACGCCGTGGCACTGTGCGTTCTGTATCAAATCAGGAGGGCGCAGCATTGTCACAGCGCAACATAATCGTAACCGGCGCAACCAGCGGCATCGGGGCCGCCACCGTGCGCCAATTGTGCGCCGGGAGGGATCGGGTGCTGGCCATCGGGCGGCGGGCCGACCGGCTGAGCGAACTGGCGGCAGAAACGGGGTGTGATACCCTGACCGGGGATGTGCGCGATCATCGCGCATTGCACGATCGGATTTTGACCTTTGCCCCCGATGGGTTGGTGAACAACGCAGGCGCGGGCCACGGGATTGACGGGTTGGAAACCGCGCCGCCCGAAACCATTCAACTGGCCATCGACACAAACGTGACCGCGCTGTTGCATCTGAGCGCACTTGTGTTGCCCGGAATGCGCGCACGCGGGCGCGGTCATATCGTGAATATCGGCTCGATTGCGGGGCTGCATAACGGCGTGTCGGCGATCTATGGCGGCACAAAGGCGGCGGTGCACATGATCAGCCAAAACCTGAGGATGGAGTTGCGCGGCACCCCGATCCGCGTGTCTGAAATCTGTCCCGGGCGGGTCAGCACCGAATTTTATCAGGCCGCCCAGGGGCAGCGCGAAACACTGGATCAGATGGGCAAAACCGGCATCACCGAGTTGCGCGCGCAAGACGTGGCCGATGCCATTGCCTATGCGCTGAACGCACCGGCCCATGTGAACATCTCGACGATTGAATTACTGCCCACCGAGCAGGTGGTCGGTGGCACCAATGTCGTATCAGACCGGTCCTGACGGCCCTAAGTCGGCGGCGGCCCAAACCCGCCGCCGCCGGGGGTTTTCATGACAAACACATCGCCAACCTGCACCTGAATTTCACTGTTGCCGCCCAAATCCTCGACCGATCCATCGGCGCGTTCCACACTGTTTTCCCCCACGGCCCCCGGTGCGCCCCCCGCCGCGCCGTGGGGCGGGATTTTGCGATGCGATGTAAGGGTGGTCACGGTCATATCTTCAAGAAACCGCAATTTGCGGATCACCCCATCCCCGCCCGCATACTGCCCCGCCCCGCCCGAGCCGGTGCGCACGGAAAATTCCTCAACCCGTACCGGGAACCGGGTTTCCAACACTTCCGGGTCGGTCATGCGGGTGTTGGTCATGTGGCTGTGCACCGCACTTGCGCCGTTAAACCCATCGCCCGCCCCGGTTCCCCCGCAGATCGTTTCGTAATTTTGATAGGTGTCATTGCCATAAACGAAATTGTTCATCGTCCCCTGACTGCCGGCAATCACGCCCAGCGCGCCATATAACGTATCGGCAATCGCCTGGCTGACCTCGGTATTTCCCGAAATCACGGCGGCGGGATATTCCGGATTGATCATACTGCCCTGTGGCACGATCAGGTTGAGGGGTTTCAAACACCCCTCGTTCATCGGAATGTTCGACCCAACCAGGGTGCGAAACACATAGAGCACCACAGCGCGGCAAATTGCCAAAGGCGCGTTGTAATTCAGCCGATCCTGGGGCGATGTGCCGGTGAAATCAATCACCGCCTCGCGCTTGGTCTTATCGACCGAAATCTTCACCTTGATCTGTGCGCCACTGTCCAGCGGATAGGTGAACGCACAGTCGTGCAGCACATCGAGCACCTGGCGCACGCTTTCTTCGGCATTGTCCTGCACATGCCCCATATAGGCATGCACGGTTTTCAGGCCGAATTGCCCGGCGATCTTGGTTAATTCCTGTACACCGGTGGCATTGGCGGCGATTTGGGCGGCAAGATCGGCCATGTTCTGATCAATATTGCGGCACGGATATTTGCCCGAGGCCAACAAATCGCGCGCCGCCCGCTCTTGCAATGCCCCCTGTCTGACCAAGGTGAAATTATCGATCAGCACGCCCTCTTGTTCGATATGGGTGCTGTCGGGCGGCCCCGATCCGGGGGTGGTGCCGCCGATATCGGCGTGATGCCCACGTGAGGCGACAGTATAAATGATATCGCGACCGTTTTCATCAAACACCGGCGTGATCACGGTAACATCGGGCAAATGGGTGCCGCCATTATAGGGGTTGTTCATCATGAACACATCGCCGGGGCGGATTTTACCGGCATTCTGGCGCAACACCGTGCGCACACTTTCCGACATCGACCCCAGATGCACCGGAACATGGGGCGCATTGGCCACCAGATCGCCGTCTTGATCAAAAATCGCACAGGAAAAATCATAGCGTTCTTTGATATTCACCGAATAGGCGGTGTTGGCCAAGGTCGCGCCCATTTGTTCGGCAATCGACATGAACAGATTGTTGAACACTTCCAACATCACCGGATCAACCCGGGTGCCAATCGCCTCTTGGCGGTTCAGGGGCACGGTGCGGCGCAGGATCAGATTGCCGCCGCTGGCACATTCCGCCTGCCAGCCCTGTTCCAGAATATTGGTGCCGGTGGGTTCGGTGATGATTGCCGGGCCTTCCACCGTTTCGCCCCGGCCCAACTTCGCACGATCAACCAGCGGCACATCGTGCCACGCGCCCTGGCTGAACATCGGCGCGGTTATTGCCGACGACCCCTGGGTTTTCGTGTCAGGCAACGTCACCGCCGCGCCGGTCGTGCCAATCGCCTCGGCGGTTAACAGATCGATAATCAGATCGGCGTAATCGGGCACGAAGCCAAACCGCTGTTTGTGGGCCTTGGCAAAGGCGGCGGTCATATCCTCGGCGGGGCCGAACGGCACGGCCAGGGTTTGATGGCCACCATCGGTGCGCAGATGCGCCATGGCGACCGTGTGAATATCGCGCTCGGCAATGCCTTGGGCGGCCACCTCGGCCTTTGCCTGTTCGATCAGTGTGGCCAGCGCGGTTTCTGCCGCGCCCACCGCGCCCAGGGGTTTGGCAAACTGATGTTCGTGGATCGCGCGCACATCGGCCAACCCCATGCCAAAGGCCGACAGGACTCCGGCAAAGGGGTGAATATAAACGCTTTCCATTCCCAAAGCATCGGCCACCAAACAGGCGTGTTGCCCGCCCGCCCCGCCAAAACAGTTCATCGTGTATTTGGTGACGTCATAGCCGCGCTGCACGCTGATTTTCTTGATCGCATTGGCCATGTTTTCAACCGCAATGCGCAGGAATCCTTCGGCAATATCCTCAACCGTTCGCCCGCCCCCGATTTGTTGCGCCAAGGCGGTGAATTTTTCGCGCACGATGTCGGCGTCCAACGGTTCATCCGCATCGGGGCCGAAAACCGCCGGAAATTGATCGGGCTGAAGTTTGCCTAACAGCACGTTACAATCGGTCACGGTCAATGGCCCGCCGCGCCGATACGCCGCCGGGCCGGGGTTGGCACCCGCACTTTCGGGGCCGACCTGCATGCGCCCGTCCCTGTAAGACAGGATTGATCCGCCCCCCGCCGCGACCGTGTGGATTGACATCATCGGCGCGCGCATCCGCACGCCTGCCACTTCGGTTTCAAAGCTGCGTTCAAATTCACCGGCATAGTGGCACACGTCGGTCGATGTGCCGCCCATGTCAAAGCCGATCAGTTTTTCAAACCCCTGTTCGGCGGCGGTGCGCACCATGCCCACAACCCCGCCCGCCGGGCCAGACAGGATCGCATCCTTGCCCTGAAACATCCGCGCATCGGTCAGCCCGCCATTCGATTGCATGAACACCAGACTATCACAGCCCCCATCATCGGCATTCAACGCATCGGCCACCTGTTCCACATAGCGGCGCAGGATCGGCGAAAGATAGGCATCAACCACCGCCGTATCGCCCCGCGACACCAGTTTGATCAAAGGGCTGGCGCGGTGGCTGAGCGAGATTTGGCGAAACCCAATCTCTGCCGCCAGATCGCCCAACGCAACCTCGTGATCTGTAAACCTGTAGCCATGGATCAGCGCAATTGCAACGGATCGAAACCCATCGTCATAAGCACGCATCAGCGCCGCGCGGGCCGTTTGCAAATCAAGCGGCGTGATAATTTCACCGGTCGCGCTGACGCGCTCATCAACCTCAACAACCTGTTCATACAGCAATTCCGGCAGTTTAATATCAAGGTCGAACAACCGGGGCCGGTTTTGGTATCCGATGCGCAACTGATCGCGCAACCCTTTGGTGATCAACAACAATGTGCGCTCGCCCTTGCGCTCCAGCAATGCATTGGTGGCCACGGTTGTACCCATTTTCACCGCTGAAATCTGGCCGGGTGCAATTGCGCAATCCCTCGCCATGCCCAACAGGGTTTTGATGCCATGAACGGCGGCATCGGCGTAAACTTCGGGGTTTTCCGACAGCAATTTATGGGTCAGCAATTCGCCTTTGGGGGTTTGGGCCACGATATCGGTAAATGTGCCGCCCCGATCCACCCAGAACTGCCACTTTTTCTTATCCACGCCTGTCTCTCCCACATTTTGGTGTCGCATTGTTGCGGCAATGCCGGGCAATGTTCAACGCCCCCCACCGTTCACGGCGCAGAACGCAAAAGTGCGGCAAAATGCGTTGCCACATGGGAGGGCGGGCGATGCGCGGGAAACAACAGATAAAGCACCCGTGACAGCGCCAGATCCGCGATTTCGACCCACCCAAGATCGGGATCGTTGAACAGGCGCACGGCCTCGCGCGGCAAAAGCGCAAGTCCGATGCCCGCCCGCACCAGACACAGTTGCGCGATGGTCGATTTTGCGTGCAACGCCCCGGTGCGCAAATCCGCGGGCAAAGCAGGATGATTGCGCAACAATCGCGCGGTGCCGGTATCTTCATCAAGGTGAATCAGGCTGTCTGGCGCAATATCGCACAACTGCACCGCCCGCCCCGACCGGGCCAGCGGATGATCGCGCCGACAGGCCAGAACAAAAGGATCACGGGCCAGTTCGGTTTGCACCAGATCGCCCGGAACTTCGCCCGGCCCGGCAATCGCCAGATCCAGATCGCCCTGAGAAACCTTTTGCGCCAGACGTTCGGCGATATCATCATCCAGCGTGATTTCGATCGCCGGATGGGCCGTGCGAAACCGCAACAATGCGGGCGCAACAATTGACGAAATCGCCGAGGGCGACGCGCCAAGGCGCAAGCGCCCGCGATCAAGATCCGCCGCCGCGCGCAGCCGTTCGGTGGCCCGGTCCAGTGCGGCCAGATGCGGCCCGGTTTCGACCAGAAACTCAAGCCCGATGGGCGTGGGGTGCGGTGGCCGCTGACGGCGATCAAACAGGGGAACGCCGATGATTTCTTCGATCTGGCGCACCGCATCACTCAGCGCGGATGGCACCACGCCCAACCGGTTCGCAGCGCGCGCAAAGCTGCCCTCGGCCCAGATTGCATGAATGGCACGCAGGTGGCGCAGATTCAGGTTCGTGTTTTCCGAATTTATCTTCATTACTTTCTGATTTTACGATCTTCCATTTCGTGGTTCAATGGGCAATCCCTTTTTTAGCGAGCGTGCCATGTCGTTTATTCCCCGGCCCCCGGCCCACCCTTTATGCGATGCATTGCGCGGCGCGGGGTTTCGCGGCGAGGTTGAAACCGACGGCGCATTGCGCACGGCCATGTCGACGGACAATTCGGTCTATCAGATCATTCCCGATCTGATCGTCGCCCCCCATGACGCCAAGGATATCGTGTGCCTGATGGGGGTTCTGGACCGGCCCGAATTTCGCGGCCTCACCCTGACGCCGCGCGGCGGCGGCACCGGCACCAACGGGCAAAGCCTGAACGCCGGTGTCATTCTGGATACGCGCCGCCACATGAACCGCCTGTTACAGATCAACGCCGCCGAAGGCTGGGCCGAGGTGGAACCGGGCATGGTGCTGGACGATCTGAATGATCAGTTGCGCCCACTGGGCCTGTTCTTTGCGCCGGAAACGTCGACGTCGACACGCTGCACCATTGGCGGCATGGTGTCGACCGATGCATCGGGCAAGGGATCGCGCATCTATGGCAAGACGTCCGACAATATTCTGGGCCTTGAAATCGCGCGCGCCGACGGGCTGTTGAATTCCACCCTGCCGACACCCGATTGGGCGCGCGCGATGCTGGCAAGCGCCGAAATGGCCGCGCGCGCGGGGCGCGCCGCGTTTATCGCCGCGACACCCCGGATCAACCGCCGCTTTACCGGTTATGATCTGGAACGCGCCTGCCCCGAAACCGGTGGGTTTGAGTGGTGGCGGTTATTTCTTGGCGCCGAAGGCACGCTGGGCCCGATCACCCGCATTCGGGTGGCCCTGCGCCCGGTCGAGGCGGAAAAGCGGCTGATCGTTGCGGGGTTTGACAGTTTCGCCGCCGCCATGGCCGCTGCCACCCCATTGCTGGCGGATGAGCCAACAGCGATCGAGGTGATGGATGAACGGGTGCAACACTTGGCCGAAACGGCGGGCATTCTGGCGCGCCTTCCCGAATCGTTAAGGCCGCAGGATGGCGGGCGGGTGGCCTATGTGTTTATCGAATTCAACGGCGACGATCTGTCGGTGATCGGTGAACGCGTCGCGTCGTGCCGCGCGCGGTTGGCCGGATTGCCCGGCATCCTGTCGGTGCATCTGGCCGGGGATCGCGCCGAAATCCGCGATCTTTGGGCGATCCGGTCTGCCGGTGTGGGGCTGCTTGGCAAGGTTGATGGCCCATCGCGCCCGGTCGCCTTTGTCGAGGATTGCGTGGTGCCGCCCGAAAACCTGCCCGGTTTCGTTGCCGATTTTCTGGCCCTGCTGGAAGGCGAGGGTTTAGGGTTTGGCATCTATGGCCATGTGGATGTGGGCTGTTTGCACATCCGCCCGGCGCTTAACCTGGATCGGACCGCCGACCGGGATCGGTTGGTGCGGGTATCGCGCGATGTGTTCGATCTGACCCGCAAACATGGTGGCATCTTTTGGGGCGAACATGGCAAGGGTGTGCGCGGCGCATTTCTGGAAGAATGGATCGGCCCCGAAGCATACAGCGCGCTTAAGGCGGTAAAGGCCGCGTTTGACCCAGGCGAACGGTTCAACACCGGCAAGCTGGTGAGCGGGAAGAATCCGGTCATGGGCATTGCAACCACACCGTTTCGCCGGTTCAACAGCACCGAAGATGACCCGTTGGAAAAGGCGTTCCGCTGTAACGGCAATGCCCAATGTCTCAGCTATGCGGCGGCAACGCCCATATGCCCGTCGTTCAAGGCCACCGCGGATCTGCGCCAATCGCCCAAAGGGCGGGCCGATGTGTTGCGCGCCTGGCGCAGTGGGGCGCAAACGGTAAACGAGGATGAAGTTCTGGCCGTGCTTGACACCTGCCTGGGCTGCAAGGCCTGCGCCACATCCTGCCCGGTGCAGGTGGATATCCCGCAAATGCGCAGTGCCTTTTATGCCGATTACTATGGCCGCCACAGACGCCCCCTGTCCGACCGCCTGACGTTGTTGGCCGAACGCGCAAGCCCGGTGCAAATGCGCCTTGCCCCCGCCTTGCGCCCGGTCTGGCCGCTGTTGCGCGCATTGGCAACGCCGCTGATGGGGGCGGTTGATCTGCCCGACCGCATTGCGCGGCCCCTGCCCCGCGGCGACCGGATCACCGTGGATGAATTGGCCGGCCCCCACTCCGAAAACACGGTTCTGATCTGGCAGGATTGGTTTACCGCGCTCTATGACGAAAGCGCGCAGCGCGGTGCCATTGCGGGGCTGCGCGCGCTTGGCTATCGGCCCCGGATGGTGGCGATGCTCCCTTCGGGCAAGGCGGCCCTGAACCTTGGCGATATGTCCGGGTTCCGGGCCATAGCGAAACGCCTGTGCGCCGCGTTGGAACAGGCCGCAATCAGCGGCGCGCCAATGCTGGGCCTTGATCCGGCGTTTGTGATGTGTCTGCGCCAGGATTATCCCAGCGCCGGGTTTGCCCCGCCCAAAGTGCTGTTGCCACAGGAATTTCTGAGCGCCGAAATCAAGGCCGGGCGAAAATTTCCGCAGGCGGCAACCGCAGACAAGGCCCGATTGTTCAACCATTGCACCGAGGCGACCGCCCTGCCCGAAACCGGCGCGTTGTGGCACGGGGTTTTTGCGGCGCTGAATATCGAACTGGACACGCCCGCCACCGGCTGTTGCGGCATGGCCGGGCAATTTGGCCATCAGGCCCGGCATCAAACCGTATCGCGACGGTTGTTTGATCTGTCATGGGCGGCACCGGTTGCCGCCGGGGGCGCAATGGCGGCCACCGGTTATTCGTGCCGCTGCCAGGCTGGGCGGCTGAGCCAAGAAAAATTGGCGCATCCACTGGCATTGATTGCCGATCTGTTGGGCAAATCGCCCTGATCTGTGCCGCCCCTCAGGTTTTCGCCCAGAACGATGTTTTCCGGTCATGGTGCGCGCGCAGGGTCTGAACGTAGGTATCGTGGGTCGGGAATGGCCCGTAGTCGGTGATCGCCCCATCCAGTGACGCGCAATCGGCAAGGTGCGCGGCGGCATGGGCATAGCGCGAAGACCGCGCCTGACCCAAGGCAAAATCAATCATCGCCCGCCAAAGCAGCACGGCAGCGCGCGGATGGCGCAGGCGCAATGCCTCGGCGGCGGGGGTCAGGCGCATATAATCGTTGCCATTTATTTCATCGGCGCGGGCCTCGATCAACTGCGCCGCTGTCACCAGATCGGGCCAGGTCAGACAAAATTCCAACGCTTTGGCGAAATCTTCAAATTGCAGAACATGGGCCCGGGCGCGATCTTCGGCTTCGACATCGTCAAAATCCGCCAGCCTTTTGAGATGTTCGCGCAGGTGGATTTCATCGAGCGTGGCGAGGAAACAGGCCCATCGGTGGCTCTGCGCATCGCCATCCCGGCCAAGTGCCGTCAGGGTGGCGACATAGGCCGCATCCCACGCCGCCTGCCCAAAACTCTGGCCATCCTGCGCGGATTTTGACAACAGCGCCAGCGCATCATCGGCGCGATCCTCGGACAGCAAAAGCATCGCGACCTCGGCCGAGACATCCTTGCGCCGCAGATCGGCGTCGGAGTATTGCGAAATATATGCCGCGGTGTCGCCGGCGGCTTCGGCGATCTCTTGCAGACAGCTTTTGACGAACCGCGCCTTGCGCTCGGCGGCATAGGTGTTTGGCCCCCGCAAATCGCGCAGGAAACGGAGTGCCTCGTGTTCATCGGATTCGGGCTCAAGGGGTGCCGCGCCGTATGCATTTACATGGGCGGTCAGCCGTTTCAGGCCGGGTTGGGCCAAGGTAGGCGCAAGCCGGGTTATGATACCGTCCCATTCCCCATATCCGTTATCCTGAACCACGCCCCACACCCGATCGGCCAATGCATCGGGGTTCAGCGCCGCGCGGGGCGCGATGGTTTCAAAATGCGTGATGGCGGCGCGAAAGACATCACCCACATCGCCACGGCTGTCATCAACCCGGCCATAGACCGAAGGGGCGATTTCAATAAACTGCCACAGCAAATCAAACGCCGCTGCCGGATCTTGGGGTGCGATTTTCTCAACGATCATCGCCACTTGCGTTTCAAGATCCTTGATCAGCGCCTTGCGTTTGCGCCAGCCCACGAAACTGGTGGATTTTCGAAGCGACGCGAGCCGTTTGCGCACATCATGGGCCAATTCGGCAGGGCCCAGATTATGGCTGAGCTCTAACCGCAACCGGCGTTTTATATCGGCGCTGCCCATGCTGACCTCGATCAACAGGGCGGCCAACTGCGCCGCGCCCAGCGCCTCAAGGTTGGTTTGGTTCAGGGTCTTTTTTGACATGGCTGATTTTGGCATTTGCCGCCGTCAAAGTGAAGCGGCGTCATGATTTGGCGGCGCGTGGCACCGGGGTGCCACACGCCATGATCCACCCTAGACGGATTGCATCAGCAATGTCTGGTTGTGCCAATCTTCGTCATCAACCGCGCGGGCCAGAACGGCGGCAACATCGCCGCGCGCGGCCATGCCCTTTACATCAACCTGATCGCCAAAGCGCATGTCGCGTGTGCCATCTTCGTCGGTCAGGCGCACGGGGCGCAAAATTGCATAGCTAAGCCCCGATGCCATCAGATGTTCGTCGGCGTCGTGTTTCGCCTGAAGATAGTGCGCCATATCACCGCCCGACCCGGGATCGCCCGCGCCAACACTGCTGAGCATGACAAAGCGTGACACGCCCGCCTTGGCGGCCAGATCGATCAACCGTTTGGCACCGTCGCGATCAACCTTGTCGGTCATTTCCGGGCCGGTCGAGCTGCCCGAACCGGCGGCAAAGATCACCGCATCACAGCCGTCGCACACACCGTCCTGTAAATCCGTCAGATCCCCGTGGCGCAGGGTAATATCCCCCGGCAAAGTACTGGTATCCGAGGATTCGCGCACCAACGCAATCGGGCTATGGCCGTTGGCCATCAATTCATTGACGAGCCGAACGCCGGTTTGTCCGGTAGCCCCTGCAACAAGAATATTCATAAATTTCTCCAAACATTTATCTTGAATGGCAAATGATCGGGGCGGCATGTTTCACCGCCCCGACCGGCAACATCAGAGCAGCGTCAGAAGTTTGCGCGCCGCCTCTTCGGACGAGGCCGGGTTCTGGCCGGTTACCAATTTACCGTCCGTCACCACAAACGACGCCCAATCGTTGCCCTTCTGATAATCGGCACCGTTCGATTTCAGCATATCCTCAACCAGAAACGGCACGATATCGGTCAGGCCCACGCCCTCTTCTTCGGTGTTGGTAAAGCCGGTCACGGTCTTGCCCGACACCAAGGGTTTGCCATTTGCGCCCTTGGGGTGTTTGAACACGGCCGGGGCATGGCACACCGCGCCGATCGGGCGATCAGAGGTGGCGAAGGCTTCGATCAACGCCGTGCTGTCGCCATCTTCGGCCAGATCCCACAACGGCCCATGGCCACCTGGGTAAAACACCGCGTCAAATCCATCAGCCGAAATGGATGACAGTACTTCGGTATTGGCCAGCACATTTTGCGCGGCTTCATCGTTCTTGAACCGTTTGGTGGCGTCGGTCTGGGCATCGTCTGTATCGCTGGACGGATCAAGCGGCGGTTGCCCGCCCTTGGGTGAGGCCAGCGTGATATCGGCCCCTGCATCCTTGAACACGTAATAGGGTGCCGCGAACTCTTCGAGCCAAAAGCCCGTCTTGTTGCCGGTGTCGCCCAATTTATCGTGCGACGTCAAAACCATAAGTATCTTCATCGGGTACTGCCTTGTGTATGTTTCAGGCGCTCAGCTTGATAACGCGTTTGCCAAAAGCTTCGCCGTTCAGCAGCCCAACAAACGCGGCGGGCGCCTGTTCCAATCCATCTATCATTTCTTCGCGATACTGGATTTTGCCCTGTTTCACCCAATCACCCATTTGCTTGGAAAATTCGGGGTACAGGTGGCCAAAATCATCAAACACGATAAACCCGCGCATCGTCATCCGTTTGCGCAGAACCAGGCCCAGCAAAAGATTCAGCCGGTCAGGGCCATCGGGCAGCGACGTGGCGTTGTATTGTGAAATCAGCCCGCATACCGGAATGCGCGCCGAAGGATTCAGCAGCGGCATCACCGCATCAAACACCGCGCCACCCACGTTTTCGAAATAGATATCGATGCCATCTGGCACGGCGGCTTTCAACGCGTCGGGAAATCCATCGGCCTTGTAATCAATGCACGCGTCAAACCCCAGCTTTTCAACCACATGGGCGCATTTTTCGGCGCCACCTGCAATACCGACAACCCGGCATCCCAAAATCTTGCCGATCTGCCCGACGGTCGCGCCAACCGGGCCGCTGGCCCCGGCCACCACCAGTGTTTCGCCTTCTTTTGGCTGGCCGATCTGGATCAGCCCGGCCCAGGCGGTCAGGCCCGGCATTCCCAGCACGCCCAGCGCCCAGGATGGGTTTTGCGGATCCTTGCCCATATTGATGACGCCGGTTCCGTCAGAAACCGCGTAATCCTGCCAGCCGCCAAATGCGACCACCCAATCGTTCTTTTCAAAACCATCCACATCCGATGTCACAACCTGTGCCACGGTGCCGCCTACCATCACATCGCCGATGTTCACCGGATCGGCGTAAGACGGCGCATCGCTCATCCGGCCGCGCATATAGGGATCAAGCGAAAGATATTCGTTGCGCAGCAGCATCTGGCCTTTGCCCGCCTTGGGCAGATCGCCGGTTTCCAGACGCAGGGTGTTTTCATCGGGCGCGCCTTTGGGGCGTTCGGCCAGAACGAATTTACGGTTTTGTGTGTCGGATTGTGCCATTGGATATTCCTTTTTCAGACCGGCGCATGGCCAGTCGTGGTATTTGCAAGACGCGCAGAATGCGGCGTCGCCCACCGACTACGGCCGGGGGCTTGAATCCTAGGTATGGCCGCAGGGATCAAATGCAATGCCACCGCACAGGGCCGACCATTGCGATGGACCGGGGCGCCCTGACGTAACCGCGCCGTGTGCGCCCGTGGCTCAGAGGGGGCGGGTTTCCCTGACATAGATCTCGAAGAAATCCGAAAAGGTCGCAACCCGCAGCGGCAATTGTTCGTAGGGCGGATAATACAGGGTCAGCCAGATTTCGGGGGTGCGCCAGTCGGGCAGCACCGCCACCATGCGCCCGGCGGCCAGATCGCCGTCAATGATGAAACGCGGCAACAGCGCGATGCCTTCGTCGTTCAAAACCAACCCCGCCAGAAGATCGCCGTTATTGGTGCTTAACCGGCCCTGCGCCCGGTGGCTGCGCCGCGCGCCACCATTTGCAAGCTGCCACACCTCGTCGCGCAAATCATCGCGATACCCCAGACACTCGTGATCGGCCAGATCATCGGGGTCTTGCGGTGTGCCGCGCGCGCGCAGGTAACCGGGGGTGGCAACAAGAAGGCGGGGCACCATGCAAATCTTGCGCCAGATCGTCGATTTATCGCTGGGCGGGCCGGAAACGCGGATCGCCAGATCGAAATCATCTTCCACGATATCGACAAATCCATCGGACAGGTTGACGTCAACAGTGGTTTGGGGATGCAGCGCCGCGAATTGCGACAGAACCGCAGGCAAAACCTTGACGCCCAAAGACAGGGGCGCACTGATCCTCAACCGCCCCGAGGTGATGCCCTGCGCCTCGCGCGTTTGGGTCGCCGCCTCGGCCAACCCGTCGGCCAGGGGCGCCACCCGCGCGGCATAAACCGCCCCCGCCGAGGTCAGCGAGACCTGCCGCGTCGTGCGCACCAGCAATTGCACGCCAAGGCGCGCCTCAAGCGCGGCGATGGTGCGCGTGACCGATGCTGGCGTCATACCCAGATGGCGCGCGGCCCCAGCAAAGCTTTGCTGTTCGGCCACGGCCAGAAACACACGGATGGATTCCAACTCTCCCATGGGCGATTGTTACACTAGGCGCAACAGTGAATGCAACATTATAGCCATTCAAGGAAATGATCCGCAGATCTATATTGGGTGCAAGGAAACATTCATTCGGGAGAAACATCATGCTCACCCAGATCAACGGCCTGCATCACGTGACGTCGATGGCGTCGGATGCACAGGAAAACAACGCATTCTTCACCAACGTTCTTGGCCTGCGCCGGGTCAAGAAAACCGTGAATTTCGACGCGCCAGACGTGTATCACCTGTATTACGGCGACAAAACCGGCGGTGCCGGCACGGTGATGACATATTTCCCCTTCCCCAACATGCCAAAGGGCCACCGCGGCACAGGCGAAGTGTCACAAACCGTGTTTGCCGTGCCCCAGGGCAGTTTGGGATTTTGGCAGGACCGTCTTGAAAACGCCGCTGTCGAGGGCATTTCCACCGCAGAACGGTTTGGTGAAAAGCGCCTGAATTTCCATGGTCCCGACGGCGATGGGTTTGCCTTGGTCGAGGTTGCGAGCGATCCGCGCACGCCCTACGGCGATGGCCCGGTTCCGGTGGATATGGGCATCTATGGTTTTCATTCTGTCACCATGCATCTGCGCGATGCGGCGGCCACCGCCGAATTGCTGAAATTCATGGGATACAAGGAAACCAACCAACAAGGAAACCTGACCCGTCTTGCCGCCACGGATGGCAATGGCGCCCATATCATCGATCTTGAGGCCGATTCCGACGCCCCAAGAGCGCGCGAAGGTGCCGGATCGGTGCATCACGTCGCCTTTGCCGTAAAAACCAAAGAGGCCCAGGTTGAAGTGCGCAAGGCATTGCTGGCCCATGGCGTGCATGTGACACCGGTGATCGACCGCGATTATTTCTGGGCGATCTATTTCCGCACCCCCGGCGGTGTTCTGTTCGAAATCGCAACCCACGAGCCGGGATTTGCACGCGACGAAGACGTCGCACATCTTGGCGAGGCCCTGAAACTGCCCGATCAGCACGCCCATCTGCGCGCCCGGTTGGAAAAATCACTGCCGGAAATTGCTGACTAAACCAAAACGGCCGGACCTTTCGACGCGTTCAACACGTTGATCGGATGGTTCGGCCCGCGCTTTGACCGCTTGGACCATGACAAAGAGAAGGATATAAGATGACCACCCGACAGCTTGAAACCATATGGGCCCCCCGCATGCTTGGCATTTTGCGGATCATGACGGCTCTTTTGTTTCTTGCCCATGGATCGCAAAAGCTTTTGGGCTTTCCCGCGTCCGAATTTTCGCCCGCCGTCTTTACCTTGCCATGGGTTGCCGGTGTGTTGGAACTGTTTGGCGGTGCCTTGTTGGTGCTTGGCCTTTTCACCCGCCCGGTGGCCTTTGTTCTGTCGGGAATGATGGCCGTGGCCTATTTCATGGTCCATGCACCACAGAGCTTTTTCCCACCGCTGAACGGCGGCGATGCGGCGATCTTGTTCAGCTTTGTCTTTCTTTATATCGTGGCCGCCGGCCCCGGCGCGTGGAGCGTTGATGCCCTGCGCAACCGTCGCCTGACCGTTTCCGAAGGCATCTAAGACCGGATTTGCCGTTCAATTGGCCGCGACATTCAGGTCAGGCCCGTGTATCAGCATAACATGTAACCCCTAACTCAACCAACCTGACAGGAGAACGACCATGACCGTCAAACTCGCCATTATCTATTATTCCAGCTACGGCACCAACCATCAGATGGCATCAATCGCCGCCGAGGCGGCAAAGGCCGCAGGTGCCGAAGTACGGCTGTTGAAAGCCCCCGAAACCGCACCTGACGAAGTTGTTGCCGGTGTCGACGCCTGGAAGGCGCAGGCCGAAAAAACCGCCGACATTCCCGATGCAACCGCCGACGACATGGAATGGGCGAATGCCTATCTGATTTCGGCGCCAACCCGGTTTGGCATCATGGCCAGCCAGATGCGCGCCTTCATCGACACGCTGGGCGGTGTCTGGGGCAAGGGCGGGTTGGCCAACAAACCGGTATCGGCCATGACCTCGGCGCAGAACATGCACGGCGGCCAGGAAACAACCTTGGTGTCGTTTTATACCACTGTGATGCATTGGGGCGGATTCGTGGTTGCGCCGGGCTATACCGACGAAGTCATCTTCAAAACCGGCGGCAATGCTTATGGCTATAGCCACACCCAAGGCAATGAATTCACTGACGAGGTGAAAAACGCGATTGGCCATCAGGCTCGCCGTCTGGTCGATGTTGCGGCAAAGCTGGGCTAAGCCCGAAAACACGTGATTGGCACGGTCAGCCATCTTGTCTGACCGTGCCAGTATGGGCGAACGGCGGCTGAAAACACCGCCGTTCGCCACCCTGGCAAAGATCATTCAGCCGCCAGAGACACCTTGGCGCCACTTTCGCGCCGCAACCGTTTTGACGCCATGCCAGGTTCGGCGCCCCAGACCGCGATCCAGCGGTAAAAGACCGGCGTCAGAAACAGGGTGAACACCGTGGCAAAGCCCAATCCACCCACAATCACCCATCCAACCGCGATGCGCGCCTCGGCCCCTGCCCCCGATGTCAGGATCAGCGGCAAGCCGCCAAACACCGTTGACACCATCGTCATCAATACCGGCCGGATCCGCAGGCGCAGGGCATCGCGAATGGCACTGTCAATGTCCTGACCCGCCTCGCGCAACTGATTGGCAAATTCCACGATCAGGATACCGTTCTTGGCCATCACCCCGATCAGCATGACCAGCCCGATCTGGCTGTAATAATTCAACGATCCACCGGTCAGCGAAATTGCCATCAGGGCCGCCGCCAGCCCGAATGGCACGGTCAGCATGATCACGACCGCACTGGCAAAGCTTTCAAACTGCGCCGAAAGCACCAGAAAAACGACCACAAAGGCGACGGCAAACACCATATACATATCGGCCTGACTGTCGGTCAGGGTTGCCGCCTCGCCGGTGAAAATGATCCCCATGCCCTCGGGCAATGTATCGGCGGCGATCGCCGAAAGCCGGGTCATGGCCATGCCCAGATCAATCCCCTCTCCCAGGTTGGCCTGGGCCGACACGGCCAGCGATCCGCCTTGGCGCGAAATCGACGATTGGTTCACGACCGGCACCAGCGTTGCCGCAGATGACAGGGGCACATAGGCCCCACCGGGCAAACGCAGATAGATCGATTCAAGGTCGGACGGGTCGTCAATCGGCGGCCCACCGGGCAGGATCCTGACGTTGGTTTCGGTATCGTTTTCAAAAACCGTAGTGGCAATCCGGCCCTGCACCAGCGCGCTGACAGTGCGGGTGATGTCTGCCGCGCTTAATCCGAACACGCTGGCCATGTCGGGGTCGACGCGCACCTCGTACTGGGCCTGCACGCTGTCACTGGAAATCTGCGGGTTGAGAAACGTGTCATCCTGCGCCATCGCCGCCACCAATTGATCGGCGGCGGTGGTCATTGCATCGACATTCTTGCCGGTGACTGCAAATTGCAATCCCCGCCCGCCGCCACGAATGTTCAGACTGTTGGTCGAACGGGCGCTGACCTGAACGCCGGGCACGGTGGCCAGTTGGCTGTTGATGCTGGCGATGATTTCGGATTGTGACCGGTCGCGGTCGGCCCAGTCGGGCAGACGTACGATGATAAACGCGCTGGTGCCGCCACCGATACCGATGATGCTTTGCACTGCCGCAATTTCGCCGGTGTCACGGTACGGGGTCAGGATGTCTTCGATCATCGTGACCTGGGTTTCCAGGTAATCAACCGTGGTATCGGGCGCACCCCGCGCAAAGATCAGGAAAAATCCGCGGTCTTCCTCGGGCGTGATGCTGGACGATAACGTACCCGCAGCCCCCGCCGCAATAATCGCAAACCCCGTTGCGATCGCCAGCACGATCAGCGGCGCGCGGATCGCACGGTCCATCACCCAGTCAAATCCCCGTGCAAGCCTGCCGGGCGTGGCGGGTTTGGTGATTTTGGGATCGGGTTTTCCGGGGTCAAGGAACGCCGCCAGCACCGGTGCCAAGGTCAGCGCGGTGATCGACGACAGCGTGACGGCAAACGCCAGTACAAAGCCAAATTCGCTGAACACCCCGCCTGCCTGACCGGGCAGGAACGAAATCGGGATAAACACGGCCGCCAGCGTCGCAGTGGTTGAAATGACGGCAAAGAATACCTCATTCGTGCCCGAGGCGGCAGCGGCAAACGCGCCCATGCCCTGTTTGCGTTTGCGCACGATGTTTTCGATCACAACGATGGAATCATCCACAACCATGCCCGTTGCCAGCACCAGCGCCAGCAGGCTGATCGTGTTGACCGAAAATCCGGTCAGCCAGATCGCCGCGATCGTACCAACCAAGGCCACGGGAATCGTGATCGCGGGAATGATCGTTGCGCGCGCCGAGCGCAGGAAGGCAAAGATCACCGCGATGACGATGATTGTTGCAAGGCCAATGGATGTGACCACCTCGTTGATCGACCCTTCGATGAAGGTGCCGTCATCGGATGTGATCAACAGTTCGACCCCCTCAGGCAGTGTCGGGCGCAGTTCCTCGACCGCGGCGCGCACCTGTTTTGAGATTGATAACGTGTTGCCGACGGATTGGCGCGTGATCTCAAGCCCGACCGCCATTCGCCCGTTGACCCGGGCCGATACGGTGTTTTCCTCGGGAAGCAACCGAACGAAGGCCACATCGGACACCCGCGTATTTGCATCGATCGGGGTCTGGCCCACGGTCTCGACCGTGACATCCGCGTTGCCCACCCGCAGCGCCATGGTTTGCGATGTCGATTCCAGCGTGCCCAGCGGCGTGTCGTCGCGCAAGGCGGTCAGCGCCGTGGATACATCAAATACCGTCAACCCCCGGCTCAGCAACGCGGGCATATCAAGGGTCACGCGAAATTCGTTGGCCCGGTTGCCCCGCACCGAAACCTCGGCGATGCCGTCAATGACCGACAGGCGGTCATAAATTGCCCCCTCGGCCAGAGCGGTCAGCGCATCAAAACTGGCGTCGCCCAAAATCGCCAGACGGATGATCGCGTCGGCATTGCTGTCGCTTTTGGTGACGGTCGGATCATCATCCAGAGCGTCGGGAAGGCGGCGCAGGGTGGCCGATACGATCTCGCGCGCCTCGTTGGCGGCAACGTCAACATCGGTGCCATCGGACAAATCAATGGTGATCCGGCTCGACCCGGTCGAAGATGTCGATTCGATATAAGACACACCCTCCAACGCGCTCAGCGCGTCTTCCAGAACCTGTGTCACTTCCTGATCGACAATCGCGGGCACGGCCCCCTCGTATGTGGTACGCACCGACAACACAGGGCGGTCGACGTCGGGCATTTCGCGCACATCAACGGCGACCAAGGCGGCAAGCCCGGCAATGAGGATCAACAGGTTGACGACAATGCCAAAAATCGGGCGGGCAACAAAAAGCTCGGCAAACCCCGTTTTGCCGGATGACGGTATCGGCGCGCTCATTTCGACACGTTGGCCGCTGGGCGCGGTCCCGTCTGATCGCCCGACCCGGCATTGCGCGCGGGCGGCCCGCCCAAGGCGGCGGATTCGCCCGCGGCACCCCCCCGGCGGCCACGCCGTTCGCCGGCGCCACCCGGTGTGGAAATCCGCGCCCCGTCGCGCAGTTTTTGCGCGCCTTCGGTGACCACCATCGTGCCTTCGGCAATCTCGGCATCAATCCAGACCGTATCATTGCGGCGATACAGAATCGTTACCGGCACCCGTTTGGCGGCACCATCGGCATCAATCCACACACCCGCCCCGGCGCGCGACCAGGTGATCGCGGTTGAAGGCAGGGCCGGTAACGGCGCGCTTTCCTGATTTAGGCGCACGGCAAATGTCATGCCCGGCCACAGCACCCCGTCCGGGTTTTCGATCCGGGCCTTGACGGTCACGCTTCTTGTGACACTGTCGATGCGGCTGTCGAATGACACGATATCGCCCTCGAACACCCGCCCCGCAAAAGTTGAGGTACTGGCCAGAACGGTTTTCGCATCGGCCAGCAGGCCGATTGCCCGCTCGGGCAGTTCAAATTCGACAATCAGCGCGCTGGCCTGATCGATGCTGGCAATAACGCTGTTGGCGGTGATCACATCACCGATTTCAACACGGCTGAGGCCGAGTTTGCCGGCGATGGGCGCGCGGATGATCCGGTCATCCAGCGCCACTTGCGCCAGCCCTACCGCCGCTTCGGCAAGGCGTCGCTTCACCAGGGCCTCGGACATTGTCACGTCGGTCACCGTTGACGCGCCCCCCGCCCTAAGCCGTTCATAGCGCGCGACAATTTCCTGTGCCTGTTCCAGATTGGCCTGGGCAATCTCAAGGTTCAGAACCTGGGCGCGCACATCGAAACGCACCAATACCTCGCCCGCTTCCACGTCGCGGTTTGCGGTCAGGTTGGTTTCGGTCACCGTGCCTGCGGTATTGGCCACGACATTGACACTGCGCAGGGCCGAGGCGGTGCCGATCGCGTTCAGCGTATTCACATAGGGCTGGATTTCCAGCGGTGTGGTCACGACTGTTGTGGCGCGTGATCCCCCCCTTGGCCCACGCGCGCCACCACCCGCCGGCGGCACGGCGCCACCGTTGCCCGCCGCAGAATCGCCACCTGTGCCCGGCGGGATCATTGCCGCAATCGATGGCGGCAGACCAAACGTCACCGTATAGGCACCGGCGACAATCGCAATTGCGACAAGCAGCGTCAGAAGTTTCCGCATGAAAGATACGCGCCTTTTTTGAACATGTTCTTTTGATTATACGTCACGGTCCGGCATTTCCGTCGCAAAAATCCGGCCTGTCCGGAATATTATATATCCCCACCATTGTGTGATCGTTCAATACCCTTACCTAACCCTCATCACGCCCCGCGATATTTGCGGTCGCGCGCCGCCACACGGAAAGGACCACCCCATGAGCAACCCACTTCGCATTGACATCGTGTCTGACGTGATGTGCCCCTGGTGCATCATCGGGTATCGTCAACTGGCGCAGGCGTTGGCCGACACCGGCACCGCCCATGACATCCACTGGCATCCGTTCGAATTGAATCCCGAAATGCCGCCAGAAGGGCAGAACATGCGCGAACACATCATCGAAAAATATGGTGCTACCCCCGCGCAATCGGCGCAGAACCGCGCCCAGATGACAGCACTGGGTAAAGATCTGGATATCGATTTTCGCTTTACCGAAGACATGCGCATGCACAACACATTCAACGCGCATCAACTGCTGCATTGGGCCGATACGCTGGATCGCAAGCATGATCTGAAAATGGCGCTGTTCAGCGCACATTTCACCGACGGGCGCAATCTGTCCAACCCGGCGGTGCTGGCCGATGTGGCCGGAGAAATCGGCCTGAACCGCGACACCGCCGCGGCCGTTCTGGAGGATCAGCGGTTCGCCTCGGCCGTGCGCGAGGCACAGGGTTTCTGGAGCGAACAGGGCATTCGCGGCGTGCCTGCCATGGTGTTTGATCGCCAACACCTGGTCACAGGGGCGCAAGGGGTGGAAAATTATACCAACATCCTGAAACAGTTGGCCAAGACGCCCGCCTGACCGAATCCTGCGGCCCCTGACCAAAATACAATCGCCGCTTTGATCCCGATCAACGCGGCGCGTATCGTGTCAGATAACCTTTGGGCAATCAAAAGGAGATTCGGATGCTTGGCTTTACAAAAGCGATGGTATTGGCAATCTGCGTGGCCACGCCCGCCATGGCCCAGGATATGGCCGAAGGCGAACAGCTGTTTCAGCACCGCTGCGCGACCTGCCACGGTCTGAGCGCGAATGGCACCGGGCCGATGGCCCCCGTATTGCTGATTCAACCCACGGATCTAACGCAGTTACAGCAAAAAAACGATGGCACGTTCCCTGTTCAACGGGTGGTCTGGCGCATTGATGGACGCGAACCTTTGGTCAGCCACGGATCGCCAATGCCCGTCTATGGTGACTTTTTTCAAGGCCGCGATGTCACGCTGAAGGCCGACACGGGCCAGCCGATCATGACCAGTCAGCCGATTGCCGATCTTGTTGCCTGGCTGCAATCCATCCAGCAATGACATCAGCGGCCCCACCCCGCCGATCACCAGAAAATTATTCTGACAGACCCATAGTTTGTGTTAGCGTGGCAATAACGCGCCAAAATATCCGGAGGCCGAGATGGCGATCAATGTTGTGTGTCTTGAATGTGGCCAAGGCAACAGAATACCCGAGGCAAAGCTGAATGCCGGGCCGAAATGCGCCACCTGTGGCACGGCACTGTTCACCGACAAGCCGACGGAAATCTCGCTCGACATTCTGACCAAGGCCGCGCGCGTCGACACAATGCCGCTGATTGTGGATTACTGGGCGGCCTGGTGCGGACCCTGCCGGATGATGGCCCCCGAATTTGCCGCCGCCGCCAAAGCCATGAAGGGCAAGGCGCGTTTTGCAAAACTCGACACCGAGGCCTATCCAAAAGCAAGCCAACGATACGACATCCGCGGCATCCCTTTGTTGATTGCCTTTGTTGGCGGGCGCGAGGTCAAACGCCAATCCGGGGCGATACCCGCGGCCAAGATCATCGAATGGGCCTCGGGCCTGGTGCAGGCAAAAGGTGGGGTAAAATAAGTTTCAACCACGCCCGTCCATTTGCCAAAGATGCCGCTGACGTCATTCATGAGTGAACCGAACATGTAAGGGGAGATGAAAAATGCACGCTGATCTTGAAACACGCCGCCGGGTGCTGATCGTGATGTATCGACGTTACCTTGATGCCGACCGATGCTGGAATCTGGCTGTTCGCGAGATGAAACTGTGGTTTCCAACAGAAGATCAGCACAGCCTTTCAAGGTTGGGCAACCCCGGCTCTTTCATTCGGCGCCGCTATGAACAGCGAGAGCGGGCCTTGGCGCTTTTGACGGCCGCGCACCTGAAACTTGACGTGGCACGACAGCGTTTGGCCAAAAGACGCGCAAAATCCGATGCCGCACCGCCCCTGCGCCTGACCTATATCGGGGCGCATGTCGCCTGATAGATCATCCACGGCAGGATCGTTTTCACCCATCCCAAGGAGCATGAAATGGTAGATACAGATCGGCACAAAAAACAGATCAAGGCACAGTTGCAGGAACTTCACAAACGTCTGGACCGCGTCGAAGAAACATTGGATGAACCCGCCGATCGGGATCTGGCAGATCAGGCAATCGAACTGGAAGATGATGAGGTTCTGGAGGGCATTGGCCGCGCCAGTGTGCGCGACGTCCGGCTGTTGGAGGCGGCGTTGGAGCGGATCGAAAACGACACCTATGGTATCTGCAACACCTGCGGCACGGAAATCACCACCGCGCGCCTTGATGCCATCCCTTATGCGATGCTGTGTCGCGACTGTGCCGGGGCAGGCCCGTCAAAATCATAGGGCACCGCACCAGCGGATATGAATCCCATCGTGGCACGGGGGCGAGGCGCGGCTTAATCCGTGATCTCGTCAAGGCCCCGTGTCACCACGATCGAGGCCACAGCCATGGCCGCAAAAATGATTAGCGTAATGTGTGGACCGGCCAGTGAGGCCAGCGCGCCAAACACGCCCGACCCCAACAGGACAATCCCGATCACCGTGTTTGACACGGCGGTATATGTCGCGCGGTTGTCGGCGGGGGCCATATCGACCAGATAAATCACCCGCCCCTGCCGCACCCCGTGATAGGCGAGCATCAGCACAAACAAAACCAGCGGCAGCGCCCAGATCGTACCCGAAGCCCCCGCCAGATCCAGCCCCACCGCCGCCAACAGCGCCACCGCCCCGGCCATGCCCGAAAACATCAGCACCTTGCGGCTGGACCGATCAGCCAACCGGCCCCAGATCCACGAACTGAGAAAAGACGCCACCGACGAGGCCAGCACCAGCGCGCCAAGACGGTCAAACGCGCCCTGCCCCGCCTGCGCGCCCAGCAACACGATATAGGGCGGCGCAAGGGCGGTGGCGGTCAAAAGCCCCCGCGCCAGGATGAAGCGGCGCAATTGCCGATCACTGCGCAAAATACCAAGCTGACCCAGCGTCGGCGTTTCGGACTGTCCCGGTGCGCGTTCTTCCCACAAGGTTGAAAAAAACGCGCCCGCACCAATCCACAACGCCGCAGCCAGGGCAATGGCAACCAGCACCAGCGTCGGGCGGTCCACCAGCCCGGTGATCAGCACCAGCGCAAAAATCACCACCGCCCCCGCGCCCAGAGATGTGGCCACGCCAGTTGCCGCACCGCGCCGCGACTGGCCCACGGTCTTGCCCAAAACATCGCTGTAACTGACCGAACAAACCGACCGTGACACCGCCAGCACCGCCAGCAAAGCACAAATCACCGCCCCCGCGGTGGAACCGGTCAGTGTCAGCGCCGCCAGAACGATACCCGCCGCCGCCGCTCCCTGCCCGATGCAGCCCGCCGCCCAGGCCCATTTGCGTTGCGCCATCGCCTGTATTCGCGGCGCGGTGAACAGTTGCGGCAGCAATGCCCCCGCTTCGCGGATCGGCACCAACAGGCCAACAAAAAATGTCGAAGCCCCTAGATGGGTCAACAGCCAGGACAGCACCAGTTTCGGATCGATCAGCCCGTCGGCGACCTTGCTCATCGAAAGAGAGGCGGCGTGGCGCAGAAAATTCGCAGGCTCGTGGCGCGCCTGAGCCTGCGACAGACCGCCCGCATCCCCGGTGTCATCCACCAGGGCGGTGAACAGCCTGTTCGTGATTGTTGCTCTGCTCATCGCACCCCCGGCTGAATGGTCGTCGGCATGCGCACAAGAAACGTCAGCGGGCCGGAAAACACAAGCAGCGCGGCGATACCGGTCTGTTTGGCGGCGATCGGCATCACATTTGGCTGGCCCCTTTGTGCCGGGGCTGACTGTTATCCCGGCCAAAGGCGCAATCACCCTACTAAAACAGGGGCGATTTCAGAGACGTTAGAATACGCGCTTTTGTCGTTTGCGATATCTGCGAAAGCTGAACGCCAACGCCACACACAGGACAGCGGGCACCAAAAGCGCCTTGAAGGCCACGCTTTGAAACAGGAACGCGCCGCCGATGCCGCCGATCAAAAACCCCGAGATGATCAGCAGGAACAGGACCGCCTTGCGCCTGTCAAAGGTTTGCCCCCGCACCATCATGCCGATCATGATCCCCAGATCGGTGAATATTCCGGTCAGGTGCGTGGTACGCACAATTGCGCCGCTATAACTTGTCGCCAGCGCGTTTTGCACACCGCACGCCGTTGCCGCCGCGAAATAGCCAAAGATCGACCCTTTTGCCAACAACAGATAGGCGATGAAAAACAACGCCGCTTCCGTCATCAGCGCGGTATCGTAATGGTGACTGACCGTCAGCGCGCTGCCGCGCAGCAAAAAGCCGGATATCGCCGCCCCCAGAAGAAACGAAACCAACACCCCCGCCAGATGGGACGTGCTGGACAGCGACGGATCATACAGCGCAGCGCCAAGCAATGTCGCCGTGCCCGATACATGCGATATCGCCAACCGGTCAAAACCCAGAAACCCGATCACATTGACCAGCCCGGCGATGAACGCCAGCAAGAACGCGCCAAATTCAATCCATCTTGGCAGTTTGGTGATCAAGATCTGGCCTCACTTGGTTCTTGCCCGCCACCCTAAGCGCTCTTGCCGCGTTCTGCCAGATTGCGGGGGTGAATTTTGATCATGAACCGCGGCACGCCCCCCGCGCCCTATGAGGGCAGCGTGGAAAACAGGTGTTTTCGCCCCGCAATCAAAGGAGGATACAGTGCGCGGCAAACCCTTTACAGCTACGGTTAAATTGATCAATATCTCACTCTGTTGCCCGACACAGTATTGCCCGGACCCTTGCCCATGCGAATTGATCTTAGCGCGCTTTTTGCCGCTGCCCCTTCGCCATATGTTCTTCTTGATTCTGACCTGCGCATGGTTTGGGTCAATGATGCCTATGTTGACGTCACCGGGCGGGACCGCGACACCCTGATCGGGCGCATCATGACCGAGGCATTCCCCGCCCCTGCCGACTCCACCTCTGATCAGATGCTGCGCGGGTCGTTTCGGCGGGTTCTTGAAACAGGGCGGGTCGATCATTTGCCGTTGATCCCCTATCCGATCAAGACGGCAACCGGCCAAATCATTGATCGTTTCTGGAGCGCGACGCACACGCCCATTCTGGATGCAGACGGGCGCGTCGAATTCATTTTGCAAAATTCGATGGATGTGACCGACCTGTATCACTCCGAACACGCCGCAAGCGAACGGACCAGCCCGGATCAGGCATCTGTGCTGCAACGGGCCGAAGCGGTTGCAAACGAAAACCTGGCCCTCGGAGAGATGACCCGGTTCTTTCAGTCGGCGTTTGATCAGGCGCCCAGCTTCATGGCCATCGTCAACGGTCCGCAACATGAATTTCAGATCGTGAACAGATCCTATGTCGATCTTGTCGATGGGCGCGATCTGGTTGGCCTGACGGTGCGCGAGGCCCTGCCCGAACTGGAAGGTCAGGGATTTTTTGAACTGCTCGATCGGGTTTATACCACCGGTGAGCCGGTTTCGATCAAGGGCATGGGCGCACAGCTGAAATCCCCGGCAAACGGGCAGATGGCACAGCGTTTCGTCGATTTCATTTTTCATCCCATAAAGGATGAAACCGGCACCCCGACCGGAATATTCATTCAAGGGCATGATGTAACCGGCCAGAAAACCGCCGAGGCACAGCTGACCGCGACCCGCGAAAAGTTCAGAACCATGGCGCAGACCATGCCAAACCACGTCTGGACCGCTGAAAAGGACGGGGGGATCAATTGGCTCAACGATCGGATTTATCGCTTCACCGGCCTGCGCGAGGGGGATTTATACGGAACCAATTGGGGACGTGTCGTTCACCCTGACGATTTGGAAACCGTAAGTACACAATGGGCCGACACCATTCGGCATGGCAAGACCTATGAATCCGAATTTCGCATTCAGGCCGCCGATGGCAGTTACCGGTGGCATCTGGTGCGCGCGTCGCCTCTGCGCTCTGACGACGGGGCGCTGATCGGCTGGGTCGGAACCAATACCGACATCGAAGAGCGTAAAAGCACCGAAAACCAGATTGCCCAATTGAATGCGACGCTGGAAACCCGTGTTGCCGCCCGCAATCAAGAACTGGAAGAGCTGCACGCCACCTTGCGACAAAGTCTCAAGATGGAGGCGATTGGCAGCCTTGCCGGTGGCATCGCCCATGATTTCAACAACCTGTTGCAGGTCATCACCGGCAACCTGCAACTGCTCGGGCGCGAGATCGCGGCCGACTCGGCGGGGCAGGAACGGCTGGATCAGGCGATGAAGGCCGTGATGCGGGGCGCGACACTTGCCTCGCAACTTTTGTCATTTGCGCGCAAGCAACCGCTGGCGCCGGTTGTGACGAATCTGCGCCGCCTGATTGGCGAGAATTGGGATATCCTGAGCAGCGCGATTGGCGAAGGTGTCGAAATCGAAACGCAGTTTGCCGATGATCTGTGGAACACCAACGTCGATCCGAACAACATGGAAAATGCGCTGTTGAATCTGGCGATCAACGCGCGCGATGCGATGGAGCGACACGGCAAGCTGAGGATCAGCGTTGAAAATGCCGATCTGGGGGCCGCCGATGTGCGCGCCCATCCGGGGCTGGAGCCGGGCCAGTACGTGACACTGGCGGTCACAGATACCGGATCGGGCATTCCCGACGATGTGGCCGAACGGATATTCGAACCGTTCTTCACCACCAAGGAGGATGGCAAAGGCACCGGGTTGGGCCTGTCGATGGTGTATGGGTTTGCCAAACAATCGGGCGGGCATGTCACCATCGACAGCAAGGTGGGCAAAGGCACAACCATCCGCATCTATCTGCCAAGATCGTTGGAAAACGAACAGGTGTCTGATCAGACCGGGTCTGATGGCCTGTCGGGCGGGTCTGAAACCATTCTTCTTGTCGAAGACGATGACGACGTGCGCGAAACCGCGTTCAGCATGCTTTCGGATCTTGGATACACCGTTCTTCAGGCCGCCGGGGCCGACACCGCGTTACAGCATTTGCAGGGCGACGCGGCAATCGATCTGTTGTTTACCGATGTGGTGATGCCCGGCAAAACCACCGGTCAGGATCTGGCGGAAATGGCGCGTGAATTGCGGCCCGGTTTGCCGGTGCTGTTCACGTCAGGTTATGTTCAGGATACCATCGTGCATGACGGCCATCTTGACGAAGGATTGCAACTGCTTGGAAAGCCCTACACACAGCTTTCAATGGCGCGCAAGATCCGGGATGTTCTGGCACTTGAGGGAACACCGATCCAGCCGCGCGCAACTTGCACCCAACCGCCCGAGGAAAAGCGCGCGCCAGACCGGGCAGCCAGTCTCAAACCTCACCACATTCTGCTTTGTGAAGACGACCCATTGATCCGGATGGATGTTGCCCTTGGGCTTCGCGATGCCGGATATGAGGTTTTCGAAGCGCCAACAGCCCAAGGCGCGATTGACATACTAAAGGCAGAAACCATCGCCCTTTTGATCACGGATGTCGGATTGCCGGATCGCTCGGGCGAGGAATTGGCGGTTGAGGCAAGGCAGTTTCACCCGCAGTTGCCAATCATCTTTGCGACCGGCGGTCTGGATGTGCCGGCGGCGGAAACCCTTGGAAATTGCAAGGTGATGACCAAACCATTTCGCGATGTGGCCTTGTTAGAGACAATTGGCACCATGAATGTGGGCCGCGCAGAAATGGCCGACTGAGGCAGGTTTCAACGGCAGTCGGCGATTTTGGCAACCTGAATCAAAACGCGGCCGGTATGCATTCCGATCCGGCGCGCCAATGGCCGCAACTGCGGCCACCGAACCCCGTTTCATTTTATGCGACACGCCGCCAATCAGTCTTGTGTTACGCTTGCCGCAATCGCATCGACCGCCCTGAGCGAAAGCGCGGCAATCGTAAGGCTTGGGTTGGCCGTGGCCGATGTGGGAAACGTGCCAGACCCCAGCAAAAACAGATTGCGGTGATCAAAGCTGCGCAGATCGCCATCCACCACCGAATCCTTGGCATCCTTGCCCATGCGCACGGTGCCGATGATATGGCCTGCCCCCTGAATATCGGGCGAATGGTTGATGTTGGTGGCACCGATGGCGGCGAACACCTCGTCATGAGCCTGTTGGGCGGCGTCCAGACCGGCGCGCGTGTAATCGGAGTAATCGAAATGAATCCGCGGCAACGGCATGCCGTTGGCATCCTTTTTGTCAGGGTCCAATGTCACGCGGTTTTCGGCATCGGGCGATTGTTCGACCAGCGAACTGATGCGCAACTGACGCGAGGTCGCATCCTTAATCGCGGCGTCAAGTTCGGCACCGCGCAGGCCCGAATTGGCCAGATCGGCCGCTGTCGACAGGGGCGCACCGGTGGGCCAGGCGTGGCCATCATTGGCGATTTCAATCCGAAACGCGGCATGGTCCTTGCGGAAATCACCATCGCGCAGATTTTCGATACCCGAGGTCGAAAGCGGGCCGCGGAAGGGCCACACAGGCTCGGGCGTTTCTGCCCAGCTGAGTTTTGAGGGGTGATCCATCAGATTGCGCCCCACCTGATCAGAGCTGTTGGCAACACCATTCGCCGCCCCCTCTTGCGCTGAATTAAGCAGCAGGCGCGGTGTTTCAATGCCGTGGGCCGCAACAACCACAACCTTGCCGGTGGCCGTGCCGGTGCTGCCATCGGCCCGGCGGAAATCGACCGAGGTTATCTTGCCATCCGCACCAAGATTAAGCCGCGTTGCGGTGGTTTGATCATGCACAACCGCGCCCGCCGCTTCGGCCTGTTTCACATGAACGGTTGCGTCATATTTCGCCTGAATGGGACAGATCGGAATGCACGACGCGTTGCCGCAACATTCGGGGCGGTCGGCATGAAAGACCGAATTTCGCCCCTGCGGTGTGGCACGCAGTTCAAATCTTGTGCCCTCCAACGCCTTACCCACCTGTTTGTCCAGATAGGTGACCGGGATCATCGGCATCGGGTATTCGCCCGACCTGGGTGAACCCAGATCCTCGGCGCTGTCGCCCGCGACGCCAATCTCTTGTTCAGCGGCAAGATAGAAAGGCTCAAGCGCGTCATAATCAATCGGCCAGTCAACGGCGTGGCCATAAAGCGATTTCAGTTTGAAATCGGCCGGCACGTTGCGCAATGTCGTGCCCAACCAGTGCCATGTCGTACCGCCCACCACCTTGATATAGGTGGATTTGAAATTTTCGGGGCCCATCTGTTGATAATAATCTTCGATGCGGTGAGTCAGGGGATGGGGCGCGGTCGGGTCATTCGGATAAGGCGATTCCGGCACCTTGATCTTGGCATCCCAAAAGGTCTGAACGGCATCAAACCGGTCAATCCGCTTGCCACTCTCCAGAAAGGCAACCTTCAGCCCTTTTTGCGCCAGCTTTGCGCCCGCAATCGCCCCGGCCACGCCGGTGCCGATGATCAGAATGTCTGTGGTAATGTCATTTGCCATGTAAATTTGTCCTTGAATCAGATGTGGCCGGAAGAGAAAGAGATCAAATTCACGCCGCTGGCGGCTCTGACCAATACCCCACACCACCGCCGCAAAACGCCATCGGCTTGGAATAGCTCATCGCCTGCCAGATCAGCGCGTCGGTATAGGTAACCACCTGCAGATCATCGGGATCGGGCGATATCCCGGTGTACCAAGCCGCCACGATGTCATTGGCAAGATCTTCGTCAGATTGCCCATCTGCCAGTGCAGAAATTTCATCTTCCTTGCCCATGGCGACGAAAGATTTAAGGATCTTGGCGCCAACATCCTCATACAGGCTTTCCTTATTCAGCAGATTTTCGGACAGGGCCAGAAACGCCTCGGTATCCATGCCCGCAGCAAAGGCCCGGCCCGGCAGATGCGTCAGGGACAGCACGGAAATCCCCGAAACCGCAGACAACAGACCGCGCCGGGTTATGGTTGCCGAATTTCCCGAATTTGTATGAGCCATGCAATTTCCCCTTTTTCTTGCCATGCCAAGCGCAGGCCGACTTGACCTGTCCAACGTGCCACGGGTGCGGTTTGTTCCCCGGTGTCAGATATCGGCCCTTGTTTGATCATCCGGCGCGCTCACCGCCGGGTCGGGAAAAGCCACCACACCGCCTTGCGATTGGTTTGGGCCTTGGCTTTGGCGCTTGGGCCGCTACCTTAGCATGCAGAACCGACGCAACTTTGTGTTAAAACCATTTTTTGGAAGGAGCTTGATCAATCATGGGATCGCGCATTTTCACCACTGTCACAGCCATCAGCCTGTCAGCCACAATCGCAACTGGCGCCGCTGCCGACATTACCGTTTCATCAAAAATAGACACCGAAGGCGGCCTGTTGGGCAACGTCATCGCGCTGGCGCTGGAGGATGCGGGCCTGCCGGTTGAACGTCGCCTGCAACTGGGCGGCACCCAGGTGGTGCGCGAGGCGATTCTGGCCAATCAGATCGACATCTATCCCGAATACACCGGCAATGCCGCGTTCTTTTTCAACGAAGCCGACAGCGACATCTGGAAAGACGCCAAGGCCGCCCACGCCCGCGCCTCCGAATTGGACAGCGCGCAGAACAACATCACCTGGCTTGCATCTGCACCTGCCAATAACACCTGGGCCATTGCCGTAACCGGCCCCGTGGCCAAGGAAAACACACTCACCACCATGTCTGATTTTGGGGCCTGGGTGGCCGGGGGCGGCACGGTCAAACTGGCCGCGTCGACCGAATTTGTTTCGTCGCCTGCGGTGTTGCCCGCAATGCAGGCCACCTATGGTTTCGCGCTTTCGCCGGATCAGACGGTGATCCTGTCGGGCGGTGATACGGCGGCAACAATTCAGGCCGCCGCGCGCGGCACTTCGGGCGTCAATGCGGCGATGGTTTATGGCACCGATGGCGGCGTTGGGGCCACCGGCCTTGTGGTGATGGAGGACGACAAGGGCGTCCAGCCGGTTTATGAGCCCGCGCCAATCGTGCGTGCCGATGTGCTGGCGGAATATCCCGCCATTGCCGATGTGTTGAACCCGATCTTTGCGGGCCTTGACATGGCAACGCTGCAACAACTGAACGGGCGGATTCAGGTCGGTGGTGAACCCGCCGAGGCGGTCGCCCGCGATTATCTGACCCAGACCGGAGTTCTGGACTGATCGCGCGCAGTTTGCCCATATTACGATCCGGTGCAGGACTGTCTGCACCGGGGATTCTGTTCGGCGTTCTGGGTCTGGCGGCGTTACTGACGCCGTTCATGACCCTGGCCGCCAACCGAATTGTCGCAGGCGACGGCATTATGGCCTGGAACCTTGCCAGCCCACTGGCGGTCTTGCCGGGTCTGGCGGCGGTGCTGTTGGGGCTTGGCCTGGGGTTGCCCGCCGGGTTTGCGCGGCTGCGCCTTGTCGGGGCGGTTGTGGGGTTGGCCGGGCTGCTTTGGCTGTTGATGCAGGGGGCCCCTGCGTTATTGGACGGTGCGGGGGAGTATGCCCGGGTGTCGCCCGCTGTCGGATTCTGGTGTCTGCTTGTCGTGCTCATGTTGCTGATGGCTGATGCACTTGCCACCATGGCGTTGGGGCCCATGCAACGTGGGGCGGTGTTGCTCACCGTGATCGGCGCGCTGGCGATCATGCTGGGGTCTGGCGTTTTGGCCGATTTGTCGGTCATGCAGGAATACGCCGCCCGGCGCGATGCCTTTGTCAGTGAACTGGTGCGCCACCTTGGCCTTGCCTTTGGCTCGCTTGCGGCGGCGGCGGTGATCGGCTTTCCCTTGGGCGTTTTGTGCCATCGCCGCGAACAGTTGCGCGGTGCGATCCTGCCGGTGCTCAGTTTTTTGCAAACCATCCCGTCGCTGGCGATGTTTGGCCTGATGATACCACTGCTTGGCTGGGTCGGCGATACCGTGCCCGGCGCACAGGCCATCGGCATCGCCGGAATCGGGTTTGCCCCTGCTTTTCTGGCGCTGGTGCTTTATTCGCTGCTGCCGGTGGTGGGCAACACGGTCGCGGGTCTTGGCGCGACACCGCCTGCCGCGCTTGAGGCGGCGCGCGGCATGGGCATGACCCCGGCACAGCGCCTGCTGCGGGTCGAATTGCCGCTGGGCCTGCCGATCATCCTGACCGGGCTGCGCATTGTGCTGGTGCAAAACATCGGGCTGGCGGTGATTGCCGGGCTGATCGGCGGCGGCGGGTTTGGCACATTCGTGTTTCAGGGCCTGAATCAGACCGCGACTGACCTGATCCTGCTGGGCGCCTTGCCCACTGTGGCCCTGGCCCTGACCGCAGGTATCGTCATGGATATTCTGGTCGAACTGACCCGCCGCACCCCCAAGGACACCCGATGATCGAAATCGACAAAATCACCAAAACCTATGGCGCGACACAGGCGGTCGATTCTGTATCGATGACCGTTGAAACGGGCACGATCACCGTCATCGTCGGCACGTCGGGATCGGGCAAAACCACGCTTTTGCGCATGATCAACCGATTGGAAGAACCGACATCGGGCGAAGTGCGGATCAACGGCGAATCTACCCTTTCGCTGAAACCACATATCCTGCGGCGGCGGATCGGTTATGCCATTCAGGGCCACGGATTGTTTCCCCACCACACCGTGGCGCGCAATATCGGCGCTGTGCCCGAACTTTTGAATTGGTCGCGTGACAAGATCGCGGCCCGTGTTGATGAACTGCTTGATCTGTTTTCGATGGAGCCTGCACAGTTTCGTGACCGGTATCCGGGTGAATTGTCGGGCGGGCAACAACAGCGTGTCGGCGTGGCGCGCGCGCTGGCATCGCGCCCGGATCTGTTGTTGATGGATGAACCCTTTGGTGCGCTTGATCCGATCATCCGCACCCGCGCCCAAGAGGATCTGCGCCGCATCCAGAAACGGCTGGGGTCAACCATCATGCTGGTCACCCACGACATGGAAGAGGCGATCCGCCTCGGCGACCGCGTCGCGGTTATGGATGGCGGAAAACTGGTGCAATATGCCACGCCGCCAGAAATCATCACCCATCCGGCAACCGAATTTGTCGCCAACATGGTCGGCGATGTCGAGCGGCCCTTACGGCTTTTGTCACTGATCCCCCTGTCCGAAGTCGTTGAGGAAGGCAGCGCCGAGGGCGAGGCATTGCCGCCCGAGGCAAGCCTGCGTGATGCGTTGTCGGCCTGCCTGTGGACAGGGCGGTTGGCGGTGCCCGTGGTACAGGATGGCAGGCATATGGGCCGCGTCACTCTTGATGCGATCCGCGCGCGGGCCGAGTTGCACACATGAAAATCGGGATGATCCTGCGCCCCGCGCTGATCGCGCTTTTGCTGGCGCTGGTGGTGCGGCCCGACTGGTTCGTGCCCGTCTTTGCGCCACTGGCGCCCGAGGGTGGGCCGGTGATCTATCAACGCGCCTCGCTTTTGTCCCTGTCTCTCAGTCATCTTGGGCTTGTCTTGATGGCGTCATTGGCGGCCACTTTTGTCGCCGTTACGCTGGCCATTTTCGTGACCCGCCCGGCGGGGGCGGCGTTTCGTCCGTTGTCGCGCACGATCACCAATATCGGGCAAACCTTTCCGCCCGTGGCCGTGTTGGCATTGGCTGTGCCGGCCTTGGGGTTTGGCGCCGGGCCGACATTGGTGGCGCTGTTTCTTTACGGGTTGTTGCCGATTTTCGAAAACGCGATCACCGCGTTGTCCACCCTGCCCCCCGCCACGATGGAGGCCGCGCGCGGCATCGGGTTAAGCCGTTGGCAAAGACTGGTACGGGTGGAATTGCCGCTGGCCCTGCCGGTGACGCTGACGGGTATCCGCCTGTCGGTCGTCATCGCACTGGGCACTGCGACAATCGGATCGACCGTCGCCGCGCGCACATTGGGCGAAGTGATCATCGCCGGCCTTCTGACCAACAACACCGCCTTTGTTCTTCAGGGTGGCCTGATCGTGGGCCTGTTTGCCGTTCTGATCTATGATGCTATGGTCCTTCTCGAACGGCACCTGGCGCGCCGCATGGGCGGCTGAGCGATGTCCGGGATCAGAAATCGGCGATATAACCCACAGGCACCGAAAGGGCGTCTTGCAATCAGATCGCCTTTTGGTTCACCCGCGCCGACAGCTCTGCCGCACTTTCCTTGCGCTCGCTGTACCTGTCCAGAAGATACGCCTTGTTGTCACGGGTCAGCAGTGTGAATTTCATCAACTCTTCCATCACATCCACCATCCTGTCGTAAAACGGCGAAGGTATCATGCGCCCCGCGTCGTCAAATTCCAGAAATGCCTTTGGGGTGGACGACTGATTGGGAATGGTCAGCAAACGCATCCAGCGGCCGAGAATACGAAGTTGGTTCACCGCGTTAAAGCTCTGCGAACCGCCGCTGACCTGCATCACGGCAAGTGTTTTACCTTGGGTCGGGCGCACCCCGCCAAGGGACAGCGGTATCCAATCTATTTGGGCTTTCATGATCCCGGTCATCGCACCGTGGCGTTCGGGGGAACACCACACCATGCCTTCGGACCAGGTGACGAGATCGCGCAATTCCTGCACCTTGGGGTGATCGGCGCCTGCATCATCGGGAAGAGGAAGCCCCGAGGGGCAAAACGTGCGCGTCTCCGCGCCAAGCCGGGTCAGGATGCGGGCTGCTTCTTCGGTCATCAGCCGACTGTACGCGCGCGCCCTGAGAGAGCCATAAAGCAACAGAATACGCGGCGCATGTGACGCCCGATCCGGTGACAGCAGGCGATCATTGTCGATCGGGTGGAAAATCGGTTCGTCAACATTCGGGGTATCAGTCAACACGGCGTCCTTTCGAATCGATCAGCAATGTGCCGTCTTCTTTGTTCATCGGGCCGGGGGGCAGGCGTTCAAGAAGATCCAGCACCGCCTCGCTCGGGCGGCACAGCCGCACCCCTTTGGGCGTGCAAACGATGGGGCGGTTGACCAGAACGGGGTGGTCCAGCATTGCAGAAAGCAGCGCCTCGTCGCTCACCGTCGGGTCAAGCAATCCCAGGTCTTGCGCCGGGGATTTCGTTGTTCGCAATGCCGTGCGCGGCGTCAGCCCAGCAGCAGCGAACAGCCCGAGGAGTTGCGGGCGGGTCCAGCCGGTTTTCAGGTATTCAATGACCACCGGCGTTTCGCCCGATGCCTGAATGATCGCCAGCACATTGCGCGATGTGCCGCAATCGGGGTTATGGTGGATGACGATGCTCATGATCTGCCCCCTTCGGCCGGAAACCAGTGCTGTGTGCGGTTGGCAAAGGCAACAAGCGACAGCATCACCGGCACTTCGACCAGCACGCCAACCACCGTAGCCAGGGCAGCGCCCGATCCCAGACCAAACAGGCTGATGGCGACGGCAACCGCCAGTTCGAAAAAGTTGGACGTGCCGATCATGGCGCAAGGTGCCGCAACGTTGAACGGAATGCGCCAGGCCCGCGCGGCGCCATAAGCCAAAAAGAAAATGCCATAGGACTGAATCAGCAGCGGCACCGCGATCAGCACAATAACAAGCGGACGGTCAAAAATTACCTCGCCCTGAAACCCAAACAGCAGCACCACCGTCACCAACAGCCCGAAGATGGAAAAGGGTTGCACCCGGGCCTTGAAGGCATCGACCGCCCCTTCGCCGCTTCTGGCAACAAGATTGCGCCGCGTAATATACCCCGCCAGCAACGGCAGCAGGACATAAAGACCGACCGACAACAGCAGCGTATCCCACGGCACGACAATATCTGTTACGCCCAGCAAAAAGGCCACGATGGGCGCAAAGGCAAAGACCATGATCACATCGTTCACGCTGACCTGTACCAGCGTATAGGTGGCATCGCCGCGCGTGAGGTTCGACCAGACGAAAACCATCGCCGTGCAGGGTGCCGCGCCCAGCAGGATCACCCCCGCCAGATAGGCCTGCGCGTCATCCGGCGGGATCAGCCCCGCGAAAACATAGTTGAAGAACAACACGCCAAGGGCGGCCATGGTGAAAGGCTTGATCAGCCAGTTGACCGCCAGCGTCACGACCAGACCCTTGGGCCTGTCCCCCACCTGCCGCAGCGCGCCAAAATCCACGCCCACCATCATCGGATACACCATCGCCCAGATCAGCACCGCAACCGGCAGGTTGACCGAGGCAATTTCGAGCGAGGCCAAAGCCGAAAACGCGCCCGGAAACAAATTGCCCAAAAGCAGCCCCGCACCGATGGCAAGCGCCACCCAGACAGAAAGCCAGCGTTCAAAGAGGCCAAGGCCGGCGGCAGCGGAATGTGACAGATCGGTCATGTGAATCTTTCGCAAATGAAGTTTGACAAGTCCTGCCAGAGATCAGGCACAGACGATTTCATCGAGCACCGGCTGGCACAGCTCGGGGCACCCACCGCAGCAATCCTCCATCAGGAAACCCAGCAGGGCGCGCATTCCGTCCATATCGGCGAAATAGCGGATACTGCGGCCCTCCCTTTCGCTGCGGATCAGGCCCGAACGCGCAAGAATCGACAGGTTCGCCGACATCGTGTTTTGCCGCACATCAAGCGCAGTGCCGATCTCTCCGGCGGACATGCCCGCCTTTCCGGCCTTGATAAGCAAACGAAACACATCGAGGCGCGTGGGCTGACCGAGGGCGGCGAAGGCATTGAGGGCATCTTTTGTATCCATAAATCATGAAATATTGATATATTTTGGATATGTCAAGACGGGGTTCGATCATTTCGCAAACGTAGTTATTTCCCAGCGCAATTGTAATTTGCCCGTCCAATATCCTTTCTGAGGAACCGGGGCAGAACCACGGGCAACTCGGCCCCCCAAGCGCACTCTTTTACGCGTGCTTGGGCAGGTTCATGGTGTGGCTCTATTTCGGGGTGCCGGAACGCGCTTTCAAAACGCCGGATCAAACCGCATGCATCTCACTCCAAATGGATATTACATTCAGGTGGGTAAGGCTCCGTGTGGCGGTCGATAGGCGGCGCATCACACCCATAACCGCCACCCAACCGAATGAAAAAAGTGGTGTCCGCGGCGGGATTCGAACCCACGGCCCCAGGATTCATACCACTTCGACTTTCGCCGCCGCCTTTCGGCGTTCGTGGTCTGGACTGTCCCTTCATCCTAGGCCGAAACCCTTAGATGCTGCCCGTCCAGTCTCTACACCTTCCCCTTGCGAGGCTTGGCTCGGGATTGGCACGGCGCGATTGCGCCAAGCGTTCCCCGAATTTGAGCAGATCCGTTGCGCAGTTTCCAAGCGCAACGCCCAATTTTAAACTAGGAATCCTGTGCTCTATCCAGCTGAGCTACGCAGACATTCTTTTTTCATTGCCCAATATATCGGGCCACAGACCCCAGCGCCATGGTAAAATCCGATTTTTGCGGCTTGCGCCCCCTTTGCGCCTTCATGCCAACAGGTCACAGCAGGTATTGACGTAAAGAACTTGGAAAGGCGCGCGTTTTGCGATCTAACACAGCAAAACCGTAAGGACGCCATGACGTGACAACCGACCCAACTTTACCCCATCGCCGTCAACTTACATTGCGCGACGTGTCCGAGGAATCAGGCGTCAGCGAAATGACCGTCAGCCGTGTATTGCGCAACCGCGGCGACGTCAGCGAGGCCACCCGCAACAAGGTGTTGGCAGCAGCCAAACGGATGGGATACGTGCCCAACAAGATCGCCGGCGCCCTTGCATCGAGTCAGGTGAATCTGGTTGCGGTCATCATTCCCAGCCTGTCGAACATGGTATTTCCCGAAGTGATGACAGGCATCAGTCAGATCCTGGAACATACCGAATTGCAGCCAGTGGTCGGGGTAACCAATTACCGCCCCGAGCGCGAAGAGGATGTGCTGTATGAAATGCTGTCCTGGCGGCCTTCGGGCGTGATTATTGCCGGGCTTGAACATTCCGATGCAAGCCTGGCGATGCTGCGCGCAAGCGGCATTCCGGTTGTCGAAATCATGGATACCGACGGCGAAGCGGTCGACGCTGTGGTGGGCATTTCCCATCGCCGCGCCGGGCGTGAAATGGCCCAGGCAATCGTGAAACAGGGGTTCCGGCGGATCGGGTTCCTGGGGACAAAAATGCCGCTCGATTTCCGTGCCCGCAAACGATTTGAAGGCTTCACCGAAGCCTTGGCCAAAACCGGTCTGGAAGTGGTCGAACAAGAGTTTTACGATGGCGGTTCGGCCCTGGTCAAAGGCCGCGAAATGACCCAAGCCATTTTGGAACGCGATCCGGATCTCGATTTTCTGTATTATTCCAATGATATGATCGGCGCCGGCGGGCTGTTGTATGCGTTGGAAAAGGGCATTGATGTGCCCAACACCTTGGGCATGGCCGGATTTAATGGGGTTGAATTCCTGCAAGGATTGCCAAAACAACTGGCAACAATGGATGCGGGGCGTCTGGAAATTGGCCGTGCCGCCGCGCAGATCATCGCGGACCGGGTCAGTGGCCGTGTCACCGAAGGCGGTCAGCGGATTGAACTGACCCCAAAATTGCAGATTGGGGACACCTTGCGCCGTTACAAGGTCTGATCGGTCACCGCACCGGTGGCCCGATCAGTTTTGCGGCCATGGGCATATTCGGCTTTTTCGGTCTGCCGGGGCCAGATCATCCTGCCCCCGGATGTCCGATTGTCACACGGCCCCGAACATGGGTTATTTTTCCGGCTTTTCGATCGGTCCGCCCTGCGCGGCCCAGGTTGAAAACCCCTCTTTCAGATGTGCGGCATCAAACCCCATATCCTGCAACGTGGCCACCGTCAGGGCCGACCGCCAGCCCGAGGCGCAGTGAAACACATATTTCTTGCCCTCCTGGCCGAATACCTCTTTGAAATAGGGGCTGTCGGGGTCGACCCAGAATTCGATCATCCCCCGTGGCGCATGGACAGCACCCGGAATATACCCGTCACGCTGGCGTTCGCGGATGTCGCGAATATCCACAACCACAACATCCGGATCATCAAGCATCGCAATCAGATCCGGCGCTTCGATTTCATCAATCCGGTTGCGGGCTGCAGCCACCATCGCGGCGGCAGAGGTTTTAAGAGGCGTCGCCATAATTGTGCATGTCCTTGTTGGTTTTCGGCAATCCATTCACAAAGCGTGCCAGATTTACAGCAACAGGACCAGCCATCTGTCACCTGCCCGCCCACAACGGCAATGCCCGGCTATGCCAGACACACTCTATCAGATTTCATTGGAAATTCACTGGTCGGGCTGAGAGGATTCGAACCTCCGACCCCCTGCTCCCGAAGCAGGTGCGCTACCAGGCTGCGCTACAGCCCGACCTTGGGAGGCGGATTAATGCTTTGCGCGATCTTTGGCAAGGGATTCGTAGCTGGGGGGAAACCGTGTGGCGCGATCACGTAACATTTGCGATATGCGCGGCGCTGATCCGGTTTCCCGGGGTGATCGGTTTTCCAACACCGGGGTGTTGCGTGACACACCGCGCGTGGTTTCGCGCAGCACGATATACAATCCGCTGGCAATGATGATTCCCGCGCCAATCAGCGTAAAAGTATCGGGCGTTTCATCAAAGAACAGGATGCCGTATCCCGCAGCCCACAGGATTTGCGAATACTGCATGGGTGCCACAATCGCCGCGTCACCGGCGCGGTAGGCGGCAATGGTCAGCAGCCCGGCAATAAATCCGAACGCTGAAATCACCCCCACCAACCCCAGATGCTCAAGCGGCATGGGGCGATAAACAAACGGCAGGATACATGCCATCACCACAAAGTTCGCCACCATCGGATACAGCATCAAAACCGCGCTCCGCTCTTTGCGGCCGATCTTGCGCACAATGACCGATGCCGTGGCACTGCCCACGGAAGCGGTGATGGCGGCCAAATGGCCCAGCGACAGTTCGGTTGCCCCGGGGCGCAGCACCACAAACACACCCACCAGGCCCAACAGGATGGCAGCCCAGCGATGCGCGCCGACCTTTTCTTTCAGAACCGGGATCGAGAGGATGGTAATCAGCATCGGTGAGGCGAACAAAATCGCATAGGTTTGCGCCAGCGGCAGCACCGAAAAGGCGTAAAATGCCGAGAATCCCGTCATTACGGCGGCCAGAGTGCGCAGCGCGGTCCACCACGGATGCACCGGGCGCAGCGTGCCCGAGGTTTTGTCGCGCATCAGCATCAGCGTGGCCAAAGGAAAGCTGAACAGCACCGAGAAAAAGATGATCTGAAACGGGGCGTAATGACTTCCCAACACCTTGACCACCACATCGTGGGTGGCAAAGACACCAAAGGCCAACAGTGACAGCAATGCGCCGGTGATATTGGATTTCGCAGAATCAGTCATTGGGCGCCCCTGAACAGCAGCATATTCTGCAAAACGGAAAGAGTTGGTTAAGGCGGGGCCTGATCCGGCCCCGCCCATGACTTAAAGGCTGGCGTTCAGTGCCGCGATGACGGCTTGGCCCATTTGCGTGGTGGTGGCCGGTGTGCCCTCGCCCGACTGCATCAAATCAGCGGTGCGCACCCCATCGGCCAGCACTTTTTCCACGGCCTGTTCCAGGCGTGTCGCCTCATCGCCCTGATCGAACGAATAACGCAACGCCATGGCAAAGCTGAGGATACAGGCGCAAGGGTTCGCCTTGCCTGTGCCCGCAATATCGGGGGCGGAGCCGTGTACCGGTTCGTACAATGCCTTGGGCCGTCCGTTTTCCATCGGCAGGCCAAGGGACGCCGAAGGCAACATGCCCAACGACCCGGTCAGCATTGCCGCCAGATCCGACAACAGATCGCCAAACAGGTTGTCGGTGACGATCACATCAAACTGTTTGGGCCAACGGGTTAGCTGCATCGCGCCAGCATCGGCATACATATGCGAAAGTTCCACATCCGGGTATTCGGCGGCGTGAATTTCGGTCACCACATCGCGCCACAGCACGCCGGATTCCATCACGTTGGCCTTTTCCATCGAACACAGCTTGTTGTTGCGCTTGCGCGCCAGTTCAAACGCCGAGCGTGCCACGCGGGCGATTTCGGATTCGGTGTAACGCTGGGTGTTCAGGCCGATCCGCTCGTTGCCCTCTTTGAACACGCCGCGCGGTTCGCCAAAATAAATGCCCGAGGTCAGTTCGCGCACGATCATAATGTCCAGACCGGCCACAACATCGCGCTTGAGCGAGCTGAAATCAGCCAGCGCATCAAAACACTGGGCCGGGCGCAGGTTGGCGAACAAATCCATTTCCTTGCGCAGGCGCAAAAGGCCGCGCTCGGGCTTCAGGGAAAAATCCAGATTGTCGTATTTCGGCCCGCCCACAGCGCCCAACAGCACGGCGTCGGCCTCTTGCGCCTTGGCCATGGTATCATCGTGCAATGGGGTGCCGTGGGCGTCATAGGCCGCGCCGCCCACCAGATCCTCGGAGACGTCAAAGGCCAGGTCACGGTTTTCACCGAACCACGTGATCACCTTGCGCACTTCGGCCATGACTTCGGGGCCGATGCCGTCGCCGGGCAGGATGAGGAGGGAGGGGTTGGACATAGGGACGCTCCTTGTGATGGGTTATTTGTGGGGTATCCCCAAGCCAAAGTTGGGTCAAGCGATGGGCGGCATATTCCGCCCTATGGGGCAAGTGCAACATCGACCCACACCAACCGGTGGCGCGACGCCGTGCTGTCACCTGCGCCCAGCATCGCGTGCAACGGATCGTTCGGCGCGGGCCAGAACACGCCCGAATCCAACACCCTCCAATCGGTTGAGGGCAATATGTAACTGACGCGCATATTGCCCGGATCACGGGGTGTTTCATCGGGCCAATTGGCCGTATCAAACGCTGGATCGCCCTGATGGGTGGCATTCTGCCCGCCCTCCTGGGCCGCGGCGCGCACACCTCCGGCCGAGCGCGGCTGTGGGTCTTGCAAACGCGGATCGCCCAGCAGCGCGCGCAAGGATTCGGGCCGACCGTCGCCATCCACCGGATCAAGGTTGGCACTGCCGACAATCACGAACGGACGATCAGGCGGGGGCGTGGACAGCGCGCCATCCAGATATCGCAGCCAAAGCGCGGTTTCATCGTGGTTGCGGCGGCCATTGCGATCCTCTGGCCCATCAAACACCGGTGGGGTGCCGTGCCATGTGAACGCATGAAACACCGTGCCATCGCGGGTTTGCAACGGAATATCCCAATGGGCGACCGATGACAGACGTTGGATGGCAAAGGCTTTGGCATCGGGAAAGGGCGCGCCGTCCTTGGTGGGGGGAATTGCGCCGGGCAGATCGGCCCATAACAAGGCCGAAAAATCCGTCACCCCGCCGCGGTCAATCGGTAGGGCCGAAAGCACCGCAATACCGCCTGCCCCGGCAAACCGGCCATACCCCTGGGCATCGCGCGGCTCACCAGTGCGCCCGTTGCCATCCATATCAAGGCCCGTGGCGATGCCCGCATTGGGAAGCCGCGCAAAGGCATAGGGCAATGCATGGCCGGCCTCGGCAATCATTTGCGACAGTGCGGCCAGGGCCAGCCCATCACCGTCGTAATCCACATCCTGAAGCACCAGAACATCAGGCGCGATATGGGCCACAATCGCGGCCACCTGTTTGGCCTGGGCATCACCGCGCAACAGATCGCGCAACAACAAACCCGGCCCATCCCGGCCCAATTGGGTGTTGTATGTGGCAATGCGCAGGGGTTCGCCCAGCGCGGGCGCGGCCAGAACCGCAATCAGGCTGGCAAAAATCCAGCGTCGCTGATGGTGGAATACTTGCGCTTTTCTTCGATCATCTGGGCGATACGGCCCATGGCGATGCCACGCATCAACAACGAAACAGGGAAAAAGGCCCACGCGGTTACCGTCCAGATCAGGGTTTGCGGGCTGCCACCTGCCGCCGCGCCAAACAGGTTTGAGGCCGACGATACCACCATCGGCATCAAAAAGGGCAAGGCGATTCCCAACCCGATATTCACATAGGAATCGCGGCGCAACCGCCCCACCACATCGCGCCCCGCTGTTGGGTCGAATGTGGGCAGATTGGTCCAGACGTTGAAACTGCCATTTTGCATCGGCCATCCGGTCAGACGAATCGCAATCACGAATACGGCCAGTGACACCAGGGAAATCAGGTATGACAGCCCGGCCAATGCACGAATCATGTCCAACTGATGCACCGGCGCATTTTCAGGCAGCATCAAAACAACCAGCCGCACCGGGCTATAGGGAAAATCAACCGCCCGACTGATCAACAACCCGATCGATTCAACAAATTCGGGCAGCAGGGCGGGCTGTGTCTGCCCCTTTACGATCAACGACAACAAGAACACCGTGACGAACAGGCTGACAAACCGGATACGGTTGAACGGAGGGGCATCGCGAAATTCATAGAGGCAGGGATAGGTGGAATTGTATTCAAACACGGTCAGGATCGCCGCACACAGCGCCACCAACATCACCATTTGCGCCGTGTCCGGCGACACGCCGGGCAGCAACAACGCCGGTGTTGCAATCAACAGCGCCACCAGGAACCCCCTGAGACAAGCGCCAAAAAGCCGCGAAATCACTGCCATGTACCCTCAACCTGGACGGATGCGATACGATGCCGCGCCCTTGTTCCAACTTGTTTTTCCGCTTTGTGGCGGAGCGCCTCAATCTTGCCCAAGTTTTGCCCACTTTCACTTCATTCGACAACGTCTTGTTAAGGTTGACGAAAGTTTAAGGGTTTTTCAGGGAAGAACTGGTGCGCCTTTGCATCATTGTCTTGGTTAAAAAAAGGCAGCCCTTGGGGCTGCCTCAAAATCTTGTGTCTGCGCCCGAAACGGGCACTAAGGGTCAAACCCAGGGGCGGCTTTGCGCGGTCTGAGATTCGTAAGTGTCGATTGCCGCCACCTTTTCAAGGGTCAGCGCGATATCATCCAGACCGTTCAGCAGGCAATGTTTGCGGAACTGATCCACCTCAAAACTGATTTCTTCGCCGTCGGATGTGGTGATCACCTGATTTTCCAGATCCACGGTCATCCGGGCGTTTTCGCCTTTTTCGGCGTCTTTCATCAGGATATCCACCTGCTCTTGCGGCAGGGGGATCGGCAGGATGCCGTTCTTGAAACAGTTGTTGAAAAAGATATCGGCAAAGCTGGGCGCGATAACACAGCGGATGCCAAAATCCTTGATCGCCCAAGGCGCATGTTCGCGCGATGAACCACAGCCAAAGTTATCGCCCGTGACCAGAATTTCGGCATTGCGATAGGCCGGTTTGTTCAGCACGAAATCCGGGTTTTCATTGCGATCATCATCATAGCGCATTTCATCAAACAACGACACGCCAAGGCCCGTGCGCTTGATCGTTTTCAGAAAATTCTTGGGGATGATCATATCGGTGTCGATGTTGATCATATCCAACGGTGCCGCAACACCGGTCAGTTTTTCGAATTTTTCCATCTCAGTCTCCCATGGGATTGGCCGAACCGACCCCAGAATTATTTGTGCAGTGCCCGCACGAAAAACGACAAAACGATCAATCCAAGACCGTTGAACAACAATTCAACCCCCAACAGGATGCCCAAAAGCTGTGGCCCGACAGTGGCAAAGTTCACCGCGATATACCCACCCAAAAGGATCGAAAACGCCCCCGAAATCAGCATCGGCCAAAAGAACGGCGTCGGTTTCATCCGCCATGACAGGGCAATGCGCACCACGCCGTTGGCGATCAGCAACACCAACACCAACAGCGCCAGCGATATCACCCCGTCAAGCGGGTTGAACAGGAACGACAGGCCCAGAAACACCAACAGCGCGCCAAGCACGATGTTGAGGAATTTCGCGCCCCCCGTGCCATCGCTCATCATGCTGCCGGCAATTTGAAATCCGCCGCTGAGCAGAAACAAAAAGCCGGTCAGGGTGGTGACAGCCAAAGAGGCCAGCACCGTGTTGCCCAAGGCAAACACCCCAAACGCCATGGAAAGCAGGCCCAGGATCAACCATTTGGTCCAGGGTTTCATCACATCAACTCGCGGACATCGGTCAACCGCCCGGTGACCGCCGCCGCCGCCGCCATGGCCGGGCTCATCAGGTGGGTGCGCCCGCCGCGCCCCTGACGACCTTCAAAGTTGCGGTTGGATGTGGCGGCGCAACGCTCGCCCGGTTCCAACTGATCGGGGTTCATGGCCAGGCACATGGAACAGCCCGCAAGGCGCCATTCAAACCCGGCGTCGATGAATACCTGGGCGATGCCTTCTTCCTCGGCCTGGGCGCGAACAAGGCCCGATCCGGGCACGACCATCGCGCGCATTCCATCGGCAATCTTTTTGCCTTTCAGAATGGCGGCAGCGGCACGCAGATCTTCGATCCGGCCATTGGTGCACGACCCGATGAACACCGTGTCGATTTTCACATCGCTCAGGGGCGTGCCCGCGGTCAGGCCCATATATTCCAACGACCGGCGCGCGGCGTCGACCTTGCCGCCTTTGAAATCTTCGGCGGCGGGCACCGATGCGGTGATCGGCAGAACGTCTTCGGGCGATGTACCCCAGGTGACAACGGGCGCAATATCTTCGCCCCGGATCGTGACAACCTTATCCCAATGGGCATCGTCATCGGATTTCAGGGTTTTCCACCATTCCATCGCGGCCTCCCACTGCGCGCCTTTGGGGGCGTGGGGGCGGCCTTTGCAATATTCGAACGTGGTTTCATCGGGCGCAATCAGACCGGCGCGCGCGCCGCCTTCAATCGCCATGTTGCACACGGTCATGCGGCCTTCCATGCTCAAGGCTTCAATCGCCTCGCCGCAATATTCAATCACATAGCCGGTGCCGCCGGCCGTGCCGGTTTTGCCGATCACCGACAGGGTGATGTCCTTGGCGGTGACACCGGGGGCCAGTTTGCCGGTGATTTCCACCTTCATGTTCTTGGATTTCTTCGAGATCAGCGTTTGTGTGGCCAACACATGTTCCACCTCTGACGTGCCAATGCCATGGGCCAAGGCACCAAACGCGCCGTGGGTGGCGGTGTGGCTATCGCCGCACACCACGGTCATGCCCGGCAGGGTCCAGCCCTGTTCAGGGCCGACGATATGCACGATGCCCTGGCGAATGTCGGACACCGGATAATAGTGAACACCGAAATCGCGGGCGTTCTTGTCCAGCGCATCCACCTGAATACGGGATTCTTCGTTTTCGATAAACTCATTGCGCCCCTCGGTTGTGGGCACGTTGTGATCGGGCACGGCAATGGTGCGTTCAGGTGCGCGCACTCCGCGCCCGGCCATCCGCAGGCCTTCAAACGCCTGTGGGCTGGTGACTTCGTGCACCAGATGGCGGTCAATATACAAAAGGCAGGTGCCGTCGTCTGCTTCTTCGACGAGATGGGCATCCCAGATTTTATCATAGAGCGTTTTGGGGGACATTTCTGTGTCTTTCGCTAAAGGTGTAACGATGGATCAGGGGCAGTGGCAGATGCCACGCTATAGATGTGCCAGAACGGTCAGCGTCGCACCGAAAAACCGCCAGGGCAGGCGCGCGCGATCATCCATGTCAAAAACCTGTGTCATGGGTCACGGATACAATGGCAGGGCATGTGGGGCAAGCCGGATTAGAGCCGTTTCAGCCCCGGGGCGCGGCGGCGCGGCGCAATCTGTCGTTGATTGCCTGCCCCAACCCCGTGTCGGGAATCGGCGACACCGCGATTTTGCGCGCGCCCTGTGCGTCAAGCGTGCGCAGATGGCGAAACAGGTTGGCCGCCGCCTGCGCCAGATCGCCACCGGGCGACAGGTTCAGATCGGCCTTGACCGCACCAAAGCCCAACAGGGTTTCGCCGGGCCGCGCAGACTGTGCATTCAATCGCACCGTCCCCAAAGGTGCGTAATGCGATGTCAGCTGCCCCGGCGCGGTGATCTTCGCACCCGTGTCAGGCAGGGCAAGGGGATAGCCCAGCGCGCGTTCAATCGCCTGCGTCGGCAATCCGCCGGGGCGCAACAGGGTTGGCACCGGATCAAACCCGACGATGGTGGATTCCAGCCCGACACCACAGGGCCCACCATCCAACACCGCATCGATTTTGCCTGAAAGCCCGTCCAATACATGCTGCGCCGTGGTCGGCGATACCCGCCCCGACGGGTTGGCCGACGGTGCGGCAATCGGCAGGTCGGTGAGGCGCAACAGATCCCGCGCCAAGGGCAAATCGGGAATCCGCACCGCCACCGTATCCAACCCCGCCGTCACCAATGGTGACAGGCCGTGATCCGCCGCAAGGGGCAAAACCAGGGTCAGCGGGCCGGGCCAGAACGCCTGTGCCAGAATCGCCGCCGCATCGGTCAAATGCGCAAACCGCGAGATTTGGGCGATATCCGCCAGATGAATGATCAAAGGATTGAACCGGGGCCGCCCCTTGGCCGCATAGATCGCCGCCACCGCTGCATCGCTCAGGGCATTCCCGCCCAGCCCGTAAACTGTTTCGGTCGGAAATGCGACCAGCCGCCCTTGGGCCAACAATCGGGCCGCAGGGGTTGGGGTGGTCAGGATGTCTGTGCTAAGGGTCATGTGATGTGACGCTGCGTTTTGGGTTGCCCGGCGACGGTCATCGCCCCAGATTGGCCACCATGCCTTAATGGGGCGCGCCGCCAATGCCAAGCGTGCCGGTGTTCTATCTGTGGAGAATTTGATGCCATATCGCGCCCCCGTCCGCGAATTTTCATTTCTGTTCGACCATGTTGTCGGGGTATCGCAGGTCAGCGGCACCGACAGATTTGCCGAAGCCACCCCCGATATCGTCGGCGCGATCCTGACCGAAGCGGCACACCTGTGCGAGGGCGCGTTGGCGCCTTTGCAACGGGTCGGCGATCAGCAACCGGCGGTTCTTGAAAACGGCGTTGTGCGCACATCGCCCGGGTTTGGCGCGGGCTATGATGCGATCGCCAAAGGCGGCTGGATCGGGATGTCGGCCAACCCCGATCAGGGGGGCATGGGCCTGCCCATGGTGGTGACAACGGCGGTCAATGAAATGATGTCATCCGCCTGCCTTGCGCTGCAACTGAACCCGCTGATGACCCAAGGCCAGATCGAAGCATTGGAACACCATGCCAGCGATGCGATCAAGGCGCTGTATCTGCCCAACCTGATTTCGGGCCGGTGGAGCGGCACAATGAACCTGACCGAACCTCAGGCCGGAAGCGATGTTGGCGCGTTAAGCAGCAAGGCCGCGCCAAACGGCGATGGCACCTATGCGATCACCGGACAAAAGATTTACATCACCTGGGGCGATAATGATTTCACCGAAAACGTCTGCCATCTGGTGTTGGCGCGCCTGCCGGATGGTGTGGCCGGAACCAAGGGGATATCGCTGTTTCTGGTGCCAAAATACATTCCCGATGATGATGGCAAACCGGGGCGGCAGAACGATCTGAAGGTCGTCAGTCTGGAACACAAGATGGGCCTGCACGGATCACCCACTGCGGTGATGCAATATGACGGGGCCACGGGATGGTTGGTGGGGGCCGAACATGGCGGCATGGCGGCGATGTTCACGATGATGAACAATGCCCGTCTGGGTGTGGGCGTGCAAGGCATCGGCGTGGCCGAGGCGGCGTATCAACAGGCGTTGAGCTATGCGCAAGAGCGTAAACAGGGCGGGCCGGGCACAATCATCGACCATGCCGATGTGCGCCGGATGCTGACCACGATGAAGGCCGACACCCAGGCGGCGCGCGCCATTGCGTTGATCTGTGCCATGGCCACTGATATGGCGCGGGCCACCGGCGGGGCGGATTGGAAAGCGCGCGCCGCCCTGCTGACCCCGATTGCCAAGGCGTTTGGCACCGATGTCGGGATCGAAGTGGCGCAAATGGGGGTGCAGGTGCACGGCGGCATGGGATATATCGAAGAAACCGGCGCGGCACAGTATTACCGCGATGCCCGGGTCACCGCGATTTACGAGGGCACGAATGGCATCCAATCCATGGATCTGGTGGCGCGCAAGATGATGGACAATGGCGATGCGGCCTTTGCCCTGCTGGATGAGGTTCAGAAAACCGCCGAAGGTGCCCGCAACGGTCACAGCGCATTGGCAAAGGCCGTGTGGGACGCCGCCGAATCCCTGCGCGAAACCACCGAATGGCTGGTTGATCAGGATGTGCAGGATCGATTTGCCGGAGCGGTGCCTTATCTGCGGGCCTTTGCCCGCGTGTTGGGCGGGTATATCCACCTGAAATCTGCCGTGGCCGGGGATGGCGCACGTCAGGCATTGGCGGCGTTTTATGTGGATCGGTTGCTGCCCGAACACACGGGTCTGTTGGCCCATGCGCGCGCCGGGGCCGCCGGTCTGTATGCGCTGTCGCCCGAAGATCTGGCATCGTGATGGCCGGGCCTGCGCCACTGCGCTATCCGTTTGAACCCCCGGCGACCGGCCAGGCGGTTGAGGTGGCACCGGGTATTTTATGGATGCGCCTGCCGCTGCCGATGGCGTTGGACCATGTGAATGTCTACGCGCTGGACGATGGCGAGGGCTGGTGCATTGTCGATACCGGGTTTGATTCACGCAAAACCCGTGCGATCTGGGCCGATCTGTTGGCCGGGCCCTTGGCCGGAAAACCCGTGACCAAGGTGTTGATCACCCACCACCACCCCGATCACGTGGGCCTGGCCGGTTGGTTTCAGGCGCAAGGCGCCACACTGATCACCACCCGCACGGCGTGGTTGATGGCGCGAATGCTGGTTTTGGATGAACAGGCGGTGCCACTGCCCGAAACCCTGGCGTTTTGGCGCGGTGCAGGGATGGATGCGGCGGTGTATGAACAACGGCTGACCGAACGCCCCTTCAACTTTGCCGATGTGGTCGCACCCCTTCCCCTGGGGTTTCAACGGATCGCCGAAGGATCGACCCTGACCATTGGCACGCGCGATTGGCAGGTGCGCATCGGCAATGGCCACGCCCCCGAACACGCAACCCTTTGGGCGGATGGCATCGTGATTGGCGGCGATCAGTTGATCCCGTCAATTTCGCCTAACCTGGGCGTTTACGCGACCGAACCCCTGGCAGACCCGGTTGCCGATTGGTTGGAAAGCTGTGAGCGACTGGCGCAATTTGCCAAAGATGATCAACTGGTTCTGCCCGGTCACAAGCTGCCGTTTTACGGCCTGCCCACGCGATTGCGCCAGTTGATTGAAAACCACCATGGCGCATTGGACCGGCTGGAAACGTTTCTGGCGCAACCGCGCACCGCCGCCGAGTGCTTCGAAGTCATGTTCAAACGAAAGATCGGGCCGGGCGAATATGGTCTGGCGCTGGTCGAATCTTTTGCCCATTGCCAACACCTTTGGCATGCGGGCCGGGTGCGGCGCGAAAGGCGTGATGACGGCGCGTGGCTTTGGCGGGTCTAGGCGGGCACCGGGGCCAGATCGCGGTACGATGCCTGCAATCCGCGCAATTCCAACAACTGATCCGGATGCACCGGGCGCCACCGCTGGCCGCATTGCTCCAACGGTTCTGACGCCATGGCGCGCCCGCCATTGTCCAACCGGTCAGACAGATACAAACTGGGGCAGCGCCCATCCGAGGCATGGCGAAACCCATACAAGGCATCGCCATCACTGAACACACAGGTCAGGCGGATTGGCCCCAGATGCGTGGCCGCGCCCAGATCGGCAATCATCGCCTGAATCGCGCGGGCCGGATCATCGGCCAGACCATGGGCCAGCAGCGTCAGGAAAATCAGCTCGGAATCGGTGGTGCCCTGGCGGTGGTCATACAGCGCATCAGGCAGCGCCGCCTCAAGCCGCCGCCGGATCGCGTTGATATGGGGCACCTGCCCGTTGTGACAGAATGACCAGTTTTTCCAGGTAAACGGATGGCAGTTCTGACGCGATGTTTCGCCTACGGTCGAGGCGCGGATATGGGCAATGAATTGTGGACTGCGCACCATACGGCACAGGCTGGTCAGGTTGCCATCGGCCCAGGCGGGCAACACATCACGGTACAATCCCGGCAGCGGCGTTTCGGGTTGATACCAGGCAATGCCAAATCCATCACCGTTCACCGCCAACTTGGCCTCGGTTGCGTGCTGACTTTGGGTCAGCAATGAATGGGTGGGCCGCACGATGATGTTTTCAAGCGGAATCGCCGGCCCCTGATAGGCAGCAATGCGGCACATCAGCAGTGCCCGCCGGTATTGCGCCCCGCCGTTGAGCGGCGCGACGTTGGTACAACGGTATGGGGCAGAGCGGTGGTGGGCATGTCGGCTCCGAAGTTTGTTTTTGGCAATGTCGCCCAATATCACGGCGCGGCGGCGGCACAAATCATTGTGTTTGAATGAGCGGGATATTTTTTCAACGCACGCGCGTTGAGCGCTTTGGTGGTTTGCGGTGGCAGACACCGGGGCTGGTGTTTTTCGATTTGGCGATTACTGTTTCAGACAAAAGGATGTTCCATGGACAATGCAATTCAAACCACTGCCGAACTGGCCGAAGCGGCGGCCATGCCGCGCGCCCATGCGGTGCACACCGACCCAAGTATGAAAGGCGCTGAATCCGCGCCCCTGCCCCCTTGCATGGCCAAAACCCCCGTCAAAAACAAAAGTGCGGCGGAATGGGCCTATCAACGCTTGGTTTTGTATATTCAGCATTTTGAAAAACAACTGGACGAAGAACACGAGGTCGCCATGGGCTTTGTCGGCAGCGCGTCGGGCGTGATGCGGATCGAAGGGATGGGGTTTTACGACCCTGATATCGTGACGTTTTATGGCTCAGAGGCGGCGGGCGCGCGCACGCAGTTGATTCAGCATGTCAGCCAGTTGAACGTGTTTTTGCGCGCTGTGCCCAAAACTGCCGGCCAAAAAGAACCCAACAGAATCGGATTTCGCCTTGCCGCCGATCTGGAAGAGGGCGATGCCCCCTGACACCGCCGCGAAATTGCAACATTTCTGGGTCGTGACAGGGCGATCGGAATCGTCTATTCGGATTCTCAGAACATAGCGAGGAACCACAGCCATGGCCGACCACAAGCACGGATCGATGAATATCGAAGAGCAGGAAAAAACCTTTAACGGGTTCATCACCCTGATGACACGCACGGTTATCGCCATCATCGTGGTGCTGATTTTGCTGGCATTGATCAACGGCTAGGGTCGTGGGATTGCGCGCGCTGGCGGCGGTATTATTGTTGGTGATCGTCGCCGGATGCGGCGCGGGGGCTGTTTCGGTCATGGCCCCGATGGAAGACGTGCAGCGCAGCGCCTATGCCCATCCGGGGCCGCCATCGCTTACGCTTTATACTGTGATCAACAACCGTACCGGATCGGGCGCGCACACGGCGTTGATGATCAGCGCCAGTCAGCGGGTGCTGTGGGATCCGGCAGGATCGTTTTATCACCCCGCCGCCCCGGAACAGAACGATGTCCTGTTCGGTTTCACCCCCAATGTTCAGGCCGTATACGAAGATTACCATGCGCGTGAAACATTCCGCATCGTGTCGCAAACCGTGACCGTCACGCCCGAAGTGGCGGAACTGGCCCTGAAACTGGCCCGGCAACAGGGCCCGGCCGGTGATGCCACCTGTGCGATCACCACCAGCGGAATCTTGCGCCAACTGCCGGGGTTCGAAGGTTTTCCCGCCAGTTATTTCCCGGTACAAACCATGGAAAACTTTGCCGCACGCACCGGGGTAAAGGGCCAAACCATTACCGATGACGATGCCGATGACAATCACGGCGTCCTGTTTCGGGTGATGCGCCCCGCCGGGCCTGCCGCCGCCCCCTAGCCCAGCGCGAACAACAGCGTATAAAGCGCGACAGCGCCCCCGACCATGGCCCAGATCGTGTTGCGCGTCGCCAACCCAATGCCAAGGGCGACCAAGGCCGCCACACCCCGCGCCAGATCGGGCTCGCCGCCCGTGGCGGCGGGCCACAACACCAAAGGTGCCACCATCCCGGGCAACACGGCCACCGGCGTATAGCGCAACAGTTTCAACAGGATCGGCGGCATCGGGCGATTGCCGATCAGGCCCAGAAACGAAAACCGGATCACATAGGTGCCAAGACCCAACAGGGCAATGGTGGCCCAGATTTCAGTGGTGGAATAGGTCACGCGCGCCGCTCCATCAGGGTTTCAACCGTGGCCCCGACCGCCATCGCACAGGCCGCCGCAATCAACAGCCCGGTGCCCCAGGGCAGCCCGACCAACAGCAGCGCCGCCACAACCGAAGTAAAGGCCGACGCCACATGGGCCAGGGATTTCAGCGATGGGGCAACCATGGCGATGAATGCAATCGGCAGGGCAAAATCCAGCGCAAAGGCGGGCGGAACCGCGCCGCCGATCAGTACGCCGACAAAAGCAAAGGCATACCATGTGGGCACCACCGGCGTTGCGACCCCAAAGAAAAACGCCAGTTTTTCCGAAATCGACATTTTCGGCCGTTTTTCATATTCCAGAACGGCCACGGTATAGGTTTGATCCAGGGTCATATACGCCACAATCGCCCGTTTCCACAAAGGCGCCGCGCCCAGATGCGGCACCAATGCCGCCGAATACATGCCCATGCGCAAATTCACCGCCAACGCTGTGGCCAGAACCGCAAACAATGGCGCGTCTTCCTGCATCAGCGACACGGCGGCAAATTGCGCCGATCCGGCAATCACCAACGCATTGAACCCCATGGATTGTGCCAAGGTCAGGCCCGCCTCGGTTGCGACAACGCCAAACAGCAACGCAAACGGGATCAGCACGATGATAAATGGCGCGCCATCGCGCGCTCCGCGCCAATAGGCGGATTTCGTCGTGGAACCTGACATGGGAACGTCCTAGATTGTTTTGGCTGTCTTACGCATCCCGTGCCCGAGGTTCAAATGCCAAATCCCCCAACCGATCTTCCCTATCTCATCGCCCCCGATCCGGCGCGCCCCGGGTTGACCCGACAGGTGCAAGGGGTGGATCACACCGGCGCCATTGGTCCGATTTCGGTGGTCGAAGAACGGCCTTTGACGATTTTCCTGAACGGCGCCGAAATTGTGACCGCGATGACCATTGGCGATTATCCCGAATACCTGGCGCTTGGGTTTTTGCGCAATCAGGGGATGTTGCGCGATGGCGAAACCATCAAGGGCGTCGATTACGACGATGATTTGCAGGTGGTTGTTGTGCGTACCGATGGCACCACGACATACGAGGAAAAGCTGAAGAAAAAGACCCGCACATCGGGCTGTGCCGTGGGCACCGTGTTTGGTGACATGATGGAGGGGCTTGAGGGGCTGACCCTGCCCGCCGCACAGGTGCGCACATCCTGGTTGTATGCCCTGGCCGATCAGATCAATCGCACCCCTTCCTTGTATCTTGAGGCGGGGGCGATTCACGGCACAGTGCTGTGTCATCAGGCCCGCCCGCTGGTCTATATGGAGGATGTCGGCCGCCACAACGCTGTCGATAAGATCGCCGGCTGGATGCTGAGCGAGACTATATCGGCGCAGGACAAGATCTTGTATACCACCGGGCGGCTGACCTCGGAAATGGTCATCAAGACGGCCCTGATGGGAATCCCGGTGTTGGTGTCCCGGTCGGGGTTCACCGCCTGGGGGGTTGAAATTGCGCGTCAGGTCGGGCTGACCCTGATTGGCCGGATGCGCGGGCGGCGGTTTGTATGTTTGTCGGGCGAAGATCGGGTTTTGCGTGATGCCAACCTGTCTGCCGTGGCCGATGAGCCGCGCAAATCCGCGCGGAAGGGTGGCGGCGATGACTGATCCGATCGGCAAAAAAGCGGTTATGAAGCAGCCCCTTGGTGTCATTCTGGCTGGCGGTCTGGCCCGGCGCATGGGCGGCGGCGACAAAGGTTTGCTGCCCCTTGGCGCGGGTACGATCCTGTCGCATGTCGTGGCGCGGTTGGAACCGCAGGTGGCGGGGCTGGCGCTCAATGCCAATGGTGATCCGTCGCGCTTTGCCACGCTCGGCCTGCCGGTATTGCCCGACAGCATTGATGGCTTTGTCGGCCCTCTGGCCGGGGTTCTGGCGGGCCTTGATTGGGCGGCAGAGCAAGGTGGCGATCATATCGTGACGGCCGCTGCCGACACGCCGTTCTTTCCCTGTGATCTGGTGGCGCGGCTGTGTGCGGCGGGGCCGGGCATCGTGCTGGCGGCCACGGCGGACGGGCGCCACCCCACCTTCGGGCTGTGGCCCGTCGCGCTGCGCGATGATCTGCGCGCCGCGTTGCAGGGGGGATTGCGCAAAGTGGTGCAGTGGACACAGGCCCATGGCGGCGTCGAGGCGATGTTCGATGACCCCGGCGCGCCGTTTTTCAACGTCAACACCCCCGAGGATCTGATCAAGGCCGAGAGCATGTTATGAAAATCTATGGCGTGACCGGCTGGAAAAACGCCGGAAAAACCGGATTGATGGAGCGTTTGGTAACCGAATTCACCGCCCGCGGCCTGCGGGTTTCGACCCTGAAGCATGCCCATCACGCCTTTGACATCGACCAGGAAGGGCGCGACAGTTACCGCCACCGTCAGGCCGGGGCGGCGCAGGTACTGCTGTCATCGGGGCACCGTTGGGCGTTGATGTCGGAACTGCGCGGTGCACCCGAACCCGCACTGAAAGACCTGTTGGCGCGGCTGGACCCCGTCGATCTGGTTTTGATCGAAGGCTGGAAGCGCGATTCCCACCCCAAGGTCGAAGCATGGCGCGCGGCGGCCTCAAACCCGCTGATCGCCCCGGGTGATCCGACAATCCGCGCTGTGGCCAGCGATGTACCCGTGGATGTGCCTGACCGGGCGCAATTTCGCCTCGATGACACCGTCGCAATCGCCGATTTCATCGCCACCGAGGTGGGATTGTGACCTTTGACACCATCGCCATTGTCGATTGGTCCGGCGGCAACGACACCGGCGCGCGCGCCCGCAAAGATGCGATCTGGGCCTGTGCGGTGGGGGCCGGGGCCTGTGCACCCACGTATTTGCGCAACCGCGACGCGGCATTTGACTGGCTGTTCGCCTTGGGCACGGCCACGGTTTCAAACGGACAGCGCGCGTTGATCGGGTTTGATTTTCCGTTCGGCTATCCGGCGGGGTTTGCGGGGCGTCTGGGCGTTTCCGGGCCGCTGGACCTGTGGGATTTTTTGGCGCGGAATCTGGAGGATACGCCCCGGCGCAACAGCCGTTTTGCGTTGGCCGGGGCGTTGAACCGGCGGTTTCCGGGTGTCGGGCCATTCTGGTTTAATGGCGGCAAGGCCGATGTGCCCGACCTGCCGCGCAAGGGGCTGGCGCGTCATGATCATGGTATGGCCGAACGGCGATTGGCCGAAACCCGCGCCAAGGGCACGTTCACCTGTTGGCAAATGGGTGGTGCCGGATCGGTCGGCAGTCAGGCGATGACCGGCATGGCCCATCTGGCGCGGTTGCGCGCAGCCCTCAAAGACAGGGTTCGGGTTTGGCCATTCGAACCGTTGAACCGCGAGGTCGCTCTTGTGGAAATATGGCCCAGCTTGATTGACGACGCGGTTCGAAACGCCCAGCGCCCTGATGAGCCACGCGATGCGGCGCAGGTGCGCGTGTTGGCGGCAACCCTTTGGGAAATGCAATTGGCCGGTGATCTGACCGCCGCCCTGAACGACGTGCCAGAAATCGCCCGCCGTGAAGAAGGCTGGATCCTGGGCCTGGGCCATCAAACCACCCTGAGCAAAGGCGCAGAAAGGATACCGGATGTCGCAGTTGGCCAATGATTGTTTTGCCCTGCCCCCCGGGGTGTATTGGACCCCGGTGGACGACGCGCTGGCGATCCTGCGTGATCGGCTGAACCCGGTGGTTGGGGTTGAAACCTGCCTTACCGCTGACGCCGATGGCCGCGTTTTGGCGCGTGATCATTTCGCCCCGCGCGCCAATCCGCCCGGGGCAAATACGGCGATTGATGGCTATGGTTTTGCCCTTGGTACGCTGTCCCCCGGTGCACAGGATTTGCCATTGGTGGCCGGGCGCGCCGCGGCGGGGGCGCCGTTTGAAGGTGTGGTGCCACCGGGCCATGCCGTGCGCATTCTGACAGGCGCGTTGGTGCCTGCGGGTGTTGATACGGTGGTGATGCAGGAAGATTGCGAACTGGCCGAGGGGCGCATCACCTTTCCCGGCTTGCCCAAATTGGGTGCCAACACCCGCAAGGCGGGTGAGGATGTGCCCGCCGATGCGCGGGTGCTGCCGGGCGGCCATGTGTTGCGCCCGCCCGATCTGGCGCTGTTGTCTGCCGTGGGCTGTGCCACGGTCGAGGTGTTTCGCCCGCTTCGGGTGGGGGTGCTGTCAACCGGTGATGAGCTGTGCGCGCCCGGCGCTGACCCGGACCCGGCCCGCACCTATGACGCCAATCGCCCGATGCTGTTGGCGCTGGCCGCGCGCTGGGGCTATGTGCCGGTGGATCTGGGCCATGTGGGCGATGATCGCGCCGTCCTGCGCGCGCGTCTTGACAGCGCACAGGCCGATGTCGTGCTGACGTCTGGCGGCGCCTCGGCAGGCGAGGAAGACCACGTATCGGCCCTGTTGCAAAAGGCCGGCGCGATGCAGGCATGGCGCATCGCCCTGAAACCGGGGCGGCCCCTGGCCTTGGGCCTGTGGAACGGCATGCCGGTGTTTGGCCTGCCCGGCAATCCGGTGGCGGCTTTGGTTTGTGCGCTGATCTTTGCGCGGCCCACCCTGTCGTTGTTGGCCGGGTCCGGATGGCGCGCGCCGGTGGGATTTGACATGCCGGCCGCCTTTGCAAAACGCAAAAAGGCCGGGCGCCGCGAATATCTGCGCGCCCGCATTGTGGATGGGCAAATCGAAACCTTTGCCTCGGAAGGGTCGGGGCGGATTTCCGGGCTCAGCTGGGCCGATGGGTTGGTCGAACTAAGCGAACCCGCGCAAGAGGTGCGCCCGGGCGATAGGGTTCGGTTTCTGCCCTATGGGGGATTTGGGTTCTAAACCCCGCCCTTTGGCCCATCGGCAGAGGTCAGATGGCAGGCTGCGGATTGGGTGCCGTTCAGCAGTTCAAGCGCGGGTTCTTTCTGGCGGCAAATGTCGATCGCCAGTGGGCAGCGGGTGTGGAATTTGCATCCCTTTGGCGGGTTGATCGGTGACGGCAGATCGCCCTTCAGACGAATCCGATCCCGCCGGGTCGTCGATTTCTCCAGATGCGGCACCGATGACAACAGCGCCTTTGTATAGGGGTGCATCGGATTTTCCAAAACTTCGCTGGTTTCGCCCTCTTCCACGATCTTGCCCATATACATCACGGCAATCCGGTCGCTGACGTAACCGATGACCGAAATATCATGGGAAATGAACAGATAGGTCAGGCCCAGTTCCTGTTTCAGATCATCCAGCAATTCGATGATCTGCGCCTGAATCGAAACATCCAGCGCCGACACCGGTTCATCGCACACCACGAATTTCGGGTTCATGATCAACGCCCGGGCAATCCCGATCCTTTGGCGCTGACCACCAGAAAACTGGTGCGGATAACGATTGAGGTGGCTGGAATTCAGCCCCACGCGGTTGAGGATGCTGACAACCCGGTCTTTCAATTCACTGCCGCTGGCCAGCTTGTGAATCTGCAATGGCTTTGCAACGATTTCGCCCACCGTGCGGCGTGGATTGAGCGATGCATAAGGATCTTGAAAGATAATCTGCATCCGTTGGCGCATGGCTTTCAGCGCGGTGGCATCCAATGTGGTGATATCGGTGCCATCAAACGAAATTTCGCCCGATGTCGGTTCGTGCAACCGCAAAAGCGCGCGGCCAAGCGTGCTTTTGCCGCAACCGGATTCGCCGATCAGGCCCAGGGTTTTCCCCGCGCCAATGTTCAGATCGACGCCATTCACCGCCTGCACCAGAATGCCGGGGTTGCCCAACATCCGGCCGAATACTCCACGGCGCGCATCGAAATGTTTGACCAACCCGGTCACGCGTAACAAATCAGACATCGCCACCTCCGGGCGTACCGGGAAAAAGACACCGCACTTCGCGCTCGGGGCCGCAATCCTGCATCGCGATATGGGTTTTACAGGCAGGGCGCGCCCGGGTGCAGCGATCCATGAACCGGCATTGCGCCGGCAGATTGACCAGTTCGGGAACGGTGCCTTTGATCGGTTCGATCCGGCGCGCCAAATCCGACAGGCGCGGGATCGAATTAAGCAACCCCTGTGTATAGGGATGTTGCGGATTTGCGATCACTGCGTGGGTCGGGCCGCGTTCGACAATCTGGCCCGCATACATCACCACCACATTGTCGCAATATTCGGCAACAACCCCCAGATCGTGGGTGATCAGAATAACGCTCATCCCCAGTTTTTCGCGGATGCCCGCGATCAGCTCCAACACCTGCGCCTGAATGGTGACATCCAACGCGGTTGTCGGTTCATCCGCGATCAGCAGTCGGGGTTTACAGGCCAAAGCAATGGCAATCATCACCCGCTGGCGCATTCCGCCCGAAAATTGGTGGGGATAATCATCAAACCGCGATTCCGGCGATGGGATGCCAACCAGTTTAAGCATCTCCAACGCCTGTTCGCGGGCCTGTTTTCGCTTGGCCTTGCGCGATCCGGTCAACGTATCATCATGGGCCAAAAGCACCTCGATGATCTGGTTTGACACGGTGTAAGCGGGGTTCAGCGCGGTCAGCGCATCCTGCATCGTCATGGCAATTTCCTTGCCGCGCAGTTTGCGATATGCGGTCGGGTCCAGCCCGACCAATTCACGTTTTTCAAAGGTGATCGACCCGTTGGCGATAAACCCCGGCTTTTTGATCAACCCCATCACCGATGCAAAGGTCACGCTTTTGCCCGACCCGCTTTCGCCGACCACGCCCAGACATTCGCCGCGGTTTAACGACAGGCTGACACCATCAACGGCGGTCACCATCCCGTCGCGGGTATCAAAACACGTTTTGAGATCACTGATCTGAAGAACCGTATCGCGCATCATCCCGCCTTAATCATGGAACTTGGGGTCAAAGGCATCGCGCAGCCCCTGACTGACGACATTGATCGACAGGACCAACAGCAAGATCGCCAGCCCCGGAAAGGTGGACAGCCACCATTCCTGCAACATGAACGACCGGCCATCGGCCACCATCGCCCCCCAGGACGCGGTTGGCGGTTGCACGCCAAGCCCCAGAAACGACAGGCTTGCCTCAAGGATGATCACATTGGCCATGCGCACGGTGGACACCACCAGAACCGGCGACAGGATATTGGGCAGGATTTCACGCAGCATGATGTTGGATTTGCTGGCGCCCATCGCCTGTGCCGCCTCGACATATTCAACGCCTGTGGTCGCCAAGGTTTCGCCGCGCACCACCCGGCACGGGATCACCCATTCTTTATAGGCCAGCGCCAGCACGATATTTTGCAACCCCGGCCCGGTCATCGCGATAAGGGCAATCGCAAAGATCAGATAGGGAAAGCCGAGCAGGATATCGACCAGACGCGAGATCACAACATCGACCCAGCCGCGCAGAAACCCCGCGGCCAAACCGGCCAATACGCCGATGGTCGTGGCCACGATGATGACCGACGCGCCGATGAAAATGGAAATCCGGCTGCCATAGATGATGCGCGACAGGATATCGCGGCCCAGCCCGTCACAGCCCAACACATAGGCCCAATCGCCCCCTTCCATCCAGGCGGGCGGCATCAGACGGCGAAACAGATCGGCCTCGTTCGGATCGTGGGGCGCAATCAGGGGTGCGGCCACCGCCATGACGACAAACCCGATGGTGACGCACAGAAAAAACATCGACAGTTTGCTGGACGCAAACAGTTTCATATTCCGCTGAAACAGGGTTTCGGGGCGCGGTGCCTTAAGTTCAGTCTGCGCCATGGTCATAGTTTCACCCGTGGGTTCAGCATGGTGTAGAGGATATCGGCAAAGAAATTCAGCATCACGTAAGTCACCGCATAAAACAGCACCGCCGCCTGAATCAGGGGATAGTTGCGCACGAAAATGCTTTCGACCACCAGACGCCCCAGACCGGGCCAGCCAAACACGGTTTCCACCACCATATTTCCCCCAAGCAGTGAACCGGTTTCAATCGCCGCCACTGTCACCGTGGGAATCAGCGCGTTTTTCAACGCATGTTTGACCAGAATCCTGGTGCGGCTCAGGCCCTTGGCCTCGGCAAAGGTGATATAATCGCGGTTCAACACATCCAGCATCGACGCCCGTGTGACCCGCATCAGGATTGATGCCATCGGCAGGCCCAGGGTGATTGTGGGCAGGATCAGGTGTTTGAGGGCATCCCAAAACGCATCGATCCGGCCGCGCAACAGGCTGTCGATCAACAGAAGATGGGTGATTGGTGCCACTTCGGATTCAAAACCGGCCCGCCCCGATACGGGTAGCCATCGCATGTTTACCGCAAAGAACAGGATCAACAGGATGCCAAACCAGAACCCCGGTAACGACACGCCAAACAAAGATGTAACCGTGGCAAGCCGATCAAGAAACGAATTCTTGCGCACCGCCGCCAACACCCCCAACGGAATCGAAACCAACAGCGCGAAAATCAACGCCGCAAGGCTGAGTTCGATCGTGGCAGGCAGGCGCGATGCGATCACCTCTGCCACAGGTTGGCGGTGATAATAGCTTAGCCCGAAATCGCCGGTCATGGCATTTCCGAGGAATTTGAAAAACCTCTCATGGGGTGGGAGATCCAGCCCCATATCGCGGCGCAGGGCCTGTTCCATCTCTTCGGTAACGTGCTGATCGCCCAACATGATGTCGACCGGATCACCGGGGGTAAACAGCATCATCACAAAGACGATAACACTGACCCCCAACAAAACCGGGATCAGTTGCAGAAGTCGTTCGATGAATTTTCCAAGGCTCATGTGGCGCCGAATCCTGAAAGGTTTGAAACGCCCTGACCGATCACGCGCCGGTCAGGGCCCTTTTGCATCACAATGCCTTAGTTCAGGCAGGCATCATGCAGATTGATGCGGCTGTCGGCACTGGGCGACCAACCCGATACTTTGGTCGAAACGCCGTACAAATCCTGTGCAACCCACAGATACAGCTTGGGCAGATCGGCATTCACGATCGCCTCGGCCTGGCTGTACAATTCGGCCCGCTTGGCACGGTCGGTTTCAACGTTGGCTTCGTCAAGCAGCGCGTCAAGTTCGGGGTTGGTATAGCCCGAGGAATTGCCACGGTCATCGGTGCGGTGCGTCGGGTCAAAAATGCCAACCGGGTCAAGCGATCCGTTGCCCCAGGATGTCAGCCACATTTCGCCATCAATCGGGCTGCCTGGTGTGCGATATCGGGTTTTCAGCATCGACCATTCCCCGACAACCACGTTGATCTGAAATCCACCCTTGCTGGCCACGGCCGAAATTGCCTCGGCAATCTCTTTCAACTCACCCTCGACATCCATGGTCACGGTCAACCCGTCTGGATATCCGGCCTCGGCCAACAGGGCCTTGGCCTTTTCGACATCATATTCATAGGCAGGCAGATTTTTGTTCTTGCCAAAGGCATCGGGGCTGAGAATCCCGTTGGTGAGCGAGGCGTTGCCATCCAGAATCTTGTCGATGATCAACTGCCGGTCAACCGCATGGGCCAAAGCATGGCGCACCCGAATATCGGCAAACGGGCCTTTTTCATTGTTCAGCGCCAAAAATGAGGTGCGCGTGCCGTTTACCGCCATGACCGTGGTGTCAGGGTTTTCTTCAACCTGGCGCACCATATGGGTCGGCAGACCGCTGACGATATGCACATCACCCGCCAACAGCGCGGCCACCCGCGACGCGTTTTCAGGAATGATCTTGAAAATAACCCGCTCAACACAGGCCTTATCGGTTGGCGCAATATCGCGCGCGCCGCCATAGTAATCATCGAACCGTTCCATGATCACGGAATCGCCCTTGCGCCATTCGACCAATTTGAAAGGCCCGGTGCCGTTGACGTTTTCGGCCATGCCGGCGGTTCCCACCGCCTCGACATGGGCCTTGGATACGATTTCCTGAAACGGCAACATCGCGGGCAGGATCGGCCAGGGCGATTCCAGAATTAGCCGCACGGTATGATCATCAACCGCCACCACCTCTTTCAACGGGCCCAAAAGGCTTTGACGGGGGCTGGTCTGCCCGTCCATGGCACCCTCTTCGATCATCCGATCCAGAGAAAATTTTACATCGGCGGCGGTCATCACCGACCCGTCATGAAATTTCACACCCTCGTGGAGTTTGAATTCATAAGTGGTGGGGTCAATCGCCGCCCAACTTTCGGCCAGTTCCGGCACAAGGTTCATTTCGGAATCGCGGGTCATGATACCATCAAACATGTTGCGGATGATGGTTTCGGTTTCCCGGTTGCGGTGGTTGGCCGGGTCCAGTGTCAGCGCGTCAGACGGGAAACCGACGCGCAATTCCTGGGCTGTGGTGGCGACGGGCGCGGCCATTGCCCCCGTCAGTGCCAAGGCCAGCAGTGTGCTTGATCGTATCATGGTTGTCTCCTTGTTGGTCATTGGGTCTTTGCCCGCTGGCCGGTTGTTCCGGCCTGTCTTTCCCCGCGCCCTCTTTTTCGGGGCGCGAGGGTCTGTTTGTCATGCTAACGTGACGGAACTTCGATATCCATCAGCGGCGCATATTGCTGTGCGCCAAAGATATCCGGATCACCCGCGCTGCCGCTGGGACGGTCGCGCAGAATCGAAAACTTGATCGCATAGGCCGGATCGAAGGCCACGAAATCGGTGATACGATTTTGCGAAATGCCGTACAGGTCTGCGACGGTTTCACGGGTCAACGCGCCACTGTCACGGACCAGTTTGTATTCATCCTCGGTTTGGAAAATCACATCGAATGTGATCTTGTCGACCCCGGCGTTTTTGCTGCGGATGGTTTTGGCGATGTCTACCAGTTTGCGTGTCATGTCCAATGCCCCCTATGCGCCAATGTCGATCATGTGGGTTGGAAAAAGCTCCAGCCCGTCAGCCACGGCCATTGTGTGATTGATCGTCCAACGGCAGGCGGGGCTGGCGCGCATCACCTCATCAAACGGAAACGATACCCCACCTGCGGTGCCCTTCACATTCGGCAGCCGGGCATAAAACAACTGTCGCGTACCGGTCAGCGCCAATTCTTCGGCCAGCTCACTGGTCGGGGCGACCCCTTGAACGACGATGCACAATTCATGCGCAGGCGTGTCGCGTTTTGGCTCCATCGCGCCCAAAATGCCATCGCGGCCATAGACCGAGTAATGCAGTTCATACCCGGTTTCACCGAACTTGCGCAAAACTTCGGCCTTGGCCCAATCCATCACCTGATCGACATGGGCAATCGTGTGCGGATCGCGAATACCCGCAATGCCGACAAAGCGTTCGCCCACCTTGCCGGCCCCTTCCAGTTTCACGCGCATCTGTTTGGCGGGAATGAATTTTGGTCCCGTCACCCGCGTGGTTTTTTCATTGCGCTGCTCATAATGGCAGTTGGTCATGTCCAAAAGGCCGCCCGCCACATATTCGTGAAACGGATTGGCCCGTTCATACATCGCATGGCCCGCGACCGAGGCGACGGTGCAGCGCTGATCAGGATGCATGGCGGTGATATCTATTCCGTCGGGCGAAATCGTACCCATCACGGTTTCTTTGCCGCCATAAGGTTCGGCACAAAACGACGCGCATTCCAACAGCTTGCCCAGCATATATGCCTTGTCTTTCGGGTACCCATTGTGAATCGCGGCCGATGCAAAAATCGCGCTGTCAGAACTGCGCCCGCCGATAATTACATCGGCGCCCCCCTCAAGCAGATGCAAAAACGGATCGGCCCCGGCCATGGCCACGATGTGATCGCTTGCGTCCAGCTCGGTCTCGTCCAGCGGATCACGGCCATCCAACCCTTCGATGGCGTCGCCGCTCTGAATCTTTTTGCGGATCAGATCTTTATCGACCTCGGAGTAAAAATAACCCAACTTGAACGGAGCCAGCCCATGCCGCTTGGCAATCGCGCGGATCATTTCCACATACATATCGACGCGGCTGTTGGTTCCGGTATCTCCGGCACTGCCGATAATCATCGGCACACCCAGTTTACGGGCGGCCAACAGCATTTCTTCCAGATCATGCTCTTGCCAGTTTTTCGGGCTGGCCGAGGTGTCAGTGGCCAAAGGCACCGGACCCACATCGTCAGACCCCGAATCCGCGGCGACGTAATCGGGGTTTGCCGCCACGCCCAAATGAAAGCTTTCAACCTTGAGCGGCGCAAATCCCAAATGCCCATTGGGACAAATCATTGTTACAGGTTTCATAGCAGCCTTTTCGAAATGATACTCGCCCAAACGTTCTCCGGGCTCTTCACATTCCAGCGTAAGAGGCCAACATCCCCCGAACAACGAGTGAGAATTGCGCATCATCCGCCAATCTCACGCCAATGCACACATTTCACGCACCCATGCGCAGTTTCAACGCATGGCCAGTTTGCTCATTTGATGGCGCAGGGCATGGCGTGTCAGGCCAAGTGCTGCTGCCGCTTCGGCCTTGCGCCCACCATGCTGCTTCAGCGCCAGCTTGATCAGCTTGGTCTGATAGGCTTCGGTCGCCTCTTGAAATGTCAGACCGGCGGGCAGCGCCTCTGCCTCTACGGCGGCATTTGATGCTGCCTCAAACTCGCGCATGATACGCGGTGGAATATGGCTGATACGGATGACATCATCCGATTCCAGCACAAAAATCCGTTCCAGAAGGTTTTCCAGCTCACGCACGTTTCCAGGCCAACCATAGGCCCGGAATACGTTTTCAACCTCACTGTCCCACCCTTTGATCGCGCGATTGTATTTCTTGTTGAACCGCGCCACAAAATATTCGGTCAGCAGAAAACAGTCATCCCCCCGCTCCCGCAAGGGCGGCAAATTAACCGCGACCACTTGCAAGCGGTAATAGAGATCGTCACGAAAATTGCCTTTTTTCACCTCCTGAAACAGGATCTGATTGGTGGCACAGATAAAGCGAACATCAACTTCAACGTCATGCACCGCACCGATACGGCGAAAACTCTTGCGATCCAGCAGCCCCAGAAATTTAGTCTGTGCGAGGTGATTCAGCCCGCGAATTTCATCAAGAAACAGGGTTCCGCCATGGGCTGCCTCAATCAGCCCATTCTTTCTGCTCAGCGCGCCCGCGAATGATCCTTTGTCCTGACCAAACAGTTCCTGGTCAAACATATCGGCCGGGATCGAGGCACAGTTCACATCGACAAATGGTTTACGCGCCCGTTCGGATTGTTCGTGCAGCTTTTGCGCGACCAACGCCTTGCCGGTGCCGGTTTCACCATAGATCAAAACGGCATTTGCCTTGCTTTGCGCAACGCGTCTGACCAATTTTCGCAACTCTTGAATTGCCCGCGAATCGCCGATGAATTCCCGCTGGTTCATCTGTCATTCGTCCCTTCGCCCCAAAAGGATCATGCCCACCTACAGCGTAAATATCTGCCGATTGCCTTTGCACGGTGGACCACTGGAAAAAATCAGTTCCTTGGCTTCACACAAATATATAACCGAAGAGATGGTGAAACTTGTGCCATGTCCCGGATGCAGACACAGCCGATGATCGTCGTCGCCGTGGCGCGACATCAGATCAAGGATATCTTGCCGGTTTGCTGATGCGATCAGGCCCGGCAGCGCCTCGGTCAACACGTCCAGTCGGCCAACTGAACTGCGCTCATTGGCGTTGTCAGACAGGTTCATCGGGCGGGCGAATGGGGCGGTCAGAAAATGGTTGGTGTGAACGAAACCGCCGGACTGTTTCATTTCAACCTGCGCATCTGGGCTTCCGAATTCAACCGATGCGATACACCCAGACGGATCGACCAACGCCATTGACCCGCCGCCAACATGGGGGTTGGAGCGGATGATCTCAATCGCCTCGCGCACGGTGCTGGCTTGCCACAACACCTCGGTCATCAAAAAATACCGTAGCCATCCAACACCGGGGCCGTTGCGATCAACACGTGTATCCACAAGCGCCAGCCCATCAGAATTCATCCCGCTGGAAAATGCGCCCGGTGCGCCAAGAGAGCCAACAAATAAACACTCTTTGTCGCTTTGCTGCGGATTATGATGCAGAAAGACCCGTTGAAGCTGGTGATGTTCGCCCCCGTAATCACGGTTCTTTGCGACCAGCGGCCCATCAGACGAAGCGCTCAGCGCGACTGTGCTGCACCCATCCACTGGCGCGGTGCGCGGATTGATAAAGCTGAGGTGCAAAAATGCAAACAGATCCCGCGCTGAAAATCCGTATCCTTGAGCCAGCCCTTCAACCTCGTCCAAATGGCTTTGGCCGTAACGTTCGGTGAATTGCCACTGTGCGTCGAGGTATTTCTGCGTCTCGGGCTTTGACAAAACAGCATCCGCAGCGGCCAACGGCTCCTCGATTGCGCGCCGCACGCTGGAACAAAGCGTCGGGTCAGCCCCGGCTTGCATCACACCCCGTTCGTGCGCTGTGCCTTCGAGCACGACAAGATCGGATTTGTTCATCACACCATTCCTCATATTCGGGCGTCGTCCGTTGCCCCCAGACATTGCAGCGCATCGCGCCGCAATTCCAGTGCCTTTCAAGACACAACCGATGGCCGCGAATGGCAGTCGTGCCCCGGACATATGAATTGGATGGTGAAGCTAACGTAAACCCTGACGGCGCGCTCAGGCCATTTCTCGTTATTTTTGGACGTCGAAAAAGCCGCCTAGGGTTTTATTCCTTGGCGGCTGATTTTTTGATTTGTATATATAATGTTGTTCTTTACTAGGTTTGGCGGTGACCTACTCTCCCACGT
>NZ_QAGK01000011.1 GCF_003057885.1 Oceaniglobus ichthyenteri
GCACAGCGCCATCGGCTATACTACGCCACAAGAAGCAGAGGACGCTTTCTATGAAAACTTAAACGGCCATGATAAAGCAGCCTAAGATTTGAACAAAACACTCTCCGGTAAACCCGGGGCGGTTCAGTATCGTCCGAGATAAACGCGTCAGCAGCAAGGGCCGGGCACGACGGGAGAAACACTTTCTCGGTCAGTTTCGCGATTGCCAGCACATCGAGGCCGCGAGCCGCTGTGCGGCCTTCATCACGTTCGACAAAGCAGCCGCGAGACTTGCGAAAGCCACTTACTCTTACGCCGAAGGGGCGACCCAAGTCATCTGCTTGGAAATTCGCGAAACCTGAGTGCCGCCCACGATCAAGCGATGCCTTCCGAAACCGGAAGAAATTGCTTGACACGGTGTGCACGGGAAACCGGCGTTTCGTGCACACTCATGACCCGTTTACATGAATAAGAAAGTGGCGATCCCGGGAGGACTCGAACCCCCAACATCCTGATTAGAAGTCAGGTGCTCTATCCAGTTGAGCTACGGGACCGTTGCTCTTTGATAACGGTTTGGAAAATGGTTCGCAAGAAGGCGTGTTTTACTGACCGTTTGTTGTTTCATCCTGTCGCGAAGCCAGATTCAGGTATTAGACGGCCCAGCCTTTGATCCTGTTTGGCTATCGCCCGGTGGGGCGGTTTTGTCGCGCCGACGTGCGGATGTCGACGGGTTGGGGTCATGCGTCTTTGGCCATCTTTTCGCAGAGATCAGGAATGGCTTATCTGCGGAGGCTGCCCAAGCCTATCCGCTTTTCCTAATCAAACGTCCCGGTCACGCGGCCCAAAAGCATGAAGGCGCGGGCGGTTCTTGTGTCGGTTAGGGCGGCGATTTCTGCATCGCTGGCGGTTTTTTCAAACTCGACGAATGTGTGGTCGAATTTGCGCAGGAAATGATGACAGGCGTCGCGAAATATCGCATCGCTGCGCATGCGTGCGGCTGACAAGGCAAGAGATGAACGATCACGAATGCCGCCCAATGGGGCGACGGCGCGGCCTCTTTCGCCTTGGGCAAATTTGCGCCAGATGTCGGGCCGTGCCCGGTCGGGGCGCAGATCATCCATGTAAATTCCGTCTTGCGACAGCAGGGTCAGCACATCCTGGGCCGCCTGCACCAACTGCGCGGCGCGCCGATCTTGCAAGGCCCGGCGCAGGGCGCGAAACCCGTCCTTGTCTTCGGGGTTCTCGGGGAATTGCAGGGCCGAAATGAAATCGGCGGTTGCAAGGGGTTGGGCCAGGGAATCGGCAGGTGTGCCCAGGGCCAGGCTGGCCTGTTGTTCGGTCTGGCCCGGGGCCGGGGCTGGGGGAAGTGGCGGTGTCTGCGGGCGAATTGAAATGAACGTCGCCAGAACCGTTTCGGTCTTTTTCTGCTGTTCGACAATTTCATTCAGCTTGCGCGCAACCTCGGGCGAGGCGCCGGTTGCCGTGGTCTTTTGCGCCTTGAGATAGGCGGCGCGAATACCGTCGATGGCCAGATGCAGGCGCGCGGATTCTTCGCGCATCACGCGGGCGCTGCGCATCGCGGCGGCCCCGACCCAGATCAGTGCCACGGGCAGGAAAATCGCCAAAAGCGTGGTCACCAGGCGCAAGGGATCAAACCCCGTGCTGCTGACCCCGGTGCCGAGCATGAGAAAGAAAATCCCCGTGCCGATCAGCCAGAGCAAGGCGAGCACCAATGCCAATTTATCCCCGTCGCTCATCACGGGCGCGGGGGGCGGTTTGGCATAAATGCCAAGATCAACGGCGCGGTCTTGATCTGTCTCGGCCATTACAATCCTTTCGGGGGGCATCGCCCGCCGGTCAGCTGTAGACGATTTTCAGCACTTCATAGCTTTTCTCACCGCCGGGCGTGCGCACTTCGACGCTGTCGCCTTCGTCTTTGCCGATCAGGGCGCGGGCGAGAGGGGATTTGATGTTCAACTTGCCCGCTTCCAGGTTTGCTTCGGGTTCGCCGACGATCTGATAGGTCTTTTCGGCCTCGGTGTCTTCATCGACCAATGTGACCCAGGCGCCGAACTTGATCGTGCCCGACATTTTTGAAGTGTCGATCACATCGGCCAGGGACAAAATCCCTTCGATTTCCTTGATCCGGCCTTCGATAAAGCTCTGCTTTTCCTTGGCGGAATGATATTCGGCGTTTTCAGACAGATCGCCGTGTTCGCGGGCCTCGGCGATGGCACGAATGATCGCTGGCCGCTCAACGCTTTTCAGGTTTTTCAGCTCCGCGTTCAGGGCGGTCTGGCCATTTTTTGTCAGTGGAATTTTTTCCATGTGTCAGGTCAGCCTTAATCAATTACATCGCAAAAGAGTCACGCTGTTAATCCAAGCCACGGGCACAAAGTCAATAGGAGGCGCCCGACCTTCGGCTTAGTTTTGCCGGATTGTCGCGGTAGGCAGGAAAAACGATCATCCAGATGAGGTGTCGGGCCACTATGACATTGTTTTTGCGGTTTACTGCGATCTACGTTCTGTTCGGAATGGGATTTGTGGTGGTGTTTCGGGCCTCGCCACTGGCCCTCATCCTGGACATGGCGGCAGATGTGTCGGCGGTGACGTTGATGTTTTTCGATCAGGGCGTGTGGCCGCTGGCGGTGTTTTGCGCGCTGTTTTTCTTTTTGCCGCGGGGCGAACTTTTGCGCCGTATTCCTTTGGCCCTGGCGGGGCTGATGGGGTGCAGTTTGTTTTTTCTGACCTTCACCATGGTCAAGACTTCGCTGCCGTCGGCCGTGCCGTTCTGGGCCGATGGGGTGTTGGGGCATGTGGATCGGGCGATGCATTTCGGTGTTGACCCGTGGGTGATCACCCACGCGATGCTTCCGGATTGGCCGGGCAATTCGTTTCAGGTGTATTATATCGGCCTGTGGATCATGCCGGCGCTGTTTTTTCCGGTTTTACTGGCGCTTTTTGATGGCGATGAGGCGCGTGTGCGAAAATACGTCATTTTGTATATCTGGGCCTGGGTGGGTGTTGGCACACTTTTTGCAATGGCTCTAATGTCGGGGGGGCCGATTTATCATCAGCATCTGACCGGCAGCGATATGTTTGCGCCGTTGTATGAAACACTCGCCACATCCGGCATTACCGACAGCGTGGTGGGCGCCACCCAGTCGATGCTGTGGGCGGCCTATGCCAGTGGCGGGCAGAACCTCGGCTCGGGAATTTCGGCGTTTCCCAGTGTTCATGTGGCTGTGGCCAGTGTGATTGGCCTGTATGTGATTGACAGGTGGCGGATTGCCCTGATCCCCATGGTTGTGATGATCGCCGGATATCAGATCCTGTCGGTGCATCTGGGGTGGCACTATGCGATTGATGGGTATTTTTCGATCCTGACCGTGCTTGCGCTCAGGGCGGTACTGACGCGTCATGCGGTAAAACACGATTTTGCATCCGACCCGGCCCAATGGCCTGATCTTGCAGAAAACTGACGATGGAACCAAATCAGAGGCCGAGGGTTGTGAGATCACAAGCGTGTTATCTGAAGGGACAAGGAAATCATGAGAAATATTTTTTACATCATCGGCGTTATTGTCGTTATCGTTGCAATCTTGTCTTTTGCCGGCATCGTTTAATGCGCTTTTTGGGTTTTATCGCGGTTGTTGCCGGACTGGCCCTGTTTTCGGGTCAGGCGGCAACCGCCGAAGAGGTTGGAAATGTCGATGTTGACTGGTTGGGCAATGACATCATCATCGAAGCGTTCGGTGATCCGAAGGTTGAGGGTGTGACCTGCCATGTGGCATATTTTGACCGAGGCCTGATTGACCGTTTGCAAAAAGGCAACTGGTTCGAAGACCCGTCAAATTCGTCGATCTCGTGCCGTCAGACCGGGCCGATTACAATCGGTGACATTGAAGAGGACGACGATGGCGAAAGCGTGTTTTCCGAACGCCGTTCGATCATCTGGAAATCGCTGAATGTGCGGCGCATCTTTGATAAATCAAACCAGACATTGATTTATATCGCCCATGCCCGGCAGGTGCAGGATGGTTCGGCTAAGATGGCGATTTCAACCGTGCCTTTGTATCAGGGGCCGTAGGCGGATAGCAGAGCCTGCTTCTTCGTGTCGCAAAATCGCTGTTGCGATTGACCCATGGCCCCTTGGTTGTCTATCCCTGCGGCTATGGCCCTTGCGGGGCCAGAGCATAGGGAGAGGCAAAGCATGACCGAACGCGAATCCATGGAATACGATGTTGTCATCGTGGGGGCCGGGCCTGCCGGGCTTTCGGCTGCGATCCGGCTGAAACAGCTTGACGCGGATTTGAACGTGGTCGTGTTGGAAAAGGGATCAGAGGTCGGCGCGCATATTCTGTCGGGTGCCGTTCTGGATCCATCCGGTTTGGATGCGCTGTTGCCCGACTGGCGCGACATGGGCGCGCCAATTACCGTGCCGGTGGTCGAAGACAACTTTTACATGTTGGGCGCCGGGGGCAAAATCCGCGTTCCAAATTTTGCGATGCCGCCATTGATGAACAATCACGGCTGTTTCATCGTTTCCATGGGCAATGTGTGCCGCTGGATGGCCGAGTTGGCCGAAGGGCTGGGCGTTGAAATATTTCCCGGCATGGCCTGTTCCGAGTTGGTGTTTGGCCCGGATGGTGCGGTGACCGGCGTTGTCGCGGGCGAATTTGGCCGCAATCCCGACGGCACAGAAGGGCCGGGATATGAGCCGGGCATGGAGTTGTTGGGCAAATACGTGTTCCTGTCCGAAGGTGTGCGCGGATCGCTGAGCAAACAGGTGATTGCCAAATATAACCTTGATGCCGATTCAGACGTTCAGAAATACGGTCTGGGCATGAAGGAAATCTGGGAAATCGATCCGGCCAAACACAAACCCGGCACCGTGACCCACACCATGGGGTGGCCTCTGGGCAGTAATGCCGGGGGCGGATCCTTTATTTATCACATTGATAATAATCAGGTTTATGTGGGTTTCGTGGTGCATCTGAACTATGAAAACCCGTATCTGTATCCCTATATGGAATTTCAGCAGTTCAAACATCACCCGGTGGTGGCCGACCTTTTGAAGGGCGGCAAACGGGTGGCATATGGCGCGCGGGCCATTTCCGAAGGCGGATATCAATCAATTCCGCAAACGGCGTTTCCGGGCGGTGTTTTATTGGGCTGTTCGGCGGGTTTGGTCAACGTGCCGCGGATCAAGGGCAACCATAACGCCATGCTGTCGGGCAAACTGGCCGCGGAACAGGCGTTCGCGGCGATTGGCGCGGGCCGGTCGGGCGACACGCTGGATGGCTACGATTCCGAACTCAAAAGCGGCCCGATCGGGCAGGATTTGAAAAAAGTGCGCAATGTCAAACCATTGTGGAGCAAATTCGGGCTTCTGACTTCGCTTGGATTGGGTGGGTTGGATATGTGGACAAACACCCTGTTGGGCATGTCATTTTTTGGGACACTCAAACACGGGAAATCCGATGCCGAAGCGACGCGCAAACACTTTGGATATGCGCCGATTGATTACCCCAAACCCGATGGGGTGTTGTCGTTTGACCGGCTGACCAACGTCAGTTTTTCAATGACAAACCACGAGGAAAGTCAGCCCGCGCATCTGAAGCTGGCCGATCCGGCGATTCCTGTCGATTATAACCTGCCTGATTATGCCGGCCCGTCGGCCCGGTACTGCCCCGCAGGTGTGTACGAATTCATCAAGGAAGAGGGCAAACCGACCCGGTTTCAGATCAATTTCCAGAACTGCGTGCATTGCAAAACCTGTGATATCAAGGATCCGGCGCAAAATATCACCTGGACCGTGCCCCAGGGCGGAGATGGGCCGAACTATCCCAATATGTAACGGTTTCGTCAGGGGCGGCGGCATTGCGCCGCCCAGCATGGACTTGGCCGGGGACTGACACTAGATTCCAGAACAGCCGGGGGTGATTGGCACCCGCGTGATTTGCGAAAAGGTTTGTCCATGCCCGTGACACAGCATCTGCGTTTTCTTGCTTTGGCGGCGGGTCTGGGCCTGTCCAGTCCGGTCTGGGCCGATGTGAATGCGGGCGCATATCTGGCAGGGCGCACGGCGGCCACCACATATGATTTTGCCGCCGCGTCGCAATATTTTGCCCAGGCATTGCTGCGCGATCCGGGCAATCCGCAGATCATGGAACTTGCCAATACCGCCTATCTGGGGTTGGGCGATGTCGACCGGGCCGTGGTTATCGCCCGGCAGATGATCGCAACCGGGGACGAAAGCCAAATTGCAAATCTGGTGCTGTTGGGCGATGCAGCGGCCAACGGAAAATGGGGAAACATCATCGCCGATCTGGATGCCGGGCAAACCGTGGGCCCGTTGTTTGACGGGCTTTTGCGCGGCTGGGCGATGTTGGAAGGTGGTGATATCGCCGCTGCCGTCGCCCAGTTTGATGTGGTCAGCAATACCCAGGGCGTGCAGGCGTTCGGTCAGTATCACAAGGGGCTGGCCTTGGCGGCCACCGGCGATTTTGCCGCCGCCGCCGATGTTCTGGCCGACCCCGATATGCGGCTGACCCGGCGCGGTTTGGTGGCGCGGGCGCAGATTTTATCGCAGTTGGGCGAATTCGAACAGGCCATCACCGTCTTGCGCGATGTGTTCGGCCAGGATGTGGATCGCGCTCTGGAAGAGTTGATCACGACTCTGGAGGCGGGCGAGGCGGTGCCGTTTGACATCACGCCCAATGCCACCGCCGGTGTGGCCGAAGTGTTCTTTTCCATCGCCAATGCCCTGAGCGGTGAGCCAAATCTGGGTTACACCCTGTTTTATGCGCGGATGGTTGAACATTTGCGCCCTGATCACGTCGAAGGCATGCTTCTGACCGCCGGTTTGCTTGAACAGATGAACCGGTTCGATCTGGCAATTGCGGCCTATGGCCGTGTGCCGCGCGATCACCCGGCATCGGACGCTGCGCAATTGGGCCGGGCCGAGGCGTTGCGCAAATCGGGCCGCGTCGAGGCCGCGATCGAGGCGATTCAGCAAGTGGCCCAACAGCGCCCTGATCTGCCCGTCGTGTACGTGACCCTGGGCGATACCCTGCGCGAACAGGATCGTTTCGATGAGGCGGCAAAGGCGTATGATCAGGCTGTGGCCTTGTTGGAAAAACCGGCTGCCGGGCAGTGGATCATATATTTCGCCCGCGCCATCACATACGAGCGGACCGATAGATGGCCCGAGGCCGAGGCCGATTTTCGCACAGCGCTTGAGCTTAATCCCGATCAGCCGCAGGTTTTGAATTACCTTGGTTACTCTTATGTCGAGAAACAGCAAAATCTGGATGAGGCGCTGGCGATGATTGAACGCGCCGTCGCCGCCAGCCCCGATAGCGGTTACATCACCGACAGTCTGGGCTGGGTGTTTTACCGTCTGGGCCGCTACGATGAAGCGGTGGCGCCGATGGAGCGCGCGGTGGAATTGATGCCGGTTGATCCGGTGATCAACGATCACTTGGGCGATGTCTATTGGGCCGTTGGCCGTAAATTGGAAGCGCAGTTTCAGTGGAAGCGCGCGCTGTCATTCATTGATCCCGCCGATACCGACGGCGAGGCCGATCCGGTGCGCATCAAACGCAAGCTGGAGGTCGGATTGGACGTGGTGTTGCAAGAAGAGGGCGCGCCGCCCCTGACCGTGGCCAATGACGACGGCTGAATCCTTTGCGCCCGCGAAAATCAATCTGACGCTGCATGTCACCGGACAACGCGATGATGGCTATCATCTGTTGGATTCGCTGGTGGTGTTCGGGGATGTGGGGGATCATGTGCATGTCAGGCTGGCGCGCGACTGGTCATTGGTTGTGACCGGCCCCAAAGCGGCCGGCGTGCCATGTGACGCGGATAATCTGGTGTTGCGTGCCGCCCGTTTCGCTGGCGGGCATCCCTGCGCGATCACGTTGGAAAAGAACCTGCCGATTGCGTCGGGCATTGGCGGCGGGTCATCGGATGCGGCGGCGTGTCTGCGCGCCTTGCACCGTTTGGATGGTCGCCCCATTCCCGATGGTCTGGAACAGATCGGGGCCGATTTGCCGGTGTGCATGGCCGCCTCGCCCACCCGCATGTCGGGCATTGGCGAGGTGTTGCAGCCCGTGCCAACCCTCCCGCCTTTGTGGGTCGTGCTGGTGAATCCGGGGTTGGGTGTGGCAACCGGATCGGTGTTTCGCGCAATGCGATCACGCAGCAATCCGGCGATGGCACCCAAACTGCCCGATTGGCATGGGGGCGATGGGTTGATTGAATGGCTGGCCGCACAGCGCAACGATCTTGAACCGCCCGCCTGCCTTATCCTGCCGGAAATTCCGCGCACCTTGGATCAGTTGCGCAAAACCGATGGCTGTAAACTGGCCCGCATGTCGGGATCGGGGGCCACCTGTTTCGGGCTGTTTACCGATGGGGCCTTGGCAGAGGCGGCCGCCGAAACCCTGCGCGCCAATGGGGCGGGGTCATGGGTGGCGGCAGCGCCCATCCTGTCTTAGGTGATGCGCGCGACCACGTAATCGGCCAGATCGCGCAGCATGTCGCGCAATTCGCCCGCCGGTAAGGGCGCAAGCGCGTCTTTCGCCGTTTCGGCCCAGTTCAGCGCGGTCTGGCGGGTGCTTTCCAGCGTGCCGTGGTGCTGCAACAGACCCAGCGCGCGTTCAAGATCGCCATCTTCCTGGCGGCCTTTGCCGATGGTGCGCACCCAGAATGCCCATTCGCCTGAATCCGCCGCCGCCACCGCGCGAATCACCGGCAGGGTCAGTTTGCGTTCGCGGAAATCATCGCCGATATCCTTGCCGATTCCCGCGCCGCCGGTCCAATCCAACAGATCATCCACCATCTGAAACGCCACGCCCAAGGCATCGCCATAGGTATAAAGTGCTTGAACCTTATCCTCATCGGCACCGGCAATCACACCGCCCACCTGGGTGGCCGCAGAAAACAGCGCCGCCGTTTTGCCGCGCACAATCTGAAGATAGGTATCTTCCAGCGTTGCCAGATCCTGTGCCGCGGTCAGTTGCAGAACTTCGCCCTCGGCGATGGTTGCGCTGGCATTGGCCAGAATATCCAAAACCCGGATCGACCCGGTTTCAACCATCAACTGAAACGACCGCGCGAACAGATAATCACCCACCAGAACCGATGATTTATTGTCCCACAACAGGTTTGCCGTGGGGCGGCCACGCCGTTTGCCGGATTCATCAACCACATCATCATGCAGCAAAGTGGCCGTGTGAATAAATTCGACTGCCGCCGCCAGATGAACGTGATGATGCCCGGAATAGTCGCATAATTGCGCCGCCGCCAGGGTCAGCATCGGGCGAATCCGCTTGCCACCTGCCTCAATCAAATGCGCCGTCACCTCGGGGATGCGGGGGGCATGTTGGCTGGCCATACGTTCGCGAATCACCGTATTCACGGCGTCCAGTTCGGGGGCCAGCAGGGTGGCGAGGCGTTCGTGTGGTTTGGCGCGGGCGTGATCCAGGCTCATTTCGTGTCCCATGGCTTTGGTGTCAGACGGCTCGACAAACCGGGTGGTCTGCCTGTACATCACGCGTATGAAGGAACTGATCCGCACCAGCGACCCCGTTACCATTGCTATCGCAACCGCGCTTCTGTCAGGCGAGGATATAGATTGCTTTGAGTTGGACGTCCATATGAGCGTGCTGGAAGGATCGATCGGAATTTTGCCCCGCCGCCTGATGGTGCATGAGCGCGATTTGTTTCGCGCCCGCGCGGTGTTGAAAGACAACGATATTGAGCTGCCCGACTGAGCCGATGGAATGTTCCAAAGACGCGTTTCTGAACGGACAGTTGCAGATCTATCAACCAAAACAAGGGTATCGCGCCGGTGTTGATGCCGTTTTGCTGGCCGCAGCGGTGCCTGCTGTGGCCGGAGAATCGGTGTTGGAACTGGGCTGTGGCGTGGGTGTGGCCAGCCTGTGTTTGGGCGCGCGGGTGCGCGGGCTTGACCTTGTCGGGGTCGAGGTGCAACCGGACTATGCCGATCTGGCGCGCCGTAATGGCCACAGCAATGGCATCGGATTTGATGTTCATACCGGCGATTTATCGAATATGCCGCCATCGATACGGCAGCGCAGTTTCGACCATGTAATCGCCAACCCGCCCTATTACATGGGCCAAAGCCGCGTGGCGTCACACAGCACAAGCCGTGAAATGGCCCATGTCGAACAAACGCCACTGTCGCTTTGGATCGACACGGCAACCCGCCGTTTGGGCCACCGGGGAAGATTGACGTTGATTCAACGGGCTGATCGGCTGCGCGATGTGTTGCAGGCGTGCGATGATCGGCTGGGCGCGCTGACTCTTTGGCCCATTCAGGCGCGAACGCACAGACCGGCGCAACTTTTTCTGCTGACCGCACAAAAAGGCGGCAGAACCCCCCTGACCATCCGTAACCCATTGATCATGCACGAAGGTGCACAGCATGAACGGGACGGAGAAAGTTACACAAAACAGGTGCGCGGTGTGCTGCGCGACGGAATGGCGCTGATTTAGGTTTAATTTTACGCACGAAATTGCCGCACCCCACAACTGGGAGGTGACAGAATGGTAAAACTGTGCTGCACTGGTGATACCGAAACCCATTCAGGAGGAAGTCAATGTCAATGAGTTCGCACGTCCAGGAGCTTCGGAAAAAACATCAGGCCCTTTCAGACCTGGTCGAAACGGAACAGCGCAGCGCTGCAACCGACGACCTGCATCTCAAAGACCTCAAGAAGAAAAAACTGCATCTCAAGCAGCAGATCGAGCGGTTGGGCAATGCCTGATCTGTTTTCGCGCCGGTCCGTGTGACCCGCGCAGTGCCGCCCGATGAACAGGGCGGCGCAAATCGAAAAGGGGCCAGACCGCAGTTGTGATGTCGGCCCCAGCAACGCCAAGGTCGCTAGAACCGACGCGGCGTGAAAGGCGGCTTCTTATATGAGGAGGCCGCCTTTTTTGCGGGTACATTTCACGCGATCCGGACATTCAGAAAGGGCGCAGAGTTTTATCTCTGCGCCCCTGATCGTATTTATACGACGAACTGTGCACCATTTGCGCTGACTGTGCTTCCGCTGATGAAACCGGCATCGTCACTGGCAAGAAAGATCACGCAGCGTGCGATTTCTTCGGGCTCGCCCAAACGGCCCACGGGAATCTGCGGGATGATTTTTTCGTTCAGTACCTTTTCATCAATGGCGCGCACCATTTCGGTACCGATATAACCGGGGCAGATGGCGTTCACGGTAATTCCGGCGCGCGCGCCTTCCTGTGCCAATGCCTTGGTCATGCCCAGATCGCCCGCTTTCGAAGCGGAATAGTTTACCTGACCGGCTTGGCCCTTTTGCCCGTTGATCGATGAAATATTGATCACGCGGCCGAATTTCCGCTCGCGCATACCGGGCCAGATCGGGTGGGTCATGTTGAACACGCCGGTCAGGTTGGTATCGATCACCTCGTGCCATTGTTGCGGTGTCATCCGATGGAACATCGCATCGCGGGTGATGCCGGCGTTGTTGACCAACACCTCAACCGGGCCAAGCGCGTCTTCGACCGCTTTGATCCCGGCGACGCAGGCGTCATAATCGGCGACCGACCATTTGAAGGTCTGGATGCCGGTTTCATCGGTGAATTTCTTCGCCGCGTCGTCATTTCCGGCATAATTGGCGGCAACGGTGTATCCGGCCTCTTTCAGCGCAACGGAAATGGCAGCGCCGATTCCGCGCGTGCCTCCGGTCACAAGTGCTACACGTCCCATGGTATTCTCCTCCTTAAGTTCGAAACTTGATTACCCAAAAAGAAACGCCTGCGCAATTTTATTACGCAGACGCCATTGGATTTTTTCGCGACTTAACGCTCGACGCACAGGGCAACGCCCATGCCGCCACCGATACACAGGGTCGCGATGCCCTTTTTGCTGTCGCGGCGGGCCATTTCAAACAGAAGCGTGTTCAAAACCCGGCATCCGGATGCACCGATCGGGTGGCCAATCGCAATCGCGCCGCCATTCACGTTCACGATTTCCGGATCCCAGCCCATTTCCTTGTTCACGGCACAGGCTTGGGCGGCGAAGGCTTCGTTGGCTTCGATCAAATCCAGATCGCCAATCGACCAACCGGCCTTTTCCAACGCTTTTTTCGACGCATGAACCGGGCCGACACCCATGATTGCGGGGTCCAGCCCGGCGGTGGCGTACCCGGCGATGCGCGCCAGTGGGGTCAACCCGCGCCTTTCGGCCTCTTTCTCACTCATCAAAAGAACGGCGGCGGCACCATCATTCAGGCCCGATGCGTTGGCGGCTGTCACGCTGCCGTCACGGGTGAAGGCGGGGCGCAATTTTTGCATGGCCTCTATGGTGGCACCGTGGCGGATGTATTCATCCTTATCAACGACGGTATCGCCTTTGCGGCCCTTGACGGTATAGGCGATGATTTCATCGTCGAACCGGCCGGCCTTTTGCGCCGCTTCGGCCTTGTTCTGGCTGGCGACTGCAAATTCATCCTGCTGATCACGGGAAATCTGCCATTTTTCGGCAACATTTTCTGCGGTTTGGCCCATGTGATAGCCATTGAACGCATCCCACAACCCATCGCGGATCATCGAATCGATCAACTGCAGATCGCCCATTTTCTGGCCCGGGCGCAGATTTTGCACATGGGGCGACATCGACATGTTTTCCTGGCCACCGGCGGCGACGATTGCGGCATCGCCCAGTTGGATATGTTGGGCGCCCAAGGCAACAGCGCGCAATCCCGACCCACATACCTGGTTAAGACCCCAAGCCGAGGATTCAATCGGCAGACCGGCCTTGATATGGGCCTGACGGGCGGGGTTTTGCCCCTGACCTGCGGTCAGTACCTGACCCAGAATAGTTTCGCTTACCTCTGCCTTGTCGATCCCGGCACGGGCGATAATCCCTTCCAGAACGGCGGCGCCCAAATCATGGGCGGGCACGTTGGCGAATGATCCCAGAAAACTGCCGACAGGCGTGCGGCCGGCGGATACGATTACAACATTGGTCATGAACAATCCCTTATGGTTCCAAAATTACCGGCGCCACTTCCCCGGTTGGCTGCATCTAGGTTATGCAATCAAGGGCTGACTTACAACGGAATCTGACACCGGATGGTCACATGGGCTTTCAGGCTCTAAGCTGTTTTTTGATCTTCACAGGGGTCCCACCGGGCGCGGATTGTCGGCGCACCAAAATAATACCCCTGCAGGCAATCGACGCCAATTTTCGTCAGATATTTGGCATCCTCGTTGGATTCGACAAATTCGGCCACAGTCACCATATCAAAATGCCGCCCGATCGACAGCAGCGCCTTGACCAATGCCTGATTGTCGGGATTGTGGGCGATGCCGCGAATGAATTGGCCATCTATCTTCAGGATATCGAAATACAAATCCTTGAGATAGCGCAGCGACGTATACCCGGCACCGAAGTCATCAATGGCAAAGCTGATCCCGCGCGCTTGGAGGTCTGACATGAAGTCTTGCACCAGATCGGGCATCAGAATGGCCGAGCTTTCGGTGATTTCCAGGATCAGGCGTTCCCCCAGGGTGGGGTCAGCGGCCAGATGGTGATCCAGCACGCCCATCCACCGCGGATAGCCGATGGAACGGGCCGACATGTTGATCGACAGGCGCAATCGGGGGTGGGCCGCCAAGGTTTCCAGCCCTTTCTCAAGGGCGAGACAGTCGATTTTGCGGCCCAGTTCACGGGTTTCGACCGTGCCGATGAATTCTTGCGCGGGAATGATGCGGCCGTTCTTATCAAGAATGCGAATCAATCCTTCGTAAAATGCGGGCCGATCCTGCCGCCCGGCGGGCACCACCGGTTGATAGGCCAGCATGACATCCCCATTGGCCACGGCCCGTTCAACGGTGTTCAACACATCGCGATCCCGTTCGCTCACCGCGAAGGACAGTGGGCTTTCCAGACCGATTTGAGCATCGGCAATGCTTTTGGGATAGTCAGGTTGCATTCCACTTTCTCCATCACAGGTATCGCCAACCTGACAAAAGGGTTCTAACAAGATATGAACATTCATATTTTGTTCTAATTTGACTAAACTGCCGACAAATGGCCGTAAGGGGCGAATTTTAATGGATAAAAGATGTGATTGGTGCGGCGACGATCCGATTTATGTGAATTATCATGATACGGAATGGGGCATTCCCGAATGGGACAGCCGCGCTTTGTGGGAAAAATTGATTCTCGATGGGTTTCAGGCCGGGCTAAGTTGGATCACGATTCTTAAAAAGCGCGATAATTTTCGCACGGCGTTTGATGGGTTTGTACCCGAACGCATTGCATCCTGGGGCGAAGCGGACGTGCAGCGCCTGTTGGGGAACGCCGGAATCATCCGCCATCGCGGTAAGATTGAGGCGACGATCGGCAATGCCCAAGCCTTCATCGCGCTGGAGGAACGCCAAGGGTTTGACCGGTTTTTGTGGGACTACATGGATGGCACGGCACAACAAAACCGCTTTGCGACGATGGCCGATGTGCCGCCATTCACACCGCTTTCAACACGGATTTCAAAAGATCTGAAAAAGGCCGGGTTTCGGTTTTGCGGCCCGACCATCGTTTATGCGTTCATGGAGGCGGTGGGCATGGTCAATGACCACCTGATTACCTGCCCGTGCCATGATTATGTGGCCAAACTGGCGCGCCCTTAACCCGCGATCAGGGCGCGCAGAATCGCCTTGGCACTGTCGCTGTTCCATTCGGCATCGCCGCGCAAACGGGCGATTTCCTGACCCTCGCGGTTCAGGATCACCGTGATCGGCAGGCCCAGCACCGCCATTTCGCGCGCAACCGCCTGTTTCGGGTCCAACAGGATTGGCAGATGTTGAATGTTCACCTCTTCAAAAAACCGCTCGATCCCCGGTACGGCGTTGCGGCCCGTGGCCAGTGTGACCACTTCAAATGCGTCGCCGCCCAATTCGCCCTGAAGCGCGTCAAGGGCGGGCATTTCGTGGCGACAGGGAGCGCACCAGGTGGCCCAGAAATTCAACAACACGATTTTGCCCTGCCAATCGGCCAAGGTGTATTCGGTGCCATCGGGGGCGGTGAACACGGCCTGCGACACGTCTTTGGCGTCGGAATGAAAATTCAGCTTTTTCATATCGCCATCGCGCAGGCCGTTCAGCGTTTCAAGGTCAGCAGCATTTGCGCCCACCGTCAGCGCGATATAAAGAACGGCAGACATTAAAAACTTCATAACCGGGGCCTTTCCATGACCGAAAAATCTCAGAACGCGATGTGGGGCGGGCGGTTTGCCGCCGGGCCAGATGCGATCATGGAGGCAATTAACGCCTCGATCGCATACGATCAACGGATGGCCGCACAGGATATTGCCGGTTCGCGCGCCCATGCCGCCATGTTGGCCGCCCAAGGTATCATCACCGATAGCGATGCCGACGCGATCCGGGAAGGCCTGCTCACGGTGTTGTCAGAAATCGAAGGCGGCACGTTTCAGTTTTCGGCAGCCTTGGAAGACATTCACATGAATGTCGAGGCGCGCCTGAAAGAGCTGATTGGCGAACCGGCGGGGCGGTTGCACACGGGCCGGTCGCGCAACGATCAGGTGGCGACCGATTTCAAACTTTGGGTGCGTGATCAAATGGATGCGGCCATCGCCGGGTGCGAGGCGTTGCAGCGTGCGCTGTTGACACAGGCCGAGGCGGGCGCCGATTGGGTGATGCCCGGTTTTACCCATTTGCAAACGGCTCAGCCCGTCACATGGGGCCATCACATGATGGCCTATGTCGAAATGCTGGGCCGCGATGTGGGCCGGTTTCGCGATGCCCGCGCGCGGCTGAACGAATCGCCCTTGGGGGCGGCGGCGCTGGCGGGCACCGGATTTGCCATTGACCGCGACATGACAGCGCAGGCTTTGGGGTTTGATCGCCCCACGGCCAATTCGCTGGATTCTGTGGCCGACCGGGATTTCGCGTTGGAGTTTTTGGGCGCGGCAACGATTTGCGCGATGCACCTGTCGCGCTTTGCCGAAGAATTGGTGATCTGGTCCTCGGCGCAGTTTCGCTTTGTCGCCCTGTCAGACCGGTTTTCCACCGGATCATCAATCATGCCGCAAAAGAAAAACCCCGACGCCGCCGAATTGATCCGCGCCAAGATTGGCCGGATATTGGGCGCGCAAGTGGCGCTGTTGACGGTGATGAAGGGCCTGCCGCTGGCTTATTCCAAGGACATGCAAGAGGACAAGGAACAAACCTTTGATGCGGCTGATTCGCTGATGCTGGCGCTGGCGGCGATGGAAGGCATGGTCAAAGACATGACCGCCAATCGCGAAAGCCTGGCCGCCGCTGCCGGTTCGGGGTTTTCCACCGCGACCGATCTGGCCGATTGGCTGGTGCGCGAGGCGGGCCTGCCGTTTCGCGATGCCCACCATGCCACGGGGGCCTTGGTGGCGCTGGCCGAATCGAAGGGATGTGATTTGCCCGATCTGACCCTGGCCGATATGAAAGACGTGAACGACGCCATCACTGATGACGTGTTCAACGTGCTGGGCGTGGATAATTCGGTGGCATCGCGCACCAGTTATGGTGGCACCGCGCCGGTGCGGGTGCGCGAACAGGTGGCGCGCTGGCGCGATATTTTGGGTTAGGAGCTGGCATGCGATACATTCTGATTCCGCTTCTGGGGCTGCTGGTCGCCTGCGGGGCCGATGGCGCGCCTGAAAAACCCACAGGCGCGAACTCTGGCGTCATGATCGATGGCAAGTCGTGCATCGGCGTGGTCGGGAGCGGCCTTTGATTTCTCCGATGCGCCTGATTTATCTGGCCTTGGCGGTCTGGGGCGCGATCCACCCGATGTATTGGTTCGTGTCCCATATGCGCGAAACCGGCACCGGATTGTCGGGGCTGATTGACGCCTGGTATGTCAACGCTTCGACCACCGGCCTGACCTGGGATCTGACGATAGCCGCCATCGCCTTGTTGATCTGGGTGCTGGTCGAAACCTGGCAGCGCAAGGCATGGCTGAACCTGATCGCGATTCCGGCGACGTTTGGGATTGGCGTCAGTTGTGGCTTGCCGCTGTATCTGTTTTTGCGGTCACGCTAGCGGTTTCGATACACAGGACCGTGGGCAGATGGCGCAGACCGGTAAAATATGCCTGCTGCGGCAAACCGTTGCGCTGGGCCGTTCAGGTGTCACCGCCACTACGCTCTCCACCTGTTTGCCCGATTGGTGCACGAAAACCGCCTGAATCGCGGCGATCAATTGCACCCGCCCGCCACTGTGCTATGTCGCGGCGTGGATATTTGGGGGCGGTGATGGATCATTTTCTGTATCGAAACGGGCAATTATACGCCGAAGACGTGCCATTGGCCGATATCGCGGCCGCGGTGGGCACGCCGTTTTATTGTTATTCCGCCGCCACCTTTACCCGCCATTACCAACTGTTTGTTGATGCGCTTTCGGGCATGGATCATTTGGTGTGTTACGCGATGAAGGCCAATTCAAACCTGGCGATCCTGAAATTGCTGGGCGATCAGGGGGCCGGCATGGATGTGGTTTCGGGCGGCGAATATCGCCGCGCGCGGGCGGCGGGTGTGCCGGGCGACAAGATCGTGTTTTCCGGCGTTGGCAAAACCGCCGATGAAATGCGCCTGGCCCTCACCGGGGGCATCCGCCAATTCAATGTCGAATCCGAACCCGAGATGGAGGCGCTGAACGCCGTTGCCCTATCATTGAACATGGTTGCGCCGATTGCAGTGCGGGTAAACCCCGATATCGATGCCAATACCCACGAAAAAATCGCCACGGGCCGCAAGGAAGACAAGTTCGGCATCCCGATTTCCCGCGCGCGCGAGGTTTATGCCCACGCTGCCACTTTACCGGGGCTGAAAATTATCGGCATTGATGTGCATATCGGATCGCAACTGGTCGATCTGGCCCCGTTTGAGGCGGCGTATCGCAAATTGGGCGAACTCACCGCCGTGTTGCGCGCCGATGGCCACGACATCACCCGTTTGGATCTGGGCGGTGGTCTGGGCATTCCGTATGAGCGAAGCAATGCCGACCCGCCGTTGCCCAGCGATTATGGCGCAATGGTGCAACGGGTTCTGGGCGATCTGGGATGTGAAATCGAGATTGAGCCGGGCCGCCTGATTGCCGGCAACTCGGGGGTTCTGGTATCGGATGTGATCTATGTGAAACAGGGCGAAGACCGTGATTTTCTGATCATCGACGCGGCAATGAATGATCTGATCCGCCCTGCCATGTATGGCGCATATCACGATATTGTGCCGTTGGTTGAGCCCGCGCCGGGCACCGAAAAACATATGTATGACGTGGTTGGTCCGGTGTGCGAATCCGGCGATACATTTGCCAAACGCCGCGCCATGCCGCCGCTGAAGGCCGGTGATCTGGTGGCGTTTCGCAGTGCCGGAGCGTATGGCGCGGTGATGGCATCGGAATATAATTCCCGCCCCCTCATCCCCGAGGTTTTGGTCAGCGGCGATCAATTCGCCGTCATTCGGGCGCGCCCCACCTTTGACGAAATGCTGAATCGCGATACCATACCTGAATGGTTGTGACGCGCCCGGCGTCAGAACCGCAGTTTCATGCGAGGGCCGATGCCGGAACCGACACTGACCCACCCCGCCTTTGACAGCCTGCGCCGCCCGCTGGCCCTGACCCGGTTTGGCATGATCGCCGAACGGGTGACCCGCGCCTTTTGGCCGGTCTGGAGCATCGTTCTGGCGGTGCTGGGCCTGTTGATGTTGGGCCTGCATGATGCGGTGCCGGTGGAATGGGTGTGGGGCGTGGGCGCTATGGCCGCGCTGTCGTTGATCTGGTTCCTTTGGCGGGGGGTGCGGGCGTTTGTGATGCCGTCGCGCGCCGATGCACTGGCGCGGCTTGATGCCACCCTGCGCGGTCGCCCGATTCAAACCCTGACCGATACACAGGCCATCGGCGGTGGCGATCCGGGGTCAGAGGCGGTGTGGCAGGCCCATATCGCGCGTATGGCCGAGCGGGTGAAATCCGCCCGCGCGGTGCAGCCGAATCTGCAGATCGCGGCGCGCGATCCCTTTGCGCTGCGCTATGTCGCGGTGTTGCTGTTTGCCGTGGCGCTGTTGTTCGGGGCGTTTGGCCGGGTGGCCAGTGTGGGCGATATGGGGCCGGGCGGTGGCGCGGCCCTGGCCGCTGGTCCCGCCTGGGAGGGCTGGATCGAACCGCCGGGATATACCGGCAAGCCCAGCCTGTATCTGGCCGATATCGCCGCCGCCTCGGTCACGGTCCCCCAAGGCAGCCGCGTAACCCTGCGCCTGTATGGCGAGGTTGGCGCGCTGAAAGTGGAGGAAACCGTATCGGGCCGCGCGGATGACGTGGCCCCGACCACGCCAGAAATCGCGCAGAGCTTTGATGTGGTGCAAAGCGGCACCTTGGATATCACCGGCCCCGGCGGGCGCGCCTGGGATGTGGTGATGGCCCCGGATGCCGCCCCGACGGTTGCCGTCACCGGCCCGGCCGAGCGTAAGGCCGATGGCGAATTGCGCCTGCCGTTTCACGCCCAGGATGATTTTGGCATTGTCGCGGGCACCGCCACGATCACCCTGAACCTGTCCGCGGTTGACCGGCGCCACGGTTTGGCCATTGCCCCCGATCCGCGCGATGAAATCACGCTGGACCTGCCGCTGCCGTTCAACGGCAACCGTGCCGATTTTCAAGAGGTGCTGATTGATAATTTCAGCAAACACCCCTGGGCCAATATGCCCATTACTGTCCGGTTGACCGTCGAAGATGCCCTTGGCCAATCGGGCGAAAGCGGCGCGGTTTCCGAAAATCTGGGTGGATTGCGGTTCTTTGATCCTCTGGCCAAGGCAATCATCGAGCAGCGGCGCGATTTGTTGTGGTCGCGCGACAATGCCCGCCGGGTGGCACAGATTTTGCGCGCGGTGTCGTTTACGCCCAAGGATATCTTCCGCTCAGAAACCCAGTACGACGATTTGCACACTGCCATTGAACAGTTGGAGGCAGGCATCGAACTTGCCTCTCTTTCAACCGAAATTCAGGAAGAGGTGGCCGAGGCTCTTTGGGAATTGGCCGAACAGATCGAATATGGCGATCTGGCCGACGCGTTGGAACGGCTGCGCCGGGCGCAGGATCGGTTGAACGAAGCGATCCGCAATGGTGCCAGCGATGAAGAAATCGCCGGTCTGATGGAAGAATTACGCCAGGCGATGCAGGATTACATGCGCCAGTTGGCCGAACGCAATGACCAGCAAGAGCAACAGGGCGAAGGCGAAACGCAGGAAATTACCAGCGATCAGTTGCAAGAAATGCTGGATCGTATCCAAGAGCTGATGGAGCAGGGCCGCATGGCCGAGGCCCAGGAATTGCTGGATCAGTTGCAGCAGATGATGGAAAACATGCAAGTCACCCAAGGCGAAGGCGGCGAAGGCCAGCAAGGCGCGGGTGAGGAAGCGATGGAGAACCTGCAAGAATCGCTGCGCGAACAGCAGGGCCTGTCGGATGAGGCGTTTCGCGATCTGCAGGAACAGTTCAATCCCGGCCAGGGTCAGCCGGGCCAACCAGGCCAAGGTCAGCCCGGCCAAGATCAAGGCGAGGGCGAAGGCGAAAACCCCGATGGCCAAGAAGGGCGCAGCCTGGCCGACCGCCAGCAGGCTTTGCGCGATGAACTGAACCGCCAACAGGGCAATTTGCCCGGTGCCGGCACCCCCGAAGGCGATGCGGCGCGCGAGGCACTGGGCCGCGCGGGCGAGGCGATGGACGGCGCCGAACAGGCGCTGCGCGATGGCGATTATGCCGAGGCGCTGGATCAGCAATCCGATGCGATGGAGGCCCTGCGCGAGGGCATTCGCAGCCTGGGTGAGTCACTGGCGCAGCAACAACAGCAGCAAAACGGCCAGGGGCAGGCCAGCACCCGGGGCGATCCAACGGGACGCCAGCGTGATCCGCTGGGTCGTGAGCCGGGAGCGAACGGGCAAATGGGCAGCGACGAAAACTTGTTGCCCGGTGAAGATGTCTATCGTCGGGCCGAAGAATTGACCGATGAAATCCGCCGCCGCTCGGGCGAGCAAGAGCGCCCTGAACAGGAGTTGGATTATCTCAAGCGGTTGCTGGATCGGTTTTAAGGGGCGCGGGAAACGTCGGTGCGTGCTAGGCGTTGCCGCCCATCGCATCGACGGCAGTTTGCAGCAGACCGTTGATGCCATCACGCAGGCCATTCGCCCAATCCAGATAAGCATTCAGCGTAGGCGTCAGGCCCGGCGCTTTGTTGGCCAGTTGCGGCGCAAACAGATAAAGCGCGGCCATGACGGCGAAAACCCCGAAAACAAGAAAAAATCCCAACCGGAATCCGCGGCGGGTTTTCACCTGTTCGATCTCATCGTCGATGTGGTCTGCTGTGTCACGTTCACCTGTGGCGGTGAGGGTCGAGTTGATTTCTTCGATGTCGGGCAATAATTCCCGGCGCGAATTGGGGGCCACGGTGGCCGCGATGGCGGCTTGGGCGGCGTCTTTCTCTGTCGCCTCTTCGGGGGTGTCGCGCAGGCGGGCCAGCCGCGCTTTGGCTGCGGCGGCCCGGGATTCGGCGCCATTCGGATCACTCAGGCCCAGATCGGGCTGAATTTCCAGACTTTCACCCATTTCGCGGCGGCGCGCTGCCGCCTCGTGTTCGGCCTCCTGGCGCAAAATCTCGCGCGTCAGGTCATCCATCGGGCGTGCTTTGGCGGCTGGTTTGGGGGGCTCTGCCGGGGCGGGTGGTTCGAAATCCGGGTCAGGTTCGGCCAACTCGTGGTCGTTGGTCAACGTGCCTTTGGCGGTTTCAGACTGTTGAAACCACGTGTGCCCACAGGACGAACATTGCACATCCCGCCCCTCATCGGGGATCATGGACACGTCAACCTCGTACTGCGCTGCGCAATTCGGACATATCAGCCGCATTGCGGACCCCTCAACCATTCCCATTTGACGTTAACACTTTCACCGGACGGGGCGCAACTTCAAGACCCGGGGCGGAAATAATGGTTTTCGCGCGTGATATGATTGAAACACTGGCGTGAGTGATGCAAAACAGCCCAATTGGGGTATCCCCGGGGGCAGATTGTGATCGAACTGAATGAGGTCAGCTATAGCTACGGCGGCGATGCGTTGCTGTCGGATATTTCGCTGCGGCTGGCACCGGGGTCATTTCATTTTCTGACCGGGCCATCGGGGGCGGGCAAATCCACCCTGCTGAAACTGTGCTATATGGAGTTGATGGCGACCCATGGCACCGTCACGATTTTTGGCCGCCCCGCCCATGAAATCAGTCGTGATGGCGTGGCCTCGGTGCGCCGCCGGGTCGGGATCGTGCACCAGGATTGCCAATTTCTGGACCATCTGCCGTTGCTGGAAAATGTGGCGCTGCCGCTGACCGTATCAGGCCAAAGCACCGAGGCGAACATGGCCGAAATGCAGGATTTGCTGGCCTGGGTCGGGTTGGCCGCAAAAATGCGATCTCTGCCGCCGGAATTGTCGGGTGGGGAACGACAACGCGCGGCCCTGGCGCGGGCCGTGGTGATGTCGCCCGATGTGATTTTGGCGGATGAACCGACCGGCAACCTGGATTGGGAAATGTCGCTGCGCCTGCTGACGCTGCTGGTTGAACTGAACCGGATGGGCAAGGCCATACTGGTGGCGACCCATGATCTGAACCTGATCCGCCATGCCAAGGCGCAAGTGGCGGCACGGGTGCTGCGGATCAAGGATCGCAGGCTGCAATTGGCCGGGGCTGATCTGTGATGAAACTGTCCAAGGCAATCGCGCTGATCAAGGGCGATCCGCGCGCTGACCGGGCTGTGCCGCCCACGGGCGTGACCGCACAACTGACCGTGCTGACCGCGGCGGCGATGGCGTTTCTGGGGGTGTTTGCCCTGGCCTTGTCCCTGGCCACGGGGCGGTTGGCCGACCGATGGGCCAGCGAACTGGCGCAAAGTTCCACCGTGCGCATTTCGGCCCCCGCCGAACAGCTGGCCGCGCAGACCGCCGCCGCCTTGCGGGTGTTGGAGCAAACCACCGGTGTGCAATCGGCACGCGCGCTGGACGTGGCCGAACAGCGCGCGCTGCTTGCGCCGTGGTTCGGCCCCGATCTGCCGGTTGAAACCCTGCCGATTCCGCAATTGATCGAGGTGGTGGAAACCCGTGATGGGTATGATGCCGAAGGATTGCGCCTGCGTCTGCGCGGCGAAGCGCCGGGTGCGGTTCTGGATGATCACACCCGCTGGCGGCGACCGTTGATCGAGGCGGCGGGGCGGTTGAATGCGTTGGGGTTGGTATCGCTGGTGTTGATCGGGGTGGTCATGGTGGCGATGATCACGCTGGCTGCCAATGCGGCCCTGTCGGCCAATGCACAGGTGATTCGGGTTTTGCGATTGGTTGGCGCGCGCGACAATTACATCGCCCGCGCCTTTGTGCGCCGGTATACATTGCGCGCCCTTACCGGGGCGCTGGCGGGCACCGCATTGGGGATGGTGGCAATGGCCCTGTTGCCCCGGGCCGATGCGGCGGGCGGATTTTTGACCGGCCTGGGGTTTTCGGGGGCGGGATGGTTGGTGCCGCTGCTAATTCCGCCTTTGGCGGCGATCATCGCGTTCTGGTCGACCCGCTGGGCGGCGCTGCGCGCGTTAAAGGAGATTACGTAATGGCCTATGGCGTGCAATGGATCCGATCGTTGTTTTTCAATATCTCCATGTATCTGGCCATGCCGGTGATCGGGTTGATTGCGCTGCCGTGGATGTTGGTATCGACCAACGGGGCCTATTGGGCCTGTCATGCCTATTGCCGTTGGGTGCAATGGAGTGCCGGCTGGATGATCGGGCTGAAATGCGAAGTGCGCGGCACACCGCCCACGGGCGCCGCACTGGTGGCGGCAAAGCATCAGTCGTTTCTGGATATCCTGATGATTTTCGGTGCCATGCCCCGGGGCCGGTTCATCATGAAAAAAGAGCTGATGTGGGCGCCAATCCTAGGGTTATACGCTTGGCGGATCAAATGCGTGTTCGTGGATCGCGGCAAGCGCGGGCAGGCGATTGCCAAAATGTTGGCCGATGTGGCAGCGGGAAACCGCACCATGGGGCAGTTGACGATTTACCCCCAAGGCACCCGTGTCAGCCCCGGCGTGGTGGCCCCCTATAAGGCCGGCACCGGCATTTTATATGAACAACTGGGCCAACCCTGTGTGCCGGTGGCATGCAATGTCGGTGTGTTCTGGCCCAAACGCGGAGTTTACCGCAAGCCCGGCACAGCCGTTGTTGAATTTCTTGAACCGATCCCACCGGGGGTGCGGCGGGTGGATTTCATGAAACTGTTGCAAGACCGGGTTGAAAGCCGCTCAAACGCGCTGATGGCTGAGGCGGGGTTTGTTGCCCTGCCAAAGGCAAAAGACTGACGATTTCAATCTTTTGCCCTATACACCGGGGTTTGCCGATGCTTTTGGCTGGCTCAGGCGGCCAACCCTTTTGATCCCATATCCAGAAACTTGCGCCGCCGTTCGCCGATGATGGCATCGCGATTCATGCCATCCATTTCGCCCAGCATTTTTTCGATGGCGCTGCCGACATTCTGAATTGTTGTTTGCGAATCGCGCTGGGCGCCGCCCATGGGTTCGGCGATGATCTGATCAATCACGCCCAGTTTTTTCAAATCCTGCGCGGTCAGGCGCAACGCCTCGGCAGCTTCGCGCATTTTTTCGGCGTTTTTCCACAGGATACTGGCGCAGCCTTCGGGGGAAATGACGGAGTAGATCGAATGTTCCAGCATCGCCAGGCGTGAGGCCGTGGCAAAGGCCACCGCGCCGCCTGATCCGCCCTCGCCAATGATAATCGAAATCAGCGGCACACCCAATTGCAGGCATTTTTGCGTGCTGCGCGCGATTGCTTCGCTTTGGCCGCGTTCTTCGGCGCCTTTGCCGGGGAACGCGCCGGGGGTATCCACCAATGTGACGACGGGCATGTTGAACCGGTCGGCCAGATCCATCAGGCGAATTGCCTTGCGGTATCCTTCGGGGCGGGCCATGCCGAAATTCCGTTCAATCCGGGTTTTGGTATCGAAACCCTTTTCATGACCAATCACCATCACCGGCCGGTCATTCAGCCGCCCGATCCCGCCCATCACGGCATGATCATCGGCAAAATTGCGATCACCGGCCAAGGGGGTGTATTCGGTGAACAGCTCTTGAATGTAATCCTTGCAATGGGGGCGGCTGGGGTGGCGCGCGACCTGACACTTGGCCCAGGGCGAGAGGTTTTTATACAGATCGGCCAGCATATCGGCGGCCTTTTTATCCAGGGCGGCGGCCTCTTTTTCCACATCCATCTCTTCGTTGGCCCGGGCCATGGCGCGCAGCTCTTCGGCTTTGCCCTCAATGGCGGACAGCGGTTTTTCGAATTCGAGATAGGTGGTCATATACATGTCTCCTGGGCCTGGGGCTGTGGTGTATATGACAATGGCGCGCGGGCAATGCAACTCGGCAAGATTTGCGAAATTGGCCTGTGCGAAACCGAGGAGCGAAAGGGCTGAGAAAAAAGCGATATAGCAGAGATGGGTAAAGCGGATGCTGTGGGTGTTTGAAAATATTCACGCCGGTAATCTATCTCGCGGTGCGTCTGGGCGGTCTGACCAAACGGAGCGCCTGCGGCGCGCACGATGATTGATTTGGCGCCCGGGGTGGGCCGGATGCCCCCCGGCATCGGTGTGCCGGGGGGAAAGGTTAGCCAGAAATCATTTCCGACTGGCGCACAATCACTTCGGCTTGCCGGATCGATGCGAGATCGACAAGGCGGCCTTTGTAAACAGCGGCGCCTTGGCCATCTTTCCTGGCCTGTTCCATCGCCGCCAGGATATCGCGCGCCTCTTGCACCGCTTCGGCGCTGGGGGTGAAAATTTCATTGGCCAGCGCCACCTGTTTCGGGTGGATCGCCCATTTTCCCACCATCCCAAGGGTGGCCGAGCGCAACGCCTGTGCGCGAAACCCTTCGTCGTCGGAAAAATCACCAAACGGGCCATCGACGGGCAAGACCCCGTGTGTGCGACACGCGGCAACGATGGCGGTTTGCGCCCAATGCCACGGATCGGACCAGTATTTTTGCCCGTCGCGGTACATATAGTAATTTTCCTGGGTGCCACCGATCCCGGTGGTCTGCATACCCATGGAGGCGGCAAAATCCGCCGCGCCCAGGCTCATCGCCTGCAAACGGGGTGAGCTGGCGGCGATCTCTTCAACATGGGCAATGCCAGCGGCGGTTTCGATGATAACCTCAAATGCGATGGGTTTGGTTCGCCCCTTGGCCGCCTCAACCGCCGTGACCAAGGCATCGACGGCATAAACATCGGCGGCGCATCCCACCTTGGGGATCATGATTTGATCAATCCGGTCGCCGGCCTGTTCCAGCACCTCAACCACATCACGATACCAATAGGGCGTGTCGAGCCCGTTGATCCGCACGCTCAGATGTTTGGTGCCCCAATCAATATCGTTGATTGCCTGAATGATGTTCTGGCGCGCCTGCGGCTTGTCATCGGGCGAAACACTGTCTTCAAGATCCAGGTTGATGACATCTGCCGCACTGGCCGCCATTTTTTCAAAGATCGCCGGGCGTGATCCGGGGCCGAACAATTGGCAGCGGTTCGGGCGGGCGGGGGCGCTGGGTTGAACACGAAAAGACATGGGTGCCTCGCAAGATTGTTTCTGAAATTCCACGTTATGGGTTATGATATTGCGCATGTCGATGCAACCCGCTGCGCTGCAGAAAGAAAGACATGGGGTGGTGCGGGTGCGCGCCCTGTAATGATCAGGCTTTGGTGGGTGGTTGTGCGGTGTTTTGACCTCAATGCGCATATTCCTTTCATAAATCCGGCGATCCCGCGAAGTATCCTGCGAAATTTTGCATTTTTGCACCAAATTCGGGATCACCTGTCGCGCTCAGCCCGTATAACGCCCTGAACATACCGATAAAGGACGCCCCGATGATCCAAACACCCTATCTTTTGTTTCTGGGCGATGCGCCCGATGCCTTGGCGGCGAAAGTGGCCCAGGGGATCAAGGATTGGAACCCCGATGTGGCCTTGGGCCAATTCCGATTGCCGGGGTGCGGTGCAGATATGGGGCTGCAGGATATGACCCTGGCCGAGGCAAAGGCGGCCGGGGTGAAAACCGTGGTGATCGGCGTGGCCAACCGGGGCGGGGTGATTTCCGATGCCTGGAAAAAGGTGTTGGTGGAAGCCATCGAAATGGGCTTCGATCTGGCCGCTGGTCTGCACAATCTGTTGCGCAACGAGAATGAGCTGATTTCCGCGGCGCGGATGCACGGGCCCACCCTGCACGATGTCCGCATACCCACGGTGGCCTATCCGATTGCGAACGGCAGAAAACGTACCGGCAAACGCTGTCTGGCGATCGGCACCGATTGTTCGGTGGGTAAAATGTATACCGGCATGGCGATGGATGCCGAAATGCAAAAGCGTGGTGTGAAATCGACGTTTCGCCCCACCGGGCAGACAGGCATTCTGATTACCGGTGGTGGTGTGCCATTGGATGCGGTGATTGCCGATTTCATGGCCGGGGCGGTTGAATACTTGACCCCTGACAATGATCCTGACCATTGGGATCATATCGAAGGGCAGGGCAGCCTGTTTCACGTGTCGTATTCCGGCGTGACCATGGCGTTGATCCATGGCGGGCAACCCGATGCGATGGTGCTGTGCCACGAACCCACCCGCACCCATATGCGCGGTTTGCCGGATTATACCCTGCCGACGCTGGAACAGCTGCGCGATACCGCGCTGCCCCTGGCCCGTATCGCCAACCCCGACGCACAGATCGCCGGCGTGTCGCTTAACACCAAGGCGCTGCGCATAGACGAGGCGCGCCGCCTGATCGAAGAGACGGAAAAACGTATCGGCCTGCCCACGACCGATCCATTCCGGTTTGGCACCGCCAATCTGGTCGATGCGGTGTTGGCCCTATGATACAGCGCACCGTGACCCATGATACGTTTCGTCTGGCCGAAACCTTCACCATCTCACGCGGTTCCCGGACCGAGGCCAAAGTGCTGACCGTTCACCTGGATGATGGCACCCACAAAGGCTGGGGCGAATCTGTGCCCTATGCCCGCTATGGCGAAACGCCAGAGTCGGTAACGGCGCAGATCAACGCGCTGCCCGCTGATATTGACCGGCAAACGCTGCAACAGGTGATGAAGCCCGGCGCCGGGCGGTTTGCCATGGATGCCGCCCTGTGGGACATTGAGGCCAAGCGCAGTGGCAAGCGGGTTTGGCAATTGGCCGGGCTGGCGCGGCCGGGGCCCGAGATCACGGCCTTTACCCTGTCGCTTGATACGCCCGAAAACATGCGCGCAGCGGCGGCAAAACACGCCCACCGCCCGTTGCTCAAGATCAAGCTGGGCACGCCCGACGATATGGCGCGCCTTGAAGCGGTGCGCGCCGGTGCGCCAAACGCCGCCATTATCGTTGATGCCAATGAAGGCTGGAGCGCCGAAGTATACACGGATCTGGCCCCCCATCTGGTGCGCATGGGGGTGAAGCTGGTTGAACAACCATTGCCCGCGGGGCAGGATGACATGCTGGCCGAAATCGCCCGTCCTCTGCCGGTTTGCGCCGATGAGTCGTGCCATGATCGCGCATCTTTGCCCGATCTGGTCGGCAAATACGACATGATCAACATCAAGCTGGACAAGACCGGTGGGTTGACCGAAGGATTGTTGTTGCGCGACGCGGCCCGTGCCCAAGGGTTCGGGATCATGGTGGGCTGCATGGTTGGTACGTCATTGGCGATGGCGCCGGCGGTTCTGTTGGCGCAGGGGGCGGCGTTTACCGATCTGGACGGGCCTTTGTTGCTGGCCGAAGACCGCCAAACGCCGTTGCAGTTTGACGAACGCGGCGTGCATCCCTCTGATCCGGCGCTTTGGGGGTAACGGCGCGGGAAAATCGATTGGCCCACGCTGTTTGTCGCGGATGGGAATGGATTTATCCGTGATCGACTGGCATAGGAAGAAAAGACCCAATAACCCACAAGGACTTTGCCGATGACCCGCACCGTTTATCTGAATGGCGCCTACCTGCCCGAAGACCAGGCCAAGGTTTCGATCTTTGACCGTGGCTTTTTGTTTGCCGATGGCGTGTACGAAGTCACCAGCGTTCTGGGCGGTAAGTTGCTCGATTTCGAAGGTCACGCCGTGCGGCTGCAGCGGTCTTTGTCCGAACTGGAGATCACCAATCCGATTTCCAAGGATGATCTGCTTGAAGTGCACCGCGAATTGGTGCGCCTGAATGAAATCGACGATGGCCTGATCTATCTGCAAATCACCCGCGGCGCGGCTGATCGTGATTTTGCCTATCCCCCCGCCGATACCCCCTGCACGATCGTGTTGTTCACGCAGGCCAAACCGGGCTTGGCGGAAAACCCGATGGCGCAGACGGGCCTGAAGGTGATCAGCATCGAAGATCAGCGGTGGGGCCGGCGCGATATCAAGACGGTGCAACTTCTGTATCCGTCGATGGGCAAGATGATGGCCAAGGCGGCCGGCGCCCACGATGCCTGGATGGTCGAAGACGGGTTCGTGACCGAAGGCACCAGCAACAATGCCTATATCGTAAAAAACGGCAAGATCATCACCCGCCATCTGGGCCATGAAATCCTGCACGGGATCACCCGTGCTGCTGTGCTGCGATTCGCCCGCGAGGCGCAAATGGAAGTGGAAGAGCGCGCCTTTACCCTGGACGAGGCGAAAGACGCCGACGAAGCCTTCATTACCTCGGCATCCATGTTTGTGATGCCGGTGGTAGAGTTGGATGGCGCCCCGATCGGAACCGGCAAGGTGGGCCAGGTGGCCAGTCGGTTGCGCGAAATATATGTCGACGAAAGCCGCAAGGCCGCGATCTGATCGCGGCGGCGCGTCCGCTGAAACCGGACAGGCAAAAGCCCGGTCTGCGGTGTTCGCAGTCCGGGCTTTTTCTTGCTGAAAATATCCTCGCCGAAGGCATGGCGCGCAGCGCCAGTCTATCCGTGGGATTTGGCAAAAGCGTCTTTTTGCTCTTGCGTCGCCTCGGTCTGATGTTTTGATTTCCAGTCCTCAAAGGGCATTCCGTAAAACGCCTCGCGCGCCTGTGCCTTGTCCATGTCGATGCCGCGGTCATTGGCGGCCTCCTGATACCAGCGGCTCAGACAATTGCGGCAGAATCCGGTCTGGTTCATCATGTCGATATTTTGCACGTCGGTCCGTTTTGCCAGATGATCGCGCAGTTTGCGAAATGCGGCAGCTTCAAGTTCCAGTTCGGTTTGGGCGTCCATGACACTCTCCTTTTAGATTTGCCTCAGGGTGGGTTGGTGGGGCGTGTTCGTCAAGGTGTCTGATCTGCCTGAAAAGTGAACGGGATGCGGTCATTCAGGGTTCGATATGGCATTGATGAATGCGCCAGTTGTACCGCTAACATTTTTGCGCCATAAAACCCGCGACCCATCTTCCCTGATGCCCCGAATGAAGGAAAAGGCACTATGAGACGCCTTCGCAATGTAAAGATCGTCGCCACCCTGGGCCCTGCGTCCAATGATTATGATACCATCCGCGCCCTGTTTGAGGCAGGCGCAGATGTGTTTCGGTTGAATATGAGCCATGGAGACCATGAAGAAATCAAGGTGCGCCATGGCATCATTCGCAAGATCGAAAACGATCTCGGTCGTCCGATTGCCATTTTGGCCGATCTGCAAGGCCCGAAATTGCGGGTTGGTGTTTTTGCCAACGGCGAAGAAGATCTGACCGTCGGTCAGAAGTTTCGTCTGGATCTGGACAAGGCCGAGGGCGATTCAACCCGCGTCTGTCTGCCCCACAAAGAGATTTTCGCAGCGTTGGAGCCGGGATCCAGCCTGTTGGTGAATGATGGTAAAATTCGCCTCAAGGTGATTGAATGTGGCAAGGATTTCGCCAATTGCGAAGTGATCGTGGGGGGGACGATTTCCAACCGCAAGGGCGTGAACGTGCCCGATGTGGTTCTGCCCCTGGCCGCACTTTCGGAAAAAGACCGCAAGGATCTGGATTTTGTCTGTGATCTGGGGGTTGATTGGCTGGCCCTGTCGTTTGTTCAGCGCCCCGAAGATGTGGAAGAGGCGCGCGAACTGGCCTATGGCCGCGCCGCAATCCTCAGCAAGATTGAAAAGCCTTCGGCAGTGACGAATTTTGATGCGATCCTCAAGGTGTCAGATGGCATCATGGTGGCGCGCGGCGATCTGGGTGTGGAATTGCCTGTGCAAAACGTTCCACCGATCCAGAAACGTCTGGTGCGCAAATGTCGTGCCGCCGCCAAGCCGGTGATCGTGGCGACACAGATGTTGGAATCGATGATCGAATCACCGGTGCCCACCCGCGCCGAAGTGTCCGATGTGGCCGCCGCGATCTATGAGGGGGCCGATGCCGTCATGCTGTCGGCTGAATCGGCTGCCGGATCGTTCCCTGTTGAGGCGGTCAAAACCATGGACGCGGTCGCCATCGAAGTGGAAAGTGATCCGACCTATCGCGAGGTCATGGAGGCCAGCCGCGACGGCAAAAAGGAAACCGTGGCCGATGCCATCGTTTCGGCCGCGCGCGAAATTGCCGAAACCACGAATATCAAGGCGATCTGTTGCTTCTCGCAATCGGGTAAAACCGCCAGTCTGGTCGCGCGCGAACGTCCGCGTGTTCCGATTTTGGCGATGACCCATGTGGTGGGCACGGCGCGGCGGCTGGTTCTGACGTGGGGGTTGCACTGTGTGATCGCCCGCCCGGTTGATCGGTTCAAGGGCGCGGTTATCGCTTCGACCCGGGCTGCCATGGCCGAAGGGTTTGCCAACAAGGAAGATCAGATCGTGATCACCGCCGGTGTCCCGTTCAATATTCCCGGCACCACCAATATCCTGCGGGTGGCACCCTGTGATGAGCGATTGATTTACAGTGGCGATCCTGAATAATCTGAAAGCACGATAACAAAGGAGTCGCCGGTGAATCCCGATATTGCCCTTGTTCTGGGCGTGATATTTCTGGCGCTGGCGGTTCCTTCGCTGCTTTCGGCGTTTTCTGAATCGCGCCCGCCCCGCGCGGCAATGATCATGATCGTTCTGGCGGGGGGCGCGATTTATTTTGCCATCACATCGCGCCCCGGCGGCTATGCCATTGCCGATATTCCCGAAGCTTTCGTGCGGGTGATCGGGATGATCCTGAACTAACCCCTTGTCAGGATGGCGATCCCGATTTATACGATCCATTCTTTCGTGCGTCCGGCCCAAGAGGCATGCCGAGTCGCGCGCACACCCGACCCAAAGACAGGAGACGGAAATGCCCAAGATGAAGACGAAATCGAGCGCCAAAAAGCGCTTCAAGGTGACAGCGACCGGCAAGGTCGTCGGCGGCTATGCCGGCAAGCGTCACGGGATGATCAAGCGCAGCACGAAATTTATCCGCAGCGCGCGCGGCACACGTGTTCTCAGCGTGCCGGATCAGAAGCTTGCCAAATCTTTCATGCCCTACGCCGGTTAAGGAGACAGATCCATGTCACGTACCAAAGGTGGAACCGTCGCCCATTCGCGTCACAAAAAGGTTCTGAAAGCTGCCAAAGGTTATTATGGCCGTCGCAGCACTGCATTCAAAACGGCAACACAGGCCGTTGATAAAGCCAACCAATACGCCACGCGCGACCGTAAGAATCGCAAGCGGAATTTCCGCGCGCTGTGGATTCAGCGGATCAATGCCGCCGTACGCGGCCATGATGAGGCGCTGACATACAGCCGCTTTATCAATGGTCTGTCCCTGGCCGGGATTGAGGTTGACCGCAAGGTTCTGGCCGATCTGGCCGTGAACGAGCCCGAAGCATTCGGCACGATCGTGGAAAAAGCCCAGGCCGCCTTGGCCGCCTAAGCCGACCCCATCGCATGATGATGCAAAACGCGGGCCAATCGGTCCGCGTTTTTTCGTTTTGGGGGGTGCAACCCCCCGATAACCTTGCAGCGCGCGCCGCCACGCGGTAGCACCCGCGCAGCATATGACGGAGCGGGCCATGGACGATTTACGAGATAAATACATTACACAGATCGCAGGCGCACAGGATGAATCCGCGCTTGAGGCGCTGCGCCTGACCGCCATCGGCAAAAAGGGCGAGGTTTCGCTGAAAATGCGCGAACTGGGCAAGATGACACCGGAACAGCGCCAGGTGGTCGGCCCGGCGTTAAATGCGCTGAAGGATGAAATCACATCCGCCATCGCCGCGCGCAAGGAATCTCTGGGCAATGCCGCGCTTGACGAACGGCTGCGCGGCGAATGGTTGGATGTCACCCTGCCCGGACGGCGCCGAGGTGCCGCCATGGGCACAATCCACCCGGTCAGCCAGGTGTGGGAAGAATGCACCGCGATTTTCGCCGATATGGGCTTTGCCGTGGCCGAAGGCCCGCAGGTTGAAACCGATTTTTACAATTTCGATGCCCTTAACATCCCATCACACCACCCCGCGCGGGGCGAGATGGACACGTTTTATATGCACCGTGACACAGGCGATGCCCGCCCGCCCCATGTGCTGCGCACCCACACCAGCCCGGTACAGATTCGCACGATGCAGGCCCAAGGCGCGCCCGTGCGCATCATCTGCCCCGGTCGCGTCTACCGTGCCGATTACGATCAGACCCACACGCCGATGTTTCATCAGGTCGAAGGCTTGGCGCTGGATAAAAACATCTCGATGGCGAACCTGAAATGGGTGCTTGAGGAGTTTTTTACCGCCTATTTCGGCACCAAGGTCAAAACCCGCTTTCGCGCCTCGCATTTTCCATTCACTGAACCCTCGGCCGAGGTGGATATTCAATGTTCCTGGCAAGATGGCCAGGTGCGCGTCGGCGAAGGCGATGGTTGGCTTGAGGTGCTGGGCAGCGGCATGGTCCACCCCAAAGTGTTAACCGCCGGCGGAATCGACCCCAATGAATGGCAAGGCTTTGCCTTCGGCATGGGCATCGACCGCATTGCCATGCTGAAATACGGCATCCCAGATTTGCGCGCGTTTTTTGACAGTGATCTGCGGTGGTTGCGGCACTACGGGTTCTCGCCGTTGCAGGTGCCGACGTTGCATGGTGGGGTTAGTTGATGAGTTTGTGGGCACCAATAATTACGGCGTTGATCGCTGTTTTCGGAGGTGCGCTAGCCTACTGGAATCAGAAAAGAATCGATAGAAGGGCCACGTTGCTTGAAAGGCGTAGGGATGTCTATCAACGTTTTTTGGAAGCCCTGTTTGATCATGTTGAAGATCGTTCGGAAACGTCAGGTCGGATTTATGATCGAATGAAATGCGAGTTATTATTGGTAGCATCGGATCAAGTACTTGCCGTGATGCCGCTAGTACAAGAAGCATCTGTAATGGATATGAATGCACTTGGGCCGGAGGATGTACACCAACGTGTCAGTGATTTATTTAAAGCAATGCGCAATGACTGCTTCGAAAAGACACGAATTGAGGGGTGGGATTTTGAATATCTAGTTCCCATCGGAAAGCGAACTCCAATTACACTAAAAGAAGGCGCCATGGAATGAAATTCACCCTCTCCTGGCTCAAAGAGCATCTCGACACCACCGCCTCGGTGGACGAAATCACCGACGCCCTGACCGATCTTGGTCTTGAAGTTGAAGGCGTGGAAAACCCTGCGGCACGGTTGTCGGCCTTTACGCTTGGCTATGTCAAAACCGCCGAAAAGCACCCCGATGCGGATCGGTTGAACGTGTGTCAGGTGGACACGGGCGAAGACACGCTGCAAATCATCTGTGGCGCGTCCAATGCGCGGGCGGGCATTACCGTGGTGGTTGCGCGCCCTGGCACCTATGTGCCGGGCATCGACACGACCATTCAAGTGGGCAAAATTCGCGGCGTCGAATCCCATGGGATGATGTGTTCGGAACGGGAAATGGAGCTGTCGGACGAACACGAGGGCATCATCGAACTGCCCAGCGGCACCATCGGCCAACCGTTTACCGATTGGCTGGCCGAACATGACCCGGCCAAAATCGACCCGGTGATCGAAATCGCCATCACGCCAAACCGCCCCGATGCGTTGGGCGTGCATGGCATTGCCCGCGATTTGGCGGCGCGTGGCCTTGGCACGTTAATCGAAACAACCGTGGCCGATGTGCCCGGCACCTTCCCATGCCCAATCACCGTCACGATTGACGAGGATACGCGCGACAGCGCCCCGCACTTCACCGGCCGCCTTATTCGCGGTGTGAAAAACGGCCCGTCGCCGGCCTGGCTGCAACACCGGCTAAAGGCAATCGGGCTCAGGCCAATCTCGGCTCTGGTCGATATCACCAACTTTTTCACCTATGCCTATAATCGCCCCTTGCACGTGTTCGATGCCGATAAAATGCAGGGCGGATTGCGGGTGCATCGCGCCACGGGCGGCGAAACCCTGTTGGCGCTGGATGACAAAGAATACACGTTTCAGCCGGGCCAAATGGTGATTTCCGACGATCAAGGCGTTGAAAGCATTGCCGGAATCATGGGCGGCACGCCGTCGGGATGTTCCGATGAAACGGTGAATGTGTTTCTGGAATCCGCCTGGTGGGATCCGGTGACAATTGCGCACACAGGCCGCGCGCTGAAAATCAACTCAGACGCGCGGTATCGGTTTGAGCGCGGCGTTGACCCTGCATACACCCTGCCGGGGCTTCAGGCCGCCACGCAAATGGTGTTGGACCTGTGCGGCGGGGAAGCGTCAGAGGTGGTAGAGGCCGGCGCAGCCCCCGATCATGCGCGCAGCTACCCGTTGGATACCGATCAGGTGCAAAGCCTGGTGGGCATGACCATCGCGCCCGATGTGCAGCGCGCAACCCTGAGCGCACTCGGTTTTGACGTGCAGGGCGACATGGTGCAGGTGCCATCTTGGCGCCCCGACGTGCAGGGCGCGGCAGACCTGGTGGAAGAGGTGGCGCGCATCGCATCCCTGACCAAGTTGCAAGGCCAACCCATGGCGCGCGCCCAAGCGGGCGTGCCGAAACCGATCCTCACACCGCTGCAAAAACGCGAACAGACCGTGCGCCGCACCATTGCCGCGCTGGGCTATAACGAATGTGTGACCTACAGCTTTGTCGATCAGGCATCGGCGGCGCTGTTTGATGGCGGCAGTGATGCCACGATGCTGGAAAATCCGATTTCCGCCGATCTGTCGCATATGCGGCCGGCGCTGTTGCCCGGATTGTTGCAGGCCGCCAAACGCAACCAGGCGCGCGGTGTCAACGATATGGCCCTGTTTGAGGTCGGCCCCGCCTTTCACGGTGGTGAGCCGGGCGAGCAGCATCTTTTGGTCACCGGCCTGTTGATCGGTCGCACCGGACCAAAAGACGTGCACGGCGATTCCCGTGTGGTCGATATTTACGACGTCAAGGCCGATGCCGAGGCAGCGCTGGCCGCCATGGGCGCGCCGGGCAAGGTGCAGATCCTGCGCGGCGGGCCGGATTGGTGGCATCCGGGGCGGCATGGGATGATCTGCCTTGGGCCGAAAAAGGTACTGGGTATTTTTGGCGAAGTGCATCCGCGCATTTTGAAAGCGATGGATGTGAAAGGCCCGGCCATGGCGTTCACCCTGTGGCCTGCCGAAATCCCATTGCCGCGCAACACCGGCGCGGCGCGCGCGCCATTGATCCTGTCGGGGTTTCAGGCAACGGAACGTGATTTCGCCTTTGTCGTCGATGAGAAGACCGAGGCGTTGACATTGCTGAATGCCGCCGCCGGGGCCGATAAGGCGTTGATCGCAGATGTGCGCCTGTTTGACCAATTCGTTGGCGGCAGTCTGGGCGCGGGGCAGAAATCATTGGCCATCACGGTGCGCCTGCAACCGCAAACCGCCACCCTGACCGAAAAGGAAATCGAGATGGTATCGGCCAAGATCATTGAAAAGGTCGCCAAGGCCACTGGCGGCGTTTTGCGCGGCTGACGTCGGTTTATGGATATTTAAAGCAAGAAAAAACAGAACAGCGTTTGGTTTTTTCTTGCACTAAATATCCCCGCCGGAGGCATTACAACTTTAAGGAGAACGAAATGTTGCATGTTTATCTGTCCGGTGAAATCCACACCGATTGGCGCGAACAAATCATCGACGGCGCACAGGGGTTGGATGTGGTGTTTAACAGCCCGGTCACCGATCACGATGCCAGCGATGATTGCGGTGTGGCGATTTTGGGGGCCGAAGAAAACAAATACTGGCACGATCACAAGGGCGCGATGGTGAATGCCATTCGCACCCGCAAAGGCATTGAAGAGGCCGATGTGGTCGTTGTGCGGTTTGGCGACAAATACAAACAGTGGAACGCGGCGTTTGATGCCGGTTATGCCGCCGCCCTTGGCAAATCGCTGATCGTGTTGCACGGGCCCGATCATGCCCATGCGTTGAAAGAAGTGGATGCCGCGGCCCTTGCCGTTGCGCAAGAGCCGCAGCAGGTGGTTGAGATCCTGCGGTATGTGCTGACAGGAAAACTGCCCGGTTAAGTGCGGGGGGGAATGTTCTTGCCCGTTTCAACGGCTGGGCGGGCATAGAACCTTTTGTGCCAGGCCACCAGATTGGGGTGGTCGGCCCAGCCCACCGTTTCCAGTACGCCGTAAAATTCAAGCCCATTCAGCCAGGGCACGATGGCAATATCGGCGATGGAAAACTCCCCGATTATCCAATCTTTGCCGGTCATTTCTTTTTCCAGCACCGCCAGCAGGCGCTTTGCCTCGTTGATAAATCTTTCACGCGGGCGCGGGTCTTCGATTTCGGCGCCGGCGAATTTGGTGAAATAGCCCAGTTGGCCAAACATCGGGCCAACGCCACCCATCTGAAACATCACCCACTGAATCGTGCGCGCCTTGTCAGATGCGGTTTTACCCATCAACTTTCCGGTTTTTTCCGCCAGATAAATCAGGATCGCGCCGGATTCAAACAGACCCAAGGGCGCGCCGTCAGGGCCGTTGGGATCAATGATCGCGGGGATTTTATTGTTGGGGTTCAGGGACAGAAAAGCGTCAGATTTGACATCTTCATCTGCCAGGGTAACCCGGTGCGGTTCATATTCGAGGCCCAGTTCTTCCAACGCGATCGAGACTTTGACACCATTTGGGGTAGGATAGGAGTAGAGCTGGATCACATCGGGGTTTGCCGCGGGCCAACGGGCGGTGATGGGAAAGGCTGAAAGATCGGGCATGGGATTTCCTTATATTGCGTGAGGCAGACCCTAGGCGATTTTGCGCGGTAAAAAAGCGTAACTTTTGTTTGAATTGATGCTACACGCCGTGCGGTGGCGAACAATGTCAGTATTTTACGCGGGGTCAAAAATGATTAACGAATTTAAGGATTTCATTGCCAAGGGCAATGTGATGGATTTGGCTGTTGGTATCATCATCGGTGCGGCGTTTACGGCGATTGTCAGCAGTCTGGTGGGTGATCTGATCAATCCGGTTATCGGCCTGATTCTGGGCGGGGTCGATTTTACCAGTATGTATTTCGTACTGTCGGGGGATGTTGCGCCGGGTTTGGGGCTCGAGGCGGCGCGGGAAAATGGCGCGGCGATTTTCGCCTATGGCGCGTTCGTCACGGCCTGTATCAATTTCCTGATCATCGCGTTTGTGGTGTTCATTTTGGTAAAAGTCGTCAACCGTCTGAAATCGGCAGCGGAAAAGCCCGATGATGTTGCGCCCGAAGTCAAAACCGGCCCGTCCGAGTTGGACGTTCTGATCGAAATTCGCGACCAGTTGAAGCGCGGTTAGGCGCACCAAATGATACTGTGGCCCGCCGGTGTCGGCGGGCGGCATGTTCACATCTTCAGCGCCAATTTGGGCGACAGCACGTCAATATCCAGCGCCACACCAACCGCATGATTGGTCAGCTTTCCGGCGTGCACATTCAGCCCGGCCAACAAATGCGGATCATCATCGCAGGCCTGTTTCCACCCCTTGTCGGCCAAGGCGAGGATGAATGGCAATGTCGCATTGGACAGTGCAAGGGTCGAAGTGCGGGGCACCGCGCCGGGCATGTTGGCGACACAGTAATGAACAATTCCGTCAACCTCGTATGTTGGATTGTCATGGGTGGTGGCGCGCGAGGTTTCGAAACACCCGCCTTGGTCAATTGCCACATCCACGATCACCGCGCCGGGTTTCATATCGCAGAGTTGCGCGCGTGTGACCAACTTGGGGGCCGCCGCGCCGGGAATCAGGACTGCACCGATCACCATATCGGCCAGCATCACCAGTTCGGCCGTATTGCCCGCATTGGCATAGCGGGTGTTGAACCGGTCGCCAAATACATCATCCAGAAAACTGAGCCGCGGTAACGATCGGTCAAGCACGGTCACATCTGCGCCCATTCCCGCCGCGATACGCGCGGCTTGTGCGCCGACCACGCCACCGCCGATCATAACCACTGTGGCGGGGCCAACGCCGGGCACACCGCCCATCAAAACGCCGCGCCCGCCATTTGCCTTTTGCAACGCATAGGCGCCCACCTGTGGGGCCAGCCGCCCCGCAACCTCGGACATGGGTGCCAACAATGGCAGGCCACCCTGCGCATCGGTCACGGTTTCATAGGCAATGGCGGTACAGCCCGAGGCCAGCAGATCACGTGTTTGATCCGGATCAGGTGCCAAGTGCAGATAGGTGAACAAAACCTGACCCTGGCGCAACATGGCGCGTTCGCCAGATTGCGGTTCTTTTACCTTTATGATCATGTCGGCCTTGGCAAACACGTCGGATGCGGTGTCGGCCAATGTGGCGCCTGCCGTTGTGTAATCCTCATCGGTGAAACCGGCCCCGTCGCCCGCGCCAGTTTCGAAAAGCACGCCATGGCCTTTGGCCACAATTTCGCGCGTGGCATTGGGCGTCAGGCCAACGCGAAATTCCTGTGGTTTGATTTCTTTCGGGCAACCAATCAGCATTTCAACCTCCCTCGCTGTTGGGCCATCATAGAACCATGTCACCAAAATGATTGATATTTTATGACCATCGGCGCAGATAGCCTGCGGTAAACGCGCCAAGAGGTGCAGGGTTTTCAAAGGATGGCGCGCCATGACCGTAATCGACACAACCGACCGGCGAATTCTGTCGGTTTTGCAAAACAGCGGACGGATGTCGAACGCCGATCTGGCGGACAAGGTAAACCTGTCGGCGTCGGCCTGTCATCGCCGCGTGCAACGGTTGGAAGCCGAGGGCGTGATCACCGGCTATGTCGCGCTGTTGGATCGCCAGCAACTGGATCGCAAAACCACGGTATTCGTTGAAATCACCCTGTCGGGTCAGACGGATGAGGTTTTGGATGCGTTTGAACGTGCCGTGGCGCGAATCCCCGATGTTCTGGAGTGCCATTTGATGGCCGGAGTTGCCGATTACCTGTTGAAAGTTGTGGCAAAGGACACCGAAGATTTCGCCATGATCCACCGGCGCCATCTGGCCCGATTGCCCGGCGTGGCGCAAATGCAAAGCTCGTTCGCGCTGCGCACGGTGCGGTGGACAACCGCATTGCCGGTTTAATTTCCTGGGCCAAATCGGCGGGGCAGTATGGGCTTTTCTGCGGATACATCGAAGCTGAACAAAGATCGCATTTGCACTCGGTCTGCCGAATTAAGAGCCCCGAAAACCAACAATCCGCACCCAAGTATCAGCGCCTGTTTCACCGGAACACGGTTCAAATCACGCGCGAACGGCATCTTGCGGGTTTTGTGGCGTAGCCGCCTTTGGGCCAGTTTGGCGGCAGGCCAACCGCCTAGCATGGCAAGCCGCAACAAACGCGCCTCTGACATGCGATAACCGCCGTTTTCGGCCCGGGATTTGTCATGGGAAAACGCACCGTAGGTCACGGCGTTTATTGTGGCGATCCAAAGGGCGAAAGCGAAAAATATCATGGGGTTGGGGTGATGAGGGTTGACTGCACCCCAGATTAAACCGAGTTTGCGCCAAAATTATGGCTTTGGTTAGCTGCGCAAACCGGTTTCTTTCAGCAAACCCAAACGCTTTGCCTCGTAATAATAGCCGCGCGCGTACCATCCCACGGCAGCATCGCGATTGCCGCCCGATACCAGCCATGCGCCGCGCAGGTATTTCACCGCATAGCGCAGGTTTGTTTCGGGCTGTAACAGGGCTTCTGGCGGGCCGTTGTGGCCCATGGTGCGCGCTGTGGTCGGATGAATTTGCATCAACCCATAATAAATACCGTTGCGCGCGGCGGGATTATAGCTGCTTTCGCGCTGAACGACGCGGTGCACCAGATCGGCGGGTACATCGTATAAATCCGCATAGCGCGCGATCATCGCATTCAATGCGCGGGGGCCTTGGGCGGTGTCAGCCCGGGTTGTTTCAACATCTGCGCGCCCGCAGGCGGCCAGTGCGACAAACAAAAGTATAAACAGCCGACGGTTCATGATGCCCTCATGGGTTTTCTGCGCGATAGCCGATTGTCCACGATCAAGCAACAAAAAACCCCCACGCTCGCGCCTGGGGGTCATCTGTCGGGGGCGAACCCCCCAGTATGGGATGACTTACATCATGCCTTCGCGCTGGGCCTTTTTACGGGCAAGCTTGCGGGCGCGGCGAATTGCCTCGGCCTTTTCGCGCGCTTTCTTCTCGGACGGTTTTTCGAAATGTTGCTTAAGCTTCATCTCACGAAAAACGCCCTCACGCTGGAGCTTTTTCTTCAGGGCACGAAGCGCCTGATCGACGTTGTTGTCACGAACACTGACCTGCATGTGGTTTTCACCACCTTTCTAAGTTGAGTTGCAAGGATTTGCAGGAACTGGCCCTATAGCAAACCTGCGCTAACTTGTCTAGCATCGACGCAACCAAAGGAGTGATGCAATGACCGACCCGAAAACCGCCCTTCTTGATGCGGCGCTGGCGCATGTTCCTTTTGACGGGTGGAGCGATGCAACCCTGATTGCCGCCGCGCAGGATACCGGCATTGATCTGGCCGAGGCGCGGGCGCTGTTTCCGCGTGGCGCGGTGGATCTGGCCATGGCGTATCACCGCGCCGGGGATCGCGCGATGGTGGCCCGTATCAAACGCGAACCCCTGACCGATTTGCGGTTTCGCGAAAAAGTCGCGGCTGCGGTTCGGTTTCGTCTTGAGGCGGCGGATAAAGAGGCCGTGCGCCGGGGCACCACCCTGTTTGCCCTGCCAGTCTATGCCGCCGATGGGGCCAAGGCGGTGTGGGAAACCGCCGATCATATCTGGACCGCGCTGGGCGATACCTCGCAAGATGGCAATTGGTACACAAAACGCGCCACGCTTTCGGCGGTCTATGGGGCGACGGTTCTGTTCTGGCTGGGCGACGAATCGGTTGATCAATCCGCAACCTGGGAATTTCTGGATCGCCGGATCGGCGATGTGATGTCGATTGAGAAATTCAAGGCGGCGGTCAATAAAAACCCGCTGTTGAAACCCTTCACCGTGCTGCCAAACCTTGCCATGTCAAAGATGCGCCCGCCTGCCCGTGTGCCGCGCGTCGATCTGCCGGGCAGTTGGACGCGCCCGGACAAATAAAGCCATAGACGGATTTTCCCATGTCAAAGACCATGCAAGCCATTGAAATTACAACGCCCGGCGGACCGGATGTGTTGCGCCCGGTGACACGGGATGTGCCGGTGCCGGGCCATGGGCAGATATTGATCAAACTGTCCTATGCCGGGGTCAACCGCCCCGATGCGTTGCAGCGCGCGGGCCAATATGCGCCGCCGCCGGGGGCCAGCGATTTGCCCGGATTGGAAGGGGCGGGCGAAGTGGCCGCCATTGGCCCCGGCGTCACCCGCTGGCGTGTGGGGGATCGGGTATGCGCCCTGTTGCCCGGTGGCGGATACGCCGAATATGCGGTGTGTCACGGCGATCACGCCCTGCCTGTGCCCGATAACATGGAGATGAAACAGGCCGCCTGTTTGCCCGAGACATTCTTTACCGTTTATTCCAACGTGGTGATGCGCGGCGGGTTGCAAGCGGGCGAGCGGTTTTTGGTACATGGTGGCAGCAGCGGGATTGGCACAACGGCAATTCAACTGGCCCGCTCCATGGGGGCGCGGGTGTTCACCACCGCCGGAAGTGATGAAAAATGCGCCGCTTGTCTGGAATTGGGGGCCGAGGTGGCGGTGAATTACCGCGATGATGATTTCGTCGCGGTGATGAAAGGGGCAGGCGGCGCCAACCTGATACTGGATATGGTGGGGGGCGATTATTTACCCCGCAACGTCAAAGCCTTGGCCGATGATGGCCGGTTGGTGCAGATCGCGTTTCTGAACGGCCCGAAGGTGGAGTTGAACTTTGCGCAACTGATGGTGCGCCGCCTGACCATCACCGGCTCCACGCTGCGCCCGCAATCCGACCTGGCCAAGGCGCGCATCGCCCGGGCGTTGGAACGTGACGTGTGGCCAAAGCTGGCCAGTGGGCAGATCGCGCCGGTGATGGATCAGGAATTTGCCCTGGCCGATGCCGCCTCGGCCCATGCCCGCATGGAAAGCAGCGCCCATATCGGCAAGATCGTTCTGCGCATTGGCTGATCCGGCGGTGCCAAAATCGCCCATGGGGTGGGTCGCGGGCAACTTTCCGCGGTTGTCACGCGTTGTGCACCATCGGGCTCGCCGCAAATCGTGCCACATGCCTAAATCGGAGACGACCCTATGAGCGGACTTGTTGCACTGTTGGACGACGTGGCGGCGATTGCCAAAGTGGCCGCCGCCTCGGTTGATGATGTCATGACCCAGGCGGTCAAAGCATCATCAAAGGCCGCCGGCGCGGTGATTGATGACGCTGCGGTCACGCCGAAATATGTGCACGGGTTTTCTGCCGAACGCGAATTGCCGATCGTCTGGAAAATCGCCAAAGGGTCGCTTTTCAACAAACTCATCATCTTGCTGCCTGCGGCGCTGTTGCTGTCGGCCTTTGCGCCGTGGGCGATTGCGCCCTTGTTGATGCTGGGCGGCGCATATCTGTGTTTTGAGGGGGCAGAAAAGATCTGGCATGTGCTGAACCCCGCAGATCACAAAGCCGAAGACCTGCTTGCCGAAAAGATGAACAAGGCGCAGTTGGAAAAATCCAAGGTCAAAGGCGCGATCAAGACCGATTTCATCTTATCTGCCGAAATCATGACGATCATTTTATCGGCTTTGCCCGAAGGTTTGGGGTTTATCCAAACGGCGGCGGTTTTGGCTCTGGCCGCCGGAATCATCACCTTTGCGGTTTATGGTGCGGTGGGGCTGATCGTGAAGGGCGACGATGTTGGATTGGCGATGGTGGCCAAGGGGCGTTTGGCATTTACCCGCGCTCTTGGTCTGAACATCGTCAAGGGCATGCCCTATTTCATGAAATTGTTGGTGATTATCGGAACGGCGGCCATGGTTTGGGTGGGCGGTTCGATCATTGTGCATGGGTTGCACGAATTGGGCGTACATGCCCCGTCTGAAATGATTCACGCCATTGCCGTGGCCGCGGCCGCGCAGATCCCCGATGCGGCCGGGTTTGTTAAATGGTTTGTCACTGCGTTTCTGGACGGGGTTATCGGGCTGATCATCGGTTTTGCCCTGATCCCGCTGGTGACCTATGTGATTGCCCCGGTCACAGCCCGGTTTTCAAAAGCTGAATCGTCGGCCTAGGGGATTGGGGCGAACAGCGCATCCTGCATCGTGCAATCGCGGATCACGTCGCGCCCACAGGGCACCGGAGACAGGGATTTTGACAGGCAAATCCGCGCCTCCTGGATGCGGTTCGCCTTGCAGGTGATGGTGATCATATCAGGCGTAAGCGTCGGATTATCTTTGATAAATGCGTCCTCGATCACCGAGGCGGGCAATTTTACCGCGCGGTCAAGTTTGCGAAACACTTCCGGGCGCGTGATATTGTCATAGGCCCGGCGCGCGGTGGCGAAATAATCATCGGCGGACAAGCCCGCGCAACGCCCGTGTTTTTTCCATTGATACCAGGCGGCGCCGGGATCGCCCATAATATCGGCCATGGCGCGGGTTTGCCCGCGCGACGGATCGCGCGCCGTGGTGCGGCAATAGCTGGGATAGCCGCGGTGAAATTGCGGCCACAGCCCATGCATGACCCATCCGTTATCGGCATCCGCCCCACATTGCGGTGACTGGCGCCCATTGCCCTCTAACGCGCACCATGTTGGTGACCACGACAGCGCCAGAACATAGTAGTCGAACGTACCGGCACGCTCGCCCTCGCCCCAAACCAGCGTCGGCCACAGCATCAGGGCAAGCAAAAGGCGCATTTTCTCTTTTCCTATGGGTCAGGAATGGCTATATCCCATCCAACTTCCCCGAAAACGAGGTGAGGGTCCAGCCGGACCAGCCGTTTTCCCCGGACCAATCGACATGTCCGGTTGCCGCCAAAGGAGACTGTGATGCAAAAACCGATTATGGCCAAGGCCACTGCCGTTTGGCTGGTCGACAATACGACGCTGACCTTCAAACAGGTTGCCGATTTCTGTGGTCTGCACGAACTTGAAGTGCAGGGCATTGCCGATGGCGATGTGGCCGCCGGGGTGAAAGGGTTTGATCCCGTGGGCAACAATCAGTTGGATCAAAGCGAAATCGACAAGGGCGAAAAAGACCCGTTGCACAAGCTGAAGCTGAAATTTTATGCCGCTGCCGTGGGCGAAGAAAAACGTCGCGGCCCGCGGTATACGCCGCTGTCAAAACGCCAGGATCGCCCGGCGTCGATTTTGTGGTTGGTGAAATTTCACCCCGAATTGTCCGACGGTCAGATCAGCAAACTGGTGGGCACCACCAAGCCGACAATCGAGGCGATTCGCGAACGCACCCATTGGAACATCAACAATATCCAACCGATTGATCCCGTTGCCCTTGGCCTGTGCAAACAGACCGAATTGGATCTGGCGGTGCAAAAGGCCAATGCCAAGAAGGCAAAAGAAGGCGGCGTGATGTCCGATGATGAACGGCGCAAGCTGGTCAGCACCGAACAAAGCCTGGGGATGGACCCCGAGCCCAAGATGCCAACGGCGATTGCCGGTCTGGAAACCTTCAGCCTGTCGCAATCGGATGAGGACGAAAAAGAGCGTGACGTGTCTGACGCCGACAGCTTTTTCAACCTGCCCGATGATGCGCCCGAGGAAGATGACGAAGATTGATCGCCCGTGGGGGGCGTTGCGCGATTGGTGCGTCGTCCCTTGCACACCATTGCCGGTTTGATTATATGAGGGGTGAGAGGTTGGCGCGGGCAGGCACCTCGCCAACCCGGTCAGATCCGGAAGGAAGCAGCCGTAACGAGCCTCGCTTGGGTCGTTGTCCAGCCTCTCACCTTATTTTTGCGGTGGGTTTGCGATGATTGTTAATCGCACCCTACTGGCGCCCTCCCGCCTAACGATTTATCCTTTGCCATCGGTAAACCGCCGTGCTGCCCCTGTTGGCGGTGCGGTTTCTGGTTTCTGGGTGATAAGGTAAGCCTGTGGCAGATACTTCATATTCATTGGCCGATCTGGGATGGTCGGACACGTTTTCTTCGCAGCTTGGCGAAGAAGAAGATGCCGGGTTGGTGGCGATGCGCGTCACCTCGGTTATGCGTGATTCGGTTCTGGCCCTTGGCGAAAGCGGCACAGAGGTGTTGGTTTTGCCCGGCGGTGAAAGTGCCGGAGATTATGCCGTGGGCGATTGGGTGCTGGCCACACCTGACATCTGGCGCGTGGCACGCCGGCTTGAGCGTCATTCGCTGTTGCAACGGCGCGCGGCGGGCACCGGGCGGACAGTTCAACTGATTGCTGCCAATATCGACACATTATTCATCGTTTCATCCTGCAATGCCGATTTCAACCCTGCCCGGTTGGAGCGGTATTTGATACTGGCCGCTGAGGCGGGGGTAACGCCGGTGATCTTATTGACCAAGGCCGATATGGCGAATGCCGATGATTACGTGGCCCGGGCGCGTGCCCTTGGGGATATGCCGGTTGAGGCGTTGAATGCCCGCGATCCGGGGGCGGTATCCATCCTGACCAGATGGTTGGGCACGGGGCGCACTGGCGCGCTTTTGGGCAGTTCCGGTGTGGGTAAAACCACGCTGCTGAACGCGCTGACCAACCAAAGCGGGGCAACCGATGGCATCCGCGAAGATGACGCAAAGGGCCGCCATACCACCACCGCGCGCGGGCTGTTTCCGGCAAAGGGCGGCAGTTGGTTGGTGGATACCCCCGGAATGCGGGCGATACGGCTTTCGGATGTATCCGATGGCATTGATGTGGTGTTTGGCGATCTGGTTGAATTGGCCGGCCACTGCAAATTCAACGATTGCGCCCATCAAACCGAACCGGGCTGTGCCATTCAGGCTGCCATTGCCACAGGCGCGATTGACGCGGACCGGTTAGAGCGGTGGCGCAAACTGGCCAAAGAAGAAGAGCAGAACACGACCTCGATTCACGAAAGCCGCCGGCGCGATCGGTCGCTTCAGAAAACCTATCGCGAGGGCAAGGCGCGGCGGCAGCGCAAACAACAGGACTAAGCCATTCGCAAAAGGAAAGAGGCACAGTGACCCAAGACAAAAATAAAATGGCCGAAGACCGTACGGATTGGGCCGAAGACCGCACGATCCTGGCAAATGAGCGGACGTTTGCGGGGTGGATGCGCACGGGCATGGCCTGTGTTGCACTGGCGCTGGGTCTGCGGGCAATTTTTGGCGAGGCGGATCTGCCGTGGCATCCGGCGCGCGGTGTGGCGACGTTGTTTTGCGCCATTGCGGTGGTTATATTCTGGATGGCGCGGCGAAAATCCTGCGAAACCCTGAGCCGGATGAGCGAACACGCCACCAAACCGATTCCCACGCGCAGCATGACCATGTTGGCGACATTGCTCAGCGTGGGGGCGGCGGGAACGGCTGCGTTGCTCTGGATCATCTGAGGCAGCGGGCCTAAGTTAACCGTGCGATTCCCCGCGCGCAAAAGTTTTGAGGCCCCATGTCTGACACGTCCGCCTATCAGGTGCTTGCCCGCAAACACCGCCCCGCAACCTTTGCCGATCTCAAGGGACAGGATGCGATGGTGCGCACCCTGGAAAATGCGTTCAAGGCTGACCGGATCGCCCAGGCGTTCATCCTGACCGGGATTCGCGGCACGGGAAAAACCACCACGGCACGGATCATCGCCAAGGGAATGAATTGCGTTGGTCCCGATGGCACCGGCGGGCCGACGACTTCGCCTTGTGGGGTGTGCAAACCCTGTGTGGGCATTTCCGAGGGGCGGTTTTTTGATGTGCTTGAAATCGACGCGGCGTCGTCCACCGGGGTTGATAACGTGCGCGAATTAAACGCCATGGCCAACACCCGCCCCGCTGAAGGCCGGTACAAGATTTTCATCATCGACGAAGTTCACATGCTGTCGACCGCCGCGTTCAACGCGCTGCTGAAAACGCTTGAGGAACCGCCCGCCCACACCAAATTCATCATGGCCACCACCGAAATCCGCAAGGTGCCGGTAACGGTTCTGTCGCGGTGCCAACGGTTTGATCTGCGCCGGATCGAACCCGAAGTGATGATTGACCACCTGAAACATATCGCCGGGTTGGAAGGCGCCGAAATCGCCGATGATGCCCTGGCATTGATCACCCGCGCCGCCGAAGGATCGGTGCGCGATGCGATGTCGCTGATGGATCAGGCGATTGCGCATGGTGCGGGCGAAACCACGGCCGAACAGGTGCGCGCGATGCTGGGCCTGGCGGATCGTGGGCGGGTGCTCGATCTGTTTGATATGGTGATGCAGGGCGATGCGGCGGGCGCGTTGACCGAACTTTCGGCGCAATATGCCGATGGGGCCGATCCCATGGCGGTGCTGCGTGATCTGGCCGAAATTACCCATTGGATCAGCGTGATCAAAATTACGCCGGATGCGGGCGACGACCCGACAATCGGCCCCGATGAACAGGCGCGCGGCGCGATGATGGCAGGCAAACTGCCCATGCGTATCCTGACGCGGATGTGGCAGATGTTGCTCAAAGCGCTGGAAGAGGTCGCCAATGCGCCCAACGCGATGATGGCCGCGGAAATGGCGATTATCCGGCTGACCCATGTGGCCGATTTGCCCAGCCCCGATGATTTGTTACGCAAATTGCAAAACACGCCGCGCCCCACCGCGCCCGCACCGAATGCGCCGCCGCCATCGGGGGGGCCGGGGCCGCGCGCCATGTCCACACGCTCTGGTGGCGGTGCGGCCCCCGCCCTGGCCAACCAGCCCGACCCCGGTTTGGCGCGTTTTGCCAGCTTTGACCATGTGATCGATCTGATCCGCGCCAATCGTGACGCCAAACTGTTGATCGAGGTTGAAACCTGTGTGCAACTGGCCAATTACGCGCCGGGCCGGATCGAATTTGTGCCAACTGATGCCGCGCCCCGCGATCTGGCCGCAAGGTTAAGCCAGCGGTTGCAACTCTGGACCGGCGCGCGCTGGGCCGTGACCCTGGTGAATGAGGGCGGCGCGCCCACCATCGCCGCCCTGCGCGATGCGGAATCCAATGACCTGAAGGCAAAAGCGGCGGCGCATCCGATGATGCAGGCGGTGCTGTTGGCCTTTCCCAAGGCCGAAATCACCAATATCCGCACGCCCGAAGACATCAGTGCCGAAGCCGAACAAGAGGCATTGCCCGAAGTGCCCGATGAATGGGACCCGTTCGAGGAAGACTGATGCGCCGCGCCGCACCTTTGATTGCGTTTCTCCCAACCCCGGTTTGGGCCGGGGTCTGCGCACAGGCCCGCCCGGCATGGTCCGCCGCCCAAGGGCGGTTGGATGCCTGGGGCGAGGCGGCGCTGTTTCTCACCTCGCCCTTGGGCGCGGTGGTGATATTGGTCTGTGTGCTGACCTGGGCCGTGCGATCACAGGCCTTGGCGGTGATCGCATTGGTGTTGGCCGTTGGCGTGGCGCTGTTTCTTGGCACGGCCCTGTCTCTTGATCCGCTTTTGGCGGCGCAGATGCAGGACGAAGGCTGCCTTGGCCCGACATGGATCAGTGCCACGATCTATGGCGCCTTGGCGATGCTCACCGCATTGCGGCTTTGGCACCTCTCGCGCCCCTTGTGAGACAGGCCCGCCGTGCGTATCTGTAACAAAACATCAACATTCAGGAGCGTGACAGCATGTTAAAAGGACTCGGCGGATTGGGCGATATGGGCAAAATGATGAAAGCCGCCCAGGAAATGCAAGGCAAAATGACCGAAATGCAGGAACAGTTGGAAACCACCATGGTTACCGGCCAATCCGGCGCTGGTTTGGTAAAAGCCACAGCAACGGCCAAAGGTGTGCTGACCGCGCTTGATATCGACCCGTCGATTTTTAATGCCGATGAAAAAGAAGTGGTCGAAGATCTGATTCTGGCGGCGATCAAGGATGCCCAGCAAAAGGCAGCCGATAAATCGCAAGAGGAAATGAGCAAGCTGACCGAAGGCATGGGCCTGCCCGCGGGCATGAAACTGCCGTTTTAAGGGCTGTTTTGCTGATTCTCCCTTATGAACGGGGTGCGCCGTGAGTGGCCCGCCAAGCGATATTGATGCGCTGATCGATCTGATGGCGCGGCTGCCGGGGCTTGGCCCCCGGTCGGCCCGGCGCGCGGTTTTGCATCTGATCAAAAAGCGCGGGCAGTTGTTAACCCCGCTGGCCGCCGCGATGCAACAGGTGGGCGATACGGCGCGCGAATGTGTGAACTGCGGCAATATCGGCACCGGCGATCTGTGCCCGATCTGCGCCGATGAGCGCCGCGCCACCGGCGAAATCTGTGTGGTCGAAGACGTGGCCGATTTATGGGCGATGGAGCGCAGCGGCATGTTCAAAGGCCGCTATCATGTGTTGGGCGGTACATTATCGGCGCTTGATGCCATCGGGCCGGAAGATTTGCACATTCCCCGCCTTATTGATCGGATATCACGCGAAGGCGTGGGCGAAATCATTCTGGCGCTGAATGCCACGGTCGATGGCCAGACCACCGCCCATTACATCGCCGAACAGGTTGAGACACTGGCGATTTCCGTCACCTCTCTGGCGCAAGGGGTGCCGATTGGCGGGGAGTTGGATTATCTGGACGATGGCACAATCAGCGCAGCGTTAAAGGCGCGGCGCGCGTTTTAGCGCCCCTTTGGGCCGGGTGCCCGGTGCGGATGGTGTGCTTTGGATATTTATAGCAAGAAAAAACAGGGGCGCGGTGAAAATGCCGCGCCCCGTGGTTTTTACAATGTCAGGCGAAAACGGGCGAATCCATCATCGCCATCGCCCGCTGGTTCCAGTTTCACACCCGGCACGGCATCGGCGTAAGAGGCGCCGCCGGGGCCGGTGTCGAAGGTGACGGTGGTGCCGGGCAGGGGCGCAAAGGACCAATTGGCATCGGCCTGTGGGTTGATCGTGCCTTGTTCGACGATAAAGCGCACGATAACATCACGGTTGGTATCGGGCCCCTCAAACACCACGGTATCGCCTTTGGCACCAGGAAAGCCGCCGCCGCCCGAAGCGCGGTAATTGTTGGTGGCAACGATGAATTCCATATCGTCCGTCACCGGCGCGCCGTTGTGTTGCAGATTGATGATCCGGTTCGCGGTCGGGTTCGTTTCTTCGCCTTTGCTGTCGAAACGCGAAGGTTGCGACAGGTCGATCTGATAGGTCACCCCATCGATCACATCAAAGTTGTAGCTGGGAAAATCGAGGTTCAGCAGCGGTTTATCGGTGCTGCCCGGTTCGATCTGGTTGAACATACCCGCGCTGCGTTCCAGCCAGCCTTGCAATTGTGCGCCGTTGATTTTTACCGCGCGCACTGTGTTTGGGTACAGATACAGATCGGCGACGTTTTTGATCGCCACGTCGCCCACCGGCACATCGGTATAATACTCGGGCCCGCCGCGCCCACCGGCCTTGAACGGGGCGGCGGCAGACAGGATCGGCAGGGATTCGTATTCCGTGCCGACCATCATTTGGGTGATATACCACACCTGTGCCTGACTGACGATTTGAACCGATGGATCATCGGCGACAAGCGCGAAATAGCTGTGCAGCGGCGCCTCGGTTTTGCCCACCGCGCGGCGCACATAGGCAAGTGTTGCGTCGTGATCGGCCTGGGTTGCGGCGAGAATTGCGCTATCGCTTTCCACCAAGGCGGTGATCGAGCGGTCATCGTTGCGTTTGGAAATCGGCCGGGTTTCCGACGCATGGGCGGCCACGCGCCATCCTGCACCGTCTTTTTCCAGCATCAGGTCGATCACGCCCAGATGACTGCCCCAGAACCCGCCCATGGTGGCGGGTTTGCCGTGCAATGTGCCGACCTCGGCATCGACCGCGGCAAAATCGGCATAGGTGGGACCGGGAAACACCAGGTGCGAATGACCGGTCAGAATGGCATCGATCCCCGGCACGAGGGCCAGCGCGGTTGCGGCGTTTTCCTGCCCTTCTTGTTCCACCGGCGCGCCGATGCCGGAATGGGACAGCGCAATGATGATATCGGCGCCCATTTCCTTCATCACCGGCACATAGGCGCGGGCCGAGGCGACGATATCGCGCGCGGTCACGTTGCCCTCAAGGTGCTTGCGATCCCAGTTCATGATCTGGGGTGGGACAAACCCGATCAGCCCCACCTTGATCGCATGCTCTTGCCCCGCGCCATCGGTCAGCATCCGATCCAGAATGACAAATGGGGGTAAAAGCGTGGTATCCTTGGTGGGATCGCTGCCTTGGGTTTTGACCACATTGGCGGAAATTACCGGAAAATTCGCGCCTGCAACAGATTTCATCAAGAAATCCAGGCCATAATTGAATTCATGGTTGCCCAGGGTGCTGGCATCAAATCCGACGGTGTTCATTGCGGCGATGACCGGGTGGGTGTCGCCCTCTTTCATGCCGCGCTCGTAGGCGATGTAGTCGCCCATGGGATTACCCTGAAGGAAATCGCCATTGTCGAGCAACAGTGTGTTCGTTGCCTCGGCGCGGATGTCGGCGATATGGGCGGCGGTGCGGGCCAGGCCAACCGTGTCTACGGCTTTGTCGCTGTAATAGTCATAGGGGAAGACGTGCACATGCAGATCGGTGGTTTCCATCAGTCGCAAATGCGCCTGACCTGCGGTGGCCTGGGCCGAAAACGGATGGATCATGATCAAGGCCCCACCGGCGGCGGTGGTGGACAGAAACGTGCGACGGGTCATCGATGGGCGGGCAGTCTGGCGTGGCATGATTTGCTCCTGCTGGGGGCGGACATCTTGTGACTTTGGATCATGACAGGTTTTTTTCACCAGAAAAGCAATGTGTTGGTTTTCACGTTTATCGGACTGTCTGGGTAGGGCAATACATCTTGGGGTTGCGCGGCGGATTATTTTGTCGCCGATGCATTTACCGCACGCGCGCCCCATGGCAGGAACCCACAGCAGTCGGACGGAGAAGCGCGATGAAATTGGCAGAAACGGTCACTTTTGGGGGCGGCGGGTTGCAACGGGCGGGCGAATTGCGCGGGGATGCGGCGGCGCAAGCGCGGATGTGGGCCGATCCGGATGCGCGGGTGATCCCGATCTGGCGCGGCAAGCCTTTGTTTTCGTTTGGGGGTGGCGCGATGGCGCCGGGTTGGCTGCGGGTTGGCGATCCGGTGCTGAGGGCGGCTGGCCCGCCAGTGTTTCTGGGCCTTGCCGATGGGCCGCGCTTTGCCGTTGATCTGTCAGCCTGGGTGCCTGAGGCCCTGCCTGACACTTTGCATGATTTTTTCGACCCGTCGGAACAGGCGCACCCGGACCTGCCCGATGCTTTGCGCTTTGCCGAGTTGCGCGGGGTCATGACGGCGCTTTCGCCCCTGGATGTCGAAATCGTGGCCAGCGGCAAGGCGGTGCTGGCCTGGCACAGTATTCACCGGTTCTGCGCCCGCTGCGGGGCCGAATCGCACATGGCCATGGCCGGTTGGCAACGTAACTGTGCGGCCTGCGGGGGGCATCACTTTCCTCGTACCGATCCGGTGGTGATCATGCTGATCACCCATGGAAATTCGGTTCTTTTGGGCCGCTCTCCGGGGTGGCCCGATGGCATGTATTCGCTGTTGGCCGGATTTGTTGAACCGGGCGAAACCATCGAAGCCGCGGTGCGCCGCGAAGTCATGGAGGAATCCGGGATCAAGGTCGGGCGTGTCGGATACCTGTCGAGTCAGCCGTGGCCGTTTCCCGCGTCTTTGATGTTTGGCTGCTGGGGCGAAGCCACAAGCACCGACATCACCATTGATCCCAACGAAATCGAAGAGGCGCTGTGGTTGCCCCGTGAGGACATGATGCAGGTCTTTGCCGGCGATCATCCGCGCATCCGGCCCCCGCGACGGGGCGCAATTGCCGGGTTTCTTCTGCATCATTGGGTTGCCGATACGCTGGATTAACCGCTAACAGGGCGCGACCGTTTTTCACCATTGCAAGGCCTGCCCCCTATGAAATTCACCACCCGCAAAGACATCGAAGCGCCGCTGGACTATGTGTTTCGTGCCGCCAGCGATTTTGCCGCCTTCGAACGTCAGGCCCTGCGCCGCAACATCGAAGTGGTCCGCACCACCGGGGCCGCGCCGGTCGGGTGTGGTACGGCATGGTCGCTCAAGGTTCCGTATCGCAACCGACTTTGGACCATTGATGCCGAAGTCACCGGGTTCGATGTGCCCACGGGGTTTGTCATACACGGCGCGGGTGAAGGTGTGGACATCGACATGACGGTTGGCCTGATGGCCCTGTCGCGCAACACCACCCGATTTGAAATTTCGGTCGATCTGCGACCGCGCACCATGACGACGCGAATGGTTGTGCAATCGCTGAAACTGGCCAAAGGCCGCATTCAGGGTAAATTCGACACCCGCATCGCGACTTTTGCGTCGGATCTTGAAGACAGGTATCGCGCGACCGCCTGAAATCGTTTTGTTGTGATCATTGGAATCTGTGGCAAAGGCGACTCCGCAGGAAATTCATGATCTATTAACCAGCCCTGCGATAGATTGATCGCATGTGGACCTTGCGCGCGCTTTTGTTGGTTTTTTCGATGGCTCTGGCGGGATGTGACAGCCCGTCATTGGCGTTTCAGGGAATGCCATCCCAGACGGTCGCAATCGGACCGTCAACTTTCAGCGTGCGTATGCGCGGTGACCGGGTTGAATCCCTGCGCACCAGTCGCGAATGGCGTCCGCGCGAAGCCGATATTATGGCCCGCGCAGCTCAGGCCATGGAACGTGCAACTGGGTGCCCATTGCGCAAGGGGTCATTGATCGGGGATCAGGCGATACAGCGCGCCAAGGTGGTGTGCGGCAACCGGCCAAACCCGCCGCCGCAAAAAGTTTCGGTGCCGGTGGACGCCGAATGTCTGCCATCGGGATCATATGTCGTGCGCGGGCGCGGGGTGAAAGTAACCGAGGTAGAGTGTGAAACCTGGTATCAGCGCGCTAATTCCAGCGCGTTACCCTGAAATGTTCGGTGTCGTTTGATATCCAGTCAAAGTCATTCATCCGGCTTTTTCGGTTCTGTGGCGTTTACAGCCTCCCAAATCCGGGCCGGGGTCAGCGGCAGTTCGGGCAGGGTTGCGCCAGCCTGGCGCAGGGCATCGGCGACGGCGTTCGTGGTGGCGGCCAGCGCGCCGGTGGTTCCGGCTTCGCCCACGCCCTTGGCCCCCAGCGGGTTGGTGGGCGATGGGCTGTCCTGGGTGATGATGTGCACCGGCGGCATGTCTTGGGCGCGGGGCAGGGTGTAATCCATCAAGCTCCCGCTCAGGATCTGGCCTGATGCGTCAAATACATGGCCCTCGAACAGGGCGTTGGCGATGCCTTGGGCGATACCGCCGCGCAATTGCCCATCGACCCCATGATGGGACAGAACGCGCCCCGCATCATCCACCGCCAGATACCGCAAAACATGACACAGGCCCGTGGCCGGGTCGATGGCGACTTCGGCAATATGGCACCCTGACGGATAGGTTTGCCGCACAGGGGCTTTGCCCGAAATCGAAAACGCGCCCTGTGACGCGGCCCGGTCCAGTGCGGCGGCAAGGGTGCATATTATATTGCCCGAATTGTCACGGATTGCCTGAACATCGCCGGTCAGGGTGTCGGGTGGAACGCCCTGCGCGGCGGCGGTGTCGTCAATCAGGCGCGCGATCAGGGCATCACAGGCGTGATACAATGCCGATCCGATCTGCGTGGTTGAACGTGATGCATAAGATCCCGCCGCCTCAAGCATTGCGTCTGGCGCGCTTTGCTCCAACGTCACGGCAGTTGGCGGCAGGCCAAGGCGCGCCGTGATCATATCGCAAAACAATCCGGCATGATCCTGCCCCGTGCTTTGGCTGGCGGTGATCAGGGTGATATGCGCCGTGCCATTGTGGCTGTCGATGTGCAACTGCACCTCATCACGGGGGGTGGCGCCGCCGCCGGCCACCTCAACAAACAGCGCCGCGCCGATCCCGCGCAGCAAACCTGCGGCGCGGTCGGTATTGGCCCGGGCGGCGAATCCATCCCAATCGGCGGCGCGCCGCGCCGTGTCGATCAGGGCGGGATAATCGCCGCTGTCGTATTCCGCACCCAAGGGAGTGCGCCAAGGGAAATCAGCCGCGCCAACGGCATTTATTCGGCGCAAATCTAACGGGTCTTGCCCGGTTTCTATCGCCGCCATATCCACCAACCGCTCAACCAGCAGCGCAATATCGGGGCGTCCCGCGCCGCGATAGGGGCCCATGGGAACGGCGTTGGTGAACATCAGATCGAACTGCGCCCGCGCCGCCGGAATACGGTAACATCCGGTAATGGTCATCAGCGGGTTGTTCACGCTGATATGCGCGCCGACCGGGTGCACATAGGCGCCCAGATCGGCGTTGATCTGAACCGAAATGGCGGTGAACCGGTGCGCGCTGTCCAGCGCCAACCGCCCGGTCAGCCGGGTGCCGCGCCCATGATAATCGGTGGCAAACCCGTCACTGCGGCTGGCCTGCCAGCGCAGCACGCGCCCGGTGCGCCGTGCTGCGGCCAAGAGGGCGATGGTTTCGGGATAGGCCGCGCCGCGCACGCCAAACGCCCCGCCCACACGCTCGGCGTGAATCCGAACCGCACCGGGGGCCACGCCCAAAACGGCGCAAATATCGCGGCGTTGCTCGGCAATACCCTGATGCGGGACCCACAGATCGAAAAGGTCGCGATCAGGGTCAAAGGCGGCGATGGCGGCCATCGGCTCCATCGGGTGGGGGGCGACACGGGGCAGGGCGATGGTGGTTTCAACCACCCGCGCGGCGTTGTTCATCGCATCCGCCACCGCGCCCGCATCGCCCAGATCAACCCGGGCGGCCCTGTTGCCGGGGGCCTCGGGGTGAATGTCGGGGCCTGTGCGCGCGCTGTCCAACCCGACGATGGCAGGCAGATCATCATATTCCGGTGCCAATGCTTCAACACCATCCTGGGCGGCGGCGGCGGTTTGTGCCAAAACCATCGCCACAAGCTCCCCAACATAACGCACGCGATCTGTCGCCATTACCGGGCGGTGCGGCACGATCAGGGGGCGGCCATCGATTGTGGGTTGGCGCAGAAACGCCGGAAAATTGCCCAAGCGCCCCAGATCACCGGCCACCAGAACATCAACGACACCCGCCACATCCTGTGCGCCCGCGATATCCAGGCCCAACAGCACCCCATGGGCGCGATCCGCGCGCAAAAACGCCACATGCAGCGGGCCTTTGGGCGTAACATCGGCGGTATAGCGGGCGGTGCCGCGCAGGGGATCACTCATCGCGCGAGGCGGAAGAAATCCACCGCCGTTCCGGATAAAACCGCCGCTTGCGCCGCCGCGTCGGGCACCGCCGCGCGCACCAATGTAACAGGATCGGCATCGCCCATGTCAAAGGGCCAATCGCTGCCCATCATCACCCGGTCGGCCCCGGTCAGATCAACCAGCCGCGCCAAAGTGGGCGCATCGAACACGCAGGTGTCATACCACATCCGCCGCAGATACGTGGACGGCGCATCGCCAATCAGGCGGCGCAATTCGGGGCGCGCGTTCCATGCGTGATCCATCCGCCCGACGTAATAGGGGAAGTAACCGCCGCCATGGGCCACCAGCACCCGCAAATCCGGGTGGCGATCCAACACGCCGCCAAAGATCAGGTGATGAACGGCGATGATTTCTTCTAACGGTTGGCCGACGACATTAACCATAAAGAAATCGCTCAGCCGCTGACCATGGCTGAACCCCAGGGGATGAATGGCCAGCACCGCACCCAATTGCGCCAGCCTTGCCCATACCGGATCAAGCGCCGGATCGGATAGCTCCATCTCATGGGCGCGGCTGTCGATTTGAAAACCGCGCAGGCCCAGTTCTTCGACCGCGCGGGTGGCTTCGCGCACCGCCGCGTCAGGTGCGCTGAGAGGCAGGGTGCCAAGGCCGGCAAACCGCCCCGTATCGCGCCCGACCGTGGCCGCGACATGATCATTTTGCGCCCGCGACAGGCGCGCCAAAAGATCGGCCTCGGCCCAGTAATGCTGTTGGCCGGGGGCGGGCGCGATGATTTGAAAATCAACGCCCATTGCCGCCATTGCCCTGTCGCGCGTTGGGCCATCGTTGAACTTTTGCATCAGATCGGGCCCTTGGGCGCCGTCCACCGCGCGGCTTTCTTCGGACATATCGCGCTGATAGGGGACGGCCCCCCGGGGTGGTGGCCCGCCCAGAATATCGTTGACGCCGGGGCACAGGGTGTGGGTGTGGATGTCGATGATCATGGGGCGACACTTTCGGGTTGGCGCAGGTGGAAATCACTTGCCTGTTGAAACGCATCGGCAAGGCGCAAAAGCAACGGTTCGCACCAGGGCCGCCCGACGATCTGACAGGCAATCGGCAGGCCCGCCCGGTCAAACCCGATGGGAAAGGCAATGGCGGGCAGGCCCAAATAGTTGATCGCGCGGGTGTTGCGGGTAAGCGTGGCAATTGCGCGCGCGATGTCTTGCGGCGCGCCTTGGGTGGTGGCGGCGATGCTGGGCACGGGTACGGGATAGGCGGGCAACAGCGCCGCATCGGCCCCGCCCATCACCGTATCGATCCAATTTTGCGCGATGGCGCCGCGCCGCATCAGCGCCCCTGCATAATCGGTTGCGCGGTAACACAGGCCCGGCTCGATCCGGGCGCGCACCTGATCGGCGTAGTCCTGTGGCCGGGTGATCAGCCATTCGCGGTGCAGCGTCGCCGCCTCAACCGCCATGACAAGATGGGCAAAGGCATTGGCCGGGGCCATTTCGGGGGCTGTGGTTTCAACCAGAGTCGCGCCCAGCCCGGTCAGCGTGGCGGCGGCGTCATTCAGCGCACTGGCGATGACGCTGTCCAGTTCCTCGTCGTAATAACCGCGTGGGCGGGCCAGGGTCAGGCCCGCGATTTTCCCGGTCAATGCCGCCTCGTGGTGCAAAACCGGGGCCCAGGCGGTGGTAGGATCGGCGCGGTCTTCCCCGGCGATGACATCCATGATCCGGGCTGCATCCCGCGCACTGGTGGTCAGCGGCCCGACAGTATCAAGCGTGGCCGACAGCGCCATCGCCCCGGCACAACTGACCGCGCCGTGGGTGGGTTTCAGCCCGGTCAACCCACAGGCCGCCGCCGGATGGCGCAGGGAACCGCCGGTATCGGTGCCCAAAGATCCGGCAATCGCGCGCGCCGCCACGGCAATGCCCGACCCCGAGGACGAGCCGCCACAGATATGATCGGGGTTCCAGGGGTTGCGCCCGTGACCGTAATGTTCGTTATACCCTGTCGGGCTGAGGGCGAATTCGGCCATGTGCAGCGTGCCAAGGTCGATGGCCCCGGCGCCATCCAGCCGGGTCAGCACGCTCGCGGTGGTGGTGCCGACAACGCCGCTGGCGATGGTGCTGCCACAATGGCTGGTGCGACCTGTGCGATAAAACAGATCCTTGTGCGCCATCGGCACCCCGGCCAGAGGGCCAAGCGGGCGGCCCTTGGCGCGGGCGGCATCCTGTGCGCGGGCCTGTTCCTGCGCGGCATCGGGTGTCAGGGTGGCAAGGGCGTTCAGCCCGGCGATGGAGTTCAGCCGCGACAGGGCGGCGGTTGTTGCCGCTTCGGCGCTGATCTCACCCCGGGCAAAGGCATCGGCAGCGGCGATCACGCCGGAACACCGGCTCATCGGGGCGGCCCGGGCAGGCATGACGCCTTGAGCGCGGCAAAGCTTTGCGGTGTTGACGCAAATGGCAGCGGTGGCAGCGCGGCGATGCTGGCCTCGGTGGCCTTGATTACGGCGGCGTGGCGTTGACACATATCGTGTTGCGAATCAGAACGTTCGGTCATGGGCGGCCTCAGAGTAAAAATAGCGAAATCGCGGGAATATAGGTGACAAGCAGCAGCACGAGGATCATTAGCCCGACAAACGGCAGCACCCCTTTCACGGCTTCGCCGTAGCCGAGGCGAAAGGTTGTCATCCCAATAAACAGGTTCAGCCCGAAAGGCGGCGTGATCATCCCGATAGACACGTTCACAACCACGACAGCACCCAGATGGATCGGATCAATCCCGACCGCCATGGCCGACTGATAGATCAGCGGCGCCATGACAATGATGGCCGAGTTCGGATCAATGAACATCCCAGCAATCAGAAACGCAAAGTTGATCATCGCCAGCAGGGTTTCCGGGGCAAACCCGCCAATCGCCTGACTGATTTTTACCGGATACTGCATCAGCGTCATGAAATAGGTCATCACCGTGCCTGCCGCGATCAGGATCAGCAAAATGGCGATGGTCTGGGCCGAGGCCGCCGAGATTTTCGGCAGATCGCGTATCCGCAACTGACGATAGATCAGGGTTTCGACAAACATCGCATACACACAGGCAAAGGCCGCCGCCTCGGTCGGGGTGGCCGCACCGGTATAAATGCTGCCCAATACGATTACCGGCAGGCCCAGCGCCCATCCCGCCCGGCGCAGGGCAATCATCCGGTCGCGCCAGGATGCCTTTGGCGATTTGCCGATATCGCGTACCCGGGCATAGACATAGGAATACACCCCCAAAACCAGGGTAAACACCGCCCCCGTGGTCAACCCGGCCAGAAACATCGCGCCAACCGAATTGTTGGTTTCAATCGCATACAGGATCATCGCCACGCTGGGCGGCACCAACATCGCCAGGGTCGAGGCCGACAGGATCAGCCCCACGGCAAACCCGCGGCTGTACCCCTGCCGCACCAGTGACGGAAAAACAATCGGCCCGATCGACACCACAGCCGCCGGCCCGATGCCCGACATCGCGCCAAAGATCGCACAGGCCCCGGCGGTGGCGATGGCCACGCCGCCGGTGATATGCCCGGTCATCGATTCCGTCAGCACGACAAGACGTTTGCCGATTTGCCCGCGTGAAATGATATCGGCGGCAAAGATGAACAGCGGAATCGCAACAAGGGCAAACCGGTTGACCCCATCAATCATCCGCTGAGGCAAAACCATTGACGGGATCGGCGGTGCGAAAACCTCAAACCCGACCACGGTGGCGGCAAGAATTGCCAGAAAGATCGGCGCCGACATAAGCAGCGCCAGAAGGGCAACAGCAGAAAAAACGATGGCCGGCATGGCTATATCTCCTTGTCGGCAACGGGCGCGGGCGTGGCGCCCGCCACCACCTCGGGGGCCAGCACATCGGGGAGCGGTGGCAACCTGTTGGTGAACGCCTGAAACAGGGTTTCAAGGCCCGACAAGGTGGCCAGCGTGGCGCCAAGCGCGGCGGGCAAAAAGAAAAAGTAACGCGGCACCGGCAATGTCGTGCTGCGTTGTCCGGTGCCGGCCGAAAAAATCACCAATTGCCACGCGGTATAGGCCAGAAACCCCATCACCAGCACAACAAGCAGCCCGATCAATCCGCGCATCACGCGCTGTACCCTCGCAGATGCCATCAGCATCACGATATCCACGCTGACATGGCCGCCCCGCCGCAACAACGTATAGGTGCCCAGAAAACACAGATACACCATCAACAGACGCGCGCCTTCTTCCGCACCCAAGATGTTGAACGAAAACAGATAGCGCCCCAGCGCGTTCAGAAATACGATTGCGGTGATCATCATAAGCGACAATCCCGCGAAGAAATCGATCACGGTGTCGATCCGGTCGAGAAAGCGGCTGGCGGGATGTCCGGGCACGGGTCTTCCTTTGGCTAGGGGCCGGTTTGTACCGGGTAACAGACAGGGGGTGCCCGCCCCGGAATGGGGCGGGTCGGATGACGAACCGAAGGTGTCGCGCTATTGCATTTCGGCTTCAAATGCGTCGAGGATCGCCTGACCCTCATCTCCGGTGCGTTCCAGATACCACTTTTTGATCCCTGGCAGCGTGGCATCGCGCATCGCCGCGCGCTCATCTTCGCTGACTTCGACAACTTCGACGCCGCCTTGGCGGATCAGTTCGATATATTCTTTTTCCTGACGGGCGGTTTCATCGAACGACACCTTGTTGCCTGCGGTGACGGCTTCGTCGATGGCCGTGCGGCACTCATCGGTCAGCTTTTCCCACCACGCTTTGTTCACGGTCACGTATTGATCCAGCGTGCCGTGCGATGTCATCGTCACGTAATCCTGCACTTCGTGGAATTTCATGTTGTATGTGGTTGGAATCGGGTTTTCCTGCGCCCCGATGGATCCGTTCTGCAGCGCGCTGTAGGTTTCGGAAAACGGCATCGTTGTCGGGCTGAGGCCCAGCAGGATCTGGCGTTCGGTCATCAGCTCTGATGGCATCACGCGCGCCAGCTTGCCCTCATAGGCGGCGAGGGTGTTCAGGGGTTCATTTGATGTCCACTGCATGAACCCGGTGTGCCAGATATCCAGCATGACAAGGCCGTATTTATCAAACGATTCGGCCAGCATGGCGGCAGCGGGGCCTTGGTGAAGCGCCAGCAATTTGTCGGTGTCGGTGGGCCAGAAGAACGGAAAATCCAGGATCGCCGAAGTTATGTTGATCGGTGCCATATAGGCGGCGGGCTGCACGCTCATCTCGATCGAGCCGAATTGCACGCCTTCGTTGATTTCGGTAAATCCGCCCAACTGGCCCGATGGAAACACCTGAACGGCGATATCGCAGCGCTCGTCCGCCTCTAACAGCTCACCTACCTTTTGCGCGCCCAGATCGCGCGGATCGCCGGGTGGCAGCAGGTGGGCGATTTTCATGTTATAGGTTTGCGCGCTGGCCGCCGACAGCCCGATGATTTGCGCAACCACCAATGCGGTGGCGGCGGTTAATTTTAAAGATACATTCATTTTCATTCTCTCCCGTTGGGTCGGACGGGTTGGCCCGACCTGTTCCATTTCATTGTTTTTGTTATGTTTTTTGGGCCTTGTGCCAGTCGCAAAGCGCGCCGCCGGTGGTAAAGGTAACATCATCGCGCTGCGATAGATTTTCGATCACTTCGCGGAAATACCGGCAGCGATGCGGCGCGCCCATGATATAGGGGTGCAAGACCAAGGCCATCACCCGCGCCGATCCGGTTGCATCGTCAAGCAATTGTTCGGCCTGATCCAACGCGCGATCCCGATATTCGCGCGCGGCGTGGTGTTGAATCAGCATCATCGCCACATCGTTACATTCTTGGGTATAAGGAATGTTGACGATTGAGCCATTGCGCGTGCGCAGATCGACCGGTTGATCGTCAAGCACCCAATCGCAAACATAATCATACCCCGCATCGACCAGATGTTCGGGCGTATCCCATGTTTCGGTCAGACCGGGGCCCAGCCAGCCGCGGGGTTTTTGGCCGGTGAACCGCTCGATCGCCTCGGTGGTTTTGCGAATATCCTCGGGTTCGTCGGGCACCTTTTGCATGTTTTGTTGGGTAAATCCGTGGCCGATAAATTCCCAATTCCGTTCATGGGCGGCGCGTGAAATCGGTGCGTAACTGTCAATCGCCGATCCGTTGATTGCCAGACAGGCAGGAATGTTGAAATCGTCAAACACCTTGAGCAGCCGCCAGAACCCAACGCGGTTGCCGTATTCGTGCCAGGCCCAATTCGGTACATCGGGCGTGGGCGATCCGCCTGCCGGGGGCGTCAGAACGGTGCGCGGCATCGTGCGTTCGGGATCCCATTCCTCGATATTGACGATCACCCAAACCGCCAGCTTTTTGCCACCCGGCAAAGACAGCGGCGCGCGTTCGGATATGGCGGAATACTCCAGCCGTTGATTTGGCAACATGCGGGTCATTCCGGGCCTCCTATGGTGATCGACAGGGGCGGCAGGCCGTCGGCGCGTGCCTTAATCTTTTGCCCGGGGGTGACCGCGCCAACCCCTTCGGGGGTGCCGGTCATAATCACATCGCCGGGCTGCAATTTATATTGGCGCGACAGGTTGGCGATGATTTCGGCCACCGACCAGATCATATGCGCCGTAGTCGAATTTTGCCGTTCGGTGCCATCGACCGACAGGGTGATGGCACGGGTATCATGGCCCGCATCGCCCACCGGGCACAGCGGGCCGATGGGGGCGGAATGATCGAAAGATTTGCCCATTTCCCAGGGCCAGCTTTTTTCACGGGCGCGAAATTGCAGATCGCGCCGGGTCAGATCAATGCCGATGGCATAATACCCGACATGGTTCAGGGCGTTTTCAACCGTGATTTCGCGCCCGCCGGTGGTGATGGCGGCGACCAGTTCAAGTTCGAATTGCAAATCATCGGTCATTGGCGGGTACGGCACGGTTGCACCGGTTTCAACCACCGCATCGGTGGGTTTTTGGAAAAAGAACGGTGGATCGCGTGGATCGGCGCCTTCGTTCATTTCCAGGATATGCGCGGCATAGTTGCGCCCGACGCAATAAATCCGCCGCACTGTGAACCGTTCATCGCGCCCGGTTATGGCCAGGGTCGCGGTCATGGGTGCACCTTGTGACTGGCATTATACCAATCATAAATCTCTTCGCCGTTCATATGCAGCACACCGTCATGGGCGTTGATATGGCTGTATACCTCTTCAAGATATTTGATCCGGTGGGGTTGGGCCGAGATATAGGGGTGAATGGCAATCGCCATGATCCGCGGGCGGTCGGCCCCCTCTTGCCACAAACGATCAAACTGATCGCAACATTTCTGTTTCCAATAGCCGGATTCGTGGTGCTGCACGATCATCGTCGGGATATCGTTCAACTCAACCGAATAGGGCAGGGTGACAAGTGGGCCATTGTCGGTGGAAATCGCCGTGGGTTCATCGTCATACACCCAGTCGCCGATATATTTCACCCCCGCCTCGGCCAGCAATTCGGGCGTGTCATAGGTTTGGGTCAACCCGGGGCCAAGCCAGCCAACCGATGGTTTGCCGGTGAACTCATGCATCGTATTCATTGACCGTTTGATCATGCCGCGCTGATCTTCGATCTTGTGCATCGGGCCTTGCTCCCAAGCATGGCCCATAAACTCCCACCCGGCATCGCGTGCCTGTTCGGCCACGCGGGTGTAATCCTCGATCACGCGGGCGTTGATGGATAGGGTGGGTTTGATGCCCAGCTTTTCATACAGATCATAAAACCGCCATACACCAACACGCATCCCGTATTCGTGCCACGACCAATTCGGCACATCGGGCAACAGGGTTTGGCCGGTGGGGGCCGGAATCACCTGGCGCGCCATGGGTTTGGAAATATCCCACACCTCAAGGTTCACAATGGTCCAGACGATAATGCGGTTATCGCCCGGCAGTTTCAGCGGCGGGCGGTCGACAATCGCCGAAAACGGCGCGCGCGATGATGGGATTCTGTCGGTCATGTTGTGCTCTCCTTTGGCTTTGTAACCTGCCATTCGGTTTCGATCCTGGTTCCGGCCGCGCGCAGGATCACCGACATCGGACACCGCGCCTCAAGTGCGTCGCGCAGAGAATCGAGCGTTGCCGCGTCGGCATCGGTTTCCGCCTCAAGCGTCAGGCGAATATCGGGGAACGGCACCGGGACGTCGGCCTCGGCGTCGATGCCGCGATGATCCAACATGCCCTCGCATCCGATGCGGCGAAAATGCAGGTGGATCCCCCGCTCGTGGGCAATGCGGCGGGCAATTACATTGGTACAGGCCACCAGCGCGCCCAACATGGTTTCAAGCGGGGTCGGCCCCACATCGGTGCCGTGGCGATAGGGTGGTTCATCAATGACAAAGGCGTGGTTGCGCATGCGCACTTCGGTCAGGCTCATCGTGGGGCAGTGGCCTTCGACGTTGACGCGGATAAGGGGCTTTTTGCGAACATTCATGTGGGATCAATCCTCCAGGGATGCAGCCCCTCGTTCAGGATCTGCGTAAGGGTCAGGTAAAACAGCCGCGCACCTTTGGCGTGCCAATCGCGGGCCGTGTCGCGCGCCACCGGCAGGCCAAAGGGCATACCGTGTGCGCGCAATCGATTGGCAATGTCATTTACCGCTGCTTGCACATCGGGGTGGGTCGGTTGCCCCGGATGGCCCATGGATGCGGCCAGATCATTTGGCCCGATCAAAACCGCCGCAACACCGGGGTTATCGGCAATGTCATCCAGTGCACCGTGCCTGCCACGCTTTCGATTTGTGCGATCAGGGCAGTGCGCGGCGCGGTCGCTGCGTGCACGTCAAAAAGTTGCGCCAGGGCGGCACACTGCGCGCCACTTTCGACCTGTGGCACCACCAGCGCATCAACTCCGCAATCGAGGTATCGAATGATGCTGCCCGGTGCCACGCTTTCGGTGCGCAGCAACGTCGCCAGACCCGCCGCGCGGGCGGCGCGCGCCATATGCGCGGCCTGCGTGATGCCAATGGCGGTGCGTTCGCAATCAATGAACAGTGCGCTATCGGCAATACGCGCCAGCGCATCGCCCACGGCCAACCCTGCACCGCCGGGATTCACCGCACAAAGCGGAGTCTCACCCCTTAACCGTTGGCGCAGGTTCGCCATCCGATACCCCCCTCTGTCGTGCAATTGCTCTGCTTAAGCTGAACACAGACCCGTGTAGAAAATTGTGCACAATTTTATTTGCATCTGTCAAACTTTTTTGAAGTTATCGGAGGTAGGAGGGGTAATATTTTGAAATAGTAAATAAAAACAAATTGTTAAAATTACGATGGGGCAGCGGGCAACCTTTGGATTCCAATCTTTAGAATAATTGTACGCGATTCTTCATCCTCGGTTATATTCCCAAATAATAAACTATACGGATGCGCCCCATGACCGATACTTTTGACACCCCCGATTCGCCAAAACGCGCACGTCGCGGCCCACGATCAATGCAGGTGGCCGACCGTTTGCGCGAACGCATTCTGGCAGGCGAAATTCACGCCGGAGAGCGGGTGAACGAAGCCCGGCTCAGCCTGCAATTGGGGGTATCGCGCACCCCAACGCGGGCCGCATTGCACGCGTTGGCCGCCGAAGGGCTGTTGGATTATGAAACAAACTGCGGCTTTACCGTGCGCAGCTATTCCGACGAAAGCATCGCCGAGGCGTTTGAAATTCGGGCCGTACTGGAAGGGTTGGCCTGTCGGCTGGCCGCCGAACGCACCCCCGACCCGGCCGTCACCGATGCATTTCGGCGCGCCCTTGCACAGGGCGATGAAATTGTCGCCGGTTTTCGCGAAACCACCGCGCAGATGGAGGCATATCGGCAAATGAACATTGCCTTTCACAACGCGGTGATGGCAGCCGCCGAAAACCAGATGTTGGAAGAAACTTTGCGCCTGGCCCTGGCCCGCCCGGCCAGCAGCCTGCGCAATATCGTATCGTTCACACAGGCCCAGATCCGAAGCCGCCATGACGACCATCACCGGATTTTCGATGCCATTCAAAACGGCGAAGGCTGGCGCGCCGAATTGTTGATGCGCGAACATGTGACCCGGATCAAATCAAGTCAGGTCAGGCCGCAAACCGCGCCCTGACCGCAGGCGTCGGATTTATCGCCCGATCCGCCGACCATCGGTCAGCGCGCCGATCTTGTTCACGATGCTTTCGGCGTCAATGCCGAAGTGGCGGTACAAATCGCCGATGGTTCCGGTTTGGCCGAAATGCTCAACCCCCAGCGGAATCGTGCGGTGGCCCGCAACCGAGCCAAGCCATGACAGCGTGGCGGGGTGGCCATCAATCACCGTGACCAACCGGCAATGGGGCGGCAGATCTTGCATCAACCGCTCTACATGGCTGGTGGCGTCGGTCTGGCCGCGGGTGCGGGCGCGCTGGGCCGCTGTCCAGCCGGCATTCAACCGATCCGCCGACGTGACGGCCAGAACCCCCACATCGCGGCGATGTTCGCCCAAGGCCCCGGCGGCGCGAATTGCCTCTGGCGCAATGACCCCCTGATAAGCAATGACGACGTCGCAGTTCGGCCCCGGCTTGCGCAGCCAATAGGCCCCATCAATCGCGCCCTGTTGCCAATCGGTATCGGGCCGTTGCCCCGGTTGATCGACCGGGTTGGTGGACAGGCGCAAATAGACCGAACCGCCGATTTCATCGCGCAGCCAGGTGTGTTCGTCCGGGTCACCGGTGCCGTCGCGCTGAAGATAATCAAAGGCCCAGCCCATGATCACCGCCAATTCATCGGCAAAGGCCGGTTCAAACGCGGCCAATCCATCCTGGCTCATCCCGATCAGGGGGGTGCCGATGGATTGGTGCGCGCCGCCCTCGGGGGCCAGGGTGACGCCCGACGGTGTGCCAACCACGATGAACCGCGCGTCCTGATAGCAGGCGTAATTCAACGCATCGAGGCCGCGCATGACAAACGGATCATACAGCGTGCCAATCGGAATCAACCGTTTGCCAAACAACGAATGCGACAGGCCCGCCGCGCCCAGCAACAAAAACAGGTTCATTTCCGCAATGCCCAGTTCGATATGCTGACCCTCGGGGGTAAATTCCCATTTCGCGGTTGATGGAATGCGGTGTTCGATAAACGCGTCGGTCTGTGCCTTGCGGGAAAAAAGCTTGCGCCGGTTCACCCAAGGGCCAAGGTTGGTTGTGCCGGTCACATCGGGCGATGTGGTGACGATACGTGCGGCCAGATCGCTTTGGCCCTTTGACAGATCGTCAAGGATTTTGCCAAAAGCCATCTGGGTTGAAATCTCGCGGTCAGAGGACAGGGTGATTTCAGGAACGGGCAAAATATCATCGGAAAACCGGCGCCGACCCCTGGCGAAAAATGGCACGCGGTCAAGAAAGGATTGCAATGCGTCGGGGTCATCGACCGCGGCGAATTTATCCCATTCCTGCCCCTCTGGCACACCCATATGCGCCTGCCAATCGGCCATCTGCGTCTTGGTCATCAACCCGCCGTGGTTGTCTTTGTGCCCGGCAATCGGCGTGCCCCAACCTTTGATCGTATAGGCCAGAAAACAGGTGGGCCGATCATCTTTCACGCTGGCAAACACATCGGCCATGGTGGTTACGCAATTGCCGCCCAGGTTTTCCATCAGCGCGCTCAATTCTTCATCGCTGCGCCGCTCGATCAGTGCCGAAACAGGCCCCTGATCGCCCAGATCATCCATCAGCCGTTTGCGCCACACCGCCCCGCCCTGATAGGTCAGGGCCGAATATTGCTGGTTCGGGCAGGCATCAATCCAGTCGCGCAGGGCGGCGCCGCCTTCTTCCTCAAACGCGGCGCGTTGCAAGGCCCCGTGTTTGATGCGGATCACATTCCAACTGAACGCCTCAAATATCTTTTCAATCCGCTCAAACAGCCCCTCGCGCACCACCCCATCCAGGGATTGCCTGTTGTAATCAATGATCCACCAACAATTGCGCAGATCGTTTTTCCACCCCTCTTGCAGGGCCTCATACACATTGCCTTCGTCCAACTCGGCATCTCCAACCAGGGCGACGTGCCGCCCCAAGGGTATGTCGCCGCCCCAATCCTTGGCGGTGATGTAATCCTGCACGATTGACCCGAACGCGGTGATCGCCACGCCCAAACCGACCGACCCGGTGGAATAATCCACATCATCGCCATCCTTGGTGCGGCTGGGGTAACTTTGCACGCCGCCAAAGCCGCGAAAGTTCTGCATTTTTTCCAGGGTTTGATTGCCCATCAAATATTGCATTGCATGAAAAATGGGCGAGGCATGGGGTTTCACCGCCACCCGATCTTCGGGCCGCAGGGCCGAAAAATACAGCGCCGTCATGATCGACACCATTGAGGCAGAACTGGCCTGATGCCCGCCGATCTTGATCCCGTCCTCTTTGGGGCGGATGTGATTGGCGTGGTGAATCATCCAATGCGACAGCCACAAAAGGCGGGTTTCCAGGGTCTTGAGCGGATCAGCGGTATTCATATCACAACCTTTGGGCAACGGTTTTGGGGCATTGTTTTTTCTCACAATACCCGGAAATGCGCGCATATCCTTATCAATTTTTTTGGCTGATAGGGGATGCATTGGTTAGTATCGCCAAAAATTACAGAAAAAGTGGCGATAATGACCAAACTTGATACTTACGATTTGGCCCTTCTCAGGATGTTGCAGAAAAACGGGCGCGCCACGATCAACGATCTGGCCGAAGGCGTTGGGCTGAGCCCTTCGCCGGTCGCGCGTCGGGTACGGATGTTGGAGGACGCGGGAATCATCACCGGCTATGCCGCCCTGTTGGATGAGGCGGCGCTGGGCTTTGAATTTTCGGTGTTCGTATCGGTGAAACTTGACCGGCAGGTTGATGATGCTTTGGCAAAGTTTGAAGCAGCGGTGCGCCGCTATCCCGAGGTGGTGGATTGCTGGCTGATGACTGGCAATCGCGATTATCTGTTGCGCGTCGCCACCCGCGGTCTGGCCGATTTTGAACAGTTCCTGACCGGCACATTCACCAAGATCCCCGGCGTGACATCCATCGAAAGCTCGATTCCCCTGCGGCGGGTCAAATCGGGGCTGGCGCGGATTCTGGATCAGTGACAGGGGCCGAGTTTCCTTTTGCCCTGTCGGCAAATCACCCCTATACCACCGGCGCGTTGGCCTGGGCGTTTCCGCCGGGCCAACAGCGCGACACAAAAATGAGGCAGACACAGCGTGCGGTTCACCCGGTTAAAATTGAACGGGTTCAAATCCTTTGTCGATCCAACCGATCTGGTCATTGCCGAAGGGCTGACCGGGGTTGTTGGGCCGAACGGCTGTGGCAAATCGAATCTGCTTGAGGCGTTGCGCTGGGTCATGGGGGAAAATCGTGCCAGCGCGATGCGCGGTGGCGGTATGGAAGATGTGATTTTTGCCGGCGCCGCATCGCGGCCCGCGCGCAACTTTGCCGAAGTATCCCTGCATATCGATAATTCCGAACGGCTGGCCCCGGCCGGGTTTAACGATGCCGATGTGTTGGAGGTAACGCGCCGGATCACCCGCGATGCCGGATCGGCCTATAAGGCGAACGCCCGCGATGTGCGGGCGCGCGATATTCAGATGTTGTTTGCCGATGCTTCAACCGGCGCGCATTCCCCGGCCTTGGTGCGTCAGGGGCAGATTTCAGAACTGATCAACGCCAAACCCAAGGCGCGGCGGCGGATATTGGAAGAAGCAGCAGGCATTTCCGGCCTCTATCAGCGTCGTCACGAGGCCGAGTTGAAACTGAAAGGTGCCGAGGCAAATCTGCTGCGCGTTGATGACGTGGTTGAACAACTGGCAACCCAGCTTGCGCAGTTGTCGCGCCAGGCGCGGCAAGCGGCGCGATATCGTGAAATCGGCGCCGATTTGCGCCGCGCCGAAGGCTTGTTGTTGTATCGCCGCTGGCGCGAGGCGGACGTGGCGCGCGCCGCGGCCGAATCCGATTTGCGTGCCAAAATCGCCGCAGCAACGCAGGCCGAGCGGGCCGCCCTTGTGGCCGATGCCGCCCGCGATCAGGCCGAAGAGTCCCTGCCGCCCCTGCGCGAAGAGGCGGCAATTGCGGTGGCGGTTTTGCAGCGCCTTGAGGTTGAGCGCGAGCAATTGGCCGAATCCGAAACCCGGGCGCAGACGCAGATTGATGCCTTGCGTGCCCGGATCGATCAGTTGGAAAAAGACGCCGAGCGCGAAGAGACCCTGAACAGTGATGCCGGTGAAACCATTGCCCGGCTTGAGGATGAGTTGCGCCGTTTGCTGCGTGACATGGAGGGGCAGGACGACGCCCTGGCGCAAGCGGCCGAGGCCGCAGCCGAGGCGCGCGATGTGTTGGCATCGCGCGAAACCGCCCTATCGCAACAGACCGAAGATGTGGCGCGCCTGTCGGCCCGCCATCAATCGGCGCACCGCCTGGCCGAAGACGCCACCCGCACCCGCGACCGCGCCGAACACGATGCCGAACTGGCCCGCACAGCCGTTGCAGCGGCGCAAACCGCATTGTCCGAGGCCGAAGCCGCATTTGAAATGGCACAAGAGGCGCAAGACACCGCCGCCGATCTGGCCGAAGACGTCGAGGCGGCGCTGTTGGCGGCGGATGAGGCGCGCAGTGATGTGCAATCGCGCGAGGCCGAGGCGCGTGCGCAACGGTCTGCCGCCGAGGGCGAATTGGGCGCATTGCGCGCCGAGGCGGCGGCGCTGGCGAAACTGGTGGCGCGCGATACCGCGGAAGCCGGGCAGGTGATGGACCTGTTGAGCGTCACACCGGGATACGAGGCGGCGCTGGGCGCGGCGTTGGCCGATGATCTGCGCGCGCCCGCGATTGATGTGGCGGGCGTGTCGGGTTGGGCGCCGTTGCCCGAATACGACAGGGCGCAGGAGTTGCCCGAAGGCATCCCATCGCTGGGCGATCATGTGAGGGTGCCCGATGTCCTGGCCCGGCGGATCGGCCAGATTGGAATTGTCGCCCGGCAAGAGGGCAGCCAGATGCAGGGCCGGTTGTTGCCGGGCCAACGGTTGGTCAGTGTCGAGGGCGATTTGTGGCGCTGGGATGGGTTTCGCGCCGGGGCCGAAGATGCACCATCAACCGCCGCGTTGCGGTTGCAACAAATGAACCGGCTGGAAGGGCTGAAACAGGATATCGCGCGCCTGGCATCCCAGACCGATGATGCGGCACAAGCCCATGAGATGCTGAAGCAAAGGCTTGATCAGGCGACCAGGGCCGATCATGACGCCCGCGCGGCGCGCCGCGATGCCGACCGGCAATTGGCCGATGCCAACCGCGCCCTGTCACGTGTTGAGGCAGATCGCAACATTTCCGCCGGTAAACTGGAAAGCGCGCGCCTGGCCGTGGCTCGCCACGAAGAAGAGGCGATGGAGGCGCGCCGCCGCGCCAAAGAAGCACAAACCGCCGTCGCCGGTCTGGCCGATCTGTCGGCCCTGCGCGCCGATGTCGAAGACATCAAGATGACCGTCGAAGCATCGCGGATGACAATGATGCAGCGGCGGTCGTTTCACGATGAATTGCGCCGCGATGGCGAAGCCCGGGTGCGCCGCCAAAAGGCGGTTGAAAAGGATTTGGCGGGATGGCGCACCCGGCTTGAAACAGCGGAAAAACGCATGGGCGAACTGGATGCGCGGCTGGCCGCATCGCGCGCCGAATTGGCCCAGGCGCGGGGGATTCCCGATGATATTGCCCGCAAACGCGCCGAAATGGATAGCGCGTTTGAGGAAGCGACGGCGCGCCGTCAGGCCTCGGGCGATGCACTGACTCTGGCGGAAACTGCCCTGCGCCAGACGGTGATCGCCGCGCGCGATGGTGAACGCGCCGCCAGCGATGCCCGCGAGGCCCGCGCGGTTGCCGAGGCACGGGAAATGGGCGCGCGCGATGCCGCAACTCAGGCCGCTGAACGGATCGAAGAGGCGTTGGATCTGTCGCCCGATGCCTTGCTGAACACGCTTGAGGCCGACCCCGAAAAAATGCCGCCCGCAGAACAGATCGAATCCGAGGTGAACCGGCTGAAACGGCAGCGCGATGCCTTGGGTGCGGTGAACCTGCGCGCCGAAGAAGACGCCAAAGAGGTGCGTGACGAGCACGATCTGCTGGTCACGGAAAAGGCCGATCTGGAAGAGGCGATCAAGGCCCTGCGCAGTGGCATTGCCGGGTTGAACCGCGAAGGGCGCGAACGTTTGCTGACCGCATTTGAGCAGGTGAACAGCAATTTCGGCATGCTGTTCACCCATCTGTTCGGCGGCGGTGAGGCAAAGCTGGAATTGGTGGAATCCGATGATCCGTTGGATGCGGGGCTGGAAATCATGTGCCAACCGCCGGGCAAAAAACTGTCGGTGTTATCGTTGTTGTCGGGCGGAGAGCAGACGCTGACGGCGATGGCGCTGATCTTTGCGGTGTTCCTGGCGAATCCTGCGCCGATTTGCGTGCTGGATGAGGTGGACGCGCCGCTGGACGATGCCAATGTCACCCGGTTTTGCGATATGTTGGACGAAATGACCCGCCAGACCGACACACGGTTCCTGATCATCACCCACCACGGGGTGACCATGGCGCGGATGGATCGGTTGTTTGGCGTCACCATGGGCGAACAGGGCGTGAGCCAGCTTGTTTCGGTTGATCTGAAAAAAGCCGAAAGCCTGGTGGCATGAAAAAGGGTCGGCGCGTGATGCGCCGACCCGATTTTTCAGGATATCATCCCAAAGTGCTCAGCTTATTTTGCTTCGTACTCGGGCATGTCCTTCAGCGTTTCACCGGCTGCGTCGACATGTACCGATATTTCGTCGGCATCGTCAGCGTCGCGCATCAGCTGGATCTGGTCCATCGACATGGCGACCTGATGTTCGCCCATGCCCAGGAAACCACCGATATCCATGATGACTTCGGTTACTTGGCCTTCGTTGCTGATCAGAAGTTCGGAAACTTCGCCGATCCACTCGTTGTTCACGTCATAGACGGGCGCACCTGTCAGATCTTCGGTGTTCAGATCACCGATATCAAAGGCAACCATGTTGTCGGTGTTGATCGGATCGCGGGCCATGCGATCGATTTTCATGGTGTCGTCTGTGGCAACAACGGGCGCGGTTTCGGTCGTGGCCACTGCATCGCGACGCTGATATGCGCCGCCATCGGCCGAGCGGGTCCAGGCATCAACGCGGTCGACGTCAAATTCGGGAGCATTGTCCAGCTGGGCTTCGGTGGCTTTTACAACGATCCAATAGTCGCCTTCACCGTCGCCATCGCGCACGAACTGCAACTGATCGATTGTCACGGCCACTGTACGTTCGCCCAAGCCGAGGAAACCGCCGATATCCAGCAGAACGGCTTCGGTTTTGCCTTCGCGTGAAATCAGAATGTCGCTGATTTCACCGACGTCGTTCCAATCGTCGGATACGTCCATGTAGCCATCGGGGCTCATCTCGTTTTCGGATGTATACAAACGCTTGCCGATCAGGGTCGAGGCGCGCATTTCAAACTGCGAAACGTCGGCTTCGGAGGCAAAGAACGGGCTGTTCATGGTGTGGCTGTCGGCCAGAGCGGGAACAGCGAACAGGGTTGCGAAAGCGGTGGTTGTCAGAAAACGTTTCATTGTCGAGATCTCCTATCTTTTTTACGAGGGTCATTGCCCTGCGATCTGAACAACCAATGGCCAACCGGGTCGGTAAGTTCCGGCTTGTAAAATAAATTGTGAACCTTTTTTTACCGGGGAACCAACCGGGCGCGGCGCGCGTTTGTGACAATTTTTGTCAGATAGGCGGCGTTGGTTTCACCGTGCTTGACCGAATGGCGCGTGGTGCGGTTAAGTTGAACAATAGCTTTGGGAAGGGAATTTTCAAAATGAGATTACTTACCACTATCGGCGTGGTCGCCGCCCTTGTCTGCACACCGGCGCTGGCACAGGGGATCAGCAAAGGCGTGGGCAGTTTTCCGGTAACCGAGAGCCCGGCAACACCCGGCGTGACGCCCTTGCCACCCCCAGAAGAGCCAGGCGGGCTGCGCAAAGGATTGCTGGCATCTGACCCGGCTTCGATTCAGCAGGTGATGTTGGCCGAGGGGTATCAAGCGCGCCTGACAACATCCAATGGCGGCAATCCGTTGATCACGGGAAAGATTTCGCGCACGGAATACTGGGTGTATTTTCTGGACTGTCAAGATGGGCAAAACTGCAAAGGTGTGCAGTTTCACAGCGGGTATATCGTTGATCGTCCGATTGATGCGGCCGAAATGAATGAGTTCAACGGGCGGTATCGCTATATTCGGGCGTGGCTGAGCGATGAGGGGCATCCGCGGATGCAGATGGATTTGCTGATGCGTGATGATGGAATGGGGCCGGAAACATTTGCCACCTATCTGGATCTGTGGCGGCAGCTGGTTTCGATCTGGGAGGAACAGCTGGGCGTTTAAGCGGGTGATGGGGGTGACGTGCGGCTGCGCCGACACCCCACCCGCCATCCCACATGCGCCTAAAGTTTTGACAGCAGAGCCGGGGTAGGCCAGGCATCGGCAGGCAGGCCGAGGCGCTGTTGTTCGAGCTGCACCGCCTCGCGGGTTTTTGCACCCAGAATACCATCGATTCCACCTACATCATGGCCCCGTGCAACCAGTTTGGCCTGCAGGCGTTCCATTTGATCGTTCGACAGGCCCGGTTCGGGCGTGCCCGCGTCAAACACCTTGGCGCCTTCCAGCCGGGTGGCGAAATAGGCGGCGGTGGCCACGTAAACAAAGCTTTGGTTCCATTCAAAGTAGACATCGAAATTGGGATAGGCCAGAAACGCCGGGCCTTTGCGCCCTTGAGGCAGCAGAACGCGGGCGATTGTGTCAGGCGCGGCCAAGGGGTCGTTGCGCGGGGTGATGCCCAGGGCCGCCCATTGTGCCACGGTTTGGGGATGGTTCAGGCCGGTTTTCGACCAGTCAAGATCGGCAGGCACGTTGATTTCATGCAACCACGGTTCATTGGCGCGCCAGCCCAACGATTGCAGCATTGCCCCGCCCGACATCAGCGCATCGGCGGGAGAGGTTTTCAGACTGACCTTGCCATCGCCATCCCCATCGCGGCCATTTTCCAGAATATCGCGCGGCAGCATTTGCACCATGCCGATTTCACCGGCCCAGGCCCCGGTGGTGGTGGCGGGGTCAATTTCGCCCTTTTCATATAATTCCAGCGCGGCGAACACTTGTGGGCGAAACAGGTCGGGGCGGCGGCAATCATGGGCCAGGGTCATCAGGGAATTGACCGTATTGAAATCGCCCTGCACCGCGCCATAATCGGTTTCAAGCGCCCAGAACGCGGTCAGCACTCCGGGGCTGACACCAAATTCCGATTGCACACGGTCAAAGGTTTCGGACCATTTGCGCAGGTTGGCGCGGCCATTGTCGATGCGATTCTGGCTGATCAGGCGGCGCGAAAAGTCGACGAAGGGGATTTGGAACACGCCTTGGCGGCGGTCGGCGTCAAGGGTGCGTTGATCCATGCGCGTGGCTTGGAAAAAGGCCCGGGCCTTGGCCGGGTCATGGCCGCGGGCCACGGCCTCGGTCTCCATCCTGGTGCGGAAATCGGCAAAGCTGCCGCCGCAGTCAACCGGGGATTGGGCCAGCGCCATGGGTGCGGACAACAAGAGGGTCGTAACGGTGGCGACGGTGCGTATCATCAAATTATCCTTTGGGCGAAATGAAATCTGGAGGAGTGTAGCAGGCGCATCCGGTCAGACAAATGCAATGCAGATCAAAAGCGCCAGAGCAGAGGCCCAACTGCGCCAGAGCAGTTTTATGGCGCCGTCGATATCATCGGCGCTCAGGCTGTGGCGGCCGGTCGGGTTGACATAGGGAAACGGTGTGGTCTGGCCTTCATAACTGCGCGGGCCAGCAAGGGCGATATCAAGGGCGCGGGCCATCGCCGCCTCGGGCCAGCCGGCATTGGGGGATTTATGGCGTTTGGCGTCGGCGCGGATCGCGGCCCAGTGGCGCATCTGCCCCGTGGTCAAGGCTAAAATCAAGGCGGTGAGCCGTGCCGGGATCAGGTTGAGCAGGTCGTCAAAGCGCGCGGCGGCCCAGCCAAAGTCGGCATGACGGGGGGTGCGATAGCCAATCATGCTGTCGGCGGTGTTGGTGATTTTGTAGATCAACAGCCCCGGCAGACCGGCAAGCGCAAACCAGAACGCCGGCGCGATGACGCCATCGGAAAGGTTTTCGGCAGCGGATTCAATCGCGCTGCGCGCCACGGCGGTGTCGTTCATTTGTGCCGTGTCCCGGCTGACGATCATGGCAACGGCGCGCCGGCCATCGGCCGTGGAGCGGCGCAGGCCGTCAGCGACGGCGCGCACATGGTCGACCAGACTGCGCTGGGCCAACAGGATTGCGGCGACGATCAGTTCAGGAAGCGGGCCAAGCGGAATGGCGGCAATCAACGCCGCAATGGCCAGCGCAAGGGCGATCAAAAGGGCCAGCGCGATGATGCCTTTTGCCCGCCGTCCACGTCCGGTGTTGAGCGTTGTATCAAGCCGGGAAATGGCGCGGCCCATCAACACGGCCGGGTGCGGCAGACGCGACCACAGCCAGCGCGGTTCGCCAAAGATGGCATCCAGGATCAGAGCGAGGATCAGGGTCATGGCCGCTGCGCGACGCTCGGCTGCGCCATCGCCCCGCCCACCGTCCCGCAGGCGGTTTTGACCCGGTGCCAGTGTTCGGGTGCCGGTAACCCCAAGCGCAACCAAGTAGTATTGTAAGGAAAGGTGCGCGTCAGAATCTTGTGCGCGGCAAAATGCGCGTGCCACGCGCTGGCATCCGGCACGGTATAAAGACGGAACAGCGGGCAATCGCCCTGCACCGTGGCCCCGCCCGCCTGCATCAGCGCATCAAGGCGCGCGGCGTCACCGGCCAGCCGGATGCGGGTTTCATCGGCCCATGAATGATCTTTCAGCGCGGCCGTACCGATGCGCAGTGCCGGCCCCGCTACGGGCCAAGGGCCAAGGTGCGCGCGCAAAGCGGCAATCAGATCGGGCGCCCCGATGGCAAAACCCAGCCGAAGCCCGGCAAGACCCCAGAATTTGCCAAAGCTTTTCAGGATTACGCGATCGTCGCCAGCCGTATGCACAAAACTTTGGTGCGGGGCCGTGTCGCAAAAACTTTCGTCGATAACGGCAAAGCCTGACATATCCCCCGCAAGGAACTCTCCTGTCGGGTTGTTGGGGTGCACGACCACCTGCACGTCGCCGGGGGTGGCCGAGACGGCCCAACCGGCCGCCTGAAATGCGGCGGCGTGTTCATTATAGGTGTCGGTGCGAATTTGCACCCGTTTGCCGGGCAGGCACCGGGGCAGGGCCGAGATCAGGCATGATGCGCCGGGTGCGGCCAGTATGTCGGCATTTGGGGGAACGTTCCAAAAGGCCCGCGCCGCCTGTTCCAGACCGGTGCGCGCACCCGCGTCGGGCAGAGCGGCCCAATCGGACAGGAGCAGATCTGGCAAGGGGAAAGGCACGGGGTTTATGCCGGTGGACAGGTCGATCCAATCCGCCCGTGTACCGCCCCAGCGTGCGCAGGCGGCATCCAACGCGCCCCCATGATCGCGCGGTTCGATCATTCCTGATTATCGGGCATGAAATGTCGGCGGGCAAAGGAAATGGCCATCTTGGTGCTCGGGTCCATGATCAGATCAGTTTGGCGGAATGTGACCGGAACGCCCGGAACTGCAAGCGGAAATGCGCCTGTGGGTTTCGGGCCTGCAAAACAATTAACCGTTCATGATTTTGTTAACTTTTCGTTAGCAATTAGATCACACAAGTCCTACCTAAGTGTAAATGCCACGAAACACGGAGTGCGGCACATGGACGTGTTGATGGTTGAAGACAATACAGCCTTGTCGGCGCTTTGGTCTGCCAGTTTGCGCCGCCATGGCGCGCGGGTGACGATTTCGGCCTCTCAGGCCGAGGCCATCGGGCAGTTGCAACGCACCGCGTTTGACGTTCTGATCCTGAGCCTTGGTCTGTCGGATGGATCGCCCCTCGCAGTGGCCGATTATGCGGGGTATCGCCGCCCCGAAACCAAAATCATCCCTGTTACGTCGGATACGTTCTTTTCTGATGGGTCGGTGTTTGCCCATGTGCCCAATACCTGCACCACCTTGGCCAGCACTGCACGCCCCGATGACATGGCGGCCATTGTTGAACATTACGGCAGCGCCGGGGTGCGGTAACCTTGCCTGTGCCGCCCGCCTGGATCGTACCGGTTGCGCCTGAATTATACGGGCATGGACAGCAAAATCTGAATATCCGCCACATTCGTACCTGTGGCGTCGGTGATGAACAGGTCATTTGCAAGCGTCAGCGCGGCGTTGCTGTCATTGTTGGCAAGCAAGGCATCGGCGTCGCCTTGGGCGGTGATCCGCGCCCAGGTGTCGGCATCCACAATGCCGCCCGCCGCTTGGGTCGGGCCATCGCGCCCATCGGTGCCGCCGGACAGAAACAACCAGCGCCGGGCCAGGGGCGTGGCGTGGGCCAGTTTGGCGAACCGCAGCGCCAATTCCTGATTGCGCCCGCCCAAGCCCGTGCCGGTCAGCCTGACCGTGGTTTCCCCCCCAAAAAGCAGGGCCACAGGCGGCGCATCGGGTGCAATTTTGGCGGCGGCCCCATGAATGGCGCGGGCCGCATCGCCCACATCCCCGATCAGACGTTCGCTGACGATTTTTGCAGTGAAATCGGGCGCGGCTGCGGTGGCGGCGGCGGCCACTGATTGACTGTTTGATCCGATCAGATGATTTTGCGCGCGCAACACCGGGTATGGCGCGGCGGGCGCGGTGAGATGGGCGCGCATGGCCGGGGGTAACACATCCCAGACCCCGACGCGCTGCAATGTTTCGCGGGCCTGGGCGCGGGTGCCGATTGGTGCTGTGGTGGGCCCCGAGGCGATGGCATTCAGATCATCGCCGATCACATCCGACAGGATATATCCCGTAACCGGCGCAGGGGCGGCGAGGCGCAGCATCCCGCCGCCTTTCAATTGCGATACCTGTTGGCGGATCATGTTCATTTCCACGATATCCAGACCACTGGCCAAAAGAGCACGGTTCAGCGCAATCTTGTCAGACAGATCCAACCCTTCGGCCGGGGCCGGAACCAAGGCCGAGCCGCCGCCGGAAATCAGTGCGATCACCTGATCGTCGGGGCCTGCCGTGGCCAAAAGCGCGATCACCGCCTGACCTGCTGCCAAACCGGCGGCATCGGGCACCGGATGGCCCGCGTGCATCAGGGTGGCACCGGGGCAGGGCGCGGTGTTTTCGTGATGGGTGATGCACAAAGCCCGGTGCGGGCCGGTCACATGCGCGAGGGCGGCGCCCATCATCGCCGGCGCCGCCTTGCCAATCGCGATCAAGATCGTTTGACCTTTGGCTTTGGGAAACGGGGTGTGGCCAAGAAACCGGGTCAGCGCCGCTGCCGGATCGGCCTGTGCCACGGCGCACAGGAACATGCGGCGCGCAACCTGGCGCAGATCTTCGGTGGTGTGCATCGCGTGGCCCCGCATCGGATGTGTTTTGCCACAGACAAGGCCGTGGCGCGGCGGCTGTCAAGGCGCGGCGCGGCCAGGGTGCGGCATTGTGCCGTGTGATTCGCGCGCCGACAGGGGGAAAAGGTTGTTGCGCCCCCCGCTCCGGGCTAGGATAAGCCCCATCATGTCAAACCGCCATATCACCCATTCCTTTCCGGCTGATTTTTCTGCCGAACCTGCCCTGCCCTCAACCGTAGGGAGGTGCAGCGAATGCCCGATTCGTCACAATGCGGTATGTTCGCAATGCGAATCGACCGAGTTGCAGCAGTTGGAAAACATCAAGTATTATCGCAGTTTTGCGCCCGGTCAGCCGATCGTGTGGCGGGGCGATCGGATGGAGCATGTGGCATCGGTGGTCAGCGGTGTCGCGTCGATCAGTCAATCCATGGAAGATGGCCGCACGCAAATGGTGGGCCTTTTGATGGGCGGTGATTTCATCGGCCGACCGGGGCGCGAGGTGGCGCCCTATGACGTCACCGCCGTCAGCGCGGTCACGCTGTGTTGTTTCCGCCGTCGTCCGTTTGAAACGCTGTTGATGACCACGCCCAATGTGGCCCGGCGCCTGTTGGAAATTGCATTGGATGAACTGGACGCTGCGCGCGAATGGATGCTGCTTTTGGGCCGCAAGACCGCGCGCGAAAAGATCGCCAGTCTGCTGGTGTTGATTGCCCGGCGCAGTCATGTGCCCGGCACCGCGCGCACCACACCGTTTGAGTTGCCCCTGACGCGCGAAATGATGGGCAATTATCTGGGGCTGACGTTGGAAACTGTCAGCCGCCAGATTTCGGCGCTGAAGGCCGCCGGTGTGATCGAGGCCGATGGCAATCGCGCGATTTCGGTGCCTGACATGGCGCGGTTGCGCGCCGAGGCTGGCGAAGATGACTTCGCCAGCGGGGGCCACTGAACCGGGTGCGCCCATAGCGTTAGTGCGCCATGAGGATAGGCAGCGGGCTGTGTTCCAGCATCCGCCGGGTTGTACCGCCAAGGATATACTGACGGGTGCGCGAATGGCCGTACCCGCCCATCACGATCATATCCGACCCTTGCGATTTCGCCTCGGACTGGATCACGTCTGAAATGCGCTGACCGCTTGATGGAATGACCGAAATCCGTACCTTTGCGCCGTGGCGCGACAGGAACGCCGCCAATGCGCCGCCGGGGTCCGACCGTTCCGGGCCATGGGAGGGCGGATCGATGACGCAGATCAGAACCTCGTCCGCCTCGGCCATGAATGGAATCGCCGCGCGGGCGGCGGCCATGGCAGGCGCGCCCTGATCCCAGGGCAACAGGATGTTCTTGGGTGGCGCGGCTGTTTTCGCGCCTGTGGGCAACACCAGAACCGGCGCCGCGCTATCCAGCAGCACCGCCTCAAGCGCGCCGACATCCACCGATACGGCATCTTTGCCATAGGGCTGTGGCAACACCGTCAAATCACCGAATCGCGCCCGTTGCACCAGGGCATGCCCCACATTTGCGGAAGGCGTGACAAAGGACACATCATCCCAGGTAATGTCTTCTGCGGCCATACGTCGCTTGAGCGCGTCTGCCATATCCTTGACGGCGGCATCGGCATCGTTGAGCGCGGTGGTCAGAACGACGGCGTTCATCCCCGCATAATACACCCCCGGATCAACCGCGTTTACCCCGGCCAATACAACCGTCAGGTGCGCGTCCAACCGGCGGGCCAGATCAATGGATGCATCCAATGTGCCGGTCTGGTCGGTTTCGCTGTGTATCAAGGTTGTGAGCGTGCGAAAGGCCATCTTGGGTCTCCTTCTACATGGTTTACCCGCCAAGTTTGCCATGTGTGGCAGGTTGGCACCTTGACGGGTATCATTGCATTGGGTGATTAGTGTTGATCCAGATCAAGGCGCTGTCAAATTCGATACCGCATTCCTGACCTGTGAACAGGGCTGGGTACGTGCGATTCGTGCTTGGTGAAATTCGAAAGACGGGGAACACGTATGTTCAACACATTTAAACTTATCATCTTTGGGGTGATCGCGCTGTGCGCCGCGATTGCCGCCAATTACGGGCGTGATATCGCCTATCAGGTGCATGCAATCATCATCATGCTGGCTGCCGCCGGCATGTTCATCATGGTTTTGCGCGGGTTCGATGACACGCCGCGCGTCGATGACCGCACCGGATATATGGACGGCGTGATCCGGTATGGCGTGATTGCCACGGCTTTTTGGGGCGTGGTCGGGTTTCTGGTGGGAACCTATATCGCGTTTCAGCTGGCCTTTCCGGTCTTGAATCTGGATTTTGCACAACCTTTTACAAACTTTGGCCGTTTGCGCCCGCTGCACACCAGCGCGGTGATTTTCGCGTTTGGCGGCAATGCCCTGATCATGTCGTCGTTTTACATCGTGCAGCGCACCTGTGGAACGCGTCTTTGGGGCGGCAATCTGGCGTGGTTCGTTTTCTGGGGCTATAACCTGTTCATCGTCCTGGCGGCGACCGGATATGTTCTGGGCGCGACCCAATCGAAAGAATACGCCGAGCCCGAGTGGTACACCGATATCTGGCTGACCATCGTCTGGGTGTCGTTCCTTCTGGTGTTCATGGGCACGCTGTTCACCCGCAAGGAAAAGCACATCTATGTGGCCAACTGGTTCTTGCTGGCGTTCATCATCACGGTTGCGATGCTGCACCTTGTCAACAACATCAGCATTCCTGTTTCGATCTTCGGCAGCAAATCCGTACAGCTGTTTTCAGGTGTGCAGGATGCGATGGTACAGTGGTGGTATGGCCACAATGCCGTTGGCTTTTTCCTGACCGCCGGGTTCCTGGGGATGATGTATTACTTTGTGCCCAAACAAGCCGGTCGCCCCGTGTTCAGCTATAAGTTGTCGATCATCCACTTCTGGGCACTGATCTTTCTTTATATCTGGGCGGGTCCGCACCATTTGCACTATACCGCACTGCCCGATTGGGCCGGGACATTGGGCATGGTGTTTTCGATCATCCTGTGGATGCCCAGCTGGGGTGGCATGATCAACGGTCTGATGACGCTTCAGGGCGCGTGGGACAAACTGCGTACCGATCCGATCATCCGGATGATGGTGGCTTCGCTGGCGTTTTACGGCATGTCCACATTCGAGGGTCCGATGATGTCGATCCGCGCTGTGAACTCGCTGTCGCATTACACCGACTGGACCATTGGTCACGTGCATTCCGGTGCCTTGGGCTGGAACGGCATGATCACATTCGCCGCGCTGTATTTCCTGACTCCGCGTCTGTGGGGCCGTGAAAAGATGCATTCGATGGCGGCGATCAACTGGCACTTCTGGTTGGCCACGATCGGCATCGTTTTGTATGCATCATCGATGTGGGTCAGCGGCATCATGGAAGGCCTGATGTGGCGCGAGGTGGATTCCCAAGGGTTCTTGGTCAACTCGTTCGCCGATACGGTGTCCGCGAAATATCCGATGTACGTTGTGCGCGGTCTGGGCGGGGTCATGTACCTGGCTGGCGGCATGCTGATGTGCTGGAACATGTGGATGACGATCCGCGGAGGTGCCCGTGTAAAGGCCCCCGTTGGCGTCCCTGCAGAATAAGGAGGCCGCAGATATGGCCAATAATACAAAAATCCCGGATCCCGAAAACGATCCAAATGTCAGCACCGTAAAGGATTTTCCCGAAGAAATCCCCAACGAGCTGCCGCACCAGTCGTCGTTTCTGGCGCGTCACCAGATCATCGAACGCTCGCCGACTTTGCTTTTGGTGTGTTCGCTGCTGGTGGTGTCGATCGGCGGGATCGTGGAAATTGCACCACTGTTCTACCTGCAAAACACCATCGAAGAGGTGGATGGCATGCGCCCCTATTCCCCGTTGGAATTGACCGGCCGTGACATTTACGTGCGCGAAGGCTGCTATACCTGCCACAGCCAGATGATCCGCCCCATGCGGGACGAGGTTGAGCGGTACGGCCATTACTCGTTGGCGGCGGAATCGATGTATGATCACCCCCACCAATGGGGCAGCAAACGCACCGGGCCCGATGTGGCCCGGGTTGGCGGGCGCTATTCCGATGCCTGGCATGTGGACCACCTGAAGGATCCGCAATCCGTGGTGCCGGAATCGATCATGCCGAAATATGCGTTTCTGGCAGATACGCCGATCACCGGTGAATATGTCGCTGATCTGCTCAGCACCCACCGCTTTATCGGCACACCATATACCGACGAGATGGTGGAACTGGCCCAGGCCGATTTCATCACCCAGGCCAACCCGTTTGGTGATGGCGATATTGATGGGCTATTAGAGCGGTATCCAGGGGCCGTGGTCAGCAATTTCGACGGTCAGGATCGCGTCACCGAAATGGATGCGCTGATTGCTTACCTGCAAATGTTGGGTACTTTGGTCGATTTCTCGACCTTCACGCCTGACGCCAGCCGATAGGGGGCACCATGGAAACATATACTTTCCTGCGCTACGTGGCTGACAGCTGGTTTTTGCTGGCTATGACGTTGTTTTTTCTTGGGGTTATTGCATGGGCATTCCGCCCGGGCAGCCGCAAGACACATGACGATATCTCGCAGATCCCCCTGCGCGAAGAACTTGAGACGATAAAGAAAGGGGGCAAGAAATGAGCAACAAAAAAGAAACCGACCAGATCACCGGTGTTGACACCACCGGCCACGATTGGGACGGCATCAAAGAGCTGAACAACCCGTTGCCGCGCTGGTGGCTGTGGTGCTTTTACGGCACCATCATCTGGGGCGTTGCCTATACCGTGGCCTATCCGGCCTGGCCGATGATCTCGGGCGCGACAACCGGTTTGCTTGGGTATTCGACCCGGGCCGAAGTTGCCGAAAACATCGCCGCAGTCGAAGAGGCGAACGCCGAACTGACAGCGAAGTTGGCCTCGGTCGATCTGACCGTTCTGGCCGATGATCCCGATTTGAACCGGTTTGCCAGTGCGGCGGGGGCGGCGGTGTTTCGCACCAACTGTTCCCAGTGTCACGGGTCGGGCGCGGCGGGGGCCTTGGGGTATCCCAACCTGCTCGATGATGATTGGCTGTGGGGGGGTGATATCGAAAACATCGCCTATACCGTGCGCCACGGCATCCGCAACGAGGCCGATCCTGACGCGCGTTGGTCAGAAATGCCCGCATACGGCGAAGTGTTCACCGACGAGGAGATCACCCAGGTGGTCAACTATGTTCAGAACATTTCAGGGCAGGACCACGACGCAGCCTTGGCCGAGGCGGGATCCGAGCTGTTTCTTGACAACTGCGCGGCGTGTCACGGTGACGCAGGGATGGGCGACCCGGAATTGGGCGCGCCAAACCTGACCGATGCACTGTGGCTGTATGGCGGCAATGCCGAAGCGTTGGAATACACCGTGCGCAATGCCCGCTTTGGGATCATGCCGCCGTGGACACCGCGCCTGTCGGATGCCGAAATCAACGCTGTCGCGGCCTACGTTCACCAGTTGGGCGGCGGCGAATAATCGAACACCAGAGGCAAAGTTCCCCGCCTCTGGTCACACCTCTGCCGGTCCCTCCTGTTCGCACTCGGGGATGGGCGGGGGTGTTTTCATATGGGTCAGGCAGATTGGCGGTGCCCTGCGTCAGAAGGGCCCTTTGACATTCTGCAGGACGATACCCAATTTGACGTGTAATGTAATGCGATCAACGCTTTTCATGGCCTTGGCCGCCGGATCGACCGAAACCGCGAACAGGTTCGGTTTGGTTGATCTGCATCAAGGCCAACAGCCTAATTCAGCTTTACACCAGCATTGCGAATAAAACCGGAGCCGCACCATGGCCACAGATACCCCCCCATCGCTTTACGCCGCACGGGAACCGATCTTTCCCCGCCGGGTCAACGGATTTTTCCGTAAGTTCAAATGGTGGATCATGATTGTCACCCTTGGCATTTACTATCTAACCCCCTGGATCCGTTGGGACCGTGGGCCTGCCTTGCCCGATCAGGCTGTTTTGGTCGATCTGGCGGGGCGGCGGTTCTATTTCTTCTGGATCGAAATCTGGCCCCACGAATTTTATTTCGTCGCCGGACTGTTGATCATGGCGGGGCTGGGATTGTTCCTGTTCACCTCGGCCTTGGGGCGGGTGTGGTGCGGTTATACCTGTCCGCAAACCGTGTGGACTGATCTGTTCATTCTGGTGGAACGCTGGATCGAAGGTGACCGCAACGCCCGTATCCGTCTGCACCGCGCCAAATGGGATGCGCGCAAATGGATGCTGCGGCTTAGCAAATGGTCGGTCTGGTTGGTGATTGCCGTGGCCACGGGCGGGGCTTGGGTGTTTTACTTTGCCGATGCGCCGACCCTGGCCAAAGATCTGTTCACCTTCGGTGCGCCGGGCGTCGCCTATGCCACCATCGCGATTCTGACGGCCACGACCTTTGTGTTTGGCGGGTTCATGCGCGAACAGGTGTGTATCTATATGTGCCCCTGGCCGCGGATTCAGGGCGCGATGATGGACGAAGGCACGCTCACCGTTGGCTACCGTGACTGGCGGGGTGAACCGCGCGGCAAGCACCGCAAGGGCGCCCGCGCCGCTGCGGCCACACGCACCGCCACCGCCTATGGCACACCCGAAAGCGATCTGCCGCCCGAACCCGAGGCACAGGTAGGCGATTGCATCGATTGCATGGCCTGCGTCAACGTCTGCCCCATGGGCATCGACATTCGTGATGGTCAGCAGATGGAATGCATCACCTGTGCGCTGTGCATTGACGCCTGTGATGATATCATGGCCAAAATCGGCAAACCCCGTGGTTTGATTGATTATCTGGCGCTGGATGATGTGCCGCCCACGGCGCGCGGTGATTTGGCGGCGGTGCGCCCCCTTGGAACCGATTCAACCGATGACCGATCCGTGACCGTGCCCGTCGAAGGCCGCATTCCCGACGCGCCCTATGCCGGGGCCGCCCCGGTGATCACCACGGGTGTTGGCGATTGGAAACCAAAACCGGTATGGAAGCACATCCTGCGCCCGCGCACGATTATTTACACATTCCTGTGGACATTGATTGGCATCGGCCTTGTCTGGGCGTTGTTCGTGCGCAGCGATATCGGCCTGACCGTCGAACCGGTGCGCAACCCGACCTATGTCACCCTGTCGGATGGGGCCGTGCGCAACGCCTATACCCTGCGTTTGCGTAATATGACCGGACAAGACCGGGAATTCCGCCTGCTGCTGACGTCGGATGATACATTTGCCATCACGCTTGAGGGCGAAGGCGATGCAGATACCGTGATCGTGCCGGCGCAGGAAACCCTGCAACAGCGGATTTATATCACGTCGCGTCCCGAAGAACCCGCCGCCAGCCGCGCCCACACCGACCTGCGACTTTGGGTCGAAGATGTGGTAACAGGCGAACGGGCAGGCCGCGAAACCACCTTTAACGGAAGGGCAAACTGATGCAAAAAGAACTGACCGGGCGCCATGTGGCGATTATTGTGTGCAGCATGTTTGCCGTGATCATCGCGGTCAACCTGACCCTGGCGTTTCAGGCGGTGGCGACATTTCCGGGGCTTGAGGTGAAAAACTCTTACGTTGCGTCGCAAAATTTCGACAGTGATCGCGCCGCGCAAGAGGCATTGGGGTGGGATGTATCGGCGGTGCTGGATCAATCCGGCACCCTGCGTCTGACCTTTGGCACCGAAACCGGCGTGGCACAGCCCGATATCACCTATGCCGTGTTGGGGCGGGCCACCAATGTGGCACAGGATGTGACGCCGGACTTCACCTTTGATGGCCAAAGCTTTGTGTCCCATGTCGATCTGGGCGAAGGAAACTGGAACCTGCGTCTGGTGGCCCTGGCCGAGGATGGCACCGAATTCAAACAGCGTGTGATCGTCAAGGTGCTGAAATGACAACGGCCTGCCCTGCCTGCGCGACAATGCCCGACACAACGCCGATGGCCGAAGGGGGATTGCAGATATCGCTGCCCACGATCCACTGTGCCGCCTGCATGCGCGCGGTGGAACAGGCATTGGCCGATGTTGACGGGGTGATTTCGGCGCGGGTGAACCTGGGTCTGAAACGGGTGCGGATCGAAACCGCACCCGGCGTCAGTGCCGCGCCCTGCCTGGCGGCAATCCGTGCGGCGGGCTATGACGCACTGGAGCTTGACGGCTCGGCCCTGGGTCAGGAAACCGACCCGACGGGGCGCAGATTGCTGATCGCCATGGGCGTATCAGGCTTTGCAATGATGAACGTGATGTTGCTGTCGGTTTCGGTGTGGTCTGGCGCCGATGTGGTGACGCGCGACATGTTCCACTGGATCTCGGCCGTGATTGCCGTGCCTGCCGTGGCCTATGCCGGGCGGCCGTTTTTCGATTCGGCGGTGTCGGCGTTGAAGGCCGGGCGGCTGAACATGGAGGTGCCGATATCCCTGGCCCTGATCCTGGCCACGGGGATGTCGATTTTTGAAACGGCGCAAAGCGGGCGGCATGCCTATTTCGATGCCGCGCTGTCGCTGACGTTTTTCCTGCTGATCGGGCGCTATCTTGATCACCGCACGCGTATTGCCGCCCGGTCGGCGGCGCGCGAATTGGCGGCGTTGGAGCCGTCGCGCGCCGACAAGATCACGGCGCGCGGCGTTGAAACCGTGCCGATTGCCGATGTTGCCTTGGGCGATATCCTGCACATTCCCGCCGGAATGCGGGTGCCCACCGACGGGATCGTGACACGGGGCCACACCACCCTTGATCGTGGGTTGGTGACAGGCGAAAGCGCGCCTGTGGCGGCCGGTGTCGGCGATACCGTGGTCGCGGGCGAGGTCAACCTGACCGGTACGTTGGAAATGCGGGTGACGGCGGTGGGGGCCGACACGACATTGCGGCGCATGGCGGCAATGGTCGAAGTGGCCGAAAGCGCGCGCAACAAATATTCGGGTCTGGCCGATCGTGCGGCGGCGGTTTACGCGCCGGTCGTGCATATCATGGCCTTGGTCGCATTGCTGGGCTGGTGGATGTACAGCGGTGATTTGCGGCTGTCGCTGAATATCGCGATTGCGGTGTTGATCATCACCTGCCCCTGCGCCCTTGGGCTGGCGGTGCCTGCGGTCAGCACCGCAGCGTCGGGCCGGTTGTTCCGTCAGGGGATATTGCTGAAAAACGCCACCGCGCTGGAGCGTTTGGCCGAGGTCGACTGTGTGGTGTTTGATAAAACCGGCACCCTGACCGATGGCGCCGCAGCGGCGCAAACCGGGCTGTCGCGCGATGAAATGTCGGTGCTCAAGGCGCTGGCGCTGGCCTCGTCCCACCCGGTGGCGCGGGGGTTGTTGGCCGGGTTGCCCGGCGATCTGCCTGCCGCCGATCTGGATCATATCGAAGAAATCAGCGGCAATGGCGTGCAGGCCAGTTGGGATGGCACGCCGGTTGCCTTGGGGCGGGGCGCGTGGCTGAATACCATCGGCAACCCGACATTGAAAATCGGCACGGCCACGCGGGCCCTGGCGACGGGCGAAACCATGCGTCTTGGCGTGGCCGAGGCCGTGCGCGGATTAAAGGCGGCCGGCGTGCAAACCATTCTGTTGACCGGCGATACCGCCCATGCCGCCGACCGGATCGCGGCACGTGCCGGCATTGCCGATGTGCGCGCAGACATGCGCCCCGAAGACAAGGTGGCGGTGCTTGACGCGCTCAAGGCCAATGGGCGAAAGGTGCTGATGGTTGGTGACGGGCTGAACGATACGCCCGCCTTGGCCAGTGCGTTTGTGTCGATGGCACCCGCCAGCGCGATGGATGTGGCCCGGGTGGTCAGCGACATGGTGTTGCTGAACCCCGATGTGGCGGTGTTGCCTGATGCGCTGGATCTGGCAAAGCGCGCGCGCAAACGGATCGTTGAAAATTTCGCCACAGCCGCCATATATAATGTGGTGGCGGTGCCCTTGGCGCTGTTTGGCTTTTGCACCCCGCTGATGGCGGCTCTGGCGATGTCCACATCCTCGATTTCGGTGCTTCTGAACGCTTTGAGGTTACGCAAATGAATATTCTGGTCGTTCTGGTTCCGGTTTCTTTGGCTTTGGGCACGATGTGGCTTGTCTGGTTTGTCTGGGCGTTGAAGAATGATCAGTTTGAGGATCTGGAAGGCGATGCACAGCGCATTCTGTTTGATGAGGATGATAACGCCCCAAAGGAATAATGCCGGGCAATCCGTGGCGTTTGGTCAAGGGAATGTGTGATGATCATCAAAACGATACGCCCCCGGATCGCGGCCCTGTGCCACATGATCGCGATCGCCTGATGCGCCCCGCCCCGCGATTTTTGCAAGGCGGCATCCCACTTCCGAAATCGGTGTTGTGGATGATTGTCGGGCTGTCGCTGTGCGCGGGGGTCTTGGGGTTTTCATTGGGCCGCGATATCGCCGCGCTCAGCGAAACCGAAGCAATTGCCGCCTATGCCACGATTTATGCCCAGGATACCGGGGGGGATATCAGCGATTGCGCCGCGATCCCCGGCAACGGTGCCGTCTGGTTAATTGTGCGCTGTGGAACCGGCGCGGCATTTCGCAGCTATCGCGTGGCGCGCGACGGTGGGCTGGTCAAGGGCGGCGGCGGGCCTTCGGCCTGATCTTGCGGAAACACCCGCGCCGCCGCTGTATCTGATTGAACTGGCGCGGGCATCCTGGCGCGATTGGCCAAAGGCTCAATCGTTGTACATGCCTTCATAGATCGGGCCAAGTGTGTCGGGATCAAACAGGGATGACACGCTGGTGCCGTTCCAGATGTTCAGAATCGCCTGGGTGAACATTGGCGCGGTGGGCACGATACGGATGTTGCCGGCGGATTTTACGGCGTCGGTGGGTTCAATGCTGTCGGTGATAACCAGCGATTTCATCACCGATCCGGTGATCCGTTCGACTGCGGGGCCCGACAGCACGCCATGGGTGATATAGGAGTGCACCTCTTTTGCGCCGGCTTCGATCAACACTTCGGCGGCTTTGCACAATGTCCCGGCGGTGTCGCAGATATCATCGACAATCAGGCACACCTTGTCGGTCACATCGCCGATCACGGTCATTTCGGCCACTTCGCCGGCCTTTTCGCGGCGTTTATCGACGATGGCCAGCGGGCTGCCCACCCGTTGGGCCAATTCGCGGGCCCGGGCCACGCCGCCCACATCGGGCGAAACGATCATCATCTCATCCATCCGGCCCTTGAACTGATGTTTGATATCCAGGGCAAAAACCGGCGAGGCATAAAGGTTATCCACCGGAATATCAAAGAACCCCTGAATTTGCGCGGCGTGCAGATCCATGGTCAGAACCCGTTCGATGCCTGCCTCAACGATCATGTTGGCAACCAGTTTGGCGGTGATCGGCGTGCGCGCCTTGGTGCGGCGATCCTGACGGGCATAGCCGAAATAGGGGATCACGGCGGTGATGCGCGCTGCCGAAGACCGGCGCAGCGCGTCGGCCATGATCAGCAACTCCATGAGATTGTCATTGGCCGGATTCGATGTAGGCTGAATGATGAACATATCTTCGCCACGGACATTCTCGAACACTTCGACAAAGATTTCCGCGTCGTTGAACCGTTCGACCCGGGCATCCAGCAACTTTGTGCTCATTCCGCGGTGCATCGACATGCGGCGCGCGATGGCTGTTGAAAGAGTGCGATTGGCATTGCCCGAGATCAACTTGGGTTCGGATATGGCTGGCATGAGAGGGGTTCCCGTGGTGGCATTCCATGACGGAATCGTGACGTTGACACCGCTTAGCATGGGGTTAGGGTGACGCAAACCTTTTGGCGGCTGGGAATGACGAAAAATGGCACATATCGACTATTTCTTTGCAACAACTTCGCCCTATACCTATCTGGCGGGCACCCGGCTGGAAGAGATCGCACAGCGCCACGGTGCGACGATCACCTATAAACCGGTGGACATGATGCAGGTTTTTGCACGCACGGGCGGTGCCGCGCCCAAAGATCGCCATATCTCACGACAGGAATATCGGCTGATGGATCTGGCGCGGTCAGCGCAGTTTCTTGAGATGCCGATCAATCTGAAGCCGGCCCATTGGCCCACCAACATGGCCCCGTCGGCCTATGCGATCATTGCCGCGCAATCGGCGGGCACCGGCGATGTCGGGGCGTTGGTTCATGCATTCACCCGCGCCTGTTGGGCCGAAGAATTGGACATTGCCGATGACACCGTCATTCGCGATTGTCTGACGGCGTCGGGGTTTGACCCTGATTTGGCCAACTCGGGGTTGTTGGCAGGGGCCGAAACCTATGCCGCGAATACCGAACAGGCAGTGGCGCGGGGCGTGTTTGGCGCACCATTCTATATTACCGATGATGATGCGCGGTTCTGGGGCGGTGATCGGCTGGCCCATCTGGATGCGCATCTGGCGGGGTAAGCGGGCGGGTTGGTTACAACAGCGCGATGAACCGATCAATCAGGGTCGGATCAATCGACCAATCACACACCAGACGGGCGCGAAATGTGCCATCCGCGGTTTCATCGGCAAAATATACAGCCCCGGCTTTTTGCAAACGGGCATGGGTTTGTGCGGGCAGATCGACGAACATCATGTTGCCCGGCACCGAATAGTTCAGCGTCAGGCCCGCCGCACGCAGCCCATCGGCCAAACGGGCCGCATTCGCGTTGGCCGCCCGCGCCATGGTCAGCCACAGATCATCTGTCAGATAGGCGTGCATTTGCGCGCTGAGATAGCGGTGTTTTGAAAACAGATGCGCGCCACGTTTGCGGCGCAGTTCAAATTCCCATGCCTTGGCGGGGTCGAATATCACCGCGGCCTCAACCCCCAGCAATCCATTTTTGGTGCCGCCAAACGACAGGGTATCAACCCCCAATCGCCAGGTCATATCGGCAGGCGTGCAATTCAGCGCGGCGATGGCATTGGCAAACCGTGCCCCGTCCATATGCACCGGTAGTCCGTGATCGCGGGCCACATCGGTAAGGTCGGATAATTCCGCCAGGCTGTGCAAGGTGCCGGATTCGGTCAGCTGCGTAATCGTCAGTGGGCCGGGTTGCACCCCGTGCACCACCCCGCGCGGATGTTGCGCGATGGCCGCTTTCAGGGCCTCGGGTGTCATTTTACCATCAACCGTTGCGACCTGCGACAATTTCGCGCCGCCGGTGTAAAATTCCGGCGCGCCGCATTCATCGACATCGACATGGGCGGCATCGGCGCAAAACACCGTATCCCATGGCTGTGCCATGATACCCAGCAACAAGGCATTGGCAGCGGTGCCCGTGCCCACAAGATAAACCGCCGCTTCGGGGGCTTCGAACAGATCGCGGATCTGATCGCGCACCTGATCCATCATCGCATCATTGCCGTATCCCGCAGAAAACCCCTGATTGGCGGCGGTCAATGCCTCCATCACCGCAGGGTGGGCCGGGCCCGCATTATCAGAGGCGAAAAACATCAGGTTGGCTCCTCGATGATATAATTTTCCCATTCTTCTTCGGGCACTTCGAATTCCGGAATTGTGAATCCCTGCACCGACACGCCCGCATCATGAACCGACTGCGCCGTGCCGGAAATCAGCGGGTGCCAATGAAACAGCTGTTTGCCCTCGTGCAACAGGCGATAGGCACAGGTTGTCGGCATCCAATAGGCGTTCTTGCCGATATTGCCGGGGGTCAGGGTGATGCATTCGGGTACGAATTGATGGCGGATCGGGTATTGCGAACAATGGCAGCTTTCCCCATCCAACAGGCGACAGGCCACGCGCGTCAGGGCGACTTCGCCGGTGTCCTCATCCTCAAGCTTGTTCAGGCAGCATTTGCCGCAGCCGTCGCACAGGGCCTCCCATTCCTTTTTCGACATGTTTTTCAGGGGGATACGTTCCCAAAACCGGTCACGCAGGCCATCGCGGTTGATCGGGTCAGACATTGGCCAAAATCGCGCGCGCCTGGGCGCTGTCGGCGTCCATTTGGGTGATCAGGGCTTGCAGGCTGTCGAATTTCTCTTCGCCGCGCAGATATTCAACCAGGGCAACCGACAGGTGGGCACCATAAAGATCGCCTTTGAAATCGAACAGGAAGGTTTCGATATTGGGTTCGTTATTGCCAAACATCGGCCGCACCCCGATTGAGCTGACAGCGTCATAACTGCCCTGATGCGAGCCGGTCAGAACATCAACCTTGACCGCGTAAACGCCAAATTTAGGCGGGTGCAGTCCGGCGATCGACATGTTCGCGGTGGGATAGCCCAATTCACGGCCACGTTGCTGGCCACGAATCACCGCGCCTTCGATCCGGTGCAGATGGCCCAGCATCGCGGCGGCGTCACGGGGTTTGCCGGCGCTCAACGCTTCGCGAATCCGGGTTGATGACACGGCGCCCTGATCGGCCTGAAGCAATGGCGCAATGGTCACACCAAACCCCATTTCAGCGCCATAGGTTTGCAGATCGGCGGCGGTGCCCGCGCGCCCCTGACCAAAACAGAAATCAGCACCCACCACCACATGGGACAGGCCCAATCCATCGGCAATCACCTGACGCGCAAACCCATCGGGCGTCAGGGCGGCAAGGCCGCGATTAAAGGCGATTTCATACAATCGTTCGATGCCCAGCTTTGCCAGCCGGTTTGCCTTTGCCTCGGCGTTCATCAGGCGAAAGGGCGGGGCATCGGGGGCAAACACCTGCCGTGGGTGGGGTTCGAACGTCAGAATGCCCAAGGGCCGGTTGAGCCGTGTGGCATGGGTGCGGGCAATATCAATGACCGCCCGATGGCCCGTATGCACGCCATCGAAATTCCCGATTGCAACGCTGGCGCCGCGATCCTGGGGTGAAATAAACTGATAATCACGGATAATTCGCATGCGCACCGGATAGCGGGGCAGGCGCGGCGGCGCAAGCGGTCAGTCGAACTTGCGCGAGGGGGCCAAAACCGTGGCTTCGCCTTTCAAAACCGGTTTGCCGTCAATCAGGCATTTGGTTTCAAGCTGTACCCGACGTTTGGCGTAATCAATCGCCAGAACCGATACTTCGGCGCGCACCACATCGCCGGGGCGCACCGGGGCGAGAAATTTCAACGATTGCCCCAGATAGACGGTGCCATGCCCCGGCAGTTGTTCGCCAATCACCGCCGAGATCAGACCGGCCGTCAGCATGCCATGGGCGATTCGCCCTTCAAAGATGGTGTCGCGGGCGTAATCATCATCCATGTGAACCGGATTATAATCGGTACTGACCTCGGCAAATAATTCAATGTCGCGGTCGGTGATTTGCTTGGTCAGATGCCGCATCATCCCGACTTCCAGATCTTCAATGCAGATTGTTCCCCGTGGCATGTTATCAAGCATTGAAACCCCTCCGCGCAATAAAGCGACACGTTTTGACTTTATGAGGTAACAATATTACTTTGCAGGTGCAGAAATCAAGAAAAATCTGAACCCGTTTTCTGCCTTGAACATTCATCAAGCCACGATTGGCGAACCTGAGAGGTTGGGCAATGCCCATACCCCGCCGCGTTTGCGCACCTGCCGCGCAATTTTTCTGCGCATGCAGCATGAAGCCGCGTGCGCGCAGAGCATCAAGATGAATTATACGAAAGGGCTGGAGCGGGCGGCGGGAATCGAACTCGAACGGATTGAGTGTTGATTAGCAGCGATAATGCGCATTAGCTATTGTGTATGCGCCTGTATTGCGTAGCAAAATGTGAAGCAAATATAACATGGTGAACCCAGACTTCCTACCCAGCAGAATGACGGCCCCGGCCCCGGCGCCGAAGGTGCTGGTCTTAAGGCGTGCTGACCGAGACGTAGTTGATTTTTTTCGCGCCGATGGCCCTGGGCACCTCTCAAGGATGCACGCGGTTTTGCGGGCATCTGTTGATGCTGCGAGGGCGGCGCAATGACCCGCCCCACCGACGCCAACTCCGTTGCGGCAGACGCGCACTATGATCGACCCGAGGCTATCGGCCACGATGATGGCGAGACGTGCAATCGCGTGGTCTAGCCGGCTGAGGGCGCGCCACGCGGGTATCCCCGAGCGCGGGATTTACGACAATAAGCGAACCGCAGTTGACCGCGGGTCGCGGGAAGGAGCTAAAGTCAACATGCTAAGTTACTTATCAGTTGCTGGCGACGTTTTCAACGGTTGCGGAAGGGTGGTTTCGCATCGTTTTCGCGTGCGACTCGTCAAACGTTGACACAGCGTTGACACAAAATGCGCAAGCAAAAGCCCGACTGTTTTGGTCGGGATTTAAGCTTTTGATTTAGCGCTATTTTTTGATTGCGGGAGTAGGATTTGAACCTACGACCTTCAGGTTGTGAGCCGAAATCTCTACAATTACAATAACTTACGAAAAACAAATACTTAGCTGCCAAGCCTTTGATTGAGCGATATTTTCACTTTTGCAAGCATCAGCACTCGCACGGATTTACCGGCAAAACCTGCGCGAAATACGCAGTCGCAGGTTGATGTGGCGTTGATGTAAGCTGACCGGTGGTGCACTGGTCATAATCGGTTTCGGCCTATTGCGGACGTTGGGTTTAAGCCTCCATGAATTTGCGCTTACTACAACTGGGGCCCGGCTTAGAGCTCTTGAAGTAAATCAATAGACGCTTCAGTTAGGACTTGCTCATCATACAGCCGTCTGCTTGCAAGTCGCTCGATGCGCGGATCTGCAATTGAATACTCATTTGACGGCTTCCCACCCGCTCCGCCCTCTGCTTCGCGCTTACCGTTGAGCGATATTGCCCCAGAGTCTTGCCACTTCACAATTCGGTTTGTCGCGCCGCCTGCGCTAAATTTGAAAGCTTGCTGAACTTCTTTGTTAATAAAGGTAGTCTTATCCAACCGTAATATTTGACTCAGGATGTCTTTGTCATATAGCGACCAAATTACATCGGAGACATATTTATCCATTCCAATATCTAAGTCGTTCTCAGAAATAAAGAGGCGATTGTCTGACAATGCATGTGTTGCATCAAACTCTCTCGCAACGGTATCAAGTAGGCGAATGATCTCTCTCGGCGACTTCACGGCCAAAACCAGTATTTGGCCGATCTTTTCGTCCGCCATATCCTCATCTTCAACGAGGTCTGCAAACCCATTAAGTCTATTTGAGCTAAAGAATCTAATCCGTGTATCGATCATCACGCGTAAAAATTCTGGCGTCCACGACACTTCGCTCAAAGCCAGCTTGTCCAGCCGAACTTCAAGCGGTCCACTGGTTAAGTGATCCCGCATGCGATCCCAAAGGAAAAACTGCCACCCAAGCCCTTCAACCTCCATGAGTTGGACATGTGCAAGAAGTGGATATATCAAGTGGGCAGACGTCTCGGGCGAGCTTTGGGTTTTGGGATGCTCGTCGACCTTGTCTACAAAAACTGCTATACCTGAAAACCCGAATACCCTTGCGATTTCAACCAATTTCGCGAGCACGGCCGTACCTGATAGAATTGCACCATTCTCGCTTAGTAGAATTGAAATTTCGGCCTCTAAGCTTCCTGTATTGGCATGTTTTTCGGCCAACCCCGACGAAACTCTTCCAACCATCTGAGCAATAACTGACCACTTTCTGTTGACCCAATTCGATGTACGGCTTTTCCAGTTTTGCCTTAAAATCGTCATTGCAGATCGCTGACTTACACGCCGATTGGCTTCTGGCACCGAGAGGTAGAACGCCCGCACCAAACATAAAAACAGGGCCAACTCGTCTGGCTCCAATAGTTCAACTATATCTTCGGCGTCGTCCTGATCGGAAACCCAAAGTAGTAGTGTTTCCACCACTCTAAAAGATAGTTCTTTGATCAGCTCATCCGAAGTCACGTCATCAACATTACCGTTGTCTAACAGCCTCGAAAAATCGACGAGCGGTACAACCAATGGGACTTCATCTCCATCAGCATGTTTCCTCCAAAGCTCTCGCTCCGTAGATAGGCGAGTTGCTGATTTCCCTGATCCACGCGCACCAAACAAAATATGAGTAGAGGGTGTCAGAGCTCGCCTTTTTGCAACCTCAAAGTAAGGAAGAACCACAGCGTAATCTAAGATATCGGGTTCATTTTCTGCAACGTACTGTTCAAACGGGCTACCGTCGAAAACAAAGTTCTCCTCAAACGTTGGCATGTCTGTTCTCATAATAATATTGTAGGGAGCCTATAACTACGCCAGTCAAACCAAAACCAAAAAATTCACTGAAGTTGAAAGCAACTAAGGTAGGTTCAGCGCCTCATCTTGGAAAAGCTGATCGGGCGTCCATTGTTGAAATTCTACGCCCAATTTTTACTGTAGGGCACAAATTTCGCGCTTACAGCAAAGGTCTGCTTCCGGCCCGAAATAACAGCCGCGTGCATGGCCACAATGCCGTCGCAGACGCTGCCACCAACCTCATCTTTGCTTTTTCCCCAGATTCGTCCGTTTGACCCTCTTGCTCCGAATCGAGCACCCGTGCAGGTTGCACGTGTGGGGAGAGCGGTCCTCAACCAAAAGCAAAACAGGTCTATCGGAAAAACAAATTCGGCCGCTAGAGGCGCGTTAACGCCCGCCAGGTCGTTCCACCCAGACAATTACCCTGCGCCGTCGCGTCGCGGGCTGCAGACGGTTTGAGCTCAGATCATCCTCGGGTCATTTTGAGGAGGTTTTAGCCATGGCCTTGCCGCCCCGCGTGTTTTTCACCCTTCATGAAGCCTCAGCGCGCTGGGGCTGCAACATCGCTGACATTGCTGGTTGGGCTGATGCGGGCAGGATTCGCATTTTGAGCGGGATTCCGCCTGTCTGCTGTGGCGCGGAGATCATTGCAGGCAAGGTCGTGCTGTCGCCTATGGAACTGCTCCCGCTATTCCGCCGGTGTGGGACTGGCCCCTCTGAAGGCGTGATGCGGCGCATCCAACCTCTGGTCGGCCATGACTGGATGCTGATCACCGATCCCGCAGGCGGCATTCCTGTTGCTGTCGCCGACATGATGATCCTCTGGCTGAGGGGGTTCATGCTTTTGAGGATGAAAACGATATGGTTCGGCGCGTGGCGGCTGGGCCTGGCGCGTCAACATCCTATGACTGGGAGGGGATGACGGTTGCCCTGATGCTGCGCATTCACGGCGACGGGCTGCCCGCGACCCAACCTTCACGCCCGCCGGAAGCGCGATCAGTGCCCGTCCACCACTGCCAAGATCCGCGCAAGCGATTCGGACTCCACGCCCACCGGCACGGTGACCCGGCGCCCGTTCGGCGGGGCTATCTCAACCTGAGAGCCCGGAGGCGGACAGGGATCGACTGAATTGGTCTGCAGCGCGGGCGCTTTCGTCACGGTCACCGGCGCGAACGATACCGGGCGAGAAGACCCAAGCTCACCGTTTCGGTACTGCCGCCGCCAGGTTGTCAGCAGCGACCGGCAAATGCCATGCCGCCGCGCTGTGGCTGCCGCCTGGCGGTGGCCGATAAAGCTTTCATCCACAATGCGCAGTTTATCATCATCTGGCCAATACCGGCGGCGATCACCGTCAGCGGCGGAAAGAACTTCGATTTGAGGGCGGTTGATAAAGTCGGACATAAGGTCGGACTTACCATCGGATCGATCCCGAAATCAGACGGCCGCCGCCGGAGGCTTACGGCTCAACTATATCCAACCCGGAAAGCCCCAGCAGAACGCCTATATCGAACGCTACAACCGCGTAGTTCGAGGTGAATGGCTTACCAATACATCTTTGAAACCATTGAGGAGGCACAGGATCAGGCCACAGAATGGCTCTGGACATATAACAACGAGCGACCCAACATGGGCATCGGCGGCATCACACCCGCAATGAAAATGAAAACAGCCGCCTGAATTCAACGGCTGAGCCCCATTAAAAATGGGGGAATTACCCCATGCGGCCTAAGTTGCTGACTGATCAGATTTCTCCAGATGTGTGATGGAGGCACCCTAGATCGCCACCTCACTCACAATCTCATGCAGATGCGCAAGAGACGCCCCGTCGCCATATCGCTCGTGTGTCAGCTTGTGACCCATGAGGGCGCGCCTTATCCGCTCGTCAACGCCTGCGGCTAAAAGCCGATCCTCAAACGAATGGTGCAGACAATACATGGTGTGCACGGGCGTTGGCAGGGTGATGTTGTTGTGGAGGTACTTATTCAACAACCCCGATAACCCCCGCTATCCCGGTATCGTGGAAACCCGTCAGGACATGCCTGAAATGCCTCAAGGTTCAGCCCGTCCAGCGACCCCGGCGCCAGCAGGGTGCTTTTGATTCAGTCTTGACTAAAAGAGACGCGTGTAACTTCGGTATCGTCGCGGATCGAAAGGCCAGTGAGCGGAAGTGATAGGTTAAGTCTTTTTTGCTCATTCAAGGGTTCAGGAAATTTGCAGGCATCCCCTTGTATTTATTGGAAGAATTTATGGTCAGCCCCTCATTCTGTATCCGGCACTTCCACCATTTCTTGAAATCAAGCGCGTCATCACCGTTGGTGTCCTCAAGTGGAATATCCCTGATCAAGTCGATGAAGTTCCTGATTGTCTTCTTGCGGCCATTCTTCCAGATCCTGGTCTTTGCTTTTGCCCCATGTGCGTTCTTCCGCGAGCGTCCAGAACAGATCGAGCGCTGCACTGACGGTTATTTTTGGCCGCGCCGCGCCACCAAGGATTGCCTCCATGTCGAAGCGGTCAGGACGACCGGCGCGGGTTCGCCCCACCGCCTCGATGCGCTCAAGAAGCTGATCGGCGGGCAGGGCGGCAACCCGGTCAATGGGCAGGAACCGAAACCCGCGTGACTTCGCCAGATCGCGTGCCGTCTTGAACCGGGCCTGGGCATCCTTTGTGTCTCCCGCCAGCTTCGCCTCCCATGCACTGACCATGGTATCGCAAACGCCCTGGGCCTTCGCCGTGGCCTCGGTCAAGCTTTCTGTGTTGAGGCTGACCCACATTTCCACGCGGTCCTCAATGCTGGAAGATCGCGGAGGAACGCGCTTCTTGATGTGGTATGTTGTGCCGCGCAGGATCGGCTTAATCGGTTTTGCCATGGCCACCACTATCGCAGCACAGCCCCCCTACGACGGGCAAGGTGCAAAATGCGTAGCAGGATGTGTAGCAAAAACACGACAAAACTGGAGTGTTTGAGCGACCAAATTTGGGCTTACTGTTAAAAATCAATGACTTATTTGATCGTGCTTCGCCATGGCAAGAGGGATTTTGGAGCGGGCGGCGGGAATCGAACCCGCGTCTCTTGCTTGGAAGGCAAGGGTCTTACCATTACACAACGCCCGCACAGCGGGTATTGGATAACGCCGCTGTCTGCCAAGCGCAAGTCAAAAGCTTTGCCGCGTCTTTGCATTCAACCACCCATTGCCATCTTGGCCCAGGGGCGCAACGTATCTGGCCAGCGCGATGGCGAACCGCTAACCTCGAGCCATCGTTTTTTATATATCGCCGTCACCCTGCGCGTTGGGGGTGGCAGCCTCCGGGATGAAAGAGCCATGACAAAAATCATCGACTCCCTCGCCGATATTTCGGCCTCTTACGATGCGGTATTTTGCGATCTTTGGGGCTGTTTGCACAACGGCATAAAGGCCCATGATGCCGCGGTTGCGGCGCTGCGGGCGTTTAAATCCGATGGTGGCACGGTGATTTTGCTGACCAATGCGCCACGCCAGCGTGCCAGCGTCGAGGCGCAGCTTGCCCGTTTTCAAACCCCGCGCGATTGTTGGGACAGCATCGCAACCTCGGGCGACAGCGCGCGCATGGCGATGTTTCAGGGGGCCATCGGCGACAAGGTCTATTTCATCGGCCAACCCCATGACGAAATCTTTTTTGATCCGATCAGGATTGTCGATGATCCGATCACCATTCAGCGCACCGAACTTGACGACGCCACCGGCATTCTATGCACCAGCCCGTTTGATTCGTTCGCCGATCCGGCGGTGATGCGGCCGACGTTTCTGCACGCCATCGCCCGCGGTTTGCCGATGCTGTGCGCCAACCCCGATGTGGTGGTGGACCGCGGCGATACCCGTGAGTGGTGCGCCGGGGCCCTGGCGGCGCTTTATCGCGAAATGGGCGGCGAAACCCTGATGTATGGCAAACCCCACCCCGGTGTTTACGATCTGGCCCGGCGTCGGATGATCGAACTGGGAAAGGATATTCCGGACCGCCGCATTCTGTGTATCGGGGATGGAATCAATACCGATATTCAGGGCGCCATGGGCGAAGACCTTGATTCGCTATTCATCACCGGCGGCCTGGCTGCGGCGCAAACCAGAACCGATTACCAACCCGACCCGGGCGCGTTGCAGGAATTTTTGGCCACAGCCACAACAACCCCCACCTTTGCTATTGGCCAACTTCGCTGATCGCAGGTGGATCGGTTCGGGGCAGGGCAGTTTGACCGGTAATATGGGCGGCGCTGCCTGTTGAAAACGGGCGCGCCCCGAAAAACCCGGTTTCGCGTGGCAATTCCCACCTTGATTTCCTTGGCGAATGGTTTTACCTCAGGGTCAGTGCAGGGGTTTAGCTCAGTTGGTAGAGCATCGGTCTCCAAAACCGAGGGTCATGGGTTCGAGTCCCCTAGCCCCTGCCAGTTTTCCGATACTCGTGGGTTGACCCGGTTGATTGCCGTGTTTTTTGTATGATCCAACCTCGGCCCGCGTCTTCTGAATTTTCGCCACGCCCGGCAGGTGAAACCGCGCCCACACGCTGTTGGGGGTTGATAATCGGGGCGGGGACGTGCAAATGCCTTCGCAACACAAGGATTTATCAGCATGGCCAGCAAGACCAACCCGTTTCAGTTTCTTCAGCAGGTGCGCGCCGAAATCGCCAAGGTTGTGTGGCCGACGCGCCGCGAAGTGATCACAACGACAGTGATGGTGTTCATCATGGCCACGATCACGGCGATTTTCTTTTTCATTGTCGACCTGTTGATCCGTACTGGTCTTCAGGGCCTGTTGCAGATGTTCGGCTGAAAACGCCTATCTGCCCTTGATATCGCGGGGCAGGGCGGGTAACCGATGCACGAACTCCCCAATTGGCGTGCCTCGATTCGTAGGGTGCGCCAGTTTTTTATTGGGGGCAGATCCGTGATGAGCAAGGTGAGGGTATTATGGCGAAGCGTTGGTATTCGGTGAGCGTGCTCTCGAATTTCGAGAAAAAGATCGCCGAACAGATCCGCACCGAGGTGATCGAAAAGGGTCTGGAAGACGAAATCGAAGAAGTGCTGGTGCCCACCGAAGAGGTGATCGAGATGCGGCGCGGCAAAAAAGTGCCGACAGAACGGCGTTTCATGCCCGGTTACGTGCTGGTGCGCATGGAAATGTCGGATCAGGGTTACCATCTGATCAACTCGATCAACCGTGTCACCGGGTTTCTTGGCCCCCAAGGCCGCCCGATGCCGATGCGCGATTCCGAGGTGAACCAGATTCTGAACCGGGTCGAAGAGAATGAGAATGCACCGCGCACTTTGATCTCGTTCGACATTGGCGAAAAGGTCAAGGTTGCCGATGGGCCGTTCGAAGGGTTCGAAGGCATGGTCGACAGTGTTGATGACGAACATCAGCGCCTGAAAGTTACTGTTTCGATTTTTGGCCGGGCCACCCCGGTTGAATTGGAATTTACCCAGGTTTCGAAAGAAATCTAAGCGTGGAAGGCGCGGGGCCGCGGCCCCTGACCGGACCACGACAACCCAAGGTTTGCGGGCGCGCCCAAAAACCGTTGTAAGGAGAAGGCCCCATGGCCAAGAAGAAAGTCGGCAGTCTCAAGCTGCAAATCCCGGCTGGCAAAGCCAACCCATCGCCACCCGTCGGCCCCGCATTGGGCCAGCGCGGCATCAACATCATGGAATTCTGCAAGGCGTTCAACGCCAAGACCCAGGAGATGGAAGCCGGTGCGCCTTGCCCGACGATCATCACCTATTATCAGGACAAATCCTTTACGATGGAAATCAAGTCGCCTCCTGCGGCTTATTACCTGAAAAAAGCGGCCGGCCTGAAGCCACAGGGCAAGCGGAATCGCCCTCAGGGTTCGCCTCTTCCCGGTCGTAACACCGTGGCCACCGTGACGGTCAAGCAGGTGCGCGAAATCGCCGAAGCGAAGATGAAGGATCTGAGCGCGACGGATGTTGAATCCGCCATGAAAATCATTGTTGGCTCGGCCAACTCTATGGGCATCGAGGTGAAGTAAGATGGCAAAACACGGAAAACGCACCACCGCCGCCCGCGCCGCCTTTGCTGGCAAATCCAATCTGACCGTCGAAGACGCGGTCAAGCTGGTAAAAGCCAACGCCACAGCGAAATTCGATGAAACCATCGAAATTTCTCTGAACCTGGGTGTTGATCCGCGCCACGCGGACCAAATGGTGCGCGGCACGGTGAACCTGCCCAACGGTACCGGTAAAACCGTGCGCGTTGCAGTGTTCGCGCGCGGCGCCAAGGCCGAAGAAGCAACCGCCGCAGGGGCCGACGTCGTCGGTGCCGAAGATTTGATGGAGCAGGTTCAGGCCGGCAATATCAACTTTGACCGTTGCATCGCGACACCTGACATGATGCCGATCGTTGGCCGTTTGGGCAAAATCCTTGGCCCCCGCAACCTGATGCCGAACCCGAAAATCGGCACCGTGACCATGGATGTCAAGGAAGCGGTTGAATCGGCCAAAGGCGGCCAGGTTCAGTTCAAGGCCGAAAAGGCCGGTGTGGTTCATGCCGGTGTTGGCAAGGCATCGTTCGACGAAGCCCAGTTGGTGGAAAACGTGCGCGCGTTTGTAAACGCCGTAAGCAAAGCCAAACCGACAGGCGCCAAGGGCACATATATGAAGGGTGTCAATCTGACCTCTTCCATGGGCCCTGGTGTGACTTTGGATGTGGCCAACGCCACCGGAAACTAAGCCCGGATTTGGCGCGACCCCGCGCCAAACCTGTGCGAACACGACAAATGGCCCGGCGCAGCGATGCGGCGGGCCTTTTTCATCGGGTTGACCCAAGATAATTGCGCAACTGGGGTTGGCAATGTCGCCACATCCCCTTATTGAGGCTTCTCACGGGGGTCCGAGATTCGGCACCCCCGTTCTTCGTCCAAGACGGTGGGTGGTCGCAACCGCGATCTTAATACCCTGCCATAGACGGGAACAGTCGAATTTTCCTGAGGTTTCCTTGGGTGGTTTTGTCTTTACCCCGTTCATCTAGGACTTTGGCCGCCGGTAACGGGGGCCGAACATGAGCCGAGGGGGTGACCCTTCATCCGGTGGGTTCGCCCGCCAGAACTTGGAGTGAAACTGTGGATAGAGCCCAGAAAGAGAAAGTGGTCGAGGAACTCGGCCAAATCTTTGAAAGCTCTGGCGTCGTTGTGGTTGCCCACTACGCCGGTATGACAGTTGCCGAAATGCAGGATCTGCGCGCGCGTATGCGCGAAGCAGGCGGATCTGTGCGTGTTGCCAAGAACAAGCTCGCCAAAATCGCCCTTGAAGGAAGTGACTCCGCCACGTTGGCCGATCTTCTAACGGGCATGACCGTTCTGTCCTATTCCGAAGACCCTGTGGCAGCCGCCAAAGTGGTTGACGATTACGCCAAGACCAACCCCAAACTGGTTGTTTTGGGCGGGTCGATGGGTGGAACGGCCTTGGATCCAGCCGGTGTCAAAGCCGTCGCAGCCATGCCTTCGCGCGAGGAGCTTATTGCCTCCATCGTGGGTTGCATCGCCGCGCCTGCCGCAAACATCGCCGGGGCCATTGGCGCGCCAGCAAGCAATATCGCAAGCATCCTCACCACGATCGAGGAACGCGAAGACGCGTAAAGCAACAGTTAATCGGCGTGGGGTTGTAATAACGCACGTTGGAACACATCTGAAAGAACGGAAAGCAAAATGGCTGATCTGAAGAAACTGGCAGAAGAGATTGTGGGTCTGACCCTTCTCGAAGCACAAGAACTGAAAACCATCCTCAAGGATGAGTACGGCATCGAGCCCGCCGCAGGCGGCGCTGTTATGATGGCCGGTCCTGCTGGCGACGCTGGCGGTGCGGCTGCTGAAGAGCAGACCGAATTTGACGTGATCCTGAAGGCCGCTGGCGCCCAGAAGATCGCCGTCATCAAGGAAGTCCGCGCCATCACCGGCCTGGGCCTGAAAGAAGCCAAGGATCTGGTCGAAGCCGGCGGCAAGCCCGTCAAGGAAGGCGTTGCCAAAGCCGAAGCCGAAGACATCAAAGCCAAGCTGGAAGCAGCCGGCGCCGAGATCGAGCTGAAGTAATTTATGGGCTTTTGCCTTAACGAATGATGAATGGCTGGTCCCGGAGGTTTCCGGGGCCAGCCGCCCGCGTCTTGGGAAGGGCTGTGTGACACAGCGTTTCCCCAGTCGCGGTTCAGGATCGGGAGGTCGCCTGTGGGAAGGCGGCCAGGTATGGATCTGAACCCCGCATTTCGTCAGGGCCTTTCACCGCCGCCCACCGGTGAACGGCCAGCGAAAAGAAAGGTGTTGCCACATGGCTTCAACATTCCTCGGCCAGAAACGCTTGCGCAAATATTACGGTAAGATCCGTGAAGTTCTGGAAATGCCGAACCTTATCGAGGTTCAGAAATCTTCCTATGATCTGTTCCTGCGGTCGGGCGATCAGCCTGATCCGATGGATGGCGAAGGCATCAAGGGCGTGTTCCAATCGGTTTTCCCGATCAAGGATTTCAACGAAACCGCCGTTCTGGAATTTGTCAAATACGAGCTGGAAAAGCCGAAATACGATGTTGAGGAATGTCAGCAGCGCGACATGACCTATGCCGCGCCGCTGAAAGTGACGCTGCGTCTGATCGTGTTCGATGTGGATGAAGACACCGGCGCCAAATCGGTGAAAGACATCAAGGAACAAGACGTGTTCATGGGCGACATGCCCTTGATGACCCACAACGGTACATTCATCGTCAACGGCACCGAACGCGTGATCGTGTCGCAAATGCACCGCTCGCCCGGTGTGTTCTTTGACCATGACAAGGGCAAAACCCACAGCTCGGGCAAATTGCTGTTTGCCTGCCGGATCATTCCCTATCGCGGCTCGTGGCTGGATTTTGAATTCGACGCCAAAGACATCGTGTTCTGCCGCATTGACCGCCGCCGTAAATTGCCGGTGACAACCCTGTTGTACGCTCTTGGTCTGGACCAGGAGGCGATCATGGATGCCTATTACGATACGGTCGATTTCCGGCTGGATCGTGGCAAAGGCTGGGTGACGAAATTCTTCCCCGAACGTGCACGCGGTACCCGCCCGGGCCACGATCTGGTGGATGCTGCCACCGGCGAAATCATCGCCGAAGCCGGCAAAAAAGTCACCCCGCGCGCGGTTAAAAAGCTGATCGACGAGGGCAAGGTTACCGAACTGCTGATCCCGTTTGATCAGATTGTGGGCCGCTATGTCGCCAAGGACATCATCAACGAAGAAACCGGCGCGATCTATGCCGAGGCCGGTGATGAGCTGACTTGGGAAGTTGATAAAGAAGGCGAAGTGACCGGCGGCACCCTGCATGAGCTGCTTGAGGCTGGCATCACCGAAATTCCGTGTCTTGATATCGATAACGTCAACCACGGCCCATACATGCGCAACACCATGGCGATTGATAAGAACATGGGCCGCGATACCGCGCTCATGGACATCTATCGCGTCATGCGCCCGGGCGAGCCACCCACCGTCGAGGCGGCGTCGAACCTGTTTGACACATTGTTCTTTGATAGCGAGCGTTATGATCTTTCGGCCGTTGGCCGGGTGAAAATGAACATGCGTCTGGATCTGGATGCCGAAGACACGGTGCGCACCTTGCGTCGTGAAGATATCGTTGCCTGTATCAAAGCGTTGGTCGATTTGCGCGATGGTCGTGGCGATATCGACGATATCGACCATTTGGGCAACCGCCGGGTGCGCTCGGTCGGTGAATTGATGGAAAATCAGTATCGCGTCGGCCTGCTGCGCATGGAGCGTGCGATCAAGGAACGTATGTCCTCGGTTGAAATCGACACGGTGATGCCACAGGATCTGATCAACGCCAAACCGGCGGCTGCGGCTGTGCGCGAATTCTTCGGCTCGTCCCAGCTGTCGCAGTTCATGGACCAAACCAACCCCCTGTCCGAAGTCACGCACAAGCGCCGCCTGTCGGCCCTTGGGCCGGGCGGTTTGACCCGCGAACGCGCCGGGTTTGAGGTGCGCGATGTGCATCCAACCCACTATGGCCGGATGTGCCCTATTGAAACGCCCGAAGGCCCGAACATTGGTCTGATCAACAGCCTGGCCACCTTTGCGCGGGTCAACAAATACGGCTTTATCGAAACGCCGTACCGCGTGGTCAAAGACGGCCAGGTGACTGACGAAGTGCATTATATGTCGGCCACCGAGGAAATGCGCCACACCGTGGCACAGGCCAACGCCAACCTCGATGACGATATGAAATTCGTCAACGAATTGGTCAGCACCCGCCAGTCGGGCGATTATATGCTGGCCCCCTCCGAATCGGTCGATCTGATTGACGTGTCGCCGAAACAGTTGGTTTCGGTTGCGGCATCGCTGATTCCGTTCCTTGAAAACGATGACGCCAACCGCGCGCTGATGGGATCGAACATGCAACGTCAGGCCGTGCCTTTGTTGCAGGCCGAGGCGCCGTTCGTCGGCACCGGGATCGAAGAAGTCGTGGCGCGGGATTCCGGCGCGGCGATCATGGCGCGCCGTGGCGGTATCATCGATCAGGTCGATGCGACCCGGATCGTGGTGCGTGCCACCGAAGATCTGGAATTGGGCGATGCGGGCGTCGATATTTACGGGCTGCGCAAATTCCAGCGGTCCAACCAGAACACCTGTATCAATCAGCGGCCTTTGGTAAAGGTCGGTGATTATGTGCGCGGCGGCGAAGTGATTGCCGATGGGCCAAGCACCGACATGGGTGAACTGGCCTTGGGCAAAAATGTGGTTGTCGCGTTTATGCCCTGGAACGGCTATAACTACGAAGACTCGATCCTGATTTCCGAGCGGATCACCCGCGACGACGTGTTCACCTCGATCCATATCGATGAATTCGAAGTGGCGGCGCGCGATACGAAACTGGGCCCAGAGGAAATCACCCGTGATATCCCCAACGTGGGCGAAGAAGCGTTGCGCAACCTCGATGAGGCCGGCATCGTTTATATCGGGGCCGAGGTTGGGCCAGCGGATATTCTGGTGGGTAAGATCACACCCAAAGGCGAAAGCCCGATGACCCCGGAAGAAAAGCTGTTGCGCGCGATCTTTGGCGAAAAGGCCAGCGATGTGCGTGATACATCCCTGCGTCTGCCGCCGGGTGATTTCGGTACTGTCGTCGAAGTGCGGGTGTTCAACCGGCACGGCGTCGAAAAAGACGAACGCGCCCTGCAGATTGAGCGCGAAGAGGTGGAACGCCTGGCCCGTGACCGGGACGACGAGCTGACAATTCTTGAGCGCAACATCTATGCCCGTCTGCGTGGGATGATTGAAGGCCGCGAAGCCGTGAAAGGCCCCCGTGGCGTGAAACCCGGCACGATGATTTCCGACGATCTGTTGGATAATCAACTGACCCGTGGTCAGTGGTGGCAACTTGCCCTGGCGGAAGAGCAGGAAGCAGCCCAGGTTGAAGCCCTGCATGCGCAGTTCGACATTCAGAAAAAGGCGCTGGATGCGCGTTTTGAAGACAAGGTCGAAAAGGTACGCCGGGGCGATGATCTGCCACCGGGCGTGATGAAGATGGTCAAAGTGTTCGTCGCGGTAAAGCGCAAGCTGCAGCCGGGCGACAAGATGGCCGGGCGCCACGGCAACAAAGGTGTGATTTCCAAGGTTGTTCCAATAGAAGACATGCCATTTTTGGAAGACGGCACGCCGGTCGATTTCGTGTTGAACCCTCTGGGTGTTCCGTCACGGATGAACGTCGGTCAGATTCTGGAAACCCACATGGGTTGGGCGGCGCGTGGCCTTGGCATCAAGATCGATGATGCCTTGGGTGACTATCGCCGCTCGGGTGATCTGACTCCGGTGCGCGATGCGATGAAGATTGCCTATGGTCAGGATGTGCATGACGAAGTGTTGCACGACATGGACGAAAAACAGATCGTCGATGCCGCCCGCAATGTGACTCGCGGTGTCCCGATTGCCACGCCGGTTTTCGACGGCGCGAAAGAGGTCGATGTGAACGACGCCCTGACCCGCGCCGGATTTGATACATCGGGCCAGTCGCGTTTGTTTGATGGCCGCACGGGCGAAGAGTTCGCGCGCAAGGTGACGGTAGGTGTCAAATACCTGCTGAAACTGCACCACCTGGTTGATGACAAAATTCACGCACGCTCCACCGGGCCATACTCGCTGGTCACCCAGCAGCCCCTTGGCGGTAAGGCCCAGTTTGGCGGACAGCGTTTTGGTGAGATGGAAGTTTGGGCGTTGGAAGCATATGGCGCCGCTTACACCCTGCAGGAAATGTTGACGGTGAAATCCGATGACGTGGCCGGCCGGACCAAAGTGTATGAAAGCATTGTCAAAGGCGAAGACAACTTCGAGGCTGGCGTGCCGGAATCGTTCAACGTGCTGGTCAAAGAAGTGCGTGGCCTCGGCCTGAACATGGAACTCCTGGATGCGGAAGAAGATGAGGAATAGCGGCGGTCGGCGGGGGAAACCCCGCCACCCCCTTTGCCATCTCCGCGCCCATATCCCTTTCTCGTAAGGAAAAAAGATGAACCAGGAAATTACAGCAAACCCGTTCAACCCGCTTGCGGCCCCCAAAACGTTTGACGAGATCAAGATCTCGCTCGCGTCGCCCGAGCGGATTTTGTCGTGGTCCTTTGGTGAGATTAAAAAGCCAGAAACCATCAACTATCGCACGTTCAAACCCGAACGCGATGGGTTGTTCTGTGCCCGTATCTTTGGCCCGATCAAAGATTACGAATGTCTGTGCGGCAAATACAAGCGGATGAAGTATCGCGGCGTTGTCTGCGAAAAATGTGGTGTCGAAGTGACACTGCAAAAGGTGCGCCGGGAACGCATGGGCCATATCGAATTGGCCAGCCCGGTTGCGCATATCTGGTTTTTGAAATCACTGCCGTCGCGTATTGGCCTCATGCTGGATATGACCCTGCGTGATCTGGAACGCGTGCTTTATTTTGAAAACTATGTGGTGATCGAACCGGGCCTGACCGATCTGACCTTCGGCCAAATGCTGAACGAAGAAGAGTATATGGACGCCCAAGATGCCTATGGCATGGACGCGTTCACCGCCAATATCGGTGCCGAAGCGATCCGCGAAATGCTGTCGATGATTGACCTTGAATCCGAGGCCGATCGTCTGCGCGAAGAGCTGAAAGAAGCCACCGGCGAATTGAAGCCCAAGAAGATCATCAAGCGTTTGAAGATTGTCGAATCCTTCCTTGATTCGGGCAACCGCCCGGAATGGATGATTCTGACCGTTGTGCCGGTTATTCCGCCAGAATTGCGCCCACTGGTGCCGCTGGATGGGGGCCGGTTTGCCACGTCTGACCTGAACGATTTGTATCGCCGGGTGATCAACCGCAACAACCGCCTGAAGCGTCTGATCGAACTGCGCGCGCCCGATATCATCGTGCGTAACGAAAAGCGTATGTTGCAGGAATCTGTTGATGCGTTGTTTGACAACGGCCGCCGTGGCCGGGTGATTACCGGGGCCAACAAGCGCCCGCTGAAATCGCTGTCGGACATGTTGAAGGGGAAACAGGGCCGTTTCCGTCAGAACCTTTTGGGGAAACGGGTCGATTTCTCGGGCCGTTCGGTCATCGTGACCGGGCCGGAATTGAAGCTGCACCAGTGTGGTTTGCCCAAGAAGATGGCTTTGGAGCTGTTCAAACCGTTCATCTATTCGCGGCTTGAGGCAAAAGGGCTGTCAAGCACCGTCAAACAGGCCAAAAAGCTGGTTGAAAAGGAACGCCCCGAAGTCTGGGATATCCTTGATGAGGTGATCCGCGAACACCCGGTGATGTTGAACCGTGCGCCAACGCTGCACCGTTTGGGCATTCAGGCGTTTGAACCGATCCTTATCGAAGGCAAGGCGATTCAGCTGCATCCGCTGGTCTGTTCGGCCTTTAACGCCGACTTTGACGGTGACCAGATGGCGGTACACGTGCCACTGTCGCTTGAGGCTCAGCTTGAAGCGCGCGTTTTGATGATGTCGACGAACAACGTGTTGTCGCCCGCCAACGGTGCGCCGATCATCGTGCCGTCGCAGGATATGATCCTGGGCCTTTATTACATCACGATGGAACGTGAGGGGATGAAGGGCGAAGGCATGATCTTTTCGAACGTGGACGAGGTGCAGCACGCCCTCGACGCGGGCGAGGTGCATCTGCACGCCAGGGTTCAGGCCCGCCTGCCGCAGATCGACGACGAAGGCAACGAAATGCTGGTGCGTTTCGAAACCACGCCGGGCCGTATCCGTCTGGGTGCGTTGTTGCCATTGAACGCCAAAGCGCCGTTCAGTCTGGTTAACCGTTTGCTGCGCAAGAAAGAAGTGCAGCAGGTGATTGATACCGTGTACCGGTATTGCGGCCAGAAGGAATCGGTTATCTTCTGTGATCAGATCATGACGGTTGGCTTCCGCGAGGCGTTCAAGGCCGGCATTTCTTTTGGCAAGGATGACATGGTCGTGCCCGACACCAAATGGCCGCTGGTTGATGAAACCCGTGGACAGGTGAAGGATTTCGAACAGCAATATATGGACGGTCTGATCACTCAGGGCGAGAAATATAACAAGGTTGTCGATGCCTGGAGCAAATGTAACGACAAGGTTACAGATGCGATGATGAGCACGATTTCGACCGCGGGGCGTGATGCCAACGGGGCCGAAAAGGAACCCAACAGCGTTTACATGATGGCACATTCGGGCGCGCGTGGCTCGGTCACCCAGATGAAGCAGCTGGGCGGGATGCGCGGTTTGATGGCTAAGCCGAATGGCGAAATCATCGAAACGCCGATCATCTCGAACTTCAAGGAAGGCCTGACCGTGTTGGAGTATTTCAACTCTACCCACGGGGCGCGTAAGGGTCTTTCCGACACCGCGTTGAAAACCGCCAACTCGGGGTATCTGACCCGGCGTCTGGTGGATGTGGCACAGGATTGCATCGTGCGTATGCATGATTGTGGCACCGATCGTGCGGTTACGGCCAAGGCGGCGGTGAACGACGGTGAAGTTGTGGCATCCCTGGGCGAACGTGTTCTGGGCCGTGTCGCGGCCGAGGATCTGATCCGCCCGGGCACTGACGAGGTGATGGTGGCCCATGGCGAATTGATCGACGAACGCAAGGCCGACATCATCGAAACCAGCGGTCTGGCAACGGCACGCCTGCGCTCGCCGTTGACCTGTGAGGCCGAAGAAGGCGTCTGTGCACAGTGTTACGGTCGTGATTTGGCCCGTGGTACATTGGTGAACCAAGGCGAAGCGGTGGGTATCATCGCGGCGCAATCAATTGGCGAGCCGGGCACACAGTTGACCATGCGCACGTTCCACATTGGCGGCGTGGCCCAAGGTGGCCAGCAGTCGTTCCAGGAAGCGGGCCAAGAAGGTGTTGCAGAATTCCGCAATGCCAACCTGTTGGAAAACGATTCTGGGTCGTTCGTCGTCATGGGGCGGAACATGGTTCTGGCGATTGTCGATGAAAACGGTGTGGAACGCGCCAATTTCAAACTGGGCTATGGCACCACGGTTCACGTCAAGGAGGGCGCGAAAATCGCCCGCGGCGACAAGCTGTTCGAATGGGATCCCTACACCCTGCCGATCATTGCCGAAAAGCCCGGTACGGCCAAGTTCGTTGATCTGATCAGCGGTCTGTCGGTGCGTGACGAAACGGATGATGCCACCGGCATGACCCAGAAAATCGTTACCGACTGGCGCTCGGCCCCCAAGGGGAACGAGTTGAAGCCGGAAATCATCATCGTTGGTGAAGATGGCGAACCGATGCGCAACGATGCGGGCAACCCTGTGGTTTACCCGATGTCGGTGGATGCGGTTCTGTCGATCGAAGAGGGGTCCGAAATCAAAGCCGGTGACGTAGTGGCGCGCATTCCCCGTGAGGGCGCAAAAACCAAGGACATCACCGGTGGTCTGCCCCGCGTGGCCGAATTGTTCGAGGCACGTCGTCCAAAAGACAATGCGATCATCGCCGAAATCGATGGCCATGTTAAATTTGGCAAGGATTACAAGAACAAGCGCCGGATCGCGATTGTTCCCATCGAAGAAGATGGAATCCCGGTTGAATACATGGTTCCCAAAGGCAAACACATTCCCGTGGCTGAGGGCGATTTCATTCAGCGCGGCGATTACATCATGGATGGCAACCCGGCACCGCACGATATTCTGGCGGTTATGGGGGTCGAAGCCCTGGCCGATTACATGATCGACGAAGTGCAGGATGTGTATCGTCTGCAGGGCGTGAAGATCAACGATAAGCATATCGAAGTGATCGTGCGCCAGATGCTGCAAAAGTGGGAAATTCTTGACAGTGGTGAAACCACGCTGCTCAAGGGCGAACACGTGGACAAGGCCGAATTTGACGAAGCCAACGAAAAGGCTGCCAAAAAGGGCGGACGCGCGGCAACGGGCGAACCGATCCTTCTTGGCATCACTAAGGCATCGCTGCAGACCCGCAGCTTTATCTCGGCGGCGTCGTTCCAGGAGACCACCCGGGTTCTGACCGAGGCTTCGGTACAGGGCAAACGTGACAAACTGGTCGGACTGAAGGAAAACGTCATCGTTGGTCGGTTGATCCCGGCCGGGACTGGCGGCGCGACTCAGCAGATGCGCAAAGTCGCTGCTGATCGTGATCTGAAGGTGCTGAAAGCGGCCCAGGCAGAGGCGGAAGCCGCCGCCGCATTGGCCGCACCCGCCGAAACAGGCGAACAGGACGTCTTTCGCAGCGACGCAGCAATGGCCCCGGAAAGCCGCGACGACTGATCGTCACCGCTTTTGACAAAACAATGGAAAGGCCCCATCAATCCGGTGGGGCCTTTTTCGCTCGGACGCGCTGCTTTGGTTGATTCCGGTAACCCGCACAATCCAAAACCGGCTGGATTTCGTAATTACCGTCTGTGAAATCACTTCACCTTGTTCTGCGGCGCGACCCGGTGTTGACACCCCCGGAGACTCGGCATATACGGCGCCCAATCGGGTGTGTACCGACTTTTCGGAATACCCTTTATAGAACTGATGTGGTCACGATCCGGCCTGCAAAATGGCCCGATCCTCTGGAAACCCACCGCGTGTTCCCCATCAGGGCGAACAATGCGGTTTTTGTGTTTTGCGGACGCGTAAGGCGCAGGACGAATTCACCGGGGCGCGCGCCCCACACCGGCCCCTAGTGGGCGAGAACATGTAAGTGTTGCAACACGGGGATAAGACCGGAATGCCAACGATCCAACAGCTGATCCGCAAGCCGCGCCAGCCTAAAGTAAGAAGCTCAAAATCGATGCACCTGCAGGGATGTCCGCAAAAGCGCGGCGTCTGCACACGCGTCTACACCACCACACCGAAAAAGCCGAACTCGGCCATGCGTAAGGTTGCCAAGGTGCGCCTGACCAATGGTTTTGAGGTCATCAGCTATATCGGCGGCGAATCGCACAACCTTCAGGAGCACTCAGTTGTTCTGATTCGTGGCGGCCGCGTAAAGGATCTTCCTGGTGTGCGGTATCACATTCTGCGCGGTGTTCTGGATACCCAGGGCGTTAAAGACCGTAAGCAGCGCCGTTCGAAATATGGCGCCAAGCGCCCGAAATAAGAGGATTACCAGATGTCCCGCCGTCACGCCGCCGAAAAGCGCGAAGTTTTGCCCGACGCCAAATATGGCGATCGCGTTCTGACAAAGTTCATGAACAACCTGATGGTCGACGGAAAGAAATCCGTCGCCGAGCGTATCGTCTACAACGCCTTCGAACGTGTCGAAGCCAAGTTGAAGAAATCGCCCGTCGAAGTGTTCCATGAGTGCCTCGACAACATCAAGCCCGCCGTTGAGGTGCGTTCGCGCCGCGTGGGTGGTGCCACCTATCAGGTGCCCGTCGAAGTGCGCCCCGAGCGCCGCGAGGCCTTGGCGATTCGCTGGTTGATCGACGCAAGCAAAAAGCGCAACGAAAACACCATGGAAGAGCGTCTTGCAGGTGAGTTGGCCGATGCTGTCAACGGCCGCGGTTCGGCTGTGAAAAAGCGCGAAGACACCCACAAGATGGCCGACGCCAACAAGGCGTTCAGCCACTATCGCTGGTAAAAATATTCGGGCGTGCCATCCGGGCGCGCCCTACGCACAACATCTCTTCAGGAGCAGCCCACATGGCACGCGACTATCCCCTCGAACGCTACCGTAACTTCGGGATCATGGCGCATATCGACGCCGGCAAGACCACCTGTTCCGAGCGTATCCTGTTTTATACCGGCAAGAATCACGTTCTGGGTGAAACCCATGATGGCGCGTCGACCATGGATTGGATGGAGCAAGAGCAAGAGCGTGGCATCACGATCACCTCGGCCGCGACCACCACATTCTGGGAACGCACCGAAAATGGCATCGAGCCTGATTCGAAAAAGTTTCGGATGAACATCATCGACACACCCGGCCACGTGGATTTCACCATTGAGGTTGAGCGTTCGCTGGCCGTTCTGGATGGTGCGATTGCCGTTCTGGACGCCAACGCCGGTGTCGAGCCGCAGACCGAAACAGTTTGGCGTCAGGCCGACCGTTACAAGGTTCCGCGCATCGTGTTCGTCAACAAGATGGACAAGATCGGCGCCGATTTCTTTAACTGCGTTCACATGATCGCAGATCGCACAGGCGCGCGCCCTTGCCCCATTCAGATGCCGATCGGTTCTGAAACCGAACTGGAAGGCATCATCGATCTGGTCACCATGCAGGAATGGGTCTGGAACGGCGAAGACCTCGGTGCCGCCTGGGAGCAGCGCGACATTCGTCCCGAGCTGGCCGACAAAGCCGCCGAGATGCGCAATGAGATGATCGAACTGGCCGTCGAAATGGACGATGCCGCCATGGAAGCATATCTTGAAGGTGAAGAGCCTGATGTGCCAACACTGCGCGCCCTGATCCGCAAGGGCACGCTGTCGATGGCATTCGTGCCTGTCACCTGTGGGTCGGCCTTTAAAAACAAGGGTATGCAGCCACTGTTGAACGCTGTGGTCGATTATCTGCCGTCGCCCAAAGACGTGGTCGATTACATGGGTTTCAAACCCGGTGATGAGACAGAAACACGTAACATCCCGCGTCGCGCCGATGATGACATGCCGTTCTCGGGATTGGCGTTCAAGATCATGAACGACCCCTACATGGGCACGCTGACATTCACGCGCATTTATTCGGGTAAGTTGGCCAAGGGCGACACACTGTTGAACTCGACCAAGGGCAACAAAGAGCGTATCGGCCGTATGGTGATGATGCACTCCAACAAGCAAGAGGAGATTTCCGAAGCTTGGGCCGGTGATATTATTGCGCTTGCGGGCCTCAAGGGCACGACGACCGGTGATACATTGTGTGCCGTGAATGACCCTGTTGTTCTGGAAACCATGACCTTCCCCGATCCGGTGATCGAAATCGCGGTTGAGCCGAAAACAAAGGCCGACCAGGAAAAGATGTCACTGGGCCTTCAGCGTCTGGCGGCAGAAGATCCGTCATTCCGGGTCGAAACCGATATCGAATCGGGTCAGACCATCATGAAGGGCATGGGCGAACTTCACCTCGATATCCTGGTTGATCGTCTGAAGCGTGAATTCAAGGTCGAAGCCAACATCGGTGCGCCGCAGGTGGCCTATCGTGAAACCATCGGTCGCGAGCTTGAGCATACCTATACCCACAAGAAACAGTCGGGTGGGTCCGGTCAGTTTGCCGAGGTCAAGATGATCCTGATGCCGACAGAGCCGGGCGAAGGGTATTCGTTCGAATCCAGGATCGTTGGTGGCTCCGTACCCAAGGAATATATTCCCGGTGTGGAAAAAGGCATCAAGTCGGTTATGGACAGCGGCCCTTTGGCTGGTTTCCCGGTTATCGATTTCAAGGTCGCGCTGATCGACGGCAAGTACCACGATGTCGACTCTTCGGTTCTCGCTTTTGAGATCGCGGCGCGCATGTGTATGCGCGAAGGTCTGCGCAAGGCCGGCGCGAAACTGCTGGAGCCGATCATGAAGGTCGAAGTGGTGACACCTGACGAATATACCGGTGGTATCATTGGCGATCTGACCTCACGTCGTGGTCAGGTTCAGGGGCAGGATTCCCGTGGCAACGCCATCGCGATTGAATGTTACGTGCCGTTGGCCAACATGTTCGGGTATATCAACACGTTGCGTTCAATGTCGTCGGGCCGTGCAAACTTTACCATGCAGTTCGACCACTACGAACCGGTACCGCAGAACATCAGCGAAGAAATCCAAAGCAAATACGCATAAGCGGGGCGGCGGCGTAAAACCCGCCCTACCCACCATCCGTAGGGCGGGGTTTTCTCCGCCGCACCCACACGAAAACGAAGGAGCCACACCATGGCAAAGGCAAAGTTTGAACGTAACAAACCGCACGTCAACATTGGCACGATTGGTCACGTTGACCACGGCAAGACGACATTGACCGCGGCGATCACCAAGTATTTTGGCGATTTTCAGGCC
>NZ_QAGK01000012.1 GCF_003057885.1 Oceaniglobus ichthyenteri
GCCCCTGACAATTACAACGCCAGATGCGCTGAAGCTGGCCTGCGAGCGAATTGCCGACTGCAACCGATATGACAACTTGAGGAGAACACAGGATGGAACGCTCAGACGTGATCGACGCGATGGGGAAGCTGCGGCTCTACGGGATGAGGGCCGCCTATGACGAGGTGCTGACCACTGCCGTCAACCAGAACGGTCGCGGGGTAATAAGCACCCTTGCGGTTGGGAACCTCACCACCGACCACGGCGCGCGCGCCCTTCTCGACGCTTTCATTGACCTGATCTGCCAACTTGTCGCGCAGATCGGCCCGCGACATGGGCCCGAGACCGGTGTTTTCATCCGTTGGATCACCCATCTCGATCGCTTTCATCTTGGCAATGTAACCTTCGACAAATGTGTCGTAATTCTTTGCCGTAACAATGAACCGTTTCCCGTTCACGCAGGTCTGGCCGTTGTTATAAATTCGCGCGGCAACGCATGCCTCGACCGCTGTATCAATATCGGCATCGTCCAGAACCAGGTAGGCATCGTTCGAACCCAGTTCGAGCACGGTTTTCTTGAGCTGTTCAGCCGCCTTTTTGGCAACCGTTCGACCGGCGGTGTCACTGCCCGTCAGGGTTACACCGCGCACCAGATCATTTTCGATGATCAGGTCGGATTGGTCATGATCGACCAACAGAACGGTGAACAGGTTCTTGGGCAGGCCCGCACGCTCCATCAGGTCACGCAGGAACAATCCGGAACCGGTGCAAATTTCCGCGTGCTTCAAAAGAACGCCATTGCCGGTCATCAGGTTGGCAATTGCGTAACGCACGACCTGATAACACGGGAAATTCCAGGGCTGGATGCCATAGATGACCCCGATAGGGGCATAATGAACAATGCCTGTTCCGCCAGGGATTTCACGCTCTTCATCGGCCAAGGCGTCGGGGCCGGTATCTGCGGTAAACTTGCAGATTTGCGCGCATAAATCGATTTCCTGACGACCGTCGCCGATCAGCTTGCCAACCTCGCGGGTCATAAGTTGGGCAAAGTCTTCCTTGCTGTTCGTCAGCTCTTCTCCGATTGCCCGAATGATCTCGGCGCGGTCATTGACCGACCGCTTTCGCCAGTCGAGAAACGCATCGTGACAGCCCTGAACAGCGTCGCGCGCCTCTTCGTTGGTCATGAGGGTGTAGGTTTCCAGCTGTTCTTCCGTCGCTGGGTTGATGGTGGTGACCAGCGCGCGCCCCGATGCGCGGCAACCGGCATAGGTGTCCTTGTTCCGCGTGCCCGTTTCCGGCCGCGGCGCCGTTTTACCGACAACCCTTCCTCGCGGTAGATACGATACAGCTTCTTGTGGTTCATGATCATCCCCTTGCGTTCCAGCAGGACACCGATCCGGCGGTAGCCGAACCGGCGTCGCTTGCCAGCGATCTCCTGCATCTTTTTGCGGATATCGACACTGTCTGGCGGGCGTTCTCGCCGGACTGTCTTGGGATCGACACCGACCAGCCGACACGCCCTGGACCTGTCGCGGATTTGTTCCGCTCCTTTGACTTGGTATTTTGCCACAAAGGAGAGACATCGATGGCATCGAACCCTACCCTGGAATTCCGCGCTGAGGCAGTGCGTGTCGCGTTAACCAGCGGGCTGCCGCGTAAGCAGGTAGCCGCCGATTTTGGCATCGGCTTCTCGACGTTAAGCCGTTGGATCCAGCAGGATCGGCGCAATCCTGAGAAACCTACAGCCCAGTCTGATCTTGAACGCGAGGTCGCCGAGCTGCGGAAAGAGAACCGCTTGCTTCGGGAGGAGAGGGAAGTGTTAAAAAAGGCCACCCAGTTCTTTGCGGAGCGAAGCAAATGAGGTTTGCTTTCATTGAAAAGAACGCGGACATGCTGCCGGTTGATCGTCTGTGCCAGATCATGGAAGTGAGCCCGCGAGGGTACGATAACAGTCGATTCCACGGGTAACAAAAAATAGGAATCTAACCGGCGCGTCTTAAAAAGGAAATGGTGGAGCCTAGCGGGATCGAACCGCTGACCTCCTGCATGCCATGCAGGCGCTCTCCCAGCTGAGCTAAGGCCCCGTTGTGACCGCTTGCGATCACAAGGCGCGGTCTATGGGATGAAGCGGGGCAGTTCAAGCGAAAAAAGCATCCACCCCGCATCTATTTTTTGGTTCAGGAATCGTCCTCTACGGGGACGTCGGCGATTTCGTCCAGCGAGACATCATCATCGTCGTCATCGTCTTCCAGAACGTCATCGCCCAGATCCACATCGGTGTCGTCATCATCGTCCAATACGACATCGGCGTCATCGTTCACGTCATCGTCTTTTGCGCTGGCCTTGTCGGCCTTGTCGGCCAGCATGGTGCGCGAGCCTTTGCCCGTGTCCAGCACGACGACTTCACCGGTATAGGGGCTGACGATGGGCGATTTGCCCAGGTCGTAAAACCGTTTGCCGGTGGTTGGGCATACACGTTTGGTGCCCCATTCTTCCTTGGGCATAAGATCCCCTTTCCTGTACCATCGATGATATAAATTTGCTGTCCCATGCCACAGGTGTCACGCCGTGTCAAAGCCCGCTTTTGCACTGGCCGTTCCGGTGGCGCGCGCGATAGACTGCGCCAACCCTGTCAGCAGAGGAAACATGGATATGGCCCAGGCGGTGCTGCCCGGCAACCCCCCGATCGATATTACCTTGCGCCGCTCGCCCCGCGCCCGGCGTATTTCGCTGCGTGTGTCGGGGTTGGACGGGCGGGTCACGCTGACCTTGCCGCGCCGGGGCACCGAGGCCGAGGCGATGGGATTTGCCCGCCAGAAAGAAGACTGGATTCGCCAGCAATTGTCGCGTCAGCCCGAAACGGTTGATGTGACTTTGGGCGCGCGCGTTCCGGTGGCCGGGCAGATGTTGCAGGTTGCGGTGGGGGCAGGGCGTGCGCCCCGGGTTGTGGGGGCGCGTCTGGAGGTGCCGCCGGGCACCGTCGGGCCAAAGGTTGAGGCCTATGTGAAACAGGCAGCCCGTGCCGCGCTGAGTGCGGCGTCGGATCGCTACTGCGCAATGTTGGGGCGGTCTTATGGGCGGATCACCTTGCGCGATACGCGGTCACGCTGGGGATCTTGTTCGTCGGCGGGGGATCTGATGTATTCTTGGCGCCTGGTCCTGGCGCCGCCTGAGGTGTTGGACTATGTCGCGGCCCATGAGGTGGCGCATCTGGCCCATATGGATCATTCGCCCGCGTTCTGGGCTGTGGTCGCTGATCTGATGCCCGATTACGCCACGCCGCGCGGTTGGCTGCGCCGTGAGGGGGCCAGCCTGCACCGTTGGAATTTTCGCCCGTGATCGTGCCTGCCCGCCCCTCGGACCCGACATTGGCCGCCCATGACAGGGTGTACCGCAGCCTGCGCAGCCAGATCATGCATGGTGAACTGCCCCCGGGCCAGGCGATGACGCTGCGCGGTATCGGCAAGACATTTGACGTATCAATGACCCCGGCGCGCGAGGCGGTGCGCCGTTTGGTGGCCGAAGGCGCGCTGACGCTTTCGTCATCGGGACGGGTTTCAACCCCCGAACCCACCAATGAGCGGATAGAAGAATTAAGCGCGCTGCGTGCATTGTTGGAGGTTGAACTGGCCAGCCGCGCCTTGCCCCGCGCGCATATCGCGTTGATCGACCGATTACAGGTCATCAACGGCACCATGGCCGAGGTGATCGCCCGTCACGATGCCGTGGGGTATATTCGGGTGAACCTGGAATTTCACCGCACCCTGTATTTGCGCGCCCAGGCCCCCGCCATGCTGGCCATGTGCGAAACGGTCTGGCTGCAACTGGGGCCAACGATGCGCAAGTTATATGGCCGTCTGCGCCGCACAGAGGTGCCCCAGGGGCACAGGTTGATCGTTGCCGCCCTGCGTGCAGGGGATGAACCTGGCCTGCGCCTGGCGGTACGCACCGATGTGACACAGGGGCTGCGCCTTTTGCTGGCGTAGGTGGGGGGCTGTCTGCCCCCCTTGCCTGCGGCAATTCCCCCCGAGGATATTTTTACAACGGAAATTTGGCGTCAGGCATGGATTGCGCCGTCTCCACAGGCCAACGCCGCCTCGCGCACGGCCTCGGAATAGGTGGGGTGGGCGTGACAGGTGAGTGCGAGATCCTGTGCTGAGGCACCGAATTCCATGGCGACGCAGATTTCGTGGATCAGATCGCCCGCCATCGGCCCAATGATATGGGCGCCCAAAATCCGATCGGTTTCCTTGTCGGCGAGTAATTTCACAAACCCGTCAGCGGCGAAATTTGCCTTGGCGCGGCCATTGCCCATGAACGAGAATTTTCCAACCTTGTATGCTCTGCCGGCTTCTTTCAGTTGCTCTTCGGTTTGGCCGACTGTGGAAACTTCGGGGTGGGTGTAAATCACGCTGGGGATCACGCCGTAATTCACATGCCCCTGTTTCCCGGCGATGGTTTCGGCCACGGCCATGCCTTCGTCTTCGGCCTTGTGGGCCAACATCGGGCCCTCGATTGCGTCGCCAATGGCGTAAATGCCGGAAATGTTGGTGGCCCAATGGGCATCGGTTTCGATCTGGCCGCGTTTTGTGGTGGCGATGTTGAGCGCGTCAAGGCCCAGACCATCGGTGAATGGTTTGCGCCCCGTGGCCAGCAGCACGATATCGGATTCGAGCGTGTGTTCGCTGTCGTCCTTGCGCAGTTTATAGGTGGTTTTGGCCTTGGACTTGGTTGCGCTGACGCCCTGAACCGCCGCACCCATGACGAATTTGAGGCCCTGTTTTTCCAGTAACCTCTTGAAGGATTTCTGCACCTCGCTGTCCATGCCGGGGGTGATGGCATCAAGGTATTCGATCACCGTGACCTCGGCGCCCAAACGCGCATAGACGCTGCCCATTTCCAGACCGATCACGCCTGCGCCGATCACGGTAAGCGTTTTGGGGATCTTGTTGAGCGTCAGCGCACCGGTGGAGGACACGACGATTTTTTCATCAACCTCGACACCGGGCAGAGTGGCCACTTCGGACCCGGATGCGATGACGATATTCTTCGTCTCGTGGATATCATCGCCGACCTTGACCTTGCCTGCCTCGGGGATGCTGGCCCAGCCCTTGATCCAGTCTACCTTGTTCTTTTTGAACAGAAATTCGATGCCCTTGGTGTTGGCGGCGATGGTTTCTTCCTTGTATTTCTGCATCTGTGGCCAGTCCACGCTGGGCGATTTGCCCTTCAGCCCCATGGCGGCGAAATTATGCTCGGCCTCGTGCAACATATGGGTCGCGTGAAGCAGCGCCTTGGACGGGATACAGCCGACGTTCAGACAGGTGCCGCCCAGGGTTTCACGCCCCTCGACACAGGCGGTTTTCAGGCCCAGCTGGGCGCAACGAATGGCGCAGACATATCCGCCGGGGCCGGACCCGATTACGATGACATCATAGCTCATTTCAGTCTCCTTTTGGGGCGAAATTGTATGTTTTTTACAAGATCGCGCCTGAATCGTACAGTTTCAAATCAATGCGGCGATCAGCATGATGACCGTGGCGGCAAAGCCGACGATCCAGATCACGCTGCGCCCCGGCGTCCAGGCTTGGGTGTAGGCCGGAATATAAAGAATGCGCGCGGCCAGATAGGCATAGGCGCAGTATTGCGTGACGGTTGTGGATTGGTTCGACAGAGTGATGACCACCACCGCGATGGTGAACAGGATCAGCCCCTCGAAATGGTTGTTCATGGCACGCTGCAACCGACCCGCCGTGCCGGTCAGTTCGATCTTTTCATCACGCGGGCCTGCGGCAACGTCCGGCCCGACCTGCCGGTTGGCCGCAACCGAATAGAGCACGAATTGAACCACTTGCAGCAGGGCGGAAAGGGTGAGGACGGTGAGTTCTGGGGTCATGGATCTGGGTTCCAGTGCTGCTCGATACGCCACAATCTTCCCGCCGTGATTTGACGGATTCCATCTATGGCAGTTTGGTAGTCCGTTTCAGCAAAAGATTTCCATCCTTGGTGTTCGAGATGTCGCCAAGCTGCCCCATGGGTGCCGTACGCTTTGCCTAGGGCCCCGAGCAAAAGCCGATCCACGGGCGGGTGGATTGCGTTGAGTTTCGATCTTTGCATTGGATCCTTTTCATTTCCAAAGTGCGATAAATAAATCGCCTTCAAGAATACGTTGATGATCTTGGCCGCTAACCCATGTGTTAACATGACATCTCCATTCAGTTTTGTAGTGGCGACTAAATCGCGCCTTATGTTGAGATGCCAACGATCAAAATCTCCCGCTTCTGGCAGTCCGTTGAACTGTGTCGCAACTGCCAGCGCGGGATGATGCGAGATTAGCTCTCGCACAGTGGCGTTTGTTAACCCCTTCACCCCCCGCGACGACGCGCGCGCTGCAGCCCAAGCCGCAAAGCGCAAGCAATGCTCAGCGGAGGAGTAGGATGCGCCGATATGCATTTGGTTTACAAATCCATCAACAACCGACGCGGATCTTCCAGCGCTTCTTTCACCCGCACAAGGAACGTCACAGCCCCCTTGCCATCGACAATGCGGTGATCATAGCTCAGCGCCAGATACATCATCGGGCGGATGACAACCTGACCGTTGATCGCCATTGGGCGGTCTTGGATTTTGTGCATCCCCAAAATGCCCGATTGCGGCGGGTTCAGGATGGGGGAAGACATCAACGACCCATAGACGCCGCCGTTGGAAATGGTGAACGTACCGCCCTGCATTTCGGCCATCGACAGTTTGCCATCGCGGGCCTTGGCGCCCATTTCGGCGATGGATTTTTCGATCGTGGCGAATGACATGGCATCGGCGTCGCGGATCACCGGTACGACAAGGCCACTGGGGGTGCCCGCCGCGATGCCCATGTGGACAAAGTTTTTGTATACCACATCGGTGCCGTCAATTTCGGCATTCACTTCGGGCACTTCACTCAACGCATGCACACAGGCCTTGGTGAAAAACGACATGAAGCCCAGTTTCACACCGTGCTTCTTGAGGAACAGGTCTTTGTATTCATTGCGAAGCGCCATCACCTCGGTCATGTCCACCTCGTTGTAGGTGGTCAGCATGGCCGCGGTGTTCTGACTGTCTTTCAACCGCTTGGCGATGGTTTGGCGCAGGCGCGTCATCTTGACCCGTTCTTCGCGGTCGGCATCCTTCGCGGCGACAGGGGCGCGCTGTTGGGCAGGCTGGGCGGGCGCGTTCTGCGCAGCAGACGGGGCCGTGCCTGCCAGGGCTTTCATCACATCTTCTTTCATCACCCGGCCATCTTTCCCTGAACCGGTGACCGCGTCGCGCGATACACCTTTTTCCGCCATCATCTTCTTGGCTGATGGGGCGTCTTCCACGTCTTTACCGCCCATACCACCGGGCTTTTCGGTGGTTTCGGGGGTGCCTTCATCGGCCGAATGGGCCTGGCCTTCGCCGCCCCGGGTCATGACGGCCAATTTGCCGTTGGCCTGTACCGTGTCGCCTTCTTTGGCCAGGATTTCACCCAATACACCGGCGGCGGGGGCGGGCACCTCGACCGATACCTTGTCGGTTTCCAGTTCGCACAGCATTTCATCGGCTTGCACCGTGTCGCCCGATTTCTTGAACCAGGTCGAAACAGTGGCCTCGGTCACGGATTCGCCCAGCGTGGGCACCATGATGTCAACGGTTTGTGCTGCTTCCTCTTTGGCGGGCTTGGGGTCAGGTTCGGCGCGCGGCTTGGTTTCTTCGGGTCCGGCGTTGCCCTCTTCGGCAATCGTTGCCAACAGGGCGTCAACCCCAACGGTGTCACCTTCGGCCGCAACCAGTTCGGCCAGTTTGCCCGCCACGGGCGATGGCACCTCGACGGTGACCTTGTCGGTTTCCAATTCGCACAGCATTTCATCCACCGCCACGCTATCGCCGGGTTTCTTGAACCAGGTGGCGACGGTGGCTTCGGATACGGATTCGCCCAGGGTGGGAACACGAACTTCAGTGGTCATAATCTTATCCTTCCAGGCCAAGTGCTGCATTCACCAGCGCGGCTTGTTGTGCTTTGTGCTGAGAGGCCAGGCCCGTCGCGGGCGAGGCTGAGGTGGCGCGCCCGACATATTCGGGGCGGGTTTCTTTGGCTTTGATCCGCGACAGAACCCATTCGATGTTCGGTTCGATAAACGTCCAGCCGCCTTGGTTTTTCGGTTCTTCCTGGCACCAGATCATATGGGCATTCTTGAACCGTTCCAGTTCGGTCACCATGGATTTGGCCGGGAACGGGTAAAACTGTTCAACCCGCAGGATATAGGTGTTGTCCAATCCCTCGGCGTCGCGTTTTTCCAACAGATCGTAATACACCTTGCCCGAACACATGATGACGCGTTCGATTTCGGCGTCGGGTTTCAGGGTCAGTTCCGAATTGCCATATTGCGCATCATCCCAAAGCACCCGGTGAAAGCTGCTGCCGGTCTGAAAATCTTCGGCCTTGTTGACCGCCAGCTTATGGCGCAACAGAGATTTCGGCGTCATCAGGATCAGCGGTTTGCGATAGCTGCGGTGCAATTGGCGGCGCAGAATGTGGAAATAGTTGGCCGGCGTGGTGCAGTTGGCCACGATCCAGTTGTCCTGACCGCACATCTGCAAAAACCGTTCCAGCCGTGCGGATGAGTGTTCGGGCCCTTGCCCCTCATATCCGTGGGGCAACAGACACACCAGGCCCGACATCCGCAACCATTTGGATTCGCCCGACGATATGAACTGATCAAACATGATCTGCGCGCCGTTTGCGAAATCGCCAAACTGCGCCTCCCACAGGGTCAGCGCATTTGGTTCGGCCAGGGAATAGCCATATTCAAACCCCAGCACCGCGTATTCCGACAGCATGGAATCGATGGCTTCGAAATTGGCCTGCCCCTCGCGAATGTTGTTCAGGGGGTAATACCGGTCTTCGGTTTTTTGATCGACCAGCCCGGAATGGCGTTGGGAAAACGTGCCGCGCGTGCTGTCCTGGCCCGACAGGCGTACGGGATACCCTTCGGTCAGAAGTGATCCAAAGGCCAAAGCCTCGGCTGTGGCCCAATCAAAGCCTTCGCCGGTTTCGAACATCTGCTTTTTCGCTTCAAGCAGGCGGTCGATGGTTTTGTGGGTGGTGAAATCCTTGGGCGATTGCGTCAGCGCGCGGCCGATTTCATCAAAGGTTTCCTTTTTGATCGCGGTTTTACCCCGCTGATATTTGCTGCCTTGCTTGTCCAGATGCGACCAACGACCATCCAGCCAATCGGCCTTGTTGGGGCGAAACTCTTTGCCTGCTTCGAATTCCTGGTTCAAATACGCCTGAAATTCGGCCTTTGCGTCTTCAATCTCGCCCTCGGGAATCAGCCCGTCGCGGATCAGCCGGTCGGTGTACAGGGTCAGCGTGGTTTTTTGTTTTTTGATCTTCTGGTACATCTGAGGGTTGGTGAACATCGGTTCATCGCCCTCATTGTGGCCAAACCGGCGATAACAGAAAATGTCGATCACCACGTCCTTGTGGAATTTCTGACGAAATTCCGTGGCCACCTTGGCGGCGTGGACCACTGCCTCGGGATCGTCACCATTCACATGGAAAATCGGTGCTTCCACCACCAGCGCATTGTCGGTGGGATAGGGGGACGAACGTGAAAAATGCGGTGCCGTGGTAAACCCGATCTGGTTGTTCACCACGATATGGATAGTCCCGCCCGTGCGGTGCCCGCGCAGGCCCGACAGCGCGAAACATTCGGCCACGACGCCCTGACCGGCAAAGGCCGCATCGCCGTGCAACAGGATCGGCAGAACCTGTGTGCGATCTTCATCGCCCAGCTGATCCTGTTTGGCGCGGGCCTTGCCCAACACAACCGGGTTCACCGCCTCAAGGTGGCTGGGGTTTGCCGTCAGCGACAGGTGGACCGAATTGCCGTCAAATTCGCGGTCGGAACTGGCGCCAAGGTGATATTTCACATCGCCCGATCCATCGACATCTTCGGGTTTGAAGCTGCCGCCCTGAAATTCGTTGAAAATCGCGCGGTAAGGTTTCTGCATCACATTGGCCAGCACCGAAAGACGGCCCCGGTGCGGCATGCCCACGATAATATCGCGCACGCCCAGATTGCCACCGCGTTTGATGATCTGTTCCATTGCGGGAATCAGCGATTCACCACCATCCAGCCCAAACCGTTTGGTGCCCATGTATTTGACATGAAGAAACTTTTCGAACCCTTCGGCCTCGACCAGTTTGTTCAGGATCGCTTTGCGGCCTTCGCGGGTAAAGGCGATTTCCTTGCCATACCCCTCGATCCGCTCTTTCAACCACGATGCCTGTTCGGGGTCGGAAATATGCATGTATTGCAGGGCGAATGTGCCGCAATAGGTGCGGCGCACGATATCAACAATCTGGCGCATGGTGGCAATTTCCAGCCCCAGCACATTGTCGATGAAAATCGGCCGATCCATATCGCTTTCCTTGAACCCATAGGATGCGGGCTCAAGCTCGGGGTGGGGGGTTTCATCGCGCATGTCCAACGGATCAAGATCGGCGGCCAAATGGCCCCGGATCCGGTAGGCCCGGATCATCATCAGCGCGCGGATACTGTCCAGAACGGCACGTTTGATTGCATCATCGCTGACCTTGATGCCCTTTTCTTCGGCTTTGGCTGCGATTTTTTGCGCGGCGGCCTTGGGTTCGGCGGCGGCCATCGGCCATTGTCCGTCCAATGCGGCGGTCAGTTCATCACTTGGTTGTGGTGGCCAATCGGTGCGCGCCCAGGACGGGCCTGCCGCTTCGGCCTTGGCATCGGCGGGGGCGTCGCCAAGGGCGTTGAAGAACACTTGCCAGCTTTCATCAACCGCAGACGGATCATTGGCATAGCGCGCATACAACTGTTCAAGGTACTCGGCATTGTGCCCTTGCATGAAGCTTGAGGCATGAAACAGGTCATTGGGGGACTGGTCGGTCATTTTAACACCTCATGAGGATTGGGACCGTAGGGATTGGCGCCCGGCTGGCTGGGTCGGGTCAGCCACCAAAGCACGAGCAACGGAGAAATCGAGAGAATGATCAGCGCGGGAAACAGGATGAGCAGGGCGAGCCCTTCGCCGGGGCCACCGTTTAGTGCGCCGATGCCACCAAAAAATGCCATAGCCGTTCCCAAACCCACCGTCACGATCAGCGGATACAGCAGGTACAGACCACTGCGCCCGGTGTCGTGCATCCGCCGCCAACCAACTGATAACATGGGGATGACCATCGCCAGATTAAACACCTGGGCCAGCGGACCGTTGGATTCGGCCACAATCATGCCGTCGTCGGTTTCGATCATTGATGTGCCAAACAGCGCCATGTCAATCACACCCAGCACGACAATGCCCAACACGACAAACAGGATGAACCACCAATATTCCGACCGCGGCGCACGGCCTTTGAAGGTGGCATATTTGCGTAAACATACCCGTATAGCGGCGGCAAACGTCATTGTTGCACGGCCTTGGGTTGGGCAATATAGTTGAACGCCAGAAACGGATAGGTGCGATAGGACACAAACGCCGTCAGATCAATCGGCGCGCGCCCATAATACACATCGAACACGGCGCGCACGTCGTAATCGAACGTTTCCGTCAGAAGGCGAAACAATTTGATGTAACTTTCCGGTGAAATATCAACATCATCATGGGCGCCCGCCTCGAACAGAATGATCGGATGACAGCGCGCGATCATCCCTGACGCGGCCGAAAGCGCCGCAAATTCGTGACCTTCGACATCGATCTTGATAAAATCGAAATCTGTGTCCGGAAACAAATCGTCCAGACGCACGGATTTCACGTTGATTTCGGTCACCGCACCGCGAACAGAGCGGTTGGTGAGCGATGAATAACCGGGCGCGTCGGCGTTTTCAAAAAATGTGACCTGACCCGCGGTATCGCTGACCGCGACCTCGTGAACCGTATGGTCGGGAAAGCGTTTGCGCAGCATGGCCGCCTTGGTCGGACTGGCCTCGATCACCGTGACGCTGCCCCGGCGGGCAAGGGACGCCAGTTTATAGGTCACCGACCCCACATGTGCGCCAATGTCGAGACAGCGAAAATCCGGTTTCACCAGGCGGCCCAGCACGGCATCCATCATTGCGTCTTCGGCCCGCAACAACCCCAGTTCGGGCCGTTGCACACCGCGCAGTCGGTTCAGCATCGCGCGCGCCGCCCCGACGGGGTGGGACAGCGCCGATGTGGCGATGCGGTGACGCAATGATAGGTTGGCAGCCATGCCAGGCCTCCTGCCGGGGGTTACCCGATCGCCTTCAGCACGGCCTCGCCCAATCCGGCGGGGCTGTCGGCGACAACGATTCCGGCGGCTTTCATCGCTTCGATCTTGTCGTCGGCGCCGCCTTTGCCACCGGCCACAATGGCGCCGGCATGGCCCATGCGACGGCCCGGAGGGGCGGTGCGCCCGGCGATGAAACCTGCGGTGGGCTTCCAGCGGCCGGCCTTGCGTTCATCGGCCAGGAACTGCGCGGCTTCTTCTTCGGCTGAACCGCCGATTTCGCCGATCATGATGATCGAATGGGTTTCGGGATCGGCCAGAAACATTTCCAGAATATCGATATGTTCGCTGCCTTTGATCGGATCGCCGCCAATACCCACAGCAGTGGATTGGCCCAGGCCCGAATCCGACGTCTGTTTCACCGCCTCATAGGTCAGCGTGCCCGACCGTGACACAACCCCGACGCTGCCGCGTCTGTGGATGTGGCCGGGCATGATGCCGATCTTGCAGGCATCGGGCGTGATCACGCCAGGGCAGTTTGGCCCGATCAGACGTGATTTCGATCCGTCCAAGGCGCGCTTGACCTTCATCATGTCAAGTACGGGAATGCCCTCGGTGATGCAGATAATCAGCGGAATTTCAGCATCCACAGCTTCGAGAATTGAATCAGCGGCAAAGGGCGGCGGCACATAGATCACCGATGCATTGGCGCCGGTTCTTGCCACCGCTTCGTGGCAGGAATTGAACACCGGAAGATCCAGATGGGTCTGCCCACCTTTGCCGGGCGTCACCCCGCCGACCATTTTGGTGCCATATGCGATGGCCTGCTCTGAGTGGAACGTGCCTTGCGAGCCTGTGAAGCCCTGACAGATGACTGTGGTGTTTTCGTCTACGAGAATGGCCATTTTGATTCCTTGGTCGGTTTTGGGTCAGGCGCGCGGCGGCGCCGGGTGTCAGAGTGTATCAGAAAAGCGAATCGTCATCCTCAACCAGGAGGTCCAGCGCGCGGATGGCGATCAGGCCTGCCCCCGCAAGAATCAGAGATCGCCCGATCGAGCCGGTCAGATTGCCGGGCAAAACCGTTGCCACTCCGTTTCGTGTATGACGTACGGCGCGGGTCAGGCCGGTATCGCGGCCGTTGGGCCGCGAACGGTTCGGCATCGTCAAAACTGCAGGCTGCCAGCGGCGCAGCAACAGGCCAAACCCCAACATTGCCAAGCCGGAAAGCAGAGGGTTGTTTTTTGGTTCCGGTTTCATCGCACTGTCTCCTTGGGTCTGGATTGTACGAAAGCAATCTGGCGGATAAGACGGAAGTTTCTTCGCCGGATTTTGGACATTCGCCATTCTGATGGGTGCAGCCCCAAAAAACGCCGTGGGGCAGGCGTTTCGACTGTGGCGGTTCTGTCAGGTACGTGCGCCACGGCCAACGACATACCGATCACGTCACTGAACGTGCCTGTCAGGCCAAGCCCTGCAAGAGAAAACCGCCACATCACGGTTCAGCCCTTAACCGCCTTCACGATCTTTTCGGCACCATCGCGCAGATCATCGGCGGCGATCACGTCAAGGCCGCTTTCGTTGATGATGCGCTTGCCTTCCTCGACATTCGTGCCCTCAAGACGGACAACCAATGGCACCTTCAGGCCGACTTCCTTAACGGCGCTGACCACGCCTTCGGCGATCACGTCACACCGCATGATGCCGCCAAAGATGTTGACGAGAATGCCTTTTACATTGGGGTCAGAGGTGATGATTTTGAACGCTTCGGTCACCTTTTCCTTGGTTGCGCCGCCGCCCACATCCAGAAAGTTGGCCGGTTCTGCACCATAGAGTTTGATGATATCCATCGTCGCCATGGCAAGGCCGGCGCCGTTGACCATACAGCCGATTTCACCGTCCAGCGCGATATAGTTCAGGTCATATTTTGACGCGGCCAGTTCTTTGGCGTCTTCCTCGGTTTCGTCGCGCAGGGCGGCGATGTCGGGTTGGCGATACATCGCGTTGCCATCGAATGATACTTTGGCATCCAACACCTTGAGATCACCACTATCGGTGACGATCAATGGGTTGATTTCAAGCATTTCCATGTCTTTTTCAACAAAGGCTTTGTAAAGCTGACCCATCAGCGTCACGCATTGTTTCACCTGCTGGCCTTTCAGGCCAAGGGAAAATGCGATGCGGCGACCATGATACGCCTGATACCCGGCAGCGGGATCAACCGAAAATGACAGGATTTTTTCGGGCGTTGCTTCGGCCACCTCTTCGATGTCCATGCCGCCTTCGGTGGAACAGACAAAGGAAATGCGGCTGGTCTGACGATCAACCAACAGGGCAAGGTACAGTTCGGTTTCAATGCCGGACCCGTCTTCGATATAGATCCGGTTCACCTGTTTACCGGCGGGGCCGGTCTGATGGGTGACCAAGGTGCGGCCAAGCATCTTTTTGGCTTCTTCTGCGGCTTCGGCCACGGATTTGGTCAGGCGCACGCCGCCTTTGTCGCCAGCGTCGGCTTCCTTGAAGCTGCCCTTGCCGCGTCCGCCGGCGTGAATTTGCGCCTTGACCACCCAGAGCGGGCCATCAAGTTCGCCAGCGGCGGTTTTTGCATCTTCGGCGCGCATTACCGGGCGACCATCGCTGACGGGTGCACCGTATGTCCGCAGCAGAGCCTTGGCCTGATATTCGTGGATGTTCATGGCGGTCAGTCCCTTGTCATGGCTTTCAGTTGCCTTACTGCATGGCACGAGTTTAAAAAGTGTTTAAGTGCTTTTTGACGGAATGCGATGAATGAGCGGAAAATCGAACATTTGTGATCACACGATTGAGGGGTGTGATCACAAATCTAGGCGCTCTGACATGGGCGACGATGACGGGTGATTCGGTTTCATCCTGCGCCCATAAAAAAGGGCGCCGAAATTGGCGCCCCTTCTGTTTGCTGATTGGTTGGCTTAGCTCAGCGAGCTGTCGATCGCCTTGCAGGCCTTGACCAGGCCTTTGACGGCATCAACCGATTTGTCGAACATTGCCTGTTCTTCCTTGTTCATCTTGATGTCGATCACCCGCTCGACACCGCCTGCACCGATTACGGTGGGCACGCCGACATACATGCCTTTCAGGCCCAAAGCACCGTCAACATAGGCGGCACAGGGCAGAACCCGCTTTTGATCTTTCAGGAACGCTTCGGCCATTTCAATGGCGCTGGTGGCGGGGGCATAGAACGCGCTGCCGGTTTTCAACAGACCGACGATTTCGGCACCGCCATCGCGGGTGCGCTGAATGATCGCATCCATTTTTTCCTGCGTTGTCCAACCCATTTCAACCAGATCTGGGAGCGGGATGCCGCCAACGGTGGAATAGCGCGCCAAGGGCACCATCGTATCGCCGTGACCCCCAAGAACAAAGGCGGTGACGTCTTTCATCGAAACTTCGAATTCCAATGACAGGAAGTGGCGGAAGCGGGCGGAATCAAGCACGCCGGCCATGCCGCAGACCATGTTGTGGGGCAGGCCGGAAAATTCGCGCAGCGCCCAGACCATGGCATCCAGAGGGTTGGTGATGCAGATCACGAACGCATTGGGCGCATGTTGCGCGATGCCTTCGCCGACCGATTTCATGACCTTGAGGTTGATCCCCAACAGATCGTCACGCGACATACCCGGTTTGCGCGGAACACCGGCGGTAACGATACACACATCGGCGCCGGCGATGTCGGCATATTCATTGGCGCCCTTCATTGCGGCGTCGAACCCTTCGGACGGGCCCGATTGTGCGATGTCCAATGCCTTGCCCTGGGGGGTGCCTTCGGCAATGTCGAACAGGATGACATCGCCCAGTTCCTTGATGGCGGCAAGATGGGCGAGGGTTCCGCCGATTTGCCCGGCACCGATGAGAGCGATTTTGGGTCTGGCCATGGTTGTGTTCCTTTGATGGAGTGGCTTTGCCCGACGGGGTAGCGATTTGCCGCGCGCGGTGCAAGTGTGCTGCATCGCAGCGTTTTGACGCGTGGCTCTGGCGGTAGCGCCGCAACGTCACTAAAGCGTTGTTGGATCAGGGGGAACGCGGGTTGGAGCTTGGCGTTACATTCTTTGCCTTTGCAATTCCCGCGGTGCTGTTTGCGGGGATTTCAAAAGGCGGATTCGCCGCAGGCGCGGCTTTTGCGGCCTCGCCGTTTCTGGCGCTGATTCTCGAACCGGCGGCGGCGATCGGGCTGATGCTGCCGCTGTTGATGGTCATGGATATTACTGCACTGCGCGTATTCTGGCGCCGGTGGGATTGGCCTGTCGCGCGACGGCTGATGATCGGCGGGCTGCCCGGTGTGGTGGCGGGTGCGGCGCTTTATACCGCGGCCAATGCCGATGTCTTGCGGTTCATGATCGGGGTCATCGCATTGGGATTTGTCGCTTATCAGATTGCGCGCGCCCGGGGCGTGCTGCGATTTGAGGGGTGGCGGGCGTTCCCGGGTGCCGGATATTTCTGGGGGGCGATGGCCGGATTTACCAGTTTCATCAGCCATGCGGGTGGCCCGCCTGCCGCTGTGTATCTGTTGACCCGGGGATTGGACAAAACGACGTATCAGGCGACCACCGTGATCGTGTTTTTCGCCATCAATATATTCAAGGCGGTCTTTTATGCAGGCTTGGGCATTTTCACCGCAGAAACCCTGTGGGCCGGGATGTTTCTGATACCTGTGGCATTTATCGGGGTTTTTCTGGGGGTCTGGTTGCACCGCACTGTGTCACAGCGGCTGTTTTTCGGGCTGACCTATGTGTTTTTGACAGCGACAGGCGGCAAGCTGATATTTGACGCGCTGACCTAGGCCAGCGCGCCGTTGTCTCAGGCCGGTTTGCCACTGGCTGGCAGGCGTTCAGCCAGATTTTCAAACGCCTGCCCGGCTGCGACAACACAGGAAACGCCGGCAGGGGTGGACACCACGATTGTCCAACTGCCCGATTCCGCGCTGGCGAACACCTCGACCACCTGGTTGTTGGCGGCAAGGCCGATGGATTGCCGGGTTTCGCCAAAGGTGGTTCCCAACCGTTCGACCACCACATCGCGGGGCGCACAGTTGCGGTTTTGTTGCGCCTGCGCGTGACTGGTTGCCAGAAAAAATCCACCCAGAACAAAGGCCGATGCGATCAATTGACGTGTCATAAATCATCCCCTTGGTGTGATGCCCATGCGCCCGGATATTGCCGGGACATGCATGAAACCTGTGCCAATTCTGCGGACCGGATGCCAAAAACCGGTTAACCCACCGTACGCAGCGATGCCGCAGTGCGGCGGATTTGGGGTTGCGCGATGGTGCGAAATCGGGCCTATCTGCGCAATAAAATTACGGAGATTGCCATGACAGCCCGCCCCCTACGTTCAGTTTTGTATATTCCCGGCGACAAACCCCGCGCGCTGGAAAAGGCGCGTGGCCTGCCAGTGGATGCGATAATCTTTGATCTGGAAGACGCCGTCGCCCCGGATGCCAAAAGTGGCGCGCGCGAAACACTGGTTGCGGCACTGGGGCAGGGATATGGCGCGCGGGCCTGTTTGGTGCGGATCAACGGATTTGATACCGAATGGGGCGAGGGCGATCTTGACGCAATCGCCGCCGCTTCGCCTGAGGCGGTGCTGTTGCCCAAGGTGAACGGGCCGGGCGATGTCGCCGATCTGGCCGACAGGCTGGCGGCGCGGCCCGAAACCGCCAATACGCAAATCTGGGCGATGATGGAAACCTGTGAGGGTGTATTGAATGCCGCCGCCATCGCGCGCGCACCGCGGATGGCCGGGTTTATCCTGGGCACCAATGATCTGGCCAAAGAAATCGGTTGTGCCACGGGCGGTGACCGCATGGCGATGATGGTGGCCTTGCAAACCTGCCTGATGGCAGCGCGGGCAGCGGGGATTGCCTGTGTTGACGGGGTGTATAATGCGTTCAAGGATGACGACGGGCTGGCCAGCGAATGCGAACAGGGGCGGGCCCTGGGCATGGACGGCAAGACGTTGATTCACCCCGCACAGGTGGCCACCGCGAACGCGGCTTTTGCCCCCACCCCCGAGGCGGTGGAATTGGCCAACCGGCAAATCGCCGCCTACGAGGCTGCACTGGCGGCCGGGCAGGGGGTTGCCGTGCTGGATGGTCGCATCGTTGAGAACTTGCATATCGTGACCGCACGCGCGACCTTGGCGAAAGCCGCAGCAATTGCCACTTTGGAGACACAATGATCCTGATTATTCTTGGCCTGGCCCTTTGGGCGGGTACACATTTCTGGAAACGTATTTCGCCCGACAGCCGCGCGCGCGCCGGTGACAAGGGCAAGGCGATTGTCGCCGCCGGTTCGGTCATTGCGATTATTCTGATGGTGATCGGCTATCGCGGTGCCGATGTTCCGGTATATTGGGGCCGCAATTCCGCGACCACCGGCATCAACAATTTGTTGATGATTTTGTCGTTTTATCTGTTTGCCGCCTCGGGTGCGAAAACCTGGATCACCACCAAAGTGCGGCATCCGCAGCTGACGGCGGTAAAGGTGTGGGCGGTGGCGCATTTGCTGGTGAATGGCGATCTGGCCAGCATCGTGTTGTTTGGCGGCATGTTGGCCTGGGCCGTGGCCGAGGTGATAGTACTGAACCGGGCGCAACCCGTCTGGACCCCGGCGCATCCCGTGCCGGTGAAAAAAGAAATCACCGCGGTGATTGCCACTGTTGTGGTGTATGCCGTGGTGTCGTTGATCCATCTCTGGTTGGGGGTAAGTCCGTTTGGCTGAGCATGTTTTATACCGATTGCTGACAGGCGATGACACGCAAGAGTTCTGTCACAAGGTGTCAGCGGCGATGGCAAAGGGCTGGGTTTTGCACGGCGCGCCCGCTTATGCATTTGATCAGGCCAACGGTGTCATGCGCTGTGCCCAGGCGGTGACAAAGGCGGTCGATCGCCCCTATGCGCCGGATATGAAGTTGGGAAACCAATGAGCAAAACAAATTCAGGCCGGTTTTTCGAAGATTACCGCATTGGCGAGGTTATCGAGCACGCCGTTCCACGCACCGTTGGCGCGGGCGAACGGGCGCTGTATCACGCGCTATATCCGGCGCGCGGTGCGCTGTATTCATCAGATGAATTTGCCCGTAATTGCGGGCTGAGCGCATCGCCATTGGATGATCTGATCGCCTTTCATGTGGTGTTCGGCAAAACGGTTCCCGATATTTCCCTGAATGCAATTGCCAACCTTGGTTATGCCGAGGGGCGTTGGCTGGCTCCGGTCTGGTCGGGCGACACGCTGCGCGCATCGTCAGAAGTGATCGGGCTTAAGCAGAATTCAAACGGCAAATCCGGCGTTGTGTGGGTGCGCACCACCGGGGTGAATCAGCACGGCGTGGCGGTGCTCAGCTATGTTCGGTGGGTCATGGTGAAACGGCGCGCCGACGGCGCGGCACCCGAAACCGTGATTCCCACCTTGGCTGATGGTGTGCTGGCCCGCGATCTGATCGTGCCCGATGGGTTGGATTTCACCGACTACGATTTCACCCAGGCGGGCGAGCCGCACCGGTTGGGCGATTATCAGATCGGTGAAGTGATCGACCATGTGGATGGCGTGACCGTGGAAGAGGCCGAACACATGCTGGCCACCCGTTTGTGGCAAAACACCGCCAAGGTGCATTTCGATGCCACCGCGCGAGCCGATGGCACCCGGCTGATTTATGGTGGCCATGTCATTTCGCTGGCGCGTGCGCTCAGCTTTAATGGTCTGGCCAATGCACAGATGATCGTGGCGCTGAATGGCGGTGCCCATGCCAATCCGTGTCTGTCGGGCGATACGGTGCGCGCCTGGTCCGAAGTGTTGGATATGGCCCCGACCGACGCGCCGGGCGTTGGCGCGATTCGCCTGCGGCTGGTGGCCGTGAAGGGCGGTGGTGAGGGGCTGAAGGATGCCAACGGCAAATATCTGCCGCACGTCTTGCTGGATCTGGATTACTGGGCGCTTGTTCCCACCTGACCCTTGAATGTCGCGGCGTGTAGCTTGAAAATGTCTTGGAAGCTGCGGGACAACCGGGTTGTGATCACATGTTTTAAGTGTGTGATCACAAATTTGGCGAAAAGTGACGCAGTCTGGTAAAATGTGATTGGAATTTCCGCCAGCGGGCGTGACTTGTCATCAGGTTCGCGCGTATGGTGCGCCAAAGGCAACGATCGCACCCTTGCCGGGGTGCCTGGAACAAGGAACATCCCATGGCTGATGCCAACCGGCCCCTGTCGCCGCATCTAAGCATTTATCGCCCGCAGCTGACCTCGATCACATCCATCCTGACCCGGATCACCGGCAACGCGTTGTTGGTTGGTGCCTTGCTGATTGTGTGGTGGTTTCTGGCGGCGTCCACGTCGCCCGAACATTTCGCAACCGCCGACGGCGTATTGACGAGTTGGTTTGGCGATTTAGTTATGTTTCTGTCGGTCTGGGCGCTGTGGTATCATTCATTGGCGGGGTTGCGGCACCTGTATTGGGATACGGGCCGCGGCATGGACGTTGACACAGCGGAAAAGCTGGGCTGGGCCTGTATCGGCGGTTCGGTTCTGTTGACACTGATTACCGTCGTTGTGGTTTAGGAGGGTTTGGTATGGCATTTCTGACAAATCGCAAACGGACCATGGGCCTGGGATCGGCCAACAAAGGCACCGATCATCATTGGGCGATGACGGTTTCGTCCTTTGGGCTGTTGTTTCTGGTTCCTTTGTTCGTGTTCACCTTTGGCCCGATGCTGGGCAAACCCCACCCTGAGGTGCTGGCGTATTTCTCACGGCCGTTTCCGGCGATTGTGGCGGCGCTGACCATTGCGGTGGGATTCATGCATTTCAAGAAGGGCGCGCAGGTAATGATCGAGGATTATTCCGACGGTCTGACCCGCAAGGTTCTGATCTTGTGCGTTATTTCTTTGTCTTATGCGGCTGCGGCGACCGGGCTTCTTGCCATCGTGCGCATCGCGATTTGAGTTTTGGGAGCAACCTAAATGGCAGCTTATGATTATGAGACCCATGAATACGATGTTGTGGTCGTGGGGGCCGGGGGGGCCGGTTTGCGCGCGACATTGGGCATGGCGGAACAGGGGTTGCGCACAGCCTGTGTAACCAAGGTCTTTCCAACCCGCTCACACACCGTTGCGGCGCAAGGGGGCATCGCGGCCTCCCTGTCGAACATGGGGCCCGACAATTGGCAGTGGCATATGTATGACACGGTCAAAGGGTCGGATTGGTTGGGCGATACCGATGCGATGGAGTATCTGGCACGCGAAGCCCCCAAGGCAGTTTACGAGCTGGAACATTACGGCGTGCCGTTTTCGCGCACCGAAGAGGGCAAGATTTACCAGCGTCCCTTTGGTGGCCACACCACAGAGTTCGGCGAAGGCCCGCCAGTGCAACGCACCTGCGCCGCCGCCGACCGCACAGGCCACGCGATTTTGCACACATTGTACGGCCAGTCGCTGAAGCAAAAAGCGCAGTTCTATATCGAATATTTCGCCATTGATCTGATCATGTCCGATGATGGCGTGTGCCAGGGTGTGTTGTGCTGGAAGCTGGACGATGGCACGTTGCACCTGTTTTCGGCGAAAATGGTGGTTTTGGCCACCGGCGGTTATGGCCGGGCCTATTTTTCGGCCACCTCGGCCCATACCTGCACCGGTGACGGTGGCGGGATGACTGCGCGGGCGGGTTTGCCGCTGCAGGATATGGAATTCGTGCAATTCCACCCGACCGGTATTTATGGCGCGGGTTGTCTGATCACCGAAGGCGCGCGCGGCGAAGGCGGATATCTGACCAACTCCGAGGGCGAGCGTTTCATGGAACGCTATGCACCCACCTACAAGGATCTCGCGTCGCGTGATGTGGTCAGCCGATGCATGACCATGGAAATCCGTGAAGGGCGCGGTGTGGGTAAAGATGGCGATCATATCCATTTGAACCTGAACCACCTGCCAAAAGAGGCATTGCACGAACGCCTGCCCGGTATTTCGGAAAGCGCGCGCATTTTCGCCGGTGTCGATGTGACGAAAGAGCCGATTCCGGTCTTGCCCACCGTACATTATAATATGGGCGGTATTCCGACCAATTACTGGGGCGAAGTTCTGGCGCCCACCGCCGACAAACCCGACAATATCTCTCCCGGTTTGATGGCCGTGGGCGAGGCGGGTTGTGCCAGTGTACATGGGGCGAACCGGTTGGGTTCAAACTCGCTGATTGATCTGGTGGTGTTTGGTCGTGCGGCCGCAATCCGCGCGGCACAGGTGGTTGATCCGACGACGGCTGTTCCGACTCCTAACAAACGGTCTATCGAAGCGGCGCTGTCGCGGTTTGATGGGCTGCGCTATGCCAAGGGGCATGTCGCAACCGCCGAGTTGCGGTTGGAAATGCAACGCACCATGCAGCAAGACGCCGCCGTTTTCCGCACCGACAAAACCTTGGCCGAAGGTCAAGAAAAGATGGAACACGTCGCCAGCAAGCTGAGCGATATCAAGGTGACCGATACCTCCATGGTCTGGAATTCGGATCTGATGGAGACGTTGGAATTGGCAAACCTGATGCCAAACGCCGTTGCCACCATCACCGCCGCGGCAGCGCGCAAGGAAAGCCGGGGTGCCCATGCCCACGAAGATTACCCCGATCGCGATGATGAGAACTGGCGCAAGCACTCGTTGATCTGGTTCAAGGGTCAGGAGGCGACCTTGGGTTTCCGCGGCGTTCATCTTCAGCCGCTAACCAGCCACAATGAAGGCGGGATCGATCTGAAAAAGATCGCGCCGAAAAAGCGGGTGTATTGATGGGCAAGTACGGCCTTGCGTTTGTTGTTGCGGGCAGCTGTGCCTTGTTTGCCGTGCCTGCCCTTGCGGGCGGGCGGCTGACCGGCACCTGTCCGGCGGGCTATGCGGTGACATATGACAATCGCGGGGCCGCATCTTGCCGGTTGATCCGGCCGGTCAACCCCGGCAGCCAACAACATGTTGGCGAAATTCGCAGCGAAAGGCGCCGGTTCGGCGTGTTTTGCCCCTATCCGCACCGCGCCTCGGATGCAGTGTTCAGTGGTGGATCGGGCTATGTCATCAAAGATGATGTGCGCCGGGCGAATGGCTGTTTATGATGCGGATTGTTTTGGGTCTTGTGCTGTTGCTTGGGGTATCCGCCTGTGGGCCGATTTCCCCTGAAATCGCCGCGCGTCAGTGCGAAGAGCGGGCGCGCCAGGCGCAGGGCGTGCATGGCAAGATCGAAGTCGGGGTTGGCAATCGCGGCGCGCGGTCGCGCGTTGAATTGGGTGTGACCAGCGATTTCATTCAGGGCCGCGATCCCTATGAGGTGTATGAAACCTGTGTGCGCGAAAAATCAGGGCAGGGGCCGATCCGGCCCTTGATTCTGTGATGTATCGGTTGGATGCCGCTTTCCCTGATCGCGCCGCTGCCAAGCATGGCGAAACGCAATGGAAGATTTTCCAATGATGAGAATGTTGTCTCTTTGCCTTTTCGTGGCACTGACGGCCTGCACCCCCGCCACCCGCGAAGATTTGACGCGCAGCGCGGCCAAAACCGCGGTGCGCCCTATTTTGGCCAATAAGCTGCCCGGCGTGCCGGTTGAACCGGCCACAAATTGTGTGATCGATAATGCAAACTCTAATGAACTGCTTTCACTGGCCGCAGATGCGGTGACCGGCCCCACCGCCAGCACCGTGAAAATCGTGACCGATATCGTGTCCCGTCCCGGGACGATTCAATGTTTGGCGACCCAAGGGTTGCCAGCCCTGTTAAGATAGGAGCCTTGCCATGGTTCAACTGACCCTGCCGAAAAACAGCCGTATCCGCACTGGCAAAACCTGGCCCCGGCCCGAAGGTGCGAACAATATTCGTAAATTCAGCATTTACCGTTGGAACCCGGATGATGGCGAAAACCCCCGCGTCGATACCTATTTCGTCGATATGGATACTTGCGGGCCAATGGTTCTGGACGCGCTGATCAAGATCAAGAACGAAATCGACCCCACGCTCACCTTCCGGCGGTCCTGCCGCGAAGGAATTTGCGGATCTTGCGCGATGAATATTGACGGGATCAATACGCTGGCCTGTATCTATGGCATGGATGAGATCAAAGGCGATGTTAAGATCTATCCACTGCCGCACCTTTCCGTGGTCAAGGATCTGGTGCCCGACCTCACCCATTTCTACGCCCAGCATGAAAGCGTGATGCCCTGGTTGGAAACCACGACACCGCGCCCGGCGAAAGAGTGGAAGCAAAGCATTGAGGACCGCAAAAAGCTGGATGGTTTGTACGAATGCGTGATGTGCGCGTGCTGCTCCACTTCTTGCCCGTCCTATTGGTGGAATGGCGATCGGTATTTGGGGCCTGCCGCGCTGTTGCATGCGTACCGCTGGATTATCGATAGCCGCGATGAGGCAACAGGCGAGCGGTTGGACGAATTGGAAGATCCGTTCAAACTGTACCGCTGCCACACCATCATGAACTGCGCCAAAACCTGCCCGAAAGGGTTGAACCCGGCCAAGGCAATCGGTGAAATCAAAAAGCTGATGATCGAACGGACTGTTTGAACAAAACAGCGGGTGAATCCGGGGCGCTGCCCCGGACCCCGGGATATTTTCAGCAGGAAAAACGAGGGCGTGAAATCGCCCGGTTTGGATCAGGGTTTCAGGGGATTGACCATGTTGAAATCGGCGGGTTGGCGATTTTTGATTGTTGGCCTGCTGGCCCTGTTCATGTTCATCCCTTTGTTTTTTGTCGGTGAAATTGTCGGTGAGCGGGCGAATTATTCGCGCGACACCATCGAAACCGTGGGGCAGGAATGGGGCGGGCAACAGGTGATTGCCGGTCCGCGGTTGATATTGCCGCTAGAAGGGCCGCAAACCCGGGTGGAGCGGCGCGAAGTTGTTGATCCGCAAACCAATGAAACGCGGATCGAACAGGTGAACGTGACCGAAGTGGTCCGGCGCGGTGCAATCTACGTTTATCCACAATCCTTTGAGGTATCCGCAAATAGCGAAAGTGAAATACGCCAGCGCGGCATTTTCGAAGTGCCGGTGTATAGTGCCGTTGTCGATATGGCGTTTGATTTCGATGTAAGCGGTTCGGCGGCCTATCTGGGCGAGGATGAGCGGATTTTGTGGGATCAGGCGTCGCTGGACCTGAGCCTGAGTTCAAATCGCGCCCTGCGCGGCGCGGCCGAATTGACGGTTGGTGGCGCGCCGGTGCCTTTGGAACCCCGTGCCAGTGGCGAAACCGGGGGCATCATCGCAGGGGTGGGCGACCCGCGGGCCTTGGGCGATATGCGCCTGGTGCTGGGACTGAATGGGGCAGAACGTTTGTTGATTGCGCCGGTGGGGCGCAACAGCGTGATTGAAATGAGCAGCGATTGGCCCCACCCAAGCTTTACCGGCGCGTTTTTGCCCGATGGGTCTGAGGTTAGCGAAAATGGCTTCAGCGCCCGTTGGACCATCCCGCATCTGGCGCGCAATCTGCCGCAGGTGTCGCGCGACGATAATGAATTCGTCGCCCGATCCGAAGCGTTGGGTGTTCGTTTCTTTCAGCCGAACGATTTTTACCAAAAGGCCTATCGCGCCGCACGCTATGGAATTTTATTTATCGCCTTAACGTTTCTTTCAGTGTTGTTGATTGAAAATCGCCAAGGCGCACCGGCGCATCCGGTGCAATATATCCTGATCGGTTTGGCGCAATCGGTTTTTGTGCTGCTGATGGTGGCCTATGCCGAACAGATCGGATTTGGCGCGGCCTATGCGCTTTCAGCTGGGGCGACTGTGGTGCTGTTGGTGATGTTTGGCGCGTGGGGCTTGAAATTGGGGCGGCGTACCCTGGTTTTGGGGCTGACCTTGGCGGTTTTATATGGCGTGTTGTACCTTATCTTGCAGAGTGCGGATTACGCATTGCTGGCGGGTTCAACTTTGGCCTTTGGTGCGCTGGCGGGCACCATGTATGCCACCCGAAACGAAGATTGGTATGGCCCGCCTGGTGCTGTAAGAAAATCGCGATTGTCCGGCCTGTTTGGCGGAGCAAAGGCCGCGCAGGAGCCGGAAAGCGTGCCGCCCAAGAAGGTAAAATAACGCGCAATTTCGACACGGCAGGTCATGCCGTGTCATCGGGTTAGTCAGGATTGGATCGGTGCGACGGATCTGCCGACAGTTGCGAACCCTACGCGAAGGCGGCGGTCAGGGCGATTTCGACCATATCGGCAAAGCTGCGTTCGCGCTCTTGCGATGGTAACGCTTCGCCGGTGATGAGGTGATCGGAGACGGTCATCACCGCAAGGGCGCGACGACCATAGCGCGCGGCGAGATTGTAAAGTTCGGCCGCTTCCATTTCAACGGCGAGAATGCCGTGTCGGGTCAGTTGTTCGTTCAGATCGGGCCGTTCATCGTAAAACACGTCGGATGAGTAAATTCCGCCCACATGAGGTGTCAGATCCATGTTTCTGGCGGCAGACCAGGCATGGCGCAGCAATCCGAAATCGGCGCAAGGCGCAAAATTCAGTTCGCGAAACACACCCATCGAAGGTGAGGATAGCGTACTGGCGGTCTGCGCCAGAATAATATCGCGCAGTTTTACCTGAGGCTGCATTCCACCTGCTGAGCCAATTCGGATCAGCGTTTGGACGTTGTAATCGCGGATCAATTCATTTGCGTATATCGACATGGACGGCATTCCCATGCCCGATCCCTGAATAGTAACGCGGTGCCCGTTCCAGATGCCGGTAAACCCCAGCATTCCGCGCACACGGTTAACGCAAACAACATCGCTGAGAAAAGTTTCGGCGGCCCACTGCGCACGCAGTGGATCACCGGGCATCAAAACGGTTTCAGCAATCTGGCCGGGTTCGGCGCCAATGTGAATTGTCATATAACGCGCCTTATTCAGCTTAGATTTCGAACATATCCAATGACTTGTTGTCGGCCAGCGCGTCCTTGATCCAAGCCGGTTGACGCCCGCGACCTGTCCAGGTTTGCGAAGGGTCGGCGGGATTGCGATATTTCGGGGGGTTTTTCTGCCCCTTTTTCTTTCCTGATTTATCGCTGCTTAAAAGTTCGCTGAGGTTAAAACCGTGTTCTTTTGCAATGGCTTCAGCGGCGGCGCGGGCTTCTGTTTTGCGCCGGGCCTCCAAATTATCCAAGGCCACATCCACATCACTGCGCAACTTCAACAGTTCCGCACGTGAGAGCTGATCAAGATTCATATCGTTTCCAATCATCCAAATTGCCCGGTAATTGAGCACGTTCCAGCCGCTTTTTTTGACAAATTTGTCAGGTTTGCAAGACAAATTTCAAATGGGCTCGGAATTGGCGTACAATCGCCTTAAAGACAAAAAAGAATGAATACCTTACTCTGCGGCAACTGTTGTGGGTTCGGCAATTAATACGATATCTGACATGATCCGGTTCAGTTCGAAATCCTTCGGCGTATATATGCGCGCGACACCCATTTCACTCAGCTTAAGTGCATCATCTTCTGGAATAATTCCCCCGACGACCACGGGAATATGGCCCAGACCGGCCTCGTGCAAAAGGTCGATCAATTCCCCCACCAATGGAATATGACTGCCCGACAGGATCGAAAGACCGATTACATGGGCATCTTCATCATGGGCCGATCGCACGATTTCGGCCGGAGTCATGCGAATCCCGTCATAGGTGATGTCCATGCCGCAATCGCGCGCGCGGCTGGCAATTTGTTCGGCGCCGTTTGAATGGCCATCCAGCCCCGGTTTGCCGATCAATATTTTCAATCGACGGCCCAAACGCGTTGAAACCGCATCTACCGCGGCGCGAATTTCTTCCAACCCTTCGGTGCGGTTTGACGGGTTGCGTGACACGCCGGTGGGGCCGCGGTATTGGCCGAATGCAGTGCGAATCATATCGCCCCATTCACCCGTTGTGGCGCCCGCGCGGGCGGCTTTGATGCTGGCAGGCATGATATTGGCGCCAGAGCGGGCTGCGGCGCGCAGTTCGTCCAATGCGGCGTTCACGGCCCGTGTGTCGCGTGCGTCGCGCCAGGCGGTAAGACGGTTAAGCTGATCGGCCTCGGCCTCGGGGTCGGCGACCATGATCGCCTCGTCGCCGGCGGTCAGCGGCGAGGGTTCACCATTCTGAAACCGGTTCACGCCTACGACAGTGGTGGTGCCGGTTTCGATGCCATCAATGCGCGCGGCGTTGGAGTCAACTAGCCGCATTTTCATATATTCAATCGCCTGCACGGCGCCGCCCATGCCATCAATCGTATCCAATTCAGCCCGGGCACCGCTTTTCAGCGCTTCGACTTTGGCGGTGATTGTCGGATTGCCGTCAAACAAATCGCCATATTCCAAAAGATCGGTTTCATAGGCAAGAATTTGCTGCATCCGCAGGGACCATTGCTGATCCCATGGTCGGGGCAGGCCCAAAGCCTCGTTCCAGGCTGGCAATTGCACGGCGCGCGCGCGGGCATTTTTAGAGAGCGTCACAGCCAGCATTTCAATCAGAATACGATAGACATTGTTTTCGGGCTGTTGTTCGGTCAGGCCCAAAGAATTCACCTGCACCCCATAGCGAAAGCGGCGGAATTTCGGGTCTTCGACGCCATAACGTTGGACGCAGATTTCATCCCATAATTCGACAAAAGCGCGCATTTTGCACAGCTCGGTAACAAACCGAATGCCCGCGTTTACAAAAAACGAAATGCGCCCGACCATTTGTGGAAAATCCTCGGGCGCGACTTTGCCTTGCAAATCATCCAGAACTGCGGTGGCCGTGGCCAAAGCAAAGGCCAATTCCTGTTCCGGCGTCGCGCCGGCCTCTTGCAGATGATAGGAACACACGTTCATCGGGTTCCATTTTGGCAAATGTTCGCGGGTATAGGCCGCGACATCGGTGATCATCCGCAGGCTGGGTTCGGGGGCGGTGATATAGGTGCCGCGCGACAGATATTCCTTGATGATGTCGTTTTGCACCGTCCCCTGCAGGGTTGCGGGATCGACGCCCTGTTCCTCGGCCACGGCGATGTACAGCGCCAACAACCATGGCGCAGTGGCGTTGATAGTCATTGACGTGTTCATCTGATCCAATGGAATATCTTTGAACAACGCGCGCATATCGCCCAGATGCGCCACCGGCACGCCGACCTTGCCCACTTCGCCCCGGGCCAGAACATGATCGCTGTCATATCCGGTCTGGGTGGGCAGATCAAAAGCCACCGACAGGCCGGTTTGCCCCTTGGCCAGGTTTCCACGGTACAATGCATTTGACGCGGCGGCGGTGGAATGCCCGGCATAGGTGCGGAAAAGCCAGGGGCGATCTTTGGTTTGGGTCATCTAAGCCTCGTGCGCAATAATCTTACCTTAATACGGTGATAGGGGAAATTTTATACCAATGTCAATCGCTGCGCTGCGGCAAGTTACAAGATGGCTGGTTTGACGTGAAATTCATTGTCGGTGATTTCGAACAGCCATAAAAAAAGGGCGCCGATCACTGATCTGCGCCCCCAACCATTCTGATCATGCGGCACAATCAGTAAACAACAACCGCGCGAATGCTTTTACCTTCGTGCATCAGGTCAAACCCTTTGTTGATGTCGTCCAACCCCATGGTGTGGGTGATCATCGGGTCAATCTCGATTTTTCCGTCCATGTACCAATCAACGATTTTTGGTACATCTGTCCGGCCTCGCGCGCCGCCAAACGCGGTGCCGCGCCAGGATCGCCCCGTTACCAATTGAAACGGCCGGGTCGAAATTTCGGCACCTGCGGGCGCAACGCCGATGATGATGGATTCGCCCCAGCCTTTGTGCGACGATTCCAATGCGGTGCGCATCACATCCACATTGCCGGTGGCATCGAACGTGTAATCGGCCCCACCGCGGGTGAGTTCGACCAGATGCCCCACCAGATCGCCTTTGACCTCGGATGGATTGACGAAATCGGTCATGCCGAACCGGCGTGCCATGTCAACCTTGCTAGGGTTCAGATCGACGCCGACGATCTGATCGGCCCCGGCCAGGCGCAAGCCCTGAATCACGTTCAATCCGATTCCGCCAAGCCCGAAGACAATGGCGCGGCTGCCGATTTCAACCTTGGCGGTATTGATCACCGCGCCGATGCCGGTGGTTACGCCACAGCCGATATAACAGATTTTATCGAATGGTGCATCCTTGCGCACCTTGGCCAGTGCGATTTCAGGCAGAACCGTATGGTTGGCAAAGGTGGAACAGCCCATGTAATGCAGGATCGGCGTACCATCCAGCATGGAAAACCGCGATGTTCCATCGGGCATCACACCGGCCCCTTGGGTGGTGCGGATCGATTGGCAGAGGTTGGTTTTCGGGTTCAGACAGTATTCGCAAGTCCGACATTCGGGCGTATAAAGCGGGATCACATGATCGCCTGGCACCAGGCTGGTCACGCCTTCGCCCACCTCAAGCACGACGCCGGCACCCTCATGGCCAAGAATCGCGGGAAACGCGCCTTCGGGGTCGGCACCGGATCGGGTGAATTCATCGGTATGGCAAAGGCCGGTGGCCTTGATTTCTACCAAAACCTCTCCGGCGCGGGGGCCATCGAGGTTGACCTCCATAACTTCAAGCGGTTTTCCGGCCTCTAATGCAACGGCAGCACGGGTTCTCATAACAATCCTCTCAAGTTATAGCGTTATGAGGACTTTGGGCCAAAAGGAGAGTGAAATGCAACTCAAGACCGTGATCGTCAGCAGCGTTATGATTTGGGGGCTTGCGGGGTGCGCCGCCCAAGACCCCGCACAACCGGGTACCGATGCCTGTGGCGCGTCAACCCAACAAAGCCTGATCGGCCAGGCCTTGAGTGATGTGACAATACCCAGCACACAAGACGTGCGGATCATCAAGCCCGATACCTTGGTGACATTGGATTATGTGCCCACCCGAATGAACATCAAAGTGGGCAACACAGGATTGATCGAAACCGTATATTGCGGCTGATTATTTCTTCAGACGGTAATCTTCGTGGCAGGCTTTGCAGGCCCCGCCGATCTGGCCCATCGCGGCGCCCAGCGTCGCGGTATCGGTCGCGTCCATTGCGGATTTTGCGGCAACTTCCAACGCCATGGCTTTGTCTTTGAAATCATCGAAGTTTTCCCAGATTGCGGGCAGTGCTTCGGATTTTTCGGTCATTTCATTGGCTTCAAATTTGGCGGGAATCTGTTGCGCGTCCGCATGCAGCGCAGATGCGGCAGCCTGAACCGCGTCAGCATCAAAATCGGCTTTTGCAATTGTGCCAAGGATCTTGGTCTGTGCGCCAACGTCCTTCATCAATTCCATCCGCGCCGCCACCGGATCGGCGTGAGATTCGGCAAATGCCTGGGGCACCGTGGCGACAACGCCCAGGGCGATGAGGGCTGCAAGTGTCGATTTCATGGGCAGTGTCCTTTAACAATGATAAAAATCAAAGCTTAGAGTGCCACAATCCCCTGTCTAGGTCAAAAGCCTTGGGTGCCACGATGGTGTGATCACATTTAAGGGAATTGGCCCGGTGCCGTGCATTGGTGGGGGCAATGAAACACGGCACCGGGCAAAGCGATCTGTCGCTCTGCTGACCGTGATACCGGGCAAGGGCGGCAATGACAGGGCGCAAACGGGCAATCGCCAAGGTGATTGCATGGCAAAATTGGGGCAATGGACGATACAGCATGCGCCCCGGTTCTGTTCAAAGATAAAGGATAAGAACAGGCCCCGGTGCTGTGAACTGGGTGGGGGCAAAGTTTACACAGCACCGGGCAAGCGTTGATCGCTCTGACACGGTTGTGACAGCCGATTGTGGCGATTTCGCGGAACAATAGGGGGAAAGAGATGATGATTGTGCGGCCAGCGCACCGCAATCTGAACCGCTTGCCTTTGTGGGGCCAACTGGGCAAGATCGGTGTGATGAACATGCAGCCGCCCACCCCCTTTCCCCAACGCTCGGACCCGAATGATCGGGTGGCGTTTGACCGGCGCGAATTGGCGGCGATCCTGACCCTGTATGGGCGCATGGTGGCCGCAGGTGAATGGCGCGACTATGGCATGTCGTTCCTGCGCGATGTGGCGGTGTTTTCTGTTTTTCGACGTTCGGCGGAAAATCCGATTTACCGGATTGAAAAGCGGCCAAAACTGCGCGGCCGCCAGGGGCAATATGCGGTCATTGCCATGGACGGGCAGATTTTGAAGCGTGGCGCAGACCTGCCAACAGTGCTCAGGGTGTTAGAGCGTAAGCTGATCCGCGCTGTGGACTAGGTTGCTTTTCGGCCTGATGTTTGAAAAGTGATAGTATACTGCCCGATCCCTGTTTCAGATCGGCCGTTTTGTTCGATAAGTGAAGGCCGATAATGTCAGAATATCTTGTGTTTTTTGTCTCCGGCATCCTGGGCGGTGCGGTGAATGCGGCGGCGGGCGGCGCGAAATTGTTTGTTTTTCCGATGCTCGTGGCCACAGGGCTGCCGCCACTTGCGGCCAATGCCACCGCGGCGGTCGGGCTGTGGCCTGCACAGCTCAGCGCGGTTTGGGCCAATCGGCAGGGGTTGTTTGCAAACCCACGCGCGCTGTTTTTGCAAATGTTGCCAGCGATGCTGGGCGCGCTTGCGGGCGCATTTGCACTTATCTTTTCAACTGAATCTGCGTTTCTTGCGGTGATTCCGGCGCTTTTATTCGTGGCCGTCGCGGCGATTTTGATGGGCCGTCGGTTAAGCGCGGTTTTGCAACGGCTGTTTCCCGGTGGAGCGTTGCAAAAAGTAACCCATGTGCTGATGTTTGCGGTCGGGTTTTATGGCGGATATTTTGGCGCCGGACTGGGATTCATGCTGATCGCGGTGTTGACGGCGGCAGGCGGTTTGGCGATTCAAAAAGCCAACACATTGAAAAACTTGACAGCATTTTCAATTTATTCGGTGGCGGTGATCCCGCTTTCGTTTTCGGGGTTGGTGGTGTGGGACGCCGCAATGGCGGTTCTGGTGGGCGGATTGATCGGCGGATATGTCGGCGCGCGGGTGGTGAAACACCTTCCCGACACGCCTATGCGGGTCGCTGTGGCCGGATTGGGCTGTGTTTTGGTTGGGGCCTATCTGTTTCGGCTGTGACCTTACCGTTCGCCGCGCCGATAGGGTTTCATCAACGCCTGTGGCACCCGGGCGCGGCGCGACATCAGCACCAGTGCGACAATCGACAGAACATAGGGCAGCATCAGAAACAGCTGATAAGGCACCGCCTTGCCCACCACGGTTTGCAGCCGCAATTGATAGGCATCAAACAATGCAAACAGCAGCGCACCAAGAAGCGCGCGCAGGGGCATCCACATGGAAAACACCACCAGCGCGATACAGACCCAACCGCGCCCCTGAACCATGGTTGGGAAAAAGCTGTTGAATGCGGCAAGGGTCAGAAAACTGCCGCCTACTGCCATCAACGCCGATCCGACCATGATACATCCGATGCGAATACGGATCGGATCAAGGCCCTGCGCTTCGGCGGCATGGGGGTTTTCGCCGGTGATCCGAATGGCCAGCCCCAGCGGCGTGCGCGCCATCACCCACGCCAAGATCACAACACAGGCAATCGCCAGATAGGTCAGCGGAGTTTGGGTGAACAGGGTTGGCCCCAGGATCGGCACATCCGACAAAAACGGAATGGGATAGTTTTCAAACGCCTCAACCGTCGGTGGGCTGCCTTGCACAGGCACCGCCAAACGGAAAATATAATAGCTGAACGAGGCGGCGAACAACGTGATGCCCAGTCCCGTCACGTGCTGTGACAGCCCCAGATTCACCGTCAGCACCGCATGGAGCAGGCCAAACAGCGCGCCGCAAACGGCCGCCGCAATCACCCCCGACCATAAATCGCCGGTAAAAAACACGGTGAGCCAGCCGATCATCGCGCCAAAGGTCATGATCCCTTCGATGCCCAGGTTCAAAACTCCGGCCCGTTCGCACAATAGCGCGCCCAAAGTGCCAAAGATCAACGGTGTGGCGATCCGCAAGACCGAGGCCCAAAGCCCGACAGTGAACAAGATTTCGATTAATTCGGTCATCGCGCGATCCGGTATTGGGTGAAAAACAGCGCCACCAACATGGCCAAAAGGGCGAGTGAGGTAGTGACGTCCGCGATAAAGCTGGGCACGTCCAAGGCGCGGCTCATCCCGTCGGCCCCAACAAACATCGCGGCAACGAAAAGCGCGGCGAATATCACCCCGAGGGCCGATAGATTGGCCAGCATCGCCACGACGATCCCGGTATATCCAAACCCCGGCGACAGGGCGGTGGACACGTGGCCTTTGACGCCCATTACCTCAATCGCGCCGGCCAGTCCGGCCAATCCGCCCGACAAACACGCCACCTTGAACAAGGTTTTCGTGATCGGCACGCCGGCAAATTCCGCCGCCTTGGGGTTGGCCCCCGCCGCCGCCGATTGCAGGCCGAACACCGTAAACCGGTGGATGGCCCACACCAATACTGCAACGACAACGGCCACAATCAGCCCGGTGTGCAACCGCGATTTCGCAACCAGCTTATCCAACCGCGCCTCGGGCGGAACGGGAATGGATTGTGGCCAGCCAAAGGCCAGCGGATCACGCAAAAAACCCTCAATCGCCAAGGAAACGAACAGCACCACGATGAAATTCAACAACAGCGTCGTTACCACCTCATCCACCCCGAACCGCAGCCGCAACAGCACAGGAATGACCAACAGGATCACACCCGCCAACGCGCCGACGATCATCAACGCCGGGATGGCGATGACGCCGGGCACCACAGAGCCAAACGCCGCCACGGCCAATGCGCCCAGGTAAAACTGCCCTTCGGCGCCGATATTCCACACTTTGGCGCGAAACGCGACGGCGGCGGCCAGCCCGGTCAGGATAAGCGGTGTGGCGCGGGTGAGGGTTTCGGTGATCGCCAATTGCGATCCAAATGCACCAATAAAGATTCGCCGATAGGCCTCAAACACCGGGGCACCCGACAGCGCGATCAAACCGCCCGCCACGATCAGCGCAAACAAAAGCGCCAGAATTGGCGCGCCGATGGTCAACAGGGGCGGGCGTGTGGCGCGACGTTCAAACCGCATGCAGCCCATCCCATTCGCCAGCCATCATCAGCCCCAAACGGCGCGCATCCAACCCGGTGCTGGCCACCGGCGGGGACAGGCGGCCCTTGACGATGGCCTGTATTCTGTCGGCCAAGGCCAAGGTTTCATCCAGATCCTCGGAGATCAACAAAACAGCGCACCCCTTTGATCGGGCTGCTAAAATTTCGGAATGTACGGCGGCAATTGCGCCCTCGTCCAACCCGCGGGTGGGCTGTGCCGCGATCAGTATCGCAGGACCATCAAGCAGGTTGCGACCAAAAATCAGCTTTTGCATATTGCCGCCCGATAGGTTGCGGGTGGCGGTATCGGGGGTGCCACCGCGCACATCGAACCGCGCGATAATCTTATCGCAAAACGCGCGGGCGGGGCGCGAACGCACAAACCCCCAGCGTGAAAACCGCGAATCGCCCAACCGTTCCAGAACCGCATTTTGCCACAGGGTGAAATCACCCACTGCGCCTTCGGTGTTGCGGTCTTCGGGGATGCGGCCAATGCCCTTGGCGATAAGGTGCGACGGCGTTGCCCGGCCCAAGGGTGCGCCCAGCACCGTCAGGGTGCCCGCGCCGGGATGGGCCAGGCCCGACAGCAGATGAGCAAGCACCGTTTGGCCGTTGCCAGAAACGCCGATAATGCCCAACACCTCTCCCCGGTGCAGAGAAAAATCTATATCTTGCAGTACCTTGATGCTTTTGACGGTTACATCAACACCGCGCGCCTCAACCACGGTCGGCCCGCGTAGGGCATCGCCGCGCTTGGGCCGTTCGACCCGGCGGCCCACCATCAGCGCGGCCAACTCATCCTTGTCGGTGGCCGATGTGGCGCGTTCTGCGGTCACCCGCCCGCCGCGCAAAACCACCACGCGGTCGGCGCTCTCCATCACTTCGTTCAATTTGTGGGAAATAAAGATAATCGAAAGCCCTTGCGCCGCCATCGTCCGCAACACTTGAAACAGCTTTTCTGCCTCAGGGCGGGTCAAAACGGCGGTGGGTTCATCCAGAATCAGGATTTCGGCGTCGTTATACAGCGCCTTTAAAATCTCGACCCGCTGCTGTTCACCCACCGAAAGATCGCTGACCCGCGCATCGGGGTTGGCGGCCAGACCGAAGCGTTTGCAAAGTGTGGCCAATTTCGCGCGGGCCGCCCCGGTGCGGGCGCGCAGGGCGAACAACGGCTCGGTTCCGGTCATAATGTTTTCAAGCACGGTCAGGTTTGGCGCCAGGGTGAAATGCTGATGCACCATCCCGACGCCCGCATTGATCGCATCGCGGGGCCGCCCCATGGTCAGGCAGGTATCCTTAACCGTGACCGAGCCTGAATCGGGCATATAATGGCCGAACAGAATGTTCATCAGCGTGGTTTTGCCCGCGCCATTTTCCCCAAGCAGGGCCAAAACCTCGCCTTTGGCCAGGGAAATGGACACGTCTTCATTGGCCACAACCGGGCCAAACCGTTTGCTGATCCCCACAAGGGACAGGACAGGGGATGATGGTGCAGGGCTGTTCATTTCAACATAACCAATGGGCGCAAAGGGGCCGATGTTTTACCGGCCCCCGTGCGATTTATGTCGGTTCTTCCATGTTTACAGGAACCTCAAACGTGCCGGCCTTGATTGCGGCGCGTGCTTCTTCCATTGCGCCGATTGCTTCGGCGGGCACCATGGATTCGCTGTATTTAATGTCGTTTCCGCCCTCTTTCATCAGGTTGTAAGGCGTGTAATCGCGCCCGGTCGGGTCACCGGCCTGTGTGTCGGCGACGGCCGCCATCAAAAGCGGTTTGAAATACCACATCGCATTGGCAAACACCGTTTCGGGATAGCGCGGCGTGTAATCGATCAGGGATCCGATCGCCATGATCCCGCGTTCCTTGGCCGCGTCGGCGGTGCCGATCCGTTCGCCAAACAGGATATCGGCGCCGGCGTCGATCTGCGCCAATCCCGCCTCGCGCGCTTTGGGTGGATCAAAGAACGTGCCAATAAAACCAACCAGATGTTCGGCATCCGGGCGCACGGCTGTGACACCGGCACGATAGCCGTTGATCAGCATATTCACCTCGGGGATCGGAATCGCCCCGACGGCACCGAAAATGCCAGATTTGCTCATCGGGGCGGCCAACATGCCGGCCAGATACGCCGCCTCGTGATTCCAGGTCCCGAAAGTGCCGAAATTATCGCCCATTGGCCCACCCGAACTGCCCATGAGATAGCCAACATTGGGGTAATCGGCGGCAATTTCGCGGGCCTCTTGTTCAACGGCATAGGATTCGCCAACGATCAGATCGACGCCCTGTTCGCCATATTCCCGCATCGCGCGGCCATAGTCGGTGCCGCTGACACCTTCGGAGAAAACATAGTCAATCGCGCCCTCATCGGCAGCTTCCAAAAGCGCGCCGTGCAATCGGCTGTTCCAGGCGTTTTCAACCGGGCTGGCGTGAATGCCGGCGACTTTTACCTTGGCTTGACCGATGGCGGCAGGGGCATAGAGGCCCGTGGCGGTGATGGCGGCGGTGGCTTGTAAAAAGCTGCGTCTTTTCAATCTCATGGCGTTTCCTCTCTGTTTGTTATGTTTTTGGGGCGTAATCGGCAGGGTTCACATGATCGGGCCGCCCGGTCAGCGACAATTGGGTGATTTGCGGCGCTGTGCGGGCAATGATGCGCCCGCCTTTGATCACCGCCAAACGGGTGGGGCGCAGGCGCACCGCCTCAATCGCCGAGGTTGCCTGTAACAGCACCAGATCGGCGGGGTTGCCCAAGGCGATGCCGTAATCGGGCAGGCCCAGTATTTTCGCCGGATTCGCGGTGACGGCATCGAACGCTTGCCCAATCGCGGCGCGCGATGTCATCTGCGCCACATGCAGGCCCATCGACGCCACCTCTAACATGTCGCCCGATCCCAGGCTGTACCACGGGTCCATCACGCAATCATGGCCAAAGGCCACGGTCAGCCCCGCCGCCATCAATTCAGGCACACGGGTTTGGCCCCGGCGTTTGGGGTAACTGTCGTGCCGCCCCTGAAGGGTGATGTTGATCAACGGGTTGGCGATCACGCGAATATCCGCCTCAACCATCAGGGCGATCAGCTTGGTGGCGTAATAATTATCCATCGAATGCATCGAGGTCAGGTGACTGCCGGTCACGCGCCCTTGCAATCCAAAACGCACGGTTTGTTGCGCCAGGGTTTCGATATGGCGCGACATCGGATCATCGCTTTCGTCGCAATGCAGATCCACGGGCAACCCCCGGTCGGCGGCAATGCGGCACAGTTGTTCAACCGAGGCGGCGCCATCGGCCATGGTCCGTTCAAAATGTGGAATACCGCCGACGATGTTCAAACCCATATCCAAACTGCGGTTCAACAGATCAACCGCGCCGGGGCTGCGCAAATACCCATCCTGGGGAAAGGCGACAAGTTGCAGATCGATATAGGGTTTGACCAGGCGCTGCACCTCTAACATCGCTTCGGCGGTGCGCAATGTCGGGTCAGACACATCTACATGGCTGCGGATTGCCAAAAGGCCCCGGGACACGGCCAGATCGCAATAGCGCAGCGCGCGTTCAACCATTCCTTCAACGGTCAGTTGCGGTTTGAGTTCGCCCCAAAGCGCGATCCCCTCGAGCAATGTACCGCTGACGTTCATGCGCGGCATGCCAAGGGATAGAGTGGCATCCATGTGGAAATGCGCGTCGACAAACGGAGGCGTGACCAATTGCCCGGCGCATTCGACCACCTCGTGCGAATCGCCGCCAACATTTTGTTCCAGCGCGGTAATTTTCCCATCCGCGATGCCGATATCGGTGTTTGAACCATCCTTCAGGGTGGCATTGCGCAGGATCAGATCGAACATGTTGGGCCGCCTGAGTGATTCATCATGAATTTGACCATACAGAAAAAGTTACAAATGCCGACTCTTTGTAAGCTGATTCTTTGTCTGGATGCACGGGCTGCCTGTCATTTAATCAGTTGAAAATAATCTGCCGTTGGATGGGGCAGGTTACGCCGAACCATGGCCGATTTCATTCAGGAATTCAGTCAGGGTTGCGGCAAATTCTTGGGGTTTTTCCACACTGGGCAAATGCCCTGCGCCGCGGATCAGATGAAACCGCGCGCCGTTGATCAGGCCCGCCGTTTCGCGCACCATGTCGGGCGGCGTCGAGCCATCTTCGCTGCCCGCGATGGCCAGAGTGGGCAGGGTGAGCGTGGCGGTGGTGGTCAAAAAATCACTGCCCGATATTGCGGCGCTGCATCCGGCATATCCCTGTTGCGGGGTGCGGATTAACATGTTGCGCCATTTCACCACCTCGGGTGTGGCGCGGAACGATTTGGAAAACCAGCGTTCGATCACCCCATCGGCGACAGCGTCAACTCCGCCCTTTGTCACCTTTTCAATCCGCTCGGCCCACATTTGCGGGGTGCCAATGCGCGCGGCCGTGTTGGACAGGACCAGCGCGCGCACCTGATCCATGCGTTTCACAGCCAGGCCCTGGCCGATCATGCCACCGATGGAACAGCCCACAAAAACGCAATCCTGGATGTTCAGATGATCCAAAAGGCGTTCGGCATCACCAATCAACGCGCCCATGGAATAGGGCGCAGGCGGCGCATCAGTCAGGCCATGACCGCGTTTATCATACTGAATATATTGCAGGTTTTTAGGAAGCAGCGGAATGATATCATCCCACAACCGCATATCGGTACCCAGTGAGTTGCAAAACACCACCGGCGCGCCGTGGCCGGTGATTTTATAATGAACGTTCAGGTCGGGCAGGGGGGCGATGGGCATTTTACACCTCAATCAGGCAAAGCGGGACAGGGCGGTGGCAAACACGGCGGCGTCCACATTCCCGCCCGATGCCACGGCGATGATCGGCCCGTCGCCCCGTGCCTCCGGGTGAAACAGGGCGGCAGCCAGAGCAACCGCGCCGCCCGGTTCCAGCACCAGTTTCAACCGTTGAAAGGCCAATGCCATGGCATGGAGCGCCTGATCGTCGCTCACGCTCAGGGGGGCGGCGCAATGTTCGTGCATGATCGGAAAGGTCAATTGGCCCGGTGCGGGGGTCAGGATTGCATCGCAGATTGATCCGGTGGCGCGCGGATTGCTTTGGATCGTTCCGGCCTTCAACGAGCGTTTCACATCGTCAAACCCATCGGGTTCAACCGGGCGCACCCGCAGGCCCGGCGCACGATCGGCCAGCGCCAAAGCAATGCCTGAGGTCAGGCCACCACCGCCGCAGCACACCAATACATCGGCCTTGGTAATGCCAAGCGTGGCGGCCTGTTCGGCGATTTCCAGACCGGCGGTGCCTTGTCCGGCAATCACCTGTGGGTCGTCGAATGGTTTGATCAGGGTCAGCCCCCGCTCGGCTGCCATGCGGGCGCCGATTTCATCACGGTCTTCACTGCTGCGATCATACAGCACCACTTCGCCGCCCAAGGCGCGGGTGTTGTCGATTTTCATCTGTGGCGCATCTGCGGGCATGATGATCACGGCGGTGGTGCCATGGGCGGCGGCGGCGCGCGCCACCCCTTGGGCATGATTGCCACTGGAAAATGCAATCACCCCTTTGGCGCGTTGATCGGGAGGCAGGGCCGACAGCGCCGCCCAACCACCGCGCGCCTTGAAACTGCCGGTGTGTTGCAAACACTCGGCCTTCACCCACACGGGCCGCCCGGCGATGTCATCCAGAAATGGCGAAGACAACAGCGGCGTTTTGCGAATGTGGCCTTTCGCGCGCGCTGCGGCGGCGGTGATCATTTCGATGTTCAAAACTGGGTGCTCCACTGGGCAAGGGCGCTGCGCGCTTCGGGTTCGTCCAAAAACGGAATATGGCCGCGATCGGGAACTTCGGCAAAGATCATATCGGGGCGGCGGGCGCGCATTTCTGCGGCGGTTTCGCGCGATAACAGATCGGAGTTCGCCCCCCGGATCAGCGCCAAAGGCAGGCCATCCATGGCATCAAACAGCGGCCAAAGATCAGGCGCAGGTTGCGCACCAGAGGCCGCGACCGACTTTGCCAAAGCCGGATCATAGTTGATTTTCAGCCCGTCAGCGGTGGCGATATAATGCTTGGCCGCTTCTTCGGCCCAGCGGGTGGCGGGCACATTTGCAAAGCCGGTGATCCGGCTTGGCATCAGCGCGGCGGCCTCGGCGTGGGTTTTGACGCTGGGATTGCGGCCAATATAGCCTTTGATGGTTTCCAACCCGGATGGCGCGATTTCAGGGCCGATATCGTTTAACGCAACAGCGGTAAGCCGGTGTTTTGCCGTGGCCGCCAGAACCATGGCAATCAAACCGCCGCGCGATGTGCCCAAAATCGCCGCCCGTTTCAGCCCCAGATGATCAAGCAGTTCCAGCGTATCGCGTGCCTCAACCGGGATTGTGTAATCTTCCCACTGGCCCCATTCGGATTGGCCCCGCCCACGATAATCAAGCCGGATCAACCGGTTATTGGTCAGATAGGGTAGAACATAATCGAAATCGGTGGTGTTGCGGGTCAGCCCCGCCAGACAGACAAGCGGCGCGCCGTCGCCCTGATCGTCATAATACAGCGACAAGCCATCGGAGGTGGTGAAATGAGGCATCAGAGTAAACCTAAAAGATTGGAAAGATCGGGCAAGATATGGTGCGGTTTGGCGGGCAACCGATCAACCGGATCGCCCGCGCGGTTAACCCAGACCGTGGTGAACCCGTATCCCGCAGCGGCGGCCGCATCCCACCCATTGGACGACACGAACAGCACTTCGGATTTGGAACAGCCGAACCGTTGGCCCACCAAATTATAGACCCGCGCATCGGGTTTGAACACGCCAACCGACTCTACCGATAGTATATCGTCCAACAACTCCGACAGATTGGCCGAGCCGACCGCCCCCGCCAACATATCGGGCGACCCGTTTGACAGGATCGCGGTGGTCATACCCATCGCGCGCAGTGATCCCAGGCTTTCGGGCACCTCGGGATAGGCATCCAACGCCCAATACAGCGCCAAAAGACGTTCGCGCAGGGCCGGATCGTCAATCTCGGCCGCCTCAAGCGCCCAATCCAGCCCATCCTGTGTGACCTGCCAAAAATCGCAATATTCGCCGGTGATTGCCCGCAACCACGTATATTGCAGCTGTTTCGCCCGCCAGTCTGCGGCCAGTTTCGGCCAGATGCGGCGCAGGGCGTGATTGCCCGGTTCCTGTGCTGCGGCGCGGGCGGCGGCGGTGACATCGAACAAGGTGCCATAGGCGTCAAAGATACAGGTGGTGATGGCCATGGGGTGCCTTTTGTTTGGTCGTCGCGTGATCGTGACACAGCCGCAGGACAAGGGAAAGCCCCGGGGGTTTACTTGGGCGGCAGGGTTTGACAGGATGTCGGGGATTTTTTGGCGCGCCGCTCCTGGCGCGCTTTTTAATTTAAGGAGAACTGCAATGGCTGAGGCACAATCAGGCAATAAAATTCAAATGCACTATACCGGATCGCTGGAAGACGGCACCGTATTCGACAGCTCTGAAGGCCGCGACCCGTTAGAGTTTGAATTGGGTTCGGGACAGATCATCCCCGGATTGGATGCCGCAGTGACAGGCATGTCCGTGGGCGATGAAAAGACGGTAACAATTCCGGCTGACGAAGCTTACGGCGCGCATCACCCCGAGCGGGTGCAGGCCGTGCCGCGCGATCAATTCCCCGATCACATTCCGGCCGAGGTTGGCACCCAATTGCAGGTGCAAACCCCCGATGGTCAGGCGATGCCAGTGGTGATTGCCGATGTGACGGATGAGGCAATCACGATTGATGCCAATCACCCCTTGGCCGGCAAAGATCTGACCTTTGCGGTTTCGGTTGTGGATATTTCCTAAGCCAAGGCTTGCTGAGATTTCAAAGGCCAGGGTGGTGCGCCGCCCTGGCCTTTTTCATGTCATTTCGCGCTGGGCAATCGGCAGGATCGCGCCCGACACCAGCGCGTGCAGCGTTTTCAAATGGCCATTGATCGGCGCGGGCCTGCCCGGATTGCTGGTCATCACCACGGTCAGGGCGCGTTCGGGCACGACGTATATCATCTGCCCGCCATAGCCGCGGGCATAATTGACCCGTACACCATTGGTATCCCATAAAAACCAGGTCAGCCCGTATCGGTGCTCGGGCACATCGGCCATGGTGCGCGGTTGCCAACAGATTTCAATCCAGCCGGGGCTGGTCAGGGTTTCATCCTGCCAGGTGCCGTTGGTGCGATACGCCTCGCCATAGCGAAACATGCCGATGGGCGAAATGTGCATATCATTGCCGCCCAGATAATTGCCTTGGGGGTCGCGCGTCCAAGGGGGAAAGGATATGTCGAGCGGATCGCCGACGCGTTCATTGGCCAGTTCCAACAGGGATTTGCCCGCCGCAGTGGCCAAAGCCACGCCCAGAATATGGGTATTGGCCGTGGAATAAAGCCGCGTGGTGCCCGGATCGGCGAGCATCGGTGCCTCATAGGCCTCATAAATCCAGTGTTTGCCCGATACCCATGCGCCATACGTGCGGCCCGCGAATGGCGTCAGGCCCGATTGCATCGCCAACAGATGCTCCACCGTGATCGATTTGGCCCGCCTGTCGGCGCGCCGGGGGATGACGCGTTTGAGATAGGGGGCGACGGGGCTGTCAAGTGACGGGATTTCACCGCGTTCGATGGCTGCGCCCGCCAAAGTTGAAAGCAAGGATTTGCTAACCGATTTCACGTTGACCGGCGTGTTCAGATCGGGGCCGCGAAAGGCGCGGGCGTCGATGATTTTGCCGTGCTGCGCGATAAGCAGAGTGTTAAGCTGCTCGACCTCGCGCGCCAAGGTGAACACATCTTCAAAGACGGTGGGGGCGGCATGGGCGGGCAGGGCGCAGCCCGCCGCCAACATGGCCAGAACGGTGCGGCGATCCTGCCGCATCGCGTTACAGGTTTTCGGGCTGGGGCATTCCCAACACATGGTATCCGCCATCAACGCGGATGATTTCGCCCGTGGTACAGGCCCCGGCATCAGAGGCCAGATAAACCGCCGTGCCGCCCACCGCCTCAAGCGTGGCATTGCCGCCCAAGGGGGCGTTGGTATCGGTGTGTTTAAATGTCTTGCGCGCCCCGCCAATCGCCGCCCCGGCCAAGGTTTTCATCGGGCCCGGCGAAATCGCATTCACCCGAATGCCATCGCGGCCCAGATCATTGGCCAGATAGCGCACCGAAGATTCCAGCGCCGCCTTGGCCACGCCCATGACGTTATAAAACGGCGTAACCCGGTTTGACCCCTGATAGGTCAAGGTCAGCAAGGTGCCGCCATTTGGCATCAGTTCAGAGGCGCGGCGCGCCACATCGATAAAACTGTAACAACTGATTGCCAGCGAGTTTTTGAAATTCTCGCGGCTGGTGTTGATGAAACGGCCCGTCAGTTCGTTCTTATCGGAAAACGCGATGGCATGGACCAGAAAATCAATACTGCCCCAGGTGTCTTTTAACGTATCAAACGCCAGATCAAGCGAGGCATCATCACTCACGTCAACATCAATCAACGTGGTGCTGCCAACAGAGGCGGCCAGGGGTTCAACCCGTTTGCCGAACCCTTCACCCTGATAGGTAAAGGCCAATTCCGCACCCGCCCCGGCCATGGCCGACGCAATGCCCCAGGCGATGGAGCGTTCATTTGCCACGCCCATGATCAGGCCGCGTTTTCCCTTAAGATCCATAATCGCGCCTTATCCTTGATATTTGCTTAACAACATCGACCCATTGGTGCCGCCAAAGCCAAAGCTGTTGGTCATCACCGTATCAAGGCCGGCATTTTCCACCAATTTTGTGGCGATTTCTTCGGGTTTCAACGCCGGATCCAATGTTTCAACGTTGATTGATGGCGCAATGAAATCCTGATCCAGCATCAACAGGCAAAAGATCGCCTCAAGCGCGCCAGCGGCCCCTTGGGCATGACCGGTCATGGATTTTGTGCTGGATACCGGCGGTGTTGTACCATCGCCAAACACCCGGCGCACGGCCTCAATCTCACCCACATCGCCCACCGGTGTGCTGGTGCCATGGGCATTGATATAGCTGACTTTGCGCCCTTCGGGCAGGGTTTTGAGCGCGCCGCGCATGGCCCGTTCGCCGCCTTCGCCCGAGGGGGCCACCATATCGGCACCGTCGCTGGTGGCGGCAAATCCGGTGACTTCGGCATAGATTTTCGCACCCCGCGCCAAGGCATGATCGAGCGATTCCAAAACCACGATGCCACCGCCGCCCGAAATCACAAATCCATCGCGGGTGGCGTCGAATGCGCGCGAAGCGGTTTCGGGCGTGTCGTTATATTTGCTGCTCATCGCGCCCATGGCATCAAACAGGCATGACAGGGTCCAATCCAATTCTTCGCCGCCGCCGGCAAACATCACATCTTGTTTGCCCATCATGATCTGCTCAGACGCCGACCCGATACAATGCAACGATGTGGAACAGGCCGAGGTGATCGAATAATTGATGCCTTTGATCTTGAACGCTGTCGCCAGATTGGCCGAAATCGTCGATGACATGGTTTTTGGCACGGCAAACGGGCCGATCCGTTTGGTTGCACCGGATTTCAGTACCGTTTGGTGCGCGGCGAACATCGCGCTGGTGGAGGGCCCGCCCGACCCGGCAATCAACCCGGTCATCGGGTTGACGATCTGATCTTCGCTCAATCCTGCATCGGCAATCGCCTGGCTCATCGCGATATGGGCATAGGCGGCACCCGGCCCCATGAACCGCAAGGTGCGTTTGTCGATATGTTCGGACGGGTCGATTTTCAGCGTTCCGGCGATTTGGCTGCGAAATCCGTGTTCGGCCATTTCAGGGCTGGCCACGACGCCGGATTTCCCTGCCTTAAGCGATTCAGCCACCTCTTTGGCCGAGTTTCCAATAGACGATACGATGCCCAATCCGGTGATAACGACGCGGCGCATTGGCTGATCCTTCTTAGCTGGCGGTGGCCAGGCCCACCTTCATGTCTTTTACGACATAAATCTCTTCGCCATCGGCCACAACCCGCCCGTCGGCCACGCCCATCTTTAACCGCCGGTCGATGACACGGGTGAAATCAACATAATAGGTCAGCATTTTGCGATCGGGCTTGACCATTCCGGTCAGTTTCACCTCACCCACACCCAAGGCCATGCCCTGACCTTGCCAGCCGCGCCAGCCCAGGTTGAAGCCGGTCAATTGCCACAGCCCATCCAGGCCCAGACAGCCGGGCATGATCGGATTGCTGGGAAAATGGCACTCAAAAAACCACAGATCAGGGGTGATATCGAATTCGGCCACGATATGGCCTTTGCCATGCGCGCCGCCATCGGCGGACACATCGGTGATGCGATCCATCATCAACATCGGCGGCAGCGGCAATTGCGCATTGCCGGGGCCGAACAATTCGCCCTTGGCGCATTTAATCAGGTCGTCTTTGGTGAAGGAGGTCGGATAATCGGCCATGGGGCGCCCTTTTTCGGTCAATGTTGGTGCTTTATGGCGTAGCACCGTCTTTTATATGCTGTCCAGCCAAAGGGATGTCGTTCTTGCGATTGATACGCAATCGCGGATAGCCCTATGGTAACGCTGTGCACAGATGTTATATATAATTCAAACACCCACCAAGAGAGCGAGGGAACCAAATGAACACCCAAGCCATCACGCGCGGCACTGCATGGTTGACGGATGCCGGATTGCGACCCACCCGCCAGCGGGTTTCTTTGGCCGCCCTGCTGGTTGGCGACGGGCAGAATCGCCATGTCACCGCCGAAAGCCTGTTTGACGCCGCCTCATCCGCCGGAGAGGGTGTTTCGCTGGCGACAGTGTACAATACTTTGCGCGCATTCTGTGAGGCAGGATTGATGCAAGAGGTGACCGTGGATGGATCGAAATCGTATTTCGACACCCGCATGGATGACCACCCGCATTTCTATTGGGAAGACACCGGGCGGTTGACCGACGCGCCGGCAGACGCGCTTGAGATTTGTTCACTGCCGGACGCCCCCGAAGGCACCGAAATTTCCAAGGTTGATGTCGTTATACGGCTACGAAGGGTCTGAGCGGGGTTAAAACCACTGCCCGGGCTCCATCAATCCCAGATCCAGTAATTGCTGTGGTCGCCAGGTAAAGGCCACCGAATTGCGCCATTTGAAAGCAACGATGTCAGGCGCGCTGCCCGGATTTGCCTTCAGCGCCTTGGCGGTGCGAAACGAACAGATCGCCGCAGTCAGGTTGTTGTGCCACGGGCAGGCATAGGTGTTATATTCGGCGATGTTGAAAGTGTGATCGGGCCGCAATTCCAGCCCGCGCGCGGCGCGAAACAGCGATATCCGGTCAATCTTGCGTTTTTTCCATGGAATATGCTCCTCAAACCGCCAGCGCAGACCGCCGAAGAAATCCAATTGCCGTTCCATCGGCGCCCAATTGTTTGCCGCATCACCACGCGCCTGCGCGTAATAACCCGATTTATCAAGCCAGGCATCGCCAAGCGACACAGCCGTGGGATGCGCGTTCAAATCCGCGGCATACAGATCGACAACATAGGTCAGCATGGCATCGCGGCGTTCTTCGGCGTGAAATACCAACATTTCACCAACACTGCGCGTTTCGCCAAAAGGGTGGAGCAGGTATTCGGCGTTGAAACAATAATAGAGCCATGTTCCGGGGCGGGCCGCCTGAATCACGGCATTCACCGCGGGCACAAAAGCGTCAGCCGTTTTCGTGTTGTATGAAACGTATAACGCATCCGCCATCAGATCGGTTGGCAAAGTGATGTCGGCGGGGGCGAACACGACCAATTGCGCAAAGCCCCGGTCAAGATGATGGCGCAGGGTGCTGGCCACTTCGACAGGGTCTTCAACAATGATGATGGCCACAGGGCCCTTGCCCAACGCGCCCGGCCCACGCGCCGCGAAATCGGAAAGAGAGTTGAAACGCATCGCACCGCACCATCGGACAGAAAGGTTAACATCCAATGAAACGGGGGGCGATTGCAAGCGCGCCAATCATCGGATACCACGCAGTCAAATTTCAAGACAGGATCGGCGATATGAACAAGGCAAAAAAGCTGTTCATCAAAACCTATGGCTGCCAGATGAACGTGTATGACAGCGAACGCATGGCCGAGGCGCTGGGCGGGCAGGGGTATGAAACCACAGATCGCGCCGATCAGGCCGATATGATCCTGTTGAACACCTGTCATATTCGCGAAAAAGCGGCCGAAAAAGTATATTCCGAACTGGGCCGGTTGAAACCGCTGAAGGCCGACAATCCCAATCTCAAGATTGGGGTGGCAGGCTGTGTCGCCCAGGCCGAGGGCGAAGAGATCATGCGCCGCGCGCCGGTTGTCGATCTGGTGGTGGGGCCGCAAAGTTATCACCGGTTGCCCCAGATGGAGGATGCGGTGCGTCAGGGCCAGCGCGCCCTGGATACCGATTTTCCCGAAGAGGACAAATTTGAACAGCTCAGGGCGCGGCCAAAAATGGCCCGTGCCCCGTCGGCGTTTCTGACTGTGCAAGAGGGCTGTGACAAATTCTGCGCCTTTTGCGTCGTGCCCTATACCCGGGGCGCAGAAGTGTCGCGCCCCGCCGATCGTGTGCTGGACGAAGCGCGCGATCTGGTTGAACGGGGCGTGCGCGAAATTACGTTGCTGGGCCAGAATGTGAACGCCTATCATGGCCACGAAGGCGGATTGGCCGGGCTGATCCGTGATCTGGATCGCATCGAGGGGCTGGCGCGTATTCGATACACCACCAGCCATCCCAACGACATGGACGACGCTTTGATTGCCGCCCACGGCGAATGCGAAAAGCTGATGCCATATCTGCACCTTCCCGTTCAATCGGGCAGTGACCGGGTGCTAAAGGCGATGAACCGCAAACACACGGCCCAGGAGTATCTGCGCGTGATCGACCGGGTGCGCGCGGCGCGCCCCGATATCATGTTGTCGGGGGATTTTATCGTTGGGTTTCCGGGAGAAACCGATCAGGATTTCGAAGATACCCTGGCGTTGGTAGAGGCCGTGGAATACGGCCAATGCTACAGCTTCAAATACTCGACCCGCCCCGGCACCCCCGCCGCCGAACGCGCACAAGTGGCCGATGATGTGGCAACCGACAGGTTGCGGCGGTTGCAAGCGTTGCTGGGCGCGCAACAGCGCAAGATTCAAGATTCAATGGTCGGGCGCGACGTGTCGGTTTTGTTTGAAAAGCCCGGGCGCCTTCCCGGCCAGATGAGCGGCAAGTCAGAATATCTTCATGCGGTTCATGTGCATGCGCCGATGGGCAAAGCAGGCGAGATGGCGCAGGTGCGGATCGTGGAAAGTGTGACCAATTCTCTGGCAGGCGTTCTGATATAAATTACGCCGCGGTCACAATTTACGCCATTTATGCCGTAAGGGGAAACAGTCACGCTGAACTGGGTCGGCTGTTTCCGGGGCATGGTTAATGAACCCTTTATAATTCTTCACAACTTTGAAAAAACCTTTAACCTGAGGTGTATCAGAGGTGATGTCTGGCCCGTCTGCACCGGCACACGGGCACGGGGCGCGACCACCGCACAATGCGGTGTAAAATATTCAGAACGGGTAAAACACGCGCGTTCCAACAGGTAATCTTCCGCTGCTATGATCGCAATCACTTGGGGTGAGAACCATGAAACGCGCACTTTTTCTGGCCACGGCGGTGGCACTGGCAACGGCGATGCCTGCATTCGCCCATCAAAAACACTATAATACCGGCCATTCCGGTGGTGTGAATTACGGCGGGACTGTCACGGTCAGCTGCTATCGTGGTCCTTGGAACGATGTCATCTGGGATCGGCCCAACGGCGTGTTCATCGACAGCCTTGTTGCTGTTGGATACGATTTGCCCACGGCGCATGCCATTGGTGAACGGATTTGCCGTGATCCGGCGCTGGTTTACAATCCTGACCGTCTGCGCGCCGAGGCGATTCGCGTTTTGCGCAATTCGCCCGCGCGGCGCGGCAAATATCACCGCAATCATTGATCACGCGCCCCCGGTTTGTATGACCGGGGGCGTTTTGCATTGGCGGGCATAACCCGGATTTCATCGGGTGATTGGCGCCAGATAAAATGCACTTTCTGGTTTTGAAATTTACGATTCGGCATGGAGCGGCTTTCATTTGCGCCTGCGCAATTTTCAGATTTATTCTTCACAATCGGGTGAAAGTTGTTAAAGTTTCGAGAGACATAACAACCGGGGGATGCGTCGGTGCTGCCAATTGCCAACGCACTCGTATTTCGAAGGAGACTGAGTGTGTTGAACTTTTCCAACGCAATGCGTGCTGCGCTGGGCGGTATCGTGATTGCCGCCGCGGCCACGTTTGGCGCGGGCGCGGCACAGGCGCAGGCGTCGTATGTGCCGGGCATCTGGGTTGATCCGGATGGCTGTGAACATTGGGTTATGGACGATGGTTGGGAGGGGTATATGAGCCCGCACACCAACCGGCAGGGCATTCCGGTTTGTCGTCGCGGCAACACCTGTGCGGTGATGAACAGCGATCAGTTGTTCGCCACGGACAGCTATAAAATTAGCGCGCAGGGCCGGGCCATGCTGGCCAATTTTTTCGCCTCTGCGGGTGCGACAAGTTACATCATCGCCGGTCATACCGACAGCCGGGCGTCTGACGAATATAACATGCGGCTGTCGATCAACCGCGCCAATTCGGTGGCCCGTGTGGCCCAATCCGCCGGTGCGCGGATCGCTGATGTGCGCGGATACGGCGAACGGATGCCAAAGGCATCAAACAGCACCCACGCCGGCATGGCGGTGAATCGCCGGGTCGAAATCATCTGCATTCGCTAAGGAGAGCGATTATGAAGCTTACCAAAATCGCTCTTGTCGCCGTGGCGGGTTTCGCCCTTGCTGCCTGCGATATCGACGACAAACAGGATAAAACCGTTGATCGGTTCATCGACAGCAAAGATCTGTCGCAACTGAAGGCCGGTATCTGGATCGATCCAAACGGTTGTGATCACTGGATCATTGACGATGGCATCGAAGGATATCTTTCGCAGCGTCTGGATAAGTACGGCAAACCCGTGTGTTCCGGCGCGGGCGCGCCCAATACGGCGATTGGCCCGTTCAACAAGGGCACGTCGATTCCCGATCCGATCTGATCGTGAAACGACGTTCGGTCAAACGCAAGATATCGGGGCGCGCGGGGAACTGCGCGCCCCATTCACGTGTTTGTGACTAAACAATCCGGGTCAAACGTTTGGGCGGATACGCCGAACGAAAACAGGAAAGGGAACAGCATGCTGTGGGTTGAGGACATTCTTGAAAGTGCGGTGATGTGGTTTCTGGCCCGGGTGCTGGCCACGTTTTTCTTCTGGTGGGCGGGTCTGGGTTTTATTCTTGATCAGGACACCGCGCGCGCGACGATGGATGCCTTGGGGTTTCAGCCTGCCTGGCTGTTTGCCATTTTGGTGCCTGCGGTGCAGATCATCGGCTCGCTGATCGTGATTTCCGACCGATTCGTATGGTTCGGGGCGGGAATGTTGGGCGTGTTCACGATTGGCACCATTTTCATGGTGCATGATTTCTGGAACATGTCCGGCCCGGCGCGACAGCAGAATTATTTGTCGGCACAAGAACATATCACCGTGATTGGCGGGCTGATTGTTGTGGCCATTGCCAGCCACATTCGCCATCTTTGGATCGAACAGCGGCGGCGGCATGGTTTTCTGTGAAATGACGGGTGTGTGGGGGCAGGGCGCAATCTCCCCTTGCACAGCGCGCCCCGCATCACCACCCTATAGCTGAGCAGTTATTTTCGGAGTAGTCATTGGGCCTTTCCCCACCACCCCCCGCACACGCCACATTACCGGCCGCCGAAACGGTGGTTGAATTTCCCGATAACCGGTTGTTGATTGACCTTTGCGGTGAATACGACCGCAATCTTGCCCGTATTGAACAGGGGCTGGATGTTCAGATCACGCGCCGGGGCAATGCCCTGTCGGTCACCGGCGACGCGGCAGAGCGCGCCATGGCGATCCTGCAGGCGCTGTATACCCGGCTTGAGGCGGGGCGCGCATTGGAAACCGGCGATATCGACGCCGCCATTCGCATGGGCCCCAGCCGACGCGCCGATGGCCCGCCTGCGGGGGATCGGGTGCAATTGGTTCAAGGCAATCGGCTTGAAATCAAGACCCGCAAAAAGATGGTCGAACCCCGGACCGAGGCACAAAAGGCCTATGTCAAATCCCTGTTCAAGAATGAACTGGCGTTTGGTATTGGCCCGGCGGGCACTGGCAAAACCTATCTTGCCGTGGCCGTTGGGGTGAACCTGTTTATAGAAGGCCATGTTGACAAGATCATACTGTCACGCCCAGCGGTCGAAGCGGGTGAAAAGCTGGGTTATTTGCCCGGTGACATGAAAGACAAGGTCGATCCGTACATGCAACCGCTGTATGATGCATTGAATGATTTTTTGCCGGGCAAACAGGCGGCGAAACTGATCGAGGAAAAGCGTATCGAAATCGCTCCGCTAGCGTTCATGCGCGGGCGCACATTATCAAACGCGTTTGTGGTGTTGGATGAGGCGCAGAATGCGACGTCGATGCAGATGAAGATGTTTCTCACCCGGTTGGGCGAAGGATCGCGCATGGTCATCACCGGCGACCGCACGCAGATCGATCTGCCGCGCGGTGTGCAATCGGGCCTGCATGATGCAGAACGCCTGTTGAAACATATCGACAAGATATCGTTCAACTATTTCACCTCCAAAGACGTGGTGCGCCATCCCCTGGTTGCCGCCATCATCGAGGCATACGAGGCCGATGGCTGAGATTATTTGCGACGTCAGCGTCGAAGACCCAAGGTGGGCAAAATTCGGGCTTGAGGCATTGGCGACCCGCGTCATCACCGCCGCCCTGGCGCATTTGCCCGCCGCCCGGTGGGAAGTCAGCATTCTGGCCTGTGACGACAAACGCATCGCCACCCTGAACGCCGATTTTCGGGGCAAACCGGTGGCCACGAACGTGCTGTCCTGGCCCAGCGAAGAGCGGGGCGCACAGACCCCGGGTGCGACGCCCGAACCGCCAGACCCGAAAGGCGACACCGAATTGGGTGATCTGGCCATCGCATTCGACACCTGTCAGGCCGAAGCGGCGGCGGCAGGTATTGCAATGTCTGATCATGTTAGCCATTTGTTGATACATGGCACATTACATTTGTTGGGCTATGATCACGAAGATGATGCCGATGGCGATTTGATGGAATCGTTCGAAACACAGATTCTTGATAAGCTGGGGATCGCCGATCCCTATGGGCCAAATACGATTGGGGGGTGACGCGGCGCGCACCCTGATCATATAGTATTCATCCGCAAGAATGCGGCGCAACACCGGAAAGGGACAATGGGCGAGAGTGACGACGGGCCGAGTGAGGCCATAGAGGACGACAGTAACGACTCGTCCCAAAAACGCGGCCTCTTTGGACGGCTGATTGATGCATTCAACCCCGGCGAAGGGGAGGCGGAAGAGGGCGGAGCCGCGTGTTTTGGCCCGGCAGGTACGCATCTTCCCGGCTTGTCAAATCTGCGACGGATGCGGGTGGATGATGTTTCGATCCCCACCGTTGAAATCGTTTCCGTTCCCCATGACATCAGCCAGCAGGATTTGGTGCGCGTTTTCCGCGAAAGCGGGATGACACGATTGCCGGTTTACCGCGATACGTTGGATCAACCGATTGGTATGATTCACCTCAAGGATTTCGCGCTGCAACATGGTTTCAACGGCACAACCGCACAATTTGACCTGCAGACGATGCTGCGGCCATTGATTTATGCGCCGCCCTCAATGCCGATCGGTGTGCTTTTGCAGAAAATGCAAAGTGACCGGATGCATATGGCATTGGTCATTGATGAATACGGCGGTGTCGATGGGTTGGTCACGATCGAGGATTTGATCGAACAGGTGATCGGCGAAATCGAAGACGAACATGATATCGACGAAGGCCAATACTGGACCGAGGAAAAGCCCGGCGTGTTTCTGGCGCTGGCCAAAACCCCGCTTGACGAGCTTGAGGCGCGCATCGGGCTGCGCCTGGTCGACCCCGAAGAGGAAGAGGAAATCGATACTTTGGGCGGTGTCGCCTATGTGTTGACCGGCCGCATTCCCGCGCGGGGCGAGGTTATTTCACATCCGTCGGGTGCCCAGTTGGAAATTGTCGATGCCGATCCACGGCGGATCAAGCGTATTCGCGTGCGTCTGGCCGGGGCCGAACGCCCGGTTGAACGGGGCGCAGAAAAGGCCGCTGCCAGCAGTGTCTAAGCTACACGGTTGGCGATTGTGGGCGGTGTGCCTTGGCGCGGGGGCGATGGCGGCCTTGGGTCAGGTGCCGTTTTCATTGGTGCCTGTTGCCCTGATCGCCCTGGCGTTCTGCTGTGCCCTGTTCATGACGGCGGCAAACTGGCGCCGTGCCGCGCTGATCGGGTGGATATGTGGCGCGGGCTATTTCGCGGTGACCCTGCATTGGATCGTTGAACCGTTTCTGGTGGATGCGCCGCGCCATGGCTGGATGGCCCCGTTTGCGTTGATATTTTCGGCCTTCGGGTTTTCGCTGTTTTGGGCGTTTGGCTTTGGGCTGGCCCATGGTATCGCCCGCCCCGGATGGTGCCGTGCCGTGGCCTGGGCCGTGGCCATGACCATGGGCGAAATGCTGCGGGGGTATATCCTCACCGGATTTCCCTGGGCGATGCTGGGCTATATCTGGAGCGAGGGGCGCGGCGCACAGATCGTGGCGGTGATCGGGCCTTACGGGCTGACCCTTGTTACGCTGCTGGGCGTTGCGATTGCCGCGCATCTGGATCGGCGGCGCAGCGCAGCGTTGGTTTTGGTGGGGCTTTGGGGTTGGATCATCGGCACCGGGCATCTGTTGCTGGACCCCGCCCAACCCGCGCCCGCCGACGCCGCCACACTTCGGCTGGTCCAACCCAATGCGCCGCAAAACGAAAAATGGGATCCCGACCGCGCGATGGTGTTTTTCAACCGCCAGCTTGATTATACCGCCGCGCCCGGTGCGCCGGATCTGACCATCTGGCCCGAAACCGCCATTCCGTGGTTGGCCGAACCGGGCCACCCGGCGTTGGAGCAAATTGCCTTTGCCGCGCAGGACCGGCCGGTGATCATCGGTGCGCAACGTCTGGAAGGGTTCCGCGCGTTCAACAGCCTGCTGAGATTGGGTGTTGGCGGCGAAATCAACGCAACTTACGATAAACATCATCTGGTTCCACTGGGCGAATATATCCCATTCGGTCAGGTCACATCATGGATGGGGCTGCAAAGTTTCGCGGCCCAGGATGGCTATGGATTTTCGGCCGGGCCGGGGCCGGAGTTGTTGGATCTGGGGCCATTGGGCCGCACATTGCCGTTAATCTGTTACGAGGCGGTGTTTCCACAGGATTTGCGCGGCACCGCACGCCCCGATTGGATCGTGCAGATCACAAATGACGCGTGGTTCGGCACATTTGCCGGCCCACAACAGCATCTGGCACAGGCGCGGTTGCGCGCGATTGAACAGGGGCTTCCGTTGGTGCGGGTGGCCAATACCGGTATTTCCGGCCTGATTGATGCCCGGGGGCGGCTGCGCGATCATATCCCGCTGGGCCAAGCGGGGTATATTGATGTGCGCCTGCCCAAGGCGCGGGCCGCGACGCCCTATTCCAAAACCGGCGATTTGCCTTTGGCCCTGTTGCTGTGTGTATTTGCCGCGGCGCTATTACCGGGGCGGAGCGCTAAGGTAATTGATCCTTAACCCCAGACAGTGTACCCCGCGCCATCACACCCGGCGCAACGGCTTCCTGGCGCGTCGGGCTCATTTGAATGGAGCACGTCCCAATGACCCGCAAGAATTATGTATTCACTTCGGAATCCGTGTCCGAAGGCCACCCTGACAAGGTGTGCGACCGGATATCAGATGCCATCCTCGATGCGCTGCTGACCGAAGAACCCGAAGCGCGGGTCGCCTGTGAAACCTTTGCCACAACAAACCGCGTGATCATCGGCGGCGAGGTGGGGCTGAGCGATCCGACCAAGTTGAAAGAATATATGGGCCAGGTTGAGGGAATCACCCGGGCCTGCATCAAAGACATCGGATATGAGCAGGATAAATTTCACCACGCCACCTGTGAGATCACCAACCTTTTGCATGAACAATCGGCCCATATTGCCCAGGGCGTGAATTCGGCCGTGGACAAGGATGAGGGCGCCGGCGATCAGGGCATCATGTTTGGCTTTGCCACCCGCGAAACCCCTGAATTGATGCCGGCACCGATTCATTATGCCCACGCGATTCTGAAACGTCTGGCCGAAGTGCGCAAGGATGGCACCGAGCCCACTTTGCGCCCCGACGCAAAATCACAGCTTTCGGTGCGCTATGAAGATGGCAAACCTGTCGGGGTCAGTTCGATCGTGTTGTCGACCCAACATTCTGACGAACGCCAGACCAGCGCCGATATTCGCGCCATCGTCGAACCCTATATTCGCGATGTCCTGCCCCAGGGCTGGATTGACGACGAAACGGTGTGGCACGTGAATCCCACCGGCGTTTTCGTGATCGGTGGCCCGGATGGCGATGCCGGTCTGACCGGACGCAAGATTATCGTCGATACTTATGGTGGTGCGGCACCCCACGGGGGCGGTGCGTTTTCCGGCAAAGATCCGACCAAGGTTGACCGTTCCGCCGCCTATGTGGCGCGGTATCTGGCAAAAAATGTGGTTGCGGCGGGCATGGCCGACAAGTGTACGATTCAGCTGTCCTATGCCATTGGCGTGGCGCGGCCTTTGTCGATTTACGCCGATACCTTTGGCACCGGCGATGTGGCCCCCGCCGAAATCGAGCGCGCCATCGATCAGGTGATTGATCTGACACCGCGCGGTATTCGCGAACATCTGGGTCTGAACCGCCCGATTTACGCCCGCACCGCCGCCTATGGCCATTTCGGCCGCGCACCCGAATCCGATGGTGGTTTTTCATGGGAGCGGACAGATCTGGTGGATGCGCTGAAAAAGGCAATCTGACAGCTGCGAGATGTTTTTTGGATGAACGCGCTCTTGTGCGTCAGGGTTTTGCGCGGCTTGGACTGCCGCGCATAACCACAACAAAGAGGGGGCCCCATGGTAGGCGTGAATTTCCCGCGTTCGCGCGACGGCGAACCGTTTGCCTGGGGTCTCTCCGGGCCCGAACCTGTCGAGATCTGGGAAAGGTTTTCTCCGGCCTATGAGGCGCAACTTGAGCGGTTGGTGTCCACCCTGCAAGAGCTTGGGTTCGCCCCAGCGGTCGGTGGGGCCGGGTCGGAGGATGGCGAATATGTTCGGGCTGAATATCTGGCCAACAGCCGCGTTGTGTTTTTTTACCACCTCGAAGATCCCGCCGACGCACGGTTTATTGCCGCGCTAAACGACGATGATCTGCGCAGATGGATTATCGAATCCTGGGGCGTTTAGCGGGGCGTTTCCCTTTACCCCACACCGCCATTTCCCTGATCAGATCGCGCGCAACCCGGTCGCCGGTTCAAGGGTGTGTGGCGGCGGCGCCAAAGTGTCGCGCATAACCAGCGACGTGCCAAGTTCGATTGATTTCAACGGCTTATCGTCTTTCAATAGCCCAACCAGCGCCAAGGCCGATTGTCGGCCCATTTCACGGTGGGGGACATGAACACTTGTCAGCGCCGGGATGGTAATCTGGGCAAGCTGCATATCGTCAAACCCGGTGATTGAAACATCGGCGGGCACTTTGATTCCCATCTCATGGGCCCGGCGTAACGCTCCCACCGCCAGCACATCATTGCCGCAAAAAACCGCGGTGGGGCGCGGCGTTGATTGCATCAGGGTTGCAAACGCAACAGCGCCCTGTTCGATGCCATATGTCGTTGTGACCATTTGCAAATCTTTCGGGTCCAAACCGGCGGATTTCAGAGCATTGCGAATGCCCGTCAGACGCCCTGATGCACGGTCGTTGGTGGATGTGTCAGCCGAAATCAGCGCCAGACGTTTGTGGCCCAAATCAATGACCGCATCGGCCATCTTTTGCATTGCCGCCACGTTGTCAAACCCGACTGATGGCTGTTTCAACGCAGGTTCATAGGCCCAGGTGACAAGCGCCGGAACGCCTTGGGTTTCCAAAAACTGATATATCTCGGGGGCGCGGGCATGGCCGATCAATAACAGGGCATCAGCCCCGCGCGCCACCAAAGACCTGATCTGTTCCTCTTCGATATCCTGGCGGTACGAGGTGCTGGCGACGAGCATGGTATAGCCGTGGCCGCGCAACTCTTCCTGAAACGCTTGCAGGGCGCGGGCGAAAATCGCATTTTCCATGGTGGGGATGATTGCGCCGATGGTGTTGGTGCGACGCGATGCCATCGCCTTGGCGCCGAAATTCGGCGAATATCCCAGTTCCGCCACAGCGGCCATCACCCGTTCGCGGGTTGGTTTGGCAACCTGTGTGGGAAAGTTGAGACACCGCGATACCGTCGCAGTCGACACACCTGCCATTTGCGCGACATCATGCAAGGTCGGTATCGAGTGGCGTTGCGGCATACAAATCCTGAGTATTCACGTCTGAGAAAATATCGGTTTGTCGTCTTACCAGCATAACAGATGATAAAACAGTCGATGTAAAGGCTTGCATTTCGAAAATATCACGGTTTAAATAAAAAAGGGAATTGGCGTAGCGATCGGGAGGATACGCAGATGCCGCTTTACGGAGCACTCATCTTGTTTACGATTTTTGCAGCAAACGTGGTGCTTGGCGCCATGTCCAATGCCGCATTTCTAAGCGATGTGGGCGAAATGCTCGTGTTGTGGGGTGTCGCGGTGCTGTTCGTTATCGTGGTTCTCAAGAAAGAGGCCGACGCCAGGAAATAGGCCTAATTCAACAGATCAGGGAGGATCGAATGATGGATCAAGAGAACGAAATCAAATCCGCCGAACGGCGCAATTTTCTGAAGCTGGCCGGCATGGGCAGCTTTACCGCAGCGGTTGTTGCGGGTGCGGCCGGAACGCTTTGGTCATCCGAGGCCGCGGCCCAGACGGCGAACGAAGAGCGTGACCGCGAAGCGGCCGCCGATCATGTGATGACGTTGGCCACAGAATATGTCATCGGCACAACGCGCAGCTATCCGGTGATGCAGCTGGACGTGAAAGAAAACCTGCAAAACGCATCCAATGGCAAAATTTACGTCAAACTTGCACCGGGTGGGCAACTTGGCACCGGGTCTGCGCTGGCGCAAAAGGTGCAGGGCGGCACCGTTAATGCAGGGCAGTTTTCCCTTTCGAACTTTGCGCCCTTTGCCCCGGCTGTCGATCTGATCAACATGCCGTATTTCTGCGGTGCGAATCAGCGTTTCGTGAACCTGGTCACATCCGACATCTGGAAAACCGAAGTCGACGCCATGGTTGAACAGCGCGGGTTCAAGCCGATGTTCTATTTCTGCATTGATCCGCGCGTCATGGCCGTGCGCAAGGGCGGCGCCGGGGCGATCATGACACCGGGCGATCTGCAGGGGGTCAAATTCCGCGTGCCCGGCTCGCAGATGTTGCAACAATTTTACCGTATGGCCGGGGCCAACCCGACGCCTGTGGCCTGGGGTGAAACATCATCGGCCATCAAACAGGGCGTTGCCGATGCGTTGGATCCGGCTGTTGGCGCGCTCTATGCCTTTGGTTTCAAAGACATCCTTAGCCATGTGACCTTTACACAGGCGGTGCCTGACAGTCAGGTCTACGCCTGCAACCTGGAATGGTACAACACCCTGCCGGGCGACGTGCAAGAGGCCATCACATGGGCATCCGAGATGAGCTTTCATCAAAACCTTGCCAAGGTTCCGTCGTCGCGCGCCTTTGCCATGGCGGAAATGGCCAAGAGCGGCGTTGAATTCCACTCGCTCAGCGACGACCAGCTTGCCGAATGGAAAGACACGGTTGGCTATCAGCGGTCGGAATGGGACGGGTTCAAGACCGAACTTGCCGGGTCGATGGACACGTTCGAAAAACTGGTCGAAGCGGCCGGAACCCGTGGGCAATTTTACGTTCACGACGCCTGATCGACACAGATCGGCGGGCGCTGAATGCGGCGCCCGCCACATTCCAAACATTCAAAGCGCTGCTTTTTCCGGCCATTCCGGAGCATTTGTCGCGTGATGTCTCCGGGGGGACAGATGGAAACTTTGCGCAATATCGACCGCAACGCCGAAAGATGGCTGCTGTTGGTCTTTTATGTCATGCTTGTCATCACGATGGCGATCGAGGTGCTGCGGCGCGAGGTGTTTTCCTATTCCTCGGTCTGGGGCGAAGAGATCGTGCGCTATTCCTTCATTTATCTTGCCTGGATCGGGGCATCGGCGGCGATCCGGGATCGCGCCCATATCCGCATTGACGTGATCATGCATTATATCGGGCCACGGCCAAAGGCACTGCTGTATATCTTTGGCGATATCGTGATGTTTCTGGTCGCTGTGATCGCGCTTTACTGGTCGTTCGAAACGGTTCTGGTTTCGGCAAAATTCGGGTCGGTCACCGCCGGGCTTCGCATTTCGCAAATCTGGTTTCTGATGGCCGTTCCGGTCGGATTTACGCTGATGATCTGGCGGCTCATTCAATCTTTTCTTCGTGATGTCAAAGCCCTGAAAGACGGGACTGACGTTTACGAAGGCAATACTCTGTTCGATTGAGGAAATACTTAAATGTGGCAACAAATCAATCAGACAGTGGAACTGGGCTGGGATTTCCACCTGCCGGTGATCTTGTTTGTATCGCTGATCGCGCTGGCGGTTCCGGTCTGGGCGGCGATCGGGGCTGGCGCGATCGTCATGCTGGTCATGTCGGGCGACATGCCGCTGAGTGCGGTTGGCGAAACGCTGTTCAGCGGCATCGATTCCTTTGCGCTCACGGCGGTGCCGTTGTTCATTCTGACCGGTGATGTTTTGGTGCGCACCGGTTTGTCGCGCAAATTTCTTGACGTCGCCGAGGCCCTGACCAGCTTTGCCAAAGGCGGGTTCGGATCGGCGACAGTTCTGGTGTGCGGCATGTTCGCGGCCATTTCCGGGTCGGATGCGGCGGGTGCGGCGGCGGTGGGGCGAATGACAATCAGCCGTCTTGTCGAATCCGGTTATCCGCGGCCCTATGCCTGTGCGCTGGTTGCGGCGGGGGCCTGTACCGGCATTCTGATTCCGCCCTCCATTGCCTATATCATCATCGGTCTTGTTCTGGGAATTTCGGCATCAACCCTGTTTCTGGCCGCACTGATCCCCGGCCTTGCGATCCTTACATCGATCCTGATTACAAATATCATCGTCAACCGTATCTATAATTACGAAGGCGGCGGCATGCTCAGTTTCGCAGAGTGGTTCACAAATCTGGGCCGCTCGCTGAAATCGGGGTGGTATGCGTTCATCGTGCCGGGCATCATTTTTTACGGCATCTTCTCGGGGCGTCTGACCCCGACTGAGGCGGGCGCCACCGCGGTTGTTGTCACGATCATCATGGGGTTCATTCTGCGCACGCTGAAGTTTGCAGATTTTCCCGCGATGCTGCTCAGCTCGGCCAAAGTGAACGGTGTGATCCTGCCGATCATCGCATTTTCGGCGCCTCTGGCCGAAGCCCTGGCAATCATGGGTGTTCCGCAGGGGTTTGTGAATTCTGTCACTTCATTGACGGACGAACCCTGGGTGCTGATCCTGTTGATGATCGCGATTCTGATCGCGGCGGGCTGTGTGATGGAGACGACTCCAAATATCGTGATCCTCGCGCCGATCCTGAAACCGTTGGCCGACAATATCGGCATGAATGAAATTCAGTTTTGTATCATGATGGTCACGGCGTTGGGTGTCGGATTTATCACGCCGCCCCTTGGGCTGAACCTGTTTGTGGTGGCCGGGATCACGGGCGAATCCATTCTGCGGATTGCATGGCGTGCGATACCATTTGTTCTGGTCATGTTGATTGTGGTTCTGCTGATCGCATATATCCCGGCCATTTCCACGACCCTGTTGCCGGATATTTACAAATAGGCCGGGTCTGTCAGGGTGGGGGCATAAATCCAGGGGACACACGGGATGCAAACTGATCGAACTGACCTTGAAGGATTGGCAACACCCGCCTTGGTGCTGGATACGGCCAAGATGACGCGCAATATCGACCGACTGGCGGCGCGCGCCAGTGATCTGGGCGTGACGTTGCGGCCGCATATGAAAACCGCCAAATCGGTTGATGTTGCCAAGCGTCTGACCGGTGGTGACACCACCGGGCCGATCACCGTGTCGACCTTGAAAGAGGCCGAGGTGTTTCATGGGGCGGGCTACACCGATATTCTGTATGCCGTTGGTATCGCGCCGCAAAAACTGCCGCATGTGCAGGAACTGCGGGGCAGGGGCTGCGATCTGGTTGTGATCCTTGACAGTGCGGCGCAGGCGGTCGCGGTGGCCGATGCGGGCGTGCCGGCATTGATTGAAATTGACAGCGACGGGCATCGCGGCGGGCTGTCTGCGGATGATCCCGACTTGATCAAGGTTGGCCGTATTCTGCACGATCACGGGCTGCTGCGCGGGGTGATGACCCATGCAGGCGAAAGTTACGGCGCCCGCGGTCAAACCGCCCATGCCGCATTTGCCGAACGCGAACGCGATGCGGTTGTTGGCGCGGCTGAAAATTTGCGGGCGGGCGGGCTCGATTGTCCTGTTGTGAGCGTCGGATCAACACCCACCGCCCATGCCGCGCGCGATCTTACAGGCGTCACTGAAATGCGCGCCGGCGTTTACATGTTCTTTGATCTGGTGATGGCAGGGATTGAGGTGTGCCGCGTGGACGACATCGCGCTCAGCGTGCTGACCACGGTAATCGGGCACCAAAATGCCAAGGGTTGGGTGATGATTGATGCGGGCTGGATGGCCATGTCACGCGACCGTGGAACAGCAGCGCAAAGTGTGGATCAGGGATATGGAATTGTCTGCGATGCCCAAGGGGCGGTGATTCCCGATCTGATCGTGATCAGCGCCAATCAGGAACACGGCATCATTGCCCTGCGGCCGGGCGCGAATGGCACGGTGCCTGATCTTCCTGTGGGAACACGATTGCGCATTCTGCCCAACCATGCCTGCGCGACGGCCGCACAACATGACCGGTATCACGTGCTGCCTGCGCAGGATGGAACGATGGCGGTTTGGCATCGCTTCAACGGCTGGTAAGCGGGCGGACCGGCAGAACCCTTTCATGTCGTTCTCAACCTTGACTTACCGGGCGCCTCGGTGCTTCGGTCGGCGTTAGATCAATCACGGAGGCTGCCATGCGCCATCTATCAATTCTTGCCCTTGCCATCATGCCGACAATGTCGGCCGCCGAAATGCTGGACGACACACCGCGCATCGCCCTGATGTCGGCATTCCCGCCCGAATGGGTGGCGTTGCAGGAAGGGTTGGAAAACCCGTCCGAACATGAATTGAATGGCGTCACCTTCATCACCGGCCAGATGGGCGGCAAGGATGTGGTGATTTTTCTGTCGGGCGTTTCGATGGTGAACGCGGCCATGACCACGCAACTTGCGCTTGATCATTTTGACATTACGACCATCGCGTTTTCCGGTATCGCGGGCGGTGTCGATACCAGCCTTTCGATTGGCGATGTGGTGGTTCCGGCGCAATGGGGCAAATACCTCGAAGGTGTGATGGCCCGCGAAACCGATGGCGCGTTTTCGATTCCGCCCTGGATGAACAGCGATTTTGAAAACCTGGGCATGATCACGACCGTCCCGATGGGGATCAAATCGGCGGCAAGTGCCGAAGTGGATGATCGTTTCTGGTTTCAGTCGGATGAAAAATTGTTGGAAACCGCGCGCCGGGTTGCGGAAGAAATGACGTTGGCCGATTGCAATCCCGACAACGAATGCCTGAGCACCGCGCCCGAGATCGTAATTGGCGGCAATGGGGTGTCGGGGCCGTTCTTCGTGGACAATGCCGAATTGCGAACCTGGGCCTTTGCAACATTTGAGGCACAGGTTCTGGATATGGAAAGCGCGGCGGTGGCCCATGTTGCCTATGCCAATGACGTGCCGTTCATCGCGTTCCGGTCATTGTCTGATCTGGCCGGCGGCGGCGAGGGGGCGAATGAAATGGGCACGTTCATGTCCCTCGCGGCCAGCAATGCGGCAAGCGTGATGCGCGGTTTTGTCGCCGCATTGGAATAGCGCGCGGTTTTACCGCAAACCCGGTGAGAGGGCGGGTTTTGGATCATGGGGAAAGAGCCGGGGTTTCATTTGGGCGATGGTGGTAACATCAGCGCCCGAATGGCCGGATCACCTCCCAGATCCCGTGCCAAAAACCGCATGCCCGATTCCGTCAGATGCTGATCGTCGAAATTCATCAAGGTCAGATCGTCACCCGGCACAAAGGCCAGACATCCATCAGGGTCACAAAGCGCTGCCAATCGGTTATACACATGAAAACCATAAGGTTGCGCCATTTCAACCAGCGCCCTGTGTGCCGCCGCAACATCAAAATCAAACCGCGCTGGCAATCGGGTGTCCGGGGTCAGATTCGCATTGTTCAACCCCAAACCGCGGATCGCGCTGACGGTGGGGTTCTGAAACTTTGGTCCCGGCCCGATGACAAGAACCTCACCGCCCCACCGATCCAGATCAGTCAGGGTTTTTGAGGTTGGGGAAAGACCCACAATTGGCCAGTGCGATGCAAGAATTACCAGTTTCGGTTGGACGATGGACAGTACCTCGGAAAGGTTGTCGTTCAGGCCGGGAAAGCAATGCCGGTTGGCCCGAACGGTATATTGCGCTGGCGCACAGCCAGAGGAATGAAGCATCACAAGATGCGCCTTGGGAAAGGCATATCCAATGGTGCGCAACATGTCGCGCCCGTGACTGTCGCCTATAATCAGAACCGGCTGATCACCGGGCGCCGCACCGCGGGTGGCATTTTGTGTCGCAGTTTCAAGACACGCGAGGGTGGCAGGCACCGTTTCATAGGTGTCCAGACTGCACAGGCCCTGGCGCCCATCCATGCCCAGATTGGTCAGATGATCAATGTAATCTGAACGTGCGGTGTCGGCCAACGCCGTGATGACGCGGGCATCATGCAGGGGAAGATATGTGCGCGCGGTGCTTATCAGGGATGTCTGTTTTTCAAGCGTCCAGGCAAAGCCAACCATAATCAACGGTATCACCGCCACCGCGACCGATCGTTTGGGCAACCGCCACCACGGGTTTGTACGCACAGGCCTTTCAAAAAACCGATAGGACAGTTCAGCCAACGGAAAAGCCAGCAGGGCAATGGCCATCCGCTCTCCTTCGTTGGGGATGATCATGATGAGTTTGAGTGCAACGATAAGCGGCCAGTGCCACAAATAAATCGAATACGACCGCGTGCCGATCCACCGCATCACCCGATTGGTCAAAAACCAAAACGACGGATCCGACTTTTGCGCCGGGGCTGCCACCACCAAACCCGCCCCGATGATGGGCAACAGCGCGCCCAAGCCGGGAAAGGGCAGGGCCGAGCGGTACAAAACAGCCGTCGTCACAATCACGCACAGCCCAACCAACCGCATGATCCAGCCAAAGCGCGCAAACCGTGCGAACGCCCCCTGACTCAGGCCCAGAATCCCGCCGATGGCCAATTCCCAAAACCGCGGCACTATCCCGAAAAACGCGCGGTTGTCTGCGTTTTGAACAAGATATTCTGCCCAGATCAGCGATACGCCCGCGAAAAGGATCAGAACAAGCGTCATGCGCGATTTCACAACAAAGGGCAGCACCGCAAGGATGAGATAGAATTGAAACTCTACCCCCAATGACCATGTGTGCAGCAACAAGATGGTATCGCTGCTGCGTTCGAAATATCCACTTTGTGCCAAAAACAGATAGTTCGAGAAGAATCCCGATGCCGCAAATGCGCTGTTTAAAAACTCTACAAACGCGCTGTCGCTGAGGTATAACAGGCCAACAGCGCCGCTGAAGGCAAGCACCGGCAGCAGGGCGGGCACCAGACGGCGAAACCGCCGCAACATGAAATCCCGTGCCGAAAACGTGCCCGCCGCACTCTGTTTGAACACCGCCGGAATGATCAGATAGCCGGAAATGACAAAGAAGACATCAACACCGATAAAGCCGCCGCCAAAATCGGAAAATCCGACATGATAGAAAAGAACAATCAGAACCGAAAGCGCGCGCAAGCCGTCAATATCGTGCCGAATCTCACGCGCTGCGTTTTGCCGTCCTATCGTCACGCGACATTCCTTTGTTGAAACGTACCCAACGGACATCGCGTCAGGGATACTTGGGCCTCACGAAGTGCCGCGACCGTTTTGCGGGCCTGCAAGACCATCCGATATGGGGGGTCTGAATATCTTAAACCAATGAATATTCAATACCGATGCGTTCAGGGCCGCACCGCGCAAAAGGGCGATCTGTGCGTGGCACTGAAAGGTACAGTGCGCTGGCTAGGATCAGGGCCGGGCCTGCCGCGCACATGGTTCAATCATCTGAGGGCTATGCTGACATTCAGATGCTGTTTTGCACCCTGTCCCACGTGTTGGCGAGGTGGCGTTCCATGATATCGGACAGGCGCGTGGCGTCGCGATCTTTTAGCGCGGCGACCATTTCTTCATGTTCGGCCACGGCATTGGCCCAGTGTTCGGGCGTCGCGTTGCCCATGAACCGAATCCGTTTAAGACGCGCCTGAATGTTGGCCTGAATCTCAACAAGCGTCGGGTTCCCGCTCAGTTCGGTCAGGCGACTGTGAAATTCCTGATTAAGCTTGTAATAAGGAAGCCGGTTGCGGGATTCGTAATATCCGATCATTCGACGGTGAAGATCCAGCATACCTTCGATATCGGCGTCCGATGCCCGCTCACAGGCCAGACGCCCGACCAACCCTTCCAGATGGGCCAGCACTTCCAGCATGGATTGCACTTCTGATGGGGTCAGTTTGCGCACCCGGCTGCCATGCGACGGGCGGATCACGATCAGACCCTCGGCCGCCAACGTACGCAGCGATTCGCGAAACGGTGTGCGCGACACGCCAAGCTGGCGCAGCAGCGTCGTTTCGTCGATCCGGCTTCCTGGCTCCAACACGCCCTCGATGATCAGGTCGCGCACCCGGCTGGCAACCTGATCGTGCAGCGTTTCTTTTTGAATGGCCAGGGGGTGGGCCGGTTCGGTCGTGTCATTCATCAGTGTTCTCCTCGCAAATATATTAGAGCGTTGTTCGGGAAAATACATCTTGAATTTACAATATAAAATTTTGTATACATAATACACAGGAAAGAATTTGTACTCGGTAACTGTGAGGTCGGCATGAAGATTGCGTTTGCTCTGGGTGATGCGGCAGGTGTTTCACCAGAGTTGGCTGCAAGGGTCCTTGCGGATCCAGCGGTGGAAGCGGGCGAGATGATCGTCATTGGCGATGCGCGCGTGCTTGAACTGGGTTGTGCACAGGCCGGAGTCACACTGGATCTGCCGCGTATCACGGCCGATGATCTGGGCAATCTGCCCCAAGGGTCGGTTTTTCTTGATATGGGAAATTGCGATCCTGCTGATGTGCCTTTGGGTGAGGCAAGTGCCGCAGGCGGGCGCGGATCGGTTCAGAATTTTCGCGCTGCGCTGTCGATTGCCAATGCCGGCATTGCCGATGTGGTGTTTTTCACCCCTTTCAACAAACACGCGATGCGCCAGGCGCAACCTGATTACGTGGATGAAATCGGGTTCATCGACGCCACCATCGGGGCCACCCAATCGGGGCGCGAATTCAACGTGCTGGATGAGGTGTGGAATGCCCGCGTGACATCGCACATTCCCCTGCGCGACGTGGCCGATACACTGACCACTGACCGGATTTACAACAGCCTGAAACTGACCGCGCAGATCATGGAGGGCGCGGGGTTCGAGCGCCCGCGCATTGGTGTGGCGGCGTTGAACCCCCATGCCGGCGACGGGCGTAATTTCGGAACTGAAGATGATGATATCATCGCGCCCGCGGTCGAGCGTGCCCGCAAGGAGCAGTTGGCCGTGACCGGCCCTGTGCCGTCAGACACCGTATTCGTGCGCGCCATCAAGGGCGAATTTGACGCCGTGCTGACCATGTTCCATGATCAGGGCCAGATCGCCATGAAACTTTTGGGTTTTGATCGGGGCGTTACCCTGATTGCCGGCTATCCTTTTCCGATTGTGACCCCGGCCCATGGCACCGCCTATGATATCGCCGGGCAGGGCAAGGCCGACACCGGCGCCACGTTTAACGCTGTGCATCTTGGCCGCAAACTGGCCGGACTGGCGCAACTGTCTGACGCCGCCGAACCCACAAATCACGATGAGCTTCGCCGTGCACTGCCCGCCCTGATCGGGCGGATTCAGGCCGGAACCGACGACTGGAGCTAAAACACAAACGTTTTGATAAATCTTTGGGAGGAGATAACATGAAACTTCGTCACACCGTCTTTGCTTTGGCCACACTCGCAGTTGCGGGTCCGGCCATTGCGCAGCAAGAAATCATTTTCGGCCTGTCCGCCGCTAACGGATCGTTGCAGGAACAAACCGCAAGCGAATTTGCCCGCCGCGCCAATGAAAAATTGGGCGACAAGGCCGTGGTCAAGGTTTTTGCCGACAGCCAGCTGGGCAAAGACAAGGACATGCTGCAAAAGATCAAGCTGGGCACGATGACCCTGACTCTGCCGTCGTCCACCATGCCCGAAATTGCCCCCGAATACGCGATTTTCGATCTGCCCTTCATGATCAAGGACCGCGCGCATCTGGCACGTATCGATGATACGCTGTTCAAGGATGTGCTGGTGCCCGCCGCCGAGGCGCAGGGTTATCGCCCTCTTGCCATTTGGGAAAACGGCTTTCGCCAGATCACCAACAATGAACGCCCGGTTGTCACACCCGCCGATCTGGAAGGTCTGAAAATCCGCACGCCAAATTCAAGCTGGCGTGTGGCGATGTTCAAGGAATACGGCGCAAATCCGACACCGATGTCGTTTTCCGAAGTGTTCGTTGCCCTGCAGACCGGCGTGATCGACGGTCAGGAAAACCCCCTGACCAACATTGCGGGTGGCAAGCTGAACGAAGTTCAGAAATATCTGTCAATGTCGGGCCATGTGTATTCCCCCGCATACCCCACCGTTGGCATCGCCGCGTTTGAAAAGCTGGATGCCGATGTGCAGACCGTCCTGAGCGAAACCGCCGCCGAAGTTGCCCTGTGGGCGCGCGAACAGGGCGAAATGCAGGATGGCACGCTTTTGAAAAAGCTCGAAGAGGGCGGAATGGAGGTCAACCAGACCGACCGCGCCGCATTCGTGGAGGCCTCCAAGCCGCTGTACGAAAAGTTCGCCAGCGAAGTTGAAAACGGGCAGGCAATGATCGACCAGGCTTTGTCACTGGCCGACTAAACATACCGAGCAGGAGCAGCGCCCAGCCCGTGGCGCTGCTTCGTCTTTTTCAGACAGGCGACTGTAATGATTTCAATAGCTTCCCGCACACTCGACCTTGTTTTGCAGGCCGTGACCCTTGCCCTTATCGTTGGACTGACCTGCGTGATTCTTGTTGGTGTTGCCTTTCGCTACTCGGGGCAATCTCTGATCTGGTATGATGAGGTTGCGGTTGTCCTGTTGGCCTGGATCACTTTTCTGGGTGCCGCACTTGCCACACTTCGCAATGCGCATCTGGGATTCAATGGATTGCTGTTTGGCCTGCCGCCAGCGGGGCGTTTCGTTCTGTTCTGGTCGGGCGAGGTGATTTTCATCGGTGTCTTTGCCATCGCGGCCTGGGCCGGATGGGTCATTCTGGGAATTTTTGGAAATGAAACGATGACGACATTGCGCTTTGTGCCGCGCTGGTTCGTACAGGGGATTTTGCCGGTCAGCGCCGCCCTGATGGTTCTCAGCCGACTGTTGACGCTGCCAAACCGTCTGCGCGACGTGCGTGCCGGGCTGGACCCCGAAGCACAGGAAATCGCCCACGAAATTGCCCGTGCCGAGGCGGAACTGAAGCGGGGGCAAAAGCCATGACCGAAGCGATGATCCTTTTGTCGATGTTCCTGATGATTGCCATCGGGGTGCCGATTGCGGTGTCCATTCTTGGCGCGGCCCTGATCGGGATGTGGATCCTGAACGGCTCTTTGGGGTTTTTGAACGCTGCGCTTTCGCTTTATGATGGCGCGACCAGTTTCCCGCTTATCGCAATTCCGCTGTTCGTGCTGGCCGGTGCATTGATGAACACCGGCGGCATCTCGACGCGTCTGATTGCCTTTGTGTCATCGTTGATCGGGTTTGTGCGCGGCGGTCTGGCCATGGTCAACGTTGGCGTTTCGCTGTTTTTCGCCGAAATCTCGGGCTCGGCGGTGGCCGATGTGGCCGCGACCGGTTCAATCCTGATTCCCGCGATGAAGAAAAAGGGCTACTCCCCCCGGTTTGCTGCCGCCATCACTTCGTCTTCGGCGTCGCTGGCCATCATCATTCCGCCATCAATCCCGATGATCCTGTACGGCGCGCTTTCGGATACGTCGATTGTACAGTTGTTTGTCGCGGGCATCGTTCCGGGCCTGTTGGGGGCGGCGGGGCTGATGGGACTGAGCTGGTATTTTGCCGTGCGCTATGACCTGCCGCGCGAAGAGGCGTTCAATCTGTGCCGGGTCTGGTCAACATTCAAAAGTGCGGGCTGGGCGTTGATCCTGCCTCTGATCATTCTTGGTGGAATTTTTGGCGGCATTGTCACCGCAACCGAAGGCGCGGGTATTGCCGTATTGGCCGCGCTGTTGATCGGCGGGCTGGCATACCGTGAACTGAACGCGCGCAAATTGTATGACGCGCTTGTTGATGGGGTGACCCAGACGGCGGTTGTCATGCTTCTTGTTGCGACTTCCGCTGTTCTGGGGTTGTACCTGACGGAAACCCAGTTGCCACAGCGTTTGGCCCAAGGGATCACCACGATCACCACCAACAAGATTGCAGTGCTGCTGATCATCAATGTATTCCTTTTGGGGGTCGGGATGGTTTTGCACGGGGCGGCCGCGATCATTCTGACGGTGCCTGTGTTCATGCCGCTGGTTCGTGAGATCGGCATCGACCCGGTGCATTTTGGCATTCTGCTGACGCTGAACATCGCCTTGGGTCAGCAGACGCCGCCGGTGGCCAGTGTGCTGATCACCGCCTGTTCCATTGCCAAAACCGATGTGTGGTCGACAACCCGCACCAACCTGCCGTTCATCGGCGTTCTGGTCGCGGTTCTGCTGTTGGTTACTTATGTGCCTGCCGTGCCGCTGTGGTTGGTCGGCGTATTCTACAGCCCATAGCGCACAGCCTTGTGCATGTCGGGCCAAATCGGGCGCGGGGATCATACCCTTGCGCCCGATTTTTATTATCTCTGTCGCCGGAGTCCGAGATAGGACAAGATCCATTTGCGCCCGATTTCCGCGATTGTGCCAAGAAACAGACCCAACAGCGGGTTGCCAAGGGCTGTTGCAACGGCCGCAACCGCAATCACCGGTCGGCAGGATGGTCTGGCATCAAACAGGCGACGGTTGGCGGCAAGTTCGACCGATGCGATCAACAAAAGCGCGCCCAGCGTGGCGGTGGGGATTGATGTCAGCGCGGCATGTCTGATCGGGTCGGGAAGAAGCGTCAGCACCAAAAGGCCCGCGCCCAACAGGATCGGTGCGCCGCCGGTTGTTGCGCCAAACCGGTGGTGCGCGGCCACCCCCCCGGCCCCGTGGCACATCGGCAGCGCCCCGAATGGCGCCAGGATCAGATTGGCCGCGCCCGATGTCAGGCAAAGCTTGCGTGGCGTGACCCGCGCGGCAGGGGCGCCGAAACAATCCCGCGCTACAAGGCTGGTCAGGAATACGGCGTTGGTCAGGGTCAGCGCCAGTTGCGGCAGCGCAAGATCGGCGATGGCCATGCGGAAATCTTCGATTGTGGGAATCGGCAGCGTCCAGCCGCTACCCTGTGATACATTCAGTTGATGCACATCAGGCTGCGCAATCCCGACGCCAAGGATCACCCCGAACACGATTGTCGCCAGTGCCGCATGAAGCCCCATGCGCAGCGTGACAACGGCAAACCCCAAAGACAGCGCGCCAATAAGCATCTGATCCTTCATAAGCCCAAGCGCGATCCAGCCCAGCGCCAGCCCAAGCCCAAGTTGCAGCCCTGACAAAACCGATTGCGGCACAAGGCGTGCCAATCTGTCGATGATCCCGCTCGCCCCGAGAACTAAAAGCGTCACACCGATCAACATACCGCTGAGCGCAAGCGCGGTTGGCGTTACCTCGCTGACCAGGGCCACGGCGACAATGGCCTTCATCGGTTGCACCGGAATTGGCAGACGATAAATCAGACCTGTGGCGATGTAAAAAAGGCCAAAACCCAACAACACATGCTGCGCCGAAAGACCGACCAAGGCGATCGTGCCAAGGGTCAGGGGCAAAAGCGTTCCGATATCGCCAAGCGCGCCATTCGCCTCGCGCAGATCGAACCGAAACCTGTTTTTCGCAGACTCACCCATCATGTTTCACCCGACAGCGCCGCCCCGGTCGGTTTCCAGATCGACAAGGTTGAAATCGGCCAGACGCAGCATACTGTATAACAGAACAGAAACCAGCAGGAGTGGCCGACCATGAAACTGAGCGCGCGCAATACATTGAGCGGAACCGTAAAGGCAATCGACAAGGGTACCGTCAATTCGACCGTACAGATTGACCTGGGCGGTGGGGCCGTGGTGACGGCCATGATCACCAATGCGTCGGTTGATGATCTGGGGCTTGAAGTGGGCAAGGCGGCTCATGCGATTATAAAGGCGTCGGATGTGATTGTCGGCGTCGATTGAACATTCAGCGACGGCAGGCACACCTTGCGGCCCGATGACGTGGTTTCGATTGAAACAGGAATGCCGTACACCTTGCTTAGGTTGGCATCTGTCAAAACCGTATGCGCCGCGCCTTGCGCCTGCCTGTTGCCGTCTTTCATCAGCAAAACCTGCGCGTTCAGCGCGAAAGCCTGATCCGGGTCATGGGTTGACAGGATAATGCCACAGCCTTGCGCCGCACCATCGCGGGCAAGGGTGGAAATCTGCGCCAACACCTGTGCCTGATTGCCAAAATCAAGGCTGGCGGTTGGTTCATCCATAACGATCAGATGCGCCTCTTGCGCCAAGGCCCGCGCGATCAGCACCAACTGCCGCTGACCACCCGACAGGCGCGAATAATCGCGCTGGGCCAAATGCGCTATGCCCAACCTGTCCATGGCGTTTTGCGCGATCATGCGGTCATCGCGCCCCGGCTGGCCAAACAAACCCAGCCGGGCGGTGCGCCCCATGAGAACAACCTCAAGCGCTTCAAACGGGAAGGGCGGGGCATGGGCCTGTGGCACATAGGCCACCTGCCGCGCGATATCCGCGCGAGTCTGTGCCGTGATCGGCTTGCCACCCAGAAACACCGTTCCTGACAGCGCCGGTAGCAGCCCCAGAACCGTGCGAAACAGCGTGGTTTTGCCACAGCCATTTGGCCCGAGCAGGCACAGAATTTCACCGCGCCCCACGCTAAGATCCAAACCCGACCCGATCCGCGTTTTGCCATACCCGATGGAAAGACCCTGCGCCGTCAGCATCACGACCAACCGCGTCTGCCGCGCGCCAGCAGCCAGACGAAAAACGGCGCACCGATCACGGCGGTCAGGATGCCCAATGGCACCTCGACCTGCGCCAGGGTTCGCGCCAGGGTATCAACGATCAAAAGATAGCCCGCGCCGATCAGCGCCGATGTGGGCAACAACCGCGCAAAACCGGGGCCAACCAGCATCCGCGCGATATGCGGAATAACCAACCCGACCCAGCCCACAACCCCCGCCACAGCCGTGACACTGGCAGTGATCAGGGTGGCGGCGACGATCACCAGAAACCGTGTGCGCGCCACCTCAACCCCCAAGGCGCGCGCCTCTTCATCGCCCAGGCTCAGAACATTGATTCGCCAGCGCAGCAGGATCAGCGGCACCAGCCCGATCAACACCATCGGCAGAGCGGGCAGGATATCATGGATCGTTGTGGCAGCCAATGACCCCAACAGCCAAAATGTGATGGCGGGCAATTGATCGTAAGGGTCGGCCATTACCTTGAGCAGCGATGTCGCCGCCCCGGCCAGCGCGCCGATCACGACGCCAACCAGGACCAGTGTGAGGGTCCGATCCGTGTTTTGCACCAATGACGCCACCAGCATCACAAACCCCACCGCCACCATGCCGCCGATGAATGCCGAAACCTGAATCGCCGCCACCGGCAATGACAGGAAAATGCCCGCCACCGCGCCCAGGCCCGCACCAGCCGAAACGCCCAGAATATCAGGTGATACCAATGGGTTGCGAAACAACGCCTGATAGGTCGCGCCAGCCGCGGCCAGGGCGGCCCCAACCAAAAGCGCCGCCGCCACACGGGGCAGGCGGATGTTCCACACCACGATTGCCGCCTGTTGATCGCCCCGTCCGATCAGCGCCGCCACTGTCTGGCCCGGCGTCAGGCCGAATGGCCCGATCATCACCGCACCAAAGGCCAGCGCAACAAGACACAGCGCCAGTCCGCCAGTCAGCGTCAGAGCGGGCCTTTGCAGGGCTACATCGGCGGTTTTCCCTGCGCCCATTCAAGGAGCCTCCCCAATTCCGCATCGCTCAGATCGACATGATAATATTGCTTGTAAAACGCGCGGGTGTCTTCGCGCAGATCGCCCTCCCATGTTTCGGGGTACAGCAAACCTGCCATCCAGATCAGCCCGATCATCCGGTTAAGGGCCGGGGGCCGGTCGATCCAGCCAAAGGGCGCCATCGGGGCCAGATAAACGCGCCCGTCGCGCACCGCGTCGATGCCTTGCCACAACGGATCGTCAAACACCCTGCCATAAAAGTTCGTATCCCACGTGACAATCGTGTCAGGATTCGCCGCGATCACCTGTTCCATTGACGATTGCACAAGGCCGCGCGTCGCCCCACCATCATCGGCCACATTTCGCCCGCCTGCGCGTTCGATGATTTCGGTGTTGATTGATCCTTTCATGCCCGTTTCCAACCCATCGGCCCCACGGGCCAGATAAACGCGGGGGCGGGCCTCTTCGGGGATATCGGCCAGCATTGCATCCAGACGCGCAAAGGTTTGTTCCACATCTGCCGCCAGGGCTGTGCCGCGGTCGGGCACGCCCAGCGCGTCACCGACAATGCGCAAGGCGTCGGCGGTGTTTTCAAACCGCCCGTCGATCAACAGATAGGGAATGCCGGTCTGTTCCTGCACGCGGTTGGCCAGATCGATATAGGTGTCGCGCACCGATCCGAAATCGATGATCAGATCAGGATTGACCTGCAACACCCGTTCCAAATTCGCCTCACCGCCACGCCCGGTGATGCGTCCGGTTTCTGGCAGACCCACGAACGGTTCGGCGATATACGCCTCTTCTTCGGGGCGCAGGGCACGGGGCCATCCGGTCAGCACTTCGGGTTTCATGATATAGACAAGGGCGCCCGCCGGAGGGCCAGCGGCAAATACCGTGTTCACCTGTTCGGGGATTTCAACCTTGCGCCCGGCGCTGTCAACGATGGTGCGCGCCTGAACCGGCGCGGCAAGCAGGGCAAGGGCAATCAACAAAAAACGCATTTCAATCCCTCTTTGCCTGTGGGCCTGTATCCGAGTCGCCGGGTTTTGCCGGCGCTTGCGGGCTGAACACACAGCGGTCAGGCTTGATATCGATCAGCGGCGTACCATCAAGGCAATCAAGCCCCCGCACATGCAGCGTACCCTTTTCAATGCGCAGCAGTTTGACGACAGATGTGCCAATCGGATTGGGCCGCACGGGCGAGCGCAGCGCGAAAGTGCCCACCGTCTGCCCATTGCTTTTCGGGCTTTGCCGGATCAGATCACGGCGGCTTTTGTCCAGCCAATACAACACTTCGATCGTGTCAAACGCTTCGAGCCCATCCAGCGCGTCGGGCCAGACGGGATCAAGAACCAATTGACAGTCCGGCCCGTCAAGCCGCCCTTGGCGTGGGCAATCCTTGCGATCGCGCCAAGGGGTGTGGATGGTGCCGATAAAGCGCAATGTCGCATCCGCCGCAGGGGCAAGCGTGACTGCCTGCTCATTGGGGCGCAGTTCCTCTGTCTGGCTCATGGGGATCTCCGGAAATTATGCAGTCTTTATTTCATGGATTTTTGGCCAATTGGCCATGGTTCATCGGAACATGCCTTTAATTTCACCCAAAGGCTAGGCTTGAACTTTGGATGCCAAACTGCATATCCTCCGACATGTGGGAATTTTTGCATATCGGGGATCGCTCTGCAAAGCATAACTGACGCCTTGGGACTTGCTTTTGCGCTGGTATTGTCCGGTGACGGCGATCTTTTAGAGATCGTCGCGCTGTCGTTGCGGGTCAGCCTGACGGCAACGGTGATCGCCTGCCTGATCGGGTTGCCGGTTGGGGCGCTTGTTGCCATTGGCCGGTTTCGCGGGCGCAATGCGGTTTTGATCGTGATGAATGCGCTGATGGGGCTGCCCCCGGTTGTGGTCGGGCTGCTGGTTTATCTGCATCTGTCGCGCTCTGGCCCGCTTGGGTTTCTTGGGCTGCTTTATACGCCAAGCGCGATGATCATCGCGCAAACGATCCTGATCGCGCCCATTGTCGCGGCCCTGTCGCGCCAGGTTCTTGAAGATTTGCACGCCGAATATGCCGAACAGTTCCGCTCGCTTTGTCTGACGCGGTTGCAGACGATACAGGCGTTATTGTGGGATGCGCGATATTCACTTTTGACCGTTGGGTTGGCCGGATTTGGCCGCGCCATTGCCGAAGTCGGGGCGGTGATCATCGTCGGGGGCAATATCGACCATCTGACGCGGGTGATGACCACGGCCATCGCGCTGGAAACCTCAAAGGGGGATCTCGCGTTGGCGCTGGCGCTGGGCATCATCCTGTTGATCATCGCCCTTGGGGTAAACGCGGCGGTGCAATCGGTGCGGATGACGGCGGCCAGGCAGGCCTATGTCTGACGCGGCCGCCCTGACCCCCCTGCACATCCGGGAAAGCGCGCAAAATAGCCCGCTCATGCCGCTGGTCGTGCGCGATTTGACGCTGCGCTTTGGGGAAACGACCGTGCTTGATGGCCTGTCTCTCGATCTTGATACACGGGGCTGTACCATGGTCATGGGCGCCAACGGGTCGGGGAAAAGCCTGTTGTTAAAGCTTTTGCATGGGTTGATTCACCCAAGCGCGGGCCAGATCCATTGGGGCAGCCAAACGCCAACCGCAGTGACCAGACGACAGGCGTTGGTGTTTCAAAAGCCTGTCCTGCTGCGCCGGTCGGTGGCTGCGAATATCGATTTCGTGCTGAAAGTACGGGGCAAGGACAGATCGCGGCGCGCGGCCCTTTTGGAACATGTCGGCCTGTCGCACAAGGCCGATCAACCCGCACGCCTGCTGTCGGGCGGCGAGGCGCAGCGACTGGCGCTTGCCCGCGCATTGGCCACCGACCCCGAGGTTTTGTTTCTGGACGAACCCACGGCCAGCCTTGATCCGGCGTCGGTTCTGGCGATTGAGGGCATCGTGAACGGCGCGCGCAGTCGGGGTGTCCGGATCATTTTTGTCACCCATGATGTCGGGCAGGCCCGGCGCATCGCCGATGACATCGTGTTCCTGCACCGTGGCCGCATCGCCGAACACAGCCCCGTGGCTGACTTTTTCCCCACACCGCAAAGCAGCGCGGCCCGGGACTATCTGAGCGGCAGAATTGTCGTCTGACATACCAATACTGAATGAAGGAGCTATTGAAATGCTGAGAAGAACATTTGGGGCAACCACCGTCGCCCTGCTTTTGACAGGCGCTGCCTGGGCGCAGGATCAATCAATCATCGTGCAATCCACCACCTCGACGGCAAACTCGGGGCTGTATGATTATCTTTTGCCGATCTTTCAGGACAAGACCGGCATTCAGGTGAATGTGGTCGCGGTGGGCACCGGGCAGGCGATCAAGAACGCCGAAAATTGCGATGGCGATGTGCTGCTTGTGCATGCCAAACCGTCCGAGGAAAAATTCCTTGCCGCGGGGTTTGGAACCGCGCGTACCGATCTGATGTATAACGATTTTGTCATTGTTGGTCCGGGGTCTGACCCGGCGGGCGTTGGCGGGATGACCGATGTTCAGGGCGCGCTGACACAGATTGCCGAAAAAGGCGCGCTGTTTGCGTCGCGCGGCGATGACAGTGGCACGCATAAGAAAGAAGTGTCGCTGTGGGCGGACAGCGGCGTTGATCCGACGGCGGCCAGCGGTGATTGGTATCGTGAAACCGGTTCGGGCATGGGTGCCACATTGAATGCGGGCATCGGCATGGGTGCGTATGTGATGACCGATCGCGCAACCTGGATCAGCTTTGGCAACAAACAGGATTATGCCATTCAGGTTGAAGGTGACGAGGATATGTTCAACCAATATGGCGTGATCCCGGTGAACCCGGAAAAATGCCCGTCGGTCAACGCCGAGGCAGCGCAGACATTTGCCGACTGGCTTGTGTCGGGCGAAGGGCAGGATGCGATTGCGGGCTACAAGGTGGCCGATCAGCAGTTGTTCTTTCCAAACGCACCCACCAACTGATAGTCTTGTCGGGGCGGCACGGATCGCCGCCCCGACACTTTGAACGGATGATGATGACCGACCCGGCCTTTCCCGATCATGAATACCTGACGGTCAAGGAACTGGCGGAATTGTTGCGCCTGAAAGAACGCAAGATCTATGATCTGGCGGCCTCTGGCGCGGTGCCATGCTCAAGGGCGACAGGAAAGCTTCTTTTTCCTGCGGCGGACATCAGAAGTTGGATCGCGCAGGCGAAATCGGGGGGAGGCACAGCGCCCGAACCCCGGCCTGCAGACCGCCCGCCAATCGTGCTGGGCAGTCATGATCCCCTCTTGGATTGGGCGATCCGGCAATCGCGTTGCGGTCTGGCCAGCTATTTCGATGGATCGCTTGATGGGCTTGACCGGTTTGTTCGGGGCGAAGGGGTGGCGGCGGGATTGCATGTTCATGATGCGGCGTCGGCGCGTTGGAACGTGCCGGTTGTGTCGCACCGCGCGGCCGGTCAGAACGCTGTGTTGATCTCGTTTGCGACCCGGCGACGTGGCTTGGTGTTTCGGCCCGGTGAGGCAAGACCGGCACGCCTGTCGGATCTGGCCGGTCGGCGCATCGTTCCCCGGCAGGCAGAATCCGGAACAGAAACCTTGTTTCGGGAATTGGCCGCAAAAGAGGGGCTGGAATTGGCTGCTCTGGACTTTGCCGAGGTGGCGCGCACCGAAGACGCCGCCGTTGAGGCCGTTCGGCGCGGCGATGGCGATGCCGCCTTTGGCCTTGAGGCGGTGGCGCGCGGTTATGGGTTGGAATTTCTACCCATCGTCGAAGAACAATTTGCGCTTCTTTTTGATCGAAAAGCCTGGTTTGACACACCCGTTCAGCGCCTGATGGAATTCTGCGCAACAGCGCAATTCGCCAGCCGGGCGGCGGCCTATGGCGGCTATGGTATCGAACATTTCGGACAGGTGATCTGGAACGCAAGCGCCGGGTGATTTGACGTTGGGTTCGAGAGCACTCAACCCTGATGCCGACCACGACCAATCGCGCCGCTCACCATCGGTTTGATCCAGGGCAAGGACATGGCACGAAACGCGTGATAGGTTCGCCCCAGTATAAGGAGACCACCATGTATTCAAACATCATGATTCCCGTCGATCTTGGCCATGCCGATCAGGTTGCCAAGGCGTTGTCGGTCGCGGCTGATCTTGCGAAGCTTTACGGCGCAAAGGCCCATATCGTGGGGGTGGGCCAGACGGTGCCAACCAAGATCGCGCGCACCCCGGATGAGTTTGACCGCAAACTTGGTGCCTTTGCCGCCGAACGCTCGGCCGAGTTGGGCGTGACATTCATGCCCCATTCCGAGATCAGCCATGATCCGGCGGTCGATCTTGATACGGTGCTGAAACGTGCGGCAAAAACGCTGGGAACTGACCTGATCGTGATGGCCAGCCATGTGCCCGGCTTTGCCGAGCATTTCTTTGCGTCAAATGCCGGTTATCTGGCCTCGCACGCAAGCATTTCGGTGTTTGTTGTTCGCTGAAGGGGCGGCGATTTTTTCAAGATGTTCACCTTGACGATGGCTTTGGCAATCTGTCTATTTGTCCGGACAGGTTTGCCGGGGCGCCGGTACAGCGATGAGTAAGGGAGAGTTCTGTGACAGCTGATTTTCGGTGCGGCGCGCCATGATCGAACCGATTATCGTCGTTGTTTCATTGTTGGGCCTGATTGGCCTTGGTGCGCCCATATTTCTTGCGCTGGGGGCCAGCGGGCTGTTGGGCCTGTATATGGCGCGCGGATCCTTGGCGTTTTTCTTTGCGCCGTCATCGTTGTTTGGGCAGCTGAACTCGTTCGAGCTGATCGCGCTGCCGCTGTTTATTTTGATGGGCAATATTCTGGGCGCTACCCCGGTGGGGCGCAATCTGTTTCGCGCGGCGGCTTTGTGGCTGCAATGGCTGCGCGGTGGGTTGGCGATTGCCACGGTGGGGGCATCGGCGATTTTTGGCGCGGTATCGGGCGTTTCGGTGGCCGGTGTGGCCGCTGTCGGGTCGATCGCGGTGCCACAGATGTTGGACCGGGGGTATTCGCGCACCTTGGCCGCCGGATCGGTGGCGTCGTCAGGCGCATTGGCGATGCTTATTCCACCATCGGTGCCGTTCATCATTTACGGCGCGGTGTCTGGCGTCAGCGTGGGTGCCTTGTTTATTGGCGGTATTGTTCCGGGCATTGCATTGGCGCTGGCGCTGTCGGTTTACATTTATATCCGCGTGCGTCTGAACCCCGAACAGGCCCCCCAGGACACCGGACCCAAAGCCACAACCGGCGAAAAAATTCGCAGCCTTGGCGGCATCTGGCACGCGCTTTTGCTGGTGTTTATTGTGCTTGGCGCAATTTATTCCGGCCTTGCCACCCCATCCGAGGCGGCGGCATTCGGCGCGGCGGGGGCGCTGTTTATTGCCGGGGCGGTGTTTCGGGTGCTGACCCTCAAAAAGACGATGGAGATTTTCTCAAGTTCGCTAAAGGTATCCGGCGCGATCCTGTTGATTATCGGCTGTGCGCGGATCTTTGGCGATTACCTTAATCTGGTGCGGGTGCCTGAAAATGTCAGCGCCGCCCTGACCGCCACCGATCTGCCCGGTTGGGCGATCCTGATCATTCTGATGCTGGCGTTGGTGATGTTGGGCATGTTGGTGGATGCCGTGTCACTGATCGTGGTGACCACGCCGATCCTGCTGCCGTTGATTGAAACCCTTGGATATGATCCACTGTGGTTCGGGATCATCATGGTGATGAACCTTGAAATTGCCGTGGTGACGCCGCCTGTGGGGCTGAACCTTTATGCGCTGAAAGGCGTGTGTCCGATGTTGGGGATCGAAGAAATCATCCGCTCGGTCGTGCCGTTTGTATTTGTACAGTTTGCGATGCTGATGTTGTTCGTTCTGGTGCCCGAGCTGAGCCTGTGGTTGCCAAACCTGCTGCAGTAAATATGTCATTTGATGGAGGAGAAAGTGATGACCAAGACACAAAAGGCGCCCACACGGCGCAAATTTTTGGGAACGGGCGCGGCCCTTGTTGGTGGTGCGGCTTTGGGTGCGGGCCTGCGCCCGGCGATGGCCGCAGAAACCACTTTGACCGGCGTCAGCTATCTGCCGCCCAGCTATAAGGCGCTGTCTTATGGGTCGGCCGGATTTGTTGAGCGGTTGAATGCATCGGATGCAGTGAAAACCGATTATTTCGACAGTGGCAAACTGTTGAAGGCGGATGAACAACTGCCCGCGCTGCGTTCGGGCACGATTGATTTCATGTTCCACACCACCAGCTATGTCACCCGGTCGATCCCGATTTTGGGCATTACCGGCCTGCCGGGCGTGGTTGAGGCATTGTATGAAAATCCCGGCCGCATTGCCAAGGGCAGCCCGCTGTTTGACCTGATCAACGAAGAGTTGGCCAAGGAAGACCTGTATATGGTTTCGATGATGGGCAACATTCTTGAGCCGGAATATATCTGGTCAACCGCTGCCGCGCCGATCCGCTCGATCGCCGATCTTGAGGGGAAGAAAATGCGCGTTGTCAGCTTTGAGGCAACGCAGATCATCGAAGGCTATGGCGCCGCCGCCGTGCGCATTCCGTCATCGGAATTGTATCTGGCGTTGCAGCGCAATACGGTGGATGCGGCGGTTGCCAATATTTCAACCGTGATCGGGCGTTCCCTGCAGGAGCAGGTAAACCATGTTTATAAACTGCCGCTGACCGGTTTTGGCATTGGCCTGTTCGTAACCACGAAACGCTGGGCCGCGATGGATGACGATGTGAAAGCCGCATTCGAGGACGCCGCACAGTGGTTTGAAGAAAACGGTGCGAAATATTCCAACGACACCATCTATCCCGACGAATATTGGCCCATGGTCGAAGCCGCCGGCGTTGAAATCTCAGAGGCCAGCGCCGAAGACATCGAATCGCTGAACAAAGCATCGGTGGCCGTTGACGAGGCATGGATCAAGGAAGTCGGCGAAGATGTCGGCAGACGTGCCATCGCGCTGGCTTTGGGCGAAACAGCCTGACATGGGGGGCGCCGTGCGACGTTTTCTTGAGCGTATCATTCATCTGACTCAGGTTCTGGGTCAGCTCGTTCTGGCCTTTATGGTGGTGACGATCTGTTATGATGCGCTGATGCGATACGCTTTCACGGCGCCCACCTCTTGGTCGCTTGAAATCAATACGTTTCTCATCATCTATCTTGCGGTGATGACAGCGGCCGATGTGCAACGCACCGACAGCCATATCCGCATCACGTTTTTTGCCGATATGATGCCCGGTGCGGCGCAAAGGGCGGTGCGCGCGCTTATTGGTATTGTTGGCGCTGTGTTTTGCGGCATCATGGCCTGGCGCGGCTATCTCATGGCGGCCTCGGCGTTTGAATATGGCGAACGGGTATCGTCCAGCTTTGGCACCCCGGTTGGCATTCCTTATGCGCTTGTGCCGGTTGGCTTTGGGCTGTTGGCGTTGCAATTCTTCTTTAACATTCTGGATTCCCTGTTGGCCGAAGACACGCCCAGCAGCGAAGATCTGCAACAACTTTGATTGCGCGCCCTGCCGTTGGGGGCAATCGCGCGCGTTGCCATATAGCGCGCGCAACCGGGCACGGTCGATTTGGCGCGTCGGCATTCGTTTCACTGCGGCGTCAATATCGCCAATGAACACGGTCCTGCCATCGCCATTGCACAGCAGCGGGCGGCGGATTAGCGTGGCGCAGATTGGTCATTGAGGTGAATCATGCATATCGGCATTTTGCAAACCGGGCGTGTGCCGGATAATCTTGTGGGAAAAACCACAGATTACCCCGAGAAATTTGCGCAGCTTTTACAGGGGCATGGGTTTACCTATTCCACCTTTGTGGTCTGCGATGGTGAAATGCCCCCCGGTATTGATACCTGCGATGGCTGGCTGATTACCGGTTCAAAACATGGCGCCTATGAGGATTGGCCGTGGATTCCCCCGCTTGAGGATTTTATTCGCGCCGTTCACCACGCCGGGCGGCCCATGGTCGGGATATGTTTCGGCCATCAGATCATCGCTCAGGCGCTGGGCGGACGGGTCGAAAAATATCAGGGCGGCTGGGCTGTGGGGCGCACCGCCTATCAGATCGAAGGGCGCACATACCAGATGAACGCCTGGCATCAGGATCAGGTGGTGGCACTGCCCCCCAATGCACAGGTGGTGGGGCATAGCGATTTTTGCGCCAATGCGGCGTTGGTCTATGGCGATACGATTTTCACCGTGCAACCCCATCCCGAATTTGACGCCGATTTCATTGATGCGCTGATTCAAACTCGGGGGCGCGGCGTGGTGCCCGACCCGTTGTTGGATGCCGCGGTGGAAAAATTGAACAAACCCTTGGATAACACCGATATGGGCCATCGTTTGGCGCAGTTTTTAAAGGCGGCCGCCCATGTCACGGCCTGATCCCGATTGGATGGCGCAAATTCCCGCCGCCGCGCGCACCTTTCTGGAAGGGCGGCGATTGGACGAGGTGGAATGTATCATCTCGGACATTCCGGGGATTGCCCGTGGCAAGGCAATGCCAGCCAGCAAATTTTCACGTCAATCACAGTTTTTCCTGCCCAATTCGATCTTTTATCAAACCATCACCGGCGGGTGGGCCGAGGCAGCAGGCAGCGAAGGGTTCACCGAACCCGATATGATCCTGTCGCCCGATTACACGACCGCGACCGCCGCGCCCTGGACCGCGGATTGGACGTTGCAAGTGATTCACGATGCAACCCTGCAAAACGGCGAGCCGGTTCCGAATGCGCCGCGCAACGTGTTGAAACGGGTAATCAAAGCCTATCACGACCGGGGTTGGAAGCCGATTGTCGCGCCGGAAATGGAGTTTTATCTGGTCGCGCGCAATATCGATCCGGGTCAAGGGATTGTGCCGATGTTGGGCCGCACCGGGCGGCGCGCCGCCGCACGCCAGGCCTATTCCATGAGTGCGGTCGATGAATACGGTCCAGTGATCGATGACATCTATGATTTCGCCGAGGCCCAAGGGTTTGAAATTGACGGTATCACCCAGGAAGGCGGCGCCGGGCAGTTGGAGATCAACCTGCGCCATGGCAACCCGCTTAAACTGGCAGATGAGATATTTTTCTTCAAACGTCTGATCCGCGAGGCGGCGTTGCGCCACGATTGTTTTGCCACCTTCATGGCCAAACCGATCGAACACGAGCCGGGCAGTGCGATGCATATTCACCATTCGGTTGAGGATATGGCGACAGGGGAAAACATATTTTCCAATCCCGACGACAGCGAAACACCGGCCTTTCACCATTTCATCGGCGGGATGCAGAAATATCTGCCCCAAGCGATTGCCGTGCTGGCCCCTTATGTGAACAGCTATCGGCGCTATGTGAAAGACCACGCCGCGCCGATCAATCTGGAATGGGCGCGTGACAACCGCACCACCGGCCTGCGCGTGCCGATTTCCGAAGCGCACGGGCGGCGGGTTGAAAACCGGCTGGCGGGAATGGATTGCAATCCGTACTTGGGGATCGCTGCATCGCTGGCCTGTGGATATCTTGGGTTGGTAGAGCAGGTCGACCCGACACCGGAATATTCCGGTGATGCCTATCAGGCAGAAGAGGCGATCCCGCGCGGATTGTTTGACGCGATAGATCTGTTCGATGGGGCAGAGGCGTTGCACAATCTGTTGGGCCCTGAATTTGCCCGGGTCTATTCCATCGTCAAACGCACGGAATACGATGAGTTTTTGCAAGAAATCTCACCGTGGGAGCGGGAGCATTTGCTGCTGAACGTGTAAGGGCGGCCCATGGCATATGGATTTGAACCATGCTTGTGCCGGGAAAACCGCCGGGGCATACCAGACGGATGAACCTGCTTTTTGCAAATGACACGCCCGGTGCCTATCCACCCAGTTGGTACGCGGAAACGGCGCAGCCCTTGCCGGAATCGCCGCCCCTGCGCGAAAATCTGCGCGCGGATATTTGCATTGTGGGTGCCGGATATACGGGGCTGTCGGCGGCATTGCATCTGGCCCAGGCCGGGTTTGATGTGGCCGTGGTTGAGGCGCAGCGCGTCGGGTTCGGCGCATCCGGGCGCAACGGCGGACAGGTGGGCACCGGCCAACGCCAAGGTCAGGATTGGCTGGAGCGCCACGCGCCCGCTGACGCCCGCGCCCTGTGGGACATCGCCGAGGCGGCCAAGGCCACGGTGCAAGAACTGATCACAACCCACGGAATTGACGCGTCCTATCGCCCCGGCATTGCTTATGCTGAACGCAGCGCGGCAGGCGTGGCCAAGGCCCACAGCGCCGCCGCCCATCTGGCCCGCGAATACGGATATGATCAGATTGAACCGCTGGATCGCGCCGCCATGCGCGGGCTGATCGGGTCGGACATGTTTGTGGGGGGGGTGATTGACCGTGGGGCGGGGCATCTGCACCCCCTGCAATTCGCGCTGGGTCTTGCGCGTGCGGCGCAAAAGGCAGGCGTGCGGTTTTACGAAAACAGCCCGGTCACACGGGTTGAAAACGCCCATGTCCTGACTGAACAGGGCAGTGTCAGATGCGATCATGTGATATTGGCCTGCAACGGGTATCTGGGCGGGCTGAATGCGCCGGTTGCGGCGCGGGTCATGCCAATCAACAATTTCATCATCGCCACGGAACCTTTGGGCGCACGGGCAAAAACCGTTTTGACCCAAGACATTGCTGCCGCTGATGACCGGTTCGTGGTGAATTACTGGCGGCTGAGCGGTGACAATCGTCTTTTGTTTGGGGGGGGTGAAAGTTACGGCTATCGCTTTCCCAACGACATTGCCGCAGTGGTGCGCAAACCCATGTTGCAGATTTATCCGCAGTTGAAAGATGTGACCATCACCCATGCCTGGGGCGGTACCTTGGCCATCACGATGAATCGGATGCCGCATTTTTCCCGCAATGGCACAATCTATAATGCCTCGGGATATTCCGGCCATGGGGTGGCGATGGCCACCCAGGCGGGCAAGATGATCGCCAACGCCATTGCCGGTGATGCCACCCAATTTGATACAATGGCGCGCCTGCCCAATCCGCGCTTTCCCGGCGGCCCCGCGTTGCGCGCGCCCCTGCTTGCCCTGGCGATGACATGGTATTCCCTGCGCGACAGGATCGGGTTTTAGGGTCTGCCGCGCAATGTGGGTGGCTAAACCGTATCGAGATACAGTTCGATCTGCTCATCTTCGGTCAGCTCGGCGAGATAGTGCAGCTCTTGGCGTTTTGTCATCACGAAATTCTTGATCAATGCTTCGGGCAGGATCCGTTTCATCACCGGATCGCTTTCAAACGCATCAATTGCCGCGCCCCAGGTGGTGGGCATGCGCGGCAGATCCATCGTATAAGCATTGCCGGTGATCGCCGGAGCGGGCATCAGCCCATCTTCGATACCGTTCAGCGCCGCGCCCAAAATTCCCGCAATCATCAGATAGGGGTTCACATCGCCCCCGGCCACCCGGTGTTCAATCCGCCGTGCCGCCGTGGCCCCACCCGGCACGCGAATCGCCGCCGTGCGGTTTTCATAGCCCCACGCGATGGCAGTGGGCGCATGGGCGCCGGGCACAAAACGGTCGTAGCTGTTGCCATGGGGCGCAAACAGCAGGGTCGAGGCGGGCATCGCCGCCATACATCCGGCAATCGCATGAAGCAGGGCAGGGGTGCCTTCGGGGCCGCCATTGTCGAAAATATTCTTGCCGTCGCGGTCCAGCACCGAAAAATGCACATGCATCCCGTTGCCGCTGTGCTCTTCATACGGTTTGGCCATGAACGATGCGGCAAACCCGTGTTTGCGGGCCATGCCGCGCACCAGAAGTTTGAACAAATAGGCATCGTCGGCGGCCTTTAGCGGGTCGGCCACATGGGTCAGGTTGACCTCAAACTGGCCCTTGCCCGCCTCGGAAATCACTGTTTCGGCAGGAATATCCATGGCATCGCAGGCATCGTAGAGATCGGTAAAAAAGCTGTCCCAGGCATCCAGCGCACGCAGAGACAGGATTTCGGCCCCTTGGCGGCGTTTGCCGGATCGGGGCGATTTTGGAACGCGCAGATCCTTGCCGGAATCGTCGATCAGATAAAACTCCAACTCGGTTGCAACCACCGGAGTCAGACCCTTGGCGGCAAAGCGGTTTTGCACATCCGACAGGGCATGGCGCGGATCGCCGGCAAAGGGGCGGCCATCTTCGTGAAACATCCACAGGGGCAACAGCGCGGTGGGTGCCTCAAGCCAAGGCATCGGGATCAGGCCGCGTTCCGTGGGAAACAGAACGCCGTCCGGATCACCCGCATCATGCACCAGGGGACTGTCGTCGATATCTTCGCCCCAGATATCCAGAAACATGACGGAATAGGGAAACCGGGAGCCGTCGGTAAATACCTTTTCGGCCAGGCGGGCGGGCATCCGTTTGCCACGGGGCTGACCGTTCAGGTCTGATGCCGCGACACGGATGGTTTTGATTTCGGGGTGTTCGGAGAGGTTCATCTGATAACCTGAGGGCGAATGCGCAGCTTTGCGCGCTGCTCACCCGGCAAATGTCGGTTTAGCCGCTTATTTGCAAGGTTAAAGATGCCAATCACCGCCAATGTCAGCAAAATAAAGTAACCCGCCAGAATCGGATAGGGGATGAACGGATTAAACGTCTTGTCGGCAAAATAGCTGGCGTAATACAAGGCATCGCCGCGCTGCTGCCAGGCGGGAAAGCTGGAAAAGAACACCAGCGTTGTGGCGTGAAACAGGAATATCGCCTCGTTCGTATACGAGGGCCAGGCGAGGCGCAGCATGGTGGGAAACGTGATTTTGCGAAACTTGCGCCAGCCGGTAAAGCCATAGGCATCGGCGGCCTCCATATCGCCCTTGGGGATCGAACGCAGCGCGCCATAAAAAATCTCGCCCGCATAGGCGGCAGTGTTCAGGAACAGCACGATCAGCGCGCCCGCCCAGGCCCGCGTCAACCAGCGTGTTTCAACGGTGATTTCCGTAAATCCAAGGTTCAAATCAAAACCAAGCCGGGGCAATAAAACAAAGGTTTCATAGGCCAGGAAAAACTGAATGAACAAGGGGGATCCGCGAAAGACAAACACGAACCAATCGGCCGGTTTCCGGATCAGCGGGCTGTGCGCCGATTTGGCCATGGCCACGGCGATTGACAGGAAAAACCCAAACGCCAAAGCGATGATGCCGAAATAGATGTTCCAGATCATCCCCGACCCGATCAGGGTGAATTGTTCACACAATGTGAAATCACTTCGCGGCAAAAGACGTTCGCCAATTCCGATTGAGCGCAGCCCATAAGCCTGAATTGTTTCCAGACAACTCATGCCGCGCGCCTTTGCTCTTCGCCCGCGACGGTGGCCTGACCGCGCGACAGGCGCGTGGTAAGCCGCGCCAGCGCGATTTCGGATACTTTGGTCAAACCAAGATAAAACACCAAAAGACCCAGAAAATAATACAACCGCCAATCGGGGTGGGGGTAATCATACATCGACGCTTTCGATGTGCCCAGTTCGCGTGCCCAATAAACAATGTCCTCGACGCCCAAAAGAAACAAAAGCGGCGTCGCCTTGATCAGGATCATCCACAGGTTTGACAGGCCGGGCAGGGCATAGATCCACATTTGTGGCACAAGAATGCGCCAAAATGTCTGGCTGCGCGACAGGCCATACGCCTCGGCGGTTTCGATCTGTTCGTTGGGCACGGCGCGCATGGCGCCAAACAGCACGTTCGCCGCAAAGGCCCCGAACACAATCGCAAAGGTCAGAACCGCAAGCGAAAATCCATACGCCTCGTGCACCCATTGCGGGCTGTTGGACAGGGGCAATTTGGCCGCCGCGCAGACCACGAAATCATTGCCCTGGCGGATCGGCATATCCCAATCGGGGCATTTCACCTGGTGGCGCAGCCATTCAAACCCCTGATCCAATGCAATCACAAAGAACAGGAAAAATGCAATATCAGGCACGCCGCGCACAATCGACGTATAAGCCTTGCCAAACCAGCGCAGGGGCAAAACCGGGCTGCGCGCCGCCATCGCCCCCCCAAAGCCAAAGGCCAACGCTGCCGGGGCGGTAACCGCCAACAACAACATCACCGTCCCGAACGAGCCATAAAACGCCATGTGCTTGCCCGTTGTCAGATAACAGGCAAGCCAGTGAAAGCCGTCGAGGGTTTTGGGATCGCTACACTGAAAAATGGCGCGGCACCTTTTGCAAATGGCGGGATCTGGATATTTTCAGCAAGAAAAAGGGGGCAGGTTTGCGCCCCGCCCCCCCCGTGATCAGAACTGAGCGCTGTCCGCACCCAGCCATTTGACGATCAACTCATTCAGCGAACCGTCAGCCTTCATGGATTGAATGGCGGCGGTGATCGATTCGCGCAATTCGGGATCGGATTTGCGGAACGCCATGCCCAGACCTTCGTCCAACGGGACATCTTCGCCCACGAACATCATGTCGGTTTCACCCTCGACGATGGGAAACAGGAAATCCTTGTCGGCCAGCGCGGCGTCGGCTTCGCCGTTGCGCACGGCGGCCACCGCTTCGTCGAACGTGGCGAATTCAACCAGCGTGGCACCGGAATCGACCACATGGTTGGCCTGTACCGTGCCGACCTGGCTGGCGACAACACCGCCGGAAATATCGGCATCATCGCTCAGCGCGACATAGGCCGAGGGCGACGGCGGGGTGTAGTTTTCGGCAAAATCAACGACTTCGCGGCGTTCATCGGTGATCGACATGCCCGCGATAATCGCGTCATAGTTGCCTGACACCAGGTTTGGGATGATCGAATCCCAATCATTGGTCACCCATTCACAGGTGAGCTCTGCGCGCTTGCACAATTCATCCCCAAGGTCGCGTTCGAACCCGTCAACTTCGCCATTGTCATTGATGAAGTTATAGGGCGCATAGGCGCCTTCGGTGCCGAGCCGAACGGTCGTGTCCTGGGCCAGGGCCATGCCCGCCGTCAAAGCCAGAGCAGCAGTCGCAAGAATAAGAGTCTTCACTTTATAATCTCCCGTTTCGTAAGGTTATTTGGATTGGCCTGCATTCAAGAATTGTTGCAGGCGTTGGGTTTGCGGCGCGCCGAACACAGCGGCAGGCGCGCCTTCTTCTTCGATCCGGCCCTGGTGCAAAAACACTACGTGGTCGGATACATCATGGGCCAGGCGCATATCGTGGGTCACCAACAACATGGTGCGCCCTTCTTCGGCCAGGCTTTTGATGACTTTGACGACCTCTTGTTCCCGTTCCGGATCAAGGGCCGATGTGGGTTCGTCAAACAACAGGGCGCGCGGCTCCATGCACAAGGCGCGGGCGATGGCGGCGCGTTGTTGCTGACCCCCCGACAGCATGGCGGGGTAGGCGGCGCATTTGTCCCCAATCCCGACCTTGGCCAGATATTCGCGCGCCTTTGCCTCGACCTCGTGCTTGTCACGTTTCAAAACGGTGACGGGGGCCTCCATCACGTTTTGCAGAATTGTCATGTGTGCCCACAGATTGAACTGTTGAAACACCATCGAAAGATTGGTGCGGATGCGCGTCACTTGGGCGCGGTTGGCCGGCCTGCGGGCCAGACCGGTGCCGCGCCACTCAATCGGCTCGCCTTCGAATTTGATTTCGCCCTGCTGGCTGTCCTCCAACAGATTGGCACAGCGCAACAGCGTGGATTTGCCCGACCCCGACGATCCGATCAATGACACGACATGCCCGCGCGGGGCGACCATATCGACCCCTTTCAACACCTCAAGGGCGCCATAGCTTTTGTGCAAATCGCGGATTTCGATCACGGGGGCGGCAGTGTTTGACAAAATGGAACCCTGTTGGTGAATTTCGCCGATTAGGGCGGATTAGCCGCGCGATTGCAACGCAGAATTGGCCGCTGACGTTGGGTAAGCCTGAGCTTTGGCGATGTAAACACCGCAAAACGCGCTTTGTGCGCCGATCACGGCTGGCGCGCCTCGACCCGCTGGCGGGCCAGATTGCTGTCGCGGTCATTCAGGCCCAGCATCGGCGCAATCAGACGCAAAAGCGCGTCTTCGTCTTCGTCGCGCACGCCATCGGCCAGAACGATTTCCCACAAGGCTTCAACCACTTGCACACGATCCTCGAACGCGACGGCGTTCTTGATGGCGCGGGTGAAACGCACGGTGTCGGGCGCCTCGGATTCCAGACTTTCCGCCTCGCGGCGCAGGGCGGCGGCCTCGAACGGAGAAAGCGCGTACCGTTTGCAGAGTACACGATCGATTTTGGCGATTTCGACATCAGAATAATCGTCATCGGCGCGGGCAATACGCACCAGCAGCGCGGCCAGGGCAAGCCGCGCGTCAGGGTCAGACAATGTATCAGGTTCGGGTGCGGTGAGCCGCGTCAAGAATTCTTTAAACATATGTGGGATATAAGGGCAGGGCGGCAATTGGGAAAGGGGCGCTAATGGTATGGCAGAAATACCATGTCACATAATGTTGTATCTTTTTGCCTACGTGCGCGTGAAAAAACCGCTATATATTGGCGTGTCTTAACCTTTTGCGATGGAATCACCATGGCCCTGCTGCCCCGTTTTTTTGCACTTCTCGCCCTCTGCGCCCCTGCTGCGGGGTTTGCGCAGGATGCACCAGCCCCGATTTACCAAGCGGCGCCATCGTCCAGCCCGGATTTGGTGTTTACCCTGCGCGGCGGTGCCAAAGTCACGCCAGATTATTTCGGGTCGGGTGATTATAGCATTGGGCCGGATGCGGGGTTCAGTTTGAATTTTGCACGCTTGCCCGGTGGTTTGTCGATCGGATCAACCGATCCCAACGATCCGCGTTACGGGATCGGGATGCGCGGATCGTTCCGCTATATCTCAAAACGCGACACGTCGGACCATGTGGAACTGTCGGGTTTGAATGACGTGGATGCCAGTGTCGAACTGGGCCTTGGCGTTGCCTATACATCGCGTAATTTCGATGCTTTTGCCGATGTGCGCTATGGGGTTGTGGGGCACGAGAGTTTTGTTGGTGAACTGGGCGCGGATGTCAAAATTCACCCCACAGATCGTTTGACCCTGTCGATGGGGCCACGTCTGTTCATGGGCACCGACACCTATGCGCAAACCTATTTCGGCGTTTCGCTGGCCGAGGCCGCAGGCCCCGGCGGTTATGCGGGCGGCGCATTCAATGCGGGCGGTGGTTTGTTGAGCGCGGGCATTGAATTGGGCGCGGCCTATAAGATCAATGATGATTGGGGCGTCGAGGGTGCAATTACCTGGGATCGTCTGACCAATGATGCCGCCGACAGCCCCATTGTTCGCGCCGGTGAGCGGGATCAATACGGTATTCGTATCGGCCTGACACGGCGTATCACGCTGGATTTCTAAACGAAATCAAAGGTCTGAAAATAACTGGGTGAGGCGGCGCGCCTCATCCTGCATGCCCCACGGCGGATTGACGGTTATGACACCGCTGCCGTGCATCCCGTGGCCGGGGCGGGCGGGTGCGAACCGCAGTTCATGGCACAGGGCACCGGGTATCGCCTGTGTCAGGCTGCGCACCATCGCGCGATGGCGGTTATCGACCAGAATAGGATACCACAGCATGATAACCCCGACATTCCACTTGGCGTGCAATTGCGGCAGCAGTTTTGCCAATGCCGCATATTCGGTTTTCACCTCGTAACTTGGATCGATCAGCATCAGGCCCCGGCGTGGCGTTGGCGGCAATAGGGATTGCGCCAAGGCCAGACCATCGGTTTTATACAATCTGCCGCCGGATATGTCTGCCAAAGCGGCATGTTCGCGGGGGTGCAATTCTGCCAGATGAATCCCGTCGCAATCGCGCAACAAAGCCTCGGCAATCAGAGGTGATCCGCCATAGGCAGTTGCGCCATGCTGCGCACGCACCACAGCCAAAGCCACGCGATAAGGGTGATCGGGGGGCAATAATGGCTCAACCCGGGTGATTCCCGCCGCCGCTTCGCCGGTTTTCAACGCTTCGGGGGCCGTCAGATCATACAGCCCCCGGCCTGCGTGGGTTTCGATGTAACTGAGCGGCTTATCCTTGCGCGTCAGATATGAAAGCGCCCAAGCCAAAAGCGTGTGCTTGTGAACATCGGCCAGATTGCCCGCGTGATACCCGTGTTGATACGACAGCATCTAACCGTCATAGCCTTCGACGATGATCAGCTGACTTTCGGAAACCGGCGTGCGAATCGCTTTGGCGTCCTGGTATTCGGGGCTTTCGTAACAGGCGATTGCATCGGCGTAGCTGGGAAATTCGATCACGACGGTGCGTGGATATGGCGTGCCCTCTCCGGTGTGTTGTTGGCCGCCGCGCACGATGAACCGGGCGTTCCATTTGGCAAAAATCGGGCCGTTCGCGGCCTTGTAGCGTTCATAAGTTTCGACATCATGCACGATATTGTTGGCGATCCAGTAACCTTTGGGCATGGTGGCTCCTATTGGTGGTTTTCTGCACCCTACGCAGAAGTTTGAAAGGGGCAAGGATGGATCTGGGATTAAATGGGCATCGGGTGATTGTAACGGCGGGGGCGGCGGGCATCGGGTTAGCCATCGCAAGGGGATTCGTGGCCGAAGGCGCGCGCGTTGTCGTGTGCGATGTGGATACCGCCGCGCTGACCTCTTTGGCCGATACCGACCCGAAAATCACCGGATTTGCCTGTGATGTGGCTGATCGTACAGCGGTTTCGGCATTCATGGCCGCGGCGTTGAGCGTGCTGGGCGGATTGGATTGCCTAATCAACAACGCCGGGATCGCCGGCCCGACGGGGGCGGTGAAAGATATCGACCCTGCCGATTGGGATCGCTGCCTGGCGGTTTGCCTGACGGGCCAATTCAACATCGCACGCCTGGCAATTCCGGCATTGGAGAACAGCGAAAACGCCGCAATCATCAACGTTTCATCCTTGGCGGGGCGGTTGGGATTTGCCCTGCGCGCGCCCTATGCAGCGGCGAAATGGGGGGTAATCGGGTTTACCAAATCTCTTGCGATCGAGTTGGGCAGTGCGGGTGTGCGGGTCAACGCGATACTGCCGGGGTTGGTTGCCGGGGATCGCCAGCGTCGGGTGCTAGAGGCCAAGGCCCAAGGCATGGGCCTGTCGTTTGGCGACGTGGAAGCGCGGGCGTTTTCCTATACTTCGATAAAGGAATATGTGACGCCCGCGCAGATTGGTGATCAATGCGTCTACCTCGCCTCCGAACGTGCGCGCACGATTTCGGGCCAGGCTTTGTCGATCTGTGGTGACACCGGCATGTTGGCGTGATCAGACGAGGCGCGACACCTCTTTCGCGGCGCGCACGAAATCCTTGAACAGGGGGTGAGGATCAAAGGGTTTTGATTTCAATTCCGGGTGGAACTGCACGCCGATAAACCAAGGGTGATCTTCGATTTCCACGATTTCGGGCAGGCGGCCATCGGGCGACATGCCCGAAAATTTCAGCCCCTTTTCCTCAAGCGCGGCGCGATAGGTCAGGTCGACTTCGTAGCGGTGGCGATGGCGCTCTTCGATTGTGGTGGTGCCGTAAATTTCGGCCACGCGCGATCCTTCGGTCAGATGGGCGGTATAAGCCCCCAGACGCATGGTGCCACCTTTGTTGTCATCGACGCGGCGCGCCACTGTATGGTTGCCCTGCACCCATTCTTTCAGGTGGTAAACCACCGGAGTGAAACGTTTTCCCCCGGCTTCGTGGTCAAATTCCTCGGACCCGGCATGGGGCAGGTCGGCCAGATTGCGCGCGGCTTCGACCACCGCCATCTGCATGCCCAGACAAATGCCAAGATACGGAATCTTGCGCGTGCGGGCATATTCGGCGGCTTTGATTTTACCTTCGGTGCCACGCTCGCCAAATCCGCCGGGCACCAGAATCGCATGGAATCCTTCCAATGCGGTGGCGGCATCGGTCCGCTCAAAGGTTTCGGCGTCGACCCATTCGATGTTTACCTTGACCCGGTTTGCCATGCCGCCGTGCGTCAACGCCTCGGCAATGGATTTATAGGCATCCTCAAGCTGGGTATATTTGCCGACAATGGCGATGCGCACCTGACCTTCGGGGTTGTAAATGCGGTCATACACATCTTCCCAACGGGTCAGGTTGGGTTTAGGGGCGGGTGAAATGCCGAACGCGTCAAGAACGGCCTGATCCAGCCCTTCGCGGTGATAGGCCAATGGCGCTTCGTAAATTGATTTCAGATCATAGGCGGCAATCACGCTGTCCAAGCGCACGTTGCAGAACAGCGCCAGCTTTTCGCGTTCTTTCTGCGGGATCATCCTCTCGCTTCGGCACACCAGAATGTCGGGGGCCAGGCCGATACTGCGCAATTCCTTGACGCTGTGCTGGGTCGGTTTGGTTTTCAACTCACCACTGGCCGCGATCCACGGCAGCAGGGTGAGATGCATGAAGATACATTCGCCGCGCGGTCGGTCCTGTGCAAACTGGCGGATCGCTTCGAAAAACGGCAGGCCTTCGATATCACCCACGGTGCCACCGATCTCGCAAAGCATGAAATCGACCTCGTCAGCGCCGACTTTCAGGAAATCTTTGATTTCATTGGTAACATGGGGAATAACCTGAATCGTCTTGCCCAGGTAATCGCCGCGCCGTTCTTTTTCCAACACGTTGGAATAGATTCGCCCCGAAGACACAGAATCAGTATTGCGCGCGGCAACGCCGGTAAAACGTTCGTAATGCCCAAGATCCAGATCGGTTTCGGCGCCATCGTCGGTGACGAACACTTCGCCATGTTCAAACGGCGACATCGTTCCGGGATCAACGTTAAGATATGGGTCAAGCTTGCGCAGACGCACAGAAAATCCCCGCGCCTGCAGCAGTGCACCAAGGGCGGCCGACGCCAACCCTTTGCCCAACGAAGACACAACACCACCCGTGATGAAAACATACCGTGCCATGGCGCACTGACCCCCGTGAAAACCCGCCGCATTGCGACGCAAAACTGTTTGAATGCGGTGCGCGCAACGCACCATCACGGGGTTTGATCTATAATGGATTTACGCTCTGCCCGCAACCAGAGCGCAATATTTCGGGGCGCCGTCGCCAGCCCCCAACAGGCGTTCGATTTAATCGGCGCGCGGTGGCAGTGTTGGCGCGTCTGTGGCGGGGGGCGGCAACAAATCGCTGCCGCTGGGCGTTGTTGTGGATTCGGTTGCGGGCGCTTGGGTGCCCAACCGATCAACCACGGAACTGCCCGAAGATTTCTGCGCCGCAATCACTGTCAGGCCGATCGAGGTACAGATAAACGCGATGGCAAAGATCCAGGTCAGCTTGGTCAGCGCCGTGGCCACGCCACGGGCCGATACAGCACCACCGCCGCCGCCGCCGCCCATACCCAGGCCGCCCCCTTCGGAGCGTTGCAACAAAACAACGCCGATCAGGCAGAGCGCCAATATGAGATGAACGGCAAGAACGATATTTTCCATGACGGGCGGCCTTTGGCATTGCGACAGGCGGTATCTAAAAGCCAAACGCCCGCGCCGCAACCCCAAAGGTGCCCTGAGGCGGCGCATCGGCCCGGTGTTGTCGTGTAAAACAGCAGGGCCTTGATGCAATATGTCGTTTTACCCAAGGCCCGTCGAACCAGATATGCCTGCTTGGACAGACGATAGGGGACTATTCATCAATATCATCGACATCGGCCTGACCTGAAATCTTGCGCCGAACCAGACTCCAGCTCAATCCGATTCCCAAGACAGTGGCCAGCGCGATAAGGCCCATCCAGATGTTCAGATCGCGGTTGTCCAGCCGCAGAACGCGCCAATCATACAATACCCAGATCAGCGCGGCGACCACCGCCGCCACCAGAATCATGCCGATCCCGCCGATAGATCGCAGGGTGGCGCGTAAATAGATGATATAACCGATGAACAGAAGCAGGCCCAACAAAACGGTCAGCGACATCTGGGTTTCGTAATTCGACCGCGCCCAGCGCACGAAATTCCATTCCGTCGGGTTGAACGTTGCCGCCAGCAACACAAACGCAAAGATCCACCGCAGCACAAATCCCATCACGCGCCCCTTATCAAACTGCTCTTTTGATGGCAGAGCGGCAGGGCAAGTGTAAAGCCTAATGGGATTCCATTTGTCCTGAGCGATTGCTGCGCGTATACGGGCGCGGGCCGCCACAGGCAGGTCTCTACAGCACAACCGGAAAGGATGCCAAATGGCCAATGTCGTCGTCGTCGGAGCCCAGTGGGGAGACGAAGGAAAAGGCAAAATCGTGGATTGGCTGAGCGAGCGGGCCGATGTGATCGCCCGGTTCCAGGGCGGCCACAATGCCGGCCACACCCTGGTGATTGATGGCACGGTTTATAAATTGTCCTTGCTGCCATCGGGCATCGTGCGCGGCGGCAAATTGTCGGTGATCGGCAATGGCGTGGTTCTGGACCCTTGGCATCTGGTCGAAGAAATCGCCAAACTGCGCGCTCAGGGCGTTGATATCACGCCTGAAAATCTGATGATTGCCGAAAATACGCCGCTGATCCTGCCAATTCATGGAGAGTTGGATCGCGCCCGCGAAAGCCACAGCGCAGTTGCCAAAATCGGCACCACAGGGCGGGGAATCGGCCCGGCCTATGAAGACAAGGTGGGACGCCGGTCAATCCGCGTCGCGGATCTGGCCGATGCGGCCACGTTGGAAACCCGTGTGGATCGCGCGTTGGTGCACCATGATGCGTTGCGCCGTGGCCTTGGGTTGCCCGAAGTTGACCGCGCCGAATTGCTGGAAGCGTTGCGCGCCATTGCGCCATCGGTTCTGGAATACGCCGCGCCGGTCTGGAAGGTGTTGAACGAACAGCGCCGCGCCGGCAAACGGATTTTGTTTGAGGGTGCACAGGGCGCGTTGCTTGATATCGACTTTGGCACATACCCGTTTGTAACCTCGTCCAATGTCATCGCGGGGCAGGCCGCCACCGGCACGGGAATCGGGCCGGGTGCTATCGATTTCGTGCTCGGTATCGTCAAAGCCTATACGACCCGGGTTGGCGAAGGTCCGTTTCCCGCCGAGCTGAATGATGAAACCGGTCAGCGTTTGGGCGAACGGGGCCGCGAATTTGGCACGGTCACCGGGCGCAAACGGCGGTGTGGCTGGTTTGATGCGGTGCTGGTGCGCCAAACCTGCATGACCTCGGGTGTCAACGGCATTGCCTTTACCAAACTTGATGTGCTGGATGGGTTCGAAACCCTGAAAATTTGCGTTGCCTATGATCTGGATGGCACCCGGCTGGATTATCTGCCGACCGCTGCTGATCAACAGGCGCGCTGTGTTCCGATTTACGAAGAAATGGAAGGGTGGAGCGATTCGACAGAAGGCGCGCGCAGCTGGGCCGATCTGCCCGCCGCAGCGATCAAATATGTGCGCCGCGTTGAAGAGTTGATCGGTTGCCCGGTCGCGCTACTCTCTACCTCACCCGAGCGGGAGGACACGATCCTGGTGACCGACCCGTTCGCCGATTGAGGGGTTTCATGGCACTAAGCTATAAGGCGAGGCGGCGTTGGGCATTGGTCATCCTGTTGATTGCGCTGCCCCTTTACATATTAACGGCGAGTTGGGCGGTGACCCTGCTGGAGCGTCCATCGATATTGGTTGAACTGCTGATCTATGTCATTTTGGGCATTGTCTGGGCTCTTCCGTTCCGGGCTGTTTTCAGGGGGATCGGTCAGGCCGACCCGGATGCCAACCGCGATCCTTAGATCACCTTGCCAGAACGTAAAAAGGCGGCCCTGATGACGGGCCGCCTTTTTCATCTTGGGTGGGCAAACGGGCTAAGCGCCGACGCTTTTTTGTTTTTGCGGGCTTTCGTTTAGCGCGAACTGCCCTTGGCCAACCTTGCGGATTCGACCCGACCGCAGGAGTTGGCCAAAACTCTGCAGACCTTTTTCGCGGCTCTGGGCCAAATCCGGGCGCAGAGATGCGGCACGGCGCAGGATTTGTGGGCGCGACAGTTCTGCCTTGCCTTCGACCTCAGTGGAATAGGCGACCGCCGCTTCCAGGATTTCAGACAGATCAGAGGCGCCACGTTTCTGTGCAAAATCCGAGAAACTGATCGTGCCGTCGGTTTTTGCCTCGATTTGCGCTACTTCTGGTTCCGGGCGTTTTGCGGAAACCCGACGGGGGCGCACGATTCCGGCTGGGCTGCTGGGTTGCGCGGATTTATCAATCCTTTGCTCTGACACCAAAACCAATGGCGCCGGCCGCTGATCAAGCGGATTGGTCGGGCGACCGCTGGGCGTATCATCAGATTTTGCCGGTCCGGCCACCGGGCGCCGGGGGCGCACGACTTGGGCCAGATCATCGCGATACTGGTGCATGGTTTTTTCTTCGGCCGGTTCCGTCCGATTGCCTTTCATCAGGCGGTCAGCTTTGGTGGCGGCAACAGCGCGTTTCAGATGTGCGATGGCCGAGCGGCGGCGCGATCCTTCGGTTTCGCTGAACTTTGCGTTGGTTTCATCGAGCAGGCGGTTCAGTGCTTGTTCGTCGCTGTCTTCGGTCGGCGCCATTTCCTCGGCAGAGTCTTCGGCATCGTCGCGCCAATCCTCCATCAACTCCGCGTATCTTTGTCTGGCCTTGGCTTTTTCTGCTTCGGCGGCCCTGGTTGCGGCGGCGGCGGCTTCGCGTTCAACGGCGGCCAGTTCTTCAGCCAGATCCGCGGCATCGTCCTGGTCAAGCGAGGTTTGCCCGATCAATTCGCGGATGCCCTCGGTCAGGGTATCATCGCTGTCCGCATCTGAGTCGGCAAATACGTTTTCGTCATCCTCTTCGAATGTGTCCTCACCCAAGGCAGCGGCGATTGTGTCAGCAATATCGGCGTCTGCGTCTGCATCGTCTTCCAAAAGATCATTTGCGAATTGGGTATTGTCCTCTTCACTGTCGACTTCGATTTCCGCGACCATATCATCGTCGTCGCCCAAGTCGTCATCTTCGATCTCTTCGATTTCACCGGCGGCAAGGGCCGCCTCAAATTCGGTCCGCTTCAGCTTTATCACTCGGGCGATGGGCGCCAAAGGCACCGCAACTTTCGCGGCACTCTCGGCCTCTGCCTTTGCGGCCTCTTCGGCCTCCTTTGCGGCACGTTCTGCCTCTGCCTTTGCGGCCTCTTCGGCCTCCTTTGCGGCACGTTCTGCTTCTGCCTTTTCGGCTTCTTCGGCCTCCTTGGCGGCACGTTCTGCCTCTGCCTTTGCGGCCTCCTTGGCGGCACGTTCTGCCTCTGCCTTTTCGGCTTCTGCGGCCTCCTTGGCGGCACGCTCTGCCTCTGCCTTTGCGGCCTCTTCAGCTTCCTTGGCGGCGCGCTCTGCCTCTGCCCTTGCGGCCTCTTCGGCTTCCTTGGCGGCGCGTTCTGCCTCTGCTTTTTCGGCTTCCTCAGCCTCCTTTGCGGCACGTTCGGCTGCGGCGTCGTCTGCGCTGCTTTCCGCTTCCTTTGCGATCATATCGGCCAGGCTTTGTGTCGGCTCTGAATCATCCTCGGACACGGCTTCGGTCGCGAAATCGTCACCGTGGTCCGACAGCGGCGCGTTATCCTCGGTTGGAATTTCGGGGGCTGTGTTTACATAACTCTCAACCGGTTCATCCTCGGAAAAGGCTGTATCGGCGGAGCGGTTGGCGCGGGCACGGGCCACAACGGCGCGGATCCGCGACAATTTGGCGGCAACGCTTCCGCCATCGATATCAACCTCAAACGGGGTATTATCGCCAGGATCAACCTGATCCGATGGCAAATCCTGCGACGGGCGGCGATCATCTATGGGGCTGGTCGTCTTTGCCGCAGGGCCGTCAGGCATATCGTCGGGGCCAGCGGTAATCGCATCGGCGGTCTGACGCAGCACGACACCATTCTTGCCCAGCTTGGTTTCCACCCGCCGCTTGACCTCACGCTCGGCGATCTGGTGCAGCATTTGCGCATCGGGTTGCGGTGGTTCGGCACCGAAATAGCGGTCGTCGGCAGCCAGATCGCGGAAGTATTCCGCAATTGATTTCATCGTCTCGAAAGGTTGATCAAACCCCTCAAGTGTGCACGAAAACGTGCCATATGAAACAGTCAGAATCTTACTTGATCCAACCATCGGTTACTCGCTTTCTCCCCCGATCCAGCAAGGGTATGTTTACCACGTAATGGTTCGCAAATCGGAGCATAACTGCGATGCACATGGTGTTTTTTCTGGGCCAGATTGTGTCCAATATGCTGATATAGGGTTAATTTCACCATGATTCACGATGCCATTTCCCATGACCTGGGCGCAACCCTGGTCGGTGGGGGGCCTGTATTTGTTGGGGATTTCGACGAATCGCGATCAATTGCGCCGCTTTTGGTGGCGGCAGATAGTGGGGCGGACAGGATTCTGGATCTGGGGCACATGCCCGATTGGGCGATTGGCGATCTTGATTCAATTTCACAATCCGCACGAGATAGAATCGGTGCGCGGGTGATTCACGACCCGTGTCAGGAGACCACGGATTTCGAGAAATGCCTGGCGCGAATTGATGCGCCCCTAATCCTGGGTCTGGGGTTTCTGGGCGGGCAGATTGACCATGAACTGGCCGCATTGTCGGTGTTGGTGCGCCAGGACCGTGCCATCGTATTGATTGGCGAACATGACATCGTCGCCCATGTGCCGCAGATTATTGATTTGGCACTGGCGCCGGGAACGCGCGTGTCGCTATTTCCGATGGCGGCGGTAACCGGGCGATCAACCGGGCTGACCTGGCCGATTGATGGGCTGAAATTTGCGCCCGGGCGGCGCAGCGGCACATCCAACCGGGCCTCGGGGGCGGTTCAGCTGGCGTTTGACGGGCCCGGTATGTTGCTTATTCTGCCGCGCGCTGCGCTGTCTGCGCTTTTGACAGGGTTGCGCTAAGCCCGCGTTCGCGCCACACGATATAAAGCCCGGCGGCCAAAGTCACCGCGATTCCGACCGCCGCCAGACCATTGGGCAGATCACCAAAGACTGCCCAGCCGATCAGCGTGGCCACCGGAATTTCAAGGTACTGCATCGGGGCCACCGTGGCCGATGGCGCAAATCGCAACGACCAGGTCATCATCAGGTGGGCAACGGTGCCCAACAGGCCCAAAAGCAAAAGAAAAATCCATGCCATCCCGTGCGGCATAACCGGATCAAGCTGTGGCAGGCCCGTGCCATCAAGCAATGCCAGAGCCGGAATCAACAGCGCCGATGCCATGACCCCGCTGGTAAATTGAAGCGCAATCGGATCGACGTCTTTTGCCATGGTCCGGGTGACCAGCATGAACAGCGAAAACACCACCGCCACGATGAGTGGCAGTAAAGCCGGGGCGCCAAACTGGGCAAAGCTGGGCTGAACCACCATCAAAGTGCCGCAAAACGCAACGGCGCAAGCGGCCATGCGGCGGTGGCCCACTTCTTCGCCCAGAACGTATTTGCCCAAAAGCAGCAACAAAAAAGGCATCACGAATGCGATGGCAATGGCCTCGGCGATGGGTAAATAGACCAGCGACAGAAACATCGCGCCAATGCCGATGATATGCAGAACCGTGCGCACCACCGTCAGCATCAGAACCCGCCGGTTTAGCCGCAACACCGCCGGCGCCAAAACCACGAACGGCGCAAGAAACACCACCTGAAGCGTGAAACGTACCGCCACCAATTGCGCCACGGGAATGGTATCGCCCAACAGTTTGGCCGTGGCATCGCCCATCGGGGCAAGAACGCAAAAGCCCAACATCAGAACAATGCCCAAAAGCGGGCGATCGGCGGCGCGCGGTATCATACGGGCGGTTGCGGGGCCAACATGGCCGCCCGCTCCAACCGCCGCTCGCGCAGGAAGACATACAGGCCCGAAGCCACGATCAGGGCGATGCCCAAAAAGGTCTGCGCGTCAGGCAGGTCATCAAAGATGTAATAACCCAGTGTGGTCGCGGCCACGATCTCAAGATACTGTAAGGGGGCTATCGTGGCGGCCGGGGCAAACTTCAGCGCAAAGCTGATCATCATGTGCGAGATCGACGCTATGACACCAACACTCATGATCCAGATCCAGGCCACCCCCTGTGGCATGGTCAACGCGAGGGGCTGAAACCCCCGGTCATGGGTGAGCCAGAGAATCGGCAGGATCAACAGCGTCGCGGCCACCGCTGTCCAGAATTGCAACGCTACAGGCGGAATGCGTCGGGCAATGCGCCGGGTCAGCACCATGTAAAATGCAAAACAGAATGCCGTAACCAGCGGCAGCGCCGCCACCAAACCGAAAACCGCAAGGCTGGGGCGGATGATGACCAAGGCACCGACAAACCCCACCGCACATGCCCCGATCCGCCGCCAGCCAATGGATTCACCCAGAAAAAGCGCGCCAAGCAGGGTAAGGATGAACGGTTCAACAAAGAAAATCGCAATCGCATCCGCAATCGGCATCACCCGCAGCGCCGAAAAGAATGCGCCTGTCGCCACAATGATCAGCGCCGCGCGCAAGATATGCAAACCCCAATCGCGCCGCTCGGGCCACGCAAGCTGGGCCAGAAACATCACCGCCGGAAGCAGCAACAACGCCTGTATCCCAAACCGGAATGCCACAATTTGCCCGACGCCAATTGTGTCAGAGGCAAGCTTTGCAAAGGCATCCATAACCGGCGCGGTAAAGCAGAAGCCAACCATCAGCAGAATACCAAGAACAGGGCGATCAGATGTCATGGCCTGACGCTAATGCCCGGCGCACAGCTCCACAATGGGCGAATGCCTGTGGCCAACGTAGAAGGGGGGCTGTCTGCCCCCCGCCTTCGGCTCCCCCCGAGGATATTTTCGAAACAGAAATGAGATTTTTACAACTTGTTAAGGTTACCGTTGGATTATTTAAGAGCGGTACAGGCGGGGACGCCGATGACCGCAAACGGAAATGGCGGTCCGTTCGGTTTGCCGGGCGGACCGCTTTCATTTTCGTTTTCTTAAATATCCCCGCCGGAGGCTCCTGTCCTATCGCCATGTCATAACATCAACAGTTGGGTACATTGACCGCCAATCCGCCCAATGATGTCTCTTTGTATTTCTCGCTCATGTCTGCACCGGTTTGGCGCATGGTTTCGATTGCCGAATCCAAAGGCACCAGATGCGTGCCGTCCCCGCGCAGGGCAAGGGAGGCGGCGGAGACTGCCTTGATCGCGCCGAGGCCGTTGCGTTCGATACAGGGCACCTGCACCAAGCCGCGCACCGGATCACATGTCATGCCAAGGTGATGCTCAAGCGCGATTTCAGCGGCGTTTTCAATCTGTTCGGGTGTGCCACTCAGAACGGCGGCCAATCCTGCGGCCGCCATGGCCGCAGCGCTGCCCACTTCGGCCTGGCAGCCACATTCCGCGCCGGAAATGGAGGCGTTGTGTTTGACCAGCCCGCCGATGGCTGCGGCGGTCAGCAAGAAATCGGGTATGCGTTTTTTTGACGCGCCGGGCACATGATCCAGATAGTAGCGGATCGTCGCAGGGATTACGCCCGCCGCACCGTTTGTGGGTGCGGTCACCACTTGGCCCCCGGCTGCGTTTTCTTCATTGACCGCCATGGCATAGCTGATCATCCAGTCGTTGATGGTATGGGGTGCGGGTTGGTTCATGCCACGTTCGGCCTGCAGTGCCTGATGGATGCCTTTGGCGCGGCGGCGTACGTTCAGGCCACCCGGCAGGGTCCCTTCGGTGGCCAATCCGCGATCAATGCATGTGTTCATCACCTGCCAGATGCGCGCCATGCCTTTATCAAGGTCCGCCGCGCTGCGACGGCTGAGTTCGTTGATCCGTTTCAGCTCGGCGATGGATTTGCCGGTTTCCGCACACATGTGCAACATTTGCGATGCGGATTTGAAGGCAAAGGGCACTGGCGCCCCGTCGTCGGTATCGGCACCGCTGGCCAGTTCATCGGCGGTCAGAACAAATCCGCCGCCGACGGAATAGTATGTTTCCTGCGCGATGATATCGCCTTGGGCGTCGGTGGCCATCAGGATCAGGCCGTTGGCATGGCCGGGCAGGGGCGGGCCATAGTCGAATTTCAGATCGGTTTCCGGGTCAAAGGCCAAAGGTTGTAACCCCGTTGGCGAAACCGACTTTTCAACACGAATGGTGGCCAGGGCGGCCTCGGCCATTTTCGAATCATATGTCTCGGGTTCGAATCCGGCAAGGCCAAGGATCGTGGCGCGGTCAGTGGCGTGCCCCACTCCGGTAAAGGCCAGTGAGCCATGCAGGATGGCGCGCACTCCGTGGGCGGTAAAGGGCAGCCCGCGCAGTTGATCGAGAAATCGCGCCGCAGCCACCATCGGGCCCATGGTGTGGGACGAGGATGGCCCGATCCCGATTTTGAACATATCGAACACGGATAAGAACATGGCGCCCCCTGGGGTATGATTTCGGTCATCTGCCCCAGTTACCGCGAATTTCCCAGGGAAAGGCGATATTCTTCGTATCGCTCAACCTGTGGGATTAATCGCTCGCACCCGGGGCGCAGGCGGCTTATAACACAGTTATTTGATGCCCAAACCCCGGAGCCATGCCGATGTCGTCTCGTTTGTCCCCCATCGACACCGCCAAATTTGTCGCCGCAAAGCGCGCGTGTGATTTTGTAGAGGACGGCATGCGTGTCGGCCTTGGCACCGGCAGCACCGCCGCATGGTTGGTGCGTTGTCTGGGTGAGATGGTGAAAGATGATGGTTTGCGCATCACCGGTGTGCCGACCAGCACCCGCACCGCCGAACTGGCCCGTCAGGTCGGGATCAAGGTCGCCACTCTGGACGAGGCAAAGTGGCTGGATGTCACCATTGATGGCGCGGACGAGTTTGATGACGAGCTGAACCTTATCAAAGGCGGTGGCGGCGCGTTGTTGCAAGAAAAGATCGTGGCAACCGCCAGTGACCGCATGGTTGTCATCGCCGACAAATCGAAACAGGTGCAAACCCTTGGCGCGTTTCCCTTGCCCGTCGAAGTTGTGCCGTTTGGGTGGCAAACCACCAAGGCGCTGGTCGAGGAAACCCTGGCCGCGCTGGATGTTCTGGGCGATACCGGCACCCTGCGCATGACCGGAGATACCGCTTTTGTCACCGATGAGGGGAATTATATCCTGGATCTGCATCTTAATCGTATCGGCAATGCGCGCCAATTGGCCCTGGTGATCAATCAAATTCCGGGAATCGTGGAAAACGGATTGTTCATTGATATTTGCGATGTGGTGGTGATTGGCCATGGCGATGGCCGGGTCGAGGTAAAAGATGTGAACACCGGCGTCACCCAGCAGGACAAGATCGATTTTGTCGATACTGACAACCTGTTTCGTGATCTGGGCGAATAGGGCGCCGCCTGCTCTGGCCTTTCGCGCCCCTGTGTGGGATACCCACGCGACGTTTGAAACGGGGGCGCTGCATTGACATTCGATTATGATCTTTTTGTTATTGGTGGCGGTTCGGGTGGGGTGCGTGCGGCGCGGATTGCCGCATCCGAAGGCGGCGCAAAGGTGGCGTTGGCCGAAGAATTCCGGATGGGCGGCACCTGTGTGATCCGCGGCTGCGTACCCAAAAAACTGATGGTGTTCGCCAGCGGGTTTTCCCAGATGATGGAAGATGGCAAATCCTATGGATGGGATATTCGCCAGAACGGCTTCGATTGGCCCAAGTTCAAAACGCATCTTGAGACAGAGCTTGACCGTCTTGAAGCCGCCTATCGCCGCAATGCGCAAAACGCCGGTGTCACGATTTACGACAGCCGCGCGGTGTTGAAAGATGCCCACACGGTCGTGTTGGCCGATGGGCAGACGGTATCGGCGAAACATATCCTGATTGCCACGGGCGGCTATCCGTTTGTGCCCGATTTGCCGGGCCGCGATCTTGCGATGACCAGCAATGAGATTTTCCTGCAAGAGGAACTGCCCAAATCGATCCTGATTGTGGGCGGCGGTTATATTGCCTGTGAATTTGCCTGCATCCTAAACGGTCTGGGCGTTGAGGTGACGCAATTTTACCGGGGCGCGCAAATCCTGAACGGGTTTGACGAAGAGGTGCGCGGCCATATCGGCGAATCGATGATCGACAGCGGCGTAAGCCTGTCGTTGGGTTGCGATGTCATGGAGATGGAGCAGCAGGACCAAGGGATTTGGGTAAAGGCGACCAGCGGCAAGGACCGCCATTATGACGCGGTTTTGTACGCCACCGGACGCATGCCCAATACCACGGGGCTGGGTCTGGAAGACCTGGGTGTGAAACTGGGACGGCGGGGCGAAATTCTGGTTGATGAGTGGTCTCAAACCAGCGTGCCGTCGATTTATGCCGTGGGCGATGTCACCGATCGGATCAATCTGACCCCCGTGGCGATCCGCGAAGGCCATGCCTTTGCCGACACGGTGTTTGGCGGCAAAAAGGTGAAGGCCGATCATACCTGCGTGCCCGGCGCGGTGTTTACGCAGCCCGAATATGGCTATGTGGGGATGACCGAAGAAGAGGCGCGCAAGGATCACAGCATCGAAGTGTACGCCACCGCGTTCAAACCGATGAAAACCGCCTTTGCCGGGCGCAGTGACCGGGTGTTGTTCAAACTGATCGTCGATGCGGAAACGCGCAAGGTTCTGGGGTGCCATATCGTCGCAGAGGGCGCGGCCGAGTTGATACAACTTGCCGCCATCGCGGTCAAAATGGGCGCCACAAAGGAAAATTTCGACCGTACAGTGGCGGTTCACCCGACAATTGCCGAGGAATTGGTAACGATGCGCACCCCGGTGCGTACAGCCTAATGGCGCTGAAAGGTTGATTTTGGCGCAAAAATACACAGTTACAGCAACAGCAGATACTGACCAACAAAAGGAACAAACCTGGATGGCCAGCAACAACGGCGGACCTTGGGGGAGCGGCCCCCGCGGCGGAAACGGCGGAAACGGTGATGATCGGGGGCCAGGTAATCGGCGTCCCGGAAGTGATGGCCCGCAGATCCCCGAAATCGAAGAACTGATGAAAAAAGGCCAGGAACAGCTTCGTGTTCTGATGGGCGGGCGCGGCGGGCGCAACAAAGGCACCGGAACGGGTGGCGATGGCGGCGGCGGAATTTCGCGCGGAACCGTTGGAATTGCGGCGATTGCCGTGTTGGGCCTGTGGGTGTTTTCCAGCTTTTACACCGTACGCCCCGAAGAACAGTCAGTTGAATTGTTTCTGGGTAAATATTCGGCCACAGGCGGCCCCGGCCTGAACTTTGCGCCCTGGCCGTTGGTCACTGCCGAAGTATTGCCTGTAACGCGTGAACAGACCGAACAGATTGGCGTTGCCGGTACAAGCGGGCCGGGTGGCGATGGTTTGATGCTGACCACCGATGCCAATATCGTTGATATCGAATTCGAAGTGGTCTGGAACATCAGCAATCCTGCCAACTATCTTTTCAATCTGCGTGATCCGCAGCAGACAATCCGCGCCGTTTCGGAATCGGCCATGCGCGAAGTGATCGCACGCAGCGAACTGGCGCCGATCCTGAACCGTGACCGGGGTTTGATTGCAACAACCGTGCAGGAACTGATTCAGTTCACGTTGGACAGTTATGACGCCGGCATCAATGTCGTGCGTTTGAACCTGGACAAGGCCGATCCCCCGGCCGAGGTGATCGATGCCTTCCGCGAAGTGCAGGCCGCCGAGCAGACCCGTGATACATTACAGCGTCAGGCCGATGCCTATGCCAACCAGGCCCTGGCCGGTGCGCGTGGTGAAACGGCAAAAGTTCTGGAAGAGGCCGAAGCCTACCGCGCCCAGGTCGTCAACGAAGCGGATGGTGAGGCCAGCCGTTTCACCGCTGTTCTGAGCGAATATGTCAAAGCGCCCGAAGTGACACGCAAGCGTCTGTATCTTGAAACCATGGAAGACGTGTTGGGCCGTGTGGATAAATTCATCCTTGATACCAACGGCGAAAACAGCGGGCAGGGCGTTGTGCCCTATTTGCCGCTTAACGAGTTGCGCCGCAATTCCACCGGAGGGTCGAACTGATGAAAAAGTCTGCTATTCTTCTGCCGGCCATCGTGCTGGTTGGTGCGGTCCTGATGTCGTCGGTGTTCATTGTCGACGAACGCGAAAAGGCGCTGGTGCTGCAGTTCGGTCAGATCAAGGCCGTGAAGGAAGAGCCGGGATTGGCGTTTAAAATCCCGCTGATCCAAGAGGTTGTGCGCTATGACGGGCGGATCCTGTCCATCGACACCGATCCCATCGAAGTCACGCCCAGCGATGACCGCCGTCTGATCGTAGACGCCTTTGCGCGCTACCGGATCAGCGATGTGGTGCAGTTCCGTCAGGCTGTTGGTCTTGGCGGTGAAAGGGCGGCGGAAAGCCGTCTGGAAGGGATCCTCAATCCACAGATCCGTGCGGTTTTGGGCTCTGAGGGCGTAACGTCGAACACCATCATCTCGGCCGATCGTGCCGAACTGATGGCGCGCATAACGGCCCAGGCCCGCACCCGTGCGGCGCCTTTGGGTCTTGAGGTGCTGGATGTGCGTCTCAAACAGACCGCGCTGCCTGAACAGAACCTTGATGCCACGTTTGCGCGGATGCGCGCCGAGCGGGAACGCGAAGCGGCGGATGAAATCGCCCGCGGTCAGGAAGCGGCATCGCGCGTGCGCGCAACCGCAGATCGTACCGTTGTCGAATTGGTATCCGAAGCCACCCGCGACGCTGAAATCACCCGAGGTGAGGCCGACGCCCAGCGAAACGCAATTTTCGCCGAAGCGTTCGGTGCGGATCAGGAATTCTTTGAATTCTACCGCTCGCTCAACGCGTATCAGCGGGCGCTGAAATCCGAAAATTCGACGATGGTCTTGTCACCTGACAGCGAATTTTTCGACTATCTCAAGTCAGATCAACGACCCGCATCTGATCGCTGAGGCGGCTATTTATCGCCAATAACAAAGGGCTGGTGCATGCACCGGCCCTTTTTGTTTTTCCTGTTAAAGCTTTCATAATAATTTCACGGTCAAATCACGCTGTGGTGAGGGGCAAGGATTGCTGTTGGCGATGTGATATATCGGCACTATCTATGACCCCATAGGCAGGTTAAGGCCCCCGTGCTCCGCGCCGGGCCTTGCCTCAACCATGCTTTTCTGGAGGAGCATTTCGTGAAATCTCAAACAAGAACACTTACACAGGCCGTTCCAAACCCGTTGCAGGTGCTTTGGATGCTTGTCCTGGGCACTGCATTGGTCCTGGCCCAGGCAATTGCGGGCCATGCCCGCGGCGCACCAGAAAGTTTCGCCGATCTGGCTGACAAGATCAGCCCATCGGTGGTAAATATCACCACATCCACAACTGTCGCCCAACGCTCTGGCCCCGGCCCGATTGTACCCGAAGGATCCCCGTTCGAGGATTTTTTCCGTGAATTCAATGACCGGACAAACCCGGGGCAGGGCCAGCGCCCGCGCCGCAGTCAGGCGTTAGGATCGGGTTTCGTTATTTCCGAGGACGGTTACATCGTTACCAACAATCACGTGATCGAAGGCGCCGATGAAATCCTGATCGAGTTTTTTTCTGGCAAAGAACTGCCTGCAGAGCTGGTGGGCACCGACCCCAATACCGATATTGCACTGTTAAAGGTCACGGCGCCTGCGGCCTTGCCGTTTGTTCCGTTTGGCGACAGTGACGTCATGCGCACAGGCGATTGGGTGATGGCCATGGGCAACCCCTTGGGTCAGGGTTTCTCGGTTTCGGCGGGTATCGTTTCGGCCCGCAACCGCGCGCTTTCGGGCACCTACGATGATTATATCCAGACCGACGCCGCGATCAACCGGGGCAACTCGGGCGGTCCGTTGTTCAATATGGACGGCGAAGTGATCGGCGTGAACACCGCGATCCTGTCCCCGAATGGTGGATCAATCGGGATTGGCTTTGCCATGTCGTCCAATGTGGTGACCCGCGTGGTCAATCAGCTGAAAGAGTTCGGTGAAACCCGTCGCGGTTGGTTGGGTGTCCGGATTCAGGATGTCACCCCCGATATTGCCGAATCCATGGGTCTGGAAAAAGCGGCCGGCGCCATGGTGACAGATGTGCCCGATGGCCCGTCAAAAGACGGTGGCATGAAGGCGGGCGATGTGATCATCACCTTTGATGGCAAAGATGTCGAAGACACACGCGGTCTGGTTCGCACAGTCGGCAACACCCAAGTGGGCAAAGCCGTGCGCGTGGTCGTGTACCGCGAAGGCAAGACGGAAACATTGCTGATCACCCTTGGTCGCCGCGAAGAAGCCGAAGGCGCGATTCCGGCTGTTGCACCTACCACCGAAGCCCCCAGCACCAGCGACGTATTGGGCATGACCCTGTCGGTCATCACCGAAGAGATGCGCAGCGAGATGGAGCTGAGCGGTAATATCGATGGCCTGGTCGTGACAGAGGTCGGCGAAGACAGCGAAGCGTTCGAAAAGAACATCCGCGCCGGTGATATCATTACCGAAGCGGGCCAGCGGAAAATCACCTCGGCCTCCGATCTCGAAGAGCGCATTGAAGAGGCGAAAGAGGCCGGGCGCAAATCGATCCTGCTGTTGGTTCGCCGGGCCGGCGAACCCCGGTTCGTTGCGCTGACCTTGGAATGATTAGGGGCTGTTGACGTTCGGGGGTTCACACATCGCCTGACTCCTGCGTCAAGGTTGCAAAAAGATGAGAGCAACCTTGACGCAAAGGGTCCTAGCCAACGCGTAGTGGGCAATTATCGAACCGTATTGCTTGGGGAAATCCGCCGATCCAGGGCAAAACGGTCGTGCCTCCCCCCCGCTATTCATTAAGGCGGTCCTTTGGATCGTTCACACCGGGGCTCAGTGGCGCGAGTTGCCGGATTAGTTTTGCAAACGGAACTCCGTGTTCAAACGGACTCTGTTACACAAATCAGCTGATGGCCGAGGTTCACCTTTTCCCGGACGTGGTCATCCCACAGCTTCGGTGACGTGTATGTCGAGCGCTTTGAAGGGTTTAGGACAGCGAGATGGATTTGGAACTCTGCAGTTGACGGTCGAAATCTAGAGCGGCCAGGCGTTGGCCCGGCAGTTTTACAGAATGCATCTTGGTTTCGACGCGGCTCCAGCGGTGATAACCGCTCCATCGTCGCTAGATAGTTCGACCTAGGTGTTTCGACGAGCGAAGCACCTCGTTTCGCGTAATCGCCTCGGGGCTATCGGGCTTCCATGATTTGGCATTCTAGCGGGGTCGTATGATGGCCGTAGCGCTGCGAGCGGCGATGGCATTTTGGCACTTGCGTGTGTCGAAGGCACCATGGCAGATGATGCCCGAAGGCAGTGTCACCATCGATTGGCTCGCGGATTAAACGGTGCCGCGGGAGCAACTGCGCGTGTGCCAATAAGGTGTACATGATTTGTTCTTGTACGTCACCATCAAATCACAGATCACCGGGCGAGTCCCTTGAGGCATGAGCCATATTCGTTCTTTCCGAACTGTTCCGCACGGGCTCTCAGCTGGTCTTCGTCAATCCAGCCCACCTCAAAAGCGACCTCGTCGGGCGAGCCCACTTGCTGTCCTTGGCGTTTGGTAGCCTTTGTTGTCCCAGGTGGCTGTTGTCATGCCACGCTTGATCGTAGCAATGTGCGAAGGATATGACGCAGCCAAGCGACCGGCACAGGGTCGCAGGAAACAATTGGCCGGAACATCGGTTTGGACCTGTCGCGGATTTGTTCCGCTCCTTTGACTTGGTATTTTGCCACAAAGGAGAGACATCATGGCATCGAACCCTACCCTGGAATTCCGCGCTGAGGCAGTGCGTGTCGCGTTAACCAGCGGGC
>NZ_QAGK01000013.1 GCF_003057885.1 Oceaniglobus ichthyenteri
GGCCGATTGTGCGGGCCTTGGCGCGATTGAAATCAAGGCGATGCGCGAGGCGGGGTATAAACCCGCCTTTGCCGCCGCGATCACGGTGGCCTCATCGGTGATCGGGCCGCTTATTCCGCCCTCGATCGGGCTGGTGATCTATGCCTTTCTGGCCCAGCAAAGCATCGAGCGGATGTTTCTGGCCGGGCTTCTTCCGGGCCTGTTGGTGGGCGCATCGCTGATGATCTATGTGCGCGTCATCGCCGGGTTTCAGGATTTTCCAACCCAGAAACGCGCCACGGTAAAAGAGGTGACACACACCGCGCAACACGGTTTCGCGGCGCTGATGGCCCCGGCGATCATCCTTGGGTCAATCATGTTCGGCTTTGTCACCGCGACCGAAGCGGGGGTTCTGGCCTGTCTTTACTGTATCCTTTTGGGGCTGTGGTACAAGGAACTGACCTGGAAAGGTTTCATGCTGGCGCTGTCGGACACGGCCATGGTGACATCGGTGATCATGATCATCATCGCGTTTTCCATCGCCATGGGTTGGCTGTTGGCAATTGACCAGACGCCACAAAAACTGGCCGCCTGGACATTCGCGCTGACCGAAAACCGCAATGTGTTTCTGGGTCTGTTGCTGGTGTTCATCATTCTGGTGGGCTGCGTTGTCGAAGGCGTGCCTGCCAAACTGATCCTGGTGCCCACGCTTTTGCCGCTGATTGATGCCTATGGCATCGACCGGGTGCATTTTGGCATCATCATTCAGCTTGGCCTGTTGATCGGCATTGCCACGCCGCCGATGGGGATCGGTCTTTATATCGTCTCCGAAGTGGGGCGGGTGCCGTTTGAAAAAGTCACCCTGGCGGTGCTGCCGATGCTGGTGCCGCTGATCGCGGTGCTGATCCTGCTGACCTATGTGCCGGCGGTCTCCACCTTTCTTCCTGATCTTGTCCTTGGAAAGCAATGAACCGATATGTCAAACCTGATCTATAAAACCAATCCGATGCCCGAAAAGATCGAGCAGTCAAAGCTTGACCGTCTGGCAAAGCTGGAAACCGCGACCATCGGCCATTTCTATCACTTCGGCTTTGCCGCCCCGGCGATTCAGCCGGTGCTGCGCGGCAAGGTGGTGACGGGAACGGTGTGCACTCTGGCGATTCCGGGTCTGGATTCCACCCTGTTGCACCATTGCCTGAGCGAGGTCGGGCCGGGCTATTTCATGGCCGTTGATCGGCTGGGCGATACGAAATACGCCTGTTGGGGCGGTGGCGTCACCCGGATGGCGGCGATGATGGGGCTTGAGGGGGGCTGTGTCGATGGCCCGCACACCGACACCCTGGAAATCGAAGAACAGGATTTTGCCATGTGGTCGCGCGGCGCATCGCCGGTGACAACGCGGCTGTACAATTCCGGCGGCGGGTTCAACGTGCCGGTGTGCATTGGCGGCGCGGCGGTTTTGCCGGGCTATGCGGTGTTGGCCGACGATTCGGGCGTGTTGTTCATCGCCCCCGAAGACCTGGACGCCGTTTTGGCCGAGGGCGAAACCCGCACCGAACGGGGCCGCATTTCCGAGGCGAAAATCACCGATGGCACCCATCTGGGCCAAATGTCAGGAGCCACGAAAATGGTTCAGGACAAGTCAGCCTAGATCGGCAAAGGAGCTGTAGCGTTGATGGGCCGTGCACCATTCCTGTGCCACCTGGTGGGCCATTTCCATGACCGTCGCAACCTGTTTGCGGCGGGCACGGTTGGCATAGGTGCAGGCCACGTTCAGCGGCGCAATGTCTTCGGTGACCGGAATTTCCACCAGATGCCCGGCGGCAATGTCACCGTCCAGCGCCGACAGCGCCAGGGCCGACGCACCGTATCCCAGACGCACCATTTCACAGATGGTGGCCAGCGAATTGCCATAATGGCGCGGCGCGGCGCGGGTCGACATTTCGTCGACATATTCGGCCACCGGATTGAACAGTGGCGAAGATTTCGGATACAGAACCAAGGGCAGATCGCGCAAGGTTTCCGGCGTCATCGGCAGGGTTTGCCCGGCAATCACATCGGGGCGCGCCACCCAGCCCACATCATAGATCACGGCGAATCCGGGGCGCGCCACCCGATCACCGCTGGCGGTGAATGCAATGTCCAGCGTGCCCGCCTCGACGAATTTGGCCAGTTGCAGATCCGACCCCGAATAGACATCAAGCAACAGATCGGGGTGTTGTGTGGCCAGCCGTTCCCGCAGGATCGGGCCCCAGGTGATTGTCGCCATTCCGGCCAATCCAATCGACACGCGGCGCTTTTTCTTGTCTTGCAGGCGGGCGGTCATCGCCTCTTGCAGGTTCAGGAAATTCAGCGCGAATTCCGCCACTTCCACCCCCTGATCGGTCAGCCGGAAATCCGGCGCATCCCGGTCGATCAGGGTTTTCCCCAGATGTTCCTCCAACCCTCGGATCCGGGCCGATACTGCAGGCTGAGTCAGGCTCAGCCGTTCGGCGGTCTTGCGATAGTTCTGAATCTGGCTCAGCCAGTAGAACGCTTCGAGTTGTTTGAAATTCATCGCCATTCCCACGATTACACTGTGCAAAGGATCACCAATGACTGTCGCTGTCTACCTTCCTCTTGAAGAGAAAACCACATGGTGGGTTGAAATGTTGCAAGGTCTTTTGCCCGGTTGGGATATTGCCGCCCTTGACGACATCACCGATCCCGCCGCCGTGCGCCACGCTGTTGTCTGGCGGCCCCGCCCCGGCGATATGGCGCGGTTTCCCAACCTTGAGGTGATCGTGTCGATTGGCGCGGGCATTGATCATGTGCTGGCCGATCCCGAATTGCCCAAAGACGTGCCGATCATCCGCACCGTGGGCGATGATCTGACCCAGCGGATGCGCGAATACGTGGCGCTGCATGTGTTGCGCCATCACCGTGACATGCCCCGCCAATTGCGCGCGCAGGCCGAAAATGATTGGCACGCCATCGTCGTGCCCGTGGCCCCGAACCGCACCATCGGGGTGATGGGGCTGGGCAATCTGGGCGCGGCAGCGGCGAAAACCCTGGCCGGGCTTGGCTTTGCCACGCGCGGTTGGTCGAAATCGCCCAAAACCATCGACGGGGTCGAAACATTTTCCGGCGCAGACGGGTTGGAGAAATTCCTGCCCGAGTGTGAAATTCTGGTCAATCTGTTGCCCCTGACCGACAGCACGGCGGGCATTCTGAATGCCGATCTGTTTGGCAAACTGCCCAAAGGTGCCTGTGTCATCAACTGTGCACGCGGCGGGCATCTGGTGGATGATGATCTGTTGGCGGCACTTGGTTCGGGGCAGATCAAACAGGCGACGCTGGATGTGTTTCACATCGAACCCCTGCCAAAGGATCACGCGTTCTGGACCCATCCGGCGATCACTGTCACCCCCCATGTGGCATCACAGATCGACGCCGCCACCGGCGGGCGGTTGATTGCCGCAAACCTGCGCGCCTTTGCCGAAACCGGCACCTGCCCGGATATGGCCGATGCCGCGCGGGGGTATTAGGGTTGATTTTACATCGCAGCTGATTAACCCTTGCCCGGTTCAACCCGGCGGAGAGTGAAAGATGCCAACACGGTCCGATACCCCCCCGCAATCGGGGTCTGGCCAACAGCCATTGCCGAAAACCGCCGATGTGGTGGTGATCGGCGGTGGCATTGTCGGGGTCACGGCAGCGCTGTATCTGGCGCGCCATGGCGTGTCGGTCGTTTTGGTCGAAAAGGGCTATATCGGGGCCGAGCAATCATCGCGCAACTGGGGTTGGATCCGCAAACAGGGGCGCGACCCGGCTGAATTGCCCCTGATGATCGAAAGCGCGCGGGAGTGGAACCAGATCGCCGCGCCCGTGGCCCGTGAAATCCGGCTGGGCACGGTGGGCACCACCTATGTGTCCCTGACCGAGGCGGAATTTGCCGAACGTTGTGATTGGGTGGAACAGGCGAAACCATTCCAGCTTGATACAAAAATCCTTGGGCCGCGGGAAACCGCCGCACTTTTGGGCCGGGACGATCAGAAATTCACCGGCGCGATCCACACCCCATCGGATATGACGGCCGAACCGGCGCTGGCCGTGCCTGCCCTGGGCCGTCTGGCGCGCGAGGCGGGCGCGACACTCATCGAGGGCTGCGCCGCGCGCGGGGTCGAACGCAGCGCCGGGCGCGTGTCCCATGTGGTGACAGAGCGCGGCGCGATTGCCTGTCAGTCGGTGATTTTGGGCGGCGGCGCATGGTCGCGCACATTTCTTGAAAACATCGGTATTTTCATTCCCCAGCTTGCGATCCGATCCACCGCGCTGCGCACCACGCCGGGGCCGCAAATTCACCCCGGCGGATTGGGCGCACCACCCGCGTCGGTGCGCCGGCGCAGCGATGGCGGCTATACCATCGGGCGCACCAATGCATCGCGGTTTGATCTGGTGCCAGCGGCGTTTCGCCATTTCGCCGCCTATCTGCCGGTGCTGAAATCACGCTGGAACACCATTCAACTGCGCGCCGGGCGCGAATTTTTCGGCGATCTGGGCCATGGGCGTTGGCAATTGGATCAAATCACCCCGTTTGAACGCACCCGCGTTCTGGACCCGGCGCCAAACCGCGCCTTGGCCCGCGATATGTTGGAAACCGCCAAACGGCTGCATCCGGGGCTTGGTAACATCCAGATTGCCGGTGTCTGGGCCGGAATGATTGATGTAACCCCCGATGAATTGCCAATCATCGATGAAATCCCCGGTTGGGCGGGGTTGTGGGCGGCCACGGGCATGTCGGGCCATGGGTTTGGCATTGGGCCGGGCGTGGGCCGGGTGGTGGGCGAACTGGCCACCGGGCGCCGGCCGATTGTCGATATCTCGCCCTTTGCCCTGTCGCGGTTTTCGCCATGAGCGCGCCTGATGTCCTGATCATCGGCGCGGGAATCACCGGGGCGGTTGCCGCCCTGACCTTGGCCGAGGCGGGACATCGGGTGGACATCATCGATGCTTACGCCCCGGCGGCGATGGCATCGGGGTGGACATTGGCGGGCGTGCGCCAATCGGGGCGTGACCCGGCCGAACTGCCCTTGGCGCGCGCGGCGGTGGCCGAGTGGTCGGGGTTAGAGGCGCGGTTGGGCGCGCCGACCCATTACCGACAGGGCGGCAATCTGCGTCTGGCCAGAACCGAACCCGAATTGGCAACCATTCGCGCCCTTGTGGCCGATCAACGGCGCGCCGGGCTGGATCTGTGGCTGTTAACGCCTGACGATCTGCGCGATATGGCGCCCGGTCTGTCACCCGATATTTTGGGGGCCTCGTTCTGCCCCACCGATGGCCATGCCGATCCTGTGGCCACCGTGCGCGGGTTTATCGATGCCGCCCTGCGCCACGGTGCGCGCACCGCATGGGGCGAACGGGCGCAGGCGTTTGAAACCGAACATGGCCGGATCACCGCCGTTTTGACCGACAAACGCCGCATCACCCCCGGCGCGGTCCTGCTGGCGGCGGGAATACAGGTGAACACCCTGCTTGCACCGCTTGGGCCAGTGATTCCGCTGCGCCATCCGATCGTGACGGTGGTGCAAACCCAACCCGTCACGGCGCGGTTTCCGTTTGTGATCGGGGTGGCCAATGCCGATTTTGCCCTGCGCCAAGAGGTATCAGGCCAGTTGCGATTCACCAGCGGGGCAGAACCCGGCGGCGTGTTGGCAGAGCAGGGCAACCGCCCGGTGGTGCGCCCAACCCTGGCCAGCGTCACCGCCACCCTGACCCGCGCCGCCAAAATCATGCCCGACACCGCAAACGCCACGGTGAACGCCATTTGGGGCGGGCTGTTGGATCTGACGCCCGATGCCCTGCCGGTGATTGACCGGCATCCCGATATTGCCAATCTTACCATTGCGGCGGGGTTTTCGGGCCATGGTTTTGGCATTGGTCCGGTCACGGGCGCGCTGGCGGGCGATCTGGTGTTGGGCCGTGATCCGGCGCACCCGGTGGCGGCGTTCCGGTTTGACCGTTGGGATGGCACCGGCCCCGATGCCGGGCTAAGCTTGCACGGATGAGCCGGGGCGCGGATATTGCGATTATCGGCGCGGGCCTTGTGGGCAGTGCTTTGGCACTTGGCCTCACCCGTCACGGCGCGCAAGTGGCGCTGTTTGATGCGGGCGGGGATGATTTTCACGCCTCGGCGGGGAATTTCGGTTTGGTCTGGGTGCAGGGCAAAGGGATCGAGGCGCCGGTTTACGCCGATCTCACGCGCCGCTCGGTCGCCCTGTGGCCCGCGTTTCAGGCCGAATTGGCCGAGGCCACGGGGCATGATCCGGCCTACCGTCGCTCGGGCGGGTTGAAAATCGCGCTGAGTGACGGTGAATTTGCCACCCAGACCGATACGTTGGCCCGGTTGCACAATCAACGCGCGGCCCTGAACACCGAATTGATGGATGGCGACAGCCTGCGCGCGATGATCCCCGCCCTTGGCCCCGAGGTGCGCGGCGGCACCTTTTGCGCCGAGGATGGCCATGCCGATCCGTTGGCCACCCATGCCGCCCTGCGCCGGGCCACGCAACGGGCGATCATCCGCGCCCATATTCACCGGATTGAACCCACAGCGCGGGGTTTTACCCTGCACAGCGAAACCGGCACCTATGAGGCCACGCGCGTGGTGATTGCCGCCGGTCTGGCCAGCGATGCCTTGGGTGCGCCCTTGGGGTTGTCGGCGCATCTGCGCCCGCAACGGGGGCAGATTTTGGTGACACAGCGGATGGAGCGGTTTTTGGATCTGGCCTGTCACACGGTGCGCCAAACCACCCAAGGCACGGTAATGATGGGCGATACCAAGGAAGATGTGGGATATGATCGGGGCACAACGCCCATGGCGGCGCGGGCCATGGTGGCGCGGGCAGTGCGGATGTTTCCCCATCTGGCCGATGCGCGGATCGTGCGCCAATGGGGCGCGCTGCGGGTGATGTCGCCCGATGGTCTGCCGGTTTATGCCCAATCTGAAACCCACCCGGGTGCCTATCTTGTGACCTGTCACAGCGGCGTCACCCTGGCCGCCGTGCATGCCCGCGATGTGGCCGATGCGATTGCCACGGATCGCCTGACCGATACCTGGCCCGAGCTTAACCAGACCCGCCTGAAAGGGGCCGCAGCATGAGCACGATGCGCCGGATATCCAAACGCCCCACGGTGACGATCACCGTCGATGGCGCACCGCTGGCCGCCCATGCGGGCGACAGCGTGGCTTTGGCGCTGCTGGCGGCGGGGCGGGGCGGGTTTTGCGCCGATGCGCCGGGCGGCAGCCCGCGCGCGCCGTTATGCCTGATGGGGGTGTGTTTTGGCTGTCTTGCAGACATCGACGGGCGCGCGGGCGAACAGGCCTGTATGGTTCTGGTGCGCGACGGGATGATCGTTAAAACCGGGGGCCATGATGGAACGGGTTGATGTGGCAATCTTGGGCGCCGGGCCTGCGGGGCTGGCGGCGGCAACGGTTGCTGCGGGCGCGGGCCTGTCCACCATCGTGCTGGATGATCAGGGCGCGCCGGGCGGACAAATCTGGCGCGCGGCAGGGGATGTGACCCGCGATCGGGCGCTGGCGCGGCTTTTGGGCGCGTCCTATGGCGGCGCGATGGAGGCGATTGGCGCGGCACAGGCGGCGGGTGCGGTGTTTCATCCGGCCTGCGATCTGATTGATGCGAACGGCGATGGCGCGCTTGTCTGGCTGGACCGTGCCAACGGCGGGTTGCGCGAGGGTCAGGCGCGCGCCCTGATCGTGGCCACGGGTGCGCGCGAACGGGCGGTGCCGTTTCCCGGTTGGACATTGCCGGGCGTGATCAATGCCGGGGCGATGCAGATTGCCCTGAAACAGGGCGGCGCGGTGCCCGACGGCCCGGTGGTGTTGATGGGACAGGGGCCATTGCTGTTGTTGGTGCTGCAACAATTGCTGGCGGCGGGGGCCGATCTGCGCGCGGTGCTGGCGTTCGATGGGGCGGTTCCATCGGTGCCTTTCGGGGCCATGGCGCGGGCGGTTTTCGGCGATCCGGGGCTGGTGGCCCAAGGCGCGCGGCTGTTGCTGGGCCGGATGCGCGCCAAGGTGCCGGTATATCGCGACATTGCCAACCTGCGCGCCGTGGGCGGCGACCGGATTGAGGCGGTTGCCTTTGACAGTGACCGGAGGCGGCAGCAAATCCCGTGCACCTGGTTGGGGGTGCATGACGGGGTTATTCCAAACACGCAGGTGACACAGCTTTTGGGGCTGGCGCACCGTTGGGACAATGCCGCGCGCTGTCTGGTGCCGGTGTGTGATGATCTGGGCCGGATGGAGGGCGCGCCGGTCTGGGTGGCGGGCGATGGCGCCGGGATCGGCGGCGCGCGGCTGGCCGGGGTGCGCGGCGCACGGGCCGCCCATGATGTGGTGCGCGCCCTGGCCCCTGACCGCCACGATGCGCCCGCCGCCCGTGCATTGGCGCAAACCGCCGCGCGGCTGGCCCCGGCGCGCGCGCTGGTGGCCGCGCTTTGGCCTGCCCGCGATCCGTTGGCATTGGTCGATGACGACACGGTTTTGTGCCGCTGCGAAGGGGTGCGCGTGGGCACGGTGCGCGCCGCCATTGCGGCGGGGGCAAGCGGGCCAAACCGCGCCAAGGTGGCCACGCGCTGTGGCATGGGGCCGTGTCAGGGGCGGATTTGCGGCCCGATCCTGGCCGAATGGGTGGCGCGGGATACGGACACCCCGGTGGGGGCGTTGCGGGTGCGCCCACCGCTGAAACCGGTGTTGTTGGCCGATTACCTGACGCTGGAGCAGGAATGAGCGCCGCGCCCACCACCGATGTTGCGGTTGTGGGCGGCGGGCTGATCGGGCTGTCGATTGCGCTGGCGGTGGCGCGGGGCGGGCAACGGGTGACGGTTTTTGAGGGCGAAGGCGTCGGGCGCCATGCCTCAAGCGCCAGCGCGGGGGGTGTGCGCAGCCTGAACCGGCATCCGGCGGAAATTGCGCTGGTGCGCGCGGCGCTGCCGCTTTGGGCGGGGCTGGCACAGGATCTGGGGCAGGGGGTGGGGTTTTTCGCCTCGGGCCAACTGCGCGTGGCCGAGGATGACGCCGCCCTTGCCGCGCTTGAAAAACGCGCCGCGCTGACCCGCGATCTGGGCTTCACCCATGAGGTGATGTTGGACCGCGCCGCGCTGTTTGCGCGCGAACCGGGGGTGGCGCGCCATTGTCTGGGGGCGCTTTTGGTGGCCGATGATGGCTTTGCCGATCCGCTGGCGACCCTGCGCGCCTATCGCGCTGCGGCACAGCGCGCCGGGGTGACGATTTGCCAAAACCGGCCCGTGCGCGGATTGGCGCGCGATGGCGGCGGGATCACCGTGCAAACCGACACCGGGGGCGTTCGGGCAAATGCCGTGGTCAATGCCGCCGGTGCCTGGGGTGGGCAAATTGCGGCGCAGCTGGGCGAACCGGTGCCGGTTGAACCGCGCGGATTGCAAATGTCGGTCACGGCACCATTGCCCAGCTTTGTGAATGGCGTGATCGGCAGCGAGGGGCGCAAGCTGTCGCTGAAACAGATGGCAAACGGCACCGTGGTGATTGGCGGTGCGTATCAGGGCAATGTTGACGCGTCCGCGCGCATGGCCCGCCCTTTGCAACGCCGGGTTGCGGCCAATCTGGCCACGGCGGCGCATCTGTTTCCCGCCCTTGCCCCGGCGCGAATCATCCGCAGTTGGGCGGGGATCGAGGGGTGGTCACAAGACGCGCTGCCGGTGATTGGGCCCAGTAAAACAATGCCCGGCGTGATCCATGCCTTTGGGTTTAGTGGCCATGGCTTTGCCCTTGTGCCGCTGATCGGGCCGTTGGTGGCACAGATGTTAATGGGAAAAAATCCAACAGTTTCCTTGACACAGTTTGATATTTCGCGGTTTTCTAACAGGGAAGAGGACGTAAACTATGCTTGATCCGAAGGGTCGTATCATCATGGTGTCGGGCGCAAATCGCGGCATTGGCCGCGCTGTGACCGAACTGCTTCATCAGCGCGGCTATAGCGTCAGCGCAGGCGCGCGCGATGTCGCCGCGTTGGAGCAAGAGCTGCACCATCTGGCCGGGCCGCGGCTGTTGTGTGCCCATTACGATGCGGTGAACCGAGACAGCCATACCGCCTGGGTTGAAACAACGGCGCAACGATTTGGCCGCATTGATGGCCTGGTCAACAATGCCGGCACGTCTAACACTTTTTCCATCGAACAGGGCGACGAGGCCGATCTGGATGCCCTGTGGGCGATCAATTTCAAAGGCCCGCTGTTTTTGACCCGTGCCTGTCTGCCGTATCTGAAAGACAGCGGCGCGGGCCGGATCATCAACCTGTCATCGCTGTCGGGCAAACGGGTGCGCAACGACAACATTGCCTATGGCGCGACGAAATTCGCGATGATGGCGCTCAGCCATGCCAGCCGCCGGGTGGGGTGGGATCACGGCGTGCGTGCCACTGCCGTCTGCCCCAGTTTTGTGGGCACCGATCTGACGGCGGATGTCACCAAGGTGACCCGCGATGAAATGATCGCGCCCGGCGATCTGGCCGAACTGATCGCGACGCTGATCGCATTGCCAAACACCGCCAGCGTGGCGGAATTGCTGGTGAATTGCCGACTGGAAGACACGCTATAAAATATAATAAAAAGGGGAGAGATATGAGAACACGATTGTTTGCGCTCAGCGCGTTGGCCTTGGCCGCCGCCACGGGGGCCCATGCCGCCGGAACCACCCTGAATGTGGGCATGGCCAGCGCCGATGCCGGGGCGATTGACCCCCATGTGGCCACCTCGACCCCCGACAAGGGGCTGCTTCATTGGATGTTTAACGGGTTGGTGCGCATCCAACCGGGCCGCGCCAGCCCAGAGTTCATCGAACCCGATATCGCCAAAAGCTGGACAACCTCGGACGATGGGCTGACCTGGGTATTTACCCTGCGCGATGATGTGCAATGCCACGGCGATTATGGTCAACTTGACGCGCAGGATGTGGTGTTTTCGCTGAACCGGGCGTCAAACCCCGATACATCGTCTTTTGCCAATGATTACAACGTGATCGAATCGATCGAGGCCACCGGCGATTACGAAGTCACGATCAAGCTGACCGATGCCGAGGCCAGTTTCCTGGGCAAGCTGGTGCCCTATCACGGCGGCAATATCGTGTGTCAGGACGCGGTCGAGGCCTTGGGCGACGATTTTCAAAGCCAACCGGTGGGCACCGGCCCGTTCATGTTTGCCGAATATCAGCCACAGCAATATGTGAAACTGATCGCCAATCCCGAATATTTCCGCGGTGAGCCGAAGATCAAGGAAATTTTCTATCGCTATATCCCATCCGATGCCTCGCGCGATCTGGCATTTCAGGCCGGTGAGATCGACATGATCTATGGCCGTCAGGATCAAACCTGGGTGGAGCGGATTCAAAAGGTGGACGGCACCAAGATCATCAAGATGCAGCCCGGTGAAATGACCACGATTCATTTGAACATGACCATGCCGCCGCTGGATGATGTGCGGGTGCGCCGCGCCATCGCCCATGCGGTCAACCGCGATGCGATGGTGCAGTTTCGCGGCGAAGACGTGACCATTTCATCGCCCTCTCCGGTGCCCGAAGGGTATCAGGGGTTTACCGCCGATGTGCCGAGCTATGAGTTTTCGATTGAAAAGGCCAAGGCATTGCTGGCCGAGGCCGGGCATCCCGATGGCGTTACCCTGACATCGGTGCAAACCAGCCTGCCGGGCATGTTGACCACGATGGAAGTGTTGCAATCGCTGCTGCGCGATGCCGGTATCAACCTGGAACTGGAGCTGGTCGAACATGCCACGTTCCATCAGATGATCCGCGATGATGCCAGTCAGGTCACCCAATATTCGGCGGCGCGTTTTCCGGTGGCCGATACGTACCTGACACAGTTTTATCATTCCAACAGCATCGTCGGCACGCCGGGCGCTGTGACCAATTTCAGCCATTGCGCCGTGGCCGATGCGGAAATTGAGGCGGCACGCGGTGAAACCGACCCGGCCAAGCAGGATGAATATTGGGCCACCGCCCAGCAAAAGATCATGGAAGAGGTCTGTGCCATTCCGATCTATCAAAACCTGCAACTCTGGGCCTGGAATGACAACCTTGATCTCGGGGTTGAGGTCATGGGGTCCCTGAACCTTAGCCCGCCTGTGACCGAACTGGCAGGTTTTGCAGAATGATGCCGACCCGTAACAGGGCGAAGGGCGCATGACAGCGTTCTTCGTCAAACGGTTGGCGTTCTCGGTCATCACGCTGTTTGGCGTGCTGACCATCGTGTTCTTTATCGTGCGGGTGTTGCCCGGCGATCCGGCGCTGGTGATTCTGGGCGATCAGGCCAGTCAGGCCGCGATTGACGCCATGCGCGACCGCCTTGGCCTGAACGATCCGTTGTTTACCCAATATCTGCGGTTTTTGGGCGGGGCGTTGGTGGGCGATTGGGGCGTTTCCATGGTATCAGGGCGGCCCGTGGTCGAAGAAATCCTCAAGGTGTTGCCCGCCACGATTGAACTGACCGTCGTGTCATTGATCCTGGGCGCGGTGGTGGGGATACCGCTGGGCGTGTGGTCGGCGGTGCGGCGCAACGAAGTGCCCGATTATATCATCCGCATCGCATCACTTTTGGGTCTGTCTTTGCCGGCCTTTGTCTCGGCGATCTTGCTGTTGTTGATGTTTGCCATCACCCTGCGCTGGTTTCCGGTGATGTCGTCGGGGCAGGGCGATACATTGGCCGATCGCGCGCGCGATCTGGCGCTGCCCGCGATCAATCTGGGGCTGATCATGTCGGCCTATATCACCCGCGTCGCCCGGTCGGCCATGTTGGAGGTGCTGAATCAGGATTACGTGCGTACCGCCCATGCCAAAGGGTTGGTGTTTAACGTCATCATCTGGCGGCACTGTCTGCGCAACGCGCTTATTCCCGTGGTGACGGTTGTGGGCCTCTATCTGGGGATTTTGATCGGCAATTCGGTGCTGACCGAAATCGTGTTCAACCGCCCCGGATTGGGCAAACTGATCGTCGGCGCGCTGAACCAGCGTGATTATACGATGTTGCAGGGGATGATGGTGATCTACACCTTGATCGTTGTTCTGGTGAACCTGCTTACCGATCTGGTTTATGGCCTGATTGATCCAAGGATTCAGTATTCATGAACAGCCATGTCCAACGCGGCGCATACCTGCGCCAGACATTCCGGGCCATGGGCGCGGGGCTTTATTCGGCCTTTAACACTAATAAAACATCGTGGATCGGGCTGGGCCTGTTTGGCTTTGTGGTGTTTGTGGCGGTGTTTGCGCCGTGGCTGGCGCCCTATGACCCGATTGACCAAAACATCCTGAACCGGCTGAAACCGCCCTCGGCGGATCATTGGTTTGGCACCGATCAATTTGGCCGCGATATCCTGTCGCGCATCATGTATGGCGCGCGGATATCGCTGGTGATTGGGCTGTTGGCGATCACTGGCGCGCTGATTATCGGGTCGGCCATTGGGGTGATTGCGGGGTATTACGGCGGTATCCTCGATATTATCATCATGCAGATCATGGATGTTCTGCTGGCCTTTCCGGCGCTGATTTTGGGGTTGATCGTGGTGGCGATGTTGGGGCCATCGGTCACGAACCTGGCCATTGCCATTGCACTGACGGCAATTCCGCCCTTTGCCCGGATTGCCCGCGCGCCGACCATTTCGGTGAAACAGCGCGAATATCTCTCGGCCGGGCGTGCATTGGGGTTTTCCGATGTGCGGCTGATGCTGGGCCATATCGTGCCCAATATCCTGCCTGAAATTCTGGTTATGGGGTCGCTCTGGCTGGCCACGGCCATTCGGGTTGAGGCATCGTTGGCCTTTATCGGCCTTGGGGTTTCGCCGCCCACCCCCACCTGGGGCGGGATGATCCGCGAAGGGTTTGAGAATATATTGGACAGTTTTTGGTTGGCGTTCTTTCCGTCGATGGCGATCCTGTTGGTGGTGTTTGCCCTGAACATGCTGGGTGACGGGCTGCGCGATGCGATTGACCCCCGATTGAAGGACGCAGGATGAGCGCGCCAGTGCTGAACGTTGAAAACCTGACCGTATCGTTTCGCAGTGGGGAAGCGTGGAACAGTGTCGTGCGCGATTTCAGCTTTACCATTGATGCGGGCGAAACCGTGGCGGTGGTGGGCGAATCCGGCTCGGGCAAATCGGTCACGGCGCTGTCGATCATGCGGCTGTTGCCCGAACGCCAATCGCGGATTGAGGGGCGGATTTCCCTGTCGGGGCGTGAATTAACCGCGCTGCCCGAACCCGAGATGCGCAATGTGCGCGGCGGTGAAATCGGGATGATTTTTCAAGAGCCCATGACATCGCTGAACCCGGTTCTGACCACCGGATTTCAACTGATCGAGGCGCTGCGCCGCCACCGCGATATGGATTATGCCGCCGCGCGGGCCGAGGCGCTGCGCCTGTTTGATCTGGTGCGCATCCCCGATGCGGCGCGCCGGATTGATGAACACCCGCACACGTTTTCGGGCGGTCAACGCCAACGGGTGATGATCGCCATGGCGATGGCGTGCCGCCCGAAACTGTTGATCGCGGATGAACCCACAACCGCGCTGGATGTGACGATTCAGGCGCAAATCCTGGGCCTGATCCGCGAATTGCAGACCGAATATGGCATGGCGGTGATGTTTATCACCCATGACATGGGCGTGGTCGCCGAAATCGCCGACCGGGTCGAAGTGATGTTAAAGGGCGATGGCGTGGAAAGCGGCCCGGTGGAACAGGTGTTTGCAAATCCGCGCCACGATTACACCCGCCGCCTGCTCGCCGCCGTGCCGAAACTGGGCGCGTTGGGCGATACGGCCACACCGCGCCGCTTTCCCGATCTCACCACCACCCCGCCCGAACCCGAACCCGGCCCCGAGGACGACCAGCGGGGCAAAGAAATCTTGGCCGTGCAAGGGCTTGTCACCCGATTTGACATTCGCGGCGGGGTCTTCGGCCGGGTGAAAAAGCGGGTTCATGCGGTTGAGGATATATCGTTTGATATTCGAGAGGGCGAAACACTGTCCCTGGTCGGGGAATCGGGCTGTGGCAAATCCACCACGGGCCGGTCGATCCTGCAACTGGAACAGCCGCGCGCGGGCAATATCCTGTTTGAAGGGCGCGATCTGGCCGACAGCAACAAATCCGAATTGCGCGCCCTGCGCCGCCGGATGCAGATCATTTTCCAAGATCCCTATGGGTCACTGAACCCGCGCAAAACCGTGGGCGCCGCCATTGGTGAGCCGATTCGCGTGCATGGGTTAAAATCCGGCGCGGCGGTTGAGGATGAGGTGGTGCGCCTGTTGGAATTGGTCGGGCTGTCGCGCGATCATGTGCTGCGTTATCCCCATGAGTTTTCCGGCGGCCAGCGGCAAAGAATTTGCATCGCCCGCTCGCTTGCCCTGAACCCCCGCTTGATTGTCGCCGATGAATCGGTGTCGGCGCTGGATGCATCGATCAAGGCGCAGGTGGTGAATCTGATGTTGGATCTGCAGCGCGAAATGGGGCTGGCCTATTTGTTTATCAGTCACGACATTTCCATCGTGGAACGGGTCAGTCACCGGGTGGCGGTGATGCTGTCGGGGCGGATCGTTGAAATCGGCCCCCGGTCCGAGGTGTTGAACCGCCCGGTGCATGATTACACCAAAAAACTGATCGCCGCCGTGCCGGTGCCCGACCCGTCACAGCGCCGCATCCGCACCGGCCTGATCGAAGAGGAACTGCCCAGCGTGATCCGCCCGCTGGATTGGCAACCAGCCCCAAGCAAAATGATCGAAGTCGGCCCCGACCATTTTGTTTTACAGGACGACAGCACATAATCTGCCTGTTCTTGGCTTTTGGCCAGGGGGAGTTAACATAACCCTGATTATAAAGTGCAGTCACGGCCCGGAAAATTTGCCATTCTCCGCACCGCCCCGCTGTTTTCACCCCCGCGGGGGTTAGGGGGCGCCCGCGACCAGTTTGATTTCCATGAACTCTTCAATCCCGAAAATACCGCCCTCGCGGCCAATCCCCGAGGCTTTGACGCCGCCAAATGGGCTGCCTGGTGAAATGTCTGAACCGTTGACCAATACCATGCCCGCCTCAAGATCGCGGATCATTCGGTGGGCGCGGTCCCGGTCGGCGGTGTGGACAAACGCGGCCAGGCCATAATCGCTGTCATTGGCGATGCTCAGGGCGTCGGTTTCGTCGTCAAACGGGATCATCACCACCACGGGGCCGAAAATCTCGGTGCGGGCCACCTCCATGTCGTTGGTCACATCGGCCAGGATCGTGGGCGCGACGAAACAGCCATTGGCAAATTCGGGTGGCACATCCAGGCCCCCCGCCACCAGCCGCGCGCCGGTGTTCAGACCGCTTTTTATCATTGCGCGAATATGGGCGTGTTGGCGGGCATTGGCGACGGGGCCGATATGCGCACCGGGCTGATCGGGCCAGCCGATGGTCCAATCCGCGGCCAAACGCGCGGCGACCGTCACCGCATCGTCATACGCGCTGCGTTCAATCAACAAACGGGTCGGGGCGTTGCAGTTTTGCCCGGAATTGTTGAACGCTTTGCGCAGGGTACTGGTCAGGGCAGCGTCCAGATCGGCATCGGCAAAGATCACACAGGCCGATTTGCCGCCCAGTTCCAGCGCACAGCGTTTGATCCCCTCGGCGGCGGTGCGGGCGATCCGGCCCCCCGCCGCGGTCGATCCGGTAAAGGAAATCACATCGACACCGGGATGGGCAGTCAGGGTGGCACCTGCCCCTGCCCCATCGCCGTGAATCATGTTGAAGGCCCCGGCGGGCAGATCGGCGGCGTGCATCACCTCGGCCAGGATCGTGGCGCAGATCGGTGTCACCTCGCTGGGTTTCAGGATCATCGGGCAACCGGCGGCCAGAGCCGCGCCGAGTTTCAGCATGATCTGATGCAACGGCCAATTCCAGGGCGTGATCAGGGCAGCGACCCCGGCGGGCTGGCGCAGCACCAGATCGCCATTGGCCAGGGGTTCGGACAGAACCACCTCATCGCAGGCGTCGATAAAGGCGTCGATCTTGCCCAGAACACCCGCCGCCTGACCGGCGCGCGCCAGATCGATCGGCGCGCCCAGTTCTTGCATGATCGCCTGACCCATATCGTCAATCCGGGCCGCATAGGCGGCGCGGATGCGGTGCAGCATGGCGCGCCGCTGGGCCATGTCGGTGGCCCGCAGCCCCGGCAGGGCGCGGCGCGCGGCGGCAACGGCGGCATTCACATCGTCAGCCGTGGCCAGGGCGAGGGTGGCGATGGTTTCACCATTGGCCGGGTTGGTAACGTTGATCTTTTCGCGGTCCGTGGCGTCAACCCAGGCCCCGTCGATATAGAATTTTGTCGGGTTCGGCAGGGTCATTGCATCTCCTCCTTCTCGGGGGCGGTTGTGGTCAGGTTGATCACCACCGGATCAAACCGGGGCGATGAGACGGTGACACGCACATCCCCCGGCGTGCCAGTCGAGCGCAGCCAGAACCCCGCGCTGCCCCCGCGCAGGGTGATCTGATCGGGGCCAAGCAGGGACGCCGCGCCCGCAACCGCGATGGTCACGGGCAGATCGACAAAGGGCGTGACATTGCCCAGTTGATCCAGCGCGCGCAGGGCAACGCGCATTTCCTGGCGATCCGCGCCAAAGCTTTCGCGATCCGGTGTCACCGCAAGACGGGTCAGCACCGGTGCGCCGCTGAATTTGCGGGTCGCGACACGGGTATCGCCCACAAACCCCTCAAACGTCACATCGGGCCAGGACATGCCCCATTTGCCGATGATATTTTCATCCACATCGCCAAGGCGCAGGATCGCCGGGGGGTGGGGCAGATGGGGAAATCCCTCGCTGTCGGGGCGGATATCGACGCTTTGCCCGTCGGGCAGGATCATGCGCACCAGATCGCAGTTGGTCAGGATCATCAACGGAAACACCCCGCCGATGTTGCGCTCGCCCCGCGCCCAGTGGGTGACAGGCTCCATCACCACCTTTTCGCTTGGGTCACGTTGGCTGGAATAGGCATGGGCGGCGAATTTCGGTTCGCGAAACATGCTCAGCACGCCGTGGTGACACACCCGATCCCCCGAGCCGAAATCGGCATGGGTGTTATAATCAAACATGCACCAGCCGATACAGCCGGAAATCCCCGGATCACCGTGGGCATAATCCAGCACCTCAAGATGGCGGGTCACATGCTCCATCTGCCGCAGTTCGTTATCGATGATCTTGGTCGGGAACATATGGCCGTTATATTCGGTGATGAGGTAGGGCACGGGGTGTGACAGGCCTGTCACCTCTTCGCGCTGGCGCAATCCGCGCCGCGCGATATTGGCCAGCGGGCGTTCAAAATCACCCAGCACGAAATCGTTGAACGTATAGACATCCTCAAGCAGGGTACTGTGCATATGTTTGCGAATGCCCCCCGTCTGGCGGGTGGTGTCAAGTTCGTGGGCCAGGGCGTTGGTGCGGGCGTAAAACGCATCGTCATCAACGGATTCGTTGATCCGCACCCCCCACATGATGATCGACGGATGGTTCCAATCCCTCTCGATCATCCGGCGCACGTTTTTGACTGCCTCATCCTTCCACGCTTCACCGCCGATATGTTGCCAGCCGGGAATCTCCTCCAGCACCAACAGGCCGATCCGGTCGCAGTGTTCGATAAACCATTTGCTTTGGGGATAATGGGATGTGCGCACGATGTTGCAGCCCAGATCGTGTTTGACGATTTCGGCGTCACGCTCTTGCGCTTCGCGGCCCATGGCATAGCCGACATAGGGAAAGGATTGATGCCGGTTCAGCCCGATCAGTTTCACCCGCTCGCCGTTCAGGAAAAACCCGTCGGGGGTAAATTCCGCGGCGCGAAAGCCGAAGCTTTCGGTGCGGGTATCGGTGAAGCCTTCGCCAGTGATCGTGATCGTGGCGCGGTACAGCGTGGGCGTGTCGAGCGACCACAGGGTCAGCCCCGCCAGACCGTCAAATTCCAGCGCCGCGCCCTGATCATCCAATTCGGTTTCAGCCGTGGCAATCTGTGTGCCCGCGCCATCGTGCAACACAACCTTACAGGTGCCAGACACGGCCCCACCTTGGGGATTGGCCAGCAGACAGCGCAGATGCACGGTTTTTTCAGCGGCCAAAGGATCGGGCGTTTCGATTTTTACATTATCGATCGACACCGGATCGGCCTGTTCCAGCCACACCTCGCGGTAAATCCCGGCATAGGTCAGATAATCAATCTGCCCGCCAAAGGGCGGAATATCGGGGTTTTCGCTGCCGTCCACCATGACAGTGATCAGGTTTTCACCGTCGCTCAGATGATCGGTCAGGCGGATGCGAAACGGGGTGTATCCATCGGGATGGCCGCCCAGATGGGTGCCGTTCAAATAGACCTGGGCATTGGCCATGGCCCCATCAAAGCGCAGCCAGATTTCGCGCCCGGCGAACCGCTTTTGCCACTCTAGCGTGGTTTGATAGGTGAACGCCTGTTGATAACATTTCTCATCGAAATAATCGAACGGCAGATCAACGGCATTATGGGGCAAAGCCACGGGCGTGCCGGTTTGGCGCGCGGTGGTCCAGGCCGGGTCAAACCCCGGCAGAAAGGACCAGTTTTCACAGAACAAGGCAGAATGCGGCATGATAGACTCCATAGCGCAAGGAATGGGGAGGGATTAAAGGGTGCTGGCGCGCACGGTCACGACCGGCTGAATCTGTACGTGTTTGGCGGTGGTGCGCCCGGCCAGACGCTCCATCAACAGATCAACCGCTGCGGCGCCGATTTCACCGGCATCCAGACGGATCGTGGTCAGTTTCGGGCGCAGCACACCGGCCACGGCGCTGTCGTTGAACCCGGCCACGGAAATATCTTCGGGGATGCGCAGGCCGCGCTGTTGCAACGCCTGATACACCTCGACCGCGATGTGATCCTTTTGCACGATCAACGCATCGGGCAACGGTTTGCCAAGCTGTTCAAGCCGGGCAAACAGATCATCAATCAGGGTTTCGCCATTGCCGGTTTCATAGATCGTATAATCGGGGTCAAACCCGCCTGCCCGCTCCATCACCTGCCGGTATCCGGTCAGGCGGGCATCATTGGCACTGGCCAGACCCACCAGCGCCGGGCGCACCACGCCCCGCCCCAAAAGCCAGTCACACAGCATGACCGAGGCCGCCGTGATATCGACATAGGCCAGATCCATGGGCGTCGGTGGTTCGGCAGGATGCACCAGAACCAAGGGCACGGCGTGTTCCTCAATCGCATCGACCATGTCTTGTGCCAGCGGACCAATCGACAGGATGCCTGAATCGCGGCCCCGCAACAATGAGGCGGGGTCAAACTCCTGTTCCAGAACCCGCACGATATTGATGCCATAAGCCTCGCAGCGCGCCTCGATCCCCTGGCGCAGACCCAAATAGAACGGGCGCGACATTTCTTGTGCGCTGGTCAGGAAATGCACCAAAACCAAAGATACCAAACCGCGCGGCCGGCGGATGCGCAACGGATCATCGTTCGCCCCGCCGCGCCGTTGCCGGGGCGTGACATATTGCAGCTTTTCCGCCGCTTCGATCACCAGGGCGCGTTTTTCATCAGAGATCGACAGACTGGGATCGCGGTTCAGAACCCGCGAAATCGTCGATCCGGCCACGCCGGTCAGTTGCGATATTTCTTTCAGCGTCGCCATCAGAGCGCCTGTTGCGGCGGTTTCGCCGGGTCGATCCGGGGCGCGGTTTCGCCCGCCTCGACCATGCGTTCAACCAACCGTTTGGCCAACATGGCGCGAGTGTCGCTGTGTGATGGGACAGCGATCAGATTGTTCAACTCACCCGGATCGGCCTCAAGATCATAGAGTTCGGATTCACGATACCGGTCACTGCCCGCATGGGCGAACGGATCAAGATGATCGGCAGAGATACAGTATTTCCATTTGCCATGGCGCAGGGCGCGGGCGACCTGACTTTCGCTGATCTGAACGAACATATCGTCGGGGCCGGATTTTTCGGCCAACAGCGATGTGCCCTGCATATCATCCGGCACCTCAATGCCTGCCGCGTGGAGCAATGTCGGCGGCAGATCGACCAGCGAACAGATGCGCGATATCGCCGTGCCATCGTTGAAACCGGGGCCGTGAAACAGGGTTGGCACCCGGATCGAGGCCTCGTGACACGAGCGTTTGTATTCGGCGTTACGGGTTCTGAAATGGCACCCATGATCCGAGGTGAACAGGATGATCGTATTGTCCAACTGACCGAGCGAAATCAGCGCATCGACGATCCGGCCCAATGCCTCATCCAGGCGGGCGATCATGCCCATGTATCCATGGTAATGCTGTTTGGCATTGCCCTTCAGCGTATCAAGATCGGGGGGATAAACCGTGGCGCGTTTGGCCAAACGCTCTTCATATCCGACGGGGGCGGGATAGCTGTCATCCTGGTTTTGATGGTGCGGCTCAAGAAACGACAGGAACATGAAGAACGGATCGTCGCGCGGTTCGGCCAGATGCCGGATCGCCGCATCGGTCAGGGCATCGACCCGGTAACCGGGCAAATCATGGGGTTCGCCATCCCGATCAAACAACCGGGTTTGATAGGCGAACGAGGTAAATTCCAAAATATTGGCCCCCAGCCAATAATCATATCCGCCCTGTTGATCGCGCGGCACTGGCTCTTGAGACGCCAGATGCCATTTGCCGATATAGGCGGTGTGATACCCGGCCGCGCCGAAATGATGCGCCAGGGTCTTTTCTCCGGCAGGCAGCGGAATATCATTGCGAAAACACCCGGTTGTCGTGGGGTATTTGCCGGTTTGAAACATCGACCGGGCCGGCCCACAGACCGGTTGCGCGGTGAACGAATTGGGCACAAACCGCCCCGCCCGCGCCAGCCGGTCGAAATTGGGGGTCACATCCAATCCGTTGCCATGCATCCCCACGCTGTCCCAACGCTGCTGATCGGTGAAAAACACCAAAACATTCGGTTTGCTGCTGCTGCTCATGGTTACAGTCCTATTCTTATTTCATGCCCGAAAGCATGGCACTTTGTACGAAATACCTCTGGGCAAAGAGATACAGCAGGAAACACGGCAGGAACAAAAGCATCCCCCCCACCGCCGTGAGATTCCACTGGGTGAAAAACTCCTGATTGAACAGGGTCAGGCCGGTGGTGATCGGGCGCATGTTTTCGCTGGAAACCACCACCAGCGGCCAGATAAATTCATTGAACTGAAACACAAAGGTCAACAGGGCAACGGTGGCAATTGCCGGGCCAAGCTGGGGCAGCACGATATCAATGAAAATCCGCACCTCGCCCGCCCCGTCCAGCCGCGCCGCCGCGATCAGATCGTCAGGGATCGGCAGAATGAATTGGCGCATCAGGAAAATGCCAAACGCACTCATCGCGAAAGGCAGGATCAACCCGGTATAGGTATTCAGCAACCCCCATTGCGCCGTCATCACATAAAGCGGGATCAGGCGCACGAAAAACGGGATCATCAGCGTCGACAGCAGGGCGACAAACATGAACCGCTTGCCCGGAAATTCCATCTTGGCAAAGACATAGCCGATCATCGGATCGAATATCACATGCAACAGGGCAATCACCCCGGCCACAAAAAACGAATTCAGGATGAACCGCGCAAACGGCGCCTTTTCCCAGATCGTGATGTAATTGGTGAATTGCAGGGTTTCGGGAATAACCACCACCTGCCCCGAAAACATCTCGGCGTCGCTTTGCAGTGACAGCGACACCATATAAAGAAATGGCAGCATCGCCAGCAGAACAAACACCCCCATCAAGGGATAAATCCAAAGGCGCGCAGACAAGGGATAAGAGGTACGGTGTGCCATGAAATGTCCTTAGGTGTGCCGGATGTCACGGTTGAGAAGTTTGAACTGCGCCCAGGTGATGAACAGGATCACCAGGAACATCACAAAAGACAGCGCCGAGGCATAGCCGATGTTCAGCCCCTGAAAGGCAGTGTCAAACACATGCAGCGAATACAGCCGGGTGGCATTGGCCGGCCCACCCCCGGTCATCAGATACGGCAGCGCCATTTCCTGCATCGAGGCAATCATCACAATCACCGCCAGAAACAGCGTGGTGGGCATCAGCAGGGGCAGGGTAATATCGCGAAACAAATGCCGCCGCTTGGCCCCGTCCAATTCGGCCGCCTGGTACAGATGGTTCGGAATCCCCTGAATCGCGGCGATATAGATCAGCACGGCATAACCGATATCCTTCCACACCGACACGGCCACCAAAACCCAGATCGCCGCATCGGGATCGGTCAGCCAATATTGCTGTGGCAGGCCCAGTTTCAACAGCGCGGCATTCAGAAGCCCGGTATAGGGATCAAGGATCGATTTCCACATCAGCGCCGAAATCACGAACGACACGATATAAGGAAAGAACAGGATCGCGCGGATCGTATTGCGCGCCTTCAGCGGCCCGGCCAGGATCGACGCCAATACCAGCGCAATCAACAGGGTGAACACGGTTGACCCGACCGCATAGATCAGGGTTGCGCCCATCGCCTTGATCGCCAGGCGGTCTTTGAAAATGTAGATATAATTTTTCAGCCCGGCAAATTCGGATTCGCCGATCAACGGCTGACCGCTGCGCAGGCTCGCCCAGAATTCAATCGCGATGGGCCAGAAAAAGAACACCAGAAAATACAGGATCGCAGGCAGCAGAAAGGCATAGGCCGTCAGGGCGCGGCGCTGTTTATAGGTCATGACACTCTCCTGCTGGGCGGTCCGGCCCCCGGAAATGGGGGCCGGGGATGATTATTTTGCGTCGATGATGGCGTTGGCTTCATCGGCCGCCGCCTTGAGGGTTTCTGCCGCATCGGCGCGACCATACAACACCTCTTCAAAGGCGGTTTGAATGATCGTATCTACCGCCGGATCAAATTTGCCGGTCAGGGTCAGGGGCAATTGCACATCTTGCGAATAGGGCAAACAGGTGCCGAATTGCCCCAGCAGCGCGTCATCCTGTACCCGCTGATCGGCCAGCCAGGATTTGCGCGGCATGGTCATGGAATAGCGCAGCGATGTTTCCACCTCGACCTCGACATCGGTCAATGCCTTGATCAGCTCCCATGCCATTTCGGGATGTTTGGCATCCTTTGGAATCGCCAGACCAACGCCGCCCTGCACGGTTGATTGCACCTCACCGGTCAGCGATGGCGCAACCGCCCAGTTCAGATCGGGGTTGCCGGTGCGAATGGGGTTGATATCCCATGGCCCGGTTATGATCATCGCCGCCCGCCCCGAAGTGAACAACCTTTGCGGCCCCTCATAATCGGCCCCCGCCACCGGCACCGGTGCCGAGCGGTCTTCGTGAATCAGGCCCGACAGAAATTCAAGCGCGCTGATGGTTGCTTCGGAATCCAACCCGACCTTGCCGGTTTCGGTGTTGAAATAGTCACCACCGGCCTGAAACACCCATGGCCAGTAATAAATGAACGCCGAATTGGGGGCAAAACCGAACACGCCGGGTTTTGTCGTGGCGGCGGCGACTTCGCGAAATTCCTCCCAGGTGGCGGGAGGGGCGTCATATCCGGCCTCGGCCAACATGTCCTTGTTATAAACCAGCGTGGCGCAGGTGTGATGGATCTGTACGCCGTAATTCTTGCCGTCGATGGTGTTTTTGGCCACCGCATTGTCAAACCAATCGCCCGGATAATCGAACGTGTCGGTGTCGCGCGCGGCGTAGTCATCGATCGACAGCAAAAGATCCTGATGGGCAAATTCGGGAATCCAGCCGCCCGGCGTGGCCAACAGATCGGGGGGATTGTTGGCGGCGAAATCTGCCACGATCTTGGTGCGCAGATCGGGCCATTGGTATTTTTCAAACTGCACGGTCCAGCCGGGATTATCGGCCTCGAACTGGGCGATGGCATCCATATAGGTGTCATAGCCATGGCCGGCGTTGAAATACACGCGCAGGGTTTCGGCCCCTGCCATTCCGGCGCCAAGCCCCGCCGCCAGCGCCAGAATGGCACCTGTGGTTTTCAGTGATTTTAACATGGTATCCTCCCTTTCGTTGTCCTGTGGTTTGTTATTGCAGCCGCCGCCCGGTTTCCGGGTCGAACACAAAGGACCGCTGTTGTGGTATGTTCAGATGCACGGTGTCACCCGCCCGCACATCGCGCCGCCCCTTCAGATCGACGCAAAATTCGCCCCCCGACGGCAGGATCGCATAGCCATAGGTGACGCCGCCCAATTGCTCGACCGAGCGCAAGGTCAGCGGCGCGCCCTCTGGCGACAGGTCCAGATGTTCGGGGCGAATGCCCACCGTCACCGGTTTGCCCGCCGCCACCCCGGCCCCGAATGTCAGGTGCGCACCGTTCAGATCATCCAGGATCAGACCGCCATCGCCCTGGGTCGCCGACATGAAATTCATCGCCGGTGAGCCGATAAACCCGGCCACAAACCGGTTGGCGGGATTATCATATAACTCCAAAGGTGTGCCCACCTGTTCAATCTTGCCCGCGCGCAGCACCACGATTTTGTCGGCCAGGGTCATCGCCTCGACCTGATCATGGGTGACATAGATCATCGTCGTGCCCAGGGTTTTGTGCAGATCCGACAATTCCAGCCGCATCCGCGTGCGCAATTCGGCATCAAGGTTGGACAGCGGTTCATCAAACAGAAAAACCTTGGGGTTGCGCACGATGGCCCGGCCAATGGCGACCCGTTGGCGTTGCCCGCCCGACAGTTCCGCAGGCTTGCGTTCAAGATAATCAACCAACCCCAGGGTTTCGGCAGCGCGCGCCACTTTGTCGGCGATCATCGCCTTGGGCTCGCGCGCCAATTTCAGGGCATACCCCATGTTCTGGCGCACATTCATATGCGGATACAGCGCGTAATTCTGAAACACCATCGCCACGCCCCGCTCACCGGGGTGGCGGTGGCTGACATCGGTATCGCCAATCACGATCTGGCCCGACGACAAGTCCTCAAGGCCCGCAATGGTGCGCAGCAAGGTGGATTTGCCACAGCCCGACGGCCCGACAAACACGCAAAATTCGCCGTCTCCGATCGTCAGATCCAATTCAGGAATCGCATTGACCGCGCCGTAATCCTTACGAACCGATTTCAGAGTGACGCCTGCCATATATTTCCCCACGGAATCGATCTGCCTCAAGTTATAAAAATTTAGTAAATATTTATCTCTCCTGTCAAGCCATTGCTTTGAGTAATTCTAAAAGAGGGATTAAGCGTTTATAACCAGTGGGTTGTAGGGGTGTTTCATCGTTGGGCGCGGGTTTTGCAGTGGCCTCACCCCTCACCGGGCCGCCATGCCGCCGCGCTGAAAACACCGTGGCGTGCGCGCCATCCAAGGTGCGCATACTGAACAGAAGGTGTTGCAACCCCCGCAATCATCTTTAGGTTGAGTAAAACTTGGTTTGGCGGAAAATCCATGGTCGTCGGATATATCATCATCGCTTTTGCCGCGAGTGTGGGCGCATTCGCGGTGGCAATGTCGCTGGGCGCGTCCCTGTGGGTGGGGCTGGCAAGTTATATTCTGGTTGGAGCGGGAGCGGTGTTTGGCCTGACCGCCGTTCGCTTCGTTGTCGGGCTGCCTGGGGCTGGCGTTGACAACAGCGCCCGGCCTCGCCCCTGCGTGTCAGACACCGAAACATCGGCCCCGGCGGCGGCGCCATGCATGCGGATTCTTGCGGTTGACGATGATCCTTTCATCCTTGAACTGCTGCCGCTTATTGCCGCCCGAAGTGGTTTCAATCAGGTCAGAACCGCAGAGTCGGCCACGGCGGCCCTGTCCATTCTGAGCGACGATCCGGGTTTTGATTGTTTGCTGGTCGACATCAACATGCCGGAAATGAACGGCATCGAACTTTGTCGTCAGGTGCGCGCCATCGGCGCCTATCAAACGACGCCGATCGTGATGCTGACGGCGATGCGCGACCTTAAGAACATGGGCGATGCCTATCGCGCCGGGGCCACGGATTATGCCACCAAACCTTTTGATATCGAAGAACTGCAAGAACGGCTGCGACTGGCGCAAAAAGGGATGGTTGCGCCCGGATCGCCACAGGTGCAGACTCGGCTTGTGTCGGATGTCATGCGCAATCCGCGTTTGGGCAAATCGGTCAATCTTGTCGAACAATGGGTGCTGGTGAATTATTTAACGAGAGTCACGCGCAAGGAAGCCGCCAAACTTGACGTGTTCACTGTTTATTCAGGGGCGTGTGATCAGATCAGCGATGAACAGCCCTTGCCGGACCTTTCCGAATTTTTTGTCGATCTGGCCAATGCCACAAGCGTTTGGTTCAGCACTAAAAAAACAATGATGAGCTTTAGCGCCGATGGCCACCTTCTGATTGTTACGCAAACCGCCGATCATCCCGATCACGCCACAATGGAGAATGCCATAGAACAGGATATCGCGCGCCGAACGCCGGTTTTTGCACCTGGGGGCGCGGGGCGGTTGGGCATTTCTGTTGGCGGGCCGGTGCGCCCCGAAGAACAGCGCGCACAACGTGCCGGCCGCGCCATCACAAACGCAACCGCACTTGCCCAACTTCGCGCTTCTGAGAAAGCAGGGCGCGGACCGCTGAAACGCATTTCGATCTGACATGGGGCACGGGGCGGAATGACACACCCGCAAACCGGTTTCACCAGACATCGTGGCGCTTGCACAGGCGCGGGGCGGGATGATAGGCCCCGATGCACGAAAACACCCATTTTTGACTGAATTTTTTCGTAAATGTGTCATCTCAGGTTCCCAAGGCAATTTGCGCACGAGGGGCCTGAATTTTTGGACATTGTATCTATATGAAAAATATAATTTAAAAATGTAAAGGCAAGGTCAAGACCACTATGAAAGCGGTAGAAAATCTGCTGGTTGACTATGATTTCGATGGGATGGCCATCGCTGGCTATCACCTTGCCTTGCGCGTCGGGTTTGCATTCCCTGAATATGAACGCAATTCCCTGCCCCAGAAATGGATCGAGATTTACACCAAAGACGGGCTGATGATCTTTGATCCTGTCATTCGCTGGATCTATGACAACTCGGGTCAGACCCGTTGGAGCGAAATATCCTACAGTGACGAACGTAAGGTGCTGGAAACGGCCGCCTCTCTGGGGCTGCGCTATGGTGCGGCGGTCAGTGTCATGGATGACGCCACGCCGGGCCTGCGCTCTTTCGGGTCATTCTCGCGCCCTGATCGTGAATTCGAAGATCACGAACTGGACACGCTGAAACTGGCGGTGGGCGAACTTCACCGCGCGCTGCAACAGGCCCCCGGTCTGACCAAGGCCGAAATCGAGGTTCTTGAAATGCTCGCATCGGGCATGAAGCTGAAGGAAATCGCGCATCTTCTGAGCATCAGCGAAAGCGCGGTAAAGCTGCGCCTTTCGAATGCGCGAAACAAACTTGATGCACGCACCAACACCCAAGCCGTTGGCCGCGCAAAGGAATATGGCTGGATTTAACCGCTATTTCGACACATTAATGCCACGTACTCTCCCATAGCGGGAGTTTGACCGCGCAAAGATCGCGCGCCTTTTAAGCTTTAGTCAACGTGGGCAAATCAAATGAAAAACACGATCACCGGAATCACCTTCGACCTGTCCGATATGCATTTGCATGGGTCAGCGTTCTATGACTTCCTGGCGCTGCGCAAGCGCTTTTTCGTCGACACCCTGGCCTGGAACATTCCGCATAACGACACGGTCGAGATGGATCAATACGACAATCCCACCGCCGCCTATTCCGTGGTCACGTTGAATGGGCGGTTGGTCGGGGGCGCACGGGTGATGCGATTCTGCGATACATGGGGCAGCCATGGATGCATGCTTCGCGATGCCGCCGACGGCAGGATCGACGGGATTCCTGCGGATCTTTTGCCGCGCTCACAATCGTTTGCCAATGCATCGGAATGTACGCGCCTGGTCCTGTCTGACCAGATCGCGTCGGCCGATGACAGGCAGACCTGTCTTGCCCTTGTGGTGCGCGGATTGGTCGAACTTGCGATTCGCCAGGGATCTGACCAACTGGTTACCCTGACCGTGCCCGGTTTTCGCCGGTCTTTGGGCAAGCTTGGCTATGATGTCACCCAACTGGGTGAGAAATACCGAAACAAACACGATGGGCGGTCCTATGCGATTCTGTCGATGCCGGCACTTCATGCGGCGGGTGCGAACCCCGTGTCCGACAGCGCCGCACCGGTACGCCGACAAGCAAATATTTGACACGGGCCGTGTGGAAAGCTATCGATCTTCAGCCTCACAAAACGCATGATTGAGTGGTATCTTGCGGTGGGCAAGAGGATTGGGAGGCGATGCGGAACATCATCGACAAAACCAGTGAATGTTATCTGGCACTGGACATATGGTTTTATCTGGTCCCCGCGGCCAATCTGAACCGTCCGATAAAATCCGTATCGACCTCACGCAAGGGATGAGGTATTCTTTGACGTCCGTGGCGGATCTCAGGGGGGGCTGGATGCGCGTGTTAATTCGACCACCAAGTGATCGGTGTTTGGTATGAAACTGACGGATCAGTTCCGATCGTTGCTGACGCGGCTGCAAACACAAAGCCCGGATGGCTTTGCCGCGGCTTTTCAAGTCGTTTTCGCAACGCCGAAATATCTGTTCCAGACCTATGACGAGGGCTGGATGACCTATTATTCCCAGATGGGAATCGTCATGAAAGACCCCGCCGTGAAATGGGGGTTCACCCATGACGGTATTGCCCCATGGTCAGAGCTGGAAAAACTTGATGAGCACGGCGTGTTCATCAAGGCGGCCGAATTTGGTCTGAATTACTGGACGGTCATGGCGACATCTGAACATGGCTCAAAAAGCATTGGCGCCTTTTCACGGTCGGACCGCGATTTCACACAGGCCGAACGCGAACAGATCTTTGCCGATTTTCAAAGCCTGCATGTTCTGACCCTTCAGGGGCCGGAAACCGAACCCGACTTTGGCGAAATGCTGGTGGATCTGTCAATCTGGCACACCCACCCCAAGGCGTGATCCGGCGTTCAGGTCGGGCAAACGCTCACATCATCTCAGGGCTTCTGACAGGGCGCGCCGTGATGCGGGTGTCGCCATCTGATCGTGCAGGCGTTGAAATTCGGCCACGGCGGCGGCCCGTTGACCGGAATTAAGATAGGCATAGCCCCGCAACAGGGCCAGATCGCGCCGCATGCGGCCGGTCAGCCGCTCAAGTTCGTTGAAATAAGCGATGGCCTGACGATAATCCTTGCGATCAAAGGCAAACACGCCGCGCTTGTCCAGGATTTGCCCCTCGATTTCCAATCGTTGCTTTTTGTCGAAATGGGTGGTGGCGGCAACGTTTGCGGCCTGATCGACCATGTTCAACTGCAACATTGCAAGGGCCATGCCATAGGCCGCATCGCGCCTTGCACTGGCGCTTGTGCCAATTTTCGCCGCCCTTTGGAAATCATTCAATGCCTGCATCTGGCGCCCGGCGTTCAATGCGCACCATCCGCGCTGTGACAGGATCGCGCCGCTTTGCCCATTGGCGGTCACGGCCAGGCACCCGTTCCAATCGCCCCGCGCTGCCGCGCGCTCGGCCTGACTCAGGCTGGCGCCACCGCTTGGGGCCTTGGGTGCGGGTGCCCCGGACGGGCGGCGTTGCACCGTTGGGGTGGGCGACGTATCAAGTTCCTCGGGGCGCGGGGTCGGGCGCGGGCTTTTCACCATCGCCAGTGTCGGATCAAGCTCCTTATCCTTGGTGACGGTTTGATCTGTCGACCGGGTCGGTCCCGCTTTCAGCCCGGCGCGCAGGCGGTTTTCAACAATCGTCACCTGTTCGGTGGCATCCGGCGCACGGTCGCGCGCCAGATCCGCCAGTTCGGATAGCGTGTTCAGATCGACAACGGCGGCCGATTTTTCCAGCGTCGCGATCAGGTCGTCACTGGAGGTGCAGCTGCGCAATATGCTGCGATAAACCCCAACGGCCGAGCTGTCCTGCCCCATGATCCGGTATTGTTCGGCCAGCAGCCAGGCATTGTTGATCCGTTCGCAGCGTAACAACGCCGGGTTGGCGCGGGCAATGCGGATTGCGGCATCGGCATCGGCGGCGTCCACCGCCCGGATGAAGCGGCTTTGCCCCTCGGCCACCGAAAGGGTCTGCAACAGCTCTTCTGACGGGAACCAATCGGGATAGGCCTGGCGGGTGCTTTCGATTTCTGCCCGCGCGCCGTCAAAATCATCGGCCGCGATCAGCGCATAAATCTTGTCAACGCTTCTGCCCGGAACGTCACGCTGAATTTCGTTCAGGTTATCGGGCGGCGTCCAATCCGGATAACTCAGCTGCAAGCGGCGGATTTCCGATTGCACCGCCTGATCGTTGCCCTCGCCGATGTAAAAGCGCAGGGCCATCAGATCGCTTTCTGTCGGGGTCTGCGCCCATGCTGACCCAAAAGCGAGGGTGTGCGCCAGCGTCAGCGCGATAATGAATCTGGCAAGGCGAATCATAGCGGAAAACACATGGGCGCGCCATGAGCCTGTGCAATCATCGCCATCACCTGCAACGTTGCAGGATAATAGCTTGCCTCGGATACAAACGGCGGCAGGGCCGACCCGACCGTGTTGCGCGCCGTGCACAACGACAGGGCGGCCACAGCCCGGTATCCGGCCTGTGTTCCGGTTTCCAATATCTGGCCGGTTTTCCGGTCGATGACGGTGGCGGCACTGCCTTTGGGGGCGCGCGCCTGTGCCTCGGCATAGCGGATGACGGCGGGATGTTGTTTCAACCCCGACCAGATCAGAAACAAGGGAATCCGCATCGCTTCGTATCCCGCATTGAACGAGAAATCCTGCGCCGGGCGGACATCGTTTCCGACAACCTCGACCCAATCGGGCACCACACCGTCACGCGCCAGATTTCCGACCAGATCAACCGCCCCGCGCGCCGCACGGGCAAGGGGGGCCACATCAAAAGCGGTTGCAAGTTCGGTCATTGCCAAAGGCATGGAATAGCACGGGTTGAATATGAACCCGGTGGGCGTGCGAAACCCCTGCGCGGCCGGCAGCATCAGCGACATCGCACCGGTGCCGGGCCGCTCGACGATACAGGTTTCGACCAGATCCATGACAATCCGTTGTGCCGTCTCGCGGTATTCGGGCACCGAAAATTTGCGCGACGCTTTCAATAACGCCCAGGCGCGGAAAAGATCACCGTCGCTTGCGTTGTTGATATCGGGCACCTGCACCGGGGCATCGGGCAGCCAACGCCAGGCCAACAGGTTATCATTGCGCACCGCCAGATTGACCCTTGTCCAGGTTTCCATCCGCTCGAACGCGCGCCGATCACCTGCCGTCACGGCCAGCAACATGCCGTATCCCTGGCCTTCGGAATGGCTGGCGTTTTGCTGGATACTGTCCACGACCCGCCCTGAGGCATCCAGATGAACGGCTTGCCAGGCCTGCCAGACATCTTGCAGGTTAATTTCCAGATCGGCAGCCTGCGCAAAGGCCGGCACACCGCGCAATGTTGCCGCGGCCCCCAAGGCCCCAAGGCCCGCCATCATGGTTCGCCGCTTCATCTTTTCCTCCGTCGTGACAGGATGGCAATTCCGATACCAACCATTGCAGAACAAAAGATTAATAAAAATAGCGGAAGGATGTATTGCGCCGGAGTTAGCGTGACGTAATTTCCCACAACGGCGCGAATATTGCCCAAAGTCAGCGATTCGTTCAACGATAATGGCCGATCCGGCGAGGTCCAGCTGATCCAGCCGTTTTCGGGCGAATACAGCGCCACCTGTCCATGGGGGCCGTCAAATTCCTGATGGGTGGCGGCCAGAGACGACACGATCCTGACCGGATCGGTGCGCGACCGCAGGATCAGCCAGATACTCTCGGGGTTGGACATGTCGGGCTGAATCAGCATCGCATCGGCGGAATGCCCCGCCAACCACGTCCTGAGATCCTGCTCGGGGCCGCGCCACATGTCGGCCAGACCGCCAATCACCCGTGACGGCAGCGCCGCGGCCTGTTCAAGATCGTAAAATGCATGCCACCACGGGCGTTTATCGACGCCCTGCCAAAGATCAAGATCGCGGACCGGTTCACGCGCCGTGGACAGCAGAACCGATTGCAGATCGGAATTGTGGCCATCCACCACATCACCGGCAAGCCGCGACAGATCGCCAGGCACCCCCACCGTCAGCTCATAACGTGATCGGTCGGTCCCGGCCTCATCGGCGGGGGGCTCATTGGCATACACGGCACCAATCTGGGGCAGGATGCCAAGGGGCACGGTGGCGCGCGCCGCCTCGCTTATCCTTATCGAATCTGGCCCCAGAACGGCAAGAACCTCACTTATTCCGGGCAATGACATGCTGGGCGAGCGCGGCACAGACAGCGCGGTGGTTCCGAAAACCTGAAAGATCGGCGCATCTCGCAGAACACAGGCCTGATCGGGCGGATCACCGGGAATCAGCGCCTCAAAGGTCAGGCGGTTCACCCCCGGCTGCAACAGATTGGCGTCAAACGGCACGCGCAGGGTGCGCAGGGGCCGCCCCGATTGCGCCACCTCGTCCAGGGGCAGAAGGCGAATCGTGGTATTGTTGATCTTGACCAGCAAAAGCGAACCTGTGGGAAGCTGCGTGTCAAACTGGTAATCCAGAAACAGCTCGGCCTGTTGCGAGGCAAGCAGCAGCCAATCGCGAGGCAGGCGGAACGACACGGGCGCCTGAAAATACCGCCCCTGCCCCTCGATCAGCGGCACGCCAAGATCCGCAAGCGTGGTCAGGGCGCCAGGGTTCAGCAGCGGCGCGCCCGCGCTTTTATCCTGATCCTTCAGAACGCCCAGCAGAACACGCCCCACATCGGTATAATCACCGCTGTTTGTCAAAAGCACGATCGCACCGTCGCCACCGCGGTAAAACGCCGGCCCACCGGGAAGATCCATATCCGGGGGCAGCGCGGTCACCCGTGCCAACTGTGGCGGCTGGGACGAAACGCTATAATAATCCTCAAACCTGATTTCCGGCGGGGTGCCGCCAAAAATGTCTTCGACGCGGGCGATGATCGCCGCCGCTTCGGACAACGGAAAGCTGGCGCCAGAGATGTGGATCGAAAAAGGATCGCCGCGCGCCAACTGGGCCGATGTGGCCGCGAAAAATCCCATTGTGTCGGTTTCCAGATCGGCACTGTCGATGGTGATGCCGCTGTCGGCCAGAACAATATCGGTCCACAGGCTGAATGCCGCTTCGGGCCCGCAAAACACCCGGTGAACCTGACGCGCGGCCAGAACGATGGTGTTGCGCCCCGCCGCCAGAAGGCCCGCCGGGACATCCAGTGTATCAATCCCGTTCTGTTCAAAATGGTCCGGTACAATGGTGCCAACCGAGGTGTCGTTCACGAAAACCTCGATCGAGGATCGTTCCGGCAGAACGTTGATCGCGCTTTTGGTGGTCAGTTGAAATGTTGACGCCCCCACATCGGCGGGCAGGAACAAATAGAACTCGGCGCGCCCGTACTGGCCCTGCATGCGAAACCGGTCGGTCGCCTCGATCTGCGGGCGCTTTGCCCTCAGCGGCATCGTCAGGGTGGCGGGCGGGGCCAGATCGGGGTTTGGCGTCGGCACGATATCATGCATGGCGCGCGATGTTTCGGGCGCGACAGGGGGCACGACCCGCTCGCGGTTCGGCTCTTGTATCTCATCGACGCCTTCAAGAATGATCTGTTGCGCCGCCCCCCAATTCAGGGGAACGAATGCCGCCAACAGGGCCGCTGCAAAACAGGTTTTCCACCGGGTCATCGCGCGTTCCCCCCGACTTCGAGATATTCTTCTTCGTCCGGATCATCGGCGTCGTCGGGCGGCGCTGTGGGCAGCACCGTGACACCCGCCGCCGGATCCGGAATCAGAACCGGCGCGCCTGCTGGTGCCGCCAATGCCTTGCGCCGGGCCGGTTCGTTCAGAAAATCAATGACGCTTACAGGCAGCGACAGGATGCTTTTGCGAAACACGAACAACAACCCCGACACCAGCCCCCGGCGTTTTGACAGAACCTTGCGGAAATATATCCAGCGCGCGGAATCGCCATAGGTCACGAAAGCGGTCAGGCGGCTGGCCGCGATCATGTCTTCGGGGGCCACATCAAGGGTGACGGTCATCCCCCCCACCCCGCTGTGAACGGCGGTGATGGTGACCGCCAGCGCGCGTTCAAGTTCGGGCGCGTTCGGCAGCACCGGGATCAGATCGGCGATGCTGCCTTCGGTGATCTTGTGCAACGCGGTCTTGCCATCCGCATCGCGCACCTCGTTTTCAAACCGCAGGGTGATGGATTTCGCGCCCGCGGCGATGATCGTGGCGGGCAGGGCGGTTGGCATTTTTCCATCGCCCGTCAAATTCAGGGTCGCGCCGACAGATACCCCGGTGCGCGGCTGTTCGGGGCGCACCGGGCGTTCAAACACCGAACGCAGCGCAAAAGCGCACAACAGGAAGTTATAGAGGTTCCACGCCCCGACAATCTGAACCACGGTCCGGTCACCGGGAAACGCAATCCAGCGATATCCCCCCACAATCAGCCCGACACCCATCAAGACGACAAGCGCCAGCAGCGGCACAAAGATCGGCGACAGGAACGCGTGGTCCAGCTCGTCTTCCTTTACCGTGACTTTGAACGACGCGGCGCGGGGCCGCAAAACCGTGCCAAGGATCGCGCGCAACAAATACGGCGTTTGCGCGATTTCATAAACCTCGGAAATCTGCGGCCACCGTACATTGGCAAACAGCGCATTCTGAACCAGAAACCCGATCAACAGATAAGGCAGGATATAAACCAGCACCTCGGGCGAGGAGACAACAAAGATTTCCAGCCCGAAAAAGATGTAAAACAACGGGCTGATCAGAAAAATCATGCGAATCAGCGGAAACAGCCAGAAACTCATCGAGTTCAGATAACACAGCCGTTGCGTGAGCGAGAGGCCCGAGCGGAAGATCGGGTTTTTCAACAGCAACATCTGAATCATGCCCGTGGCCCACCGGCCCCGCTGCTGAATGAACGAGGCAAAGGTTTCGGGCTGCAATCCGCCGATCATCGCCTGATCCAGATATTTGCTTTCCCAACCCCGCGCATGGATATCAAGCGCGGTTTCCGCATCTTCGGTGATGGTTTCGCCGGAAATGCCGCCCACCTCGTCCACCGCCCGGCGGCGCAACAACGCGGCCGAGCCGCAGAAAAACGCACCCCCCAGCCGGTCAAGACCCCGGTGAATGGTGGAATAGAACATCTCGTTTTCCGAGGGGCAGGTTTCGGGCAGGCCAAGATTGCGTTCGATCGGATCACGGTTGATGAAAAAATGCGGCGTCTGCACCAGAAACAGGCGCGGGTTCTCAACGAAATACCCCACCGTGCGCGCCAGAAAATCGCGGCTGGGAACATGGTCGGCGTCCAGCACAAGAAACAACTCGCCGGTCAGGTTTTTCAGCGCGGCATTCAGATTGCCGGCTTTCGCGCTCTCGTTGCGGGCGCGGGTGACATAGACAACATCAAGATCACGGCACAGCTGTTGCAGCCGGACGCGCCGCGCCTGTGATTCCCGCGCGATTTCGGGGTTGGTATGGTTGCACCGCTGATCGGTGCCGCCGTCATCGCACAAAACGACGGTCATCTTGTCGGCCGGGTAATTGATCTGTTTGGCGGCGGCCAGGGTCACGGCCAGCAATTCGGGCGGTTCGTTATAGGACGGCACCAGGATATCAACCCGCGGCACATCCTTTAGCCGCACGCGCGCGGGCGGCTTGGGATCGGTCGGATCGGCGGTCACCAGTGCGGTCAGGAAAAACAGCACCACGGTAAAGGTTTCCGCGCCAAACAGCACGACAGCCGCCACAAAGGAAACCGGCTCATCCGGCGAAGGCAGGGTATCGGTCAGACGCCAAAGCCAATAGCGCAGGGTGAAAAAGCTTGCCACGGCCAGCATCGCAAACCGGGTTGGCAGGCTGATCTGCACGAAAGGTTTCAGCACGATCAACAAACCAAGCGTCACCAGCGAAAGCAGACCCTGAATCGTGACCGACGTGGGAACCGATGCCAGAAACAGGATCGGCGCCAGCAGCAGCAACCAGAGCAGCACCAGCACGGAAAGGCCCATGCGCGATCTGGCCGATAAAGCTGTCATGGCAACGGACCGGCAAGCGGCGACAACATGTCAGGCGCGCCGCCCGGACGCCCCTGTGGCGCGGCAAAACCAACCTGCGTGGCGCGGGCCGGCGTCAGGGCGTCTTCGGCGGTTCCGTGAATGCAATTGCGCACCACCATATCCATGGCCGATCGTTTGCCCGGAATGACCCGGCTGCCACTGTCAAGCCTGCGCAGCGCCAACACACAGGTCAGACCGGCATCGTTTGACCATTCGGCCCAGTTCAGCGTGCCCAGATCATCGGTCTTGCTGAAAAATGTCAGACCCTCGATGTCGGTGAACGGAAACAGATCGGCATCCTGACTCTTGAGGAATTTTACCGGCAAAAACCGCCCCGCCGTGTTCAAAGAGGTGCCGTGAATTTTCAACAACACGATGTTGTCTCCGCGCAGCGATGTCTTGTTGGGCAACAGGATACGTTGCTCTGCAACCGGCCCGACCGCCCGGCCCAGAACCATCCGCGCACCGGGCACCGTGATCCATGCCTCGTCAAGGCGCTGTTGAATGAACGGTTCTTGGTCAAAGGCCGTCTGCAAAGCGCCCGGATCACGAAACGAGATTTCGCAGCCCGCAAATGCAAGACCGGCAACCATGAAAACCGAGAGCCTGGAAAATTTCCGCAATGGCAACCGTGCATCCGCCGTTTGGCCCAACGGATCATGTCGCACGACAGAATCGGATTTCGCCCGGCGATGGCCCCACACCTGCCGCCAAATCTGTCGCTGTCGCGCTGAATCCGTGGGCTGCCACATTGCGCCTCCATTACGTTTCGCAGGTGTTATGCTGCGAAATGACGATATTCGTCGCTGTTTTGCCTCAGGCGCCTGTCCTGAAATTGTGTCATTCCGGTGCGCCGGATCATTGCCCTGCGATTGGGTTGAAAAACCCCGCCGCACATTCGGGACAGGCCCGGCACCCAAAACAACCTGACAATATCTTTCGTGAACCAAAAGGTCCAATGCACAATTCCTGCGAGCATTATCTTATTTGCAACAACTTGGGGTTGAATGACCGGATTTTCGCTGACATGCTCATCCTGACAAGACGAGCCATAACCCGGGGTAATCGGATCATCAAGACCGCCACCAATGGCGCGCGGCCTTGCCATCAGACCGGCAAGCCAACGATCCGATATGAGTAAAACATGAGAATTCTTGCCGTAGACGATGAACCTTTCGCGCTTGAGGTGCTGAGCATGTTGGTGATCAATTCGGGATATCCCGATATCGTTGCAGCCCCGAGCGCGGGCGCCGCGCTGGAGCGTATTACAGAGGCACCGGAACCGTTTCAGTGTATCTTTCTTGATATCATGATGCCGGTGATGGAGGGGATCGAGTTTTGCGATCTGGTGCGCCGTCTTCCCGGATATGACACGTGTCAGATCATCATGCTGACCGCAATGAACGACAGAAAATACATGGATCAGGCCTATGAGGCCGGGGCCAACGATTATGTGATCAAACCGTTCGACGCCAACGACATTGAATCGCGTCTGAACGCCGTGGCCAAGGCCCTGTCATGAGCAGCACGCGCACCCATCCGCCCCTGCGCGGCACTGCCAGAGCGGGACAAACCGACGCCAGCGTGAACCGCGCCGAAACCGGACGAGCCATGGAAAAATCGCCAATCATCGACGCGTTCAAACGGATGCAGGTTCCGCTGATGATTGTGGGCGCCGACGGCAGGATCCTTGAATGCAATCAGGCGACAGAACATCTGTTCGCCTATCCCCATGGGCAGCTTGTGGGCCGCGCAACGCGCGAAATCCTGCCCGATGCGTCATTGGAGTGGCTGCAGGCGCAAATCGTGCCGCCCGCGATCGACACGGTCATCAAAGGCATGACCGGGCGCACCCGCGATGGTGACACCATGCTTTTGGCCGCCAATGTAACCGCCTGGACCGATTCCGAGCGCGGATTGCAACACGCGCTGGTGCTGCGCGATATTACGCTGGACGCAAGTGCCGAAAAATTGGCGCGCAATCAGATGAAGCGGACAAACGACGCAATCATCGGCGCCGGAATCGCCGTTTTCGAATATAACCGTGTCACCGATACGATCATCGTGTGCGACCAATGGCGCGCGATTCTGGAACTGGAACAGTCCGAACCGGTCGATATGCGCAATGAATGGCGGGGCCGGGTTCATCCTGACGATCTGGAAACCGCGCTGGCGCCGATGTATCGCTGCCTTGCCGGAGAGGCGGGGCGCGTCAGTTGCGATTATCGGCTATTGTCACGGGACGGATTGCGCTGGCGTTGGATCCGCAGCGATATTTCCATCGCCGAGCGCGACGCATCCGGCACCGTCATCCGCATAAACGGGGCGATGTCCGATATCACCGACCGTAAATCGGTTGAAACCGCCCTGCGCCGCAGTGTGGAAAGGTTCAGATCGACATTCGAAGGCGCGGCCATCGGAATGGCGATCGTCACCCCCGATGGTCGTTTCCTGGAGGTAAATCCGGCGATTTGCGCGGCCTTCGGCTATTCTGAGGAAGACCTGCTGAAAACCGATTTTCAGACCCTCACCCACCCCGAAGATCTTGCCTCTGATCTGGCCCAGTTCGAACGCCTGAAAGCCGGTGAGATTTCGTGCTATCAACTTGAAAAGCGGTATTTCCGGTCAAACGGGGCCATCATGTGGGGATTATTGGCGGTGACCATGATCCGCGATGATGAAAACCGCCCCGACCAGGTGATCAAGCAAATCATCGACGTGACCGAACGCCGCCGGTTGAGCGAGCTGAAAAGCGAATTCGTTTCAACCGTCAGCCACGAATTGCGCACCCCGCTGACGTCGATTCTGGGGTCGCTTACGCTTTTGTCATCAATGGATGCCGAACCGTTCTCGGACGAGGCACAGCGCCTGTTGTATATTGCCGAACAGAACGGCGAACGCCTGCATGCTCTGATCAACGACGTTCTGGATTTCGAAAAATTCTCGGCCCAGCAGATGCGGGTTCATCTGTTTTCGCAACCCATCGTTCCGCTGATTGACGAGGCGGTGATGGCCAGCCTGTCGTATGCAGACAAGTTCGGGGTCCGGTTTGTGGTGCACACACCCGACCGGGCCCTGCGCGCCTATGCCGACCCGAAAAGGTTTCAACAGGTGATGGCGAACCTGCTGTCGAACGCGGCAAAATTCGCTACCGAAGGCAGCGTGATCGAAATTGTGACCGAAGATATCGGCAGTGCGATCCGGGTTTCGGTCACCAACGACGGCCAAACCATCCCCAAGGCGTTTCACGATGATCTTTTCAAACCCTTTGCCCAGGCCGCGCCCTCATCAACCCGCCGTCGCAGCGGCACCGGCCTGGGCCTGAGCATTACCAAACAGATCGTTGAACAGACCGGCGGCGAAATCGGCTTTGACAGTCCCGAAGGCGGGCAAACGACCTTTTGGTTCACCGCCCCCAAAAACAATCCGCACTGACCGGCGCGAAAGGATGCTAAACAAAGGGGCGCATTGACCCGGATCAATGCGAATCACCTGTGGTTGTGCGATACTGCGAACATAACCAATTTCTGGATGGAGAACGCGACAATGGCGACTCAGAAGAAACGGACCCCTGAACAGGAAGAAGACGCCCTGAATGCGGCGCAGGGTGTGTTCACCGCGAACCCGCTTTTTATTGCGCCACAGGTAAAGCACATGATGCAGGCGCAGGAAAAAGTGTTGGACGAGTTCGAAAAATTCTCATCCGCGTGGTTTCAGCGCCGCGAGGAAGCAACCCGTTCGATGATCGAAGCCGGGCGCAGGATCTGCGCTGACAATGATCCGGCACAGGCGATGAAGGAAATCACCCAATGGCAGGCCAAATCGATGGAGCGTCTGGCCGAAGATGCCAAATGCTGCGCCGAAATGTGGACCCAATGCACCGGCACCGTTGTCAGCAATGAAATTGGCGCTGCCGAAGACACGATGGAATACACCAAACAATCCACAAAACCCTCCAAGGCAACACCGGTCTGATTCCGGAGTTGCCTGAACAGGGTCACCTGCTGCTCAGCACGCCATAGGCGCGGCGCGCCAGAACCCGCTCTTCATCCGTGGGCAGCATCAGCACCGGCAAACGGCTGTCGGGCGTGGTCAGATATGGCCCGCCTGCCGCGTTGGCGGTGTCATCCAGCGTGGCGCCCATCCATGCCAGCGTGTCGATCAACCGTTTGCGCAGGGCGGGAATGTGTTCGCCCATGCCCCCGGTCAGCACCACGCCATCAACCCCGCCCATCGCCGCGGCCAATGATCCAAACATGCGCCCGCAGTGATAGACAAAGAAATCAACCGCCTCGGCGGCCTCGGGGCGGTCACTGGCCAACAGATCGTTCATTTCGCCGGTCATCCCCGACACACCCAACAGGCCCGATTGCTGATACAGCATATCGCGCAGCGCGGCCGGGTCGTATCCGCCTTCCATGATCAGATGCAAAACCACCCCGGGGTCCAGCGCGCCACACCGTTGCCCCATTGGCAATCCGTCCAGCGCGGTCAGGCCCATGGTGGTGGCCACACTGCGCCCCTGATTGATCGCGCACATGCTGACACCATTGCCCAATTGCGCCACGATGATCCGCTTTTGCGCCAGATCGGGATACGAACGTTCCAGTTTGTGGGCGATGTAATCATAGGACAGCCCGTGAAACCCGTATCGCAACACGCCCTTTTCGGTCAGATCCCGCGGCAGGCCGAAAATCTGTGCCACCCGTGGCTGATTGCGGTGAAACGCCGTGTCAAAACAGGCGATTTGCGGGATGCCGGGGTAATGCTGGGCCACCTTGCGGATCGGGCGCAGGTTGTGGGGCTGATGGCTGGGCGCGAGGGGTTGCAGTTTTTTCAACCCCTCCAGAACCGCATCGGTGATCAGAACCGGCGCGCCGTATTCTGGCCCGCCATGCACAATCCGGTGCGAAAACGCCGCAATCGTGCCGATATCGCCCAAGCGATCCAGACGCTCCAACATATGCGCCAACGCTTCGGGGTGGGCGGTTTCGGGGCTGTGCGGTGCGCCCAGATCGGTTTCGGTCCGGGTGCCTTCGGTCATGTTGCGCACGGTCAGAACCATGGCACCCGGCAGCCCGCGAATGTGGAAATTGCGAATCTGCAATGGCCCGTCTTCGGCCAGACGAAACACGCCACAGCGCAAACTTGACGATCCGGCGTTGAACGTCACAACCAGGTTTTCAGGTGTCATATCCGTTTCAGTCCCGGTATCAGCGTTGAAAGACATAAGTGCCGGGCGCATCGCTGGCCGGGCTGACCGGGGCGTTCGGGTTGCCCATGGCCGGGGGTTTGGCGGTGCCGCTGGAATGGCTGTTCAGCCATGTCACCAGTTCGGGCCACCACGATCCATCCTGTACTGGCACCTGGGTGCGCCACGCTTCGGGGGCGACATAATTATCCTCGTTCAGGGTGGTTGTCATCTGAAAGGTGCGCCCCCTATGGCCCGGTTCGCTGACGATACCCGCGTTATGCCCCCCCGAGGTGAGAACGAATGTGACATCCGTATCGCTAAGCAGGTGCATCTTGTACACCGATTGCCACGGTGCGACGTGATCGCCGGTGGTTGATACGCAAAACATTGGCGCGTCGATATCGGTGATCGCCACAGGTTTGCCATGTACCCGGTATTGCCCCTGGGACAGTTCGTTGTTCAAATACATGCTGCGCAAATATTCGCTGTGCATCCGGTAAGGCATGCGCGTGGCGTCGGAATTCCACGCCATCAGGTCAAACATACCTTGCCGCCCGCCCATCAGGTATTCATGCACATAACGCGACCAGATCAGATCGGTCGAGCGCAGCAATTGAAACGCGCCCGCCATCTGTTTGGTGTCCAGAAACCCCTGATCCCACATCATGTGTTCCAGATACGACACTTCGCTTTCGGTGGTGAACAGTTGCAATTCACCCGGTTCCTTGAAATCGATCTGGGTCGCCAGAAGCGACATGGTTTTCAACCGGTCATCGTGATCGCGCGCCATCTGCGCCGCCTTGGCCGACAACAGCGTACCCCCCAGACAATAGCCGATGCCATGCACCTTTTGATCGGGCACGATATCGTTGATTGCGTTCAGTGCGTCACCCACCGCATCGATATAATCGCCCATGCCCAGATCGCGATCATCCGCATCCGGGTTACGCCATGACATCATGAACACGCTAAATCCCTGTTCCACCAGATAGCGCACCAGCGAATTATGCGGCGACAGATCAAGAATGTAATATTTCATGATCCAGGCGGGGGTGATCAGGATCGGCTCGGATGTGACAGTATCGGTTTGCGGCGCATACTGGATCAGTTCAAACAGATGGGTGCGATGCACCACCTTGCCCGGCGTCACCGCAACATCGCGCCCGGGCAGATAATTTTCCGCCCCCACGGGTGGCGCGCCCGATGCGGTGCGCTTCCAGTCTTCGATCATGTTCTGCAGGCCCCGTACCAGATTGGCACCGCCTTCGGCGCGGGTCTTGGCAATGACTTCGGGGTTGGTGAACAGCGAATTGGCAGGCGATACCATATCCAGCATTTGCCGCGCGATAAACGATACGGTCTGTTCCTCGCGGCGCGACAGGCCGTCAATATCGTTGGTGGCATTGTACCACCATTGCTGGGACAGCAGGAAATTCTGATAAATCAGGTTGAAGGGCCACTGTTGCCATTCTTCGGCCTCGAACCGTTTGTCGTGTTTCAGCGGCACGATACAGGGTTCGGCATCGGTGTTGCCCGGCGTCTGGCTGGCCACGGCCATCAGGCGCGCGGCCTTGTGCGCGGCCTTTTCCATCAGTTGCATCTGTTTGCCCGGCGATCCGGCCAGATGTATCCACCAGTTAAAGAACGACGCCGCCAACCCATAGGGCGTGACACCCATGGTCGCGCGGGCCATCTGTGCCTTGAACGCGCGATCCATGTTTTGCGCACTGAACCGATCCGGCAGAACCGGCCCACACTGCAGGCCCAGTTCCGGTGGAACAGGCTCGGATGCCGGGTCAATCCGGGGCTGTGGCGCGTTGGTCACGGGGGCCACACCCGACACCGCACGCGGCGTTTGGGCCTTTTGCGATGTCACGTTACGTTTCTTTTTCGACTGAGCCATGGGGTGTTTTATCCTTCGTTCCATCCGCGGCCCGGAAAAACCGCAAAATCCGGCGCCAGCTTACACCCTGCGCGCATCGGCGTCATTAACAGCGGTTAACCCCCGCGCCTGGTGAAAAGGGTCATCGCCACCCTTATGGGGTGAATCAGACCTATGCCCGGGCGCGCACCGCTTCAACCCCACGTCAAGCGGAACCAAATCGCCCAGCAAGGGTTGAGCGGTTTGATGGGGCGCGGATGACATCATCCACTGGCGTATTCACGCGCCCGCCCCTAACACGGCATATCACTTAAGGAGATCATGTGATGCGTACCATTCTTTTCACGCTTGCCCTGTGTGGCGGCGCAACCGCCGCTGCGGCGGATCTGTCCCTGTCGCTGCCTTTGGGCGCACTCGACAGCGTAAGCGGCCAGACCTATGCCTGTGAGGGCGGCGAAAGCTTTACGGTGCAATATGTCAACTCGGGCGCCAATTCCCTGGCGATTCTGCCCATCGACGGCGAAACCCGGATTTTCGTCAACGTCGTGTCAGGCTCGGGCGCGCGCTATGCTTCGGGCGCGGATATCTGGTGGAGCAAGGGCGACACCGCCACATTGGAAAACGAAATGACAGAGGGCAGCCTGCAAAATTGCGAGGCGCAAGAGGCCCAATAACACCCCCGACCATGATCAAGGGAAATCCCGTAAATCCACGGGATTTCCCCACGCCCTATCCCGGCTCTGACAGGTCTGCACGAAACGCGGCGGCAATCGCCTGTCGGGTGGCGTCGGGCTGACTGTCCACCGCGCGGGTCAGGCCGCGCAATTCGCGCCGCAACCCGTGGATCTGATCCAGCAGTGACAGCACCACAGGCACCGCATCATCCGGCAGCGACATTTCGGTGCGCAAATCACACACCAGCCTGATCCGTGCCACATCCAGTTCGTCAAACATCGGCTCACCGCCCCGGTCGGCGGGTTTTACCCAGCCTTCGCGCACCCACAACCGCAATTCATGCAATTCAACACGGTGCACCGTGGCCACGACATCGCGTTCATTCAGCATCATGCATCCCTCCAGAGTTTGGCACGCGGATCTTCTGTGACATGGTCGCGCCAGCGTTGGGCAATCGCCTCCATTTCAGGGTCAATCGTGGCGGGCGTGACAATTTTCAGCCGCACATATTGATCCCCCGGCGTGCCCTTGGCCGGGCTTACCCCCCTGCCCTTCAGGCGCAACCGCTGGCCCGATGACGCGCCCCTGGGCACGCCCATCGAAACCTTGCCCGATACGGTGGGCACTTCGATTTTGCCGCCCAATACCGCCTCGTCAAAGGAAATCGGCACTTCGACTTCGATATCGTTGCCGTCGCGGGTGAACAATTTGTGCGCCGTGACGCCAATTTCGACATAGGCATCGCCCGCCGGGCCGCCGCCGATGCCCGGCTGCCCCTTGCCACGCAGGCGCAGGGTTTGCCCATCGCGCACGCCCGCCGGAATCGTTAGATCGATCGCGCTGCCGTCGGGCAAAGGCACAGCGCGCTTGGCCCCCTGCACCGCATCCATGAACGCCACCTCAAGATGATAGCGCACATCGCCGCCGCGTGCCGCAAACCCTTGGGCGCGCCCGGTTCTGGCCTGTGCGCGGGCGCCGAAAATATCGGAAAACACATCCGACAGATCCTCAAAATCGCCATAGCCGGCGCTGGATTCATACCGCCCCTGTGGGTCGGCCCCCGCATGATCGCGGTAATATTGCCGCTGCGGGCGTTCCTGTCCGGTGGCATCGATTTCACCGGCGTCAAAACGTTTGCGCGTTTCAGGATCGCCGATAATGTCATTGGCGGCGGTGACGGCCTGAAATTGCGCCTGTTTCGTCTTGTCGCCGGGGTTCAGATCGGGGTGCAGGGATTTGGCCAGTTTGCGATAGGCCTTTTTGATATCGGCCTGCGATGCGTCCCTGGCCACGCCCAGAACGCTGTAGGGATCATCACTCATCCGTCTTGTCCTCTTGTTGGTCTGTCACAGCCCCGCGCATACCCTTGGTCAAATCGCGCAGCGCGGCCTCGTCCAGCGTTTCCACCTCTAACAGGCGGGTGGCGGAGTGTTCCAGAATATCGCGGTTGTCGGTCAGAATTTCCAGAGCCCGCGCCGAAACTTCGCGCAACACATCGCGCACGGCCTCATCCATCGCCTCGGCGGTTGCCTCGCTATAGGTGCGTTCAAAATATCCCTGTGGCTGATCGCCCAGAAAGCTGGATTTGCCCGAATCGTAACTGACACTGCCCAGATGTTCATCCATTCCATACCGCGCCACCATTGATCGGGCGATATCAGTGGCGCGCGCCAGATCGTCGGCCGCCCCGGTGGACAGATGGCCAAAAATCAATGTTTCCGCCGCGCGCCCGCCCATCAGCACCGCGATCTTGTCGCGCAATTCGGTTTCCGTCATCAAAAACCGGTCTTCGGTGGGGCGCTGAATCGTGTATCCCAACGCGCCGATGCCGCGCGGGATGATCGACACCTTGTGCACCGTATTCACCCCCGGCAACGCCATGGAAACCAACGCATGGCCCATTTCGTGAAACGCCACGATCCGGCGTTCGCGCGGATTGATCAGCCGGTTGCGTTTTTCCAGCCCGGCGACGATGCGTTCGATGGCATGGGTGAAATCGGCCATCGTCACCACCTTGCCGCGCCGCCGCGTCGCCAACAGGGCGGCCTCGTTCACCAGATTGGCCAGATCCGCGCCGGAAAATCCGGTGGTCAGGGCGGCGATATCATCCAGCCCGATTCCCTCGGCCAGCACGATCTTTTTCATGTGCACTTTCAAAATCTGCGCCCGCCCGGCCCGGTCGGGGCGATCCACCAACACCTGCCGGTCAAACCGCCCCGCCCGCAACAGCGCCGGATCAAGGATTTCAGGCCGGTTTGTTGCCGAAAGCAGCACAACGCCTTCGCTGGGATCAAACCCGTCAAGTTCCGACAAAAGCTGGTTCAGCGTCTGTTCGCGTTCGTCATTGCCGCCCTGCATGGTTCCCGCACCACGGGCACGGCCCAGGGCATCAAGTTCATCAATGAAAATGATCGCCGGTGCCGCCTTGCGCGCCTGTTCAAACAAATCGCGCACCCGTGCCGCACCAACGCCCACGAACATTTCAACAAATTCCGACCCCGATATCGAATAAAACGGCACCCCCGCTTCGCCCGCAACCGCCCGCGCCAACAGGGTTTTGCCGGTGCCCGGCGGGCCAACCAGCAAAATCCCCTTGGGCATCCGCGCGCCAAGGCTGCCGTATTCTTTCGGGCTTTTCAGAAAATCGATGACCTCCTGCAATTCTTCCTTGGCTTCGTCCACGCCCGCCACATCGGCAAAGGTCACCTTTGTGTCGCTTTCAACATAGACCTTGGCCTTGCTTTTGCCGATTGACATCATGCCGCCCATGCCCTGACCGCCGCCCATCTTGCGGATTGCGAAAATCCAGATGCCGACAAACAGCAGCGCGGGCAGAACCCATGACAACAGCGTGCTGAACCATGTGTTTTCCACCGCCCCCGAATAGGTCACGCCCGTGTCATTCAGCCGGTCGGCCAGATTCGGCGTCACCGGGGTGGTGACAAACCCGGTCTTGCCATCCTGCGCGGTGGTGAATGTGCCGTTGATCGTGCGGCTGCCGATCACCACCGTGTCGATCACCCCCTGATCGAGATAGGTTTCAAACTGGCTATAGGGGATCGCCTCGATCGTCTGACTTTGAATCCACAGATCGCGGATGAAAACGATGCCCATGATGGCAATCAGGACATACCAGATGTTGATTTGATTCTTGCGATCCACGGGGGTCTCCAACGTTGGCGGGCATTTGCGATCACCCTAGGGGGCATTATGGCGCAGGGTCTTGATCAGGATCAATCCCGGTGCATTTGCCCCGGTTGCGGTGTGACCAAGGTAACGGTCGGAAAATAACTGCGATAGCGCCCCGTATCCCGGGTCAGGATCGGATATCGCCCCACGGCCGCATGGGCGCCGATAAAGAAATCGGGCAACACCCCGGTTTTTGCGCCTCCTGCCCGGCGGTATTGCGCAAACACCTTGCCCGCCAGAAACAGCGCCGCCTCGGGGATCGGCGCGATTTTCAGCCCGGCGCCGGTGATGAACGCGTCCAACCGCTCTTTGCTGGCATAGCGCACCGACAGTTCCGCATAGATCACCCCATTGATGATCAGCGGCCCGACCAGCGCCGCCGCCTCAAGCTGGGCCAATGACCACGGCGCAAAGACCGGATCATCGGTCACCACATCCAGCAACACATTGGTATCAACCAGCGTCACCCATCGCCCCGGGTCAGGGCCATGATGTCATCGGTGCTCATCCCCTGGCCCGCATGGCCGCGAAACTGTGCGAACCGGCTGTGGGGCACGGTGGTATCGGCCGGTTTCAACACCACATCGCCCGCCGCATTGCGCACAAAGTCGACCTTGCTGCCCGGTGTCAGGCCCAACAGGTCACGCACCGCCTTGGGGATGGTCACCTGGCCTTTGGTTGTCAGGGTTGCGCTCATGGCTCACCTCGGTAAGGATTGGTTGTCACAAGGTATTACTTTGCCCTTCGAAAATCAACATCTGCCGCCGATGCGCCAAATTATACAATAAACGGTTGCGCGACTCGCCCGTCTGGCGCAATAGTCACGGAAAGGCGCGGGGACACGCGTAAAACCGTGACTACGTTTGCAAAAGACGGGCCGGAGCAGAGGGCAGATACCATGGACGCAATGCGCGACCCCGAAAACCTGAACGCCGTGATCCGGCAACATGCCGAATGGCTGGCCGCGCAATTGCACGCCCAACGCGAAAGCCTGTTCCCCCCCGATGCGTCAAAAGCCATGCGCACCTTTACCAGCGGTGAGGCGGCGGCGCTTTTGGGCGTGAATGACAGTTACCTGCGCAAGCTGCATCTTGAGGGGCGCGGCCCGGTGCCCGCCACCACGCCGGGCAATCGGCGCGCCTATTCCGTGCATGATATCAACGAGTTGCGCCAATTGTTAGAGAAAACCGCGCGCAAGCCCGGCGATTATCTGCCGGGGCGGCGCGACGGTGATCGCCTTCAGGTGATCGGCGTGATGAATTTCAAGGGCGGGTCGGGCAAAACCACCACCGCCGCCCATCTGGCGCAACGTCTGGCCCTGAAAGGATATCGCGTTCTGGGCATCGATCTTGATCCACAGGCCAGCTATACCGCCTTGCACGGGGTGCAGCCGGAACTGGATCTGCCCGATGGCGGCACGCTCTATGATGCCATCCGATACGATTCGCCCTGCCCGATCGCGGATGTGATCCGCCCCACCTATATTCCCGGCCTCGATCTGATTCCCGGAAACCTGGAATTGATGGAGTTCGAACACGAAACCCCCCGCGCCCTGGCCGAGAATCAGGCCGGGCTGTTTTTCTTCCGGATTCGCGATGCGATTGCCCAGGTCGAAGACAATTACGATGTTGTCGTGCTGGATTGTCCGCCGCAACTGGGCTTTCTCACCATGTCGGCCCTGTCGGCGGCCACCGGCGTTCTGGTCACGATTCACCCCGAAATGCTCGATGTGATGTCGATGAGCCAGTTCTTGCGCATGACCGCCGATCTGATGGATGTGATCGCCGATTCCGGCGCGGATATGTCCCATGACTGGATGCGCTATTTGCTGACCCGGGTGGAGCCCACCGATGCGCCGCAAAACCGGATCACCGCGTTTTTGCGCACCATGTACGGCGACAAGGTGCTGAATGCGCCGATGTTGAAATCCACCGCGATTTCCGATGCCGGGCTGACAAAACAAACCCTGTACGAGGTCGAGCGCGGCGCCTTTACCCGCACCACCTATGACCGGGCAATTGAATCCCTGAACGCCGTGAATGATGAAATCGCGGCGCTGATCCAAAAAACATGGGGGCGCACATGAGCGACAGTCGCAAGAAACGTCTTTCGATGCTGGATGGTCTGGCCTCGGCCGGGCCTGCGCCCACACCCGGCGCGATGATGCCCAGCAACCGCGCCCTGCGCTCGGCGCGCACGGCCGTCGATGGCCACCATGTGTGGGAACTTGATCCAGGCCTGATTGATGACACCCGCATCGCCGACCGTCTGAACCGTGATGATGTGGACGATCTGCGCGATGCGATTGATGCCAACGGGCAAACCGTGCCGATTCTGGTGCGCCGCAATCCCGATAGCCCCGACCGCTATCTGTTGATTTACGGGCGGCGGCGGCTTGAGGCGATTCGCACGTCAAAAACCGTCACCAAGGTGCGCGCCCTTGTCGCCGCGATGGATGATGATGCCGCCGTGCGCGCGCAACTGTCCGAAAACATGGCTCGGCGCGATCTCAGCTTTATCGAAAAGGCGTTGTTTGCCCAACAATTGCTTGATGCCGGGTTCGGCACCCAAACCCAGATCGCCGAGGTTCTGACCGTGACCAAATCATCGGTTTCCATGGCCCTTGCCATCGTGGCGCGGGTCACCCCCGAATTGGTGCGCGCCATCGGCCCCGCCCATGGCGTCGGCCGCCCCCGCTGGGAAACCCTGGCCAATCAGATCGAATCCGCCGCCACCCCGATGGCGCGGCTGATCGAAATCGCCAGCGAAACCCACACCGATCAGGCGATGCATGTGATCGAACATCCCGACGCGCCCGAAACCGATGCCTCGGTCGCGGCGTTCGATGCGGTTCTGGCCGCCACAACGCCCCCTGCCCCGCGCAAATCCAACCCCGACCGTACGGTGGTACAACGAAGCCTTAAATCCGGCGGGCTATCTGTTGGGAAATTGCGCAAAACCGATGCCGGTCTGCGGCTTGATCTGGCGTCGGGGCCGTTTGCCGATTGGCTAGAACAACAGGCCGACGATGTGATCGCCGATTTGCACACCCGCTGGCAACAGCAGAACAAGACGTAACCGCAACCAACAAGGAAAGGCACAAGCCGAACACAGAAAAAAGGTCCCGCAAGGCGACCGCCCCACGAGACCCTTGTTGCCTAGCATCTTCAAGGTAATGCCGGGGCCGCTCTATCGCAAGTCCTTAGTGATTCGCGGGCCGAACTTTTGTTGTCTGGCGTGATGAAAAATCATGACTTACATTCCAATCACACCGTTTCGCGGAACGGTGGCCGATATCGGCTTGTCCATCGTCAGCGCCCGCCCTGCCCCGCCCGAAACCTCGGTCGACAAATGGGAATTGTTGCGCGATGTCACCACCGCGCGCACCGGTCTGGGCGTCAGTGATCGCGAACTTGCGGTGCTGCAGGTGTTGCTGTCGTTTTATCCGCACCGCGCCTTGTCCTCCCGCGACATCGTGGTGTTTCCGTCGAATGCATCAATTTGCGAGCGGCTGAATGGCATGCCCTGTTCCACCATGCGGCGGCGGTTGACGGGCCTTGTGCGCGCCGGTCTGATCACCCGGCGCGACAGCCCCAATGGCAAACGCTTTGCGCGCCGCCATGGCGATGGGGCGCAGGCGTTCGGGTTTGATTTGTCGCCACTGTTGCACCGCCACGATGAAATCTGCGCCCATGCCGAACAGGCGCGCACCGCAGAACAGGAACTGGCCCGCCTGCGCCAATCCATCAGCCTGATGCGCCGCGATCTGTCGGCCCTGATCACCTATGGCCACAGCGTGCGCCCCGCCCTTGCCCTGTGGGATCAGGCCACCGATCTGGCCGCCCTCACCGCCCGCGCGATGCGGCGGCGTCTGACCTCAGAACATTTGCAACAGATCGCGGCGCAACTGTCCGCCACGCTGGCCGAAATTCGCACAGTACTGACTCCCGAAACATCGGAAATGGACACCAAAGCCATCCAGAATGAGCAGCACCATCAGAGGTCAGATAAAGATATATTTGTTTCTGACTCTTGCTTGGAGGAAAAGAAATCGCAGCAGCAGGATCAATCTGAATCCCCGGCTCTGCCTCTCGCCCTTGTGCTGCGCGCCTGTCCGCAGATTGCAGTATTTGGAAACCGCACGATCCGGCGTTGGTATGATCTGATTGCCGCGGCGGATGGGGTGTATCCGATGATGGGCGTGTCCGCCACCGCCTGGGCCGACGCAACCCGCGTCATGGGCGCGGAACAGGCCTCAATCGTCATCGCAGCAATGTTGGAACGGATCGGGTCGATCAAATCGCCGGGGGGCTATCTGCGCCATCTGACCCGCCGGGCCGAAGAGGGGGCATTCACCTGTTCATCGATGATCAAAGCGTTACTAAACCGTGCGCCGGTTTAACGGTTCACAGCTGTGAACCCCACCCAATCGCAAGGTTCACAGCTGTGAACAAAACTCAAGTTTGCAAAGGAACGTTCAACGTTTCCGAAAGCTCGGCAAATGCGGCGGCTGTCACCGGATCAAGGGTAATCCCATTCGCCCGCCGTTCCCGCGCGACATCCCATTCCCGATCACCCGGCGCCATGACCCGAGTGTCAGGCCGGGCAGGGGAATTGCGCAGCAGGTCAAGATACCGGGTGATCCCGGCCTGCACCAATTCGGCCCCCGCAAACGCGCGTGGATCAAGGGCAATCACAAACGCCCCCAAGCCCCGCGGAGTAGAAAAATCAGGGCCACCCATCGGGGCAATATCGGGTGACAGTTTCATGCCGGTCAGTACGGCTGACAAAATCTCGGCAACGCCCCCCAACCCTGCGCCTTTGAACCCGAATGCGCCGCCGAGGGGGGCAAGCATTTCGACCAGGTGTGGATCAATCGTATCCACACCATTTTCATCGGATGCCACGCCTTGCGGCAATGGGGTGCCGGTGGAGCGGTAAAGCTCGACCCGGTTATAGGGGACGGCGCTTGTCGCCATATCAAGCAGCCAGGGATCGCCCGACGTCGGGCAGGCGATGGACAGGGGGTTGGTGCCGTGAAACCGTTCAGCCCCGTCATGCAGACGCACGAAACTGTCGGAGTTGCAGGTGACAAGGGCCAGCATGCCCCGTTCGACGGCGCGCATGGCATAGGCACCCGCCGGGCCGAAATGTGAAGAATTGGTTATGCCAACGGCCCCCACACCGGCCTCGGCCGCCAGATCGCAGGCGTGATCCATCGCCGCATAGGTGGCGCGCGCGCCTTGGGCGTTGTCGCCATCCAACATGCCCGATCCGGCGCGGGTGCGGGTGAAGGACACCTGCGGTGTCTTGTTCAGGCGCCCGCCCTGCAAGGCCTTGGCGTAATGGGGCAGCAGGCGCACGCCGTGGCTGTCAACGCCGTGTGTCGTGCCATGCAGGATCGAGGCGGTGCAATCGCGGGCCGTGGCGGCATCGGCCCCCACAGCCAGCAAGACAGAGTGGCAAAACGTGGCCAGGTTTTCAACGGATACGGACATGGAACCTCTAACGGTAAATCAGGGTGGGCAACCACATGGTGATGCCGGGAATGAAGGTGACCAGCAACAGCACGATGACCAAGGGAATAAGAAATGGTGCGGTGCCGACAACACATTGTTCAAACGGAATTTTTGCAACCCGCGCCAGAACATACAGAACCATGCCAACGGGCGGCGTCAACAGCCCCAACATCAGGTTCAGCACCATGATCACCCCGAAATGCACCGGATCAATGCCCAGCGTCACGGCGATGGGCAACAGGACCGGCACCATGATGGTGATTGCCGCGACGGTTTCCATGAAACAGCCAACCGCCAGCAGGATCAGGTTCATCAGGATCAGGATTACCCAAGGCCGGTCTGACACGGCCAACAGGCCGGCGGCAAACTGTTCGGGCACCCGGTTTGATGTGAGGATCCAGGCGAAAATCGCCGCAGCACCCACAACCAACAGCACCACGGCGGTGGTTTCGATTGTGTCAAAGCTGACCCGCAGGAACCGGGGCAGGGTGAGCGTGCGGTACACCACAAGCCCGAGAAACAGCGCCCAGGCACAGGCGGCCACGGCAGCCTCGGTCGGGGTAAAGGCGCCCGACAGGATGCCGCCAACGATGATCACCGGGGTCAGCAGCGACAGGAACGCGCGCTGAAACGTCGACCACAGAACCGACCAATAAAAGGTCTGATCGCGCCCGAACCCTTTGCGCCGGGCCATGATTGCAATCATGATCATCAGCGACAGCGCCATCATCAGGCCGGGAATGAACCCGGCAACGAACAATTGGCCAATGCTGGCCCCGGCAACAACGCCGTAAATCACCATCGGCAGGGATGGCGGAATGATCGGCCCGATGGTGGAGGAGGCGGCGGTGATACCGACGGCGAATTTCGCGTCGTATTTGGCATCGCGCATCGCCTTGATTTCAATCGCGCCAAGCCCGCCGGCATCGGCCACAGCCGCGCCCGACATGCCGGCAAAAATAACCGAGGCGCCAACGTTCACATGGCCCAATCCGCCCTTCATCCAGCCAACCATGGCCAAGGCAAAGTTAAAGATGCGTTCGGTGATGCCCGCGGTGTTCATCAGATTGCCGGCCAGAATGAAAAACGGCACGGCAAGCAACGGAAAACTGTCAACGCCGTTGATCATCCGGTGCGCCACCACCATTGGCGGCGGTGTGCCATTGAAAATGAGAAAAATTGCCGAAGACCCGGCCAGGGCGACGGCCACGGGAATGCCGAAAACCAACATGCCGGCCAGCATTACGAAAAGCCAGATAATATCCAAAGCGGGCGCTCCTAGTCGATGGCGCGGATTTGATCCGCGTGTAATTCAGGATCGATCAATTTGCTGGTGCCACTGCGCAGATGCCGCCATGTGTTCCAGGCGGAATACAGGGCCATACAGACAAACGCGGCGGTCACGATCCAATAGATCGTCGATTTTGGAATATCGAGAGACACCATCATCTGTCGGGTGCGCCCGGCGATTTGCGCGCTGAACACCGCCAGCATGATGAAAAATCCGGTGGTTGTGATATCGATCACCGCCTGGGCGATGCGCCGCCCGGTGCGCGGAATCCAGCGATACAAAAATTCAACCGCGATATGGCTTTGTTTTCGGGTCGCCATGATCGAGCCGATGAAGGTGACGCCGATCAACAGAAACCTTGCGATTTCTTCTGTCCAGGCGATGGAATCATTCAGGATGTAGCGGGTAAAGAACTGAAGAAAAACGACAAACGCCAGCACCCAGAACAGGATCAGAACGATCGCATCATCCCATGTCTGGTCGGACAGGTCGATTTGTTCTTCTTCCAGGGTGATGGGCGCCGTCACTTCGGGTTCAGACGAATCGTGTCTGGCCATGGCATTTCCTTTGGGGGCAGGGGTGCAGGCGGGCGGATGGCCCGCCTGCGGTTGGCTTATTGGATGGCTTGCAGCCGATCATAGGTTTCCTGATCCCAGGTTGCCATGTCGCCATTGTGCAGCTTTTTCACCGCTTCGATGAACGGGCCACGGTCAACTTCGTTGACTTGCACGCCTTCACCGCGGAACCATTCGGCCAATTCGCCTTCGGCCTTGATGATGGCATCGGTGGCGCAAACAGCGGTGTCTTTGGTGACCTGGGTCAGGGCCTGTTGATCGGCCTCGTCCATGGAATTCCAGGCGGGGCCGCCAACGATGGTCAGCAACGCATCGGTGATATGCCCGGTGAGGTTGATATCGCTTTGTACCTCATAGAACTTTTTCGCCTGAATCGTGGGCAGGGGGTTTTCCTGTGCGTCCACGGTGCCCTGTTGCAGCGCCAGATATACCTCGGCAAAGGCGATGGGGGCAGGGTTTGCATCAACCGCTTCGGGGAACATCATGTAAAGCGGGGCGTTCGGCACCCGGATTTTGACGCCTTTCATATCTTCGGGCGTCAGAATCGGTTTGTTCGACGACACATGGCGCGCGCCATAATACGTCATCGCGGTGATGCGGTGATCGGTGGCATCGGTATAGGCTTGCGACATTTCGGTAAACAGATCGGAGTTGCGGAATTTATCCCAGTGATCGTAATCACGGAACATGAACGGCGCGCCGCCAATCGCGATCGGGCCATAGGAGCGGCCTGCAAACAACTGACCTGTATAGATAATATCGACGGTGCCAAACCCGAGGCCCTCGTTGATATCCACCTCTTTACCCAGCGACGAGGCGGGGAACACTTCGATGCCATAGCGCCCTTCGGTGGCGTCCATCAGCAGATCGTTCGCGGCCACGGCGCAGGTGTGATACGGTTCGCTCGACTCATAGACATGGGCCCATTTCAGTTTGGTTTCTGCCGCCGCCATGGCAGGCAAAAGGCCCAGAACGGCAATCGCCGAGGCAGTCGCGAAAAGTGTGGTCTTGGTATTCATAGTGTCCTCCGTTGGATGTCGCGGTCATGTTAATCGGCTGCCGCGCTTATGAATTTAGTTTATGTGTTACGTCGGGTGAGGCAAGGAATCATTGGTTAATGTTGCGTTTTTTGTCGGATCGGATCATGCGGCGGGGGCGACGGAATCGTGGATCAGGGCCATGATGGCCGGGGCAATTTCATCGTATTTGCCGGTATTGGCGATTTCGCCCATGATCCGGTAGTCATCCATCACCGCGATCCGGTCGGCCAGGGCGATCATTTCGGGCATATCGCTGGAAATGACCAGAATTGCCGTGCCCTGATCGGCCAGATCGCGCAACAATTCGTGCAGATATGCCTTGGTCTTGATATCAATCCCGACGGAGGGTTCATCGACGATCAGAAACTGAACACCGGCGGCCAACCATTTGGCAACGCTGATTTTTTGTTGGTTTCCGCCCGACAGGTTGGCAACGGTTTGTGACAGGCTGGGGGTTTTGACCTCAAGCTTTTGCAGATAGGGCAGGGCGGCCTTGCGGATGTCACGATCAAACAGGGTGCCAAACCGCCCGGCCAATTTGCGCCAGATCGGTACGCCAACGTTGGACAGCACCGAATGTTGCAGGATCAGGCCCTCATTCTTGCGATCTTCGCTGATATAGCCAAGGCCATGATCGTGGATTGCGGCGGCGACATTGGGGATGGTTACGGGCGCACCGTTGATTGCCACGGTGCCCCCGGTCAGCGCGAATTTGCCCATGATCGCCTTGGCCAGTTCGGTGCGCCCGGCCCCGACAAGGCCGTACAGCCCGACAACCTCGCCCTTGCGCACCGACAGGTTGATGCCCTTGTGGCCCAGCGTGGTGGACACATCGGACAGGCCCAACACCTCGGGGTGGGTGGATGTATCGCTGGCGCGCCAACTGGCGGTGCCTTCGGCGCGGCCAATCATCATGCGCACCAGATCTTGTCGGCCCACGCCTTGCATCGGTTGGCTGTCACAGGCATTGGCCCCGTCGCGCAACACGGTGACGCGGTCGCAGATTTCCTGCACCTCTTCCAGTTTGTGACTGACGAAGACCAGACTGGTGCCGCTGTCACGCAGACGGCGCAGGATGGTGAACAGGCGGTCCGTTTCGCTGGAGGTGAGCGAGGCGGTGGGTTCATCCAGAAGCAAGACCCGGCTTTGCAGCGATAGCGCCTTGGCGATTTCCACCAGTTGCATCCGTGCGACCGAAAGTTCCGACACCGGCGTGGCGGGATCAATATCAAGATCCAGCGCCCTGAGCCAGGGGCGGGCGTTTTCGTTCAGCTCTTTGTAATCAATCGGCTTTATCAGACCCCCGGCAAGCTGTTCGAGGTGGATATTTTCAGCGATGGAAAAGCGTGGGAACAGGTTGCGTTCCTGGTGCACCACGCCGATGCCCTGCACGATCGCGTCACGCGGATTGGCAAAGCTGACCTGTTCACCGTCCAACAGCAGCGTGCCGGCGGTGGGGGCGTGAACCCCTGTAATCACCTTGATCAGGGTGGATTTACCGGCCCCGTTTTCGCCCAACAGCGCGTGGATCGAACCGGAATGCAGGGTCATATCGACCCCCGACAGGGCCATGACACCGGGAAATGCTTTTTCAATGGCGCGGGCCTGAAAGATGGGTGTGCTGTCGGTCATGTTATGTCCCTTGTCCGATGGGGGCGCGGGCGCGCAATTTGTTCAGGCCCACCGCCGCAAGGATCAGCGCGCCAAGCACCACCTGAACCAGAAACGGATCGATGTTGAACAACACCAACGCCTGAGTGATGATCGCCACGATCACAACACCCAAAAACGTGGCCGAAACGCTGACATGGCCGCCCGCCAGAATGGCACCGCCAATCACCGGCGCGGCAAAGGACAGGATCAACCAGTCATCGCCAATCGACGGTTGGCCGATCTGCAACCGCGCCACCACCAGCACCCCGGCAATCGCGGCCAAAAGCCCCGAAATCCCATGGGCGATAATCACTGTCGCCCCCACCGATATGCCCGACAATCCGGCTGCGTGTTCATTGCTGCCCACGGCCAGGATAAACCGCCCCACGGGCATACGCGACAGCATGAACCACAAGCCCACCGCCACCAGAACCGTGGGCACGACCAGCCATGGGATCGGCCCGAAGACCAAGGCACTGCCAAACGCTTTGACACTGTCGGGCACGCCGTAAAACGGCTGTGCCTCGGTGATGCCCAGATTGATGCCCTTGAAGATGGAAAGCGTGGCCAATGTGATCACAAAGGCCGAAATGCCGGTGATGCGGATCAACACGCCGTTGATCACGCCGCACCCCACGCCAATGGCCAAGGCCAGGATCACGGCGAGGGGCGCGGGAATGCCCCATACCTCGATCATGCCGACGAAGGAAATCGCCGCCAGCCCGCCAATGGCCCCGACCGACAGGTTCATCTGGCCGATGGCGATGATGATCATCTGGGAATAGGCGACCAAAGCGTTGACCGCGATGGCCAAGAGCAGGATTTGGATGTTGAACGACGACAGGAAATTGGCGCTGAAGGCGCGAATGACCACAATGGCGATGATCGTGGCCAAAAGCGGGCCAAACCAATCGGTGCGGGACAGGCGGGAAATCTGTGTCATACTCTCACTTTCACGCAAGGTTGCGCCGGGCCAGATAGCTGCGCCGTGCCTTATCCAGCAGCACCGCCACCAGCAGCATCAGACCAAGAAAGGTTTGCACCCAAAACGCCCCGACCTGTAACATCAACAGCCCGCTGGACAGCATGGTGACAAGAAATGCGCCCAACACCGTGCCCAAAACCGACACTTTGCCGCCCTGCAACAATGTGCCGCCCAAAACCGGGCCAAGGAACGCGGGCAACAGCCAATCCTGCCCCAACTGCCCGGCCATGGACGGGATTGCGGCGCCGTTGCGCGCCACCAGCATCAGCGCGGCCAGACCGGCCAACACGCCTGACAGCATGTGACACAGGGTGATGATGCGATCGACGCGAATGCCCGACAGTTCGGCCGCCGCAGGGCTGGCCCCGGCGGCCAGCATTTCGCGCCCGGTCAGGGTGCGCCGGTACAGCCACGCCAGCAACAGCGCCACCACCAGCGTGACCAGCAGCAAGGGCGACAGATAGCCGCCGAATTTCATCCGCCCAAAGGTGGAAAAGGCCGAAGGCAGTTCGCGAAAGGATTCCGCCCGGGTCAGGAAAATCATCGCGCCAAAGAAAATGCTCATGGTGGCAAGGGTGATGATGAAACTGTGCAACCCGGTTTTCACCACCATTGCGCCGTTGATCCACCCCAAGGCCGCGCCAAAGGCCAGCGCGCCAAGAATGGCCAGAGGCCACGGCACGCCGACACCTTCGATCAGCCAGCCACAGGTCATGGCGACCGACACGCCCATCGCCCCTACGGCCAGATTCAGCCCGCCGGTGACGATCACCGTCATCATCGACAGGCCGATCATGATGTTCACAGCCGAATTGCGCCCCAATGTGAACAGGTTGAATTTAGATAAAAACCCCTGGGCCGTCGCCCCGAAAATCATCGCGAAAATGACGATGAGCAGGATCAGGCCAAATTCGTTGGACAAAAAGAAATGGGTCGTGCTGCGGCCCGCGTTTGGCCCAAGGGGCGATGCGGGCAGCGTGCTGTCGGGTGACGTCATGACGTACAGGGCTTTCCGGGCAAAGGGCCAGATGTGGCCGCCCGCCACGAGGGCGGGCGGGCTGCGCGATCTTAGTTACAGTTCAGATATTTCTCTTCGAAATCGGCCAACAGGCGGTCGGTTTCGGCGCGCATTGCGTCAAGATAGGTATCGGCGCTGCTGGCATCGACATAGGCGGTGCCGGAATCGATGAATTTATCGGTCAGTGCGTTTGACCCAAACGGCGCGTCATCCTTCACCGTGCACCCCGAGCGCAGTTTATCAAGCGCGAAGGTGCCCACATACCCCTGACCATAGGGGTTTTGCAGCATGGTGCCATCGACCACGCCATCCTTGATCGCCTGAAGCACGACCTCGTCATGGTCGATGCCGACCATTTTGATGCCGCTGTCGCCCATTTTGCGCAGGGCATTGGCGGCCACAACCGCAGGCACCCAGGCGGTGGTGATGATGCCATCCACATCGCCCGCATTGGCGGCGAGATAGGCGTTGATTTTTTCTTCGGCGGGTTCGGGGGCATCAATATCGGCGATCACCTGAACCACGGTTGCGCCTTCTTCCTCGGCGGCGCGGTTCACCGCATCAATGCGCAGTTGCGTGTTGGGATCAACCAGGAAACCGGTGAAATGCGCGATCCGCTTTTGGCCATCGCCCATCGCCTTGATCAATTCTTTTGCGCCCAGATAGGCGGAATTGCCGGTGTCAGTGCCCAGGCAAAACGCGGCGGGCGATGGATCTTTGTAACAGCCCGCACCGGCGATGATCGGCGCGCCATAACCGCTGATTTCTTCGGCGGTTGAAACCGCGCCCACCGGATCACCGGGGAAAATCAGAAACCCGTTGTACCCCTGGCTCAGCAGGCTTTCGAGCAGTTGGTTTTGCTGTGACAGTTCCCATTTCTGCGGCACCTTGTATTCGGATGCCGACAATCCGTAATCGCGCGCCGCATCGGCGCCGGCCTGTTCCCAGGCGGAAAAATACGGGTGCGGACCACCGGGAATCAGGCCAAACCGGCTGTCATCGGCGGCCAGGGCCGATGTGGCGGCGGCGGTGCCAAACAGCCCGGCCATGGTGATGGCGTGGATATATGTTTTCATTCTTACCTCCCATTTCGCAAAGGGCTGTTTGGGCGCCCTCACTCCCGGCTTGCAAATGCCTACTGAACACTAGTATCCAAGTTACCATGGGGCAAGCACAGAGTTTATTTTTTAACCTGGGGGGCGACATGCGGGACGACGGTTTGGCAAAATCCGGGGCAGAGGCGGGCGCGCCCACGGGTCTGGCGGCGCTGCAACTTGACCCTGATCCGGGGGTGTCGGTCACCGACCGGGTGCACCGGTTGTTGCGCGCCGCGATCATCGGCGTGCGTCTGGCCCCCGGCACCCCGATCAGCGAAAATTCACTGTGCCAACAGTTTGCCATCTCGCGCAGCCCGGTGCGCGCCGCGATTCAGCGTTTGGCCGAAGAGGGGTTGGTGGATGTCTCGCCCCAGCGGGGCAGCTATGTGGCCGCGCTGCATATGGATCAGCTGCACGATAGCCATTTTGTGCGCCGGTCTTTGGAATTGGCGCTGTTGCGCGAAACCGCGCCGCGCTGGACACCCGAGATGACCGCGCAGATGCGCCGGGTTCTGGCCGATCAGGACTCAGCACTGGCCGATTGCGACGCCGACAGGGTTCTGGCGCTGGACGAGACATTTCACCGCGAATTGGCGCAATTGTCGGGGCGGATGGGGGTTTGGACGGCGATCCACACCGCCTATACCGCGTTGGTGCGGTTTCATTATTACTGGGCGCATATGGATCGCTTGGCGGTCGTGGTGGCCGAACACAGTGCGGTCATCGATGCGTTGGAGCGGGGCGACGGCGCCGCGGCCGAGGCGGCCTTGGCCGAACATCTGGATATGGTATTTGTGATCCTCGATCAGATGCCCGAGGATCGCCGCAAGGAATTGCCGTTTTGACGGCCATCAAGGAAGGACAGATCATGCAGACTCGTAAATTGGGCGACACCGGATTATCCCTTAGCGAAATTTCGTTTGGCGGGGCCGGAATTGGCAACCTGTACCGACCCGTTGAGCGGGCCGATGCGATTGCGACGCTGGCCGCCGCATGGGATGCGGGCATCCGGTATTTCGACACGGCACCGTTTTACGGCCACGGCCTGTCAGAGCGGCGCACGGGCGATTTTCTGCAATCCAAACCGCGCGCCGATTTCGTGATTTCAACCAAGGTGGGGCGGATTTTGCGCCCCTCGCCCGATGGCCCGCCCACCGATACCGGCTATGTCGAGGCTTTGCCGTTTTCGATCAACTATGATTACAGCTATGACGGGATCATGCGCAGCCATGAAGACAGCCTGGCGCGGCTGGGCCTGCCTTCGGTTGACATATTGTATGTGCATGATCTGGAAAGCGGATCGTTTGACACGGACGAGCAATATCAGGCCCATCTGGAAACCTTTGCCACCAGCGGGATTCGCGCGCTGGAGGAATTAAAGGCGGCGGGCAAAATCTCGGCCTATGGGCTGGGCGTGAACGAAGTGTCGGCCTGTATCAATGTGATGGAGCGGGTGCGGCTGGATTGTTTGCTGATGGCGGGGCGCTATTCCTTGCTGGATCGTTCGGCCACGGGGCGGTTGATGAAAATGTGCGAAGACAGCGGCACGATGATGATTGTCGGCGGCGTGTTCAATTCGGGCATCATGGCGACGGGGGCCAAACCCGGTGCCACGTTCAACTATACCGAAGCCGCGCCCGACATCATGGACAAGGTGCGCGCAATGGAAGCGGTGGTGCGCGACTATGATGTGCCATTGGCGCAGGCGGCGCTGCATTTTCCGCTGCGCAATCCGGTGGTGGCCAGTGTTCTGATCGGGACGGCAAAACCATCGAGCCTGACGCGCAACATGGATTTGTTCGCCGGATCGGTGCCCGATACCATCTGGCCCGCGCTGGATGATCTGGCCCTGCCTGCAGAATTTGAGGAATAAGCCATGCAATTGATCGACACCCATCAACATCTGATTTTGCGCGATAAACTGGGATATGGCTGGACCGACGACATCCCCGAACTGGCCGGGGATTTCACCCGCGCCGATTATGCCGCCCTGGTGGACGGGCGCGGTGTGACGGCGACGGTGTTCATGGAAACCGGCGTGGATGAGGCCGATTATAAGGCCGAGGCGCGCCTGGTGTCTGGCATGATCGGGCAGGGCGGTGATTTGCCGATGCTGGGTCAGATTGCCGCCTGTCGGCCCGAAACCGATGATGGGTTCGATGCCTGGCTGGAAGAATGCGGCGATCTGGGCGTTGTCGGGTTTCGCCGGTTGATGCAAACCATGCCCGACGCGATGAGCCAAAGCGAAACCTACCGCGCCAATATTCGCAAGATCGGCGCGGCGGGCCTGCCGGTGGATTTATGCTGTGCGGCGCGCCAGTTGGATATTGCCGGTGATCTGGTGCGCGCCTGCCCGGATGTGGCGTTTATCTTGGATCATTGCGGCAGCAACAACATGCAGGCGGGTGAATTTGACGCCTGGCGCGCGGGCATGGCGCGGTTGGCCGAATTGCCCAATCTGCATGTGAAATTTTCCGGCTTTTCCGCCTATGTGCCCGGTGATGCCGGGCCGGACGACCCGCTGCGCGCTGTGGCCGATACGGTGATCGGCCTGTTTGGCCCGACGCGTCTGATTTGGGGCGGGGATTGGCCGGTGGTCGATCTGGGGCCGGGTTTGCGCGGCTGGCTTGATCTGACCCAACAATTTTTGGCCGATCTGTCGGGCGATGAACAGGCGCAGATCGGCCATGCCAATGCGCGGCGTTTTTACAACCTGCCCGGATAAGCGGCGAAAGGAGGCCATATGGCCCGCATTGAACGCATAGAATTGTCGATGGTCGATCTGGTGCCACAGGTCAAACGCACCGATGCAATTCAGAGTTTCGTCAGTCAGGAAACCCCGATGGTGCGGATCACCGACAGTGATGGCGCGGTGGGGATTGGGTATTCCTATACCATCGGTACGGGTGGGTCATCGGTGATGCGGCTGTTGGCCGATCATCTGTGCCCGCGCCTGATGGGCCAGGATGCCAGCGCGGTTGAAGCGATTTGGCACGATCTGGAATTTTTCACCCATGCCACGACCATCGGCGCGATCACCTCAATCGCTTTGGCGGCGATTGATACGGCGCTGTGGGATCTGCGCTGTCGCAAGGCGGGTCTGCCGTTGTGGCGCATGGCCGGGGGCGCGCGCCCGGCCGCGCCCTGTTACACCACCGAAGGCGGGTGGTTGCACATTCCCGCCGAGGCATTGATTGACGATGCCTTGGCCGCCCGCGAAAAGGGATTCACCGGATCAAAGGTGAAAATCGGCAAACCCACACCGGGCGAAGATGCGGCGCGTATTGGCGCGCTGCGCGCGGCCATGGGGCCGGAATACGAAATCATGACCGACGCCAATCAGGCGTTTTCCCGCGATACCGCGCGCCGTCGGGCCGAGGTGTTGCGCCCCTATGATCTGGCCTGGATCGAAGAACCCTTGCCCGCTGATGATATACAGGGCCACGTCGATCTGGCGCGCGCGGCGGCGATGCCCGTGGCGGTGGGCGAAAGCCTGTATTCGGTGCGCCATTTCGCCGAATATATCGCACGCGACGGGGCATCGATCATTCAGGTGGATGTGGGCCGGATTGGCGGCATCACCCCGTGGCTGAAGGTGGCGCATATGGCAGAATGTTTCAATCTGCCGGTCTGCCCGCATTTTTTGATGGAATTGCATGTCAGTCTGGTGTGCGGGGTGCAAAACGGGCGTTATGTGGAATATATTCCGCAATTGGATGAGATCGTCGGCGATAAATTACATATCGCGAATGGCATGGCCCATGCGCCGGAAACCCCGGGCCTTGGCATTGATTGGGATCACGACGCGTTGCGCGCCCGGGCGATTGATGAATTCAATGTCGATCTGCGAAAGGATGCACCATGATCAGAATGGGAGGGGTGATTGGTATTCGCCCCGAAAAAATCGAAGAATACAAACGCCTGCACGCCGATGCCTGGCCCGGCGTGTTGGAAAAGATCACCCAATGCAACATTCGCAACTATGTGATTTACCTGCGCGAGCCTGAAAACCTGTTGTTTTCGCATTTCGAATACCACGGCGATGATTGGGAGGCCGACGCCGCCAACATGGCGTCAGACCCGATCACCCAGGATTGGTGGGGCTTTTGTGGCCCCTGCCAGCGCCAGTTGGACAGCGTTGAAAAAGGCGAATGGTGGGCGCCGATGCAAGAGGTGTTTTACCACCCCTAGGCGTGCGGCCCGTTCAACGCCCCCACCATCGATCTGATGGCCTCGCCGATCCGGTCGCCCGCGCGCAACAGCGATCCGCCCAACAGATAGACGCAGTCATCGCCATAGGTCTGGTACATATCGCCCAACCGCTCAAGGTTCATGCCGCCACCGGGGCTGGGCAGGATCGCGGGGCCAATGCCGGTGCGCGATGTGCAGGCGTCGACGATTTCAAGGCATTCCTGTTTGCTGAACCCAAAGCGGCCCCCGTAATTGGGAAACACGCTGATATCGGCCCCGGCAAGGCGCATCAGACCGCCCAGGTAACAGCCGTGGGAATAGCCGGTATCGCGCGACAGGTACATTGGCCCCGAAAACGACGGATGCACCATGATCGGCAGGCCGAACGCATCATTGCGCGCCAAACGCTGCACTGTGTCCAGCCCGAACAGGCCGGGGATCAACAGCACCCCTTGCGCACCGTGTTCCTTGGCGAAAAATGCCAGATCCTCAACCTCGTTTGCATGTCCGCCGATATTGGGCAGATACACGGCCTGTGTGGTGTCGCCATTGGCCTTGCGCTGTGCATTGGCCTTTGCCACCGCTTCGGCGCACAGGGGGATACGCTCTTTGAAGGGCGCGTTGGGCTGATTGGACAGGCCGTGATCCTCTTTGATGATATCGGCCCCGGCAAGCGCGGTTTGATAACACAACTCGGCCAAGGCGCGGCTGGTTGATCCCTGGGGTTTGATCACCGGACAGACAAAGCCACCCGCCGGTTTGCCGATCAGGGCGCGCAGCCCCGCCGCGCCGAACCGCGCACCGGGAAAGCGGGCGCGCACATCGGCGTTGAAATCGAACCCGACAAGTTTCACGCCCTTCAGGATCGAGGCATTGCCGAAGATCACATTCAACAGTTGTGGCAATTCCGCGCCCGAGGCATCGATGTGATAGCTGATTGTCGCCAGCCATGTTTCATCGGTTTCCGGGCGCACGGGTTCCACCCGCCCCAGAACCACATCTTCGATATAGCCCGCCGGCACGATGTCGCGCGGGATTTCCACGGTGTTTTCCACCGCGATGGCCTGTGCGAAGTCTTCGGCGTCGGATTGCGAGGCGGCAAACAGGCGGTAGGTGACGCGATATCTGTCCATTACAGCGCTTCGGCCTTGACCAGAGAATGCACATCGTCGACCCGGGCGGCCTCCATATCCTGTTCGGTGATGCCGAATTTCTGATTGGTGAGGTCTTCTATTCCACCGACAAGGGCCAGCGCATCCAACCCGTAATAGCGCATCAGATAGGCGCGCGATCCGCCATGGGCATAGGTGTCTTTCAACCCCAGCCGCACCAGACGTTTGCCAACCCCGGCATCGGCCATGGTTTCGGCCACCAATGATCCGATGCCGCCTTCGGTGACATGGTTTTCCAACGTCACCACCCCGTGTTTCACTGACCCGATATGATCAAGAAGTTGTTTGTGATCGAACGGTTTGATCGTGTGCAGATGGATATGACGGATCGACAGACCGGCGTTGTTCAGCGCCGAGCGGGCGCGCATCGCTTCCTCGGTGGTGATGCCGGCGGTGACAACCAGCACATCGTCGCCTTCGGACAGAACCCGCATTTCGCCCACCTTGATCGGGGTGTCAAACAGGCGCGGCACCGATCCGCGCAACACCCGGCACCAGACCGGGCCATCGATTGAATCGGCGGCCTCGCAGATGCTTTCGACTTCGGTGGCATCGCCGGTTTCCAGGATCGTCATGTTCGGAATCGACCGCATGACGGCGATATCTTCGATGGATTGGTGGGTCATGCCGCCGGGCGTGGTGATGCCGGGCAAGAACCCCATCATCCGCACCTTGCGCCGGGGATAGGCGATGGAGGCCATCAACTGATCATAGGGGCGGCGATACATGAACACGCCAAAGGTGTGGATGAACGGGCGAAACCCGGCCAGACCCAGACCGCCTGCAAAGCTCATCATGTTTTGTTCGGCCATGCCCATGGACAGGAATTGATCGGGGTGACGATCCCGAAACCCGTCGATTTCACAAGACGATGTCAGATCGGCCGACAGGCACAGAATGTCAGGATTGCCCGCTGCGAATTTTTCAAAAGCAGACGCATAGGGGCGTGATACCATTTCTACCATTAGAGGCTCCGTAAATTATGCATCAAAGGGGGCGTGGGATCAGTGATTGTAATCAATCGGATCAACGCCCAGATCCTTTGCAATTGAAATGTTCATGCGCGACCGTTCGTCTTCGGATTTGAAACGCACATAGTGCAGGCGCGGGAACCGTTCTTCCAATATTGCCATGGAATGAAACGGGTTTGTGCGCGCCAGAATGATCAACGGTTTGCCCGCATGCGGTTCGTTCACCGCGTCGCGCATGGCACCGATATCATGGCCGTCGATTTCAACGCAGACCGCGCCGAAATTGGTGAACTTGGCTTTCAGATCGCCCACCTCCATCACGCTGTCCATGGCGCCATCGCATTGCTGATCGTTGACATCCATGATCGCATACAGATTGTCGATGCCATGGAAACTGGCGGCCTGCACCGCCTCCCATGTCTGGCCTTCCTGCACTTCGCCGTCAGACATATAAACCCAGGTGCGCCCGGTTTCCTTTTTCAACTTGCGGCCATAGGCCAGACCCGCGCCGGTGGACAGGCCGATGCCCAGGGTGCCGTTGTGCACCTCCATGCCCGGCGAATGTTCGGCGCCGATCATTTCAACCGATGATCCGTCCTGGTTGAACATTTCCAACCCCTCGGGGGCCATGCGCCCGACTTCGATCAGGGTGGCATAGGCGACCAGCGCGTAATGGGCGGGGGCGATGAACAGGCGGTCATACTGGGGGTCGAACGGGCCGTTATATCCGGCGCCGGTGTGATAATCGGGGTTGTCGGCCGAGGGCACGCCGGCAAATGGTTTGGGGATCATCGGCAGGGTCGGATCGCCCAGATTCAATTCTTCGTTGTAAAGCCATGCCAGCTGTTCGCCCGCCGAACAGGCCTGTGACAGATACCCGCCATTGTTGCGCATGGAATGTTCAAACACCCGCCGCCGGATCCCCAATGCGACGTCTTCCGTGGTTTTCCTGTTTCGCATAGCTTCGCCTTTGACTTGGATTTCTGATGGATCATGGGGGGTGGCCGGGTGTCCCAAGGCCGCGCGCGGCCTTGGGGCGGGGTGTGATTAACGCTGTGGCAGCGCGATCCAGTCCGCGACCGAAACATCGGCATGCTGGAACTGGGGCATTTTCGCGCCCAGCTCATCCATGTTCTTGATGTCGTTGTCGTTGAGGAATTTCTGCGTGATCAATGTGGGCGGCACCACGACCGATGCATCGGGGGTTTCGCCCGCCAGCATCAGCGCCAGTGTGCGCACCGAAACCTCGCCGACCACGGCGGGGTTGGTGGCCACGGTCGCCACCCAGGCCGAGCCGGGTTCGCGCATTGCCGAAATATCGGCGGTGGATACGTCAGCCGAATAGATATCGATATCGTCGGTCAGCCCGGCCTCGTCCACGGCGATTTTCACGCCCTTGGCGAATTCGTCAAACGGGGCAAACACCACGTTGATGGTCGGGTTGGCCTGAAGAACCGAGCGCGCCTGATTGGCGACGGCATTGGCGATGGGGTTATCCAGCGTGCCGAACATGGCCGCTTCGGTGACGTTTGGATTGGCCTCTTTGAATTCCTTCCAGGCCACATCGCGCCGGTCCAGCGGGGCAATGCCGGGCACATAGACATATCCGGCGGTAAACGCATCGCCGTTGTCTTCCAATGCCTGATCAAGGGCAAGTTTGCCTAGCAGGTAATCGGATTGTTCGATCTGCGGAATTGCCGGATTTTCAACGTTAACGTCAAAGGCGACAACCTTGATCCCGGCATCCAGCGCGCGTTGTGCGACCTCTTTGATGGATTCGGTCAGGCCGTGCTGAATGATGATGCCATCCACGCCAAGGGCAATCGCCTGATCGACCATATCGGCCTGAAGCGCGGCATCCTGGCGGCTGTCCAGAACGCGCAGGTCAACGCCAAGGGCGGCGGCCTGTGTTTCCACGCCCGACAGATATGATTGAAAGAAATCGCCGGTCGACAGATACCGCACCAGCGCGATCTTTACATCGCCGGGATTGTCAAAGGGGGCGGGCATATCGGCGGCAAAGGCCGCGCTGCCGGTGGCAAGAACCGATACTCCGGCCCCGACCAGTTTGATCATGTTTCTTCTCAGCATATTAAATCCTCCCATGGGTTTATCTGAGGTTTCAGGCTTTTCGCGCCGTCGCACTTTTGGACGAAAGATAAAAGGTAAAGACCAGCGCGCAGACCAGAACCGCGCCCTTGACGAAGTCCTGGGTATAATAGGGCGCGTTCATCATCGTCATGCCCTGCAGCAAAATCCCGACAAACAGCGCGCCGATGGCCGTGCCAAAGGCATTGGGCCGTGCCGCGCCCAGCACCGCAAATCCGATCAGGGCGGCGGCGACGCTGTCCAGCAACAGGTTGTTGCCCGAGGCAATATCGCCCCGCCCCAGACGCGCCGCCAGCAGGATGCCGCCAATCGACGCGGTGACGCCGGAAATCATATAGGCCAGGATCTTGTAACGTTGCACATTCGCCCCGACCAGCTCTGCCGCCCGCTGGTTTGACCCGATGGCATACATCAACCGGCCATGGCGGGTGAATTCAAGGAATATCCAGATCGCCAGCGCCACCAGAATAAAGATGACCACGGGAACCGGGATCAGCCGTTCAAGAAAGAAATCAAACCGGTGCCGCCCCAGCCACAGAAACGCCGCCGAAAACGTGCCTTCGGCATTGGTGCCGTCCGGCAGGCTCATGCCGGTGGCGATGGAATTGCCCTGGGTGGGGATGCGTTGCAGACCGATCAGCAAAAACATCATGCCAAGGGTGGCCAACAGATCGGGCACCTTCATTTTCACGATCAGCAATCCGTTGATCAGTCCGACAAATGCCCCCATCGCCAGACACAGCAAAACCGCGACATAGGCGGGCTGTTCCAGGATCACCATGGAATAGGCCGACAGCATCAGCGCCGATGTGGCAACCGACCCGATCGACAGATCAAACCCGTCAACCACCAGCGTGCAGGTCACGCCCAGGGCCAGAATGCCGGTGATGGCCACCGATTGAAACACGAACACCGCCGAACGGGCGCTGAAAAACCCCGAGGCCGAAAGACTGAAATAAACCGACAGCCCCACCAGCAAAAGGATGAAGCCATATTTTATGGCAAAGGATCGCGTGCCTTCAGTGCCCATTCGTGTCGTTCCTCATGCAGCTTTTTCGCCCGTGATCTGGGCCACCAGCGCGGCCAGATCCAGATTCGAATTTTCATGTTCACCCACCAGATTGCCTTCGTTCAGCACAATGATGCGGTCGGCAATTTCGATGGCTTCGTCGATTTCGGCAACAAAAACCAATGTTGCGCGCTCGCCTGCGGTTTCGCGGATGTGGCGGCCGATGTCGCGTCGCGCGCCGATGTCGACACCCTGAAACGGTTCATCCAGCAGCAACACCTGACTGGGTTTCAGCAACCAGCGCCCGATCATCACCTTTTGCTGGTTGCCCCCCGACAGGGTGCCGATGCCATCGTCCTGTGATTGGCAGACCACGCCGATCCGGTCGATCATGTCGGTGGTGGCGCGGCGCTGTTGGGTCTGGCGGATGAATGACAGCGTGCTGAAGGCGCGCAGAAACGGCAGGCTCATGTTGTCGGTGATGTTGAAGGCGGGCACCACGGCGTTGTTGCCGCGATCCTTGGGTGACATGTAAACGCCGGCGGCGATGGCGCCATTGGCATTGGCCGGATCATAGGGCGCGCCGTTGATCTTCATCGTGCCGGCCGCGGGTTTGCGCAGGCCAAAGATGATATCGGCCAGTTGGCTTTTGCCGCTGCCCAGCAATCCGGTGATTGCGATCACTTCGCCCTTGTGGGCGGTGATGTTGAACGTGGGCCAACCGGGGCGCAACGACAGGTTTTCAATTTCCAGAACCGCGGCACCGCCGGTTTTCGGGGTGATGTTCACATCGGTCATCTTGTGACCCAGCATCGCCGTGACCGCGCCTTCGTAATCCAGCGGTGCGCCCTCGAACGTGCCCGACACCTGCCCGTCGCGCATGGAGATGATGCGGTCGGCAATCCGCCGGATATCCGACATCCGGTGCGAGATATACAAGATCGCCACACCCTGCGCGCGCAACCGGTCAATGAACCCGAACAAACGATCCGCCTCGGTGGCCGACAGGGATGAGGTGGGTTCATCCAGGATCAGAACCTTGGGCGCGCGGGCCATGGCGCGGGCGATGGCAATCAACTGCCGGTCGGCCACGTTCAGATCGCTGACCCGGGTTTTGACATCCATCTTCAGGCCCATGGACCGGGCAATTTCGCCCGCCTGCGCGCGCAACACCCGGTCGCGCACGAATGTCTTAGCGCCCGGTTTTGTCAGCTGATCCAGCATCAGGTTGGTTGCCACATCCAGATCGGGAATCACCCCGTCATCAATATTCTGATGCACCGCGACCACCCCTTGGGACAGGGCATCGGCGGCAGTGGCGGGGGCATAGGGCGCGCCGCTCAGGCGCATTTCGCCCCCGTCCAGCCCGTGAATGCCGCAAATCGCCTTGACCAATGTGGATTTTCCGGCGCCGTTCGCCCCCATCAGAACAGTAACCGTGCCCGCATCCAGCGACAGGGCGACGTTTTTCAAAACCGCGTTGCGACCAAAGCTTTTTCGAACACCTTCAACTGTCAAGACGGCTGACGTCATTGTTCCTCCCATGGCGATGTGCCGTGTGTTGGGGGCATCGTGACGCCGGTTTACCCATTTGTCAACGGCCTTGACAAATGGCTATTGTTGGGTTTTTTGTGGGGCAGGAGGTACACCATGGAAAAAGCGAGCACCTATCAAGAGCTGTCGGCCGACACCCTGGCCGCGCGGCTGAATTCCATTGCCGCCGTGACCGACCGGGTGGGGGCCGATACATCGCAATGGCAGGTGAAAGAGGTTGGCGATGGCAACCTGAACCTGGTGTTCATTCTGAACGGGCCAAAGGGCACCGTGATCGTGAAACAGGCATTGCCCTATGTGCGGCTGGTCGGGGATTCCTGGCCGCTGCCTTTGTACCGCGCGTTTTATGAAAATCAGGCGTTGATCCGTCAGCAACAGCGCGATCCGGGCAGCGTGCCGCAGGTGTTTCATTTTGACGGCGATCAGGCGCTGATCATCATGGAATATCTTGCGCCCCACATCATTTTGCGCGGCAAACTGATTGCCGGGGAACGGGTTGCAAACCTGTCACGCACCATGGGCGAATTTTGTGCGCGCACCGCGTTTCGCGGTTCCGAACTGTGCATGGCCAGCGGTGACAAAAAGGCCGATGTCGCGCTGTTTGCGGGCAATGTGGCGATTCCGGCGATTTCTGAAGCCCTGGTATTCACCGCCCCCTATCACGAGGCCGAGCTGAACCACCACACCCCCGAACTGACCCCGGTGGTTGAAAAACTGCGCGGTGATGTGGCGCTGAAAACCCGGGTGCAGGCGATGATGATGAAATTCATCTCGAACACCGAAACCATGTTGCATGGCGATCTGCACACCGGATCGATCATGTCGACCGATGATGACAGCCGGGTGATTGACCCCGAATTCGTGCAATACGGCCCGATGGGGTTTGATATCGGGATGCTGACCGCCAATTTCCTGATGGCGTATTTCAGTCAGCCCGCCCATCGCAGTGCTGCCGATCTGGGTGGATATCAGGGCTGGATCCTTGATCAGATCCGCGAGATTTTCGAACATTTCGATACCGAATTCCGCCATCTGTGGAAAACCGAACGCACCGGCATCCTGTATCCCGCCACCCTGTTCGAGGATCAGGGCCACAGTTCCGACGCCGCCTGTGAGGACGTGCTGCGCCAGATTTACGAAGATGCCTTTGCGTTTTGCGGCATTGAGATGCTGCGCCGCGTTCTGTCATTGGCCCATAACGCCGATTTCGAAACCATAACCGACACCGCCGTGCGCGCCCCGCTTGAGGCGCGCAATATCATGATGGGCGTCGAGCTTATCCAAAATGCCGAAACCGTCAGGGATGTCGCATCTTTGATCGCAATGGCCGAACGATTTAACGCAGGAGATATCCTATGAAGGTGAACGGAAAACATTATCGGTCGCTTTGGTGGAATTCGGATACCGCAGTTCTGGAAATCATCGATCAACGCTGGTTGCCCCATGATTTCCGCACCCAACCCGTCACCACGATGGAGGAATTTGCCGCCGCCATCGTTGAAATGCGGGTGCGCGGGGCGCCGTTGATCGGCGCGACGGCGGCCTATGCCATGGCCCTGGCGATGAAAATCGACCCGTCCAATGACCATTTCGAAAAGGCCTGGGCGTATTTCAACGCCACCCGCCCCACGGCGGTGAACCTGCGGTGGGCGTTGAACCGGTGCAAGGATGCGTTGCTGCCCCTGCCGGAAAATCAGCGCGCCGATGCGGCGTTGACGCTGGCCCATGAAATCGCCGACGAAGATGTGGGCATCAATGCGCAGATCGGTCAGCACGGTCTGGCCCTGATCCGCGAGATTGCGGCGAAAAAGAAAGACGGCGCACCGGTCAACATTCTGACCCATTGCAATGCCGGATGGCTGGCAACGGTCGATTGGGGCACCGCCACCAGCCCGATGTATCATGCCCATGATGCCGGCATCCCGATTCACGTCTGGGTCGATGAAACCCGGCCCCGCAATCAGGGCGCGATCACCTCCTGGGAATTGGGCCGCCACGGCGTGCCCCATACCTATATCGTTGACAATGCCGGTGGCCATCTGATGCAACATGGCATGGTTGATATGGTGATTGTCGGCACCGACAGAACCACCAGCCGGGGCGATGTGTGCAACAAGATCGGCACCTATCTCAAGGCGCTGGCGGCGCACGCCAACAACGTGCCGTTCTATGTTGCGCTGCCCTCACCGACGATTGATTGGACCATCGCCGATGGTGTCGCCGATATTCCGATCGAGGAACGCGATGCGCGCGAAACCACCCATGTGCAGGGCAAACTGCCGGATGGCAGCATCGAAATGGTGCAAGTCACCCCCGATGACACGCCGGGCGGCAACCCCGCCTTTGACGTGACGCCAAACCATCTGGTGACCGGGCTGATCACCGAACGCGGCGTGGCCAAGGCCAGCACCGAAGGATTGCAAGCGCTGTTTCCCGATCTGGCCAAGGCGGCGCAGACGCAAAAACCGGGCGGCTGATGTGCCCGACAATGCGCCCCGGCCAAGTGATGACATAAGATTGGACCGTCAGGAGCGGGCCATTCTTGACACCACGTGGTGTTATTATCACGAGGGCCTGAACCAAAGTGAGATCGCCGGGAAACTGGGGATTTCACGGGCCTCGGTGGTGAATTACCTGTCAGAGGCGCGCAAGCGGGGATATATCAGGATCTCGCTTGATCCGGGCATTTTCACCGAACACGAACTGGCGCGCCGGGTGGCCGATACCTTTGGGTTGAAAGAGGTGAGCATCGCGCCGTCTTCGGGGGCGGATACGGCCGCGCGGGTGGCGAAAATGACCGCCGACTGGCTGCCGCATCTGTTGACCAAGGGCGACCGTCTGGGCGTTGCCTGGGGCGAGACGATATTTCAGGTGTCCGAAGCCGCCTCAAGCCAGGTGATCGAGGATCTGGAAATCGTGCAACTGGTCGGGTCGCGCCCGGCCTCAAAAGGGTTTGCCGCCGAAATATGTTCGGCGATGCTGGCGCGCCAGTTCGGGGCCCATTGCGTGAACCTGCATGTGCCGCTGTTGTTGTCGGACAAGGAACTGGCACAGCGGCTTTTGGCCGAACCTGTGATTGTTGAACAGATGGCGGCGGTGACCAATTGCAACAAGACGATTTTCGCCTGCGGCACCTGCAATGAAGACAGTCACATCCTGAAAACCGGGCTGATGAATTTTGAACAGTTGGAACGCTACAAGAAACGCGGCGCCACGGGCGTGATCTGCGGGCGGCTGATTGATGCAAACGGCGTGCACATGCCCACCCCGGTGGAAGAGCGGATGATCGGCATCACGCTGGACAAGATGAAGAACAAGGAAATGGGGCTTTTGGTCGGGTCGGGGCGCAAACGGGTCGATCCGATGCTGGCCGCGATCCGGGGCGGGTATGCCACCCATCTGGCCACCTGTGATGACACCGCCCGATTGCTGTTGAAACGGGCAAACGCCCAAGGCTGAAAAGAAAGCCGCGGCCGGGGTCATGGCACCACCGCGCGCTTTGAATTGATGAAAGATGAACATGCAGAACAACTGGAATGATCGCGACGCCACCGCCCTGATCGAAGAGCTGGGAAAATCGGGCGTCAACGAGGATCTCGCACTCAGGGTCTATACCACCCGGTTGCTGGGCCGTGTGCCGCAACTGGTGCTGCATGGCGGTGGCAATACGTCGGTCAAAACCACGGCCACCGATATTGGCGGGCAGAACTGGGATGTTCTGTGCGTCAAAGGCAGCGGGTGGGACATGGGCGTGATCGAACCGGCGGGTCTGCCTGCGGTGAAATTGGAACCATTGTTGCGCACCCGGAATTTTGACGCCCTGTCCGATGAGATGATGGTGGAGTTGCAGCGGTCGAACCTGATTTACTCAGGGTCGCCCAACCCGTCGGTCGAGGCATTGTTGCATGCCTTCATTCCTCATAAATTTGTCGATCACACCCATTCAACCGCCGTGCTGGCGGTGATCGATCAGGAAAATTCAGCCGAATTGGCGCAACAGGTGTTTGGCCCGCGCTTTGGATTTGTGCCCTATATCATGCCCGGTTTCGATCTGGCGAAAAAGGCCGCCGAAGTGTACGAGGCAAACCCCGATGTTGATGGTCTGATCCTGGACAAACACGGAATCTTCACTTTTGCGCAAACGGCCAAGGGGGCTTATGATCTGATGATCGACGCGGTCAGCGCCGCCGAAGATTATGTCGCCACCCACCAGAAATTCACATCCTTCCCAAAGGCCGATTTGCCGGCACAGATCGCAACCCCGGAAAACGTTTTGCCGATCGTGCGCGGGATCGTGGCCGAGGCATTGGGCGAGGGCGAATTCAACCGGTTCATCTGTGATTACCGCACCGATGCCCACATTCGCGATTTTGTCGATGCCGCCGATCTGGCCGATTTTGCCACCCGCGGCATGCCGACCCCGGATCTGTCGATCCGGATCAAGAACAAGCCGGTGATCCTGCCTGTGCCCGAAGCCGGCAAACTGGATGACTTCAAACAGCGCGCGCAGGCGGCAGTTGATGCCTTTATCGCCGATTATACCGCCTATTTCACCGAACATGATTCCGCCGATGATGTGGCGCGCACCATGCTGGACCCGATGCCGCGCCTTGCCCTGATCCCGGGCTTTGGTCTGATCGGATTCGGGCGCACCGGCAAAGACGCGGCGATTGCGGCGGATGTGGGCGAGATATTCATCGAAACCGTGGCCAATGCCGAAAGGCACGGCGCGTTTCACCCGGTGTCGATGGGCGAACTGTTCAAGCTGGAATATTGGTCACTGGAACAGGCGAAACTGGCCAGCGCGAAAAAGCGGCCCCTGGATGGGCAGATTGTTCTGGTCACGGGCGGGGCAGGGGCGATTGGCGCGGCCACCTGTGCGGTTTTTGCAGAGCAGGGCGCACAGGTGGTGGTGGCCGATCTGGACCTGTCCAAGGCGCAAGAGGTGGCGCAATCGCTGTCGGGCAACCATCTGGCGCTGGCCTGTGATGTGACCGATCCGCAAAGCGTGGCATCGGCGTTTGACGCGATATCGCGCCGCTATGGCGGGTTGGATATTGTGGTCTCCAATGCAGGCGCCGCATGGGAAGGGGCGATTGGCGATCTCGACGATGCCATTCTGCGCAAAAGTTTCGAGCTGAATTTTTTCAGTCACCAAACCGTGTCGCAACATGCGATTGCGGTGTTCAAGGCCCAGGGCACCGGGGGCTGTCTGCTGTACAACACATCGAAACAGGCGATCAATCCGGGCGCGAATTTTGGCGCCTATGGGTTGGCCAAGGCGGCGACACTGTTCCTGTCGCGCCAGTATGCGTTGGAATATGGCGCAATCGGGGTGCGTTCAAACGCGGTGAATGCCGATCGCATCCGTTCGGGATTGTTGGACGGTGACATGATTGCCAACCGGTCTTCGGCGCGCGGCGTCAGTGTGGCCGATTACATGGCGGGCAATCTGTTGCGCCAGGAAGTCACTGCGCGCGATGTGGCCGAGGCGTTTCTGGCCCAGGCGCTGGCGCGGCGCACCACCGGCAATGTTGCCACCGTGGATGGTGGCAATATCGCGGCGATCCTGCGCTGACGCTCAGTCCTTTACAGGGTCGTCATCGGGGGCGCGTCCGGGCCAGAATTTGATGCCCGGGCGGGCCCGCCCACCGCCCAATGCGGCCACGGTGCCATCGGCGCGCCAACAGGCCGCGCCCTCCATTGTGCCGTCGTGATGAAAGGCAATCGCGTTCATTCCGCCGCCCACATGGGGCATGACGCGCACCTTGTGGCCCAGATCGGCCAGATCGGCCCGGATCGGTTCAAACCCGGTTTCGATTTCCAGTTCGTGGCCCTCGGTCCACAGGCGCGGGGCCTCGATGGCGCGTTGCAAGGGCATTTCATGGTCAATCAGGTTGACGATGGCCTGCAACGCCGATGGGAAAATCCGCAACCCCCCCGGCAGGCCCAAGGCCCAGGCCATGGCGCCGTCTTTCAACACCATCATCGGCGCGGTCGATGTGGGCACCCGTTTGCCCGGCGCCACCGACAGGGCGCGCCCCGGATGCGGGTCGAAATTCATCATGTAATTGTTGGGGATCATCCCGGTGCCCGGCACCATATAGCGCGCGCCGAAAATGCCGTTGATCGTGTGGGTGGCAGACACCACATTGCCCATGCCATCGGCCACGGTGATATGGGTGGTGTCGGCGCTTTCATATCCGCCGCCCGCAATCGGGGCGGGTGCGGCGACATTGCGCAACCGGCTTTGGGATGCGGTGCCGTATTCCTTTGAAATCAGCCGCGCCACCGGCACATCGATGAAATCGGGGTCACCACTGGCGGCGCGCCGGTCTTCAAACCCGATGCGGATCACCTCGGCCATCAGGTGCATGCCCTGAACGCTGCCAAAGCCCAATCCCGCCACATCGTGATGTTCCAACAGGTTCAGCATTTGCGCGATATGCACGCCCGATGACGCGGGCGGCGGCGGGCCGACCACATCAAACCCGCGATAGGTGCCGGTGATCGCGTCGCGCAGTTTCACCTGATAATCGCGCAGATCATCCTGGGTCAGCCATCCGGCATCATCGCCGCCGGTGGCGATACTGTCGGCCAGGGCCGCGCCCAACGCCCCGCCGTGCAATGCGGCGGCGCCTTCGGTTTCGATCAGGCGCAGCGCGGCGGCAAAATCGCCCTGAACCAACCGATCCCCCGCCGTCAGGGGGGTGCCGCCGGGCAACAGCAGATCTGCGATCACCGGGTCGCGCGCCAGATCGCCCGCCGCCTCGGAAATGGCACCCGACAGATAGGGCGTGATCACAAAGCCGCGTTCGGCCAGTTTGATGGCCGGTGCAATGACATCGCCAAAGGGCAGGGCGCCATGATCGGCCTGCATCGCGCACCATGCCGCCAGATTGCCCGGCACCGCCACCGCCGATGGCCCAAGCGCCGAGCGGCGGTGGCGCGTTTCCATATGGTTGGGCGGCGTGTCGGATACGGGGTCGTAAATTTCCGGGTGGGTTGATCCGGGGGCCTGTGCCATCCCGTCATAGACAATGTGGCGCCCGTCTTTCAGGCGGATATGGGCCATGCCACCGCCGACAATGCCCACCATCATCGGTTCAACCACGCACAGCGCCAACAGCGATGCGACCGCGGCGTCGATGGCATTGCCGCCCGCCGCCAGCACCTCGTATCCGGCGGCAGACCCGAGGGGGTGATTGGTGACAACCACACCGCCCCGCCCGCTGGCCGGGGATTTTTCACAGGTGAAGGAAATGGGAGACATGGCGATGATCCTTTCACGGGGGTGCGCGCGCAACTTGCCCGATGTGCGCGGGTCGGGACAAATAAGAAAATTCTTATCGCTCACAAATCTTTTGGATTGGACGTCGCCGCCCCACCCGATGATCCTTGGGCCATGCTCCGGCCCGTCACATCAAGGGATAACTTGCCATGTCCGTCGCGAAGTCGCACTCTGATGTTCAGTTCGGCGCGGTGCCTGTGCCACCCCCGGGGTTTGTCAAGGAAAGAGCCATAGTATGAAAGACGGTGTAACAGCGCCCGGAACCTGGCGCATCGGGGTCGATTCCGGCGGAACATTCACAGATGTATGCCTGTTTGACGAGGCCAGCGGCGAAGTGGCGGTGTGGAAGGTGGCATCGACCCCGGACGATCCGTCGCGCGGCATTGCCCAAGGGGTGGATGAGGCGCTGAACAATCGCGCCGTGGCGGCGACAGATCGCGCCGCCGCTGTTGCCTATCTGGGCCATGGCACGACGGTGGCCACCAATGCCCTGATCACCGGGGCGGGCGCGCGTGTGGGTTTGATTACCACCAAGGGGTTTCGCGACCTGTTGGAAATCGGCCGTCAGAAACGCCCCGACCTGTATGATATCTTTGCCGCCAAACCGCCCACGCTGATCCCGCGCGATCTGCGGTTTGAGGTGGCAGAGCGGATGTTGCACACCGGCGAAGTCTCGGAAACCCTGGACGGCGACGCCGTGCGCGCCGCCGCTCGCGCGTTACGCGAACAGGGCGTCGAGGCGGTGGCGATCTGTTTTCTCTATGCGTTCATCAACCCGGCCCATGAACAGGCGGCCAAGGCGATTCTGGCCGAAGAATTGCCCGACGCGTTCCTGTGCGCCAGTCACGAAATCGCCCCCGAGTTCCGCGAGTTCGAGCGTTTGTCGACCACCACGGTCAATGCCTATCTCGGGCCGATCATGCACCGCTATATTTCGCGCCTCTCGCCCCGGTTTACCGATATGGGCCTGACGGTGCCGCCGCATCTGACCCAATCCAACGGCGGCGTTGTGCGTTTTGATGTGGCCTCGCTTACCCCGGTGCGCGCGGTTTTGTCGGGGCCATCGACCGGGGTTGTCGCGGCACGGGCGATCGGCACCAAGGCCGGGTTTGACGACATCATCACCTTTGACATGGGCGGCACATCATCGGATGTGGCGTTGATGGCGGGGGGCGATGTGGCCCAGACCAACGAAAGCACGGTGCATGGCTATCCGATCAAGGCGCCGATGCTGGATATTCACACGGTCGGGGCCGGGGGCGGATCAATCGCCAGCATCGATTCGGGCGGATTGCTGAAGGTGGGGCCGGAAAGCGGCGGTGCCGATCCGGGGCCGGTGTGTTACGGGCTGGGCGGCACGCGGCCCACCGTGACCGATGCCAATATCGTTTTGCAAATCCTCAACCCCACCCATTTGCTGGATGGTCGGATGAAGGTGCGCCGCGATCTCGCGGTTGAGGCGATTGGCAAGATGGCCGATCAGTTGGGAATGCAGCTTGAGGATACGGCACAGGGCATCCTTTCGGTGGTGTCGGCCAATATGGCCAAGGCGATCCGGGTGATTTCGGTGCAGCGCGGCCATGATCCGCGCGCCTATGCGCTGATGGCGTTTGGTGGGGCGGGGCCGCTGCATGCGGTGCGGTTGGCACAGGAACTGGGCATGGCGCAGGTGATTATTCCGCGCAGTCCGGGCATTTTATGCGCCATGGGCCTGTTGCTTACCGATCTGCGGGCGGATTTTTCCACCACCCGCCTGATGCCTCTGGAAGAGGGATCACTGTCCGCGATCAACGCCGCCCTGGCCGATGTGGAACAACAGGGCCAGGCCTGGTTCGAAGATGAACAGATCGCCCCCGAGGCGCGCCGCCTGACCCGCCGTCTTGATATGCGATACGAGGGGCAGAACCACGAATTGCCGATTGCGGTGCCCGATGGGGTGCTGGACGCCGCCGCCATTGAAACGTTGAAAGACGCATTCGCGCAGGCGCACACCCGGATGTATGGCTTTGCCGTGCCGGGCGAACAAATCAACTGTGTCACCTTCCGGGTTGAGGCGGCGGGCCTTGTGCACAAGGCCGATCTGCCCGAACAACCCTTGGGCGATCCCGATGCCAGCGGTGCGGTGACAGGCACCCGCAAGGTGTGGTATCCTGAAACCCGCGCCTTCAGCGACACCGCCCTGTATGCGCGCGACAAATTGCGCCCCGGCATGGAGTTTGCAGGCCCGGCCATCGTTGATCAGATGGATACGACCACGCTGATCCCGCCGGGCGTGCGCGCCCGTGTCGATACATTGGACAATCTGATATTGGAGCTTGCGCCATGAGCCTGACTCTTGATCCCATCACCGTCGAAGTGATCGGCGCGGCGCTGTCCTCAATCGTTGAGGAAACCGGCGAGGCATTGGTGCGCGCGTCCTATTCCACCAACATCAAGGAGCGGCGCGATTGTTCCACCGCCCTGTTTGACCGCGAGGGGCGCACCCTGTGTCAGGCCGAACATATCCCGATTCATCTGGGCAGCTTTCTGGATTTCATCCCGATGATCCTGGCCGCCCACGATCCGGCCGATATGGCGCCGGGCGATGTGTTTGTCGGCAATGATGCCTACCGCGGCGGCGGCACCCATTTGCCAGATATCGTGCTGGCACAGCCGATTTTCGTTGACGATGAATTGGTCGCCTGGACGGTGAATCTGGCGCATCATTCCGATTTCGTGGATCGCGGCCATGCCCATATCTATCAAGAGGGGCTGCGGATTCCGCCAATCCGTCTGTACCGCGGGGGTGAGTTGCAAAAAGACATGCAGGATCTGATCCTGCTGAATTGTCAGGTGCCGCGCGAACGTCTGTCGGATCTGCGTGCGCAAATGGCGGCCAACCGGGTCGGCGTGCGCCGCTTTACCGAATTATGCGCGCGTTATGGTGTGGAAACGGTGCTGGCCTCGGGGCAGGCATTGCTGGATTATGCCGAACGCAAAATGCGCGCCGGGCTGGCCGGTCTGCCCGATGGCACATGGCGGTTTGAAGACGTGTTTGACAGTCTGGATATCGACGAACCGCTGCCGTTGGCCGTGACCATCACCATCGCGGGCGAAGACATCACGTTGGATTTCGAGGCCCCGCCACAGGTGCGGTCGGGCATCAACATGACGCGCACGGCGCTTCTTGCCACCGTCTATTACATCGTGAAATCGGTGGTTGACCCCACGGTGTTGCCCAATGCGGGCCTGGCGCGGGCAATCACGGTAAACGCCCCCGAAGGGTCGGTCGTGAATTGCAGCCACCCGGCGGCGGTGAACGGGCGGGTGCAAACCTGTCAGCGGGTGGCCGATTTGATCCTGGGCGCATTGGCGCAGGCGGCGCCGTCCCGTGCTTCGGCCTGTACCAATTCAACCTGTACGGTTTCGGTGTTTTCCGGTGTGCGCCAATCGGGGCCGCAAAAGGGCCAGTATTGGGTGTACCTTGAAACCATCGGCGGGGGGGGCGGGGCGCGCGCTGATGCTGACGGGCTGGATGGCATTCATGTGCATGTGACCAACACATCGAACCTGCCGGTCGAGGCGTTGGAGCTGGAATATCCGCTGATCCTGGAACGCTATGAACTGGTTGACGGATCGGCGGGCGAGGGGCGGCACCGGGGCGGCATGGGTCTGCGCCGGGTGTATCGCGCCACCGAAGATTGCATGGTGCGGGTGGATATTTCGCGCACCGAATCGCGGTCCTGGGGGTTGGATGGCGGCGGGTCTGGCGGGCACGGCGGTTTTGTCACCAGCCCCGAAACCGCACCGTTTGATCGCGGCAGCGGCACCTTGCGCGCCGGTGAATGGCTTGAGGTGATCACGCCGGGGGGGGGCGGATTTGGCCGCCCCGTCGATCAGGCGCAAAGCGTCGCCGTCAAGGTGGCCGCAGAATAACGCACACAACAATCGCAAGGGATCGTTCGAAGATCTCACATCAACAGGGAGCATTACATATGACCAACACTCTGAATCGCCGCGGATTTCTGGCCGCAACAGGCGCCATGGCCGGGGGTCTGGCCTTTATCGGCCCGGCGGGCCTGCACGCCCAAGAGGGCGGCACGCTGCGCTTTGCGCTGTCCACCTATCCGCCCAGCTTTGATGGCTGGGCCTCGGGCGGCACGGCGGCGGGCACGATCAAGCTGCTGATGCATCGCGGTTTGCTCAGCTATGATCCCGAAGGCATGATCCGCGGTGAACTGGCCGAAAGCTGGGAGGTGGACGACAACGGCGTTTGGACATTCAAACTGCGCGATGCCAAATGGCACGACGGATCGCCCGTCACCGCCGAAGACATCGCCTGGAACGTGACCGAAGCACAAAAACCCGATTCAGCGGCGTTTTTGCAGGCGCAACTGGCACAAATCATCGCCGTGGAAACCCCCGATGATAAAACCGTGCGGATGATCACCCAAGAGCCTCTGGCCGTGGTGCCGGGCTGGTTTGCCCATTACAACATGCCGATGATCAAAAAGGGCGAGCCGCGCGATACCATGATCGGTGCCGGCCCGTTCAAGATGGGCGAGCGGGATCGCGGCGTATCGCTGACCCTGAATGCCAATCCCGATTATTACAAAGAGGGCCTGCCGAAATTGGCCACGGTCGAGGCAATTGTGTATTCCGATGAAAACCTGCGCGTCGCCGCATTGGAAGCGGGCGATGTTGATCTGATCGAATATGTGCCGTGGCAATCCATGGCCAAGGTCGATGAAAACCCCGACCTAAGCTTGAACGCGGTCGATGGCCCGTTCATGTATCTGACGTTTAACGCCACCCGCGCGCCGTTTGACAACCCGTTGGTGCGCCGCGCCGTCGCCCATGCGATCAAGCGCGAAGATATCGTTGCGGCGGCGTTTTTCGACCGTGGCGGCGTGTTGGAGCATCTGCCGATTGCCGACAAATCCGAATTCTTCAACCCGGAATTCGCCAATGCCTGGAATTACGACCCCGAAAAAGCCAAGGCATTGCTGACCGAGGCGGGCTATCCCGATGGATTTTCCTGTACCATGCTGTCAACCGCGCAATACGGCATGCACCAATCCACCGCCGAAGTGTGCCAGGCCTATCTTTCGATGATCGGTATCAATGCGCAGCTTGATCTGCCCGAATGGTCAACGCGGGTGCAAAAGGGCAACGAAGGCAATTATGATCTGGCCGTGTTCGGCACCACCGCCGCCAACAACGACCCCGATGGCCTGACCAACATGCTGGATGGATCGCAACCGCCCAGTTTCGTGCGCAGTCACGGTTTGGAAACCCCCGAAATCACCGCGGCCCTGGCCGAAGGACGGGCATCGTTCGACACCGAAGAGCGCAAGAAGATCTATAAGGAAATGGAGCGGATTGCGATTGAAACCGCGCCCATTGTCGGTCTGGCCTGGCGCAGTCAGGGGTATGCGATGAAAAATTCCGTATCGGGCTTTTCCAACCTGCCCGGCCAATTGACCTTCTATTCCGGCATCACGCTGGAAGAAACCATGATCGGTTAAACTGAACAGATGCTCAGATATATTGCCTATCGAAGTGTCGTTGCGATCTTCCTTGTTTGGGTGGTCGTGACGGCGGTGTTCCTGTTGCTTCATCTCATTCCGGGCGATCCGGCTGAGCTGTTGCTCAGTCAGGGTTCAATCGCGGCCGATCCGGCGGCGGTGGCCGCGCTGCGCGAACAAATGGGGCTGAATGCGCCGATATGGCAACAATATCTGGATCATCTGGGCGGTGTTTTAACCGGCGATCTGGGCGTGTCGTTTCGCGACGGCGCGCCCGTGGTTGGCCAGATTGCCCAACGTCTGCCCCGCACGCTTGAGGTGATCATCACCGCGTCGATCATCGCCACCGGCATCGGCATTCCCCTGGGCAGCTATGCGGCGATTCACGCAGGCAGCCGCACCGATAGCGTGATTTCGTTTCTCGCCTCGGCGGCCTTGTCCACCCCGGTTTTCGTCGTAGGCTCGGTTGTGATCCTGATTTTCGCGCAAAAGCTGAAAATCCTGCCTGCGGGGGGCTATGTGCCATTTTCCGAAGATCCGTTCGGCCATATCCAACTGTTGTTATTGCCTGCGGGCACGGTTGCCCTGGCGCTTCTGGCGGTGATCACACGGATGAGCCGCGCCTCGGTGTTGGAAGTGTTGGCGCGCGATTACATTCGCACCGCGCGGGCCAAGGGCCTGCCGCGGCGGCGGATTTTGAAACGCCATGTGGTGCGCAATGCGCTTATTCCGGTGCTGACGATTCTGGGGCTGGAAATGGGCACATTGATTGGCGGCACGGTGTTGGTCGAATTTGTATTCAATTGGCCCGGCCTGTCGGGATATCTGGTAAACGCGGTGGATTCACGCGATTACCCCGAAGTGGTGGGCATTGTGATGACCATATCCATTCTTTTCGTATTTCTGAACCTGTTGGTCGATGTGATCAATGCCGCCCTTGACCCCCGCATCAGTCTGGTGCGCGGATGACCGGGGCACAGCGCAGGCTGATCCTGCCCGCCAGCATCGCCACCTTTATCGCCGTGCTGGTGTTGTTGGCGCCGTTCCTGCCCCTGGCCGATGTGCGGGCGATGGATGTTCCGGGGCGGTTTTCGCCCCCCTCGGCGGAACACTGGCTGGGCCAGGATGAATTTGGCCGCGATGTGATGTCGCGGCTGATCTGGGGTGGGCGCGCATCGCTGTTTATCGCCATCGGCTCGGCCCTCGCGGCGGCGGTGATTGGCACCACTTTGGGCCTTTTGGGCGGGTTTTTTCGCGGGTTGGTTGAAATCATCACCGTGCGCGCGTCCGAAGTGATCTTGTGCCTGCCACCGCTTCTTTTGGCGCTGTTGGTGGTGACGATTCTGGGCGCGGGCACTTGGCCGCTGATCCTGGCGCTGACGTTGTTATATACGCCGAACTATGCGCGGGTGGTTTATGCCGCCACGTTGCAGGTGCGATCCTTGGATTATGTCACGGCGCAAACCGCCATGGGCACCCATCCGATGCAAATTCTGGTGCGTACGGTGTTGCCCAACATCCTGCCGCCGTTGTTGGTGCAGATGTCATTGGTTGTGGCCTCGGCCATGGTGATTGAAAGCGGGCTGTCGTTTCTGGGCCTTGGCGTTGTGCCGCCCACCCCGTCGTGGGGGTTGATGATCCGCGCGGCGCGCGGCGCGATGGAGCAACAATGGCTGTTGCTTTTGTGGCCCTCTCTGGCGTTGGCCGGTACGATCCTGACGTTCAATCTGTTGTGTGACCGGCTGCAGATCGCGCTGGACCCGCGCGGCATTACCGGCAGCGGTGCCTTGTGGTTGCGCCGGGGCCATGACGGGCCACCGAAATCTGCCGCGCCCGCGCCGAAAATCGCCAAGTCCGACGCGCTGTTGCAGGTTGAGGATATGTCGATTTCACTGGCGAAGGGATCGAAAGATATCGAACTGGTGCGCAATGTGTCGTTCACCGTGATGCCCGGCGAAACCCGCGCCATTGTGGGCGAAAGCGGGTCTGGCAAAACCCTCAGCGCGCTGGCGCTGACCGGGCTGTTGCCCGATGTTCTGTCGGTCAGCGGGGGGCGCGCCCTGCTGCGCACCCGCGCCGACGAAACCGTTGATCTGACCCGTCTGGACGAGGCGGCGTTGCGCGCCCTGCGGGGCGGTGAACTGTCGATGGTGTTTCAGGATGCCAGTGCAGCGTTAAACCCGGTGCTGCGTCTGGGCGAACAATTGGGCGAGGTGATCAAGGCCCATAATGATATGGATGACGGGGCCGTGGCCGAACGGGTTGTCGCGCTGTTGCGCCAGGTTGGTATGCCCGATCCCGAACAACGGGTGCGCGCGTACCCGCACGAATTGTCGGGCGGGCAACGCCAGCGCGCGATGATCGCCGTGGCCGTGGCCAATGATCCGCGCCTGTTGATCGCGGATGAACCCACCACCGCGCTGGACCCGACAATTCAGGCGCAAATCCTGAAGCTGTTTCAAACCCTGAAAGAGGCGACCGCCGATATGGGGCTGATCTTTGTCACCCATGATCTGGCGGTGGTTGCCGAAATCGCCGATCAGGTGACGGTGATGTATGCCGGTCAGGTGGTTGAGGAAGGCCCCGTGGCAGAAGTGTTCGCGCGCCCGCGCCACCCCTATACCGCCGCACTGATTGCATCGGTGCCCGAAGGCGGGGCCGAAAGGTTGGTGGCGATTCCCGGCACCGTGCCGGTGCCTGCCGAAATGCCCAAAGGCTGCCGGTTTGCGCCGCGCTGTGCCCATGCGATTGACGCGTGCCGCCGCGACATTCCCGATATCGAACGCCCCGCGCCCGGCCGGCGCACCCGCTGTATCCGCTGGAAAGAGGTGACATGATGCAAACCGAACCGGAACAGACCCTGATCGAGGGGCGCGGATTGGCACGCAATTTCCCGCAACGGCGCGGGCTTTTGGGGCAGGCGCGCGATGTCTGGGCCCTGCGCGATGTGAATCTGACCATTGCCCGGGGCGAAACCGTGGGCGTTGTCGGGGAATCGGGCTGTGGCAAATCCACCCTTGGGCGGATCATGCTGGGGCTGGATGAACCCACCACCGGCACGGTTGATTTTGACGGGCGCGATCTGTTCGCACTCAGCGGGCCAGAGCGGCGCAAACTGGCGCGCCGGATGCAGATGGTGTTTCAGGATCCGTTCGGATCACTGGACCCCCGGCGCAGTGTCGGCGCACAGATTGCCGATGGGCTGCGCACCCATGATATCGTGCCAGCCAATGAAATACCGACCGAGGTGGCGCGTCTGGCCCAACAGGTGGGCCTGTCCCATGATGCGATCAACCGCCGCCCCCATGAATTTTCGGGCGGGCAACGCCAACGCATCGCGATTGCCCGCGCCCTGGCCACCCGGCCTGATTTCATTGTCGCGGATGAACCGGTGTCGGCGCTGGATGTGTCGATTCAGGCGCAGGTGGTGAACCTGCTGATGGATTTGCGCCGCGATCTCAATCTGGCGATGCTGTTTATCAGTCACGATCTGCATGTGGTGCGCCACCTGTGCAACCGGATCGTGGTGATGTATCTGGGCCGCATCGTCGAAGAAGGCCCCGCCGACAAGGTATTTGGCAGCCCCGCACACCCCTATACCCGCGCCCTGCTGGAATCGACCCCGTCGATGAAACCCACGGGGCGTGATTTGGGCGACCGGGTGTTGCCCGGCGAATTGCCCAGCCCGATGAATCCGCCCTCGGGCTGTGCGTTTCGCACCCGTTGCCCGCTGGCCGAACCGGCCTGTGCACAGGCCGTGCCACCGCTTGATCCCCAAGGCCCGGGATGGCGCGCCGCCTGTATCAAGGCCGGGCCGGTCAAACCCGCCATACCCGAGCCTGCATAAATATTTCTATCGCACGACAAGACGTTTGAATTGGACGTTTTGATCCCTCCGGCCTTTGATGGCCGCAAATTGGAACCTAAAACCACAGGAGCGCCCGATGATCGACAAGATCCGCATGGCCGAACTGACCTCTCAAGAAGCCCGCGAAAACCTGACCGGCGAGGCCGTTGTATTGCTGCCCATGGGATCGCTTGAGGATCAGGGGATTCACGCACCCATGGGCGATTACATGGCCGCCGATCTGGTGGCGGTGGAAATGGCCAAAGCGGCGCGCGCCAAAGGCGTGGCCACATTCGTGGCCCCGGTGATCCCGTTTGGCGGGCGCGATTATTTCGATTCCAGCCATGGGGGCATTTCGGTCAGCCATGGCACATTGGCCGCGATCATTGACGATATGTTTGCCTGTCTCAACCGCCACGGCATTCGCAAGATCATGATCGTCAATGGCCATGGCGGCAACGTGCCGGTGATCACCGAGGTGGCGCTGCGCTGGCGGCACAAGGCGGGGCTGTTCGTGCCGTCGATGTATCTGTGGCAGGTGGCCTATGGTCTGTTGCCTGACATGATCGGCAAGGAAAAGGCGGCGAAATCGTCGGGCCATGGCGGTGATCCGCTGACGTCGGTGGGGCTGCATTTTTACCCCGACCTGTTGCGCCGCGATCTGGTGCGCCCGGCCCCCACCGGGGCCACGGTAAACGGGTTGAATGTATCCAGCTTTTCAACCCTGCGCTATGACGGCGTAAACTTTCAGGCCCCGATCGAAGCATTGGAGGCGACCGAAACCGGCGCGTTCAACTGTGACCCGACCCTGAGCAGTGAGCAGACCGGCGAAATGCTGGTTACCCGTCTGGCCGAAATCGGCGCCGGGTTCATCACCGACCATGTGGCGCGCGGTTTGCACGACTGACGGCACATTCACACAACTGGGGAGAGATAACATGAAAACACTAACCAAACTCAGCCTGGCCACCGCCATGGTTTTTGGCCTGACCGCTGCGGCGCAGGCCGAATCGTGGCGCATGGCCACAAAAATGCCCGTGGACAGCCCCGAAGGCCAGGTGTTCACCAAATTCGCCGAACTGACCGATGAATACACCAACGGCGAACTGACGATCACCGTGTTCCCCAACGAACAGTTGGGCAAGGAAGACGCGGTTCTGGAACAGCTTCAGGCGAATATCATCCAGATTTACGCCGAAGGTTTCGGCTATATGAAAAAGTGGGAACCGGCGCTGGCGTGGATGTCGGCCGCCTTTGCGTTTGATGATTACGACCATTGGCAGCGGTTCATGACATCGGAAACCGCCCAAGGCTGGTTTGACAGCGCGGCGGAACAGGCGGGCGTGCGCCCCCTGGGCGATCCGACCCGCATCTTGCGCGGCCCGTTCCGGGTGATGGTATCGAACAAACCCATCGAAAGCGCCGCCGATGTCGAAAACATCAAACTGCGGATGCATGAAAACAAAGTGGCCATCGAAACCTGGGATCACCTGGGCGCCGAGGTCATCACCCTGCCCTGGACCGAAGTGTATCAGGGCATTTCCAAAGGCATCGTCGAGGCGGTAAATTCGCCCATCGCCCTGGTTGAATCCATGCGCTTTAACGAGGTGGCACCCTATATCACGCGCCATGACGAATACTGGCAGTCCGTCGGTTTCATGGTCAACGAAAAGGCGCTGGCCGGTCTGGATGAAGACACCCGCGCGGGCCTGATGAAGGCCTATAACGAAGCGGGCGATTTCAGTCAGACCCTGATGTTTGACGTGGCCGAACAGGGGATCGAACGGATGAAGGCCGCAGGCGCGACCTATACCGTTCTGGACACGGCCCCGATGGTGGAAAAGATGCGCGGTTTTTATGCCGACATGACCGCCTCTGGCGATCTGCCTGCAGGGTTCCTTGACGCCATCGAAGCGGCACGAGCACCAAATTGATCCCGCATGATTATATCCCCGAGAGCGCGCTGACGCGCGCTCTCAATCTGGCCGACCGGATCAACTGGTCGTTGGGTGGCGTGTTCATGTGGCTGTCCAACATCTGTCTGTTGATCATGCTGGGCCTGACCACGGCCACGATTGTGCTGCGTCCGTTTGATATTTCGTTCTACTGGATGTGGCCCTGGACGATGGTGTTTTTCATCTGGCTGTCGTTCTTCGGGTTTTTCGCGCTTTATGCTCGGCTGAAAGACGTGCGCGTTGATTTTCTGGCCAATATGCTGGGCCCGAAAGGGTTTGCCATGACCCGCATTCTGACCGACGCGGCAACGCTGTTGGTGACCGGTGTTCTGATCTGGCAGATTCCCACGGTCATCGAAACATCGCGCGGCGTTTATGACGGGGCGATCCTGCCTGCGGGGTACGAACTGCCGCGCCTGGCGCTGTCGATTCCGCTGATGATATCCTCGGTTCTGATTGCGCTGAGCGCGCTTCTGGATCTGGCCAAGATGGCCGCCGGGATGCCCGAAAACGTCGTCAATCACCTTCCGGAGGCCTGAGTCATGGCATGGATTCTGTTTGGCACATTCATTGTGCTGATCCTGGCGCGCGTGCCGATTTCAATCGCCATCGGCACGGCGGTGGTTCTGACCTTTCTGAGTTCTGATTTTTCCAACGCGTTGCAGATCATTCCCCAGCAGATGTTGGAGGGGGTGAACAAGGCGTCCCTGACCGCGGTGCCGTTTTTCATCATGGCGGGCAATCTGATGAACGCCACCGGCGTGACCGAACGGATTTTTGCCTTTGCCAATGCGTTGGTTGGCCATCTCAAGGCCGGTCTGGCGCAGGTGAACGTGCTGTCGTCGATGATTTTTGCCGGTATTTCCGGCGCGGCCGTGGCCGATTGTGCGGGCCTTGGCGCGATTGAAATCAAGGCGATGCGCGAGGCGGGGTATAAACCCGCCTTTGCCGCCGCGATCACGGTGGCCTCATCGGTGATCGGGCCGCTTATTCCGCCCTCGATCGGGCTGGTGATCTATGCCTTTCTGGCCCAGCAAAGCATCGAGCGGATGTTTCTGGCCGGGCTTCTTCCGGGCCTGTTGGTGGGCGCATCGCTGATGATCTATGTGCGCGTCATCGCCGGGTTTCAGGATTTTCCAACCCAGAAACGCGCCACGGTAAAAGAGGTGACACACACCGCGCAACACGGTTTCGCGGCGCTGATGGCCCCGGCGATCATCCTTGGGTCAATCATGTTCGGCTTTGTCACCGCGACCGAAGCGGGGGTTCTGGCCTGTCTTTACTGTATCCTTTTGGGGCTGTGGTACAAGGAACTGACCTGGAAAGGTTTCATGCTGGCGCTGTCGGACACGGCCATGGTGACATCGGTGATCATGATCATCATCGCGTTTTCCATCGCCATGGGTTGGCTGTTGGCAATTGACCAGACGCCACAAAAACTGGCCGCCTGGACATTCGCGCTGACCGAAAACCGCAATGTGTTTCTGGGTCTGTTGCTGGTGTTCATCATTCTGGTGGGCTGCGTTGTCGAAGGCGTGCCTGCCAAACTGATCCTGGTGCCCACGCTTTTGCCGCTGATTGATGCCTATGGCATCGACCGGGTGCATTTTGGCATCATCATTCAGCTTGGCCTGTTGATCGGCATTGCCACGCCGCCGATGGGGATCGGTCTTTATATCGTCTCCGAAGTGGGGCGGGTGCCGTTTGAAAAAGTCACCCTGGCGGTGCTGCCGATGCTGGTGCCGCTGATCGCGGTGCTGATCCTGCTGACCTATGTGCCGGCGGTCTCCACCTTTCTTCCTGATCTTGTCCTTGGAAAGCAATGAACCGATATGTCAAACCTGATCTATAAAACCAATCCGATGCCCGAAAAGATCGAGCAGTCAAAGCTTGACCGTCTGGCAAAGCTGGAAACCGCGACCATCGGCCATTTCTATCACTTCGGCTTTGCCGCCCCGGCGATTCAGCCGGTGCTGCGCGGCAAGGTGGTGACGGGA
>NZ_QAGK01000014.1 GCF_003057885.1 Oceaniglobus ichthyenteri
ACGTGGGAGAGTAGGTCACCGCCAAACCTAGTAAAGAACAACATTATATATACAAATCAAAAAATCAGCCGCCAAGGAATAAAACCCTAGGCGGCTTTTTCGACGTCCAAAAATAACGAGAAATGGCTCATAAAAATAAAGTCATAAAATCCATAAATGCGCCGGGTGACCTGTTGTGTGTTGATGTCTTTCAACGCCCGGATGGCAGTTTTGGATTCGAAGAGTTCCGCCGCGATCCCGAAGATGGGCGGGGATGGTTCCCAATCGGTCATTATTCCGCCCGGATATTCAAAACGGCCGAGGAAGCAGAAACCGCCGCGCAAATGTCGATCGTGTGGTTTGGCCCCTGTGCGCATGGGTAAGGTTTGATGTGCGATAGCGCAGTAAGATACCGCCTTGCACATCCTGCCCGCCTTTGATGAATATCGCACACCCACCAAAGGACACCCAATGACCGATATCGTCTGTATCACCGACGTGCGCAAAACCTATGACAGCGGCTTTGAGGCGTTGAAATCGATCACGTTGACTATCCGTGAGGGCGAGATTTTAGCGCTTCTCGGTCCAAATGGCGCAGGTAAGACCACCCTGATTTCGACGATTTGCGGCATCGCCAACATGACAGCCGGGACAATCACAGTCGGTGGCCATGACACGATCCGCGATTACCGCGCCGCGCGACGTTTGATCGGCCTGGTCCCGCAAGAGATCAATCTTGAACCATTTGAAAAGGTCATCAACACCGTACGGTTTTCGCGCGGCCTGTTCGGTTACCCCAAAGACGAGGCGCATATCGAAAAAGTGCTGCGCCAGCTTTCGCTGTGGGACAAACGCAATAGCCAGATCCGTGAACTGTCAGGCGGCATGAAACGCCGGGTTCTGATTGCCAAGGCATTGTCACATGAACCCCGGGTTCTGTTTCTCGATGAACCCAGCGCCGGTGTCGATGTTGAACTGCGCAAGGACATGTGGAACGTGGTGGCCGGGCTAAAGGCCGATGGTGTGACCATCATCCTTACCACCCACTATATAGAAGAGGCCGAAGCGATCGCTGATCGGATTGCGGTGATTGCCCAAGGTGAAATCCTGCTGGTCGAAGATAAATCGGCGCTGATGAACCGGATGGGACAAAAACAAATGATCATCGAATTGCAAACACCGGTCGAAACGGTGCCACCCGCCCTGTCGGCCTATGATCTGGATCGCGGCCCCGAGGGGACGTTGATCTATTCCTATGACACCCGGGGTGAACGCACTGGCATCACCAAATTGCTGTCCGATCTGTCGGCAGCGGGGTTGGTATTGCGCGACGTTCAAACGCGTCAAAGCAGCCTTGAGGATATATTCGTCGGTCTGGTGCAAAAGGAAACGTCATGAATCTTACCGCCATTCGCGCCATTTACATATTTGAAATGACGCGCACTTTTCGCACCCTGACCCAATCCATCGTGTCGCCGGTTTTGTCTACGTCGCTGTATTTCGTGGTGTTTGGCGCTGCCATCGGCAGCCGGATCGACACCGTTGAGGGGGTCAGTTATGGCGCGTTCATCGTGCCGGGGCTGATCATGTTGTCGGTTCTGGTGCAATCGGTAACAAACGCCGCCTTTGGCATTTATTTCCCGAAATTCATCGGCACGGTGTATGAACTGCTGTCGGCGCCTGCGTCGTTTATCGAACTGACGGCGGGCTATGTGTTGGCGGCGGCCACCAAATCACTGATGATTGGGCTGATTATTTTGGCCACGGCATTTGCCTTTGTCGATATCAGTATTCAGCACCCGTTCTGGATGCTGGCGTTTTTGGTGATGACCTGTTTGTCGTTTTCGCTTTTGGGGTTCATTATCGGCATCTGGGCGGGCAATTTCGAACAATTGCAATTGGTACCACTGCTGATTGTCACGCCTTTGGTGTTTTTGGGCGGATCGTTTTATTCGATCTCGATGTTGCCGCCGGTGTGGCAAACGATCACGCTGTTCAATCCGGTCGTATATCTGGTTTCGGGGTTTCGCTGGTCATTCTTTGGCACGTCGGATGTGGCCGTGGGATACAGCATAGCGGCGATATTTGTGTTTACCTTGGCCTGTCTGGCGATCATTGGGTGGATCTTCAAAACGGGTTATAAACTGCGCAAATGAACAGTTTGCCCCTATCACGCTGACGTCATTCCGGGGTCGAGCCTTGTTGCGGGGGGGCAGACACTCTACATGCCATGGGATGAAACGTTTTATTCCCTTTGTGCCCAAACATCCCGCCGTTTCCGTGATCCGCTTGCAAGGCGTGATTTCCAGCAGTGGGCGGGGCGGGCTGAATGATGCCGGGCTGGCCGGGCTGATCGAAAAGGCATTTGCCAAAGGCAGGCCGCGCGCCGTTGCATTGGTGATCAATTCGCCCGGCGGCAGCCCGGTGCAATCGTCGCTGATCGCGGCACGGATACGCCGGTTGTCGCAAGAGAAAAAACTGCCCGTACACGCCTTTGTCGAAGATGTGGCCGCGTCGGGTGGATATTGGTTGGCCAGTGCGGCCGATTATATCTGGGCCGACGAAACCTCGATCGTGGGGTCAATCGGGGTGATTTCATCGGGCTTCGGGTTGGAGGATTTTATCGAACGCTATGGCATCAAACGCCGGGTTTATACGGCGGGCAATTCCAAATCCATGCTTGATCCGTTTCAGCCCGAAAACCCCGAAGATGTGGCCCGCCTGAAACAGTTGCAAGAGCAGATTCATCAGGCGTTCATTCATCAGATCACCACGCGTCGGGCCGGTAAGATGCCCGAAGGGCGCGATTTGTTCACTGGCGAAATCTGGGCCGGTCAAGGCGCGCAAGAGGTGGGTTTGATCGATGGTATTGCCCATCTGGTGCCGAAAATGAAAGACCTGTTTGGTGACAAGGTGCGGTTCAACGTGTTCAGTCAGAAACGCCCATTCCTGGCCCGGTTCGGTATGTCGCTGGGGGATGCCGCCTTGGCCACATTGGAGGACCGCGCCGCATTCGCGCGGTTTGGGCTGTAGCCGATGATAAAAATAGTCAGCCTGTTTCTGATCGGCATGGTGGTTCTAGCCATGTTTGGAAAGCTGCGGTTCCCGGGGCAAAAGCGTCTGCAATCCTTGAAATGCCGACGGTGTGGCAAATATCGGATTGGCAAAGGCCCATGCAGTTGTGGCGCCGACAAAGGCTGAATTGGGCCACCGAGACATTGCCGCAGCGTAAGTTGTGCACTTTCCCTGATCGTTCGGCATGCGCAGCGCAGATTGTGCAATCAAATCAGTTGATTGCATGTGGTGAAATAAAAAACCCTTTTTTATTAATGAGTTGCAAAGGTGCCTAAAAAATGGGCAAGCTGATGAAACCCCGCGAAACTAACGAAAAAACGCGGATGCCCAGAACTTATCAGCAGAGTTATCCACAGGTTTGGTGGGTATGTTCGCCCTTGCCTCTGCATCCCAACCATTGCAGCCACCCGCAAGAATCACGATGGTGTACAAATGACCGACTCTGACGCGCGCCCCACCGGCCACGCCTGCATTCAATCCTATCTCAGAACGCTCGACAATTCGCCCGGCGTGTACCGGATGCTGGATGCACGGGGCGCGGTTTTATATGTGGGCAAGGCGCGGTCCTTGCGTAAACGGGTCAGCAATTATGCCAACCCGAACGGCCATTCGCCGCGCATTGACCGGATGATCCGCGACACGGCCAGCATGATGTTTCTGACGACCCGCACAGAAACCGAGGCGCTGCTGCTTGAGCAAAACCTGATCAAGCAGTTAAAGCCGAAATACAACGTCTTGCTGCGCGATGATAAATCCTTTCCCAACATTTTGGTGACTGGCGATCATGCCTATCCGCAGATCAAGAAACACCGCGGTGCGAAAAAGGAAAAAGGCAGCTATTATGGCCCCTTTGCCAGTGCGGGTGCGGTGAACCGAACCTTGACGCAATTGCAACGGGTGTTTTTGCTGCGCAATTGTTCGGATTCGATGTTTGAATCGCGCACCCGGCCCTGTTTGCAATATCAGATCAAACGCTGTGCCGCGCCCTGTGTCGGCAAAGTATCAGAGGCCGATTATGGCACCCTTGTGAAAGACGCCGAACGGTTCCTGCAGGGTAAATCCACCAATGTGCAGGCCGAACTGGCCCGCGATATGGAGGCCGCAAGCGAAAATATGGAGTTTGAGCGCGCCGCCGCCCTGCGCGACCGGATCCGCGCCCTGACACAGGTACAGGCCGGTCAGGGCATAAACCCCCAGGGTGTGGCCGAGGCCGACGTGATCGCGCTGCATATGGACAGTGGCCAGGCTTGCGTGCAGGTGTTTTTCATTCGCGCCAATCAAAACTGGGGCAATCACGATTATTATCCGCGCACAGGTGCGGGCGCTGGCCCGTCCGAGGTTATGCGCGGCTTTGTCGGCCAATTCTACGCCGACCGTGAACCGCCGCCTTTGGTTTTGTTGTCGGATGCCATCGAAGACGATGATCTGATGAGCGAAGCGTTAAGCAGCAAGCGCGGCACAAAAGTGGAAATCGCCGTCCCTCTGCGCGGCGAAAAACAGGAACTGGTCGCCGGTGCCCTGCGCAACGCCCGCGAAAGTCTGGCGCGCAAAATGGCCGAAAGCGCCACCCAGACCCGGCTGTTGAAAGGGCTGGCCGAGGCGTTCGATCTGCCCGCGCCGCCAAAACGGATCGAGGTTTACGACAACAGCCACATTTCAGGCACAAACGCCGTGGGCGGCATGATCGTGGCCGGGCCAGAGGGATTCATCAAAAATCAATACCGCAAGTTCAATATCAAGAATGCAACCCTAAGCCCGGGCGATGATTTCGGCATGATGAAAGAGGTGATGACCCGCCGCTTTGCCCGCCTGATCAAGGAGGATCCCGATCGCAAATCGGGCACTTGGCCCGATCTGTTGTTGATTGATGGCGGCGCCGGACAGGTCAGCGCGGTGCGCGAAATCATGACCGACATGGGCGTGGGCGATATTGCCATGGTCGGCGTGGCCAAAGGCGTTGATCGCGACGCCGGCAAAGAGGAGTTTTACCGCACCGGAAAACCGGTCATGGCGCTGCGCCATAATGATCCGGTGTTGTATTTCATCCAACGGATGCGCGATGAGGTGCACCGTTTCGCGATTGGCGCGCACCGTGCCAAACGGGCCAAAGCGGTGGGCGCAACACCGTTGGATGATCTGCCCGGCGTGGGCGCGGCGCGCAAACGCGCATTGCTGACCCATTTTGGCAGTGCCAAAGCGGTGGCGCGGGCCGATCTGAAGGATTTGAAAGCGGTGGATGGAATTTCAGACAATTTGGCTGAAAAGATCTATGCCTATTTCCACGAAAAAGGTTAAGCGAATATTGCCTCGCCCCGGGCCAGGCGCAGGGCCAGTTCCTGAATCAGGATCACGGTTTTACCATCTCTGATCCGGCCCTCGCGCACCATGTTCAGGGCCTCTTCCAGAGGCATGTGTACCACGGCGATATCTTCGCCCTCTTCGGGCAATCCACCGCCTTTGCCCACCTTGTCGGCGGCCGTGAATTGCGCCAGAAACAACGATTGATAGGCCGAAATCGAACCGGGGCTCATGTAGTAATTTCCCACATGGTATAATGTCCCCACCTGATACCCGGTTTCCTCTTCCAATTCGGCGCGAATCCGGGTTTGGGCATCGACACCGTCCAGATGCCCGGCGGGGGCTTCGATCATCATGCCGTCATCACCGGCATAGGCCACGGCAACACGAAACTGTCGGGTCAGAACAACAGTGTCGGTTTCGCGATCATAGGGCAGACAGCACGCCCCATGGCCCCGTTCAAACACCTCGCGATCAGTTTGTTGCCATGTTCCATCACGCCGACGCAGGGCGAATTCCTGGCGCGACAATGTGGTAAATCCATCCGATAATACGACGCGTGAGATGGGGCGATAATCGGGATTGTTCATGAAGGATTTTTGTTGCGATAATGATGAAAAGTCAAGGTTGCCGACAGCTGGACGCATCTGCACCTTTCCACCCCGCGATCAAAGGTCTATCTCTGGCGCCATGACATGGACGATCCCAAATATCCTGACGGTGCTCCGTCTGTTGGCCGCACCGGGTGTTGCGATCATGTTTTTGTATTTCACCCGCCCCTGGGCAGATTGGTTTGCCTTGATCCTGTTTGTCACGGCGTCGGTGACGGATTGGCTGGATGGCTATCTGGCCCGCGCCTGGAAACAGGAAAGCAAGTTCGGCGCCATGCTTGACCCCATCGCAGACAAGGCGATGGTGGTGATCGCGCTGCTGGTGATCACCGGATTTTCGGGAATGAACCCGTGGATATTGCTGCCTGCGACAGTCATCCTGTTTCGCGAGGTGTTCGTGTCGGGCTTGCGTGAATTTCTGGGAAATACCGCAGGATTGCTGAAGGTCACGAAACTGGCCAAATGGAAAACGACAGCGCAAATGGTGGCGCTGTCCATTCTGTTTGCGCAAGGCATGTTTGAACATTTCTTTGCCATGCAAACCATCGGGATGGATCCTGTCATTATCGACAATATCCTTTCGGGCAATGAGGAAGATGCCTTGGGCCTGTGGTGGAAATATCAGGGGATGGTCGGAACATGGTGGGGTGGGGTGGTCTGCCTTTGGGTCGCTGCGGTGCTTACATTGATGACCGGATGGGAGTATTTTCGCAAATCGCTCCCGTATCTGAGGGATGAGGTGCAACCATGATTGATGTTGTTTATTTCGCTTGGGTGCGCGAACGGATCGGCCTGCCGCGCGAACAGATCAAAACCGACGCCGCAACCGTTGCCGATCTGGTGGCCGAACTTTGCACGCGCGAGGAACGCTATGCCGCCGCCTTCGCCGATATCACAGCGCTGCGCGTCGCGGTCGATCAGGAACTGGCCGATTTTGAAACACCCCTTGCCGGGGTGCGTGAGGTGGCATTTTTTCCGCCGATGACGGGGGGGTAATCGTGGCCGTTCAGTTGCAGACCACTGCGTTTGATCCGGGCACCGTTCTGACGGATTTTACCGCCGCACAAGAGAACGCGGGCGCAGTGGTGAGTTTCACTGGAATAGTGCGCAACACCGATGCAGGTGATTTGCAGGCGATGGAAATAGAACATTATCCGGCAATGACCAAAACTGCCATCGCGGCGATGATCGACACTGCCAAATCCCGTTGGGCATTGGCCGATGCACAGGTGATTCACCGGCACGGGAGATTGGTGCCGGGCGAGGTGATCATGATGGTCACCACCGCCGCCCGTCACCGGGCCGACGCCTTTGCGGGGGCTGAATTTCTTATGGATTACCTGAAATCCCGCGCGCCGTTCTGGAAAAAGGAAATCACCTCAAACGGGGCCGCATGGGTTGAGGCGCGCGATGTCGATGAACAAGCCCTGGCGCGCTGGTAGCAGGGTCTGACCAAAAGGAATGCCTTGCAGGCATGCACGAACTTTTGTTTGCCGCCTGACTGCAGACAAAGCGCCAATATCATGCAATGCCCTTTGGTTTTTTCTTGCTGAAAATATCCCCGCCGGAGGCAGTGACATTTGCCACGGGTACAGGGATCACGTGCCTTGGTTCATCCGTTCGATATATCCGCGCAGCTCTTCGGCCTCGTGGCGGGCATCGCGCAGCCCGTCCATGGCGGCGCGCAGTTCCGCCTCGGTTTGGGCCAGTTGATTTTTCAACTCGGCCTCGCGGGCATGAACATAGCTGATCGCCTCGTCGCGGGCTTCTTCCGCCTCGTGCAGCGATTGGGCCATTTTATCCAGTTCGCCAATTTCGCTTTGCGAAACCCGGGTCAGGCGATGCACCAGCCAGCTGGCGAACCATCCCAAAGAGAAAGCAACGAACAGAATAATCGCTGTCACGATGATGAATTCAGTTCTGTTCATTTTCGCTCCCGTCGCCGCCTGTGATCACTTCGCCCGTCGGTCCTGTTTCGGTGGGGGCGGTGGGCTCTTCTTCTTGTACAATCAGTTTGAATTCAATCCTTCGATTGGCTTCGCGCCCTTCTTCGGTTTCATTTGTGGCGATGGGGCGTTCTTCGCCATACCCGATGGCATTCAGGTTAGCGGTGGCCACCCGGCGCGCGGCCAAAGCGTTCAAGACAGCCTCGGCGCGGGATTGCGACAATTGCTGGTTCATTGATTCGCGGCCCTGGCTATCGGTATAGCCGCCGATTTCCATCTGCACATCATCGCAGGTGCGCAGCAATTCGGCGATTTTAGCGACGGTCTCAAGGGCATCTGCATCGATATCGGTAGAGCCGGGCGCGAAGGTGATCTTGCGCGCGTCCAAGGTCTGATTGATCTGTGCCACGCATTCTTCCGGGCTGGGCAGGCCAAGGACCGGATCCAGCTTTTTATCATAGCGGATATCGAGGGTGAAGTTTTCCGCGCTTCCCAGTTGATTTGACAGGATGCCGGATATTTCGGCGCGGGCGTCGGGGTTGCCGGTGGTGCCGCGCACATCGACCACTTGTGGTTGTACCACCACGGTGCCGGTGTTCAGCATGGCCAGCGAATCAAGCGCGCCCAGAACCCGGGGCAGCCAGCCATCGGGCAGGGTGTCATCGGTACGGGTGGCATCGACCACTTCGTTGATGCCGAACCGGGCGCGGGCAAAGCTGGTCACAGCACTGCGCGCCCGGTCGTTGGCGATGCGCCCGCGCAGTTGCACCTGCCCTTGGGGGCCTTTGGTTGCGACAAATTCGGGCGGGCCTGCGCCCTCTCCGGTGCCATCAATGACCACTGATTCGGGAAGGACCGAAAACAGCGAAAAGCCCAGCGGCAGCGCGCCTTCCAATTCGCCGACTTCGCGGTCGAAATCGGATTGTGCGGTTGTATCCTGTGCGACAAGGGTGATGTCGGCATCCGACAGCGTCACCGACCCGCCCCCCAGATCGGCCAGGGCCTGAATACTGGCCACGGCGGCGCGGGGCCATTCGGGGCTGGGTACACCCAGACCAATGGTGCAGCTGGCATCGCCGTCCAATCCGGCGGCTTTGGCAGCGGCGAGGATTTTCTCGCGGCCCTCGGCGCTGGCGGCGGAACAGGCATCGAACCGCGCGCCATCGGCATCGATCAAGAACCGCAAAGTGAAGGGGGTGATCACCGGGCGCGGCGCGGCGATGGTCATTTCCAAGCGTAAACCGTCAGGCGCGGCGCGGTTGATATCGTTTTCCAGCCTGCGTTTTGCATCGCGGCTGTCGGAAATGGCATCAATCACCACTTCATCGGCGGCGATTGACAGTTTCGACCGGGGCAGACGGGCCAGGGTTTCCAGGCCAAAATCCAGCGCGTCGTCCCAACCGGGAGGCGGCGGAAAATCAGCCGTTTCCAACAGATCACTGATCGCCCCGGCCTTTGGGATCTTTCTTAAACGCTCCAACAATTCGGCACGGTCGGTGGTGGCCGGGACCAACCCGATCAGCGATATTCCATCGCCATTGCGCAGGATTTCCATGGAAAATCGGGGCGCTTCGATTACGGCGGCGGCGGCGACTTCCATTTCGTCGATCACCCGGGCCGCATCGACGATGTCATTGGCCACGGTCAGCGCGCGAAACCGGGTTGCCTCGTCCGGGGCGGTGCCCTCAAGGCGCAGTTGCAGCCCGTCAGATGAGACACTGACCCAATTGTGCCCCTGATCGCGCATGGCGGTGGTGATTGCCGCAACCGACCGATCCTCGATCTGTGTCACCGCGAAAGTGGCAGAGAACACGGCGATGATGGCCGCCAGACCGAATGCGAAAACCGCAGGGATAAAAGAGGGTGCGCGCATCCGGGCCTCGTTGGGTCAGCTTATTTATGTTCGGTCTGTTTAATGCGCCGCGCCGCAAGGGGCAATCACACCACGACCGCGATGGCGAGAAACAGCGCAGCCAATAGCCCGGCGTCGCGATTGCTGCGAAACAGGGCCAGACAGATGGTGGTATCATCCGTTTTCAACTGGCCCAATTGCCATACCATGTGCCACCCCATTGCCCAAGGCGCGCCCAGTGCCACAATCAGGGTCAGCACGCTGACCCGGTCATTGATCAACGCCGCCATGATTGCCAGCGCCATCAACGTGACCGTGGCCACCAGAAACCGCCGCAGCCAGATATGCGAGCGATCCCCAAACAGCAGGGCTGTGGATTTCACCCCGATCAGGGCATCGTCTTCCTTATCCTGATGGGCATAGATCGTGTCGTAAAACAGGGTCCAGGCGATCCCGGCCAGATACAACAACAGCGCGGGAAACATCACCGCCCCGGTATGGGCGGTGAACGCCAACAGCGCGCCCCAGTTGAACGCCAGGCCCAAAAATACCTGCGGCCACCAGGTGAACCGTTTGGCAAAGGGATAAATGGCAACCAGGCCCAATGACCCGATGCCCAGCAGAATCGCCGCCGTGTTGAATGTCAGCAGAATACCAAAGGCGATCAGCGATTGCGCGATCAGCCAGATCAGGGCGGCACGCACGCTGACCTGCCCAGAGGGAATCGGGCGCGATCGGGTGCGTTCAACCGATCCGTCGATATTGCGGTCGGTGATATCATTCCAGGTACAGCCCGCGCCGCGCATCAAGAACGCGCCAAGGGCACAGCCCACTCCGATCCACAGATCATAAAGCGTCGCGCGCCCGGTCATCGCCATGGCCAACAACAGCCCCCACCAGCATGGCAGCAGCAACAGCCAGGTGCCAATCGGGCGATCCGCCCGCGACAGGCGCAGATAGGGGCGTGTGGGGGCCGGGGCCAGGCGATCAACCCAGTTTCCCTTTACGGCATCGGCCACTTGGCCATCTGGTATCCCGGGCGTGTCGGACATATGATGTTTCCCATGGCAGCGAATATCCGACTTTACCTAGACCAAGAGTATGCCCCGGGGCAATCCTGCGCGCTGACGCAGGCGCAATCCCATTACCTGTTCGGGGTGATGCGGTTGGATGTTAATGCGGCTGTGACGGTGTTTAATGGCCGCGATGGCGCATGGTTGGCGCAAGTGGCCAAGGCGGACCGTCGCAAGGGGGTGCTGACCCTGATTGAACAAAGTGCGCCCCTGATCACCCCGCCGGATCTGTGGCTTTTGTTCGCCCCAATCAAAAAGGCGCGCACCGATTTCATCGTCGAAAAGGCGGCCGAACTGGGCGCGGCGCGGATCATGCCGGTGCAGACCGATTTCACCAATGCCGAACGGGTGCGCCAGGACCGGCTTCAGGCCCATGCGATTGAGGCGGCGGAACAATGCGGCGCGACCTTCGTGCCGCCGGTTGATGATCTGGTGCGACTTGACCGGGTGTTGGCCGATTGGCCGAAGGATCGGCATCTGATGTTTTGCGATGAAACGCGTCTTGGCGCGGCGACATCCCTGGCCGGTGCACCCCGTGGCCCCTGGGCGGTGCTGATCGGGCCCGAGGGCGGATTTTCACCGGCGGAACACGCCCGTTTGTCTGCACACCCGATGGCGCATCCCGTTTCCCTTGGCCCGCGCATATTGCGCGCCGATACGGCGGCGGTGGCGGCGTTAACCTTGTGGCAATCGGCTTTGGGGGATTGGGCATGAGCCTGATACGCCCCGAATTGCGCGCCGCGCTCTGGCCTTGGCGCGAGGCTTTGTTGGGCGGTGCAATCACCCTTTGGGCGCTGTATTGGATCATCTCCAGTCCTGGCTTGCTGCGCTGGATCGGCGTGGCGCTGTTGATCGGTGGCGCGGCATTGGCGATGCAAGGCATCCAAAGGGCGCGTTTCCCCAGCGATGGCGATGGCCCGGGGGTGGTTGAGGTGGATGAACGTCAGATCACCTATTTCGGCCCCGGCCCCGGCGGCGGCGCGGCGATCAGCATTGATGCCCTGGTGCGGGTAGAGTTTGCCACCCGGCCCACCCGCCAATGGCTGTTTCACAGTGACGGCTCCGCGCCCCTGAGCGTGCCCAGCGATGCCGCCGGGGCCGACGCGCTGTTTGATGCGCTGTCGGCGCTGCCCGGGTTTGACACCCAATCGGCAATCCGGGCGGCACGCAGCAATGCGCCCGCTGTCACGCCCGTTTGGCAGCGCGATCGCCTGCGCCTGCATTGACAAGGGGCGCAATTCCTTCCAACCCTCACCCCAAACAGTATTCCGTTGTGAAAGGCCAATCCATGTCAATTCCCCAGTCCGGCGGCGGCCCCATCGAGCGGCACGAACAATTGGCCGAATACATGGCGCAAGGCTGCAAACCCAAATCCGATTGGCGCATCGGCACCGAACATGAAAAATTCGGGTACTGCGAAGATTCGCACAAGCCGCTCCCGTATGAAGGCGCGCGCAGCATCGAGGCGGTGCTGTCGGGCCTGCGTGATCGGTTCGGGTGGTTGCCGGTGCTGGAAAAGGGCAAACTGCTGGGCCTTGAAAAAGACGGCGCCAACATCAGCCTGGAACCGGGCGGGCAGTTGGAATTGTCGGGCGCACCGCTGGAAAACATCCACCAGACCTGTGACGAGGTGAACGGCCATCTTGCCGAGGTGAAATCGGTGGCCGATGAAATCGGCGTGCGGTTTATCGGGCTGGGCGCGGCACCGGAATGGAGCCACGAGGACATGCCGCTGATGCCCAAGGGGCGCTATCGGTTGATGAACAGCTATATGGACAAGGTCGGCACCGCCGGCACCCAGATGATGCGCCGCACCTGCACGGTGCAGGTGAACCTCGATTTTTCATCCGAGGCCGACATGGTGCAGAAAATGCGCGTCGCCGTGGCGCTGCAACCGATTGCCACCGCCCTGTTTGCCAATTCGCCGTTTTTTGAGGGGCAGGTGAACGGCCATAAATCCTGGCGCTCGCGGGTCTGGCGGCATCTGGACGATGCACGCACCGGCATGATTCCGTTCATCTTTGACGAAGGGTTCGGGTTTGAATCCTGGGTGCAATATGCGTTGGATGTGCCAATGTATTTCGTCTATCGCGATGGTGAATATATCGATGCGCTGGGCCAATCGTTCCGCGATTTCCTGAAGGGCGAATTGCCCGCCCTGCCCGGTGAAACCCCCACATTGTCCGATTGGGCCGATCACCTGACCACGCTGTTCCCCGAGGCGCGGGTTAAGCAATATATCGAAATGCGCGGTGCCGATGGCGGCCCGTGGCGGCGGTTGTGTGCCCTGCCGGCGTTTTGGGTCGGGCTGACCTATGATCAAAGCGCGCTGGATGCAGCCTGGGACATGGCCAAAGGATGGGATGCCGAAACCCGCGAAGCACTGCGCGTGGCGGCCTCGGTCGATGGGTTACAGGCCAAGGTCGGCAATATCTCCATGCATGACCTGGCCCGCGAAGCGGTGTCGATTGCCCAATCCGGGCTAAAGGCCCGCGCCTGTCCCGGTGCCGGTGGGCTGATTCCCGACGAAACCCATTTCCTGAACGCCCTGCACGAAAGCGTGGAAACCGGCCGCACCCCCGCCGATGAATTGCTGTCGGATTACCACGGCAAATGGAACGGCGATCTGTCGCGGATTTATGACGATTACAGTTATTGATCGGTGCGTGGGGGAGCGAGGCGATTGTCGGCGACGGTCGCCTTGCTGATTAGGATATTGAGATCTTTTCAGAATTTCGCTGCGATTACAGCAATATCCGGTTCGGCGAGCCTTCTAAAAAAACGGTTATTTTTGGGAAGGTATGTGCGGTCATAGGTTTAATCCGATTTGAATCCATCAGCGATTCACCATAACCATGAAGTCTTCGAAGGCGCTTCGAGAGCCCATCAATCCAAATCGTCCGATCTCGACGCCGTATCCGTTTAGCACCGTGAGATCTGTTCCGCTTGAGAAAGCAGCCCAGAATACTCCCGCTTGGACTGGGTCTTGCGGCATGTCGAAGGCGTAGTTGTTTTGATCGATATCTGCGTCGACAAAAAGGCTAAAGGGCTGATCTGTGCCATGCCCAAAGCGCAGCTCAATCCTGCTTGTAACACCGGAAAGTAAGCGGTCCGAATAGATAATTTCTACAAAAGTATGAGAGCGATGCGGGTAATGAACGATGCGAAGTAGAGGACTCATCTCGCGGCTTTCAAGAGCGATAAATGGCCTGTTAATATTAGTATTTTGAAACACGCCTACTAACCAGTCTTGGAATGTCCAAGTTTCCAATGCCAACAAATGCGAAATCGATCCGGCTTGCCTCTCGTAATCACGGATGTTGATGGAGTGAAGTTCCAGCTCTTCCGGCGTGAAAATATACATCTCTGCTGGAGGAGTGCGAAGCATACGCGATATCAAATAGGTTGGAGTGTTGAACTTGACCAACTCCTCGTAGATTTCACCGATTGCAGTCTGAGTGAGTGATGGATCGTTCACGCCAGAGACTTGGTGTACGCCCAATAATCCGTCTGCTACGCGTTCTCGGCCAGATAGGAAAATGAACGAGCATGCAGAATGACATTCGTCGCTAATCGGAACTGAGGTGTCGAGCTGGGATACACTGATGGCACGCGCAATGTCGAGCGCGGGGAAGACACTCCCTCCCGGACTGTTCAAGCTAACAGTTTCCAGATCGGGATTGACTTGGAGCTTTCGTAGAAAGTCGTCAGCCACAGTTTGGCTTATTGGTCCGTCAATACGGATTTCTGTGCCTACTACGCTGACAACTTCTCCCGTGGCTTGCTGGGCGTCGACAGGCAAGGGATGAACGAGGAAGGTGGCGAGCACTACAAAACGCATATAATCTCTTACTTTCAAGGTCCGCACGCGCGGTGGTTTGATTGTGGCCAACCAATCTTGCAGCCCAGACTACTCCGCCAATAAACACCTGCAAAGTGGTCATTTCGGCCCATTCAACAAGCCCTCGCTTTTGGAACGTGCGTAAATCAGCCAGTTTTCCGCCGCCACAAACCCCATTCAAATCCAAAGTTTTTGTTATAGGTTTTTGGTTCTACTCACGACAACGGGCATTCGTGCGCTTCTCAAATCACACCCCTATGGCCGTCCATCCGTCTCGTCTAATTCGGGGTGCTGGACCGTCGAAAACCCATCGTCGTAAACCGATACCGCCTGAACGCAGGGTTGCGCGCCGAAGCCTTCGCAATTGCCGCCGTGCCGTCCGATCAAGAGCAATGGTGCGCCGTTGAATTCGGTCAGCCGCCATAATCCGCCTGACAGGCTGGCCGAACGTTCGCCGTTTACCACCAGATGCAGGATGCTGCCGCCGGTGCCGTGCCATAAGGAATAGTTCAGCGAACACAGGATGTGGTTGAAATCAACGATTGTGTCGTTCTTTTCGCCCTCACCGTCCAAATCCACAGCGGTGAGTGCGCCGGGTTCGATCAGGAGGTCGGGCGTGGGCGCGGTGGGATCGCCGCTTTGCACATCGGCGATACACTCGGCGCGTGCGGTTTCTAATATGCGGTCAACCAAAGGTGTCTCTTGCGCTTGGGCAAGACCCGGCAGCAGGGCGAGGAATGCCAATACCTTCATGATTTATCTCCGATGCGCGGTTCGGTGCCGCTGCGCAGCCGGGCGATATTGGCCCGGTGGCGCAGGAAAATCAGCGCGGCAAGTGCGATCAGCAACAGCGACAGTTCCCCATATCCCAGCGCCCAGGCCACCACAGGCGACAGCGCCGCCGCCACCAACGCGGCAAGCGAGGATATGCGAAACACCGCCGCCACAACCGCCCATGTGGCACAGGCGGCCAGCCCGACAGGAAAGGCCAAGGCCAGCACCGTGCCCAGAAACGTCGCCACGCCCTTGCCACCCTTGAACCCCAGATAGATCGGGTAACAATGGCCCAGAAACGCGGCAAACCCGGCGACTTGCGCGGCGGTATCGCCCGCCAGATACCGCGCCAACAAAACCGCAATCGCGCCTTTGCCCGAATCCAGAACAAGGGTCAGGAACGCCGCCGGTTTGTTGCCAGTGCGCAAAACGTTCGTCGCGCCGATGTTGCCCGACCCGACCTTGCGCAAATCGCCCAGGCCAAACAGCCGCGCCATCACCATGCCAAACGGCACAGCGCCCAAAAGATAGGCCAGAATCGCCGTGATCGCCAATGTCAGCATGGGGTCAGTCTCCGAATACGCGGGCGCCGGCCACCCAGGTGCCCAACACCTTGCCCTCCATCCGCTGACCGTCAAAGGGGGTGTTTTTGGATTTCGACAACAGGGTGAACCGATCCAGCACAAACGGCGCGTCCGGATCAAACAGCACCAGATCGGCGGGCGCACCGGGTGACAGCCGCCCCTGGGGCAGGCCCAGACGGCGCGCCGGGTTCAACGACAAAGCCCGCCACAGGGTCGGCAGATCAATCTGCCCGGCATGGACCAGACGCATCGCCGCGGGCAGCAGGGTTTGCAGCGCCACCGCCCCGCTTGCCGCCTCTTCATAGGGCAGGCGTTTGGATTCCTCATCTTGGGGGGTATGCATGGAACATAGAATGTCGATCAGCCCGCTGGCCAGGGCTTCGACCATGGCCATACGGTCATCCTCGGCGCGCAGGGGCGGTTTGATTTTGAAAAACGTGCGGTAATCGCCCACGTCGAGTTCATTCAATGTCAGGTGGTGAATGCCGATGCCTGCCGTCACATCCAGCCCATTGCGTTTGGCCCGTGCAAGCGCGGGCAGGGCGCGGGCCGATGTGATCTGATCGGCGTGATAGCGCGCGCCGGTCATTTCGACCACGGCCATGTCGCGATCCAACGCCATACGCTCGGCCATGGGCGATACGGCCGGCAATCCCCGCAGCGAGGCGAATTTGCCCGATGTCACACAGGCCCCGGCGCTGAGCCCCGGATCTTGGGGGTGGGCGATGACCAGGGCATCCAGCGATTTGGCATAGGTCAGGCAGCGGGAAAATACCTTGGTGTTGGCAACCACACGGTCGCAATCGGTAAAGGCCACGGCGCCGGCGTCTTTCAAAAACCCGATCTCGGTCATTTCGCGCCCCTCGCGGCCCTTGGTCAGGGCGGCCATGGGCAACACGCGCACGGCACTGTCGGCATTGGCGCGGCGGTGGACGAATTCCAACACTTCGGGGGTGTCGATGGCGGGGGATGTATCGGGGCGGGTGACCATGGTGGTTACCCCGCCCGCCGCCGCCGCACGCCCGGCACTGCGAAACGATTCCTTGTGCCGCTCGCCGGGCTCGGACACTTTTACGCCAATGTCGATGATACCGGGGGCCAGACATTTGCCGCCGCAATCCACGGTATGTTCGGCCGGGCCATCGGCGGTGATCATACCGTCGGCCACCCGCAGCGTGCCCAGACGTTCGGTGCCGGTTTCCGGATCAATCAACCGGGCGTTGGTAAACAGGGTGCTCATACTTCGCCCTTTCGGATGCGGCGGATCAAATCCACGACCTCGCGACTGTTTTCAATAAATTCAAACCCGATCTTGTGGGTGATGCTGCCGTTTTTGGTCATCTGGCGGTTTTCAGTGAAATACACCGAATCCGGCGGGCCCTGAACGTATTCAAATACCGGGGATTGCGCGATATCATGCGCGGCCAGCTTGCGCTGGCCCAAGGTTGCCGTGGCGATATAGGCGCGTTTGTTGGTCAGGGTGTAAAACGTGCCGCGCCGCACATAGGCATCCCAGATGAACCGCCCAAACACCATATACAGCCCGATCAACAGAAACGGCACGCCAAACAACGGAAAAACCATGCCGACAAAGCCGGTATCATTGCCGATAAACGCCGCTGCCGCGATCCAGAACAGGGCAAAGCCCGCAAAGAACAATCCAAACAGGGATTGGCCCAACCCGCCGGTCAGCCGCACCTGTGGGTCGGGCGCGCCCTGCCACAGGATGGTTTCGCCCGGGTCAAGAATATCCTCCCAACCGGGGGGCGTGGGCGATGTCACGATTGGCCCGTCAACATCAATACGATCAGGCCCAACAGCGCCGCCGCCAGCACCGCGATCAACAAGGTGCGGCGCGAGGCGCGGTGGCCGATTTCATCGCCCGCCCCTTGGCCGCCGTCGTTCAACGTGCCTTTGGCGCTGGTGCTGGTCAGCGGTGTCAGGTGCGGGGGCGGCGCGCCCTGTTCGGAAAAGGCCGCAATCAGCGTGCATCCGTCCTTTAGCGCAAGGGTGCGTGCCGCCCCCCCAAAGGCGCGGCTGCGCACGATGGCAACCTCACCGCTGAGCGCGTTGAGCCGGGCGCGCTCCGGCCCAAGGGTTTCGGGCGCGATGCCGTGCCCGTCCCCGAGCAGCGCGGTCAGACCCATTTCGCCCAACTGGGCGGGATTGACGATTTGCACATGTTCGGCGTCCAATTCGGCCACGCCCAATGCTTTTGCCAAAGGGGCAAGGGTTTCGCCGTGGTTTACCTCCATCGCCAGTTTGTAGGGCAGGGCGAACAGGCGCACGATGCCATGTTCATTGGCGGGAATGGTGATTGGTCCGGTCATTTTACACCCCAGTTCAAACGTTTTGCCACGGTTTCGGAATCGTTCAGCGGTTCAACCATCCAGCGCGCCCTGGTGGCGCTGTATATAATCAACTTGCCTGGTCTGGGTATGACTTTGGCCACATCATCGCGCCCCAGGGTCGCGCCCCGGCGCAGGATCAACCGTTGATCGGTCAGGCACCAATCATCGCCTTTGCGCAGGTAAAGGTTATAGCCAAGGTAAGCGACGAAAAATATCGCCAGAAAAATTCCCAGATCGGCCAGGTCAAACCTGTTTTGATAGATCAGAAGCAAGCTATAGCTGGCACCGGCAACCGCCCCAATGACCAAGGTTTCAAACAGTCGTTGTTTGGGCGATGGGCGACCTTTGGCGATTACGGTTTCCCCATCGCTCAGAACAGGTGGCCAGGGGGCGGTCATACCATCACCCCTTGCGGTGCGGCGGCGCGGTTGCGCGCCAACAGATCCATCGCCGCCATGCGCACGGCAACCCCCATTTCCACCTGTTCCTGAATGACGGATCGGTTGATGTCATCGGCCAGGGTGCCGTCAATCTCGACCCCCCGGTTCATCGGGCCGGGATGCATGACGATGGCGTCGTCTTTCGCATGGCTCAGCTTTTCACCGTCCAGACCAAAGCGGTGGTAATATTCGCGCTCGGACGGGATGAACCCACCGTCCATCCGTTCCTTTTGCAGGCGCAGCATCATCACCACATCGACCCCCGCCAATCCGGCGCGCATGTCGTCAAACACCTCAACCCCCCAATCGCGCACGTCGGCGGGTATCAATGTTGGCGGGCCGATCAGACGGATTCGGTTCTCCATTTTGCCCAGCAGCAGAATGTTTGACCGCGCCACCCGCGAATGGGCGATGTCGCCGCAAATCGCCACGCTTAACCGGTGCAACCGCCCCTTGGCCCGGCGAATGGTCAACGCATCCAGCAACGCCTGGGTGGGGTGTTCGTGCCGCCCGTCGCCGGCATTCAACACGGCGCAATTCACCTTGTCCGCCAACAGGTTCACCGCCCCCGAATGGGGGTGGCGCACCACCAAAAGATCGGGGTGCATGGCGTTGATCGTCATCGCCGTGTCGATCAGGGTTTCACCCTTTTTGATGCTGGAGGCCTGCATCGCCATGTTCATCACATCGGCGCCCAACCGTTTTCCGGCCAATTCGAAACTGGCCTGGGTGCGGGTGGAGTTTTCGAAAAACATGTTCACCTGGGTCAGACCGGCCAAGGCATCGCTGTGCTTTTGCGGGGCGCGGTTCAGGGCGACATATTGATCGGCCAGATCCAGAAGGGTGGTAATTTCCATCGGATGCAGCGGTTCAATGCCCAGCAGGTGTCGGTGGCGAAATGTCATGCGCGCTGCCCTCTCGTTCGGCCTTGGATTACCTGAAGGGGTGGTTGCGGGTCAAGCGGGGGCAGGCGCGCCCGCATGACCCAGGCTATTTTGCACTGCGGCCAAGTGGTGCGTGGGCATTTGTTTTCTCAGGGTTTATGATCAGGGTATGGAATCGCGCCTTGATCAGATGGATTTTGACACGTTGACCGCGCTTTTGGCGTGGCAGGTTGAATTGGGCGCCGATGAACCGATCGGTGATCTGCCGGTTGATCGCTATGAATTGCCCGACGCTGCCGTTCCCATGGCGGCCGTCGCCCCCCCGCCAAAACCCGGCCCGGCCAAGGCCGGGGCGCGCCCGCCCTTGCCGCCGCCGATGGAAAAGGCCGATCCTGTCGCGCTGGCCCATACGGCGCTGAGCGGCGTGCGCGATCTTGCCGGATTGCGCGCGGCGATGGCCGGGTTTGAGGGCTGTGAATTGAAACGCGGCGCACGCAACACCGTGTTTGCCGATGGGCTGGCAGGCGCGCGCGTCATGGTGATTGGCGAAGCGCCGGGGCGCGAAGAGGACAGTGTTGGCAAGCCCTTTGTCGGCCGCGCCGGACAGTTGTTGGACAGGATGTTCGCGGCCATCGGTCTGGGGCGTGAAAATACCGGGGCGGACGGGCTGTATATCACCAATATCATGCCCTGGCGCCCCCCTGAAAACCGCGATCCCAACCCCGAAGAAATCGCCACGATGATGCCGTTTGTGCAGCGCCACGTGGAATTGGCCGCGCCCGAGGTGTTGGTTCTGATGGGCAACATCAGCTGTTATGCGCTGTTGGGCCGTAAGGGCGTGACCCGTTTGCGCGGCCAGTGGGCCGAGGCGCTGAACCTGCCGGTCTTGCCGATGTTCCACCCCGCCTATCTGTTGCGCAATCCCGGGGCCAAACGCGATGCGTGGCACGATCTGCTGATGCTTCAGGCGCGGTTGCGGGGCGGGGGGCGATAGGAAAATTTAGTGTCTGTCGATCCGCGGGCAGGGCCCGACCGGCCCGACAGTTCGTTTGAAAAAGGGCCTGCTATGTCTCGTATTGATGAAACCATGGAATTCATTCCGGTTCGAATTGCCGTTCTGACGGTGTCTGATACCCGCTCTTTGGCCGAGGATCGGTCAGGCGATACTTTGGCCGGGCGCATCGCGGCGGCGGGCCATATCCTGGCGGCGCGCGCCATGCTTCCCGATGAGCGGGGCGAAATTGCCGATCAACTGCGCGCCTGGTGCGGTGATCCGGCGATTGATGTGGTGATTACCACGGGCGGCACCGGGCTGACCGGGCGCGATGTCACGGTTGAGGCACACCGCGATGTCTATGAAAAAGAGATGGACGCTTTTGGCACCGTCTTCACCATCGTCAGCCTGAAGAAAATTGGCACCAGTGCGGTGCAAAGCCGCGCCTGCGCCGGTGTGGCCCAGGGCACGTATCTGTTTGCTCTGCCGGGCAGCCCCGGCGCGTGCAAGGATGCCTGGGATGAAATTCTGGCCCCGCAATTGGATTACCGCCACCGCCCCTGCAATTTTGTCGAGATTTTTCCACGTCTGGATGAACATCAGCGACGGAAATGATCCACACGCACGTTTGATCAGGGCGCGGCGCGAAAAAATTGGCGCAACGGCTTTGCCCGCTACATTGTGGGAGACATTGGCAAAAGGCAGGTGTGGATGCGATTTCTGAGACGATCCTTGGTGGGTTTGTTTTTGCTTGCGGCGACGCTGGGCCTGTTGGCGCTGGCCGGGAACAGCCTGTATTCGGCGGTTCAGCTGCGCAATGCCGATGATCGTGGGGCGCGTCCGGCGCGGGAACGGGTGTTGGCGGTGAATGTCGTGCCATTCCTGCCCGAAACGGTGGTGCCGGTCTTGTCCACCTTTGGTGAAATCCGCAGCCGCCGCACCTTGGAAATCCGCGCCAGCGCGGCGGGCGAGGTGATTGAACTGGGCAACGGGGTGCAGGACGGGGGCCGGGTGACGGCGGGGCAGTTGTTGTTTCGCGTTGACCCCACCAATGCGATGACCGCGTTGGAAGTGGCGCAAACCGATGTGTTGGATGCCGAGGCCGAGTTGCGCGATGCCCGACGGTCGGTTGAATTGGCCGGTGAAGAGGTCGCATCGGCGCGGGCACAGGCGCGGTTGCGTCAGAATGCGCTGCAACGCCAGCGTGATCTGGCCGAACGTGGTGTCGGCACCGCCGCCGCCGTCGAAGCCGCCGAACTGAGCGCCGCCGCCGCCGATCAGGCGGTTCTGTCGCGCCGCCAATCCGAGGCACAGGCACAGGCGCGGCTGGACCAGGCCGCCACCCAACTCAGCCGTCGTGAAATCGCGCTGGACGAGGCACGCCGCCGTGTCGCCGATACCGAGGTGCGCGCCGAATTTTCCGGCGTTCTGGGCGATGTAAGCGTGGTCAAGGGCCGGTTGGTCACCAGCAATGAAAAGCTGGCGCTATTGATCGACCCCGAAAGGTTGGAAATATCCTTTCGGGTATCGACGCCACAATATGCCCGGCTTTTGGATGATCAGGGGCGGCTGATTGGATCTGACCTTACCGTATCCCTTTTGGTCAACGGTTTCACCCTGACCACGACGGGCAAGATCACCCGCGAAGGTGCGGCAGTGGGGGTGGGGCAAACCGGGCGGTTGCTTTATGCCGATCTGGCCAGTGCGACGGGGTTTCGCCCCGGCGATTTTGCCACTGTCGATATCAACGAACCGGCGCTGGAGCGGGTGGCGCGCCTGCCTGCGGCGGCAGTCGATTCCGCTGGCACCATCCTGTTGCTGGGTCAGGATGAGCGGCTGGAAGTCGCCAGTGTGATGGTGGAACGTCGCCAGGGCGATGATGTGTTGGTGCGCGCGCAGGGCTTGCAGGGGCGCGATGTGGTCGCCGAACGCTCGCCCCTTTTGGGCGCGGGGATCAAGGTGCGGCCGTTGCGCCCCGAAACGGTAACCGAAAATGCCGCCCCGGCCCCGCCCGCCATGGTCGAGCTGACAGAAGAACGCCGCGCCCGCCTGATTGCCTTTGTCGAGGGCAACGGCAGAATGCCAGCAGAAGCAAAAGAACGGGTACTGGCGCAACTGCGCGAACCCAGTGTACCGGCCCAAACGATTGAGCGGATCGAACAGCGGATGGGGGGCTGATCATGGCATCCCGGCAATTCCCCATCGCGGGCGGTGTTCTGGCCTATTTCGCGCAACACCGCACGGCGGCCAATCTGTTGTTGGTGGTGATGCTGGCGCTGGGTCTGGCGGCTGCGCCCAAAATGCGCGCGCAGTTCTTTCCCGATGTGGTGATCGACAATGTGTCGGTCAGCGTGGCGTGGGATGGGGCCGGGGCCGAAGATGTGGACAATGCAATCGTTCAGGTGTTGGAAACCACGCTGTTGGCGGTCGAAGGTGTGGAAGGCAGCAGCGCATCATCGTCACAAGGGCGCGCCAGAATCAGCCTTGATTTTGAACCGGGCTGGGATATGTCGCGCGCCGCCGAGGATGTGCAGGCGGCGGTCGATACGGTGTACACCCTGCCCGATGATGCCGATGATCCGGTGGTGCGGCGCGGGGCCTGGCGCGACCGGGTGACAGATGTGGTGATTTCCGGCCCTGTCGGCGTCGATCAATTGGGCCGCTTTGCCGATGAATTCAGCGCGCGATTGTTTCAGGCGGGTGTGACGCGGGTGACATTGCGCGGGGTTGCCGCGCCGCAAACCATTGTCGAGGTCGAATCGATCTCGCTGATCCGCAATGATGTGACGATGCGCGATCTGGCCGATGCCATCGCCAAAGGGGCCGCCACCCAACCGGCGGGTGATGTGGCGGGGGGCGCACGGGTGCGCACCGGCATTGAAAAACGCAGCGCCGATCAGATTGCCGATATTGTTCTGCGCTCTAACCCTGATGGGTCGAAACTGCGCATTGGCGATGTGGCCACAATCCGTATCGAAGGGATCGACCGCGAGCGGGCCTATTTCGTGGGTGAAAACAGCGCCATTTCCATCCGGGTGGATCGCACCGACAAAGGCGATGCCATTGATATTCAGGCCCGGGTGGAAGAGGTGGCCGCCGAAATGCAGCCGGGCCTGCCCCAAGGGGTCAAGGTTGAACTGATCCGCACCCGCGCCGAGGCGATCACGGGTCGATTGAACATCCTGCTTGAAAACGGGCTGATGGGGATGGGCTTGGTGGTGCTGCTCTTGTTTTTGTTCCTGAATGCGCGCACGGCGTTTTGGGTGGCGGCGGGGATTCCGGTGGCGATGACGGCGGCGATTGCGCTGATGTATGCCGCCGGTCTGACGTTGAACATGATTTCTCTGTTTGCGCTGATCATCACCTTGGGCATTGTTGTGGATGATGCCATCGTGGTGGGCGAGCATGCCGATTTCCGGGTGCGCCGATTGGGCGAAACTCCGGTTCAGGGGGCGGTGAATGCCGCGCAACGGATGTTTCCGGCGGTGTTTTCGGCCACGCTGACCACGATTATCGCGTTTTTCGGCCTTGTTGCTGTGGGCGGGCGGTTTGGCGATCTGATTTCGGATATTCCGTTCACGGTGATCGCGGTTTTGATCGCATCGCTGGTTGAATGTTTCCTGATCCTGCCCAACCACATGGCCCATGCCATGGCCCATTCGGCGAAACAGCATTGGTATGACTGGCCGTCGCGCACCGTAAATATCGGGTTCAGTTGGTTCCGCGACCGGGTGTTTCGCAAATTGATGGCTGGGGTGATCTGGGCGCGCTATCCGGTGTTGGCCGGTGTTATCCTGGTGCTGATGAGCCAGGTGGCGGTATTTGTGCGCGGCGATGTGTCCTGGCGGTTTTTCTCATCGCCCGAACAAAGCAGCATCAGCGGCAATTTCGCCATGGCACCGGGGGCGACCCGCGCCGATACGTTGGAAATGATGCGCATTTTGCAAACGGCGGTCGATGATCTGGGCCAGAAATACCAAGATGAATTTGGCCTGAACCCGGTTGAATTTGCCATGGCCGAAATCGGCGGCACCACCGGGCGCGGGTTGTCGGGGCAAGACACCAAGGATGCCGATCTTTTGGGCTCTATCGCGATTGAGCTGATCGACGCCGATCTGCGCCCCTATTCCAGCTTTCGCTTTGTCGGGGAATTGCAGGATGCCGTGCCGGGCCACCCTCTGTTGGAAACGCTCAGTTTTCGGCGCTGGGGGTCGGGGCCGGGGGGTGATGCCCTGTCGGTGCAGATTTTTGGCGCCAGCGCCGAAACGTTGAAGGCGGCGGCGGAAAATCTGAAAACCACCATGGCACAATTTGGTGAGGTTTCGGCGTTGGAAGACACGCTGTCGTATGACAAGGATGAACTGATCCTGGAGCTGACCCCACAGGGTCAGGCGCTGGGCGTATCGATTGATACATTGGGCCGGATCCTGCGGGATCGGTTGAACGGGATCGAGGCGGCGAGTTATCCCGATGGCCCGCGCTCGGCGAAAATTCGGGTGGAGCTGCCCGTGTCCGAACTGACCGCCGATTTCCTGGATCGCACGCTGATCCGCACCGGGGCAGGCGATTATGTCAGCCTGGCCGATATTGTCACCGTCGACCGGCGCAGCGGGTTTTCCACCGTCCGGCGCGAAAACGGGCTGCGCCTTGTGGCGGTGTCGGGCGATATCTCCGAGGATGATCCGGCCCGCGCCACCGAAATCATGGCGCAGTTGAAAGATAGCATTTTGCCAACCTTGGAGGAGGATTTCGCCGTCACCACCCGCCTGTCGGGGCTGGCCGAACAGGAAAACGAATTCCTGACCGATGCCGCGCTGGGCTTTATTCTGTGTTTGTTGGGGATTTTCCTGTGTCTGGCCTGGATATTCTCTAGCTGGACGCGCCCGATTGTGGTGATGGCGATTATCCCGTTTGGATTGGTCGGCACGATTTATGGCCACCACCTGTGGGATGTGGCGTTGTCGATGTTCACGGTGGTCGGGTTGATCGGAATGACGGGAATCATCATCAACGATTCCATCGTTCTGGTGACCACGGTGGATGAATACGCCGCCGAACGCGGGCTGATTCCGGCGATTATTGATGGCGCGTCCGACCGGTTGCGCCCGGTGTTTCTGACCACCGCCACCACGGTGTTGGGTCTTATGCCGCTGCTTTACGAATCGTCGTCACAGGCGCAATTTCTGAAACCCACGGTGATCACTCTGGTTTATGGATTGGGGTTTGGCATGGTGCTGGTATTGCTGGTCGTGCCCGCGCTTTTGGCGATGCAACAGGATCTGGGCAAACAATTTGCCGCCATGCGCCGCGCCTTTGGGTTTCGCCGCGGCGCGCGGGGCGTCGGCATGGGCGTGGCGCTGGTGGCCATGGCCAGTGTGGTGTGGTTCGCGCTAACGCTGGGCGCGGTGATTGTGACCGGCGCCTATGCCGCCCCGATTGCCGGGCTGATTCCGGGGGGGGCGGATTTGGGCATGGCATTTGGCGTATTTATCGGAGGTGTTGGCGCGCTTGCGCTTGGCGGATATGTGGTGGGCGGGGTGGTGTACGGCCTGCGCCGCGCCGTATCCTAATCGCAACCGCGAATATCGACCGCCCCGCGTTGCCCCAGCACGGTAAGCCGCAGGCGCGACCGGTCCAGCGCCAAAGACGTGCCGCGATCAGGCACAATGTCGGCGCGCACTGTCAGGGTGTTGCCCTGGCGCGTGGTTTCGGCCTGTGACACCCAGACCGGCGCGCCGGGCAGTTCGATCACGCCAAATTCATCACCGCCAAGGGCGGGCATTTGCAGGGTTGCCGTAATCGCGACCCCGCGCCGGGCCGGGGCGATGGCGCATGTCACCTGCCCCACCCCGGCGGTGCGCCGGGTCATGGGCCGGTCATCGAGCGCGGCGCGAATGCGCGCGTCCTTGTGCCCGTTTGCGGCGGGCAAATCGGCCGCGATCTGTACCGTGATCGGCACACAGATATCCTGACACACCCCCATGTTGATTTCACCCGCCATGCGGATCGGCGCACCGGCATCGCGCGGGGTGATTTCAACCGGCAATATCACCTGATCGTGATAGCCCACCGATGTCATGCCGTTTTGATAAAACACATCCGGCGTGGGCCAATGCAGCGCAACCGCCCCCATATTCCCCGATCCGTGCCAATCAAATTGCGCCGGAATGCCCGCATCACCCGGCGCGCGCCAATAGGTTTTCCAACCCGGCGCAAGGGTGACGCGGATTGCCGCCATATGGGTGCCTTGGGCGGTGCGCCAGCCGGGCAGAATATCGACCGTGGCCATATCACCCGGGCCCAACGCGGCAACCGGCGCAGCCAGGGCGCAGACGAATGAAACGCAAAGCGCGATTGGGGCATGTTTGATCATGGCGTGACCCTACTCATGGCGCGCGCGATTGGAAATCACAAAGCAGCGATTGCGCCCTGCACGGTGTCGCGCCCCTTGCACATTACCCGTGGCTTTGTCAGAGGTTGCTGTATGGAGCAGGAACACACCTCAGAAGATTTGGCAGGAAAGCTGTTGATCGCGATGCCGGGCATGGGCGACCCCCGGTTTGAACGCAGTGTGATTTACATCTGCGAACATGATGACGACAACACCATGGGTCTGATCATCAACAAACCTTTGCCAGACCTGAAATTCATCTCCCTGCTTGAGCAGTTGGAGATTGAAACCGGCCCTGCCACCCGCGCCATGCCGGTGCATTTTGGTGGTCCGGTGGAAAATGGCCGGGGGTTTGTTTTACATTCCGATGATTATCGCGCCGAGGAAGGCACGTTGGATGTGGGCGATGATTTCGCCATGACCGCAACGCGCGATGTTCTCAGCGATCTGGCCGCAGGCAACGGCCCCGCGCGCGCCATTCTGACGCTGGGCTATTCCGGATGGGGACCGGGACAATTGATGTCCGAGATTTTGGAAAACGGCTGGCTGACCTGTCACGCCGATCCTGATGTGGTCTTTGCCAAGTCCGATGAAACCAAATGGGCGGCCGCGCTGGGCCTGTTGGGCATTGATCCGCTGACCCTGTCTGCGGCGGCCGGGCGCGCCTGACCCCTTGTGACAAACCGGGGCGCGTGCCACTCTGCACGTTAGCATGAAAACCGCATTTTCCGACCTGTTCGCGCAAATCACCATTCTGTGGCAACAGGTGTTGGCACAGATGATGAATTTGACGCTGCCCTCAAGGCTGTATCAGATCGCCATCATCATCGGATGCATTGCCCTGTCATGGGTTTTGGGCCGCATCACCGCCGAGCGTATGCGCGAATGGATGCGCACCCTGGAGGGCTGGCCCAAATGGCGATTGCGGGCGCTTTTGGTGATCAACCGGCGGCTGCGGCTGATTTATTTCGTCGCGCTGATCTGGACCGCAACCGTCGTGATGCGGTGGGTTCATATTTTTCCGTCGCGGTCTTTTTTGCTGGCTCTTGCGGCCAGCATCGCGACTGCGTGGTTGTTGGTGGTGTTCATCACCCGACTGGTGCGCAATCCGTTGTTGCGCAGCGTGGTGCGTTGGGGCCTTTGGATCTACGTCACGTTGTATTTTCTGGATCTGGTTGATCCGTTTACCGATTTTCTGGATGGTGTCGCCTTTCGGGTGGGCGAATTGCGCCTGTCATTGCTAACGCTGATCAATGCGTTGGTGGTGGTTGCGGTGCTGTTTACCGTGGCGCGCATCGTCACCCAAACCAGCGCCACCCGTATCCGGCGCAACCCCGACATCAGCCCGTCAATGCAGGTGTTGGCCGTCAAGGCGATGCAACTGGCATTTTACGGTGCGGCAATCTTTGTGGGGCTGAAATCGGTTGGCGTCGATCTGACGGGCCTGGCGGTTTTGTCAGGCGCGATCGGTGTTGGCCTTGGCTTTGGTTTGCAAAAGGTGGTCAGTAACCTGGTGTCTGGCATCATCATTTTGCTGGATAAATCGATCAAGCCGGGCGATGTGATTTCGATTGGCGAAACCTTTGGCTGGATCAATGCTTTGGGCGCGCGATATGTCGCGATCACCACGCGCGATGGGCGCGAATATCTGATTCCAAACGAAGATCTGATCACTGGCCAGGTGGTGAATTGGTCCCATTCCAATGATTTTGTGCGGCTGGATATTCATTTTGGCACCAGTTACGCGGATGATCCGCACAAGGTGCGCGAGGTCGCGATCAAGGCCGCGTCCGAAGTGCCGCGCGTATTGTCCGATAAAACCCCGGTGTGTCACATCGTGGGGTTTGGCGACAGTTCAGTGGATTACATCCTGCGTTTCTGGATCACCGACCCCACCGGCGGGCTGACCAATATTCGCGGCAATGTGTATCTGGCGCTGTGGGATGCCTTCAAGGCAAATGACATTTCAATCCCGTTCCCACAGCGCGAAATCCGGGTTCTGAAAGACGCCGGGGCGGACACCGCCGCCCCCTGATTGGCATTGCAGGGAACCGCGCCTGTGCCAGGGGGTTATCGTATTAGTGATCGCAAACCGCTGTACTTTGTGGTGTTGCTCTGTAGAATCACAGAAAAATATGACGGCGGTACACAGGTATGATCTCCCCTTCGGGTCTGCGCATTGGCGCAATTTTCGCGACGTGCATGTTCGGCACGTCGGTTTTTGCGTTTGATGCGCTGAAATTCAATGCCCCCGGTGCGGATGAGGCGTTAACCAAGGATTTATGGGCTGCCTCTTTGTTGGTGGCCGCCAAATCCGAAGGCACAACCGATCCGCAGGAATTGCTGGCGGCGGCGCGGGCCGATTACGGGCGTCTTGTCGGGGCGCTTTATGCCGAGGGGCGGTTTGGCGGCATCATCAACATTCTGGTGAATGGGCGCGAGGCGGCGGGAATTCCGCCCCTCAATCCGCCCTCGAAAATCGATTCGATCAGTGTGACAATACAGCCGGGGCCGCAGTACCGGTTTTCGGAAACCTCGGTGCGCCCGGTGGCACCTGACACCGAGTTTCCAAAGGATTTCACTGTCGGACAGCCCGCGCGCACCCCGTTGATTCGCGATGGTGTGGCCGCGGCTGTTGTGGGTTGGCGCGAGGTCGGGCGCGCCAAGGCGGCCGTTTCGGGCCAACAGGTGACGGCAGACCACGATGCAGATCAGGTGCGCGTGCGCGTGGCGATTGCGCCGGGGCCGGTTGTGACCTTTGGCAACCTGTTGTTGCAGGGCGGCGACCGGGTGCGCCCCGAACGATTGCGCAAGATTGCCGGATTGCCGACCGGCGAAACCTATTCCCCTGCCGCATTGGAAACCGCCGCCAAACGGCTGCGCCGCACCGGGGTGTTCAAATCCGTATCCCTGACCGAGGCCGAAAATCTGGGCCCGGGCGATACAATGGATATCACCGCCATCCTGAACGAGGAAAAGCCCCGCCGCCTTGGCTTTGGCGCCGAAATCTCGACCACGGACGGCGCAAAGCTGACGGGATTCTGGCTGCATCGCAATTTGCTGGGCGGGGCCGAGCGGCTGCGCCTTGAAGGGGAAATCGGCGGGCTGGGCGGTGGCACCGGCGGTGAAGATTACAAATTTGCGGCAACCTATGGTCGCCCCGCCACCCCGGACGCCGATACCGATCTTTTTGTCATCGCCGAGATCGAACAGTTGAACGAACCGACCTATAACACGAAAACCGGGCGTCTGGGGTTTGGGTTCATGCGTTACGTCAACGATGATCTGACCCTTGAGGCGGGGTTGGGATATGTGTTTTCAAAAGACACCGACGCCACCGGCACCACCGAATATCAACATCTGACCGTTCCGTTGGGGGCCACCTATGACACCCGCGACAATGTTCTGGATGCCACCAAGGGCGTGTATGCCGATGTGGATGTGATGCCGTTTCTGGGCCTGTCGGGCACGGAAAGCGGCGCGCGCCTGGCCTTTGATGCGCGGACCTATCGCGGCTTTGGGGCCGAAGACAAGGTCGTGCTGGCCGGACGGATTCAGGGGGGCAGCGTGATTGGCGCATCCCTGGCGGGGGTGCCAAACGATTACCGGTTTTATTCCGGCGGGGGGGGTACCGTGCGCGGGCAAGAATATCAGTCATTGGGCGTCACCGTGAATGGCAACCTGACCGGCGGGCGGTCGTTCCTTGGGCTGTCTGGCGAAGTGCGGGCCAAAGTGCGTGAAAGTATCGGTGTGGTCGCCTTTGCCGATTTCGGTCTGATAAGCGCCGATAGTTTCGGCAGCGATGGCGAAACCCACGGCGGGGCCGGATTGGGCCTGCGGTATCTGACCCCGATCGGGCCGATCCGTCTGGATGTGGCCGCCCCGATTGGCGGAACCAGCAAAGGCGCGCAACTTTACGTCGGCATCGGGCAGGCGTTTTGATGCGGTATCTGGCCCCCACACTTGTATCGCTGTCTTTGTTGGCCACCCCGGTTATCGCCCAGGACGATGACGGCGGCGGATTTCTGGAACGCCTGATCGAAGACAACCTGTCTGGCGCCGGGCGCGAGGTGAACATTCGTGGATTCGCCGGCGCGCTGAGTTCCAAGGCGCGGTTGGACGAGTTGACCATAGCCGATGAAAACGGCATCTGGCTGACCTTGCGCGATGTCGAACTGGATTGGACACGTTCGGCCCTGTTGTTGGGCCGCCTTGAAGTGACCGAACTGACCGCCGAAGAAATCATCATTCCGCGCCTGCCCGGCTCTGACCCCGAGGCCCCCACCCCCGAGGCAAAGCCATTTTCCCTGCCTGATTTGCCCGTTTCGGTGCAGATTGAACAGATCGCGGCGCAGCGTGTCGATCTGGGGGCGGCGCTTTTCGGGGCGGCGGCGGTTGTATCGTTGAATGGCTCGGTATCCTTGGCCAATGGCGAAGGTGCGGCCGACATATCGGTTGACCGGATCGATGGCGAAACCGGCGCCCTGACCCTGCAGGCGGCCTATGCCAATGCGTCAGAAGACCTGTCGATAAAGTTGAACCTGACCGAGGCCGAAAACGGCATCACCGCCACGCTGTTGGATCTGCCGGGCCGGCCATCGGTGCATCTGGATGTGGATGGCACCGGCCCGTTGTCGGATTTCACCGCCGCCATCGAGTTGGACACAGACGGCGAACGCCGCCTGACCGGCACGGTCGAGCTGACCGCCCAAGGCGAAGGCGACGCGCAAACCCGCGGCTTTCATGCCGAAATCGGTGGCGATATCGCCCCCGTTTTCGCACCGCAATACCGCCCGTTTTTCGGGCCGGACATCCGGCTGATCGCGTCGGGGGCCACCCGGCCCCAGGGCGGATTTGCATTGGCTCAACTGGACCTGACCGCGCAGGCACTGCGCCTGACCGGGCAGGTGACGATTGGGGCAAACGGATTGCCTGAACTGATCGATATCACCGGAGAAATCAGCGATGCGTCGGGCCAGCCGGTGCTGTTGCCTGTGGGCGAGGATGCCAGGGTGGATCGCGTTGGAGTGTCGGTACAATTTGATGCCGACAAAGGCGAGGACTGGACCGCCAAGGTGACGTTGGACGGGGTGCAAAACCCCGGTTTGAATGCTCAGCAGGTCGTGCTTGATGGTTCTGGCGTGATTGCCGATGATGGCGCGGGCGCCAAGACGGTCACCGCAGACCTTGATTTCACTGCCTCGGGATTGTCGGCGCAGGATGCCGCGATTGCCCAAGCATTGGGCGACCGGGCAACCGGCGCGGCAACCCTGCGCTGGAGCAGCGGCGCGCCGATTGTGCTGGACACATTGCAACTGAACGGCAACGCCTTTGCCTTGGATGGCAGTGGTCAGGTGGCGTTTGCCGATGGCACCACCGCCACCCTTGATGCGACCCTTGAGGCGGCGGATCTGGCGGCGTTTTCGGGGCTGGCCGGGCGCAATCTGGGCGGGGCTGCCAAGGTCGCACTTGGCCTGAAAACCGCGCCGCTGGACGGGGCATTCGATGTGGAGCTGACCGGAACAACAACCGATCTGACCATTGATCAGGAACAGGCCGATGCCCTGTTGGCGGGGGAAACCAACCTGACCCTGCGCGCGGATCGCGATGAAACCGGCACTCGGCTCAGCACGCTGACCCTGAAAAACCCGGCACTTGATCTTGCCGCGTCTGGCGATCTGACCTCGACCCTCAGCAATCTGCGGGCCGATATCCGGCTGGCCGATGCCGCCGTGTTGGATGCCAAGCTGAGCGGCGCGGTTGATCTGACCGCGTCGGCGCAAAAGGATGGCGAAACCTGGACCTATGATGTCAACGGTGCGGGGGTTGGCGCATCAATCGCCAGTACTGGCACCGTGACCGGTCTGGATGAACCCAGCCTGCGGATCACCACCGAAACCGATGCAGAAATCGCCGATCTTTCGGTATTTTCAAACATCACGGGTCGTGATTTGGGCGGTAGCGTCGCCTTGCGGCTTGCGGGCTTTACGCTCGCCGATCTCAGTCAGGCCGATATGTCGGTCACCGGCGAAACGCGCGGCGTGAAAACCGGTGAGGCGCGGTTTGATGATCTGTTGGTGGGGCGCACCGATCTGGCGGCGCAGATACAGCGCAACGGCGAAACCGTGACCATTCAACAGTTCAGCCTGAACGGCACCGGCGCCGGATTGCGCGCCGAAGGGGCCGGGCAGATCGAAGAATTGACCAGTGACGCGCCTTTGATCAGCGGCATGATCGAAGCATCAATCAACAGTCTTTCGCGGTTTTCGGCCTTGGCCGGGCGACAATTGGCGGGGGCGGTTGACGCCACCGTTACCGGCTCAGGGCGGCTGGACGGATCAGAACTGGACGCCGATCTGTCGCTTGACGGGCGGTCGGTTTTGACCGGAATGGCGGATATCGACCCGCTGCTGGCGGGCCTGTTTACCGTGAACGGCACCGTGTCGCGCATCGGTGAAACCGCGCGTATCGACGCGCTGAGCCTGACAGCGCAATCCATGGGCCTGACCCTGACGGGCAGTGCCTCGGCCGAAGATATCACCAGTGACGCGCCCTTGGTAACCATTGATGCGGCGGTTGTGGCCGACACGCTGGCGCCGCTGTCGGGCCTTGCCGGGCGCGATATGGGCGGTGCGGTGGATCTGACGGTAAAAGGCACGGCGCGCGCCGATCTGACCGTGATTGATATGGCGGTAAATGGAAAAACCCGCAATCTGGCGGTGGGGCAGGACAATGCCAACCGTCTGTTGCGCGGTGTGACCGATCTGGCGCTGGATATCACGCGCGATGGCGATGTGATCAGCCTGCCAAGCCTCAGCATCACGAATGATCAGATCACGCTGAGGGCTGATGGCCAATATGGCAAAGGCGAAAGTGCGGTAAAGGCCGATGTGACCATTGCCGATCTGCGCGATCTTGAACCGCGCATGCGCGGTCAGGCGAAATTGAACCTGTTTGCCGAAGAGGTCAGCGATGTCTGGCAGGTCACTCTGAACGGTGAAGCCGCAGATGCGGTTCTGGCCGCCACGGCAGAAATCCGCGAGGCATTGGGCGACAATCCTGAAATTGACGGGCGCGCCACGCTGCGCGCCGCCGATCTGTCGCGCTTTGCGCCGTTGGTGGGGCGGCCGCTGTCGGGCGGGGTGCAGGCCGAAATCACCGGCGCGACCCGGGCCGATTTCAGCACGTTCAACGTGACCGCCGATATTGATGCCAACCGTGTTTCGATTGGTCAGGCTGAGGCGGATAAGCTGTTGAATGGCCAAACCGATTTGCGGCTGGTGGCCCGGCGCAACGGGGCAGAGCAGCCCATTCAGGTTGAAACCTTCCGTTTGGATGCGCCCACCCTGACCGCGCGCGCCAATGGCAGCCTTCTGGGCAGCAATGCCAATCTGACCGTGTCGGCACGGTTGGCCGATATCGGGGCGTTCGTGCCCGGGCTGAACGGCCCTGTCACCGCCGAAGGGCGGGTAAGCAGCACCGGCAACCAGTTGGGCGTGAACCTGAATGGCACCGGTCCGGGGGGCATCACCCTGCGCGCCGATGGCACCGTGCAACAGGATTTCAGCCGGGCCAATCTGTCATTGTCGGGGCGCGCGCCGCTGGAATTGGCCAACAGCTTTATCGAGCCACGCTCGGTCGATGGCACGTTGGTGTTTGATGTGGGCGTGAATGGGCCGCTGGCCCTGTCGTCGGTCAGCGGGCGGATCAACACCCAAAACGCGCGCCTCGTGGCACCGAACCTGAATCTTGTGCTGGAAAATATCAACCTGACCGGCGATCTGACCGGCGGTACGATTCAGCTGAACGTGCAGGCCAACAAACAGCAGGGCGGCCAGTTGACGGCAACCGGGCCGATCACCCTGAGTGGCGGATATAACGCCGATCTTGCGATCAGGGCGGTTGGCATTGTCGTCGAAGATCCGCAATTGTATCGCACCTTGATCAATGGTGCAGTCACCGTGGTTGGCCCCCTGACCGGGGGCGCACGGATCGCGGGCACATTGGATCTGGTCGAAACCGAAGTGCGGATTCCTTCAACCGGGCTGGGGGCGACGGGGCCGATTCCCGATGGTCTGGTACATGTGAACGAACCCGCCGCCGTGCGCGCCACCCGTGCGCGCGCCGGAATGATCGAAACCGCGACCCAATCAGTCGCGGGAACAGCGCGCCCGTATCCATTGGATTTGACGATACGTGCCGAGCGGCGCATTTTCGTGCGCGGTCGCGGGCTGGATGCCGAATTGGGCGGCACGCTGACCCTGACAGGGACAAGTCAGAATATCATTCCGGCCGGGCAATTTGAACTGGTGCGCGGACGGTTGGATATTTTGGGGAAACGTCTGAACTTGGATGAAGGTCAGATTTCGCTGCAGGGCGATTTCACGCCCTACGTCCGCCTTGTGGCGCGTACGGATACGGGGGATGTGGTGGTGTTGATCGTTGTCGAAGGATCAGCCCTTGCGCCGAATATCAACTTTCTGTCCGAACCGGAACTGCCCGAAGAAGAAGTGCTGGCGCGGTTGCTGTTTGGTAAATCCATCACCTCGATTTCGCCGTTGCAAGCGGCGCAATTGGCGTCGGCCGTTGCAACATTGGCGGGCAAGGGGGGTGACGGTGTCATTTCCAAACTGCGCGAAAGCACCGGGTTGGACGATCTGGATATCACCACCGATGAAGATGGCAATGCGGGCCTGCGCGCCGGTAAATATCTGTCGGAAAACCTGTATACGGATGTGACGGTGGGGGCGACAGGCGAAGCCGAGATCAACCTGAACCTTGATATCACACCCAACCTGACGATCACCGGCAGCGCCGATAATGCGGGCGATACATCATTGGGGATTTATTACCAGAAGGACTATTAAGTGTCGCTGTCGATGGTGAAATCTGCGGGGCTGAATACCACCTTCACCTCGTAGGCGCCATCGTCGCTTGGCCCGGCCTGATGGGTGCCGCCCAATTGCATGACAAAGGCGCCAATCAATTGCGAACCAAGGCCCGACACCTCGTCTTCGTCTTGATTGACGACCGGGGTGCCTGTTGAATTGCGCACCAGCAATTCAACCTGTCCACCCTCCATGGATTTAAGCGACAGCGCGACCCATGGCTTGCCGGTGGTGGGGCGGCCAATGTATTTATAGGCGTTTGTTACCGCCTCGGTCACCAAAAGAGACAGGGGCACCGCCTGATCGGGATACAGGAACACCTTGTCGGTATCGATTGTGAAATCTACGGTTAGTTCTGGAATCGCGGCGGAACGGGCCAATTGTTTTGACAGTTCGGACACCAATTCATCGGCCCGCACTTGCGACAAAACGCTGGCCTGATACAGGCTGCGATGAACCGTGGCCAGGCCCATCACCCGGTCTTGCAAACGGCGCAGCATGAATTTGGTTTCGCCGTGGCGGGCACGGCGGATCTGCATGTTGGTGATGGATGAAATCAGTTGCAGATTGTTTTTGACCCGGTGATGCACCTCTTTTAAAAGCACGTCTTTTTCATGCAGCAGATTTTCCTGATCGGCCTCGTCGCGCAAAACCTTTTCGGTCAGATTGGTAAATGCCTGTGTCACATCGCGCAATTCTACCGGAATTTCGGCCAAGTTGGTGGGCGTGCGGACACGCCGCACCGCCCCGAATGTGCGAATATTGCGCCGTAATGTCCGGATATGGCGGATCACCAACCGGTGCACAGCCACATAGGCCACAGTCAGGCTGATCACCCACATCAGAAACGGAAAGGCCAACGCCGTGGCATACCCACGCAATCCGACGCGCCAAGTATCGCGCGACCAGATGCTGAGCGCGAAAATCTGACCGGGAACCAAAGGCACGACCGAATAGATACGTTCGCGACCCTGCGGATCGACATCATCAAAGACAATGCCATCATCACTGGCCAGATTCACCAGCGCACGATTCACCGGCAGCCGTTTCGCCGCCGACTCCATGCCCATATCAGAAGTCAGCAATGTACCTTTGGCATCGAATGTCAGAATATCCAAAGGTTTATTTTTTGCGTTTTCCACGCTGTGGTCAATCAGCGAATAGGGCAGAGTGACGATCAGCCGACCAATGGCGCGGGCGTCTTCAAACACCGGGTAGTTGATCAGGATCGCGGGTGTTTGTGTCACGGCAGTGCGGGGCGACACGGTGATATTCAACCGGGGCGTGGCCAGAATCTCGGCCATTTCCTCGGACGTGGTCAAAGCCCGCCCCACATCGCGTGATGCGCATTCCAGAATGCCCTGTGCATTGATGAACCCGGCAAAGATGATCTGTGGGGTGTCGGTCACCGTGCGCAGCATCTGTTCGTTGCACTTTTCGGGCGTTTCCAAAAGCTGTGGAATGACCGAGGCCAACACCTCGGCGATGCCGGTGTTGCGGCTGATCATGCGCCGGTTGGCGGCAGACACGGCCATGCTTTCGCCCAACAGCGATGAATCGATCCGCCCATTTGCATCGTCGATCACGCGATAGGTCTGCAACATCGCAATCAGTCCAACCGGCAAGAGCGCCAGACCCAGTAAAAACACCAGCCTGACACCCAACCGGTTGAACCGATCGAAAACCTTGACTCCGGGAATCATATCAAGAGGAAAGTGATGACGCCGCCAGCACCGAGGCGGTATTTGAGTCCGAAATTGTGGGGTCTTCGCCCTCGGCCAGCTCTAGCAATTCTGCCAGGCGTTTGCGGCCCCGATTGGCGCGGCTTTTGATCGTGCCCACGGCAACGCCGCACATTTCGGCCGCCTCATCATAGGCAAAACCGGCCCCCCCGACCAACATCAGCGCTTCGCGCTGTTCATCGGGCAGTTTTTCAAATGCCTTGCGAAAATCATTCATGGCCAACCGCCCGTCATGGGCCGGTTTTTCTGCCAGGGTCGAGGCCATGACGCCATCGACATCCTCAACCTCGCGTTTGACCTTGCGGCGGCCGGAATAGAATGCGTTGCGCTGAATGGTAAATAACCAGGCCCGCAAATTTGTACCGGGGGTGAAGGATTTGATGTTTTTCCACGCTTTTTCAATCGTGTCCTGCACCAGATCATCGGCGGCAGATGAATTGCGGGTCAACGACATGGCAAACGCGCGCAGGGCCGGAAGGTGATCAACCAACTCGTCCCGGGGATCGGGGTGGTCAGTCATTCGGTGTATCCTGCGTGCGAAGTTTGTCTAACAAATCCTTGAATCTATCCGGCACTTCGGTTTTGTCAGTCTCTTGATAGACCCGACGCAAATTTTCATCGATTTGTTTCATCAGGTCGGATGTGTCCTTGTGGCGGGTCATGCTAAACATATTCCGTTAAAAAGTTACGCGCGTACGGAACCAACTGCGTCAGATTGGGTTTAGTTCCCAACGACGACGATTTTTTTTAAAGGACGACATTCGTATGAATACCGCACCCTCCTCGGCCGAGCTTTCTGAACAAATCGGCAGTGACCTTCCGTTTTTGCGCCGTTATGCCCGGGCGTTGACCGGAAGCCAGGAAACCGGCGATCGGTATGCTGCCGCCACGCTTGAGGCTATATTGGTCGAGCGTTCGATTTTTGACAATGCAATGCAGCCGCGTGTGGCACTTTTTCGTGCCTTCCATCTGATCTGGGCCACGGCCGGTGCGCCCACGGCCGACACCGAAGATCCGATAACCCGGCTTGAATCTGCCGCGCTGGATCACATGGCAGGGCTGACCAACAACACCCGCGAGGCGCTGTTGCTGTCAACCATCGAGGAATTCACATTTCAGGAAATCGGTCAGATCATCGATGTCACCACGGATGAGGCCCGCGAATTGGTCGATGTAGCGATCCGTGAAATGCAGGCATCAATGACCGGCAAGGTCATGATCATCGAGGATGAGGCGATCATCGCGATGGATATTCATTCCATCGTCACCGAAATGGGCCACGAAGTGACCGGCATCGCCCGCACCCGCAAGGCGGCGGTCGATCTGGGCACGCAAAACCGCCCCGATCTGATTTTGTCAGATATTCAGTTGGCTGATAACTCTTCGGGTATTGATGCGGTTGCCGATCTTTTGGCGCAGTTTGATGATATTCCGGTGATCTTCATCACCGCCTTCCCCGAGCGTCTGCTGACAGGTGACAAGCCTGAACCAGCCTTCCTGATCTCCAAACCCTATACCGAAGAACAGGTGCGATCAGCCGTCAGTCAGGCGATGTTCTTTTCCAGCACGGAAACCCTGAAGGCGCCCGTCTGATAAAAATGCCCGCCCGGATCATTCCGGGTGGGCATTTGTCGGCCTGCAGGGTTTGATCAGTTGCGGTTTATCCCCCGCGCGATCATGGTAATCCCAAACAGAACCAGGAAGATAACAAACAGTATTTGCGCAATCCCGGCCGAGGCGCTGGCGATACCGCCAAAACCGAACACGCCCGCGATCAACGCGACAACAAGAAATGTAAGAGCCCAACCAAGCATGGGGTTTCTCCTTTTGAAAGGGTGAAGCCCTGAACAGGGCGTTGCTCTTACAACAACAAATGCAATCGGCGGGTTCCGGGGGTTTTTAAAACAAACATCGGAACCATATCGCGCCGGGCGCGTTTCCTATGTTAAACATACCGACAAAGATTACCGAAAGGATTCGATTCATGGCAAACGCCAAGACCCCAACGACCGAAGATCTGAGCAAACAGGTCGATGAGTTGAAAGAAGATATTCTGAAGCTGACGCAAACCATCACCGACCTGAGCAAGGCAAAAGGTCAGGAACTGACCGGAACCGTGCGCCAGCGTGCCGATGCCGCCCGCGCCGCAGGCGAGGCGCAGATCGCCGAGTTTCAGAGCCAGGCCGTAGCCGGATTTGAAAATGCCGAAGATTATGTGCGCCGTAACCCGGGCACGGCGTTGGGGATTGCCGCAGGTGTTGGCGTATTGGTTGGCCTGATGACGGCGCGCCGCTAGGTCATGCTGACGTTATGGATTGAACGGGCCAAGGACGCTGCCCGCCGCACTGCATTCGGTGCGGCGGGTTTCCTGTGTCTGGTGGTCGGGCTGGGCTTTTTGTCATCGGCCCTGTGGCTGGCAATTGCGGTTGCAAACGGCGCCATGATGGCTTCGCTGATACTGGGCCTGTTGTATGTGGGTGGTGGGCTGATCCTGATTGCCGTCGCGTCCCGTCGGCCCCGGCGTTACGCCCCGCCCCCTTCGCCCAAGGCGGTGAAGCAGGCCGATCTGATCACGGCATTCATGAACGGCGTCAATGCCGGGAAAACTATGAGGCGGTGACAATCCGCCCCAGGATCGGCCCGAGGCTGTCTTCGGTAAATGGCCAGGCCAGGGTTTCGATATCCGGCGTATCCTGTGCCATGCGGTCATCCATTGCGCCCACGATAACCGAACGCCCGGCGCGATTGTGCATCCATTGCCACGCGGGCTGGCCTTCGATATTGCCAAAATTACCCGCGACAAAGGCCAGATCATACAGAGTGTCGTGCATTGCGTCGGCGGCAGACATCGAAATCTTGATGACCGCATCCGGCAGCACGCTGGCGATTGCTTCGGCCAGATCCTGTGCGATCACGGCCTGACGTTCGAGGATAATAATTTTGTTCATGCTAAAATTTCTAATGTGTTTCATACCCACACTATGGCGCACCTTATGGGGTGGTGCATTAAACTATGACATAGCTGGGTAATTATATGACGACGTCCTGCAAACACTGTCCGCTTCGCAAGCGCTCGCTTTTTGCACCGATGAGCGCGGATGAAGTCGCCTTCATGACCCGGTTCAAGGTTGGCGAATTGGAGGTTGAGGCAGGCACCCAGCTGTTGATGGAGGGCGCAAATTCTCCGCAGTTGTTCACGGTGTTTTCCGGGCTTGGCCTGCGCTATAAAACGATGGAAGACGGCAAGCGGCAGGTTTTGAATTTCGTTTTCCCGGGTGATTTTCTGGGAATGCAGGCCGGTGTGATGGGCGAAATGCGCCATTCGATCGAAGCCACGACAGAAATGAAACTCTGCGTGTTCAGCCGATCAGACCTGTGGTCGATGTTCAAAACCACGCCCGCGCGCGCCTTTGATCTGACCTGGATGGCGGCAGTCGAAGAGAACTTTTTGGGCGAAGCCCTGGCGACCATCGGTCAGATGACAGCCACAGAACGCCTGTCTTGGGCGTTTGTGCGCATATTCCAGCGCGCCGAAGCGTTGGAAATGACGCGCGGGCCTGAAATGCGGCTTCCCTATCGTCAACAGGATTTCGCCGATGCCCTGGGTCTGTCATTGGTGCATACCAATAAAACCCTTGGCCGGTTGCGCGAACGGCAATTGGTGCATTGGGCCGAGGGCCGCCTGCGTATTCCCAACCTTGTTGAACTGGCGCGCGTGGCGCAAATTGATCTGGAACAGCCGATGATCCGCCCGATCATGTAATTGCGTCGCCTGCCGCCTCTTCGCCGGCCAAGGGATCAGGCAGGGGCGCGGTGTTTACGGGTTGATCCGATAGCGCGCGTTTGGCCCTGTCAAGTTCGGCGTTCAAAAACCCACCCAACAAAACCACATAGGCGCTGAGATAGAGCCACATCAGCAATGCAATGACCGCGCCCAACGTGCCATAGATTTCGTTATATTTGCCAAAGTTGGCCAGATAATAGGAAAACCCATAAGACGCCGCCGCCCAGATCAGCATCGCCACCACCGCACCGGGGGTAAACCACCGGGGCCGATGGCCGCGCCGATTGGGGCCAAAGCGATAAATCAAACTCAGGCCCATCAACACAACGCTGAGCGCGATCAGCCAACTGACGCTGGACAAGGCAAGCTGTGTCAGCGGCCCAAGCGGCAAAAGAACCAACAAGATCGGCACAATCACCACCGAGGCCAACGCCACCAGCGACACACCGACCAACGCCAGCGTCATGCCAAAGGCAACCAGGATCTGGCGCAAACTGGTTCGGTTCGGGATACGATAAATCGCATTCAGACCCCGGATCAGCGCGGCCACCCCGGCACGGGTTGACCAAAGCGCGGCAACGGTTGAAATGACCGTCGCCCAACCCAACGCGCTGCTGTTGCCACTGACAAGGCGGTTCACCTGATCGTCCAGTATCACAAATGCTTCGGGCGGCATGAATTCAACCAGAAGGCTGAGCTGCGCTTCGACAATGGCCGGGTCCGACACGATGCCCCAAAGCGCGATCACCGCCGCAACCGCCGGAAAAATTGCCAGCATCGCATAAAAAGCAACCCCGGCCGCAATCAGGCCGAGGTTCAATTCGTGCATTCCATTGAAAACGGCCAGACTTGCCCGCCACCAGATTTTGATCGTCTGGTTCATTGCCGCTCCTTTGGGTGAGTTCCTTAGGCGGTTTGACCACGCGGGCCTGCAAAGAACCAGATGATAAAGCCAATGATGGGCAGGATCAGCACCAACAGTGACCACAAAACCTTATTCCCGGTGCTGTTGCGCGAACTGATGATAGAAATCAGCGCCCAAATATCCAACACCAATACGATTAATCCTCCGATACCACCAATATCCAACATAACTCTTTCTCCTGTCAAACGACTGTTGAATATCAAACGCCTGTGGCGCCCTGCGGGTTCCGGTTGTGCCCGCGACGTGGCCCTGACCGGGGTCGAACAGGGGCTGTTATCCTGTGCAGATTTTTCAGGGACTGTCGGGCAGGGGGACAATGGCTGTGAAGTTTCCAGTGTCCGGGGCCAGGGCGATCTGCGATAGACAAGGCGATGATGACCGGAAAACAAGGCTGTTGTGATGTTCAAATTTGACCACCCGTTTTACAAACCTCTGTGGCGGCGCATCGCCATTACTGCGTTTTGCGCACTTTGGGCCATGTTCGAACTGTCGATGGGGGCGCATGTCTGGGCGATGATATTCGCCGCCCTTGCCGGGCTGACGGCGTATCATTTTTTCATCGTCTGGAAAGACGACTGAGCCGCGCCCCTAGCGCAATGTGCGCGCGGCCAGCCAGGCCTGCCAATCGGCGGGGCTTCCGACAAAGGTGTTCAGATCAACCTTGCCCTGTATTCCCGGCACAAGGCCGGTGCCGGAATATTGCCAGAACGTCCAGCGCGCGCCGGGATATACCTTTGACGGATGATCGGCGACCGCGCGAAGCCAGGTTTCCTCGCCCAGTTGCGCGATGGCGTTGCGATCCCAGAAATCGGGTGTGGTATAAATAACGGGCCGCTGGCCGTAATGGCGCGCGATGATGTCGATGAAAATCCGCGCCTCGCGGCGGACATGGTCGGGCGAGGGGCGGTTGGTGCAGGTGGGTGATCGGTGGTTCCATTCAAGATCCAGAACCGGGGGCAGGGCGCGGGGCGTGCGCGGTACGTTTTCAATGAACCACCGGGCCTGTGTGCGGGCATCTGTGCAGAAATAGAAAAAGTGATAGGCCCCCGGGATCACGCCTGCGCGCTGTGCGCCGGTGAAATATTCGGTGAATTTCGGATCGCGTCTGTCGCCGCCCTCTGTCGCCTTGAGATAGGCGAAATTCACGCCATTGGCCCGGGCGGTCGGCCAATCAATCGCCCCCTGCCAACGTGACGCATCAATCCCATGCACGCGGTACCCGCCGGGGTTGCGCCCGGTAAAGGGGTGCGGATCGGCATCGCTGAAATTGGCGCGTGTGGCGGCGGGAAACGGCCCGCCTTGCCCCATGCCCACAGGGGCCGGGCGCGGCGCGCAGGCCACAAGCGTCAGTGCCAGGATGATATACAGGATTCGCATGGGATCACCCTATCGTTTCAACGGCGCGCGGCAATGCCCAACCGAGGGTCAGGCAAACCGCCGGGGCGAAAGTGCGGCAACGGCCGACGCCTCTAACATGGGGGGGCGCCCGTTCACCAGATCGCCCAGCAATTGCGCGGCGGCGGGTGCGGTCTGAAACCCATATCCACCTTGCCCGGCAAGCCAGTAAAACCCCGGCACTTGCCCATCAGCGCCAATCACCAGCGCGCGATCCGGCGCAAAGGTGCGCAGCCCGGCCCAGTTGTGGGTGATACGGGTGACGGGTTCGGTGACCATCTCCTGATACCGCTCCAACCCTTCGGCCAGAACCATATCGTCGGCCCAGGCATCCTGAGGCGACAGGGCGTGTTCTTCGCAGGGGGACACCAGCCATTGCCCGGCGTCAGGTTTGGCATACCAGCCCTCATCCACCCCGTCGACGAACGGCCAATCGGTAACATCATGCCCGCCCGGAGGGGCCATCACCGCCATTGACCGGCGATAGGGTTGCAGACCCAAGGGCGTGACCCCGGCCATCTGTGCCACGTTGTCGGCCCAGGCCCCGGCGGCATTCACCAACATATCGGCCTGTGCGCTGCCGCCCGGCCAGGTTACATGCCAACGGCCCTGGTCGCGGTGAATTTCGCTGATCCGCGCGCCGGTTTCAAACACCGCACCTTGAGCCAAAGCCTGTTTGCGATACCCCTGAATCAACAGATCGGTGTCCAGATCATGCACATCGGGGCGATATCCCGCATGGGCCACACTGGCGCGGTTCAGGATCGGAAACAGCGATTGCGCCGTATCCAGATCCAGTTCGGTCAGGCCGAATGCCGCATTTTCGATGACAAAACTGTCGTGCTGGTCGGTTCGTGCCAACAACATCACGCCGCGTTGGCGCAGAATGCCGTTGTCGTGCAGATGCGCAGCACTGGCCCGGTTCAGGGCGCGCACCGTGTCATTGCCGTAATCCTGCAAAAACATCGCCGCCGACCGCCCCGACGCGTGATAGGCAAGGTGCGGTTCGGCCTCAATCAGTGTCACGTGCGCATCGCGTGACAGCGCAGCGGCCGCCGATACGCCGGCAATGCCACCACCGATAACGATGATATCGCTCATGCTTCCTCAAGGCGGTCGGTGGCAGGGGGCGGTGTGGGCGACAGCGCAGACAGGCGCGCATAAAGCGCATCGTTCATTTCAAACGACAATGCATCCAGCGACGGTTGCAACTGTTCCACATTGCGCGCGCTGATGATCGGGGCTGTAACACCCGGATGGCGCGCGGCCCAGGCCACCGCCAAGGTGGCGGGGTTCACCCCGATGTCGCGCCCGATTTCGGCCAATCCGGCGGCGGCGTCCAGCATCCATTGTTGACCATAGCGTGTCTTATATCTGGCATCATCGGCCAAACGCCCGCTTTCCCCTGCGGCGTATTTCCCTGTCAAAAGGCCGCCACCCAGGGGGGAGTAGGGCACGATGGCAATATCTTCGGCCTGGGCCATGGGCAAAATCTCAACCTCGGCCTGTCGTTTGACGAGGTTGTACATGGGTTGAAACATCGCGATCCGGGTGTCGAATTGCGCCGCGACGGCCTGTGCTTTCATCACTTGCCAGGCGGCATAGTTCGACACGCCGATATGATCGAATTTGCCCGCCTGCTGCAATTCGGCCAGGGTTTCGAAGGTTTCTTCAACCGGCGTTTCATCATCCCAGCGGTGCAGGTATAATATTTCGACCCGGTCCATTTTAAGCCGGTCCAGACATTCGGCAAAGCTGGCGCGCAGGTTGTCGCGGCCACCGCCGCCCTGATACCCCACCTTGGTGGCGATGATCAGCTGATCACGATCCTGCGCCGCAAACTGCCCCAAAAGCCGTTCGGATTCGCCGCCCGTATAAACATAGGCGGTATCGAAAAAGTTGATCCCGGCCGCGCGGCAGGCATCATACATTTCGCGTGATTGGGTGGCGTCCGCCTTGCCGCCAAATTGCATGGCGCCAAAACAAAACCGGGAAAGCGGGGCGCCATTTGGCGCGGTGAATGAATGTGTCATGGCCAAAAGGTGCCATGCCAAACATGGTTTGAACAGCCCCCCGTCAGGTCGTGTTCAAATAAAAAAGGGCGCGCCAGTTGCCCGGCGCGCCCCAAATTCAAAACACCGTCAGCTTAGTTGGGGATTTCGCTCTTCATGCCTTCGACATAGAAATCCATGCTCAGCAGCGCGCCATCCTCGGCGGTTTCGCCTTCGGCCAACCATACACTGCCGTCCTGCTTGTTCAGCGGTCCGGTGAAGGGATGATACTCGCCCGCGGCGATCTTGTCCTTCAGCGCGAGAGCTTCTTCTTTCACATCTTCAGGGATGCCGGTGATCTCGCCGATTTCGACCATTCCGGGTGCGATACCGTCCCAGGTGTCTGACGTTTCCCATGTGCCATCCATCACCGCCTGAACGCGGTCGATGTAATAGGGGGCCCAGTTGTCGATGATCGAACTGACGCGTGGCATGGGTTTGTATTCGGCCATATCCGAAGCCTGACCAAATGCGATCACGTTACCGGCCTCTTGGGCGGCGGCGTGGGGCGCGGTTGAATCCGTGTGCTGCAAAAGAACGTCGTTGCCCTGTTCGATCAGGGCCTTGGCGGCGTCGGCCTCTTTGGCGGGGTCAAACCACGTGTAAGCCCAGATGATATTGAATTCGACATCAGGATTGGCCTTTTTGGCATGAATATAGGCCGAATTGATGCCGCGCAGGACCTCGGGAATGGGGAAAGACGCGATATAGCCGATCTTGTTGGTCTTGGTCATCTTGCCCGCGATATGACCCAGAACAGCGCGCCCTTCGTAAAAACGGGCGTTGTAGATGGCCAGATTGGGGGCTGTCTTGTATCCGGTGGCGTGCTCGAATTTCACATTCGGGAACTTTGCCGCAACATTGGCAGCCGGGTCCATGAATCCGAACGAGGTGGCAAAAATCAGATCGGTTCCTGACAGCGCCATTTGCGTCATCACCCGCTCGGCGTCGGCGCCTTCGGGCACGCTTTCCTGATAGACGGTTTCGACCTTGTCGCCAAAATGTTCGATAACCTTCAGGCGGGCCTGATCGTGTTCATAGGTGTATCCGCCATCACCGATCGGCCCGACATAAACAAATCCGACTTTCACCTTGTCGGTTTGGGCGAATGCGCCCGTGGCCAATACGGCAAGCGCAGCGGTGGCGCCCAAAAGTGTTCTGCGTTTCATGTTTGCGACTCCCTTAATACGTTTTCGATAGTACCATGATTGGTTTTCGGTGTGTTGGGCAAGCGTGATGTTACAATTCCCACAAGGATTTCCATAGGTTCAGGATGAGGCATGGAAAATCCGGCCCAGCATTGCGGGTGCAACGGCGGCCCCCCTTTGCGTGGCCGACATGATGACCAGCACGATGATGGTAATCACAAACGGCGACATCGACAGTATTTCAACCGGCACCGGCACGCCCGCCGCCTGCAGGTTCAATTGCAACACGGTGATGCCGCCAAAAAGATAGGCGCCCAGCAAAACACGGCCCGCGCGCCAACTGGAAAATACCACAATCGCCAGCGCGATCCAGCCGGCACCGGCGGTCATGCCATCGGTCCATTGGGGCACGCGCACCAGGCTGATATAGGCGCCGCCCATGCCCGCACAGGCCCCGCCAAAGGCAATGGCGGCCAGGCGAATGCGCACCACCTTGTATCCCAGGGCGTGGGCCGCATCATGGCTTTCCCCGACCGCGCGCAAGATCAGCCCGCCGCGGGTGAATTTCAAAAACGCCCAGACAGCGGCGACAAGGGCAAGGGCGAAATACACCATCCAATCGTGGCTGAACAAAATCCGCCCGACCACCGGCAGATCGCTCAGCGGGCCCATGTCCAACTTGGGTGTCGCGGGCGGTTTGATGCCGCGATAACCTTGGCCGATCATTGCCGAAATCCCCAACCCGAACAGCGTCAGCGCCAGCCCGGTCGCCACCTGATTGCTGAGCAAATATTGGGTCAGTATCCCAAAGATCAAAGCCATGACCGCGCCGCCAACCGCCGCCAGAACAAAGCCCAGAACCGGCGATCCGGTTTCAACCGCCACGGCAAAGCCGCAGATCGCACCGGTGATCATCATGCCCTCAACCCCCAAGTTCAGAACCCCGGATTTTTCCACCACCAATTCGCCCAGTGCTGCCAGGATAATCGGCGTTGAGGCCACCATCAGCGATGCAATCAGCAATACAGGATCAATCGCGCCCAAGTTCATACCGTCGCCCCCTTGCCAATCCGCACGCGGTAATTGGTCAATACATCAACAGCCAACAGAAAAAACAGCAACATTCCCTGAAACGCCTGAATCGCCGCCGCCGGCAGGCCCAGCATGAATTGCGCCAATTCGCCCCCGATATAGGTCAGCGCCATCAACAGTCCCGCCAGCAAAATGCCCACCGGGTGCAACCGCCCCAAAAACGCCACGATAATGGCGGTAAACCCATAACCGATGTTGAAATCAATGCTGATCTGGCCCGCCGGGCCGGCCACTTCGAACACGCCGGCCAATCCCGCCAACCCACCCGAGAGACCAAGGCACAACAAAACAAGGCGTGCAGGGTTCACCCCGGCAAACCGTGCCGCCCGCGGGCTTTGCCCGGCCAGACGAATGTGAAACCCGGTCATATGCCGGTTCAACAGGATATAGGCAAAGATCACCGCGATAAACGCCGCCACCACGCCCCAATGCATGCCCGTGCCCGCAATCAATTCGGGGTTCGATGCAGCGCCGTATTGCTGCAAATTCCGGCTGCCCGGAAATCCGCCACCTTCGGGGTTACGCAACAGGCCCAGTGCCATCGAGGCAAGGATTTGTTCGGCCACATAAACCAGCAAGAGCGATACCAAAATCTCGTTGGTGTTGAACCGTGTGCGCAATATCCCCGGAATCATTGCCCATGCAAATCCGCCCAACGCCCCGGCCGCCACCATCAGCGGAAAGATGATCCACAAATCCGCCGGATAAAACGCCAACGCCACCGATGCGCCACAGATCGCGCCGATGATGTATTGCCCTTCGGCCCCGATGTTCCAGACCCCGGCGCGAAACCCCAGCGACAGACCGATCGCGATCAAAATCAAAGGCCCCGCCTTGACCAAAAGCTGTGGGCGGGAATATCCGGCAAATTGCGGATCAAACAAAGGATCCCAGAATATCGTGCGGATCGCCGCCACCGGGTCTTTGCCCAGCAATGCAAACATGATCCCACCCGCAACCATCGTCAGCAGCACGGCAACCAAAGGCGTTGCCACTGTCCATACCTTTGAGGGTTCGGGGCGTTTTTCCAACCGGATCATCGGCAGCCCCCCGTTGTGTTGAATTGTTCGGAAAATTCAGCCGCCGACATGGGCCACCTCCATATCATGTGCGCCGCCCAACATCAGGCCGATATCCTCAACACTCAGCCCTTGCGCGGGGCGGGCGGGCGACAGGGTGCCTTCGTTCATGGCGCAAAACCGGTCGGATATTTCCATCAGCTCGTCCAGATCCTGACTGATCACGATGACGGCGGCACCTTGGTCGGCCAGATCCAGAAGAGCCTGGCGAATTGCAGCAGCGGCGCTGGCATCGACGCCCCATGTGGGTTGGTTCACGACCAGCACGCCGGGGTGTTGCAAAATCTCGCGCCCGATGACGAATTTCTGCAAATTCCCCCCCGACAGGGCCCGCGCCGCATTGCCGGGGCCGGGGGTGCGCACATCGAATTTCTTGATGATATCCTCGGCAAATTGCCGCGCCGCGCGCCAGTTCAGAAACCCGTTGTGCACCAGGTTCTTGCGCTGTGCGCCGGTCAGCATGGCATTTTCCGTCAGGCTCATATCCGGGGCGGCGGCATGGCCCAGACGCTCTTCCGGGGCGGTAAGCAGCCCAAGGGCGCGCCGCGCGTTGGGGCCTTTGTCGCCGATGGGCGCGCCGTTCAGGGTGATTGCACCGGGGGTTGTCACCATCTCGCCCGACAGGGCCGACAACAGTTCATCCTGTCCGTTTCCGGCCACCCCGCCGATGCCCAACACTTCGCCCGCGCACAGGTTCAGCGCGATATCCTTTAGCGCCGTGCCAAAGGCATGGGCCGCGGGCAATGACAGCCCCTGCACCGACAGAACCTGTGCGCCCGCATCGCGCGCGTCGCGTGACGGCGTGTGCAATGTTTGCCCCACCATCAATTCGGCCAATTCCCGCGCCGATTTTTCGCGCGGATTGCAATTGGCCACGACTTTCCCCAACCGCAGGATCGTGGCCCCGTCGCACAGGTCGCGAATTTCCTCAAGCTTGTGGGAAATATACAGAATCGCCGTGCCCTCGGCCGCCAATTGGCGCAGGGTGCGGAACAAGATCTCAACCTCTTGCGGGGTCAGAACGCTGGTGGGTTCGTCCATGATCAGAAGTTTCGGATCTTGCAACAGGCAGCGGATGATCTCGATCCTCTGGCGCTCCCCGGCGCTCAACTCGCCCACCTGCCGGGTCGGATCAAGCGGCAGGCCATATTCATGGCTGACCTCGCGGATCCGCGCCGACAGGGTGCGCCGGGGCGGTGGGTTCTCCATGCCCAGGGCGATGTTTTCGGCCACATCCAGCGCATTGAACAGGGAAAAATGTTGAAATACCATCGCCACGCCTGCCGCGCGCGCCGCATTGGGCGTGGCCGGGGCATAGGGCGCACCGCGCAGATGCATCGTGCCACTGTCAGGGCGCACCAGACCATAGATCATTTTGACCAGTGTGGATTTGCCCGCCCCGTTTTCGCCAAGCAGTGCATGCACCTTGCCCGGTGCCACGCTAAACCCGACATTGTCGTTGGCCACGACACCAGGATAGGCCTTGGTCAATCCGTCGATCCGCAATAGTTCAGCGGTTTGTGTCACGCGTGCGCCCTCGCTGCTAAAGGTTCCTTCTGGCCCAGTCCTGAAAACGAGGCAACGGTCTTTGTTTTGAAAACCGGGTCTATTTTCGCGCCCGGGCAGTTTGTCGGGCGGGGGATCGGGCCGTGTCGGGGTGGGGTGAAAGCGGGAATTTGCGGCAAATCAAACGTCACTCCTGCACCCGTTGTACCGCGCGCAAAACCTGTTCGCCGGTCGCGGGCGCATCCAGTGCCGGATAGGTGGTGCCACAGGCCGCCACCGCATGACCGAGTGCCATCAACGCCGAAATGCCCAACATCAACGGCGGCTCACCCACGGCCTTTGAGCGGTACACCGTTGCCGCCCGGTTCGGTTGATCCCACAACGCGACGTTAAAGATTTCGGGCCGATCGGAACAGGCCGGTATCTTATAGGTGCTGGGCGCATGGGTGCGCAGACGGCCCGCATCGTCCCATACCAACTCTTCCGTGGTCAGCCATCCCGCGCCCTGCACATAGCCGCCTTCGATCTGACCAATGTCCAGCGCCGGGTTCAGCGACGCGCCCGCATCGTGCAACAGATCGGCGCGCAATATACGGTTTTCCCCGGTCAAGGTGTCAATCACCACTTCGGTCACGGCGGCGCCATAGGCGAAATACAAAAACGGCCGCCCCCGCCCGGCAATCCGATCCCAGGATATATCAGGCGTGGCATAAAACCCCGTCGCCGACAGGGAAACGCGGTTCTGATAACACAGCGCCGCTGCCTCGGCGAAATCATACCGGGCATCGGCCACGCGAACCTGCCCGCCCGAAAACACCACCGTGCCGGGTTTTGCCTGATGCAACCCGGCCAGAAACTCCGCCATCCTGTCACGGATCGTGTCACAGGCGGCCTGCACCGCCATGCCGTTCAAATCCGTGCCCGATGACGCGGCGGTGGCACTGGTGTTTGGTACCTTGCCGGTATCTGTCGCGGTGATTTTTACGGCCGCAACATCCACCCCAAACCGCGCCGCGGCCACCTGTGCAACCTTTTGAAACAGGCCCTGGCCCATTTCGGTGCCGCCGTGATTCATGTGAATCGACCCGTCCTGATAGACATGCACCAAGGCGCCGGCCTGATTCAGATGGGTCAGGGTGAAGGAAATACCAAACTTCACCGGCGTCAGCGCGATGCCTTTTTTCAACACCGGCTGTTCAGCATTCCAGGCGGCCACCGCTGCGCGCCGCGCCGTATAATCCGACGTTTCAACCAAACGGTCCACCATTTCATGCAAAATGAAATCGGTCACTGGCATGTGATAGGGCGTGGTTTGCACATCTTCACCCGGCTCAAAATCCCCCTCAGCCGCCATGTCGCCCGTCGCCCCGCGCGAGGCAAGATCACCGTCGCCCGGTTTTTTCTTGCTCAAAATATCCTCGGGGGGGCGGCCAGAGGCCGGGGGGGCAGACAGCCCCCCTTCCACGCTATCCCCAGACGCAGGCGCGTAAAAATTCAACCGCCGCACCTCCAACGGGTCACGCCTCACGACATGGGCCAGATGATCCAGCACCCGTTCGATCCCGACCATGCCTTGTGGGCCGCCAAAACCACGAAAGGCCGTGGCGCTTTGGGTGTTGGTTTTCAACCGGTGGCTTTCAATCCGCACATGGTTCAGCAGATAGGCATTATCGGCATGCAGCATCGCCCGGTCGGCCACGGGCAGTGATAAATCCTGTGCCCAGCCACAGCGCGCGTATTGTACAAACTCAAGACCCAGGATCCGCCCCGCATCGTCATGACCCACGCGATAGGTGATGCGGAAATCATGGCGTTTGCCGGTGATGGTGAAGTCGTCATCGCGGTCATAGCGCATTTTGCAGGCCCGTCCGGTGCGCCGCGCCGCCACGGCACAGATCACCGCCAAGGCATTGCCTTGGCTTTCCTTGCCGCCAAATCCGCCGCCCATCCGGCGCACTTCGACCCGGACGCCGTGCATGGGAATGCCCAGGGCCTCGGCGACTTTATGTTGAATTTCGGTGGGGTGTTGCGATGAGGAGTGCACCACCATATCGCCGCCCTCTTGCGGCAGGGCCAGAGCCGCTTGCCCCTCAAGGTAAAAATGCTCTTGCCCGCCAATTTCGATCTGGCCGGTCAACAGATGCGGGGCCGCTGCGATGGCGGCTTCTGCGTCGCCTTTGCCATAGATGCGCGGGCCGTCCTCAAACCGGCTGTTGGCGGCAAGAGCGGCGTCAATGGTCAGGATGGCGGGACGTTCGGTATAATCGATGCGCCCCAAAGTGGCCGCCTTGCGCGCCGCAAGATGGCTGTTGGCGATCACTGCAAAAATGGGCTGACCGATGTAATGCACCGTCTCACTTGCTAACAATTCCTCATCATGGATTGAGGGGGACACATCATTGGCAAAGGGCAGATCGGCGGCGGTCAAAACGTCGATCACGCCGGGGGCGGCGCGCACTGCGCTCAGGTCCAGCGCGGTGATCTGGCCGTGGGCCACCGTGGCCAGTCCAAAGGCCAGGTGCAGACAATCGCCGGGCACCGGAATATCATCGACATAGCGCGCAGTGCCGGTCACATGCAGGCGCGCCGCATCATGGGGTAGCGGTTTCGTCGCCGGATCAGGAGAGCGTTGGTTATTCATGCCCGCACCTCCAGTACCCGTGTGGTGCCGCCCAGATCCTCAAGCAGATAGCGGGTCAAAAGGCCGCGCGCGACATCCAGACGATAGGTGGCGCTGGCGCGCATATCGCTGAGCGGTTGAAAATCCTGGGCCCACGCATCCCAGGCCCCGGCCACCGCCTCGGCGCCCCAGGGCTGGCCGATGATCGCTTGTTCCACATTATGCGCGCGTTTTGGTGTGCCAGCCATGCCGCCAAAGGCAATGCGCGCACCGGTGACCCGATTGTCCTGAACCGTGATGTTGAAACAGCCGCAAACGGCACTGATGTCCTGATCGAACCGTTTTGAGATTTTATAGCATTTCAACCGGTCCTTTTGGCGCGGAAAGCTGACCGCCTCAACAAATTCGCCTGGTGCGCGGTCTTGTTTGCCATAGTCGATGAAGAAATTTTCCAGCAGGATATCGCGCCGGGTGTCGCCGTGGCGCAGATGCAATGTGGCCCCCAGGGCGATTAAGGCCGGGGGGCTGTCGCCAATCGGCGAGCCGTTGGCGATATTGCCGCCCACGGTGGCGGCATTGCGCACCTGAACACTGCCGTACCGGCGGATCATTTCGGCAAAATCGGGGTGGTACGTGGCCATCACCGGCCACAAATCCGACAGGGTCGCCCCTGCGCCGATGCGAATGGTGGTATCGCTGACGGTGATCGCGCGCATGTCGTCGATACCGTTCAAAAACGCGATTTCGCCCAGATCGCGGTGCTGTTTCGTGACCCACAGGCCCACATCGGTGGCCCCGGCGATCAGCGTGGCGTCCGGATGATCGGCGTACCAGCGCGCCAGATCATCGGTGGTTTTGGGTTGATAGGGGGCTGGGGGGCTGTCTGCCCCCCCGGCCTTTGGCCGCCCCCCCGAGGATATTTTTGAAACAGAAATGGGGGCGAGCCAATCGGGGATCGGTTTGTCCTGCGCGGCGGTTGCGGCGCGGATGATCGGAGCATAGCCGGTGCAGCGGCACAGGTTTCCGGCGAGTTGATCATTATGATCGGTGCGGCCATTCAGATGCGCCGTGGCCATGGAAACAATGAAACCCGGCGTGCAGAACCCGCATTGCGATCCATGATGGTCGATCATCGCCTCTTGCACCGGGTGCAATTCGCCGTCGGGGCCGGTGATGCCTTCGACGGTGGTGATTGATTTGCCGTCAAGTTGCGGCAGGAACAGGATACAGGCGTTCAGAGCGCGGTGGCCGCGATCATCGCTGATCATGACGGTGCAGGCGCCACAGTCGCCTTCGTTGCAGCCTTCCTTGGTGCCGGTCAGGCGCCGGGTATCGCGCAGCCAATCCAGCAGCGTGCGTGTGGCGGGCTGATCGGCCACTGTCACGGTTTCCCCGTTCAGAAGAAACGAAATGCTCATCACGTTGATCCGCCGCGTTCTGTTCCCTGGGGGCCAACGCACCGCTGCCCGATGCGGCGTAAAGCAGTGGTGCGACCCTTTGTAACAGCAAAGCGCGGATTGGGCGGCGGCGCAAGGGGGCGGTTGCGATATCGGCCCATGCGGCGATATCGGCGCTTTCGCCCGGCGGCGCGGCGCAATAAGCTGGCGCCATGACAGATACTCCCCGATTCATTCACCTGCGCCTGCACACCGAGTATTCGTTGTTGGAAGGCGCTATGCGGTTGAAAAAGCTGCCCAAGTTATGTGCCGATCTTGGCATGCCCGCCGTGGCGGTGACCGATACCAACAACATGTTCGCGGCACTGGAATTTTCCGTGGCCGCGGTTGAGGGGGGTGTGCAGCCGATCATCGGCTGTCAGGTCGATGTGGCCTATGACCCCCCGGCACCGGGGGAAAAACCGCGCGATCCGGCGCCGGTGGTTTTGCTGGCCCAGAACGAAACCGGCTATGGCAATTTGATGAAGCTGAATTCGGCGCTGTATCTCGACAAGGGCGGTGCGATCCCCGAGGTGAGCGTGGATGAATTGGCCGCCCATGGTGCGGGATTGATTTGCCTGACCGGTGGCCCCGATGGCCCGGTGGGGCGGTTGCTGCAGGCCGGGCAGGGGGCCAAGGCGCAGGCATTGATGGCGCGGTTGGCCGAGATTTATCCCGGACGGTTGTATGTGGAATTGCAACGCCACCCGGGCGAAGATGGCCGCGCGCCTGAGGCCGAGCGTTTGACCGAGCGGGGCCATGTGGAGATGGCCTATGCGATGGATCTGCCTTTGGTCGCCACGAACGATGTGTATTTCCCCAAGGCCGACATGTACGAGGCCCATGATGCATTGATCTGCATCGCCGATGGCGCCTATGTCGATCAGCAACAGCCGCGCCGCCGCCTGACGCCACAGCATTATTTCAAATCACCCGCCGAAATGATTGCCCTGTTTGCCGATCTGCCCGAGGCGATTGAAAATACTGTGGAAATCGCCCGCCGCTGTGCGGTGAAATCTGTGCGCCGCGATCCGATCCTGCCGAAATTTGCCGAAAACGAAGTGGCCGAGTTGCGCCGTCAGGCGCAAGAGGGATTGGTGGAACGGCTTAAGGTTATTCCCCATGCCGCATCGGTTGAGGAATACGAAAAGCGTTTGGAATTCGAGCTGGGCATCATCGAGGGCATGGGGTTTCCCGGCTATTTCCTGATCGTGGCGGATTTCATCAAATGGGCCAAGGAGCAGGGGATTCCGGTGGGGCCGGGGCGCGGTTCGGGGGCCGGATCGCTGGTGGCCTATGCGCTGACCGTGACCGATCTTGATCCGCTGCGATACTCGTTGTTGTTTGAACGGTTCTTGAACCCCGAACGTGTGTCGATGCCAGACTTTGACATCGATTTCTGCATGGATCGCCGGGAAGAGGTGATCAGATACGTTCAGGAAAAGTATGGCCGTGACAAGGTGGGCCAGATCATCACATTCGGCGCGCTGTTGTCCAAGGCGGCGGTGCGTGATGTGGGCCGTGTTTTGCAAATGCCCTATGGGCAGGTGGACCGGCTCAGCAAAATGATTCCGGTTGAAGGGGTGAAACCCGTTTCGATCGAAAAGGCATTGGCGGACGAGCCGCGCCTGCGCGAGATGGCGCGCGAAGAAGAGGTGGTTGCGCGGCTGTTGGACTATGGCCAACAGGTTGAGGGGTTGTTGCGCAACGCATCCACCCACGCCGCCGGGGTGGTGATTGGCGACCGGCCCTTGGATGAGTTGGTGCCGCTGTACCAAGACCCCAGATCCGACATGCCCGCGACCCAGTTCAATATGAAATGGGTGGAACAGGCCGGATTGGTCAAATTCGACTTTTTGGGCCTGAAAACCCTGACCGTGGTGCAGAATGCCGTTGATCTGATTTTGGGGGGCGGGCGGCCCTTGCATGTGGCGGCCGATGGGCGCGAGTTATACCAGCCACCCGAGGGCGGTGAGAATGACATCAACCTGATTCCGCTGGATGATGAGGCGTCGTATAAACTGTACGCCAGCGCCAAGACGGTGGCAGTGTTTCAGGTGGAATCCAGCGGCATGATGGATGCCCTGCGCCGGATGAAACCCACCTGTATCGAAGATATCGTCGCCCTTGTGGCGCTGTACCGGCCCGGTCCGATGGAGAATATTCCGACCTATTGCGAGGTAAAGAACGGGCTGCGTGATCTGGAATCGATTCACCCGTCGATTGACCATATTCTGGCCGAAACCCAAGGCATCATCGTGTATCAGGAACAGGTGATGGAAATTGCCCAGGTGATGGCCGGTTATTCCCTGGGGGGGGCCGATCTGTTGCGCCGGGCGATGGGTAAAAAGATCGCCGCCGAAATGGCAAAAGAGCGGCCCAAGTTTGAAAGTGGCGCCAAAGCCAACGGGGTTGAAAAGAAAAAGGCGACCGAGGTTTTTGACCTGTTGGAGAAATTCGCCAACTACGGGTTTAACAAATCCCACGCCGCCGCCTATGCGGTGGTGTCGTATCAAACCGCCTGGCTCAAGGCGAATCATCCGGTCGAATTCATGGCCGGGGTGATGAATTGCGATATCCACCTGACCGACAAATTGGCCGTTTACGCCGAAGAGGTACGCCGCGGGCTGAAGATTGACATCGTGCCGCCCTGTGTGAACCGCTCGGCCGCGCCCTTCACCGTAAAGGATGGCGCGGTTGTTTATGGGTTGGGCGCATTGAAAAACGTCGGGCTTGAGGCGATGAAGCTGATCACGAATGCGCGGGGCGACAAACCCTTTGTCACGCTGTTTGATCTGGCGCGCCGGGCCGATCTGAAACGGGTTGGCAAACGCCCGATGGAAATGTTGGCCCGCGCCGGCGCGTTTGATGAATTGGACCCGAACCGCCGCCGGGTGTTTGAATCGCTTGATGCGTTGGTAAATTATTCCGCCGCGATTTTTGAGCAGAAAAACAGCAATCAAGTGTCACTGTTTGGCGAGGCGGGCGATGATCTGCCCGAACCGCGCCTGTCGCCGGTGGGTGATTGGTTGCCTGCCGAAAAGCTGGCCGAAGAACACAAGGCGATTGGGTTTTATCTGTCCGGTCATCCGTTGGATGATTACATGGCGGCGCTGAAGCGTAAAAAGGTTACGACCCTGGCCGATTTGACGCTGGACGTGGCGCGCGGCCCACGGATGGCGAAACTGGCCGGGGCGGTGGCATCGCGCCAGGAACGCAAATCTGCCAAGGGCAACCGGTTTGCCTTTGTGCAATTGTCCGATCCGACGGGCCTGTATGAAGTCACGCTGTTTTCCGATGTTCTGGAAAAATGCCGCGATTTTCTTGAGCCGGGGATGAATGTTGTCGTCACGGTTGAGGCAACGTTTGAATCGGAACAGTTGAAATTGCTGGCCCGGTCCGTGGCCCCGATTGACAGCGCCGTGGCCGATGCGGGGGGCGCGGGATTGCGCGTGTTCGTAAATGAGCAGGACGCGGTGGCGGCGGTGGCTTCGGTTTTGCAAGGGGCGATGGGCGATCAAAAGATCCGCTCGCGCGGGCCGGTGCAATTGTGCCTGATGCACCCTGAATTGCCGGGCGAAGTTGAAGTATCACTGGGGGCTGATTTTCCGGTGACACCGCAAATCAAGGGCGCCATCAAATCGCTGGGCGGTGTTGTAACGGTTGAGGATCTATGATGGTTCAGCATCTGCGCCTGTGGCTTTCATGTGGTTTTGTCGGTTTGGCATTGGTCGGGTGTGGCGCGCCTGCGCCCACTGATGCACCTGTGCGGGGGCTGGCGGCGGAAACCGCCGGGGTGGATGCCGATGGCGAACCCATCGTGGCCGAAGCACAGGCAGAGGTTGCCGGGCCGACCGATCGCAAGGGGCTGTTTGGGTTCTTGTCGCGCAAAGCGCCCGAAGTCGATGTTGAAACCGTTGCGCCCGAAACGCAGGCCGAGGCGGAACAAACCGCCGGGCCGGAAGAGGTAGTCGCCACACCAGACGAGGCGCCGCGCCGGGGCCTGTTTGGTGGGTTGTTTGGCGGCGGGGGCGGCTCTGCGCCCACTCCGGTTGCGCTTGCGGCGAATGCGGCCCCCGGGGCAGAGGCCGCCAGCGGTGAGGTGGCGAAGGGCACGGTGTTGCCATTTGGGCAGGTTGCCAAGGTGTGTGGTTTGTCATCGGGCGAATTGGGTCAGGGCGTGGATCAGTTTCCCAAAGAGGGGCGCGCGCGGTGGCAATTGCACGACCCGGTTCCGGCCTCAACCGGAGCGCGAAGCCAGTATATCACCGGGTTCAAGGACCGCTGCGCGCGGCAGGTGACGGGGGCGATGGTACTGTTTGGCAATGCCGATGTGCACGAGGCCACGCGCTATGTATCGACCAATTCACGGCCCTATACGGCGACCGATGACGCCTATGAGAAGGTGAAATCGCGCCTGTGCGGGGTGCGCCCCGGCGTGCCCTGCCCGGCAGATCGGCAGGATCGTCTGGCCAAGGCGGTAAGTTTCGTGACGGTTTATTCGCGCTTTGGGGCGACGGATGAATGGTACGAATTGCTGTTGGTCAATGGCGAATTGGAAGCGGCATCAATGAGCGGGCTGTGAGGGTTCGTCGGATGACGCTCGGCGGACGCCGTCGCCCCACCCGCCGTCCCACGGCCTTACCAGTGGGGTGGGCGATCATCGGCCAGAGGCACGCTGCCGCCTTCGCTCAGCTCGCGCTCGGCCTCGCGCTGCATCACCATCGCCAGGCGGCGTTCGACCCGTTCCAGGCGCTGGGCATGGTCGGTGACGATATCTGACAAATCATCCACCACCCGGGTCAGGTGGGCGATGCGTTCTTCCAGGGCGTGGCGGTCTGTATCCATGACCCAGATGTATCACCCGCGCCGCGATACACCAGCCCTGTTTACACCCGCCCCCCGCTTGCCCCCACGCCGCCCTTCCGCTAGACGCAGCGCCAACACCGCAGCACCGTGAGGGAACGATGGCCAAGGTCAAAAAGACGCCCCGCCCCAAGGCGCAGACGCCCAAGGGCTTTCGCGATTATTTCGGCACCGATGTGACGCGCCGCCAGCAAATGCTGGCCACCATCGCCGGAATTTACCACCGTTACGGGTTTGACGCGCTGGAAACATCCGCCGTTGAAACGGTTGAAGCGCTGGGCAAATTCCTGCCTGATGTGGATCGCCCGAACGAAGGGGTGTTCGCATGGCAAGAGGATGAAAGTGATTGGCTGGCGCTGCGCTATGATCTGACCGCGCCATTGGCGCGGGTGGCGGCGCAGTATCGGGCCGATTTGCCGTCGCCCTATCGGCGCTATGCCATGGGGCCGGTCTGGCGCAATGAAAAGCCGGGACCGGGGCGGTTTCGTCAGTTTTATCAATGTGATGCCGATACGGTCGGCGCGCCCTCGGTCGCCGCAGATGCCGAAATTTGCGCCATGCTGGCCGATGTGTTGGAGGCGGTCGGAATTGCCCGGGGCGATTACATTATTCGGGTGAACAACCGCAAGGTTTTGAACGGAGTGCTGGAGGTTGCCGGGTTATCGGGTGATGACAAAGCCGCCGAGCGCGGGATTGTATTGCGCGCGATTGATAAGCTGGATCGGTTGGGCGTTGACGGTGTGCGCGCGCTTTTGGGCGAAGGCCGCAAGGATGAGAGCGGCGATTTTACCAAGGGTGCGGGGCTGAGCAAAGCTGAACAAACGCAACTTATGCGATTTGTGACTGCAAATGATGATATTGATAACCGTCTTTGGGAAATGCGTGAACTAGCCGGTAATGAAAATCCAAATCTTAAAAGATTAGCAATTGGCGCCTCGTTGCTTAGCGATTCACGAATGAGACAATTACTTTCGGGGCCTGAATGGGGCAATTTGCGTAACAAATTAACCATCTCCGTACTGGAGGACATTGTTGGCTCTTCTAGTCAAGGAAAAGAAGGTGTCCGAGAACTGGAAGAGATTTCTACCCTCCTCGCCGCCCAAGGATACGGCCCCGACCGCATCGTGATCGACCCTTCGGTCGTGCGTGGCCTTGGTTACTACACTGGCCCGGTTTATGAGGCGGAACTCACCTTTGAAACGCTGGATGAAAAAGGCGTTCCGCGTCAGTTTGGCAGTGTTGCGGGCGGGGGCCGTTATGATGATCTGGTGAAACGATTTACCGGTCAGGAAGTGCCGGCAACTGGTGTTTCCATTGGGGTCGATCGCCTGTTGGCTGCCTTGGCGGCGCAGAACAAGGGCAAGAGCGATGAACGCGGGCCGGTGGTGATTACCGTGATGGACCGCGAGCGCATGGCCGAGTATCAAACCATGGTGGCCGAGCTGCGCCAGGCGGGAATTCGCGCCGAGGTTTACCTGGGCAATCCAAAGAATTTTGGCAATCAGTTGAAATATGCCGACAAGCGCAACTCACCCATCGCGGTGATCCAGGGCGGCGATGAGGCCGCGCGCGACGTGGTGCAGATCAAGGATCTGGATCTGGGCGCGAAACTGGCCGAAACGGTCAGCCATGAGGAATGGAAGGACCAGCCAGCCCAATTTGAATGCCCGCGCGCCGATATGGTGGCGGAAATTCAAAAGCGTCTGGCGCGCGGCTGATGGTACAATCCCCCACAGAAAAACCCGCCATTCTGGCCGAGGCTGCCCGCCTGCGCGCCTTGTTCGAAGCCGCCGGCGCGCAACCCGTCGAAGCGCCGATCCTGCAACCTGCGGATCTGTTGTTGGATCTGTACGGCGAAGACATCCGGGCGCGGGCCTTTACCACGTCTGATCCGCTGCACGGTGAACAGATGTTGCGCCCGGATTTCACTGTGCCGGTGGTACAGATGCATATGGCGGGGGGGGCCGATCCGGCGCGCTATACCTATTCGGGCGAGGTGTTTCGCCGTCAGGAAGACGACCCCGAGCGCGCCCGCGAATATATACAGGTCGGGTTCGAAGTGTTCGATGGCGCCAATCCGGCCCGCGCCGATGCCGAAGTGTTCGCGGTAATTGCCCGTGCCCTGGCCGATGTGCCGTTGCGCGCGGCGGTGGGCGATATCGGCATTCTGATCGCGGCCATCAACGCCCTGTCGACCAGCGCGCGGCGCAAGGCGGCATTGTTGCGGCATTTGTGGCGGCCAAACCGGTTTCGGGCCTTGCTGGATCGGTTTGGTGCGGCAGAACCCACCGCGCGGCGGGCGAAATTGCTGGCCCTGGACGATCCGTTCGAAGGCGCCGGCCCCGAAATCGGCCTGCGCAGTCGCGCCGAGGTTGAGGCGCGTCTGGCGATCCTGCGCGATGATGCCAACGCGCCGCCGATCCCGGCGGTTCAGGTGGAACTTCTCGATGATCTGATGGCCCTGCGTGCGCCCGCCCCCGCCGCGCTGAGCCGGTTGCAGGATGTGGCGGTGGACATGCCCGCCATCGTTCCGGCGGTGGATCTGTTCGAGGCCCGGTTGGCCGCCCTGTCGGATCAGGGGGTCGATCTGCGCAGTCTGGAATTTGAAGGCAGCTATGGCCGCACCACGATGGAATATTACGACGGCTTCGTGTTCGGGTTTTACGCCGAAGGGCGCCACGATCTGCCCCCTGTCGCCAGCGGCGGGCGCTATGACGCGCTGACCCGTGTGTTGGGGCAGGGGCGTGCAATTCCGGCGGTGGGCGGCGTGATCCGCCCCGATCTGGTGCTGATGCTGGGGGCGGGAACATGACGTTCAAATTGGGTGTGCCGTCCAAGGGGCGGCTGATGGAAAAGACGTTCGATTGGTTTGCCGATCACGGTATCACCTTGGCGCGGGTTGGATCAGAGCGGGAATATTCCGGTGTGGTCAGCGGCATTGAGGGCGTTGAACTGGTGCTGCTGAGTGCGGGTGAGGTGCCCCGCGAACTGGCCGCCGGGCATATCCACATGGGCGTGACCGGCACCGATCTGGTGCGCGAAAAACTGCCGCTGTGGGCAAGTCAGGTGAAAGAACTGGCGCCGATGGGGTTTGGCCAGGCCGATCTGGTGATTGCCGTGCCGGATCATTGGGTGGATGTGGAAACCCTGGATGATCTGGATGCCGCTGCCGCCGCGTTTCGGGCGCGCCACGGGTTTCGGATGCGGATTGCGACGAAATATCACCGGCTGATCCGCACCTATCTGCGCCTGCACGGGGTGGCGGATTATCAACTGGTCGACAGTCAGGGCGCCACCGAAGGCACCGTGCGCCAGGAAACTGCCGAAGCCGTGGCCGACATCACCAGCACCGGCGAAACCCTGCGCGCCAACCATTTGCGGATGCTGGCCGATGGGCCGGTGCATCAATCACAGGCGACGCTGTTTCAATCCCTGACCGCGCCTTGCGATGATGCCAGTATCGCCGCCAAGGAACAGATCAAGGCGCGGTTGGGGTTGCGCGATTAGCGCACGCCGCTGTTGCGCGATTAGCGCACGCCGCTGTTGCGCGATTAGCGCACGCCGATGTCTGCTAACGCGGCGGCCAATTGCGGTGGCAGCGCGGGTTCGGCGCGCCGCCCTTTGGGCAGGTCGCGCGGCGCGTCGTCGGGCTGTAAATAGCGCCAGCCCTGAAACGGGCGTTTTGGCGTCACTTCAACCCGGATCACATCGGGGGCCATCACGATGCCACAGCGGCGAATGCCGTCTTCGCCGATGATTTCACGAAAGCCGGTGATCGGTTGGCGGGCCTGAATCAGCCCGCCGATCACCCAATACATCGATCCGCCTGCCAAAATCTCGTCCACACGTTTGGGCCACATGCGGGTGATGTGGTAATATGCCCCATCGGCAATCTGGCGCGACCGATTGCGTTGCCAATCGATCAATGTCTCGACAGACTCGGTTCCGACGCTGAGCTTCAGCATGTTCACATATTTTTTCACAGATTCACCCCCAAGTGACCCACATAAGGTATAGCAGTATGCGCAGACTTCAACCTGTCGGAAATGCGGCGGAATTGCCTGTTCCCTCTTGGCTGTATTGCGCTAATGTCGATACCTGCCCCGCCAAAAGGATTCGCCCATGACCCGTTTTGCCGCCCCCATCGCCGAACAGATTTGGGATATGAAATATCGCCTGAAAAACGCCGATGACACGCCGATTGATGTCACTGTCGAAGACACCTGGCGGCGGATCGCGAAAGCGACGGCAGCGGTTGAACAAGACCCCCCCAAATGGGAAGACACGTTTTACAACGCTTTGGAAGATTTCAAATATCTCCCCGCCGGGCGGATCACTGCAGGGGCGGGCACCGAGCGCACCGTGACCCTGTTCAACTGTTTCGTCATGGGCACGATCCCCGATGACATGGGCGGCATTTTCGACATGCTGCGCGAGGCGGCGCTGACCATGCAGCAGGGCGGCGGTATCGGATATGATTTCAGCACGATCCGCCCCAAGGGGGCCGATGTCAAAGGCGTGGCCGCCGATGCCAGCGGGCCATTGTCGTTCATGGATGTGTGGGATGCCATGTGCCGCACGATCATGTCGGCGGGATCGCGCCGGGGCGCGATGATGGCCACGATGCGCTGTGACCACCCCGATATCGAGCAATTCATTACCGCCAAATCCGACCCTGCGCGCCTGCGCAATTTCAACGTTTCGGTTCTGGTGACCGATCCATTCATGGAGGCGGTCAAGACCGATCAGCCTTGGGATCTGGTGTTTGGTGGCAAGATCTATCGCACGGTGCGTGCGCTGGATCTGTGGAATGCGATCATGCGCTCGACCTATGATTTTGCCGAACCGGGAGTGATTTTCATCGACCGGATCAATGCCGCCAACAACCTGGGCTATTGCGAAACCATCGCCGCCACCAACCCTTGCGGCGAACAACCCTTGCCGCCCTATGGCGCGTGCCTGCTCGGGTCAATCAACCTGGCGCGGTTGGTCAGTGATCCGTTTGGTGATGGTGCGGCGTTGGACGATACCGCCCTGCACGATCTGGTGCGCGTGGCCGTGCGGATGATGGATAACGTGGTGGATGCCAGCCGCTTTCCCCTGCCCGAACAAAAGGCCGAGGCAAAAGCCAAACGCCGGATCGGTCTGGGCGTGACCGGATTGGCCGATGCATTGCTGATGGTTGGCGCGCGCTATGGCTCGGACCAAGCTGCGCGTCTGACCGAGGATTGGTTGCACCGTGTCGCGCGCGCCGCATATCTGGCGTCGGTGGATTTGGCACGCGAAAAGGGCGCGTTTCCATTGTTCGATGCCGAAAAATACCTTGCATCCGGCGCGATGCAGGGGATGGACGCCGATGTGCGCGATGCCATCGCCAAACACGGCATTCGCAACGCATTGCTGACCTCGATCGCGCCCACCGGCACAATTTCCCTTTATGCCGGCAATGTCTCATCGGGCATTGAGCCGGTGTTCGCCTATGCCTATACCCGCAAGGTTTTGCAAAAGGACGGCACCCGCACCGAAGAAGAGGTGGTGGATTATGCCGTGCAAATGTGGCGTGACCGTAAGGGCGATACACCCTTGCCCGATTATTTCGTCAACGCCCAAACCCTGGCCCCGTTGGAGCATGTAAAGATGCAGGCGGCAGCGCAGAAATGGGTGGATTCCAGCATTTCAAAAACCATCAACTGCCCAGAAGACATCGGGTTCGATGATTTCAAAGAGGTGTACATGGCCGCCTGGGATCAAGGGTGTAAGGGATGTACGACATATCGCCCCAATGCCGTGACCGGCAGCGTTTTGACCGTGTCCGATGAAAAAACGGCCACAGAGGCCCCGGAAGCCATCGCCACAGACGCCGGTGAGCCGCAAAGCCCCCATGGCGATGTGGTCTATATTTCCGAACCGCTGGACCGCCCGCAGGCGTTGGAAGGCAACACCTATAAGGTGAAATGGCCCGACAGCGAACATGCGATCTATATCACCATCAACGACATCATCATCGGCGGCCATCGCCGCCCGTTCGAAGTGTTCATCAACTCCAAAAACATGGAGCACTTCGCCTGGACCGTGGCGCTGACCCGAATGATCAGCGCCGTGTTCCGCCGCGGCGGCGATGTATCCTTTGTGGTGGAGGAACTGAAAGCCGTGTTCGACCCGCGCGGCGGAGCCTGGATGCAGGGCAAATACATCCCCAGCATCCTGGCCGCGATCGGCGGCGTGATCGAACGCCACATGATCGACATCGGCTTTATCGCGGGCGAAGGGATGGGCCTGAAATCCGACCCCCAAGCCGTCACAACGATCGCGCGCGGCAAAGCCTGCTCATCCTGCGGCGGCTATGAGATGCGGATGATTGAGGGCTGCATGACCTGCGGAAGCTGCGGGTTCTCGAAGTGTTCCTGATTGACTGTTCTGACTATTATGACGACAAGCTAATTTTGGCCATTTTCGGGAAAAAATGGCCATTTTACAACTTAACGGCGGCCATTGAGGAAAATCGCGCACGCAGCGTGATTTTCACTGCTCTTCGCGATTTCGGCCCAAAGTCGGCGTCCTGATTGGAACATGGGTCCCGATGCCACGCAACGGAAATGGAATTGGAAGTTTTTTCAAAGATTCTCGCCACAGAATGAGCGCGGATATCTGTGAGGATTGAACGGAGCGTAGGCCACGGTCGATGCATCGCGAAGATGCTGCAAATGGAAAAGGCCGCGGGCTACCCCGCGGCCTTCTGCTTTTTGTGATTGATGGTCCGGTGGTCTGTGTCAGCCGGATTCCGATGCGTCAGGCGGCTTTCAGGCGGGCGATCTGAAGCTCGGCATCGACGCGGGCGGCGAGGAGGTCGCGCATCGCGAGAGCCTTCTTGAAGCGCTGCAGGAACAGATCGAGGCGGCACCCATTTTCCGATAGAATGGGTTTCGATCTTACCCGCCCGATCGCGCCGAGTTCCGGATCATTCGTGCCGTCGAACACGTCCTGATGGCCGAGGGTTTCCCGGGCGATGGCCGCGTCGAGAAACGCCTGGATCCAACCGATGCTATCGGGGGCGGAGCTTGAAAGCGGCCCCTCCTGACGCAGGGCGGTGAGCGCCCGCGACAGGGTGTTGAGATCCGTCGCGGACAAGCCGGCATCCGTGCGCTGGGCCTCTTCATGCAGGGCGTCGAGTTCCTGAAGCGCGCATGTCCAGAGCTCTGTGAGCGTCAGTTGATCGTGATATTTCATGGTGATTTCCTCTCATTTAGCGACGCGGGGTGGCCTGGCGGCAGGACAGCCGCCCAAGGTCGGCATGTCATCTCAGGCTGCGGTCTGTGACCACGGCTCGAGCGCAAGCGCGTCCTGCTGTTCATCCCGTTCTCCGATCTCAACCAGCAGAGCGTGGAGTTGATCGGTAAGGAGGCAGATCTGCTCGACTTCCGCGCTGGCAGGGTCGAGCAAGACCCAAGATGTCAGGTCAGGCTCAAAACCATCCATGACAGGATCGAGCGAGAGAAGCCGGTGCAGATCGACCAGCTTCCGCCGCGCTGTCCGATCGAGTCTTGTGGCCTCGCGAAGTGTCGATATCAGGCGCAGGGCGCGCGCCATACCGGCATCTCCGCCGATCAGGGCAGCGGCGTTGCAAAGCGCTGTGCCGCGCTCGTCGAAGTGAGCGCGGACAGTGGCGAGTTGTGGGTCTGCGGACAGTGTTTGGGTTGGAATCTTACGCAGCATATTGGTCCTCCTTATTGTTGCGCGTCTGCCATTCGTGGCAGCATCAAGCCTGTCCGCAGTTGTTTGTTCGGGATGATCTCCTTGATATCTGTCCTGGCCAGTCGGCCACTGTTTTTCGCTTGTCGATATGGATATTGGCCAATGCGCTCCGAGACGAAGGAGAAACTTTGAATTTCGAGAGGGCTTCCGAAGATCCTTGTCGCCACCCGGCTCCATCACGCCGGGGGAGGACAAGGATTGAGGATATAGATCACGATCTGATCCTAATGTGACGGGGTACCTTCGGTTGGATTCTCAGCTGGCTCTGATGGCCTTGTTCCCGTGTTTGGGGGCATTCTGCGCAACCGAACTGGTCATCGCGATGAAAAAAGCCCCCGCAGTCGCGACTGACTGCGGGGGCTGTGCGTGTTCAGGACCCTTAGTGCTACTTTTCGCCGAAGGACCAGGTGACATCCGTATCGCCAGGAGTTTCCGGCGGCGTTGCAGTCTGAGCCGGGCGGGGCGACGCGGTCTGAAGTTCCAGACCGAGGCCGTCCGTAGCGGGCGGCATCCGAGCCTCATGCGGTGTTTCGTCCACATCGAATCCGATCAGCATTTGGTCCTCGAGTTTCGCGATGCGCTCCTGCGAATAGTCGTCGACCAGCAGCCCCTGCCGCGCCATGGCGTCTGCGTTGATCTCCCGGATCCGGGTCATCGCCTTGAAGATGACCATCTCGTCGACCTGCTTCTGGGCGGCGACCGACGCACGGATTTCGCGCGCGGCCATGATCCAGGTTTGGGCGCGTTCACCGCGGTAGCATTCGAACACCGACGGCACCTCGATCCATTGGTTGTTTAGTTCCACGGCAATGGCGCCGATATCCTCGGAATAAAAGCGGACCCGCACTTCTTTTGACGAGGCATGCATGAACCAGCGGGCAAGCACCTCCGAATGGTAACGAATACCCAGCACGATGATCCCCTTCTTCGAGACGGTGCGTTTCAGGCGGGTCCCGAGCGCCTTGCGCCGCAGTTCCACGAGCGGCATGGGCGCGACACCATATTTCGCAACCAACCTGTTCCAGCAATTGCGCGGGGTCTCGCCATCAAGCCCGGCATGGGGACGGCGGTGGTAGACATCGACAACCCAGCGGACCAGGGCCTCGCTCAGATCCTCGGTGGTCAGGGCGGCGCGCGCTTCGGCATCGTAGTCGCCTTTGACGACAGTGTTGCTGAAGGTGTACCCGGTAAAGCGCCGGATGAGATTTTTCGACATTGTGCCGAATATGCGCTCGATCCTTGCCCGAAATTCGGGCATCCCGGCAGGCCCGTGATCGATGTCGATGCTGAGGTCGGTCGCGCCGATTCGGGTGTCGAAATCGATGAATGCGGACCCGCAATCGGTGACGATGAGTTCTGGGGTGCCCGACATGTTCCAAGGGGTCAGTGCGCCTACGGCATCGGACCAGACTCCTTTGTCACGCACGATCATGTCGATGGTCTGCATCGCGCTGCGCCTGCTTGGTGACCTCGAGAGTTTCATCGCGAGAATACAGCGGGTGGTTGTGCAGATCGCTGCGGTCAGATACCAGCGCGTTTTCTTGCCGTCTTCGAGGCCCAGGCTGGCTTTTTCCTCGTCGCTGAGGATTGACCAGATTCCGGATGTCGCAAGAAGCGACATGAGATCGACCTTCCACTCATCCATCTCGACCCGCTCGAGCGGGCGGGTCAGTTCGAGACCCTTGCCGGCAGGCGCATTGCGCTTGCGCGCCTCGTCGAGCCCGAAGCGGGCAATGTCGGTGATGAACGGATCGAGTTTCTTCACCTCGAGGCGGATGGTTTCACGCGATGGCATGGCCAGCGGTGATTTGGCTTTCTCACCTTTCTCGCGGAGTTCCTCTCGCCGAAGGTTCTCGGCGATGAAGGCATCGCGCACGTCTTCGACCACCTGGGCTATTGAGGGTTGTTCCATGACCAGGTAATTCCGGACAGTCTTGGACACGAGCGCCAACTCGTCGGGTCCGATGCGGCGGGGGCGGCTACTACCTGACCCGCGACCATAGAGGGCCGCCATCCCATCACGGCTGAACGCGGCGACGCGTTTCAGAAGCCGGCTGGCGCTGATCTTGGTCGGCACGATCATCTTGTTGCCGCCGGCCTCGATCACATCGCCTTCGCTCGGAACCGACAGGTACTTCCCGGCCTTGAACATAATCTCGGGCAAGGCGGACTTTACCGATGTTTCCGTGCGCTTGACCTTCCCCTCGGCCTCCATTTCGAAAAACGCGCGCACCAGGGATTCATGGTACTTGGCTTTTTGCTGTTGCTTCGGCGCCAGGGTGGAAAGCTCTTGTGCCGGAGCCCGCAGCCGCCGCTTCGCGCTCTCCGGAAGAAAGGCATCGCGGCGGTGTTCGAGTCCGCCAAGCGTGACGCGTTGCGACAGAACCGCATGGGGAAAGGATTCCGAGACGCCGGTGCCATCTGTGCGGGCGAATATATACCCATCTTCGGTGGAATCGATGGCGCGGTACGAAATACCCCCCATGATCACCTCGTCATACTGTCCGAAGGCGAAGCGGGGCAGGGTCGGGCTGGGTTGAATATCGAGCATCAGGCGGCCCTCCGGATGACGTGGGTGTCGTAATCAATTCGCATCGGGCGCTGGAGTTCGAGTTCACGGGCCCCGATGAGGCGGGCGATTGACCGAAATCCGCGGCCGCCAAGGCCAGTATGCGCGACCAGATCGCCGATCTTCGCCGCGCCGACCAGGTTCGAGACCGCATCCCGCATGGCCATGTCCACTTCGGGGTCGCGCCGACGAACGGCCTTGAAGAGCTTCGCATTGTGAAGATCGACCGGGTCGAGATGTTTTTCTGTAATGATCGTCACGCGATCCGCGAACTCGTCAGTGACATGGGACGCGATATCCGCGATCTCGGCCTGGAACTCCTCGGACGAGAGCTTCTCGTCATACTTGACCATGATCGCGACCCGGCTGCCGTCCGTTTTCGTAATGAAAAGGTCGAAGTGATGCCACTTCTTGGAGCCGTCGTCCGCATCCCAAGTGAACAATACCTGGTTCTTCAGTTCCACGACATCGGGACGGGCGAGCAGTGCAAATGCCACATGCTTTTCCGTCAGGCTTTCGGTGTGCATCACGCGCCCGGCACCCGACCCATATACAAAGGCGCAGGAGAAGTGCTTCTTAGCGCCGACGGCTGGCTTGCGCCCGGTTACAGGGCGGGCGGGCAGCAGGGCGTCCGGGTCCGCGTTGGCGGCAGCGGCAATCGCCTCCGCCAGCGAACTGCCATCGCCTGGTTGGCTCCAGTCGAGGCCGGCTTCGTTCAGGGGGTATTCCAATTCTTCGCTCCTTTTCTGTTCCGGGCCCCATCACAAGGGCGCCCGGTTCAAGGAGGAAATTGGTCGAACTGGGATTTGCAGAAGCAAGAAGGGGCTAAAAAGGCAACAAAATTGGAACTATTTCTGCAAGGCGTTGACGAATAAGGAAATTTTAGATCAATAAATCGAAGCCTGATCGCGGTGGGGGAAGCACGGTTGCTCGCATCTAAAAATTTTCCCTGATTGCTTCGCCACCGCCGTCACTGCGGCGCACATGAGATCATCGATTAAACCCGCAAGCCCCCAACGATGCCTGACCGCAGTCACCCATGGTTTTTAGCTCCAGCTGAAACGCATAGATAATTATAGGGTATCAATCACCAGCGCAGGGGTGCGAGGAAGGACCGGGCTGCAGATCACACCGAGGAGTTATACATACGGTCTATCGCTCATGTTGTATCGAGTTTCGAAAAATTGAAACAACACGTCTGTTTTAATATCTAACGCGTCATCGTCGTACTTTGTTGCCGGTAAGCCAGTATTTTCATCATAGAGCAAGTCATAAATTTCCTGTCTAAGACCGTCTCTCGTACTCTGCTTTTGAAATATGTCCTGAACCTCCTCGATCTTTTTCCGGATCGCTATCAGGAGACTTGCTGACGCCGATTTGATCTGACGAATCTCGGCCTTCGTCAGGTCCGCGCGAACCAGTAAATCGAAAACCGGTTTTTGCTCCGCTGTCAGGCCAAGTGCCACATGTGCCTGGGCCGCTGCTTCCATCTCGGCCGTAAGGCGCATCAATGCTTCGAAGGTTGCCTCGATGGTATTCTTGTCTTTCTCCTTGTTATACTCGGAGACAATTTTGTCGAACCGTTCCCGGAAATCATTCAGCGTCGGATTATCAGCAAGCATTTTGGCGAGCCTTTCTTGAAGGACACTACGCAGATCCTGCACATCACTGGCTTTGCGCTCACTTTTGGCAAATTCCTTGCGCAATAACTCGAAATTGACCTTGGATATGTCGAATATCCGGTCTTCTTCACGGTCAGCTTGGATGTCTATAGCTCCGGCAACAATCGCGTTCAGCTTCTGGATTATGGCCGATGTGTCAGCGGCGGCCTTGTCATCTTGCAACGAGCTGTAGATGTAATTGATCGCTTGGTGGTCTGGCTTGTAGATCTCCACCTTCGCGAAGGTCAGACACGCCTTGTATTTGCGGAACACGGCGCGCGCGCCTATTTCGAAACCTTTTCGGGTCTCGTCATTGGTGTTGATAAGCTCCTTTGCGTCCTTGAGCGCTTTCAGTTTGTCGAACCCAGCGGCGGTCTTCATTCGATCGAGATCGTAGCCGTCATCTCGAAGGCGTTCCCGAACCAGTCCGATGGCCTCAGCAAGCTCACCGAGCAGTTTTTCCTCAGGATTGAGAGGATCGACCTCGGGGCTTTCACCATCATCGCCGCCTATCGCTCCCCCGCCGGTATGCCCTGCGAACGTCGCGAGCGCCTTCCGCAGGTTCTTCAAAATACCGCAGTAGTCAACGATTAGGCCATTGTTCTTGCCTTCCTTAACGCGGTTGGCGCGGGCAATGGCCTGCATTAGCGTATGTGCCTGCAATGGCTTGTCGAGATAGAGCGTGGAGAGAGAAGGAACATCAAACCCGGTCAGCCACATGGCGCAGACGATCACGATGCGGAATGGGTGATCTTCACGTTTGAAGGCGCTGTCCACATCCAGACGCTTTTCAACCTCGCGCCCTCCAACCATTTCCTTGACCGTGAACCCGTCTTTCATCCTTTTTCGATGTGGGATGATGTCCAGGCCCCAGTCTTTGAACTTCTTGATTTCACCTTGTTCGTCGCTGACGACGACAGCCATTTGGGTCTCGCGCATCCACTCTATCTGCTGCAATCGAATGACCCGTTCCTGATCATCGGCAATCGCCTTCAGCTCGCCTTCAAGCGCCTCGATCCGGGCCTGCCAAGCCTCCTGAATGTAGTTGTGCATGCGCACGGCAGTGACCTTGTCGATCGCCACATACATGGCCTTACCGCTTTCCCAATTGGTCGAGAAATGCCACACGAAATCCTGCGCCACATGCCGGAGTCGGGGCTCGGCAGTCACCACATGGTATTCACGCTTGAGATCGTCTGACAGTTTCGCCGCAACATCAGGGTCGTCAATCTCGGCGTCAGCGATGGCCTCGGCGAGCTTCTCGTTCAGGCCATTCCCGGAAACCTGAAGCTTGTCCCCCCGCGCATCATAGAACAGCGGCAGGGTCGCGCCATCGGCAATGGCATCCTGAAAATCGTAGGTCGACAGATACGCCCCGAACACCTGCTTGGTGATCTCGTCATTGCCGAACAGCGGTGTGCCGGTGAAACCGATGAAGCTGGCATTGGGCAACCCCTTGCGCATGTTCAGCGCCAGAGTGCCGTATTGGGTGCGGTGCGCCTCGTCTGTCACGACGATCACGTTGTCCCGGTCCGAATAGACCCCGCTCTCGGCCTCAATGTCGGTGAATTTCTGGATCATCGCAAAGACGACCTTTTTCTGCTGGCCAAGCAGTCCGCGCAGATCTTTGGCCGATCCAGCGCGGCAAGGATCCTTGTCGTTATTCGCCAGCCCGACCGACGCGAAGGTCTTGTAGATCTGGTTGTCCAGATCGGTGCGGTCGGTCAGCACGAGGAAGGTGTAATCGCCCCCCAGCTTGCGATGCACCTTCTGGGTGAACAGCGCCATCGAGAACGACTTGCCTGACCCTTGGGTGTGCCAGAACACGCCCAGCTTGCCATTCAGGCTCTCGCGCCGCTCCACGGCATCGACGGCCCGGTTCACGCCGAGGTATTGGTGGTTCTTGGCCAGGATCTTGGCCGGCCCATCCGCCGTATCCGCGTACAGGATGAAATTTTCGAACAGGTCCAGAAACCGCCGCTTGTCGCAGACGATCTTCAGCAGCGCCTCCATCGGCAGCATCGTGTCGCGCCTGTCGCCCTCATTCAGCTTCAGCCAATCGGCGAAATGCTCATAATCCGCGGTGATTGATCCCATCTTGGCCTGCTCACCATTGCCGAGGATGACGAAGGCGTTGAAGTGGAACAGGTGCGGGACGGTGTCCTTGTAATCCGACAGGTTCTCGTTATAGGCGCGGCGCAGGTCGCGGTCGGGGCGCTTGAGCTCGCAGAACATCAGCGGCAGGCCATTGACGAAACCGATGATATCGGCCCGCCGCCGGTGGGCATAGCGCCATCAGTTCAGGAGCTTGCCGAACAGGTTGAAAACGCTGAGACAGCACGCGTGTCGCCACTTCAGGCGTATGTTGTGGATCGACTGTCCGGCATGGAGGGCCCGGATTGGATGGGCGGACAGCGTATCGATCAAGCGGCGCGCGCCTGCGAAATGCTTGGGGTGTGCCGCATCCGCGGAGCGCATGCTGATATCGATGATCTGACGATGCAGCAATGGGACGAGGCGGGCGTTGTTGGCATGGACGCCGTATCCCAGGGGCCGGAAGGCATATACAGGATCTTGGAAGACATCGTACGTGAAACGACCATCGAGAAGCGCTGGGGTGGAGCACCGTCAGCACTGGGCCGGATTTATGACTGGTTGCAGCTCAAAAAATCAAAGCAAGATCCTGGACCCATCCAGGATGTCGTACGGAATTTCGTCGTTGATCATATGCCCATCGAGCCAGGCACGGTGCTGTTCGGAGGCACCGTGTTGAAGCGGAAACGGCATACGGTGGCCACTCTGTCCAAGGTGAGCAGATTACACCAGATAACCTTGAACCGGGCCCTGGTCATCACGGGGCTTCTGGCCGACGGAAAGGTGTTCCGCCGAAAAGACCTCTGAACTCATCTTATCATGACAACACGCAGGCCGCCCTTCGGGGCGGCCTTTTTTGTGCCTGCGTTGGCAAAACTCGCCCCGATCCTGCTGGCAATACTTTGCCCGACCGCTTGGCAAAAGCAGCCGCTCTTTTCAGGCTGCCAATTTTGGCTTATCCGCAAGTGGCTGATTTTATATGTTATTTTTATGAGTTAAAATTGAGCTTGGCATAACTATGCCCGCGTCGACATTCAGTTGTATCGGGACAGGCGTAGTTATGCCAAAACCGCTGTTTTGGTTTGCCACGAAGCGGGGTAAGTTTTGCCAGGTGGCATTAACATCCTGAATTAGAACGATTTTGGCCGGATGAAATATTTCGGCCAAAATTCGCGAAATGACCCCGGACTGCGGCGCTGAGGTCATGATCTGTTAAAAATATCGCAGTGTCCATCGCTTCCAATCGGTAAAAAATGGGGCCGGAGGCTGCGGGCACTCAAAGCCGCGCATCGATTTCAGCCAAATTCCGTGTCTGGTTTTTCACAGGATGCCCGGTTCTTGTGCGGCTCCCTCTATGAGAGCGCTCAGATCCGGGATCTGCGGTGAGATGCGGATTGCGTCTGGGTAACGTGCAAGCATGTCGCTGGCACATAACATTGTTCGAGGTGGATCACCGATGCAACCAGATACAGATATGGAGAGGTTCGCTACCCTGGACTTTGAAGCGTCGAGCCTGTCGCGAGAGAGCTGGCCTATCGAAGTTGGTCTGTCTTGGCTGAAAAACGGCGAAGTACAGACCTGGAGCACGTTGATCCGACCGGCACCAGACTGGGATCTTGCCGACTGGGCGCCTCAGAGCGCCGCCGTCCACGGAATTGCGCTGGAGGATCTTCAAGAGGCACCAGTTGCCTGCACCGTCGTGGATGATCTGCTTGCGAATTTAGGTGATCGGGTGCCGGTTTCGGATGCGCCGGAGTTTGAGGCGCGTTGGCTGTTTCGACTGATGAAAGCAGGCGGTCGCGCCACGATGCCTGCCGTCGAGGACTACCACCAGATTTCCTTTGCGATCTTTTCCGGAATGGCGCTGGACATGCTTTACGAAACGCTCGAACGCCGTCCCGCTCCCCATCGCGCGGGTCCGGATAGTGCCCGGCTTGCAGATGCATGGCGCAAGGCGATGCAATACTGAGGTTCGTCCAGGTGAGGAGGAGAGGAAGAGCGTTGAGGGTGGGGTTTAGAACGACGCCCCGTGTCACCCGATTTCCAGATCTTGCGCGGGCCCTCTTTTGAGGCCGCGCAGATCAGGAAACTCCGGTGCGAAGGAATCCAGATAAACACTGACATCAGCCAGACCGACGGACCCAGTTGCTGCTACACTGGGCCTGGCCAGATTGCCTTGTGAAAGGAGGAGACAGGCATCTTGAAGCTGCCGCATTGGTGCAGCGCAACCCCGGGATGAAACCCATGACCTATTACCAAACACTCACCAAGCAGCCTTGCCCTAACTTGGCGCACGTGCGCGGGTTTCTCCGCGATCACGGGACGGCGTTGGCCAAGGCGGCCCACAGGAGTCCAGTTTTCACCATCATTTGTGCCTGTGTGCGGTTGCAGTTCAGATAATCTGGTATCTTTTTGATCGGTGTGGAATTTTTGATCCGGCGTGCCAGTGCTTCGCCATCTTCAGCGTTGAACGTCTTCCTGATGTCGATCTGGTCCGGGTTCCCCATCGCGTCGATCACGTCTGAGCGTTCCATCCTGTGTTCTCCTCAAGTTGTCATATCGGTTGCAGTCGGCAATTCGCTCGCAGGCCAGCTTCAGCGCATCTGGCGTTGTAATTGTCAGGGGC
>NZ_QAGK01000015.1 GCF_003057885.1 Oceaniglobus ichthyenteri
GGTTCTCTTTGAAAAGCCGAACGCCGCGTGCGCGAAATTCAGCCGTGTAGGACGGGGTGGGTTTTCTCTGTGTCATAGGGCTCATCCTTGGAGAGTTTTACTCTCCGGTAAACCCGGGGCGGTTCAGTCATTGGGTTTCCGATCCTGTCGCCGCGCTATCGGGCCGAGTATCGCAAACTCGGCATCGACGACACCATACAGGATCCGAAGCTGCGGGCGGCGATCACGAGAAGGATGACGATGGCAACCCTTCAGCCGGTCTCCACCTTCCAGAACGCTCTGCGGAACCGTGTCAGCATCGTCGAGCGTGCGGGCGGACGCAGTGCCCGCAAGGGCTCCAGCTACATCAATGGTTCCGCATACAATCCGCGGGTGCTGATTGCGATGCTGAACATCTGGCGGATCTATTACAATTTCTTTGACTGGCGAGCCTACGCATCACCGGATGAGGACGAAGCCACGGCACCTGAAAAGGATGAAGCCGCATCCCCAGACAAAGACAAGAGCACGATCACCGACGATGATGCCAGAGTCATGCGTCGCCTCAAGGTGCCGGGAACCAATGAAACCATTGATGTTCCATTGCGGCGAAAGACCCGTGTTCAACGAACCACACCCGCGATGCGGATGGGCGTTCATTCGGCTCAATACACCTCTCCTTCATCCGCGCGATCAGACGACGAAACCGGAGGCATCGCGGATGGCAATCGCGATCCCGATGAAGCGCGGCAAGAGGCCTTGCAAACCGGAGAAGGTTTTGAGCCTGTCGGAAAGAAGAAGGATCGACGCCGGGATGATCGGCCGCGTCTCCCGAATCTCTCGAGGATCCTCTACCAGCCCTGGCTATTTCACGGCACTCCGATGTGGGGCAAGCTCCAAGGCCGATAAAGCGCTCTCTGGAATAAGAACGAGCGGCAGAAAATCTGCCGCTCGTGTCCTATAACTCAGAATGGCGCCGTTTTGCCCCGGGCCTTTCTCATTGCTGTTCCGGCACCAATATTTCGCGTTTGCCCACATGGTTTGCCGATGACACGATGCCTTCATCCTCCATCTGTTCCACCAGACGCGCCGCTTTGTTGTATCCGATGGCCAGTTTACGCTGAATATAGCTGGTCGAACATTTGCGATCCTTGATCACGATGGCGACCGCCTGATCGTACAACTGATCTTCCGAACTGCCATCACCGCCCAGACCCAGCACCGCATCAATGCTGCTTTCCTTGTCTTCGGGGGGGCCTTCGATCACGCCTGACATATATTCGGGCGGCCCGAACCCTTTGAGGTAGTTGACGATTTCTTCGACTTCTTCATCACTACAGAACGGGCCGTGCACCCGCACGATTTTTGAACCACCGGCCATATACAGCATATCGCCCATGCCCAACAATTGCTCGGCGCCCATCTCACCCAGAATGGTGCGGCTGTCGATCTTGCTGGTGACCTGAAAACTGATTCGCGTTGGAAAGTTTGCCTTGATCGTGCCGGTGATCACATCCACCGACGGGCGCTGAGTGGCCATGATCAGGTGAATCCCCGAAGCCCGCGCCATTTGCGCAAGGCGTTGAATGCAGGCTTCGATTTCCTTACCGGCCACCATCATCAGATCGGCCATTTCATCGACAACCACCACGATGAACGGCAAAATCTCGGGCTGGATTTCCTCGGTCTCAAAGGTGGGTTCGCCGGTGTCGTCATCAAACCCGGTCTGCACGGTGCGCGAGAACATTTCGCCTTTTTCAAGCGCGTCGCGCACCCGGCCATTATACCCTTCGATATTGCGCACACCCATTTTCGACATCTTGCGATACCGGTCTTCCATTTCACCCACGACCCATTTCAAGGCGACAACCGCCTTTTTCGGGTCTGTCACCACCGGCGACAGAAGATGTGGAATGCCGTCATACACCGACAATTCCAACATTTTCGGGTCGATCATGATCATCCGGCATTCTTCGGGTGTCAGTTTATACAACAATGACAGGATCATCGTGTTGATCGCCACGGATTTACCCGACCCGGTGGTGCCCGCAATCAACAGGTGGGGCATTTTGGCCAGGTTGGCCACCACAGGATCGCCGCCAATATCCTTGCCCAAGGCAAGCGGCAGGCGCATGGAGCTGTCGCCAAAATCGCGCGCCGCCAGAATTTCACGCAATACGCACATTTCGCGGTTTTCGTTGGGCAATTCGATGCCGATCACACTGCGCCCCGGCACGGTGGATACACGCGCCGAAAGGGCCGACATCGACCGGGCAATATCATCGGACAAGCCGATCACACGCGACGCTTTCAAACCTGGTGCCGGTTCCAGTTCGTACATGGTGACGACGGGGCCAGGGCGCACCGATACGATTTCACCCTTGACGCCGTAATCATCCAGTACCGATTCCAACATCCGCGCGTTTTCTTCCAACGCTTCGTCGCTTAACACATGGCGGGTAATCGTGTCGGGGCTGGTCAACAACGACAGCGGCGGGCGTTCGTATGCGGCGAATTTTTCTTCGAATTGCAGATCCGGCTGCGCCTCGGCCTGGGCCTGTTTGCTGGGCTGAACCGGCTTTTTCACCGGATGCTGCACCACGCTTTTCGCGGCCTCTGATTGGCTAGACCGGAACACAGGCGGCGCGGGGGCCGGAGTGGGCTGAGGCGCGACCAGTTCGGGTTCGGGCAAAGGTTCGTTTGCCAGATCGTCATAAACAGGTTCAGACGGTGCCACCTGCACGGGCGCGGGCGCACGCGCGGGCGCGGTCAGCGGCGGTTCGGGCGCAATGCGCGGGGTGGTATCCAGGATCATCGGCTGCGGCCCACGGGGATGGCGTGCGCGCGCCACGGTGGGTTCGGCCCGCCGGCCCATGCCCGCGGTCAGGATTGGCTGCGCCCGCACCCGTGATTTGATCACATCGGCAATCTTGGCCTTGATCCGGTCGTCACCTTCGGCAACGGGCGCCAAGGCTTCGGGCGCGGCCTCATAGGGGGCAGGCGCGGTTTCAACCGGGCGCTTGAACAGATTGGGCAGGCGCGCGAACAGTGATTGTTTTTCCTCGGCCACGGGCGCGATATCGTCTTCGAACACGCCATAGGGGTCATCGACCGGGCCGCGATCTGCGCGCAGGATCGGTGTGCGCCGCTGGCTGACACCGGGCACCGATTTTGCCACCGGCGGTTCCGCGGGCATTGCCATTTCGGCATCCAATGTGGCGCGCGCTGCGGCCTCATCAGCGGCGGCGATACGGGCGGCGGCGCGTTTTTCTGCCACGCTATGGGCGGTCGATTGCGCCGTTTTCAACCCGACAACCGCGCCTTTGCTAAGGCCCGCGGCCCCGTGGCCCAGCCCGGTCATCAACATATCGTAACACCGGATCACCGACAGAATCAAAAACGTGACCACATATCGCAATTCAGGCCGGGTAAAACCCAGCACAAACAGCCCCATGGCGATGGTGGCAATCGCCATCACAAACGCCATCATTTTCAACCCAAACGTCGCCTGTACCGGCACAACGCCCAGAACCGCGCCCAGAATCGTATCGCCAAACAATCCGCCCAGGCCAAAGTAATGCGCCCAGCCTTCGGGGGGTTGATGGGTGGAAATGTAAACCGCACCCAAGGCAATCGCCAATGGCGCAAAAATCAAACGCGACGGCGCGCGCTCTTCGCCCATATGGGCCACAAACCGCAGACCCCAGGCGGCAAACACCACCGGAAACCCCCATGCGCCCCAACCCACGATATTAAACAGCGGTGCGGCAATCGATGCGCCAAACCGGCCCAGCATATTTTTCGCCGGCTCATTGGTAACCGAAAACCACGATGGATCGTCCGGCACATAAGACCCAAGCATCAGCGCCGTCAGCACAGCCGCCCCAATCAGCACCATGCCCAGCAATTCCTTGCCGCGCCGCTCTAATGCTGCCTGGGTATTGCTGTCGAAAAGCGGGTCGCGCTGTCGGGTCTGATACGCCATCTACCTGTTCCTCACGTAAAGAGACAGTCACGGAGCATTTCCAGCCCGCGCTGCATTTCTTGTTCTGGGGCCACCATGGCGGCCCTTATGTAATTGCCGCCGGGATTATCACCGCCGACATCGCGCGACAGGTATGCGCCCGGCAGCACCCGAACCCCGGTTTCGCGCCACAATTTCACGGTGGCCGCTTCGCCATCATCGACCGGCAACCACAGGAAAAACCCCGCCTCGGGCGCGCCGCACCCCTGGATGCCCGCGAACACCTGATCGGCAATGTCGAATTTGCGCTGATACAGGGCGCGGTTTTCGATGACATGCTCTTCATCGCGCCACACGGCAGCGGCGGCCATCTGCAACGGCAACGGCAAAGGCGCGCCGGTATAATTACGCAACTGTTTAAGCGCGGTGATGGTTTTGGCACCCGAGGCCACAAACCCCGATCGAAGGCCGGGCAGGTTAGAGCGTTTTGAAAGCGAATGAAAGATCACCACACGGTCCGGGTCAGCGCCCATTTCATCGGCAATCTGCAACGCGCCCACAGGGGCGTCATTGCGGTAAATCTCGGAGTAACACTCATCGGCGAAAATGCGGAAATCATAGCGTTCTGCCAAACCGATCAAATCGCGCCAATACTGCGCGCTGGCCACCGCCCCTTGCGGGTTGGAGGGCGAACAAAGATAGGCAATCGCGGTGCGGTTCAACACGTCTTCTGGCAAACCGGCATAGTCGGGCAAAAATCCGGTGGATGCTGTGGCGGGCACATATACCGGCTCGGCCCCTACGGCCAGGGCGGCGACGGCGTAAACCTGATAAAACGGATTGGGCGTCAGGATCACCGGCTTTGCGCCATTCTTTTGTTCGGGGCACAGGGCAATCGCGCTGTTGAACAACCCTTCGCGCGTGCCGTTCAACACCATCGCGTTTGATCCGGCGTCAAGGGTCACGCCATAGCGCGACTGTACCCAATCGGTGATCGCGCTCAACAATTCCGGCGCGCCCTCGTTCGGGGGGTATTTGCCAAAACCAGCCGCATTTTCGGCAATCACATCGGTGATCCAGGCCGGAAAGGCATGGCGCGGTTCACCAATCGTCATATGTACCGGATCGCCACCGGGGGCATGCGCGTCCAACAATGCGCGCAGACGCGGGAACGCATACTCAGGCAGGTTCGAAAACCTCTGGGGATATTGCATCGGTGCCTCAAAATATACCGGGGTCGTGTCGCCCCTTTGTGGCAAGGATAGCGCAGCGATGCCGCAACCGTCCAGAAAAGCCCCGTAATTTCCCTACTTTAGCTCGGTGGGTGTGTCTTTCAGGCCAAGGCGCGTTCGGCAGCCGCCCCCAAGCGCAACAGCCGATGTTCGCTCATCGGGTTGGTTTGCAACGTTATCCCGACCGACGACACACCCGTGGGCAGGGTCAGCGCCGCGAGGTTCAACAAATTGCCAATACGGGTGTTGCGCAAAGTCATCAGGTTGGACTTGACGAAATAATCGCCATCGGTCTCAAGCCTTTCCTTGTTCGGCGGCAGGATCGCACAGGTCGGCAGCAGCACCGCATCATACCCCGCAGTTGCGGCGGCATATTCGGCGCGCGCCTGGTCGATCACCCGCCACGCTTTGACATAGGCGGGGGCGCTGATCGCTTTGCCACCGCGAAACCGTTCGCGCACCTGATCGTGCATGGCATCGGGGTTGGCCTCAATCGTGTCACCCCAAACGCCATAGGCTTCGGGTGCGAACACGCTTGCCGATTGATCCATCGCATCGGTGACATGGGAGATTTCGGCGCGGGTAATCCGCGCACCTGCGGCCTTTAACCTATCAACCGCGCTGTTGAATGCGGCATCCACTTTCGGATCAATATCATCGAAAGCACAGGTTTCCAGCACCAAAAACCGGGTATCTTGCAAACTGGCATTGGCCAAATCGGGCGCGGTGCCGCCCTCAAGTGCGGCCAAAAGCAATGCCGCGTCTTCGACCGACCGGCACAATGGGCCGATGGTATCAAACCGCGGGCACAGGGGCACAACACCCCCCACAGACACCCGGCCCAGTGTGGTTTTCAGCCCCACCAGATCATTCCACGCGGCGGGTGCACGCACCGACCCGCCGGTGTCAGACCCGATGCCCGCCGCAGCCAGGCCAAAGGCAACACTGGTCGCCGCCCCGGAGGATGAACCGCCAGACACCGCCGCGTGATCATTCACACAGGGCGGCGAGGCGGTGACGGGGTTCAGCCCAAGGCCGGAAAATGCCAGTTCGGTCATGTGGGTTTTGCCCAGACACACCAAACCGGCGGCAGTGGCATTGGCCAAAACAACGGCATCATGATCCGGCGTGCGTCCGCGCAACAGGGCCGAGCCTGATTCGGTGGCAACCCCGGCCGAATCAAACAGATCCTTCCAGGAAATCGGTACACCATCCAAAAGCGACAAGCGCCGCCCGGCCTTGGCCCGGTCGCGCGCTGCTGCTGCTTCGGTCAATGCGCGATCAACGGTCAGCCGGGCGTATATCCGATCGCGAAACTCATGGGTTTCAATCGCATCCAGATAGGTTTGGCACAATTCCACCGGGTCAATATCGCCCGCACCAATCCCCCGGCCCAAATCGCCCGCTGTGATCGTTAACCAATTCGTCATCGCCCTGCCCTTTCGTATCAAACCTGACGCTAACGCCCATCGGCCACATGGACAATGCCCCGCGTCTGCGCCACATCTAGGGTATGACACATGATACAGATATCGTAATCGTCGGCGGCGGTTTGAATGGGGCAACTTTGGCCTTGGCCTTGGCCAGCGTCGGGTTCACCATTACCCTTGTCGATGCCAAACCGCGCGACGTGCGCGGCGCGCAGGGATTTGACGGGCGCAGCTATGCGATGGCGCACAGTTCCTGCGCCATGATGGCTGCCCTTGGCCTGTGGGCCGGGTTGGCGGAAACGGCCCAACCGATCCTTGATATCAAGGTCAGCGATGGGCGCGCCGGCGAAGGCGCATCGCCCTTCGTGCTGGAGTTTGACCATGCCGAGCTTGAGGAAGGCCCGATGGGCCACATGGTCGAAGATCGCCATTTGCGCCCACACCTGTTGGCGCAGATGGATAAGACCCCCGCCATCACCCAGATGTCCGGGCGCAGTGTTCTGGCGCAATCGATAGAGGGCCAGAGCGCGCACGTTACCCTCGATGATGGCACCGTGATTGCGGCGCAATTGCTGATCGGCTGTGATGGATTGGGCAGCGGCACAGCGAAACGCGCCGGCATACGGCACACCGGGTGGGACTATGGCCAGACAGGAATGGTTGCCGCCATTGCCCATGAAAAACCCCATAACGGCATCGCGCATCAGTTGTTCATGCCCGAGGGGCCATTGGCAATTCTGCCGCTGGTTGGCAATCGCTGTTCGATCGTCTGGACCGAGCGCACGGGCAATGCGGCGCGGATCAACGCGTTGTCGGATGCTGAGTATCTCGATATTCTGCGACCCCGTTTTGGTGATTTTCTGGGCGATATCGCCTTGGCCGGGGCGCGCTATAGCTATCCATTATCGCTGTCTCTGGCCAATTCCATGGTCGCGCCGCGTCTGGCCCTGTGCGGTGATGCGGCACACCGGCTGCACCCGATTGCCGGGCAGGGTTTGAATGCCGGCCTGAAAGATATCGCCACTCTGGCGCAAGTCCTGGCCGAGGCCCGCCGCCGCGGCGAAGACATTGGCAGGTTGGATGTTTTGGAACGGTATGCGCAATGGCGCCGGTTTGATGTGGCCACATTGGCCTTGGCCACGGATACGTTCAACCGATTGTTTTCCAACGATAACCCTCTGTTGCGTCTGGCCCGGGATGTTGGATTGGGGGTCGTCAATGCAATGCCGGGCCTGCGCCGGGGTTTCATGCGCGAGGCGGCCGGGCTGAACGGCGACCGTCCGGAGCTGTTACAGGGCCGCGCGCTTTAATTCACACCGACCAAAGAAAAAGGGCGCGTCCAGACCGGACGCGCCCTTTTTCAATTCATCACGCCGAAATCATTCAGCCGGAACATCCGTTCTGCGCCCGTTCTTGATCGGCGCCCAGATACGTTTGTTGGTCAGATACAACAGTGCTGTCAGGATGATGAGCATCAGAACACCCACAAAGCCGGCCTGTTTGCGGGCCATCATCTTGGGTTCTGCTGTCCACATCAAAAACGCCGAAACGTCCTTGGAAATGCTTTCAACATCGGTCGCGTGACCATCGGCAAATTCGACGTCATCACCGTACAATGGCGGGGCCATTGCGATCCAGCCACCGGGAAATGCGGTGTTTTCGTAAAATACGGCTCCGGCCTGCTCTTTTTCTTCGCCGGTATAACCGGTCAGAAGGCTGGCGATATATTCCGGTCCGCCGATCCCCTTGAAGAACTGGTTGATCCCCAAACCATAAGGCCCGTGGAACCCCGAACGCGCCTTTGCCATCAACGACAGGTCGGGCGCGGTGGCCAGGCCCGAAGCGGGAAAATGATCTGTCGGGCTGGCCGGGCGATAATCGCCTTCGCCATCCAGCAGGCTCTCATCGAACACCTCATAGTATTCGGCATAGGCGCGCACCTGGTCCTCTGGCAATTCCGGCCCGCCCGGATCACCCAAAGTGCGCAGAGGTACAAATTCCAACCCGTGACAGGCCGCACAGATTTCGGTGTACACCTGAAGACCGCGCTGAAGCTGGTTCTGGTCGAACTTGCCGAACGGACCCTCGAACGAGAAATTGAAATCCTCGACATGGCCCTCGGCGCCCGCGGCCATGGCTGTCCCGGAGGACAGGCCAAAAGCCAGGGTCGCTGCGATGGTAAGCTTTTTAAGCATTCTCAGCGTTCCTTTCTCACTCAGCCGGGTTCACGGCGGTTTTGCCGTGGGCCGAAGTCTCGCCATAGTGGGCGTCAAAGTCTTCTTCGATGGTGGCGGGTTGCGGCAGCGGCTTTTCAATCACACCAAGCAGCGGCAGGATGACCAGGAAATAGCCAAACCAATAGGCCGACGCGATCAGCGAGATCGTGGCATATGGTTCATCCGTGGGCATCGCACCCACCCACATCAGCACAAAGAAATCGACCACGAGCAGGGCAAACCACCATTTGAACATCGGGCGATACCGGCCCGACCGCACCGACGAGGTGTCAAGCCAAGGCGCCAGTGCCATCACGATGATCGCGCCAAACATCGCCAACACGCCAAAGAATTTCGCGTCGACAATGCCACCGGTGATCCAGTTGGCGGCAATCACCACCCAGACTTCGCCGGTGAAGGCACGCAAGATTGCGTAAAACGGCAGGAAATACCACTCGGGCACAATATGTGCAGGTGTGGAAAGCGGATTCGCCTCGATATAGTTGTCAGGGTGGCCCAGATAGTTTGGCATGAAACCGACGACTGCGAAAAACACCACCAGGATAACCCCAAGCGCGAACAGATCCTTGATCACGAAATAGGGCCAGAACGGCAGCGTGTCTTTTGCGGCGTCTTCCTTGGATGTGCGGCGCACCTCAACCCCGGTGGGGTTGTTGTTGCCGGTGGTGTGGAACGCCCAGATGTGAACGATCGTCAAAGCGGCAATCACGAACGGCAGCAGATAATGCAGGCTGAAGAACCGTGTCAGGGTATAGTTATCCACCGCAGGCCCGCCAAGCAGCCAAGTTTGCAGGGTTTCACCCACGAACGGGATCGCGCCAAACAGGCCGGTGATCACGGTCGCGCCCCAGAATGACATCTGACCCCAAGGCAAAACATAGCCCATGAAAGCCGTTGCCATCATCGCCACATAAATCAGAATGCCGATGATCCAGGTAATTTCACGCGGTTCTTTATAAGAGCCATAGTACAGACCCCGGAAAATATGCGCATACACCGCAACAAAGAACAGCGACGCGCCATTGGCATGCAGATACCGCAGCATATAGCCGCCATTCACGTCACGCATGATATGTTCGACCGAGGCAAACGCCAGGGTCGTGTCAGGGGTGTAATGCATGACCAGCACAATGCCGGTGATGATTTGCAGCACCAGACAGAACGCCAGAACGATGCCCCAGATCCACATCCAGTTCAGGTTCTTTGGGGTCGGGATCATGATCGTGTCATACATCAAACCGATGATCGGCAGACGGCGATGCATCCACTTTTCGCCCCCGGTTTTCGGTTCATAATGGTCGTGTGGGATTCCAGCCATTTTATACTCCGTTATCCGAGAACAAGGGTTGATTCATCGTCGAACCGGGCAACCGGAATCGGCAGATTGGTGGGCGCAGGCCCGCGGCGAATGCGCCCGGATGTATCATAGTGCGACCCGTGACAGGGGCAGAACCAGCCGCCAAAATCACCGGCTTCGTTCAATGGCACACAGCCCAGATGCGTACAAACGCCGATCATCACCAACCATTCGCCATCGTCTGACAGGGCGCGGTTTTCATCGGCGCCATCGGTACCAACGGGCAGGTTTGCGTTTTCGGCACTGTTATCGGGCAGGGCCGACAGATCGACAGACCGGGCGGCTTCGATTTCTTCTTCCGTACGGCGACGGATGAAAACCGGTTTGCCCAACCATTTCACGGTCAGCTGTGTGCCGGGTTCGACACCGCCGATATCCACACGGATACTCCTCAGGGCCTGCACATCGGCCGTTGGGTTCATCTGATTTACAAGCGGCCAAACGGCAGCGCCGGCCACAACGACCCCGGCACCACCGGTTGCGTAAAACAGGAAGTCGCGGCGTGTGCCTTCGGGATGTTCTGCGTGGGACACGGCATTCTCCATCATCAAGCCCTGGTTTGGGCAAATGCGATCACCCTCGCTGTAAAAGCAAGGTTGTTTGTGTGGATTACTTAGCGGCGGATGAAAGGCACGTCCAGCGGACAAAGGCGCACACGCGGCGAATTTGGCCAAAGATTCGCCGGTGTCTGGCGCGAACACCGCATTGGCGCTAGATATGGGGCCAATTCACACAGGATGCACAATAGATGAAAGATCACCACCCCTCGCCGCTTCGCGATGCTCAGGAAGACATCAAAACCGCACGCGGCATTCCCGATACCCCGCAAACCCGCGCCCCGGCGTACCGCCTTGCGTTTGTTGATGATGAATTCCTGTGCCGGGATGAATTGCGCCCGGTGCGCTGGCAGCTTGAGCTGATGAAACCGGAAATGATGCTGACCGAGGCAGGCATTGAATCAACCGTCGTTTTATTTGGCGGCGCACGGATTCCCGAACCGGCCAAGGCCGATACCGCGCGCACCGAATCCCTGGGCAAACTTTCGCAATATTATGATGAGGCCCGCAAGTTTGCACGGCTGATGACCGAACGTTCCATGGCGGGGGGTGGGCATCACGATGTGATCGTCACCGGCGGCGGACCCGGCGTAATGGAGGCCGGAAACCGCGGCGCCATCGATGCCGGGGGCCGGTCGATCGGGCTGAACATCGTATTGCCGTTCGAACAGGCCCCGAATGAATATGTCACCCCGGGCCTGTGTTTCAATTTTCACTATTTCGCGATTCGCAAAATGCATTTCCTGATGCGCGCCCGGGCGATTTGCGTGTTTCCCGGCGGGTTTGGCACCCTTGACGAAACATTCGAGGCGCTGACCCTGATTCAGACAGGCCGGATGGAACGGGTGCCGTTTCTTTTGTTCGGTCGCGCCTTTTGGGAAACCATCATCAACTGGGAGGCCCTGGCCGATGCGGGCACCATTTCGGACGATGATCTGGACCTGTTTCGTTTTGTCGAAACCGCCGACGAGGCGATCGAGGAAATGAACAATTGGGAAGGTGCGGGCACCAAACGCGGATCGATTCCCGGGCGCTAACCTTTCGTCAACTCCGAGCTTGATTTCAGCACCTCATCCCCGTCTTCCTGTTCGATCAGGTAGGCGGGGTTGCCTTCATCCGCGTCACGGGTCACTTCGGTGCCTTTGATTTTTCTGGTGATCTTTTGGGTATAGATTTTCGTCACCTTGCCGGTGCCGGTGCCATTGCCCCAGTTCCATTCGACCTTATCGCCTTGGGAATACATGATATCTCCTTTTTCATGGTGTGACTGCCTTGGCCTGCGGTTCGCCGGCCATCCCGGCACGGGCGGCATCGACCAAGGCGCGAAACAGCGCCCGCTGTCGCCGGGCATAGAACAGTTGTTCGGGGTGCCATTGCACGCCAATGCAAAACGGATCGGCCAAACGTTCAATCGCCTGAATCATGCCGCCTTCGTCCCGGGCCGCCACGCGCAAACCCCGGCCCAGCGCGTTAACCGCCTGTGAATGCAGGGCATTCACCTTCATCGGGGCGTCGCCGGTCAGGGCCATCAGGCGTGTGCCCGGTTCGATCCGCACGGTCTTGCGCGGCAGCGGTGTGTAAAATTTGCGGCTTTTTTCATAAATACCATAGGCATCCTGATGCAGCGTGCCGCCCAGCGCGATGTTCAGCATTTGTGAGCCGCGACAAATGCCCATCACCGGTTTGTTGCGGTTATAAGCATCGCGGATCAGGTCGCGCTCCATCGCATCGCGGGCCGGATCCAACCGGGCACTGGCAATGATCTGACCGCCATACAAATCGGGCGAGACATCATCACCACCCCCCACCAAAATGCCATCGACCGCCGCCATATCCGCCGGCCACCCCGAGGCCCAGCGCACAGCGCGCGCGCCCGCCAGCCACAGGTTGAACCGCATCAACGGAAACACCCGCCAGCCGGTGGCATGGGATGTGGTAACGCCAATCACAGGCCGGTTCATATCCGCACCCCGTGATCGGCCAGAATACCGCCTGCCACTTCGGCCCAGGCGGGCCGGGTCAGCGCGCTTTCGGCCCGATTGCCGCGCCAAGCCACGCACAGCGCGTCGTTCAGGCCCGGCGTGTCGGCAATGCGTTCGATCAAACGCCATTGATCCCACCCCTGGCTGAGCGACCAATCCGGATCATCAATCAGCGAATCAGGCAGACGAAAATGAAATGTCGGGCGCACTGCCTGAGCCTGGCCCATTTTCCGCATCACACGATCGCGGTCGATATGGGCAAACAGCGGCAGCATATCCAACCCGTAATTGCGCGACGGCGCATGGGCCAGATAGGTATCAATCAGCCGCGTCATATCCGGATCGGGCCACAGCGCAACCAAACCATCCAGCAACCCGTAAGGATACGCATCGGTCCAGGGCAGCAACCGCCGGGTCACATTGATTCGGTTGTGCAGGCGCAGCCAGGGTTCGCACAGGGCAAAGGCCAGCAGAGTCGGGAAAATGTCGCCCACGCTGTCACCCCGAGCCTCGATGTTGAAATGCACGCCAAACCCGTTCAGCGCCCCGGCACCACTGCCCAGTGCGCCCGCCTGACACAGCGCCGCGCGCGCCCGGTCCAGCGCGATCAGCCCGTCACGATCCAACGGGCGCGATACCACCTCAACCGGAACAACACCGCGCCCTGCCTCCAGCACCACGTCGCGAATCGGGGATTTTTTGGCGTCGCGCAGGAACACATCGAGATAAACCTGAAGTTCGCCAATCTCGCTGTTTTCGACCAACCATTTCACACTGTCGATCTGGTGCGCCCTGCCCCCCAAAGTGCGGGTCAGCACATTGCATGCGGCCTGTTCGCCCAACCCGGAAAATTCAATCTCAACGCCGACCCGCCGGGGCGCACCGGTGCAGTTGGCGGGATTGGGCAGGGGGGCAAAAGCCAGTGGCATGAACACTCCGAAACGGGTCAGTCGGCCAACGCGCCGCCCGCCCGGAATGTTCCGATCAACCGTCTGTGGCGGGCGTCGCGGCGGGGCGGCGCACCTTTTTTGCCCGCTCGCTTTCGCTTTTCAATTGGCCACAGGCGGCCATGATATCTTCGCCCCGAGGGGTGCGCACCGGGCTGGCATAGCCAGCGCGATAGACAATATCAGCGAACGCGCGAATTCGGTTGTTTGATGACCGCTCATAGGGGGCACCGGGCCATTCATTGAACGGGATCAGGTTGATTTTCGCTGGAATCCCCTTGATCAATTCAACCAGTCGGTGGGCGTCTTCGTCACTGTCGTTCACATCTTTCAGCATCACATATTCAAATGTGATACGCTCGGAATTGCTGGCCTTGGGATAGGCGCGCAGGGCATCCAGCAATTCGGCGATGTTCCACTTTTTGTTGATCGGCACCAATTGATCGCGCACCGCGTCGGTGGTGGCGTGAAACGACACTGCCAACAGGCATCCGATTTCCTCGGCGGTGCGGGCAATTTCGGGCACCACACCCGAGGTCGATAATGTGATTCGGCGGCGCGACAACTGAATCCCCTCAGGGTCCATGGCGATTTTCATCGCATCGCGCACCGCATCAAAGTTATACAAAGGTTCACCCATACCCATCAGCACGATGTTTGACAGCAACCGGCCTTCGGTTTTCACCACACCTGGTTCGGGCCATTCGCCCAGATCATCGCGGGCCAACAACACCTGCCCTATGATCTCACCTGCCGTCAGATTGCGCACCAACCGTTGGGTGCCGGTGTGACAGAACGAACAGGTCAGCGTGCAGCCCACCTGTGACGAAATGCACAGGGTGCCGCGCGAATCTTCGGGGATATACACGGTTTCAACCTCATGCCCCCCGGCGATTCGCACCAGATATTTGCGGGTGCCATCGGTTGAAACATGGCGCTCCACCACCTCGGGCAGTTCAATCTTGAAATGGTCAGCCAACAGCGCGCGGTACGGTTTGGCCAGATTGGTCATGGCATCAAAGTCGCGCACGCCCTTTTCATAAATCCATTGCCACACCTGGCCGGTGCGCATTTTGGCCTGTTTTTCCGGGGTTCCCGCAGCGATCAACGCCGCGCGCATGGCATCGCGCGTCAAACCGACAAGGTTAACAGGCCCATCATCAGACAGTTTGCGCGGTAAGGTCAGAACATCCTGCGTAATTGGCGCGGGGGCGGGCATGGCAACTCTCCGGGGTTAAGTCACCCGGATATAGGGGATATGGCAATGAATTACAAAGCGGTTCAGCGATGCCGGTTGGCCAACCGCAGGGCAAGAGCATCGGGAGGCGTATCGCCTTCGGCCTTACCATTGCGCACAACGCCCAGCAAAAACACCAATGCCGTCACACCAACCAATACCACAATCGGCCCACCTGCCTGCAAGGCCCAACCGGTAAACGACACCAGAGCATCATAAATGGCCGCCGCTTCCGGCGATTCGAACAGAATTTCTTTCATAGTGGTTCCTTGGCATAGCGTTCGGCACGGGCACGATTGGCAATCTCCCGCAGGCTGAGCCGGGGCGCGGATCTGCGCCCAAACACCACTTGCCTCACCAACAGTTGAACAGCCGCAATCATCAAACCCGGACCCGAAATCGCCAGAAACAGGAAAAACGGTGACCGATTCAGACCAAGGCATCCGTTTGCGGGTATACCGCGCAGCAGCGCATCAACCGGGCCAACGGCGCTGGTGCAAGGGGTGGCTGCAAAGGAGTCGTTCAACATACTGCACCCGTGTGGTTACAATCGGGTACAGGTTGAACAGATTACTGGGGCCGCAGTATGGCCACGCCCGCCTTTGTCTTGCCGCAATGCCCGCCCCATGCCGCCAAACCGCGGCGGGACGGCAGCAGGATCAGTTGGCGCAGCGTTTCGCCGCCTCGTCCATCGCGGCGGTAAACCCGAACAACGAAAACGTGTCTTCGGTTTGGGTGCCGCGTGCCGAACGGCCAGTCATCACCGCCTCGGCGCCGCGTTTCAGCGCCGCAACGATTTTGGCATCCTCTTCGTCAGACGCGGGCCAAGCCCATTCGCCATCGACGAACAATTCAAACGCTGTTCCGCCGATATCCAGATTCACGGTCGATCCCGGCGCAAACGGATAGCCGCCGGTGAACGAAACCTCGCCCCGCGCGCCCGATCCGGGGCGAAAGCTGACGAACATCAAAATATCGCCCCGGCGCACCTGCACCACCCGGCCATCTTTCGAGTTCACGGTCTGTTTGGGGCTTGAAACGCTCCAGCATTCCTTTGGGTCGTCCTCGACGAACACGGCCCAAGCCGTTTCAACGGCCACCCGGTTTGTGGATTCCGCTTGCGCAAAAGCCCCAGTTGCCATCATGGCCAGCGCCGCCGCCACACCGCTCCGTGCGAAGAAAGAATTCATATCTATCACAGCCTCCAGCTGCCTCTGCCTGGGGACACGTGCATGATCCATCTCAGTAGATCTTGAGTGCACGGTTTCCTTTTCAACTCTGCGGTGCGACTTTAACGTCAAATCCGCCCATATTAAAACCCCCTGTGGCGGAAAATCGCTGAACCGTGAAAGGAAGTGACGATGAATGCAGCCCCCGAACCCATGGTCGAGCTTTGGCGTGGCGATTTGCTGGAATCCTGGCATGCCGGACACGCCGTGGTTTGCGATGCCGCCGGGCAGATACGTCATGCCTGGGGCAACCCCGAAGCGGTGATTTTCCCCCGCTCATCGTGCAAGATGCTTCAGGCGCTGCCCCTGGTTGAAAGCGGCGCGGCGGCACGTCTGACATCACGGCAACTGGCCCTGGCCTGTGCCTCCCATCAGGGCGCGCCCGTGCACGTGGCAGCCGTCAACGCATGGCTGGCCGATCTGGGGCTGGATGACAACGATCTGCGTTGTGGCACAGAGGCATCGCGCGACAAGGATCTGAAACTGTCCATGATCCGCGAGGGTCAAACCCCATGCCGGGTCCATAACAACTGTTCGGGCAAACACGCCGGCTTCCTGACCTTGACACGGCACCTTGAGGCCGGGCCAGATTATGTTGCCCTGGATCACCCGGTGCAAATCGCCGCCCGCCAGACCGCGCAAGAGGTGACAGGCACGCCAATCATGGGAACAGGCATCGACGGATGCTCCGCCCCCAATTTCGCGACAACCGTGCATGGACTGGCCCATGCCATGGCCCGGTTTGCCACGGCCATCGAAACCGATGCGCGCGGGCGCGCCATGCTGGCCTTGCGCACCGCCATGTTGGCCCATCCCGAACTGGTGGCTGGCGAAGGCCGCGCCTGCACCGAACTGATGCGCGCCATGAACGGCAAAGTGGCGGTAAAAACCGGGGCCGAGGCGGTGTTCGTTGCGATCCTGCCCGAATTGGGGCTGGGCGTTGCGCTAAAGATCACCGATGGGGCAACCCGCGCATCAGAATGCGCCATCACCGCCATTCTGGTGGCCCTTGGCGTGCTTGATCCCAATCACCCCGCCACCCTGAAACGCATGGGCGCGCCGCTTGAAAACTGGGCCGGTGTGAAGGTGGGCGCAATCCAACGTGCAAACGGATTTTGCGACCGGCCTTTGGCCTGATTTCAGGGCAGGATAAACTCATCCCGGCTATAGCCCTGCAAATACAGCAGCGCGGTCAGATCGCCGTGATTGATGCGCATCGGCACCTGCGCTGCAACAGATGGCTTGGCGTGCAACGCAATGCCCGCCCCCGCCGCCTGCAACATCGCCAGATCATTGGCACCATCCCCCACGGCCATCGCCTGATCCAGACCGATCCCCAATCGCGCGGCGATCTCAAGCAGGGCATCCAACTTGGCCTGCTTGCCCAAAATCGGCTGGCCAACATCGCCGGTCAATGTCCCATCCACCGCGATCAGGCGATTGGCGCGCTCCTCATCAAACCCCAACTGTGCAGCAATCCGCGCCGTGAATTGCGTAAACCCACCCGAGACCAAAGCCGCATAGGCCCCGTTCGCCTTCATCGTCGCCAACAACGCCGGTCCGCCCGGCATCAGCGTGATCCGGCTGCGCAACACCTCATCAATCACGGCAACGGGCAACCCTTTCAACAGTCCGACCCGTTCGCGCAGCGCCTGTTCAAAATCCAGCTCCCCATTCATCGCCCGCGCGGTAATCCCCGCCACTTGCGCGCCCACCCCGGCCAGATCCGCCAACTCATCAATGCATTCCTGCTTGATCATCGTGCTGTCCATATCCGCAATCAACAGCCGCTTGCGCCGCCCCTGCATCGGTTGCAAAATCAGATCAACACCCTGCGCCTGAACGCTGCCCCACACCTCCCAAAGGGTATCGGGAACCTGCGCCACAGGAAATTCAACCGCCTCATCGGGGGCCAGCCATTGAATATCCCCGCCCCCCCAGGCATTGCGCAGGGCCTCGGCCAAGGCCGGGTCAAGCGTGGCAGCCGCAGGCGCCGTCAACAACGTTACAACGTACATAAACCATCCTCTTCCTGCCGCTTAAAACCACGCCCCCAAGTAAAGGAAAAGCACGAACTGAGGCTTTTCTTGCCCGAAATATCCCCGCCGGAGGCAGCCGACACCACAACCCACACCACAGATGTTACAGATCACACCGCGCCCATATCGCGCCAAACACATCATGTCGCGCGGGCGTCAGCCCGCTCCGTTTGATTACCCCCCGTTTAGCGGGCAAAATCACAGTCAGTCACAAAAAAACCCCACCGTTTGAAAACGGCGGGGCAAGGTGAGCACCCGGTGGCAAAAGCCACGGGCGCTGGCGGTAACTGTTGTATTCTTTTGTGGGGGGGTCAGATCACGACATTTCGGCCCGGATCTGCTGGCGCAGCAGATCGATCGGCACGGTTTTTCCATCGCGTTTGAAATTCCAATAGGTCCATCCATTGCACGACGGCGCGCCTTCCAATGCGGCGCCCACCTGATGAATCGATCCTCTGACATCGTCTGCAATCAACGTGCCGTCGGCGCGCACCTTGGCCATCTGCCCACGGTTGTTGGTCAGCATTTCACCGGGGCGCAACATACCGCGCTCCACCAGCTGTCCGAACGGCACCCGTGGCTCGGCGCGCTTGCTGCCGGTCACGCTCAATGCTTCCTTGTCGAACTTGCGCACACGACTCAGACGCTCTTCGGCAACCTCGCGGTAAGCGGCCTCGCGCTCCAGCCCGATATATTCCCGGCCCAGCATTTTCGCCACAGCCCCGGTGGTGCCGGTGCCAAAGAACGGATCGAGCACCACATCGCCAGGGTTTGTCGTACCCAGGATGACCCGGTGCAACAGTGATTCGGGCTTTTGGGTCGGATGCGCCTTATCCCCATCGGCATTTTTCAAACGCTCGTGGCCGGTGCAAATCGGCAAAACCCAATCGCTGCGCATCTGCACGCCTTCGTTGAGCTGTTTCAACGCTTCATAGTTAAAGGTGTACTTGCTCGCTTCTTCCTTGGAGGCCCAGATCAGGGTTTCATGGGCGTTGGTCAAACGCTTGCCGCGAAAGTTCGGCATCGGGTTGGATTTGCGCCAGACCACATCATTCAGGATCCAATAGCCGGCATTTTGCATCGCCGCGCCAACGCGAAACACGTTGTGATAGCTGCCGATCACCCAGATTGCCCCGTGCGGTTTCAGCAATCGGCGCGCTGCCTTCAGCCAGTCCTGGGTAAACCGATCATAGGCGGCAAAACTTGAAAACTGATCCCACGCATCATCCACCGCATCCACATGGGAATTGTCGGGGCGATACAGATCGCCTTTCAACTGCAGGTTGTAGGGCGGGTCGGCAAAAATCAGATCAATCGAGGATTCCGGCAGACTGTTCATCAACTCAATACAGTCACCGCCCAGGATCTGATTCAGGGGCAATTCCGCCGCAGTTGCGCATGTTTTCAGGGGCCGTGCCGCGGCACAGCTTTTGGTTTCTATCGTCATATTCTGCCTCTGATTCCGGCGCCTTTTGCGGCGTGCTCTGTAGTTATCCACAATGTGAGTCAAAGCCGAATCGGGGTCAATTTCTTTTTGAATCAAGAGGTTAGTTAATTTCCTTGATACAACATCTTGTGTATGGGTTTGAACGAACGCCTATGATGTGGGGTTACCCCTAGCGTCTTGAGGCCGTGTTGGTGCTTGGCGGCCCCATATCCCATGTTTGTTTCCCATCCATAACCTGGATGCTGTTGCGCCAGCGCCACCATGCCTAAATCTCGCCTGATTTTTGCCACAATTGACGCCGCCGCGATGCTGACCGAGCGTCCGTCGCCCTTGATCACCAGTTGCCCCGCACACGGCATGTCGCGCGGCATCTGATTGCCATCAATCAGGGCAAAATCGGGCGGCGTGGGCAAACCGCGCAAGGCGCGCACCATCGCAAGGTGGCTCGCGCGCAAGATGTTCATCTCGTCGATCTCGGCCACGGATGCCTCGGCAACACTCACCTGCGCCCCGGCCAGAATCGCGGCCTCTAATCCCTCACGGGCCTTTTTGGTCAGTTTCTTGGAATCGTTCAGTCCCGCAGGGATGCGCCCGGGGTCAAACACCACAGCGGCGGCCACCACCGGCCCCGCCCAGGGGCCACGGCCCACCTCATCGACACCGGCGATGTGGGTATATCCCTGATCGCGCAGCGTCTGCTCTAATGAATAATCCGGTCCTGTCATCGGGCCTGTCTATGCGTCTTGGGGGCGATAAAAAAGATCACTTGCCCAACCGTCAACGCACAGGTCCGAAAAAAACCCGGGCACAATGGCCCGGGCAAGTCCAACAGGGAGGTGACATGGCATAACCCGGCCATATCAACGGGAACTCCAATCTCAGGCGACCAATCTGTATCCGCCGCTTTCCGTAACAAGCAAACGCGCGTTCGACGGATCTGGTTCAATTTTTTGTCGCAAGCGGTAAATATGGGTTTCCAATGTGTGGGTCGTGACCCCGGCGTTGTATCCCCAGACCTCGTGCAACAACACGTCGCGCGCCACAACGCTGTCGGTGGCACGGTACAAAAACTTGAGGATATTCGTTTCCTTCTCGGTCAGGCGAATTTTCTTGTCTGCCGCATCGATCAGCACCTTTTGCGCGGGCTTGAACGTGTACGGCCCCAGACTGAACACTGCGTCCTCCGATTGTTCGTGTTGGCGCAACTGGGCCCTGATCCGCGCCAAAAGCACCGGAAAGCGGAACGGCTTAGTCACATAGTCGTTCGCGCCCGCATCCAACCCCAGAATCGCATCGGCGTCGCTGTCATGGCCGGTCAGCATGATCGCGGGGCATTTCACCCCCTGCTTTCGCATCAACCGGCACAACTCGCGCCCGTCCGTATCCGGCAGGCCCACATCCAGGATCAGCAGATCGAACAACCCCGCCTTGACCTGATCCAATGCTTCCTGGCCATTGGTTGCTTCGAACACGTCGAAATCTTCGGTCATCATCAACTGTTCGCTCAACGCTTCGCGCAAATCATCATCATCATCGACAAGAAGGATTTTCTTTTGGTTGCTCATGTATCGTCCTCCGGTTGGCATATCAGATGTGGCCACATCACAGGTTCGGCAAGAAATGCTGCACCATACTCACGCGGTCGTGTCCCAAACATGGGAAATGTTTCACCTTTTTACAGGGTTTGGCCCACTTTCGCTCAACTCGCCAAAGGAAACGGTGTTCCCTTTCCCCCCTGAAACACCGTAAATGGCGCCATGAAAGGCCCGATTACATGATCCTTACCCCTACGTTGCCCGAACGCTTGGCGCGGGCACGGTCCGATCTGCGCATGGGCCTGCCTGTTGTGCTGCGCCGGGGGGCGGCCTGTCTGTTGGCCGCAGCCCCGGAAACACTGCACCCCGACCGGTTTGCCAACCTGATCGCGGGGGGCGCGGCATATCTGGCGCTGACCCACCGGCGCGCCGAAACCTTGAAAACACCGGTGTATGATGGCGACATCACGCGCATCGAAATTCCGACCACAATGAATCTGAGCCGACTGCGCGCCATTCTCGATCCGGCCGATGATCTGCGCGCGCCAATGAAAGGCCCGTTTCGCCCGGTGCGCACGGGCGATCCGGCGCCGGCCCGCACCGCCATCGCGATTCTGAAATCGGCCCGCCTTTTGCCTGGCGCGCTGATGGTGCCATGTGCCGACCCGCCCGGCGATCTGACGGTGATCGACATGGACGATCCCACCTTGGATCTGATCGGCGACGCAGCGGTAAAACCGGTCGTCGCCGCGCGCCTGCCCCTTGCGGTCAGCACGGCGGCCCGGCTGCATATTTTCCGCCCCGACGATGGCGGCGAAGAGCATTACGCCGTTGAAATCGGGAAACCCGATCGCGATGGGCCGGTTCTGGCGCGATTGCACTCGGCCTGCTTTACCGGCGATGTTCTGGGGTCGCTGAAATGCGATTGCGGGCCACAGTTGAACGGCGCCCTGGCGCAAATGGCGCAAGAAGGCGGCGGCATCTTGCTATACCTCAATCAGGAAGGGCGCGGCATCGGCCTGACCAACAAAATGCGCGCCTATTCCCTTCAGGATCAGGGGTTTGATACGGTCGAGGCCAATCACCGCCTGGGCTTTGAGGATGACGAACGGGATTTTCGCATTGGCGCGCATATGCTGACCGCGCTTGGCATCGACAAGGTGCGCCTGCTTACCAATAATCCGCGCAAGGTTGAAATGTTGGCCACTCACGGGCTGACCGTGACGGAACGTGTGCCGCTGCATATTGGCGAAAACCCGTTGAACGCGGCGTATCTGCGCACCAAGGCCGCCAAATCAGGCCATCTATTGTGACACCCGATGATCTGGTGCTGACTCCGCGCGGCGTGCGGTTTCGGGGGCGGATTTACCCCTGCACCATCGGGCGGGGCGGCGTGACATCGCACAAACGCGAGGGGGACGGCGCCACTCCGCACGGCATTCTGCGGATCACCGACATGCTCTATCGGCCCGACCGAATGGCGCGCCCTGCCCCGTGGGCCACGCCAATCCGACGCGGTGATTTATGGTCCGATGCCCCCGAAAATCCGGACTACAACACCTTGGTGCGCGCGCCTTATTCCGCCAGCCATGAAACCCTGCGCCGGGCCGATCCCCTTTATGATCTGATCCTGATCACCGATTGGAACACGCCCGCGACACCCCACAGGGGATCGGCCATTTTTCTGCATCGCTGGCGCAAGCCGGGGCATCCCACAGAAGGCTGCATCGCATTTCATCCAACACATCTGCTTGAAATCGCAAAACAAATACAGCCCGGCACCGGTCTGCACACCGCCTAGCTTTTTCTTGCCTTAAATATCCAATTTCAAACCTACCGCCGGGCGCAACCGGCCAAGTTTATGCGCGCGCACCAAAGATTGCCGATCCGACACGCACATGGGTCGCGCCAAAGCTGATTGCCGTTTCAAAATCCCCCGACATGCCCATGGACAGGCCCGCCAACCCGTTGCGCGCAGCCATTTTTGCGAGCAGAGCAAAATGCAAACTGGGCTCTTCTTCGGCTGGGGGGATACACATAAGCCCAAGCACCGGCAAATCCAACGCCTGACACTCGGCCACAAATCCATCGACATCAGTAGGCAGAACGCCGGCCTTTTGCGGCTCTTCGCCCGTGTTGACCTGAATGAACAAATCGGGGCATTGGCCGGTTTCCTGCGCCAACCGCGCCAGGGTTTGGGCCAGTTTGGGCCGATCAAGGGAATGGATCACCTGAAACAAATCAAAGGCTTGCCGCGCCTTGTTGGTTTGCAATGGCCCAAGAAGATGCAAATCGACCGGGCCGAACCGATCGCGGAATTCGGGCCATTTGCCGGCCGCTTCTTGCACACGGTTTTCACCAAAACAACGGTGGCCCTGATCCAACACCGCCTCTACCCGTTCGAGCGGTTGCATTTTGCTGACCGCAATCAAACGGGTGCTGCCCGGGGTGCGATCCGCCTGTTTTTCGGCATGATCGATGCGGGCTGTGATATCAGACAGGGTCATATCCGGGCTCCTTTAGTTTAAAACCGGGATAGGCCAGTGCCGTACAAAAGAAAAGAGCGGGCACAAGGCCCGCTCTTTCCGTCATCCAATTCCTGTTAGGGAATTAGAAGGACATCGATACACCGAAGTCATAGTATGTGTTGTCGCCGCCAACAAAGTTGTCGCGAACAACGCCACCCTTCAGAGCAGCACCGCCACCCAGGTCATAGGATGCGCCGATACCGAAGTCGGTTTCGCCGTCGAACTGCTCGATTGCGAAAGCAGTCGCAGTGGTCGCACCGAAGACATAGTCAAGCGACAGACCATACTGGTCGTTGGTGGAGATCGCATCGTCAACCGAACCGTAGATCGCTTTTACGGTTGCGTCGCCAAATGCGGCGGTACCACCCAGAACGATGTGGTCGATGTTGCCGGTGTCTACACCGAAAGCGTCGGTTGTGTTGTAGTTTTCGTAACCCAGAGCAACGGTGTAGTTGCCAGCGGAGTACTTAACACCAACGCCATAGGCTTCGTTCGTGCCGAAGGGCGAGCCGACTACGGCTGGTGCGCCGGGGTTTTCGGCCGATGCGTAGAATGTCAGCGAACCAGTGGAATATTCGTACAGGGCGCTGGGACGGTACACAGCAGCCGAGTTCAACAGGTAGGTCACTTCGTTCCGATCGCCCAGGCCGGTCAAGCCAACGCCCGACAGATCGCCAACAGCAGCTTCAGCAGCGCCGCTTACGTCACCCATCGACAACTTGCCGAATGCGCCCGAAACAAATACGGAACCTTCTTGACCGTTGGTTGCCTGATCGTTTTCGTAGTTGTCTACGCGAACCGAACCACCGAATGACAGGCCGCTGTCAGTTTCGCCGGAAGCGGCGAACGAGATGCGGATACGGCTGGTGAAGTGCAGACCACGTGCATCATCCATATCGATGATACCCATACGGCCGTCGCCACCAACGGTAACTTCTGCGGCTGCAACACCGGCCGACATGATCAGCGCGGTTGAGGCCAGGAGAACATTTTTCATTTCGATTTCCCTCGTGTAATTCTCTAAAGGTTTATCTCATTCCAGGAAATCCGAAGTGAGACATGAGCCTAATTCGCTCGCCTGCCCCCTAATTGCAAGCGGGCCATGCCCTCCCGGTTCAAACCGCATTCAGATGATGCACCTTTGCCACAGTCATTTTCAGGCGGGCAAACCCGGGGCCAGTGCGGCAAGGGCGCAGGAAATGGTCAAAAATCCTTGTGACGCAAGAGTCGGTCGGATACATACGAGAAAAACAAGGGGTGAGGGCACAATATGGGCACGCGCGGGATCATGAAATCTGGCCTGATGGCAGTGATGGGAATAGCCCTGTCTGCCTGTGGTGGTTTTAACTTTGGCCAACAAGACCCAAGCGTGGAAAGCGCCGCCGACCGTGAGATTCGCGAATACCGCGAGCGCGAGCTGCAGCAGCGCCCGGAACAATCGACCCTGTTTGATCTGTTCACCAATGCCGATGATCCGAATGTAACCATCGAAGTGAACAAATATATCTGGAACGCAGCGCAAGAGGTGCTGAATTTCATGCCCATCGAATCGGCCGATCCATTTTCGGGCGTCTTGGTGTATGGCTATGGTCGCCCCCCCGGCGGTGGCCGCGCCTATCGGGCCACCGTATATGTGCAAGACCCGGCATTGGATGCACGGTCGCTGAATGTTGCCCTGCAAACCCAGGGCGGACCGGCCAGCGTTGATACGGTGCGCGCCATCGAAGATGCGATTCTGACCCGCGCGCGGCAGTTGCGCATTCGCGATGGCAAGCTGTGATTCACAGCCCCCAAAGCTGACGAATTAGGGCAAGGCGGGGTCAGCCCGCCGCGCCCCTTGCCAAATCCGCCACCCACGCGAACTGCCTTGGCAGGCACACCGTTTTCAAATCATAGCGTTCGATCACCCGCGCCCGGGCCTGTTCCCCCAGCCGTGCGCGCAGCGGCGCGTCGTTGCACAACCGCTCAACCTGATCGACCATCGCTTTGGCATCGAAAAAATCGAACAACACACCGGTTTCGTTGTCGGTGATCACTTCTTCTACTGGGCTCGTCGCGCTGCCGACAATGGCCGCTTCACAGGCCATCGCCTCCATCAAGCTCCAGCTCAGAACAAATGGATAGGTCAGGTATAAATGTACCGTCGATACCTGTAACAGCGACAGGAAATCCCCATAGGGCACCTTGCCCACGAAATGCACCCGCGCCCAATCGGCATCGGGGATATCGCCGCGCACTTCGGCAATCATCTTGTCCTTCCAGGTGCCGCCCTGCCTTGGCGCCGATCCATAACTGACGCCATCCCCCCCCACCACAATCACCTGTGCATTCGGGCGGCGGCGCAGCAAATCGCCAAGGCCCCGCATGAAGATGTGAAAGCCGCGGTAGGGTTCGAGATTACGGTTCACAAAGGTAATCACCTCATCCTTGCGGCTGAAGGTGGTACCGTTCAGGGTGACCTGTGCATCGGGGTTGGGTTTTACGTGATCGGTATCGATTCCGTCATGTACGACAGTGATCTTTTGGCGCAGATCGGCGGGATGGGTGCTTGCCTGCCAATTGGTCGGGCACAGGGCGGCATCGGCATTTTCAAGCTGCAGCCGCATCGACAGATTGCGCATCTTGATTCGCGCCCCTTCGCCAAACGCGCCCTTCAACAGAAATTCAGGGTCAAACCCGATATCGGCCCCTTCGGCCATGTAATGAAATTCGCTGAACACCCCGAGCCGGGCATCGGGCCACACCTCTTGCAGGAACAACGCTTCGCCCCAACCGCTATGGGCGATGATGATATCGGGCGCATAACCTTTTTCATTCAGCTGATGCGCCACTTTGTAAACTGTCGCGCCCCGGTGCACAGCACCGTTCAGATTGGTCAGCCATGGATGATGTTTCTGCCCTTCGGGTTCGCTCCATTTATAGGGCACCAGATTCACGCCCTGCCATTTCTGCTGTTTGTCCACCCGGCTGGTCAGGGCGACAACCCGGTGCCCCTGGGCCGCCAGAGCCGGAGCGAGGTGTTTGAACTGACCGGGAAAGTTCTGGTGCAGAAACAGGATTTTCATGAACGTGCCTCATCTTTTCGTATCACGCCACGCTATACCGCAAAATCACCATGGGCCATCGCCGAAAATCGTGCACTGGACCAATCGCGATCTGCAACATATCAAGCGCAGAAATAAATCGTACATGAACGCTTGAACCAAAGGTTTCTCGATGTCCTCTTATTCTGCCGCAGAAATTGAACCGAAATGGCAACAGGCCTGGGAAACCGCCGGCACGTTTACCGCCGTGCGTGATGACGCCAAGCCGAAATATTATGTGCTTGAGATGTTTCCCTATCCGTCGGGCAACCTGCATATCGGCCATGTGCGCAACTATACCATGGGCGATGTGGTGGCGCGGTACAAACTGTCAACCGGGCACGCCGTGTTGCACCCGATGGGGTGGGATGCCTTTGGCCTGCCCGCCGAAAACGCCGCGATGGAGAAAAAAATTCACCCCGGTGAATGGACCTATCAAAACATCGCCAACATGAAATCACAGTTCGCCAAGCTGGGCCTGTCGTTGGATTGGTCGCGCGAATTTGCCACCTGCGATCCCGAATATTACGGCCAGCAACAGGCGATGTTCATTGATTTTCTGGAAAAAGGGTTGGTTTATCGCAAAAACGCGACCGTCAACTGGGATCCGGTGGATTTGACCGTTCTGGCCAATGAACAGGTGGAAGATGGCAAAGGCTGGCGATCTGGCGCGGTGATCGAGCGGCGCGAGCTGACCCAGTGGTTTTTCAAAATCTCTGATTATTCCGAAGAATTGCTGAATGCGCTCGACGGGCTGGACAACTGGCCCGACAAGGTAAAATTGATGCAGCGCAACTGGATCGGCAAATCGCGCGGTCTGCAATTTGCGTTTTCCCTGATTGATGGCCCCGCGTCCCATGACCGGGTCGAAGTCTACACAACCCGCCCCGATACGTTGTTGGGCGCGTCCTTTGTGGGTATCTCGCCCGATCACCCGCTGGCCAAGTCATTGGAACAGGACAATCCCGAACTGGCCGCCTTCAACGCCGAATGCCGCAAGATGGGCACCGCCGAAGAAGACATGGAAAAGGCTGAGAAAAAGGGGTTTGATACCGGGCTGCGCGTACGCCATCCGTTTGATACGGCGTGGGAATTGCCGGTGTACGTGGCCAATTTCATCCTGATGGATTACGGCACCGGCGCGATTTTCGGCTGCCCCGCCCATGATCAGCGCGATCTGGAATTTGCCCGCAAATACGATTTGCCGGTGATCTCTACCTTTGCCCCCGTGACTGACGAAGGCACCGCCCTGCCCGAAGATGGCGGCGATGCCTTTGTGCCGCCCAAAACCGACCCGGTGATTTACCTGCGCGGCTTTGCCGGGGATACCGAACAAACCGGGATTGAGGCTATCGACGCGGCCATCGCATTTTGCGAAGAAAACGGTGTGGGCCGGGGGGTGACCAATTTCCGCCTGCGCGATTGGGGCCTGTCGCGGCAACGCTATTGGGGCTGCCCGATTCCGGTTATCCACTGTGAAACCTGCGGCGTGGTGCCCGAGGCGAAAGAAAACCTGCCCGTGCGCCTGCCCGAAGATGTGACATTCGACAAACCAGGCAATCCGCTGAACTGGCATCCGACCTGGCGCGATGTGCCCTGCCCCAAATGCGGTGCCGCGGCCCAGCGGGAAACCGATACGATGGATACGTTTGTCGATTCGTCGTGGTATTATGCGCGCTTCACCTCGCCCGGTGCCGATCGCCCGACCAACGCCGCCGATGCCGCCTATTGGATGAATGTCGATCAATATATCGGCGGGGTAGAACATGCGATTCTTCACCTGCTGTATTCCCGGTTTTTCGCCCGCGCCATGCACGCCTGCGGCCACCTGCCCGCCAGCGCGATTGAGCCGTTCGATGCCCTGTTCACCCAAGGCATGGTAACGCACGAGATTTATCTGACCCGCGATGATACCGGGCGCGCGATTTATCACCTGCCCGGCGATGTGCATGATGGCAAACTGGCCGACGGCACAGCGGTTGAAATCATCCCCTCCGCGAAAATGTCGAAATCCAAGAAAAACGTCGTCGATCCCGAAGCGATCATCGCGCAATACGGCGCCGATACCGCGCGTTGGTTTGTGTTGTCCGATTCGCCCCCCGAACGGGATGTGGAATGGACAGCCAGCGGCGCCGAAGCCTCCAGCAAACACCTCAACCGCGTCTGGCGCATTGCCACCGATGCCATGCAGGCGCCGGAAACCGGCGAGGGCGACAAAGACCTGCTGCGCGAAATGCACAAGGCCGTGCATGATGTGACCATGGCGGTTGAGTCGTTCGGGTTTAACACCGCCGTTGCGCGGCTTTATGCCTTTACCAACGCCCTGCACAAATCCAAGGCCGGGCGCGGCGCAAAAACCGAAGCCGCGAAAACACTGGCGCAACTGATGGCCCCGATGACACCACACTTGGCCGAGGAATTATGGGCCACCCTGGGGGGAACCGGCCTGATCGCCAACGCGCCTTGGCCCATGGCCGATGCGGCGATGTTGGTGGATGACGAAGTGACGTTGCCCATCCAAATCAACGGCAAACGCCGCGCCGAAATTACCGTGCCGCGCGATATGCCCAAGGATGAGATTGAAAAACTGGTTCTGGCAAGCGATGCTGTGAAACGGGCGATGGCCGATGGGGCGACGCCCAAGAAACTGATCGTGGTGCCGGGGCGAATTGTGAATGTTGTACTCTAGGCGATTCCTTCTTCTGGCGCTTGCCGCCGTTCCGGCCTGCGGGTTTACCCCCGCTTATGGGCCGGGGGGCGCGGCCCATGGCCTGCGCGGCGCGATCACCGTTGATGCGCCCAATGATGAAGAAGGTTATCATCTGGTGCGCCGCCTTGAGGAACGATTGGGCGCGCCCACCACTGGCGCGTACCGTTTGTCAGCCAGCATCGCCATTGGCCAAGACGGGCTGGGCATTACCCCGGATCAGGATATCACCCGCTACCGCATTCGCGGCGAACTGACCTGGGCGTTGCGCCATCTGGCCAGTGATGAAATCGTTGCCGATGGTCGGGTGCGCAATTTCACCGCCTATTCCGCGCCGGTGTTTGACGACACGCGCGGATCAATCGCCGGCAATACCGTTTCGGTTTTAACGGCCGAGCGGGACGCGCGCGAACGGCTGATGATCATCCTGGCCGATCAACTGGTTGCGCGCCTGATTGCCACCGCCCCGGATTGGCAACGATGATTCTGACCGGGCCAAAGGCACAGGCGTTTCTGGCCAAACCCGACCCGAAACTTCCCGCCGTGCTGATTTACGGGGCCGATCCGATGCGCGTCGCCCTGAAACGGCAAGAAGCGGTCAAGGCGCTGATCGGGCCAAAGGGCGATGAAGAAATGCGCCTGACCCGCCTGCCCGCGTCCGATATCAACAAAAACGCCGCGCTGGTCATTGATGCGCTAAAATCCCAAGGGTTCTTTCCCGGCCATCGGGTGACCTTGGTGGAAGAGGCCAATCATTACAGCGGTGACACCCTGACCAAAGCTCTGAAAGATTGGCAGCCGGGCGATGCCACGCTGATCGTGACGGCGGGGGATTTGAAAAAAACCAGCCCGGTGCGCAAACTGTTTGAAAAACATCCCAGTGCCGTGTGCATCGCGATCTACGACAATCCGCCAACGGCGCAAGAGATCGACGCCGAACTCGCCCGCGCCAACCTGACCCAGATCGACCCAGACGCGCGGCAAATGCTGGTGACTCTGGCACAGCAATTGGACCCAGGCGATTTTCGCCAAACCCTGGAAAAGCTGGCGCTGTATATGTTGGGCGATACCACGCCGGTGTCCACAACGGATGTGAAAAATTGCGCCCCCGCCTCAACCGAGGCGGATTTGGACGATATGCTCGATATTGTCGCCACGGGCCAATCCGATAAAATCGGCCCGGTGATGACCCGCCTGCAAAGCCAGGGCGTGAACGCCGTCACTTTGTGCATCGGCACCCTGCGCCATTTCCGCACCCTGCACGGGCTGGCCGTGGGGGCCCGCGTCTTCCACCCCCGCGCCCGACAGTTAGAGAGCCAGGCGCGGGGGTGGGGCATTAACCGGCTGGAACAGGCGCTGAAACTGCTGACCGACACAGATTTATCCCTCCGCTCGGCCACAAGAGCCCCGCAAATGGCGGTAATGGAACGCGCGCTGATCCGGCTGGCGATGATGGGAAAGCGGTGAGGGGGGATTGGCCGCTCGAGAGACAATGAGAAAGAAAGCCGTTACGTTTTAAGTTTAATTGAAACAAGTTCGACAGATACAGCCAAGATCTGTCCGATCCGATTTATTCGCACCCCTCAATCGGATCAAATGATTGCGATGCGACAACAAGGTTACCACCGTCATATGTACGACGCTCGCGCAAGGTTTGCCCCTCAAATGCGGGAGATTCGCCAAAAAGACAGATTGTAAATGTTTCGGGCCGCTTTTCGAGTTTGCCAGTGATCACTGTAAATTCGTAGGGCATTATTATTTCTGACGCTTCAATTACGTTTTTGTTGTCCGCCGACGCCTCAACCCGCAGGGTAATCGGATAGGGTGAAGGGTTTTTCAGGTCCATTTTAAGCCGCAATCCTACAGCGTGAGACATGCTGGCGTCGGCATATGGCTGCCCGTCAAATACGACCCAGTATGGAATCGCGTCCGCCAGCTTTCGCGTATTGGTTTCCGTACCCTCAGTATTTTCGAGAATTCCTTCCGAAGCGGTGGCAATGCGTGCCACATCCCCTCGTGCGTCTTCAACGAGATCCTGAAAATTGGCAAAGTTCTCTGCCACTTCGGCAGGATAAACAAACGCATATAGGGCAAGGACAAGCCCACCGGTTGCAGCGATCGACGCTGTGAATGAGACAGCCCGTTCCAAGCTTATAAATAGCGATTTCAGGCTGGAAAACATGGGGCTGACTCACAATATGACCGTTTGGCGACAGCTAGCCATATCAGATTTTTAATTCAACTGGTTAGTCGCTGATGCGCCCCAGGATTTTTGCAAGGCTCATCAACCCACCGGTCGGTTTGTGTGTTGGCAGCGTTCCGAAAAGAAAACGCCTTGCCACCATCATCCGGCAACGCCGCACCACAAAACGCGGTGCGGCGTTCGTTTTTACATATTGAACCGCAAAGGCCGGATCGCGCGGAACATGCCGGTGGCGTGCAGTTTGTCCAGCACCGGCGCGGGGGGCTGATCGTCAAGATACAGCAATGCGATGGCGTCGGTGCCCTTGTCGGACCGGCCCAGGGTAAAGTTGGCGATGTTTACGCCGTTGTCACCCATGGTCTGGCCCAATGCGCCGATGATTCCCGGCACGTCTTCGTTGGTGGTATACAGCATATGTTCACCAATCTCGGCGTCTATGGTGATGCCTTTGATCTGAATGAACCGGGGCTTGCCGTCGGAAAATACCGTGCCGGCGATGCTGCGCTCTTGCTTTTCGGTCACCACGGTCAATTTGATATAACCATCGAACGTGCCGGTCTTGGCCTGGGTTGTGGTGGTCATATCGACACCGCGCTCTTTCGCGATCACCGGGGCCGACACCATGTTCACATCCGGGTTCGTCGCCTGCATGATACCCGCCATCACGGCGGCATTCAGGGCGGCGGTGTTCATTTCGGCCGCTTTGCCGTTATACAACACGTTCACCGCGAGGATCGGATCATCGGTCATCTGGCCCACGAACGTGCCCAGATGTCCGGCCAATTTAACCCAAGGGCCCATCACCAATGCTTCTTCCGCCGTGACAGATGGCATGTTCAACGCGTTGGTCACCGCACCCGACAACAGGTAATCCGACATCTGCTCCGCCACCTGAAGGGCCACGTTTTCCTGTGCCTCGGTCGTGGCCGCGCCCAGATGCGGGGTCACCACCACATTGGGCAGGTTGAACAGCGGGCTGTTGGTGGCGGGTTCTTCGGCAAACACATCGAATGCCGCACCGGCCACGCGGCCCTCTTTCAACGCGTCGGCCAGGGCTGCCTCGTCCACCAAACCGCCGCGCGCGCAGTTGATGATCCGCACCCCCGGTTTCAGCTTGGCGATGTTTTCCGCGCTCAGGATATTGCGGGTCTTGTCGGTCAGAGGCACATGGAAGGTGATGAAATCGGATTTGGCCAACAGCTCATCCAACTCAACCTTGCGCACGCCCAGTTCCACCGCCCGCTCTTCGCTCAGGAACGGATCATAGGCGATCACCTTCATTTTCAGGCCCAGCGCGCGGTCAATCACGATGCTGCCGATATTGCCGGCGCCGATCACGCCCAAGGTTTTCGCGGTCAGCTCAACCCCCATAAAGCGCGATTTTTCCCACTTTCCGGCATGGGTGCTGGCGTTTGCCTCGGGGATCTGGCGCGCCACAGCCATCATCAGCGAAATCGCATGTTCGGCGGTGGTGATCGAATTGCCGAAGGGCGTGTTCATCACGATCACGCCCTTTTTGCTGGCGGCGGGGATTTCAACGTTATCCACACCAATCCCGGCGCGGCCGATCACCTTCAGGTTGGTGGCGGCCTCTAACACTTTGGCGGTCACTTTGGTGGCGCTGCGAATCGCCAATCCATCGTATTCACCAATCACACTCAGCAGCTTTTCCTTATCCTTCCCGATCGACGGATCGAAGGTCACATCGATTCCACGATCGCGAAAAATTTGCACAGCGGTTTCCGACAACTTGTCAGATACAAGAACTTTGGGGGCCATCTCAGGGCGCTCCTTTGACTATATTTCGTGGGGGGTGGCGCGGGGGTTATCCCGCCGCCGCAAGCTCACTCAGATAGGCCCATTCGATCCAGGGCATCAGGGCGGCCACATCCGATGTTTCCACCGTGCCACCACACCAGATACGCAATCCGGGGGGCGCATCACGGTATCCGCCAATGTCAAACGCCACACCTTCTGCCTCTAACCGTTTCGCCACCGCCTTGGCAAAGGCGGCCCCATCGGCAATCGCCGGATTGGTAAATTTCAGGCAAACCGATGTGTTAGACCGTGTCGCCGGATTTTCGGCCAAAAAATCAATCCAATCGCGCGCGGTCACAAAATCGGCCACGGTGGCGGCGTTGGCATCGGCCCGGTCGATCAGCCCGGCCAATCCGCCAACGGATCGCGCCCAATCCAACGCCTGCAAATAATCCTCAACACACAGCATTGAGGGTGTGTTAATGGTTTCGCCCTTGAAAATCCCCTCAATCAGCTTGCCACCCTTGGTCAGGCGGAAAATCTTGGGCAACGGCCAAGCGGGGGCATAACTTTCCAACCGCGCAACGGCGCGGGGCGACAGAATCAGCATCCCATGGGCCGCTTCTCCGCCCAGAACCTTCTGCCAGGAAAACGTGGTCACATCCAATTTGTCCCACGGCAATTCCATCGCAAAGGCCGCAGAGGTGGCATCACATAATGTCAGCCCCGCACGATCTGCCGGAATTGCATCACCATTGGGCATCCGCACCCCCGATGTCGTGCCATTCCAGGTAAAACACACGTCATGGTCATAATTCAGCGCCGCCATATCCACGATCTGACCATACGGTGCCTCGTGAACTGTCGCTTCAATCTTCAGCTGTTTCACGGCATCGGTCACCCAACCGGCACCAAAACTTTCCCAGGCAACCATCTCTGCCGGGCGCTCGCCCAACAGGTTCCACATGGCCATCTCAAACGCGCCGGTATCTGACGCGGGGACAATGCCAATCCGATAATCGTCAGGCACGCCCAAAATCGCGCGCGTCTCATCAATCGCGGCGGCCAGCTTGGCCTTGCCGACAGCGGCACGGTGCGACCGGCCCAAGGGCGCGTCACGCAAACGATCCAACGAAAATACGGGGGGCTTGGCACAGGGGCCAGAAGAAAAACGCGGATTGACCGGCCGCGCAGCCGGAGCATCAATAGCCATTGATAGTATCCTCACAGATAAATGCGCCGCGTTGGGGCGGCGTGTCCCACCGCCGCTTTACGCGCTTACCTGTGTTGCCACAACCCGGAAAATGCGCCATTCCCGCTGCATTTTCGACGAATCGCACATCATCTGCGCCAATCGGAAACTCTGGCTTTTTCTTGCTCTAAATATCCAAAAAACCGCAGGTGAACGCGGGCGCATCGCCCAAAATCAAATCACAACCGCCGCCATATACGCCAAAACAAAAAATGAAGCGCGCGCGCCAGCGCGCCCCATTTGATCAAACCTGGCCTATTCGCCCAGTTTTTCATCCAGCAACGTGGCAAACTCGTCATAGCTCATGTTCGAATACTGCGTGCCATTCACCATGAATGTGGGGGTCGATTGAATCTGATCCTCAGCCTGAAATTTTTCCCAGGTCGCGACCATCGCCTGTGCCTTGTCGGCATCCGCCAGGCAGGCATCCAACTGCGTATCGCTCAAACCGGCGGTTTTGCCGATCCGGCGCAGGTTCGCCACAATCTCGGCGGGCTCGCCGCGCGTCCATTCTGCCTGCTGGGCGTAAATCAGATCGGTCACACCAAAATAGCGAACCGGCCCGCCACAGCGCGCCACCATCCCGGCCCACAGGCCATAGCGGTCAAAATACACTTCGCGGGCGATATAATGCACCTTGCCGGTGTCGATATAGTTCTTCTTGATCTCCTTCATCGGCCCTTCGTGGTAACGTTTGCAATGGGGGCAGGTGAAGGACGAATATTCCACCATGGTCACTGGCGCGTCCGCATCGCCCATGGTCATTTCATTCACCAACGACAGATCCACGTCACCCGCTTCTTGCGCATCCAGCGCGAATGATGTGGCGGCTGTGGTGTCGGTGGGTTGGTTCAGGTAATATACAGCGCCCCCCAAACCCAATGCGATGGCGATTATAGCAGGGATGAAACGTTTCATTTCAGGCCTTTCTTTTCAGAGGATTTTCTTAACACATTCCGCCCAAGGGATTCCAGGGCGCTGCGCAATGTCTGGTCGGTGATCGGGGCCACGGCCGCCTCGGCATGGGCATCGATTGCGGGGTCGGGCGGGGTCGTTTTGGCGCGTGGACGGTGATCGAAACTCACCTGTCCTTCGGCAAATCCGGTCGGCGCGGTCTGGGTAATCTTTACCCGTTTTATCGCCGCATATCCGTAACAGGCATTCACCTTTTCGCGAATCTTTTCCTTTTGCATCTCCAGCATCGGCGCCCGCGCCCCGGTGGTCAGCAAAATCAGCGTCGCGCCGAAATTTCCGCGCCCGTATGACACATTCACGGGTCGGCACATCCCGGCCACGTCTTCGCCCACGATTTCGGGCCAATGGGTCAAAAGACGGGTCACGGCAAATCCGCGCTTTTCCCCCGCCGCGCGAATCTGCGGGCCCAGCAACGCCGAGGTCATCTTGAATCCCCGGCTGAAACTGCGGGTCGCGGGGCGGCGGGGCTGGCTCATCTCTGTTCCATCGTTCAGGTTGCGCTAGTTCTAGGCGTTGTCGCGGTGCATACCAAGCCCAAGCCGGAAAAGGGACCATAAACATTGCGTGAAAGTGAACTCAGCGAAATTTTGTTGGACTGGTACGATGCAAACGCCCGCACCATGCCTTGGCGGGTGCCGCCCCAGGATCGCGCCGCCGGTCTGCGCCCCGACCCCTATCGCATCTGGCTATCCGAAGTCATGTTGCAACAAACCACCGTCGCCGCAGTGCGCGATTATTTCACGCGCTTCACCGCCCGCTGGCCCACAGTCGCGGATCTGGCGGCGGCAGATGACGGCGATGTAATGGCAGAGTGGGCCGGCCTTGGCTATTACGCCCGCGCCCGCAATCTGTTGAAATGCGCCCGCGCTGTGGTGGCCGATCATGGCGGTGACTTTCCCGACACCCACGCCGATCTGATCAAACTGCCGGGCATCGGCCCCTATACTGCCGCCGCCATTGCCGCAATCGCGTTTGATCGGCCTGAAACCGTGGTCGATGGCAATGTCGAACGGGTGATGGCCCGCCTGTTCGCGGTTCAAACACCCCTGCCCCCGGCCAAGCGTGAGCTGACCGCCCATGCCAGCCGCCTGACGCCGCAAACCCGCGCCGGAGATTACGCCCAGGCGGTAATGGATCTGGGCGCCACCATCTGCACCCCGAAATCCCCGGCCTGCGGCATCTGCCCGTGGATGGCCCCTTGTGCTGCGCGCCATGCCGGCATCGCCGCCGATCTGCCGCGCAAGCTGCCAAAACAGGCCAAGCCAACGCGCCATGGCATTGCCTATGTGGCCCGGCGGACCGACGGCGCACTGCTGCTGGAACGCCGGCCCGATACCGGTCTGCTGGGCGGGATGTTGGGCTGGCCCGGCGCGCCATGGGGTGACACGGCACAGGAACATCCCCCCCTTGCCGCCGATTGGCACGATCCGGGGCTGCATGTGCGCCACACCTTCACCCATTTCCATCTGATCCTGGCGATTCGCACCGCGAACGTGCCACAGGATGCGACTCCAACAACCGGCCATTTCATCGACAAACACGCATTCCGCCCCACCGATCTGCCGACCGTGATGCGCAAAGTGTGGGATGCCACCCGCGCGACATTCAGTACCCTTTAATCGGCCACATATCCCCCGTACATTCGGCAAAAAGGCCCGATCATGACCCGCAGACCCATTGCCAGCCTCGCCCGCGCCCTGCCCTTTTGGCTGTCGCTATCGCTGATTCCCCTGGTTGTTCTGGGCGCGGTTTATGGCGGCTGGACCCTGGCGTTGGTGCCGATTTGCACCTGGTACATGTTTTCCATCGTCGATGCCTTCGCCGGGCTCGAAACCGAAAACGCCGACCCCGACACGCCCGACGATCAACTGGTCTGGTATCGCCTGATCACGCTGATCTGGTTTCCGTTGCAATGCGTTACCACCTTTGGCCTGATCTGGTACACCGCCCACGCCCCCCATCTGGCAACCTGGGAAAAGATCGCGCTGTTCTTTGGGGTCGGGGTGATGAATGGCACGATCGGCATCAACTATGCCCATGAATTGATGCACCAGAAATCCAGGGTTGAACGCTGGATGGCCGATGCTTTGCTCGCCATGGCGTTCTATTCCCACTTCCGCAGTGAACATTTGCTGGTCCATCACCGTTACGTCGCCACCCCCCGTGATCCGGTCAGCGCCCGCTATAACGAGGGGTTTCACCGGTTTTACCCCCGGGTTCTGCGCGAATGTTACCAATCTTCCTGGCGCGCCGAGGCGGCGATGCTGGCGCGCAAGGGGCTGTCGAAATGGCACCGCTCGAATCCGTTCTGGCGCTATTGGGCGTTGCAGGCCATATTCGCCGCTCTCGCCCTGGCACTGGGCGGGCTGGCTGGCCTCGCCCTCCTGCTATTTTCGGCCGGCATCGCAATCTGGCAGCTTGAGCTGGCCAACTATGTCGAACATTACGGCCTGACCCGCAAATATCTGGGCGATGGCAAATACGAACACGTCATGCCGCGCCACTCCTGGAATGCCGCGCATAAGGCCACCAATTGGTTGCTGATCAACCTTCAGCGCCATTCTGACCATCATTACAAACCCAACCGGCGTTTCCCACTGTTACAGACCTATGACACGGATCAGGCGCCACAACTGCCCCATGGCTATCCATTGATGACATTTTTCGCGATGATCCCGCCTTTATGGCGGCGCAAGATGAACCCGATGGTGCGGGCCTGGCGCAAACGACATTACCCCGAAATCACCAACTGGCAGCCCTATTCCAAGGCCACCAATCCGATGCCACGCTAACGCCGCGCCCGGCTTTTTCTTGCCTGAAATATCCCCGCCGGAGGCATCCTGCCCCAACAGCGCGCGACACCCGTCAAATCATCTGCTTGATAGCGGCCACATGCGCCCGATCCGCCAACAAAACATCGCCCGCCAACCTGTGGGCGGCACCAATGACATCGTCGTCCAGCGCATCAACCAACCCGAACTGCAGCGCCTGAGCCGCGTCCAACCTGGCCCCGCCCATCAGCACCATCTTGGCCCGCGCCGGACCGATCAGCGCGGTCAGGCGGCCCGGATCAGACGGCTGAGGCAAAAACCCCAGCTTCATCACCGGATAGAAAAATTTTGCCCCCGGCACCGCCACGCGGATATCACAGGCTAAAGCCATGCCAAACGCGCCTCCCGCCAGTGATCCGTTCAGCGCACAGATCGAAAGCCCGTCAAACCGCGCAATCGCGCCGGAAAGGGTTTCCCACAGTTCCGATGTCGCCAGCCCGGCGCGCACCGCGTCCAGATCGGCGCCGGCGCTGAACACCCGGCCCGCCCCGGTCAGGATCAAAACCTTGGCATCGCCCAACCGTTCAACATGGTCCACCAGATCGGCCAACATGTCGGGCGTCACGGCGTTTGCCTTGTCGGGGCGATTCAAAGTCAGGGTGACAACGGCACCATCCCGGGCGCACAGGATCACGTAATCAACCCCACCTTGCGGCGAATACCCTCATCGCGCAGCGAAATCTCATCGCCCAGATATTCATCGGCTTCGGGGCCGCACATCCACAGCAAACAGCGGGCGGGCCATTCGGGGGGGATATGCACTGACCAATCCAGTTGGCTGACCGGGTTCACGCCACTATCCTTGATTTCGCGCTGCATCTGGGTGGCCACGGTGCCGGGCGACAGGCCAATCGCGCGAATGCCGTCGGCGCGGTTTTCGCCATCAATGCACCGGGTCAGCATCGCCACACCGGCCTTTGATGCGTTATAGGCCGACCAGCCTTCGGTAGGTTTGTGTGCCGCCCCCGATGAAATGGTCAGGATGCTGCCGCCCCCCGCCGCCGCCATCACCGGAACCGCCGCGCGCATTCCGTAAAACACGCCTTTGAGATTGATATCGATGGCTTTGGCCCATTGCTCGGGGTCTGCACTGGCCAGATGCGAAATCGGGTCGATCACGCCGGCATTATTGATCAACACATCCAACCCGCCAAACCGGTCGACACAGGCCGAAACCGCGCCCGACATTTCGCCCCACGACGACACATCGCAAGGCAGCGCCACCGCCCGGTCGCCAATTTCCGTGGCCAGTTCCGCCAGCGAATCGCCGCTGCGCGCCAGCAAAGCCACATTCGCCCCCGCCGCCGCAAAGACGCGCGCGGCCTCGGCGCCGATGCCACGACTTGCGCCGGTGATCAGAACGGTTTTGCCTGTCATATCCACTTGGTTGTCCCCTTTTCAGTGTCCGTATCATCCTAACCCGGTGCGGCCGGCTTGCCAAACGACACTTGGCAACGCCTTGCCATATCAGGGCTTCCGCCCTTGACGCCACGGTGACGGCGGCACACTCTGATATCAAACCTGTCTTGGAAAGTACTATATGATGATCCGTTTTGCCCCCGCTTACACCGCATCTGCCTTGGCGCTTACGCTTGCCAGCCCCGCCGCCGCCGATCTGACCGCGCAACAGGTGTGGGACAGTTGGAAAAACCTCGGCGCGAATATGGGGCAATCCATCACCGTGGGCACCGAAACCATGACCAATGGCATCTTGTCCCTGAACGATGTGGCCATTGCGATGGATGTGCCCGATGGTCAGTTTACCAGCACCCTGTCCAATATCACCTTGGCACCGCAGGATGGCACGGTGCTGATCACCATGTCGCCGCAATATGACATGCGCGTAAAGCTTGACCCGGAAGACGATGAAGCGGTGGATATGACCCTGCAACTGGTCACGCCGGGCCTGCAGACCACCGCATCGGGCAGTCTTGAGAATATCAGATATGATTTCACCGCGCCCGAGATTGCCATGTCGATTGTTGAAATGATGGTTGATGGCAAACCTGTCGATATGGATCTCGATGTCGCGGTGAACGGTCTGGCGGGCCATTATCTGATCGACAGCAGCGAAGGGTTCGGTTTTGAAAGTGTGGTGGATATCGCCACGCTGATTGTCGATATGGAAGGGCGCGATCTTGAAACGCCCGGTTCCGGTGTTTCGCTGAAGGCCGCGTATCAGGATATTCGCGCCGAAAACAGCGGCCAGGGCGCGGGGCTGAGCAATATGGCCGATCCCGCCGCCCTGTTTGCACCCGACACCGTATTGGAAAGTGGTTACACCCATAACGGCGGAAGCTTCACCCTGGATGTAAGCGACCCCGAGGAAGGGAGTTTCACCTTTGCCTCCACCACTGCTGCGGGCAGTCTGGATGCCGTTATCGTGGATGGCACGATGATGTATGCCGGGGAATCCCAATCCCTGGATCTGACAGTATCGGGCGCGGCAATTCCGTTTCCCGAACTCAGCGCCACACTGGATGAGTTCGGCTTTGCACTGGAAATGCCCGTCGTGAAAACCGACGCGCCGGCCGATTTCGGCCTCACCCTGATCCTCGACGGGCTGAGTGTCAGCGATGTATTGTGGAGCATGATTGACCCGTCCGGCGCCTTGCCGCGCGACCCGGCCACGCTGTTGGTTGATCTGGGTGGACAGGCGACAATGCTGGTTGATCCGACCGACCCTGCCGCGCTTGATACGGATGCCGCGCCCGGCGAATTGCACGCGCTGAAACTTGATGCGCTGCGGTTGTCGATTGCCGGGGCCGAACTGACTGGCGAGGGTGGCTTTACCTTTGACAACTCTGATCTGGTCACGTTCGATGGCTTTCCCGCGCCGGATGGCGAAATCAATCTGAAACTGGTTGGTGGCAACACCCTGTTGGATAAACTGGTGCAAATGGGCCTGCTGCCCCAGGATCAGGCGATGGGCGCGCGAATGATGATGGGTCTGTTTGCCGTGCCATCGGGCGATGATACGCTGACCTCGAAAATTCAGGTCACGCCGGATGGGGCAATTTCGGCAAACGGTCAGCGTTTGCAGTAAACGGCATGGGGGTGGCACGCTTTCCTGGGCTTGCCACCCTTGCATGCCCCTCTTTGGCGAACTAGGTCAGATCAGACCGCGCCAAAGGAATTCCCATGTCTGATCGCCTTGAAAAACTCACCGATGCCCTGCTGACTGCCGCCCGCAAAGCCGGGGCCGACAGCGCCGATGCCATGGCGGTGGATGGCACATCCGTTTCCATCGACGTGCGCGCCGGGGCGTTGGAACATGCCGAACGTTCGGAAGGCATTGATATCGGGTTGCGGGTGATGATTGGCCAACGTCAGGCCTGTGTATCGGCCAGCGATATCAACCCCGATACAATCACCCAGATGGCCCAGCGCGCCGTGGCCATGGCCCACGAGGCCCCGGTTGACCCCACCATCGGGTTGGCCGACCCCGAACAATTCGCCCGCGATTGGGATATCGCAGCACTTGAACTGGCCGATCCCGCCGATGAACCCGCCCCCGCCCTGTTAGAGGACGCCGCGCGCCGCGCCGAGGCGGCCGCGCTGGCCGTTGATGGTGTGGCACAGGTGCAATCGGCCAGTGCGGGATATGGCCGGCGCGCCATTCATCTGGCCACATCAAACGGGTTTTCCGGCGGCTATGCCCGCACCGACAACGCGGTGTCCTGTGTGGCGATTACCGGCACCGGCGCGGGGATGGAGCGGGATTATTACGGCGATTACCGCATTTTCCGCGCCGATATGGACAGCCCCGAAACCATCGGCCAACTGGCCGGGGAACGCACCGTCGCCCGGGCCAATCCGCGCCAACCCAAAACCGGCGCCTATCCGGTTTTGTTTGATGAACGGGTCGCCAGTTCGCTGATCGGGCATCTGGTGGCTGCGATCAACGGCACCGCGATTGCGCGGGGTGCGTCGTGGTTGCGCGATGCGATGGGGGCACAGGTGTTGCCCGCGGGCATGTCGCTGATTGAAAACCCGTTGCGCCCGCGCACGCCCGGATCGCGCCCGTTCGACGCCGAAGGTCTGCCCACCCAAAAGCGCGCCATCATCCGCGCCGGAGAGCTGACCGGCTGGACGCTTGATCTGGCCACGGCGCGCAAGCTGGGTCTGGCCAGCACCGCCAATGCCCAGCGTGGCCCATCGGCCCCGCCATCGCCGGGCGTCAGCAACCTGACCCTGACCCAAGGCAGCAAATCGCCCGCCGATCTGATGGCAGAAATGGGCACGGGCCTGTGGGTGACATCAATGATCGGCAGCACGATCAACCCCACCACGGGCGATTATTCGCGCGGCGCCAGCGGCATGTGGATCGAAAACGGTGTGCCGGCCTATCCGGTGAACGAATGCACCATCGCGGGCAATCTGCGCGATATGCTGCGCACCCTGACTGCCGCCAATGATGCCCGCGCCCATCTGTCACGCCAGGTGCCATCGCTGCGGGTTGAGGGGCTGACCCTCGCCGGGTCATGACCCCGGTGCAAAGCGATCTGGCGTTACTGACCGATGCCGCCCAAAGTGCCGGTGCCATCGCCCTGAAGTATTGGAAGGGCGATCCGAAAACCTGGTCGAAAGGGGCGGCAGGGCCAGTGACCGAGGCGGATCTGGCGTCAAATGACCATCTGCATGACATTTTGCGCACGGCGCGCCCCGACTATGGATGGCTGTCCGAAGAATCCGATCACGACCCGGCCCGCCTGACATCGGATCACTGTTTCATCATCGATCCGATTGATGGCACCCGCGCCTTTATTTCGGGCCAATCTGCATGGGCGATTTCAATCGCGGTGGCGCACCACGGAAAAATCACTGCCGGTGCGGTGTTCTTGCCCGCCCAGAGAAAACTGTTTGCCGCCGCATTGGGCCAGGGGGCGACGTTGAACGATACGCCGATCCACGCGTCAATCGCCGCCAACCCGGACACAGCCACGATCCTGGCGGCAAAACCCGTGATGCACCAAACCAACTGGGCCGCGACACCCCCGAGCGACCGGCATTATCGCCCCTCGCTGGCCTATCGTGCCTGCCTTGTGGCCCAGGGCCGGTTTGACGCCATGATCACCCTGCACCCCACATGGGAATGGGACATCGCCGCCGCCACCCTGATCGTGACCGAGGCGGGCGGATGCACGACAACCCGCACCGGCATGCCTTTGTTGTTCAACACCGCAACGGCACAGACCGATGGATGCCTGGCCACGGCGCCGGCGCTTCACACCCCCCTGCTGTCGCGATTGGCCTGAGCCGGGCCGCGATGCTGGGGTGTTGTGGCCACCCAACACCAACGCTAGGTTGCGTGCATGAGGAATCTTCAGATGGCCCAGCGTTTACAGCCCGTTTTTGATGGCGAATGCAGGACAGGCATCGCGACAAGGGGACGGGGCTAAATGTTTTCCCTCTGGCACCATCGGTTCAAGACCCGCGGCGATGCGGCAACCCTGTTGCGCCAGATGGGAAAATCCGAAGACCCGGCCGAACGTGAACGCCTGCAACAGCGCCTTGGCCGCCCCACTCACATCCGCCCCAAGGGGGATTTGGCATGGGTCCACATTGGCGGCATCTGCACCATGGCGGCGGTTGCCCTGTTGGTTGCCCGGCTGCGCGACGATCATGGCCCGCTTGCGATCTTGCTGACCTCGGAACAGCCCGTCGCACCCGGTGCAATCCCCGGTGCAATCGTGCAATTGCCGCCAATCGATTCCGACGATACCGCGCGCGGCTTTCTTGACCACTGGCACCCTGATATCTGCCTGTGGATCGGGGCGCATTGGGCCCCGGTTTTATTGGCTGAAACGGCGCGGCGGTCGATCCCGGCCCTGTGCGTTGACATGCAGTTGGAACCGACCAAACAACGAATGACGCCAAAGGCACTGGCGCATGGCCCGTTTGCCGCCTTTGCGCATATCCTGACCGGATCCGCGCGCGATGCGCAACGCCTGATTACCGCGGGGGCCGCCCCCGGTCAGGTGGAAACCTGCGGCTGGTTAGAGGCGTCATCCGGCGCGCTGCCGGCCAATGATGCCGAATGGGGCGATATGCGCCAGGCATTCGATGCGCGCCCGATCTGGTTGGCCGCCGATATTCCCCAGGAAGAATGCGCCGCCGTAATCGAAGCGCACCGATTGGCCAGCCGCCTGTCACATCGTTTGATCCTGATCCTTGCGCCCCATGATCCCGCACTGGGGCCGGTGTGGCGTGACAAGCTAGAATCCGACGGCTGGCAAACCGCCCTGCGCTCGGCCGAGGAAACGCCGGTGGAAAACACACAGATATATCTGGCCGATACCCATGGTGAACTGGGCCTTTGGTATCGCCTCGCCCCGGTGACGTATATGGGGCAAACCCTGTCGGGTACCGGGCCCGGGCGTTCACCGATGGAGCCGACCGCGCTGGGTTCGGTGGTGGTGCATGGGCCCCATACCCATGGTCACGACGATGCCTATTCCCGCCTGCGCCGCGCCGGTGCGCTAAGCTCTGTTGACTCGGGCGCCACCCTGGGGCGGATGATCGAACACCTGCAGGCCGCCGACAAAGCCGCCGCTTTGGCCAATGCCGGATGGGAGGTGATGACCACCGGAGCCGAAGCCACCGACAGGGCGCTGTCGCTGCTGCATGATTTGCTCAATCAGGGGCACGCCTGATGCGCCCCCCGGCATTCTGGCACCAACCGCCGGGATGGCAGGCGGCGGTTCTCGCTCCGCTTGCCGCGCTGTATGCGGCCGGCACCGCCCGGCGGGTGGCGAAAGGCCCGGGGTTCAAGGCCGATGGACCGGTGATCTGCATCGGCAACCTGAATGCCGGCGGTGTGGGTAAGACCCCCACAGTGATTGCCCTGCTGCAACACCTGCGCCTGCGCGCCCATGTTGTGTCCCGCGGATATGGCGGAACATTGACCGGCCCGGTGCAGGTGCAAGACCGCGTGCACACCGCCGATCAGGTCGGGGATGAGCCGCTTTTGCTGTCGGCCTTTGCACCCACCTGGGTTGCAAAAGATCGCGCCCAGGGCGTGCGCGCGGCACAGGGCGCGGGGGCCGAATTGATTCTGCTGGACGACGGGTTTCAAAACCCCGGCGTGGCCAAGGATCTGTCGATTGTCGTGGTCGATGCCGCCGTCGGGTTTGGCAACGGGCGCGTGATACCGGCGGGGCCGCTACGCGAACCGGTCGCCGTGGGGCTGGCGCGGGCTGATATGGTGCTGAGCATTGGCGATGACACCGCACAGGCCCGCTTTGACCAGGACTGGGGCGCGGCGATCCGGGTGCCGCATCTGCGCGGGCATCTGGCACCGCTACAAATGGGGATGGATTGGGCCGGGCTGCGCGCCTTTGCCTTTGCCGGGATCGGGCGGCCTGAAAAGTTCTTCCAGACGCTGGCCCAACAGGGGGCCGATGTGGTGGGCCAACAGGCGTTGGACGATCACCAAACGCTCACGACCGCACTTCTGACCCGGCTGGAGCGCGACGCCAAGGCGCTGAATGCGCAACTTGTCACCACCGAAAAAGACGCCGCGCGCCTGCCTGCTGCGTTTCGCCCCAAGGTGTTGACCCTGCCGGTGCGGTTGCAGTTGGGCGATACGGCAGCGTTGGACGCGGCCCTGGCCCGCCTCACGGATGGAAATTAACGCGCCTGCAGCTCTTTCAACAATTCGATCGGCGCGGTTTTGCCGGTGATCCGCGCCCGGTACACCGGCAGGGATTCAGCCACGCGCATCACATAGTTGCGGGTTTCATCAAACGGAATCATTTCGATCCAGTCAATCACGTCAACGGACGGATCGCGCGGATCGCCGCGCTCGCGCATCCACCGGTTCGGGCGGCCCGGCCCGGCGTTATACCCCGCCGATACCAACACCACATTGGCGCCATATCGCCCGATCAATTCCGCCAGATAGGCGGTGCCAAGGCGGGCGTTATAGGTCGGGTCGGTAAACAGGCGGCTGCGCGAATATTCGATGCCCAGCTTGCGCGCCATATCGCTGGCGGTGCCCGGCATCAGCTGCATCAGGCCGCGCGCGCCCACACCACTGGCCACGCCGGGGTTGAATTCACTTTCGCGCCGCGCAATGGTCAGGGCCAGTTCCAGCGGCACAGGCATATCGGGCAGGCCCAGATCAACCACCGGATAATAGGCCCGCGGCAGGGTAATGCCCTGTGTCGCCGCCTCTTTTGCGATCATCAGCGCCATATGCGGCTCTCCCAGAGCCAGGGCCAGATCGGCCAATGTGCCCAACTCCGGCTCGGTCAGGGTTTCGGCCAGATGCACCAGAAACCGTTCAGACAAATCGCGCGCGCCCGCCGCCTGTAACAATAGCGCCGCCTCCAACACCGACGAACGGGCAAAGGGCGCGGTTGCCAGATCGGGATAGATCTGCGTGCCGGTCAATTCCGGCTGCATCGCGATATTGCCCTGTTCGGCGGCCAGCAGGCCATAAAAACTGGTCTGGTATTCCGCCCCAAAGGCATAGGCATTCTGTGCCGCTTCGCCATCGCCAAGCGCGGCATGGGCGCGCCCCTCCCAGTATCCGGCGCGGCCCAGACTGATCGGGCTGGCCACCGATTGGCGGAACTTCTGAAAATGGGTCAGGGCGCGGGCCGGATCCTCAAGAAAACGCAATGATATATACCCTGACAACCATTCCAGATCGGAATAGTCGTAATCATCCCCGGCCTCCAACCGGTGGGATGAGGCAACGGCATAGGCGTCTTCGAAGTCGCCCGCCCGCATCAGGGTGCGGGTTAACGCGCGACGGCGCCGCGACCAAACTTCGGGGCGGCCCAATTTCGCCAGATCGACACTGTGGCGGGTGATGATGTCGGTCGCCTCGGCGTCACGATCATCAATCTGGGCGGCGCGAAACCGTTCAAATGCCAGACCGGGATCGTCCTGCAACGCCTCTGGCACCGCTTTCACCAACGCCGCCGCCCCGGGCCGCCCGTTGCGCAGGGCCAAGCGCGCATTCGCCAGCGCCGTCTGGCCCGGATCATCCAACAGTTCGACCATCCGTTCCGCGGCGGATTCGGCATCATCCCACAACATCTTGTCGAGCCGCGCCAAATGCAGGGGCGCCAGCAATGTGGGATAATACCAAAGCAGCGTCGCCTCGGCCTCGGCGGTCATCGACAGATCCAACCAGGCCATCGCCGCTTGGGCCTGGGCATCGCCATCGGCCCCAATGGCGCGAAACGCATTGACCAGGGCAACCACACCGCGCCCCGTTACCGGATGTGTATCGGCAAAAAACGCAATTACATCGGGCGCACGGGCATCCAACGGCAGATTTTCTTCTTGTTTGCGTTTGAGATATGCCAGACCGGGCCAATCGCCGTTGCGGTTGAGAAACGCCAGTGCCTCGTCAAACGTGCCCTGCCCGGCGCGCAGACGGTGCCATTCGACAATGTCACGCGCCACAGGTCCGGCGCGGTCAGCGGCGGCAAAGGCATCAGTGTAACTGCCCACGGCGATGGCGGCCAATGCCTGGGCCATGCCATGGCTGACCGGCGACACAAAAGGGCGCTGGGGTGGGGGCGATGTGGCCTGGGCCAGGGCCGCGCCCCCCAGACAAACCAGCAGGATGAAAAAAAGAAATCGTTGAACTGAAAACATGCGGTGAACCCTAGTCTTTCGCGCGATTACATCAATACACAAACTTGGCAATCCCGCGAACTGCCGCTAGGGTCTGCCGCGCAATCAACCGGGGAACGCACCCCAAACACAAAGGAAGCGTGTCATGTTCAAGGGATCATTTGTTGCCCTGGTCACGCCGTTCAAGGACGGCGCACTGGATCTGGACACGCTGAAAAAACTTGTCGATTGGCATATCGAACAGGGCACCCATGGGTTGGTTCCTGTCGGTACAACAGGCGAAAGCCCGACGTTAAGCCATGCAGAACACGAACAGGTGATTGAGGTCGTCGTGGCCCATGCAGCAGGCCGCGTGCCGGTGATTGCCGGTGCCGGATCAAACAACACCAACGAAGGCATGCGCCTGATCCGTCATGCCGCATCGGTCAAGGCAGATGCCGCGCTGGTCGTGACACCCTATTATAACAAGCCGACACAGGCGGGGCTGATCGCGCATTTCACCGCGCTGCACGAAGCGGCGGATATTCCGATCATCATCTATAACATTCCCGGCCGTTCGGTGGTGGATATGTCACCGGCCACCATGGGCGAACTGGCCAAACTGCCGCGCATTATCGGGGTAAAGGATGCCACCGGCGATATCACCCGCGTATCGGATCAGCGAATCACCTGCGGCACCGATTTCATCCAATTGTCGGGCGAAGATGCCAGCGCGCTGGGGTATAATGCCCATGGCGGCCACGGTGCGATTTCTGTCACCGCGAATGTTGCGCCCAAACTTTGCGCCCAATTCCAAGAGGCCACTTTGGCAGGCGATTATGCCAAGGCGTTGGAGTATCAGGATCGCCTGATGCCACTGCACCGGGCATTGTTTATCGAACCGGGATTGGTCAGCGCGAAATACGCCATGTCGCTGTTGGGTCTGTGTTCGGACGAGGTGCGCCTGCCATTGGTCGGGCTGACCAGTGGCGCACAGGCGGTGATCCGCGATGCCATGGATCATGCGGGTTTGAGGGGCTGAACCCAAAAGCCCGGGGTGAAGCATGCAAAAGCGCGGCTGATGCGGCGCTTTTTCGATCTGCGCGCCAATTATCCTATTGCGGCGGAACGGCCTTGCGGCCCTGACGCCGCTCAAGCCCCAGCGCGCGTTCGCGCCAGATAATCAACACACCCGCAGCAATCACCAACGCCACACCAAACAGCATCGTCAGCGTCGGCACATCGTCAAACACCCAATATCCGATCGCCACAGTCAACAGCATCGAAGAATATTCAAACGGTGCCACCACCGACACATCGGCCAGCCGGTATGACGTGGTCAGCAAGATTTGCGCCAATCCCCCCACAAGGCCAGCCGACACCAGCATCACCAGGACCGGCACACCGGGCATGACCCAGCCAAACGGAATGGTCGTCAACGCCAATACCGATGCCGTGACCGAAAACCAGAACACGATCGCGCTGGTTTGCTCCGTACGCACCAGTTTGCGCACGAACACCTGTGCGAGGGCGGCAAAAACCGCGGCCATCAGCACCAACAACGCGCCCAGCGCATCTGTATCGGCCACGCCTCCGGTGCTAAGCGTGGTCAGACGGGGCGACAGTACGATCAAAACGCCGGTCATGCCCAGCGCGACAGCGGTCAGGCGAAAGGCGCGCACCTCTTCGCCCAGAAACATCGCGGCGAAAATCACCACCAACAACGGCGCAGTGTATTGAATCGCCTGCGCCTCGGCCAACGGCAGATAGGCCAGACCGGCAAACCCCAACCCCATCGATGTGGTGCCCACCAGCCCGCGCCAGACATGGCCCAGCGGCACAACCGTGCGCAAACCGGTGCGCAATTCATGCCGCCACAACAGCCAGGTCAAAATCACCGGGATCGCAAAGAACGACCGGAAAAACACCGCCTGCCCCGCCGGGACATCTTCGCTGGCCAGTTTGATCAGGGCCGACATCAGAACAAACAGAACGACAGACCCGACCTTGAACAAAATGGCGCGTAACGGAGACATGGAAACCTCGGGCAAAGACCCTACCAGCCCTAGACAGGCGCGCGCCCTGCGGCAAGGCACAGCATGCCGGTGTCGATTATTTTTAGCGAAATGCCCCTAAGGCTCAATCCCGCCTTTCGAAAGCGTATTGGCCGCGCCCGAAAAATCCACGCCGGTATGCACAACCACCCCCATGGTGCGCATCGCCGCAATCTGGCGGCGCTGTTCGTCATTGGCCCCCCGCCCCGGTTCACGCAAAACCACGGCGGCAATCTGCCCGCCGGCACGTTCGCACACGGCGTGATACACCTCGGCGTCATGTTGGCCGGTGTCCCCCATCAGAACAAACGGCAATCTGGGGTTGGCGGCCAATATCCGGTCAATGGCCCCGCCTTTATGGTCGCCATGGGTGCCGGTCAGAAAATGGGTTTCACCCACCCCGAAATCACGCAAAAACATCGGACCCGGCACCAGCCCGGCCCGATCAAACACCTTGTTCAGAAAATAATGCAGGTTCCAGGGCGACGAACTGACGTAAAACACCGGATTACGCCCATGGGCATGCAGATGATCCATCAGCACCACCGCATCGGGAAACACCTTTCGGGTGCGCGCGCTGCCGGTGAATGTGGTCCATAAATTGCGCCCAAGGGAATAGGCGCCGGTTTGCATCATCGTATCATCAATGTCGGAGATCACCCCCAAATGCGCATCGCGCGCCGGCACCATCACCGGAAACATCACCGTCGATTCGGGGTCGCCGTCGATCATCACCTCGACCTCATGCCAACCCGGGCCATGCCCTTCGCGCGGGATTTCCAACCAGATATATCCCTCGCCATCGCTGACCGCGGTGGTCTGGCCACTGCGCACGGTAACGCCCGCAACCTCATCGGTCATGAACAGCGATACCATCTGTTTGAAATTCGCCCACTTGCCCTGATCGGGCAATGGCGCACCCCGGCGCAGCGCGCTTAACACCCGGCCACGCAGGATCAGACGGTCAGGCGTGGCAAACCCGTGATAGCCATCCAACAACGGGCGCGCGCCTTCACGGCGCATGGCGCGGTCAACCAACCGCTCAAATCCCACCGCCGTTTTATGAAGAATACTGCGCCCCAGCACCAATTGCCGCCTTTTATAACCCACTCAATCGCATCTTAGCCCACTGTGCCGCATCGGCAACGGTCGGATCACTGTCCTGGGTCAATCCGTCCAAGACCTGTGCCAATTTAACATACCCTGAATTTCCAATGGCATAGCAGACGTTGCGCACAAACCGGTTGCGGCCAATGCGTTTGACCGGACTGCCGGAAAACCGCGCCCGAAAGGTGGCATCGTCCAATACGGCCAGTTCCGCCAACACCGGCGCCACCAGATCGCCCGTGCCATGATACCGTAAATCCGATGCCGCGACGGCAAATTTGTTCCACGGACATATGGCCAGACAATCATCACAGCCATAAATCCGGTTGCCCAACAACGGGCGCAATTCCGGATCAATCGGCCCGGCATGCTCAATCGTTAGATAGGAAATGCACCGCCGCGCATCCAATTGAAAAGGCGCCGGAAAAGCCGAAGTGGGACAGATATCCAGACAGGCGGTGCAACTGCCGCAATGCTCTTGTTCTGCCGGATCAACGGGCAAATCAAGCGTGGTGAAAATCGCACCCAGAAACACCCAATTGCCGAAATCCCGGCTAAGCACATTGGTATGCTTGCCTTGCCAGCCCAGCCCCGCCGCCTGGGCCAACGGCTTTTCCATCACTGGCGCGGTATCCACAAACACCTTGATCTCGGCATTCGGCGCCTGATCGATCAACCACCGCCCCACCCGTTTCAGGCGCTTTTTCACCACATCGTGGTAATCGCGCCCTTGTGCATAGGCCGATATCGCGCCCCGGTCACGCAAATCCAAAACATCCAACGGGTTATAGGTGGGCGCATAGCTTTCGGCCAACATCACCACTGACCGCGCTTGCGGCCACAACGCCGCCGGATCGCCGCGCCACTCCATGCGCTGCGCCATCCATTCCATCTGCCCGTGCCGCCCCAGATCGACATATTCCGCCAACCGCCCCGCCGCATGGGGCACCGCGCCCGGCCGACATATCCCGACCGAAACAAACCCCTCTGCCAAAGCCATATCGACAAGCGCAGTCTTCAAATCTGCTGACACACCGCCCCCATTTTCGTTTTTACAAATATCCTGGGGGGTGTAGGGGGTGAACCCCCCCCCCGACACCAGCGATCAAAAATCCAGATCGGCGTAATGGGGCGGCGGCATGAACCCCGAAATCTGGTCCGCCAGAATAGAACGGAACGCCGGACGCGATTTTATCTTGGCATACCAGTCTTTTACCGTTTCACTTCGATTCCAGTCCACGTCGGAAATGTAATCCAGACAGGACAAATGCGCCGCTGCCGCGAAATCTGCCAAGGTCATCGCATCGCCCGCCAACCAGCGGCGCTGCTCCAACAACCAGGCCATGTAATCAAGGTGGTATTTCACCGCCTTTGCGCCGGCTTTGATATTGGTGCTGTCGGGGTATCCTAGGCCCATGACCTTTTTATTGACCCGTTCGTATAACAGCTTTGATGTCACCTCGTGCTGAAACTTGTCATCGAACCAGGCGACCAGACGGCGCACCTCGTAACGGCCCAAGGCATCGGTGGGCATCAGAGGCGGGGTCGGGTGCACCTCTTCGATGTATTCGCAAATCGCCATCGAATCGCTGAGCGTATGCGATCCGTATTTCAGAACCGGCACTTTGCCGGCCGGGTTGCGGCGCAGGAAATCGGGATCCTGCTCCCAATACCGCTCTTCGACCAGCTCGACTTCGATTTTCTTTTCGGCCAACACCAAACGCACCTTGCGGGAATAGGGCGACAAAGGAACATGGAACAAGCGATTCATCGGGCACTACCGTACTGTCAGGGTTACCCCCTCAATGGCGCGAACGCCGGGTCTTTTCAACCGTTCATCGGGGGCCGGGCCTGATCCGGCACAGACGCGCGCTCAGCGCCGCGTTATCCTGTGTTCGGCACGGGTTTCGGGCAAGCCGCGCAAGACACCGGCCCCTACACAGGTTTCACTGTTGAAAACACGCCGCGCGCCCATCGCGGTCGATGGTTGCGGCACCGTCCCGGATGCTGTTTGAACGTGTGCGCACAAAATTGCTGGGCTTGCTGGCAGACCGCTCTTTCGGGTTGGGCAGGATCGCGGCCAGACGTGCCGCCTGGGTTGCCGATAATTTGGCCGGGGTCACGCCGAAATAATGGTGCGCTGCGGCATCGACGCCAAACACCCCTTGGTCAAATTCGGCGATGTTCAGGTATACCTCAAGAATGCGCCGTTTGCTCCACAGGGTTTCAACGATAGGGGTGATTCCAGCCTCAAGCGCCTTGCGCGTCCAACTGCGACCCTGCCAAAGAAACAGGTTTTTCACAACCTGTTGCGAGATGGTCGAAGCGCCCCGCGCGCCGCCGTTTTCCAACGCGAGGCGGATCGCGGCCATGTCAAACCCCCAATGGGCGCAGAAATTCGCATCTTCTGCCGCCACGGCCGAACGGGCCATCACCGGCGCGATATCGGCCATCGACACCCATTGATAATCAACCGCCCCCAGGCGTTTTCTTTCGTCGCGCATATAAGGGGTGGAACCGGGGTTGAACACCGCAAACCACGAAATCCAGATCAGCCCCAGAGACAGCGCCACAACGCCAATCCGAAACGCCCAGCGCAACAGCCACCGCACAGGGCGGAATTGGCGCGGGGCTTTGGCCTGCGCTTTTTTTGAGGGTTTAGAACGTGCCACAGCGCACCATAGACCAAGGCCGCCCGCCCCGGTCAAGGTGGCGCATCGGCGAAACATTCCAGTGTTTGTAATTGAAAAAGCCCCGCCCGCAAAGGCAGGGCTTTTTCAATTGCGGCGCACCCGCTTTATTCAGCGGGCATCGCCCGGTTTTCAACAGTCAGCGGCGCGGGCAGGTGTGCCAGCATTTCGGTTGAGCAGACTTGCACGAAATGGTGCCGCTCTTCTTCCCAATGTTGCAGGATCGCCGCGCCTTTGCGGCTGCCTGTTTCGGCAACGTGCCGTTCAATCAGGCCTTTCAACTGATCATGCCAGTGATCGACACTCACAGAACAGGTGACCAGTGTTTCCATGTTGATCAACGCCGCCGACACTCCATCGGGGTCATACAGATACGCCATGCCACCGGTCATGCCCGCGCCGAAATTCGCGCCGATTGATCCCAAAATCACCGCCACACCGCCGGTCATATATTCACAACCGTTGCTGCCGCAGCCCTCGATCACCACTTTCGCGCCCGAATTGCGCACAGCAAACCGTTCGCCCGCGCGCCCGGCGGCAAACAGATAGCCGTCTGTCGCACCGTACAGCACCGTGTTGCCGACAATCGTATTGTCCGACGCGACAAGGGGCGACGCCATGGGCGGGCGCACCACGATAGTGCCGCCCGACAGGCCCTTGCCGACGTAATCATTGGCATCGCCCGACACTTCCAATTTCAATCCCGGCGCGGCAAACGCCCCCAGGGATTGACCGGCCGAGCCTGCCAGTTTCACCGTCAGATGATCGGGCTGCAGACTGTTGCGCATTCCGAACCGGCGCACGATATGGGACGATGTGCGCGTCCCCACAGTGCGGTCGGTGTTCTGAATCGCATAGGAAAGCTGCATCTTTTCACCGTCTTCCAGGAACCGCGCCGCATCTTTGACGATTTCGGCATCCAGCGTATCGGGCACGGCGTTGCGGTCTTTGTTGCGATTGTAAACGATGGTTTTGGCATCGTCGACCGTCACCAACAGCGGGTTGAGATCCAGATCATCCAGATGCGCCGATCCGCGCGATACCTGGCTTAACAAATCCGCCCGCCCGATCACATCATCCAGCGATCGCGCGCCGATGCTGGCCAGAATCTCGCGCACCTCTTGGGCGTAAAATGTGATCAGGTTCACCACCTTATCGGCAGTGCCGGTGAATTTTTCGCGCAGCGCGTCATCCTGGGTGCACACGCCCACCGGGCAGGTGTTGGATTGACACTGGCGCACCATGATACAGCCCATGGCAATCAGGGCGGCGGTGCCGATGCCGTATTCTTCGGCCCCCATCATCGCCGCCATGACAATATCGCGCCCGGTGCGCAAACCGCCATCGGTGCGCAATGTCACCCGGTCGCGCAGGTTGTTCATCGCCAACACCTGATGCGCCTCGGTCAGGCCCATTTCCCAAGGCAGGCCGGCATATTTGATGCTGGTCGCGGGCGAGGCCCCGGTGCCGCCGTTATGGCCAGAGATCAGGATGATATCCGCCTTGGCCTTGGCCACCCCGGCGGCAATCGTGCCAACGCCGGAACTGGCCACCAATTTCACCGTCACCTTGCAGCGCGGATTGATCTGTTTGAGATCGTAAATCAGCTGTGCCAGATCCTCGATAGAATAAATATCGTGGTGGGGGGGCGGTGAAATCAGGGTCACGCCCTTGGTTGAATGGCGCAAACGCGCGATCAGATCGGTCACCTTCATGCCAGGCAATTGGCCACCCTCGCCGGGTTTGGCGCCTTGGGCGACCTTGATTTCCAACTCTTCGCATTGGTTCAGGTATTCGGCAGTAACGCCAAACCGCCCCGAGGCCACCTGTTTGATCTTGGCCGAAGGATTATCGCCATTGGATTCGGGCACGAAATGCGCCGGGTCTTCGCCGCCTTCGCCGCTGTCCGATTTCGCGCCAATCCGGTTCATCGCCACGTTCAGTGTTTTATGCGCCTCGGGCGACAGCGCGCCCAGCGACATGCCCGGCGTGACAAACCGTTTGCGGATCGCGGTGATGCTTTCCACCTCTTCCAACGGCACCGGTTTGCCCAAGGGTTTGATATCAAGCAGATCGCGCAGATGAATCGGGGGGTTGCTGCGCATCTTGGCGCTGTATTGTTTCCACATCTGGAAATTGGCGGTGTTACAGGCGGTTTGCAGCATGTGCATGCTGGTCGCGCCCCAGGCATGGGTTTCGCCACTGCGCCGGGCTTTGTAAAATCCGCCGATGGGCAAAATATCACTGCCGCCGTGCCACCCTTGGGCGTGAACCTGTTCAACCTTCAACTGAATCCCCGACACGCCGATGCCGGAAATCCGGCTGTGCATGCCGGGAAAATATTCGGCACACATGGCGCGGCTTAATCCCACCGCTTCGAAATTCAGCCCGCCGCGATAAGAGGACACAACCGAAATGCCCATTTTCGCCATGATTTTCAGCAGGCCCTGATCAATCGCTTTGCGATAGCGCGCCGCCGCCTCGGCCAAAGTGCCGCCCAACAGGCCGCGTTCGATCCGGTCGGAAATGGAATCCTGTGCCAGATACGGGTTGACCGTGGTCGCCCCACAACCGATCAACACCGCAAAATAATGCGGGTCGATACATTCGCCACTGCGCACGTTCAGCGAACAAAAGGTGCGCAAACCCTGGCGCGTCAACCAGGAATGCACCGCACTGGTGGCCAGGATCATCGGCATCGCCACCCGGTCGGGGCCCGCCCCCCGATCGCTGAGCACCAGATGGCCGGACCCTGATCGCACGGCGTCTTCCGCCTCGGCGCGGATGCGGGCCAATCCTTGGGATAAGGCACCGGTGCCGGGGGAGAATGTGCAATCGATCACGGAGACCGTGCTGTCGAAATGACGAATCAGCTCGTCAAATTCGGCATTGGCCACAAATGGGCTTTCCAAAACGATGATTTCGGTCTGGCTGCTGTCTTCGTCCAACACGTTTTTCAGGTTTCCGAACCGTGTTTTCAGGCTCATCACCCGGTGTTCACGCAGCGAATCGATGGGCGGGTTTGTGACCTGGCTGAAATTCTGGCGAAAGAAATGGCTGAGTGGCCGGTATTTCTGCGACAAGACCGCGCTTGGCGTGTCATCGCCCATGGAGGCGATGGCCTCTTTACCATCCTCGGCCATGGGGGCCAGGATTTGTTCCAATTCCTCAATGGTATAGCCCGCCGCAGATTGGCGTTGGCGCAATTCTGCGCCGGTATATCCCGGCACTTCGGGAAGGGCGGTCAGGGTTGTGTCCAACTCTTTGATCTTGCCCACCCATTCTTCGAACGGCAGGGCGGCGGCCAGTTTATTTTTGATCGCCGTGTCGTGAAACATCAGCCCCTTTTGCATGTCCACCGCCAACATTTGGCCCGGACCCAGCGCGCCCTTTTCCACCACGCCGGTCTCATCCACCGGCACCATCCCGGCCTCGGACCCGGCAATCACCAAACCATCGCCGGTCACGACATAGCGCATGGGGCGCAACCCGTTGCGATCAAGCCCGGCGCACACCCAGCGCCCATCGGTCATCGCCAGCGCGGCGGGGCCATCCCAGGGTTCCATAACCGAGTTGCAGTACGAATACATGTCGCGCCAAGCCTTTGGCAGCTCCTCGGCCTGCTTGCTCCAGGATTCTGGCACCATCATGGTTTTGGCCATCGGGGCCGACCGCCCGGCGCGCACCAATACCTCAAACACTGCGTCCAAGGCGGCGCTGTCGGATGATCCGTGGGCGACAATCGGTTTGATATCTTCGGCCATGTCTCCAAAGGTGCCGGATGCCATGCGGATTTCATGGGATTTCATCCAGTTCAGATTACCTTTGAGCGTGTTGATCTCGCCGTTATGGGCCAACATCCGAAACGGTTGCGCCAACCACCATTGCGGGAATGTGTTGGTTGAATAGCGTTGATGATAAATCGCAAAGGCGGATTCGAACCGCTCATCCTGAAGATCGGGGTAAAATTCGGCCACATCCTGGGCCAACATCATCCCCTTATAAATGATCGACCGGCACGACAGCGATGCCAGATACAACTGCCCCACGCCTTGGGTGGCGGCGGCCTTTTCGATCCGGCGGCGGATTACATAAAGCTCGCGCTCAAAGGTTTCTTCATCCACGCCCTTGGAGTTTGAAATCAGGATCTGTTCGATTTCGGGGCGTGTGGCATTGGCCTTTTCGCCCAAAACCGAAACATCCACCGGCACATGCCGCCAGCCATAGATGTAATAGCCCATGCTCAACACTTCGGTTTCGACAATCGTGCGACAGGTTTCTTGCGCGCCAAAATCGGTGCGCGGCAAAAACACCTGGCCCACGGCCATCATCTGATCTTCGCGCGGGATATGGCCGGTGCGCTTGATCTGATCGTGGAAAAACGCCACCGGAATCTGCACATGGATGCCCGCGCCATCACCGGTGCGCCCATCGGCATCAACTGCGCCGCGATGCCAGATCGCCTTGAGCGCGGAAATCCCGTTTTCCACCACCTGACGTGACGGTTTGCCATCAATCGCCACCACCAACCCGACGCCGCAGGACGCATGTTCATCATCGGCCTTGTACAGCCCGTTTTCGGCCATCCAGGCGCGCTTGGCTTCTTGTGCGGCGACCCATTCTGCATCGTATTTTGTCATCGGATTTACCTTGCGTTAATGGAGTGGGTCAGCATACGCGCCCTAAATTTTAAAATGGTTAGTTTATGCGGCTTCATTCGGCGGCAATGGTGTCGGCAGCGGCGATATATTCCAACATCGCCTCGGCCGCCTCGCGCCCATCGCGGATTGCCCACACCACAAGCGACGCGCCGCGTTGGATGTCGCCGCAGGCATAGACGCCTTCCAAACTGGTTTCATGGGTCGTAAAATTGGCAATCACCGTGCCCCAACGCGACACTTCCAATCCCTCAACGCCCCATAATTTCGGCAGATCTTCGGGTTCGAACCCCAAGGCTTTGATCACCAGATCGGCCTGTTCGATATAATCTGATCCGTCGATCAGTTCGGGCATCTGGCGGCCCGTGGCATCGGGGTTGCCCAGGCGCATCTTTTGCACCATCACCCCATCCACCGTATCGCCGGTGAACCCTTTGGGCGCGCTTAACCAGACAAATTCAACGCCTTCTTCTTCGGCATTGGCCACCTCGCGCTGGGATCCGGGCATGTTGACTTTATCACGCCGGTACAGACATTTGACCGATTCAGCACCTTGGCGAATTGCGGTGCGCACGCAATCCATCGCCGTATCACCACCGCCGATCACAACCACTTTTTTGCCTTTGGCATCCAATCGGCCAGTGTCAAATTCAGCCACATCATCGCCAAAACTCTTGCGATTGGAGGCGGTGAGATAATCAATCGCCCGCTCGATCCCCTGCGCCCCCGCCCCCGGCGCGGCCAGATCGCGGGTTTTGTACACACCCGTGGCAATCAGCACCGCGTCATGTTTGCCGCGAATCGCATCAAACGAAATGTCGACACCCACATCACAGTTCAGCACGAATTGAACGCCGCCCTGTTCCAACTGGGCAACGCGTTTCATCACCACGTCTTTTTCCAGCTTGAACCCCGGAATCCCATAGGTCAGCAAACCACCGGCGCGATCATAACGGTCATAAATCGTCACCTGCACCCCTGCCCGGCGCAACACATCTGCCGCTGCCATACCACCAGGGCCGGCACCGATAATGCCAACAGATTCAGACCGCTCACCGCCATTGACGATAGGTTTTACCCAGCCGTTTTCCCACGCCAGATCGGTGAGGTATTTCTCGACCGATCCGATGGTCACGGTGCCATGACCCGATTGTTCGATCACACAATTGCCTTCGCACAACCGATCCTGCGGGCAGATCCGGCCACAAATTTCGGGAAAGGTGTTGGTGGCTTGGCTTAACTCATAAGCCTCTTGCAAACGCCCCTCGGCAGTCAGGCGCAGCCAGTCGGGAATGTTATTGTGCAACGGGCAATGGGTTTGGCAATAGGGCACGCCGCATTGCGAACACCGCCCGGCCTGCTCTGCTGCCTTTTCACGGGCATATTCGCCATAAATTTCGCCAAAATCCTGACGCCGCAAATCAGGGGGCCGTTTATCGGGCATATCCCGGGCCACATCCACGAATTTCAGCATCACGTTCTTAGCCATAAAAAACCGCCCCTAAATCTTCAGAGGGCCCTTTTACCACCTGCGCCAGAAAATAAAAGGCACCTTCGCTGACCTATTTATCTTTTTTTTTGCATCGGCGAGACTGAAAGTGGCCGCCCCAAGTAATTATATGTCAGCACTCCTGCCCTTTAATAGATTTTACAATTTTATTTCAATATCTTATAGTATCGAAAATTCCCCCACAGGCGTGCCATCATGACTTTGTTTCACCTCCTACTTGTTGCTGTCATTCAAGGTGTTACCGAATTTTTGCCTGTTTCCTCGTCGGGGCATTTGATTCTTTTGCCCAACCTCACCGGTATGGATGATCAGGGACAAACCATTGATGTCGCGGTTCACGTGGGAACTTTGGGCGCCGTCATCCTGTATTTTTGGTCCGATGTGCGCATGGCTTTGCTGGGTATTCCCGACCTGTTGCGCGGTCGCATCAACAGTCAGGGTGCCTGGCTGGCATTTTGTCTGGCAATCGCCACGGTGCCTGTCGTTATTATCGGCCTGATCATGAAATTGACCGGGTTAGATGCGCTGCTGCGCTCGACCGCCGTGATCGGCTGGACGATGCTGATATTTGGCGTGGTGCTGTATTGGGCCGATCAAAAAGGCGAAACCGTGAAAACCGCCGACAGTTGGAGCCTGCGAGACGCCATCACGATGGGGCTATGGCAGGCGGTGGCGCTGATTCCCGGCACATCCCGGTCGGGCATCACCATATCCGCGGCGCGCACACTGGGCTATCGCCGCGAAGACGCCGCGCGTCTGGCCATGCTGATGTCAATCCCCACGATCCTGGCCTCTGGTGTCTTGCTGGGCGCCGAGGTGATCAGCGATGCCAATTTTGCAATCCTGAAAGACGCGGCAATCGCGGCCATCTTTGCATTCGTATCGGCCCTGCTGGCCCTGGCCATCATGATGCGCCTGCTGAAATCGGTCAGCTTCACGCCATATGTGATTTATCGTGTGATACTGGGCCTGATCCTGCTGTGGATTTCCTACGCCTAGCGCGCCCTCAGGTGTTTGGCAGAATTCTTGATCGCCGCGTACTGGCCTGAGGGGCGGAACCGCCACAGGTATTCGGCCAAAACCGCCTCGGTCGCCGTGGGCTGAATACCCAGGTCGGCGAACCCTTTCGCGCCTTTGGACACCACGTTATCGCGCCGCAGATTGCGCACCTGATCGCCCGTCACCGGACCAGAAATCAATCCGCCAGACACCTTGCCCAACAGATCAAACACGCCGCCCATGATTCGCGCCGCGAAAAACGGCACGTTGACGATCAGACGACGCCGCTGAATCGCGCGCAACATCTCGGCCATCAACGCGCGGAACGTGGCCACATCCGGCCCACCCAATTCGTAGATACCGCCCGGCGCATCGCCAGTGGCGCCCATAACGGCGGCCTTGGCCACATCGCCCACATATACGGGCTGAAATTTGGTATCGGCACCGATCACCGGCAAAAACGGACCAAACCGCGTCATTGACGCGAATCGGTTGAAAAATTCATCCTCGGGACCAAAAATGATCGAAGGCCGCAGAATCATCGCCCCTGGCATATGGCGCAACACACCGTTCTCGCCCCTGGCTTTGCTGCGGGCATAACCACTGTCGCTGTGTTCATCCGCACCAATGGCCGAAACATGCACCATCCGCGCGACGCCTTGTTCGGCTGCGATCCGCGCGATCCGTTCGGCCCCTTCCGATTGCACGGCGTCAAATCCCTGCTTGCCCGAATCGGCCAGGATGCCAACACAATTGATCACCACCTCGGCCCCATGCATCACCGCGCGCACCGACGCGTCATCGCGAATGTTGCAAAATACCGGTTCCACCTGACCAACCACGCCGTAAGGGCGCACAAACATCGCCAGATTGGGATGACGCACGGCAACCCGCACCCGCCAACCCGCCTTGGCCATCCGCGCGGCAATATACCGCCCGACAAAGCCCGAGCCGCCATAAATCGTGACAAGATTTGACATATCACTGTCCTGCATCGTTTGACTGCCCCCGGTTTACGCATCCGCGCCCCATGGTACAAGGCGCAATCGGGTCGCACGCGCCCCCATGGCCGGCCATCTTCACAAGAATACAACGCATTTGCACCAGAGCGGCGCAAAACCCGTTGACACCCCCGCGCCCCTGCCATACATCGCCACTCAAGGTGGCCCAGGTGGCGGAATGGTAGACGCGCTAGCTTCAGGTGCTAGTACTGGCAACGGTGTGGAGGTTCGAGTCCTCTCCTGGGCACCAATAAATTACCCACAGAATGCCCGCTTATCCATATAAAGAAGGGTTCATGGAAAATTCTGACGAACGCGCGGCCCGTTTTGCTCCATGTTTTGCTCCGCCCTTTGCTCCATCGTGAGGTGCTATAAGGTCGCGGCTCCGCGAGGCCGAGTAAGGCACACTCGATCCACGGTGGCGGATGCCGACCTTTGCTGTCGTCTTCTTGGGAGTCTTTCTTCACAAGCCCTTGGCAGGCACCGGCACGGCGATCGACGTTATCCATTTCACGCTCTTCTATACCCGCAGCATGATTGTTGACGACCCGGTACCCGAAATGCACGCGGCCTTTGACGGGTAACTCGAACTGGACGAGCACGAACTGAACCGGGCCTCGGCCCTGACATGAGAGCCCGCGCGGCGCTCTCCAATCTCACGGGGCGGCGGGGAAAACCGTAGCATTCGCTTGGCTCCAGAGCGTGCATGATGCATTTGACTGCGCAAGTAACGGGTGTTCAGCCAACGATGTCTGTGTCGCCGGGTCCGTGACAGGCCTTCGTATTGATGTTCTTGCGCTCCTCGTCGAACGTCAAAACGTCGATGGCCCGGAGCACTACCAGACGGCTAGGGTTCGATGCCATCGAGGTCTCTCCTTTGTGGCAAAATACCAAGTCAAAGGAGCGGAACAAATCCGCGACAGGTCCAGCCAAGACCCGTCACGATACAATTCTTTCCGCGGTTGAGCAGCGCTTCCTGACCCACGTCTATGGCCCGAAGATTTGTGCTGGTGCAACGGAATCCGAAATCGCGGTCGCCTTGCAAGAACATGTGATCGATCCGCTTTGCGCCTCGTCCGAACACGGCAAGCTCTCGAATAGCACAATCCTTCAAGCGCTCTACTACTTGACCGAGCAATGCCATATCCAGTGGGACAAGCCATGACCGGACGGCTTTGGTATCCGCAGCTCGATGTTTATGATGCCGCGCGCAGGCTCGGCGGCCTTCTCGGCTTGTGGCAGAGCAAAACTCTGCCGTCGCCCGAACGTCTGTTCACCATGGATTTCTTTCTCGCCAATGCGCCACTTCTCCACAAAACGCACATGCCGCAGGAAGTGAGAAAGGCCTTCAGCGAGCTTGGCGTGCCACGCCCCGAGAAATCATTTGTGAGCTACCCGTCTCCGCAAGTCCTTTTCCAGAAAATGGACGAGGTGCAGCACCACGCCTTCCGGACCCTCTCCGGCAAGGGGCTGATCGAGCTTCCGGAGCTTGATAGCGGCAATGTTGCGCCTTCCGAAGAGGGGCGCACACTCTTTCAGGATGCGTTTTTGCCGCTGTTTTCCGATAGCGACCGGCAGCTTGGCGCGTTTCTTGTCGGCCGCTACGCTCCTGAAAGCAGAACGATATCCGATATTCGCCAGAGTATCGGCCTGCGGAGGCTTGTAAGATGAGCTATTCGCAGTTCCACCTCAAGCGCTTACGGATCATGCAACGCGGAGAGCTGGTCTACAACCAGAGCTTCCATACCGGCGTGAACATCATTCGCGGTGAAAACGGTTCAGGCAAGTCGACAATTGTGGACTTCATCTTCTATGTCCTTGGCGGCGAATTCGACAACTGGAAGTCGGTCGCCGCAAATTGTGACGAGGTGCAGGCGGAGATCGGCACGGCGAGCGGTGTCCTCACCGTAAGGCGCTCCATCGGGAAAGCCCAAACACCGGCGATGGTCTTCTTCGGGACTTTTGAGGAAGCAGCGACACAAGGACTGGATGCCTGGCAAAGTTATCCGATCCGGCGAACAGCGGGCGGCAATGAGAGCTTTTCGCAGATCATGTTCAGGGCGTCCGGCATCCCCGAAGCGCAAAGCCAAGGTGCTGCCAATATCACGATGAACCAACTCCTCAGGCTTGTCTATGCAGACCAACGAACACCGGCCTCGTTTCTCTTTGAACCGCCCCGGGTTTACCGGAGAGTAAAACTCTCCAAGGATGAGCCCTATGACACAGAGAAAACCCACCCCGTCCTACACGGCTGAATTTCGCGCACGCGGCGTTCGGCTTTTCAAAGAGAACCG
>NZ_QAGK01000016.1 GCF_003057885.1 Oceaniglobus ichthyenteri
TCCAAGCACACCCCCCTCCAAGCTAACGAACTGACGTCCGCGAACGTCGATGGCGCTAACGTTTACGGCCCCGATGACAGCCACATCGGTGACGTGTCGCATTTCCATGGCACGGGTCATTCCGCGCAGGCCATTGTAGATGTCGGTGGATTTCTCGGCCTGGGTGCAAAGCCGGTGTCCCTGCCTGTTTCAAATCTGAACTTCATGCGCGACGAAGGTGGCAAGGTTCACGCAACGACCGCCATGACGAAGGACCAGTTGAAAGATCTGCCTGAGCACAAGCACTGACTATTCTGCATTTCGCAGAAAATGGGGCCAGCATATCTATATGTGCTGGCCTTCTCACTGTCTGATATCGCCTGTCTTTCACCCAAGATCATATGGAACGATCCTTCGTGGCGACCACTCCATCAAGTTAAGATTTGTCATGTGTAACCTTTACTCAAACACCATGCCGCCAGCCGCGATGCGCCAACTCTTCGCGGTAGACGCGCAGCACGATCAGCTCGGCAACGCAGAGCCTCTGCCCGCGATTTTCCCGAAAGGGACTGCCCCGGTTGTTGCCCTGAACGATGACGGCGACCGTGCGCTCTGGAAAACGCACTGGGGCTTCGTGCTGCCGCAGGTCTCGAAAAAGACCGGCGATCCGATCCAGCCAAAGGCGGTCAACAACGCCCGCGATGACAAGCTGCAGACATCATCTTTTTGGAAGAAAAGCTTTGTTGAACGCCGATGCCTGATCCCGGCGACGAGCTTCTGCGAGGCCAAGGGGCGCAACCCAGCCACCTATGTCTGGTTTGGCGTCAACGGCGAAGATGCGCGCCCACCCTTCGCCCTCGCTGGTGTCTGGCGGGCATTCAACGGGAATTATGGCGGCGAGCACTGCGATCTGATCACCTCTTCCATGATCACCACGACACCGAACGAGCTGGTGGGGGATACTCATCCGGACCGTATGCCCGCAATCCTGCATCCGGAAGACTATGAAGAATGGCTCACAAGCGAGCCGGAAGTAGCATTTAAACTGATACGACCGTTTCCGACTGAGAAAATGGTCATTTATCAATCGGGCGAAGGGCTCAAATCCGACTGGGGCGATCTTTAATTTCAGGGCCGCCAGCCGGATCAATCTTGACAGTCACGGGGCATATGACAGATTAAGAACAAAATAAGAACCACTAAGGATTTCCATGCCTCTGCACCGCGTCGAACAACCTGTCACTGCCAACGGTTTTCCGATGCGCCTCGTCACCATGCCTGCCAGTGCGGGGTTTCCATCACCTGCTGGGGACGACCTTGAGGACGAAATCGACCCTATGGCTTGGGTCGTGCGCCATCCGGCGTCCACCTTTTGGTGGCGTGTGGAGGGGGACTGCCTCTGGGACGTGGGGATCCGGGATGGTGACATCATTGCTGTGGATCGCGCGGGCAAGAAGCGCCTCGGCCGCGCCGTCTTGGCCGTTGTCGAGGGTGCCGTGACGGCAAAGATCCTGCGCAAACGCGGGGACAGGTATTATTTGGCTCCGGCAAACAGCCGGGAGAAGTTCCCCGACATCGAACTGACCGAAGACAGCGAGATCTGGGGTGTGATCGCAGGCGTCGTGCGGCGATATGATCTGGCGTGAAGCGGCCCATCGCGATCAGCGACAGCGCGAACTTTTATGTCAGCGCTGAACGGATCTTCGATCCGACCCTGAAAAATGTGCCTGTCATCGTGCTGTCGAACAATGACGGCTGCGCCGTGGCACGCAGCGACGAGGCCAAAGCACTTGGCATCAGGATGGGCGAGCCTTTGCATTTGATCCGCGACAAGATCGCGGCGCATGGCGTGCGGGTGTTCAGTTCCAACTACACGCTGTATGGCGACATCTCCCGGCGGGTTGTCGAGGTCTATGAAGATTTCACACCAAACGTGGAAATCTACTCGATCGACGAGTGTTTTCTGGATTTCACCGGCTTTAAAGATCGTGTGGCCCACGCTCGCGCTATGCGGTCTGAGGTTCTGCAACGTATCGGCGTCCCGGTGCGGGTCGGCATTGCATCTTCCAAAACTCTGGCGAAATGCGCGAACGATGTCGCTAAGAAAAACCCGATTTTCGCGGGGGTTCTGGACATGATGGATGAAGCGCTTGCGGATCTCATCCTGCCCATGGTGCCGGTTGGAGACATCTGGGGCGTCGGACGACAGACACAAAAGAAGCTGCATGGTGTAGGAATCCACACGGCTGCAGAACTGCGGGACATGCCACTGCGGCAAGCCCGTGCCGTTGGCACTGTTGTGCTTGAGCGCACGATTTTGGAGCTGCAGGGCGAGGCCTGCCTGTCTTTCGACGAGGTAGAGCCTCAACGTAAAGGCATGGCGGTCACGCGCTCCTCAGGGACACCAATGACGGACTTCGATACGTTGTTTCAGGCGATCACCGCACATGCGACACGAGCGGCAGAAAAGCTTCGCAGACATGGGCTCGTCGCCGGAACACTGACGGTCTTCTATCATACTAACAGGCATCGACCGGACCGACCTCAGTATTCGGGGTCGCGTTCTACCCGGATGATGCCGATGTCGTCGGATACCTTCGATCTTGTCGAAGCGGCACGGCGCTGCGCACAGGCGGCTTGGCCAAAGGCGCACGTCGGGACCTTCGGATTTACGAAAGCCGGCGTGCTCTTGGACGATCTGGTGCGGCTCGAAGACCGGCCGCAGACCTTGTTTGACGTCGCACGTCCAAAGTCTGCAGCGCTCATGACCGCGCTTGATCAAGTGAATGATCGGTTCGGGAAGAAGACGATGGTGCTGGCGAGTGAAGGCATGCAGAGGCCATGGCAGCTGCGGGCGGATCATCGCAGCCCGCGTTATACCACTCGGATGTCTGATCTACCTGTGGTGCGCTAATCGACAGCATCCCAATCTGTCTGAAGCAGCGCTGGTGCAGAAATAATATGCCTCAGTTCACTTGACACTATTGCGTGCGAGGTAGTGTAGTAAGTCAGAAAATTAAGGTTACTTCTAACCAATCAGGGAATAAATGTCATATTCTGAAAGTAAGAAACACTCTATGCGAACTGCGTCTGCAGAACGTCGCGGGCGCCTGAAAGATGCGGGCCTCGTGCAACGGTCTGTCTGGATCCGGGAAGAAGACAGCGAAGCTTTTGACGCCGCTACTGCTGCTCTGACCGATCACGCCCGTATTATCTCATATCTGATCGGATATGATCTTGGCATGACGCCGAAAGAAATTTTCGCTGCGATAAAGAAGCACGGCTTGGCCTATACCCCCGAAGATATGCAACTGCTGTTATCTCGCGGTTGGATCCATGATGATGATGATGCAACCGAGGCAGTGCTCCGGAAATACAATATGTCGATAACGCTTGATGCATTGAGATCGTGACCCTCAAATGAAAAGGGGCTGCGTTACCACAGCCCCTTTCTGATATCCCCGCATGTGCGGGGCTAAAACGCCCGTTACTGCCTGTAAGCACAGACAAGACGTTTCGATCAATCGATCACATCTAAGTATACACTAAGATGATTAGTCTGATCTATCCCCGCATTTGCGGGGCACGTCCTCAACTTTCGCTGAGGGCGGCCTCAGGGACAAACGTTGTTAAGTTAAGTTAACATCGAGTGTCTTCTCAGCCGCCTATCCGGCGGTAGACTGTCCCTGAGACAACTTAACCATACCTTCTCTCAACGAGGCTTGCAAGCAATAATTTTAGCAAGCTTACATTTTTGTTTACTTGCAACCAATATGCTGAAGGATCGCTCCCATTTGCAAACCTTCGAGTGTTCTCTTTGCGACCTCATATCGCATTCAGCAGCACCTCCGTGACAGCAGCAGGTTTCTCCCGATGAGCAAAATGCCCCACATCCGGCCAGGTGATTTTCTGCTTGATCGATGTGAAGAACACTTCATCCCGGGCGACATAGGCGGGGGGCTCCAGTGGATCCTGCCCTCCCCGGATTATTGTCGTCGGCACCGTAACCCTGGGTCTTGCCGAAAGTGTCGTCTGGATATCAGAAAGGCGCGCATCGTGTCCCTTTCCCGTGTAGGCGGACAGAACAATCTCAACAAAATCCTGGGTCATAAACGATTTCACAACGCCGGCGAGAGCGATTTCACGTTCTGTCGCACACCAGCCCGGTGACCAGATGCTCCAAAGATATCTGGCGAACCGGTCCATATCATCCTCGAGGATTCTCTCGGCAAACGGCGTTTTCAGCAGGAGCTCATACCAATTTTCCTGCAGGATTGAGTAGGTCGGCAACAGGTCTTTGTTTGGCGGCGCGATGGCATAGCTGCCAAACGTCACAAGGCGCTCCACGTGCTCGGAGTAAAGTGCCGCAAGACCCTGCGCGGTCCGCGCGCCCAGACCGTGACCGACAAATGTCGCGCGATCAATGCAAAGCACGTCCATGATCTCGAGCACATCCATGATCAGTGACGCGGTATCTCCCGAACGCAGCATTGATCCGTCGCGAAAAGTCGTAAGGCCAAAACCCCTCATGTAGGGGGCCAGCGTGCGGATGCCCTTATCGGCGAGCAGGTTCATGACCGGAAGAAATCCCGTGGCATCGTCCGGAAAACCATGCAGGAAGATGATAACCCGGCCATCTGCAGGCCCGCGTTCGAGGAATGCGACCTCAAGAGAAGGGGTGTAAAGTTTGTTCATGACAGCGCCCTCCGCTGCGGGTGCGGATCAAGCGCGAATGAACGCGGCGGGAGCAGTGTAAGCAGAAGCAACATCATTGCATTATTACTCCAATCACGCTGCACTCAGGGCATATGACACCGCATTTTTGGCGATAGTGTCCCGCTGTGCTTCGGTCAGTTCCACATGCACACGCTGCGGGGTTTTCGGATAGCGTTTTTCCCGCGTAATCTGGTCGATCCGGATACCCTTGGTCGTCAACATGGCCACAACCTTGATACCGTTTACCGGAAACCGATATGCCATAGCATCAGCACCCGCAGACAAATATGTGACACGTGCTCCCGACCGCTTATTTTGCGGCAAATGCGTAAGGCGATCACGAACAGCCCTCACGATAGCAGCCTCGATCTCCGTGAGATTTGGAGTATTTACGCCAGCGATATTTGCATGTGTTGCGACCGCGTCGAGGCGGCGATTGTAGGAAATCTTCATTAGTCCATCCTTCTAATGCCAACAGATTTTCTGCGGCTCTAGAGCATTTCTTAAGTAGGACTTTTGATCGCGCTAGGTCTGAAAGAAAGAATATTGGGGAAAACCCGAAATATTACAACTTCGTGAACAGACAGTATCATGGAATTGCCAAAATCTGGCAAATTATTGAAAAGATTGCCAGATTTCGGAAGCTTTAAACGATGCCCGAAAAAAAAGGCGGCACCGCGTGACCAAGACACCTATGGCACGCGACACTCGAACGTGTCGCCGCTTTGCGGAGAATACCACGTGAAGGATGTCGTTGTGACGTCGAAAGCGGCAAAACGGTATCCATCGGTCAACGCCACCAGATAATCGTCCCCCATTCGCTCGATGGTATCGACAGGTTTGCCCTGATAGTGCCTCGCGCTGATGGTTGTGCTGGCTCCACCACATATCCACTCGCCGAAAATCGGCAGGGCTCCTTCTGCAGCCACAGCGCACAGGTGGAATCCGGCATCGCCCAGGCAAACTCCTTGCGCGGCCAGCTCCTCGCGCGCGGCGTTCCTCTTGGCACACCAGCCGTCGATGTTGGCCTGACCTACAGCGCCACGGCATTCTTCAGAGTAGACCTTGTATTGCGTCAGCAGGCGGGAGGTTTCCTCAGTTGGGCCCTGATAGATGTGGCCGTTCGGCGCGGGCCCAAAGGTCTCGGTCGCAGCGCATGCGCCAAAACCGGACTGGGTTAGGCACTCTCCGGCGGCGATCGCCTCGTGCCACTCCGGTGTGATGGTAACGAGACCATTAATTTGAGTCTCCGTTTGAGCGGCCGACGCGACCAGCGCGCTTGACATCAATACGGTATTAAAAAATTTCATCAAAATATCCTTGTTTTACAGAGAACACATTAGCCATGGCCTTGAAGAGGCCTGCAAGCGCGGTTTCAGGTGTTCCAGAGAGTGCTGTCAGGGCCGTGCGCCGATCACCAAGGCGCGACCTGAAATTTCAAATTCCAGCTTCAGGCTGCAGCCATCCATCAGGCCGACTGCAGCTTTCAGTATTCAAAGTTCGTGTGCATAGAGCAGCCGGACGGCGTAATACGACGCGGCTACATAGAGAGTCAGGCCCACAAAAGAAATTGCCAGACTCGGGTGTCCATTGAACAACGCGATGAAGGTCATGACCGGATATACACCCGTCACCCATGCGGGGATCAGAACGATGGCGAGCACTGCAGCGAGATAACTGGACAGCGCCAAGGCCACGAAACGGAGGCCATCCGGCGCAATTGAAGCTGCGGCCACCTGCCCGAGGGCTTGCCATTTCAGGATATCGATTATGCTCCAGGCATCATCCAGAACGTCTGCCTCAAGTTGGTTGAGCAGGACGTAGACTTGTGCCGCGATAACGCAGATGGCACCGATAATTTGGGCGGGGATTTGCATCTTTTTTCTCCATAAATTTTCATGCAAATTTCCCTTTTCATAATTTATTTCAGTTACTTATATTACCACCCCACTGCCACCTGCGTCAAACAAACTTCGGAAAAAATATTTCCAAATCCGCACTTTTTCTTGGCATTGTCAGTGACGTTGATTGAGATAAGGATTGCTGGGTCAAGTCGCGCCGCGAAACGGACCAATGTTGCACACACGAAACTTTAATCCGCGTAATGTTCCATGTGTGCTACATCATCATGCCGACCAGGTGATCTTTCACGCCCTGCCCGCCTCAGGTCCATAATGTTCAACACAGTTAACATTTCAGCTGGTTTTGCCAAAAATGTTAAATGCGTTGAACTTTTCTGTCAGTGCAGCATTGGCCGATCGGCCGCCTCCTCTACTCTGTCCAGCAATCGCACCACATGCCGAAGCGATAGCCGATACCCTCGCCTTAGACATCTCTCGGCTTGCTCAACGACGGCCCCAACGATCTCTTCATCGAAGCGCTTTTTTGCTTCGCGTTCAGCAAAACCTAAGAGCTGTTGGTGCGTCAGGTTTGGTATCTCGATCACGGTCATGCGATCGAGGAGCGCTTGCTCGATATGCGCAAAATCATTGGTAGAGGCGACCCACGATGTGTGGCGCAGGTCGACTGGGACTTGAAAATACGGACACGTCCACGCGGCGGCTGTCGAAGGCTCGATCATACCCATCAGGATTTTCGACAAGCCAGGGATGGATCCGCGGGTCGTTCCTGCGGTGCTGCTGCCGGCATCCAGCTCGTCAAGGATGATCAGCGGGTTGCCAAGACGCTCAGCCACCATCACTGAAACGACTTTACCTTTACTTGCTGACCCCCAGCCCTGTGCGATCCCTTGAACGTCGAAAACGCCGCCTGTTGCACCGACATCGATCTCCACCGAGGGCACCTCCAGCACCTGGGCGACAGCACGGGCCCAGGCGCTTTTACCCAGACCTGGCGCGCCGGACAGCAGCATGGCCCCTACTCCGACCGGCAATCCTGATTGCGAACGGCGCAGAGCAATCCGCCATGCTTTTTCCGTGACCGCTACGAGCCACGGAAAATCTTTATGCACGGCCGCAAAAGCCTCATCGATCTGATGCTCGGTCAGATAAACTGCGCGCATGCCACGCGCCGCCGCAGTAAGCGCCTCTCGTTCTTCCAAGGGGATTTTAGCAGATAGCGGGCTTCCAGCGGGTATCGCAGCGACCCTTTTTTGCACCCAAGCCGTGATCCGGGTTCGCTCCGCTGACGACAGCCGGGTCGGGTAATGCGGAAAATCCTCGACGGTTGGCTTGCTGATTAGGCCACTGATGCTGTCGTCATCGCCGCCCTGCCGCATGCGCCACATTGCGGTCGCAACATCAAGCCAGTCCGAAACCGGTTGGCTTTGCTCCATCTGGTGGCGGATCCGCGCAAGCCGACGCTGGATCAGCTCCACACCGAGCTTTTCAGGGTCCGGCTTTTCGGGCCGCACCTGAAATAAGGAAATACTTTTTTGCATCTTCATTCTCCAGCCTGACCTGCGCCGAATGAGAAGATATTTTGAGGGATGGGAGATCAGGCTAAAAAACGCTCGATGGCGCTCACCCCCGGCCGGGGGACTGTTGAGGATTGCGAATGGAAATATTTTATACGGTGATGAAAGCATCTGCAACGGGGTCTCGCAGCCCCCTAGCAAAACATTATATCACTGTGGTTAGCAGCAGTGGATGTTTCCGATGGGACAACGGCTCTGAAAAAGGACCGCTGTCGGATTGATACGGGTCACGAAATGTCGACATCGGCATCAGTCGCAACCGGACAGTGGCAAAATGATCAAAATCGCCTGAATTTTGAAACCCCGGCACCCCGAAGAGCCGCATTGGCCTGCTATAAGCATGATCGCTCAGGTTGCGTTACAGCGCGGCAAACCCGCCTTCTCGGCATCTGTGACGGGTAAATTTCTCCCTTTTTGGAGCTTCTTTTCGGAAAAGATTGAATTTTATTGTTTAGAAACAACGGTGTAACGAGGTTACACTCCGTTACAGGAAGTTTACAGATGAGGTTACACCCGTAAGCACCTGTAAAATATACCTTTTATTACTATCTATCTATCTATGTAACTTAAATATAAATAAATATATATATACGTATACGCACGCTCTCATACGCATGCACCATTACATATATGTTTGACGGTTACGGGGTTACAGCGTTACAAATTCATATTGTTAAATGATATCAATAGACTATCTGTAACCATGGCTCGTTACAGCCAAAACTCAGCGTTACATTGGCAGAGGAGCAGAGCCTATAACTCCGCCGCGGCGGAGCCGCAAAAGAGGCTCATACAGCGCCATAAGGTAGTTTGCGCTACCCATGGCAGCAAATACCCTCGACAGGCCACGAGAGGCGCCTCCCATCGCCCCTGAGGCACGTTCTATGATGATTGTCGGCTGCTCTAAGCGCTCCGCTTGGAAATAGTCTGGAAAATGACCATAATCCCCCATTCTGGCAGTATCGCCCGTGAGACCAATGTTGACAGATCTCTCACCCCATCCCCGATGCGATCACATTCTTGGATCAGAGTCCCCATCGCCTTGTGGCTCTGACACGGATCGTGTCTGGTCGGGCAAGCTCGTGATCAAAAGCTCGATCTTGTCGACCATTGCGGTCATGCCATCGGGCCACCTGACGTCCAAGGTCGTCCCCACTGCGTCAATAACTCCCTGCAATGCACGCATCGCGCTCTGGATGGTATCGCGATCCCTTTCGATTTTCGTTCGCATCTGCTCCAGTGCGAGCTTCTCACGCGCCAGCATCGAACTTTTTCTTTGCTGGTGGGCTTTAATTTTTTCAGCTTCACCTCTGTGTTTCAGGCGATACTCATCAGCTTCTACGATCTCAGCGTCGAGAGCAGCACGATCTGAGCTGAAATGGGCACGGTCTTCCGCTACCCGTGCCGCCTCTTCCCTCACCCATTTTGCAGTTGTTTTGTTCTGGGGTGATGGTTGGCCGGCTGCGACAAAATCCCGACCATAACCGATGCCCAGATGCTCGACAGCTGCATGATAGGATTTTCGCGCGTCGCGCCGGACCGAGATTTTCGACCAGTATTTGTTGCTGGATCGGCTGACTGTTCGTGTCGTCTTACCGGTTTGTGCAGCAAAAATGCGGGCATCGAATTCTGGGAGCGTTTCGTTTTTTGCAGGCTTCCCAGGTCTACGAGGTCTGCGTTCGTAGGTAGGCACGATTAGGATGTGGAGATGTGGCGTGTCTTCGTCCAAGTGCAGGGCGACATGCGCCAGATCCGGCCCATATTCTTTTCGCAGCCAAGCCATTGTGACCTCAATCCACTTTTTGAGACGCGCTTCGTTCCACTCCCCTACGCCTTGGCTTTCATCTCGGAAAAAGTTTGGTGATGCGCTGATGACCGTCTGAACATATGGACGCTCGGCTTGTGCTGTCGGCCTCCTTACCCCTGAATCCCAGAGCTTTTTCAGCGCAAGATGTTGCGTAGCAGGCCCATGCAGAATCTTGTTCAGATGCGTTCTTGTTTCGTCAATCGCAGAGAAACCGTCAGGTGTCCGGTTCCGCTCATGATTGGTCATCTGCCCGATTTCTGATGCCCCGACATAACGTGTCGTCATCACTAGATCCGGGCCGTTTCTCCCATGTGCCATGTTACTCTCCTCATCAGTCGTCATAGATAAACGAAAAATGAGAAAAAGTCTTTCTGCTCATATGGGGACTTTTTATCATTCTGTTTTATAATTGCCGCATTTTGTGGAGTTTTGTTTTACGAACACCTTCAAGAAGGTGTTCGTAAAACAAAACTGTTAGGTCTGACCGTTCGTAAAACAAAGTTACGCCTTTCCAGTATTGGTAAAACCTAAGCGTGCCGGTCGCATGCTCTGCCGCTCATGACATATTTGATGAAATTATTCTGAAGGATGAAGGGAAGCCGTTGATCGCTTTTCAAGCGACGCGAAGGTGTGTGTTATATTTGTGTTAATACTAGTGTTACGAGAATCGGAGAAACCCTAAGCATATGATATAAAACATTAAAATGACCACATTCTGAGGGGCTGGTGTGTAGAGTATCGAAGAATGGTGGGTAGACTATCGAGGAAAGGTGTGTAGAGTATCGAAGAACTTGCCCAAAGGTGGGTAGACTGTCGAAGAACGGTGTGTAGAGTATCGAATAATGGCTAGACCAAGAAAACGCACGGCTCTCCTACCAGAAAGGCACGCTGAACCGGATCTGTTCGTGTGCGATATTCTCGACGCTACGCCGAAAAGCGATCGAGCATCGATGGAGTATCCCCTCTTCTCGTTATCGGTCAAAAAGGACATGGTAGCGTTTCAGTATGAGCAGGGTAATGTTAAAGTGAAAATTACGCCGGCCGCTGAAGAGGGCCGCGCAAACGTCTTTGACCGGGATATCTTGATATATGTTCTCAGTCAGCTGATGGCAGCAAAAAATGAAGGCCAAGAGATCGGGCGCCGCGTCCAGATCTCGGCTCATGACCTCCTGAAGGCAACCAACCGGCACACGACTGGACAAGCCTATGCAACACTGCGTCGTGCCCTCACCCGGCTTCAGTTCACGCAGATCGAAACAAATATTCATGACCACGGCATAGGCGAATGGCGCTCGATTTCGTTCATTACAGACGCTCGTATCGTCAAAGAAGACTCGACGGGACGGCTTCTGAGCGTTGAGCTAGAAATGGGTGACTGGCTGGTAAAAGCAATTGAAAACAAGAACGTTCTTACCCTTCACAAAGCTTACTTCCAGTTAAGGAAGCCTCTGGAACGTCGTCTCTATGAACTCGCCCGGAAGCATTGCGGGAAGCAAGAGGTTTGGCGGATAGGTTTGGATAAATTGCAACTCAAAACCGGCTCGACATCGACGTCCAAGGAATTCAAACGGCTGGTAAAAACCATCTGCAAGGCCGACGAAGATTCGTCACACATGCCGGATTATCGCTTTCGATTACTACACGATGTTCTGGAGATTACCCCAAAGCCTGAATTTCTTGACATTTACGGGGATCAGCCCGCTTCAAATCTCACGGATACAGTTCGCCTATCTGGCGAGGCTTATGAGAAAGCACGTGAGGCGGCTCCGACATGGGATGTATATTTCCTTGAGCAAGAGTGGCGGATGTGGATGAGTGAAGCCCCGCGTCACGCTGACGGTGCTTTTGTCGGTTTTTGTCGAAAGTGGTATGAACGAAAGGGCAATGCACCATAACAAATAACAGTTATGGCTTACCTGTTATCAGGTAAGTGTTGACTGTTAGGTGTTACCTGTTAATTGTTGTGGAAACAGGAGTGCTTCATGACGCAAGTTATTAGCGTAGTTCAGGAAAAAGGTGGCGCGGGCAAGACGACGCTACTGACGGCGCTTGCCAGCCTGATGGTCGCTGACGGTGCCAAAATTGCTGTTATCGACACCGACCCTCAACGCCATCTCGAGGCCTGGGCGAAAAAGGAACGGACTGACTTGGACTGGTTGTCCGAAGAAGACGATGAAAAGCTTTTGCCTACGGTCAGGGCTCTAAAGAAATCCGACCCCGCGTATGACGCAATTTTCGTGGATACCGCAGGCTTCAAGTCAGCGATGGCAATGCACGCCATCGCTGCTGCCAACCTGATCCTCATTCCATCAAAGGCCAATGAAGCGGATGCCAAGGGGGCTCGGCGCACCTTTTCCCATGTCCAGAGCGTTGCCGATACGATGGAAAAGGACATTCCGGCGCTTGTCGTGATGATGGACGTGGATGCGCACACCAATATCACGCAGGCAATTGTGGACGCCTTGGATGCCCAGAATATTCCGCGACTGAAGGCGATGTGCGCACATCGCACGGGTTTCAAGGAAATGACCTCAACAGGCATGGCCCCGCAAGGCGCGGCCAAGACCTCTGCGCAGACCGTCCTAGCAGATCTGCAAAGTAGAGGCCTTATCGATTATTACAGGAGCGGATCATGGCAAAAGTCAGTGTAAGTCTTGAAGACGATTTTGATGGCGATGACAGCGCTCGCAAGATCAAGGAGATGGCGGCCCCCCTCCCGAGCGTAAGCAGGGCCAAATCCTCAGCGTTGAAGGATGCGCCGCGCGTCCAGTTCTCGTTTACGAATGTCCCTAAACCAATAAAGGAGGCATTTGCTGCGGAAGCAAAAAAGCGACGGCTGACACAAAAAGAGCTGCTGTATGAGTGCCTGAGAGCCGGCGGCCTGGACATTCCGGCCAACGCTGAAATTGATGGTCGCAGAAGATAACAGATAATAGGTAACCGATAAGCGTTATCTGTTATCTGTTGGGTATGGTCGCTTACTCAATACATCACTGTTACTAAGCCACGCCACATTTCCGATTGCATAAAGGGTGACGCATGAACGCTGTTGAAATCGAAGAGGCCATATCCGATTTGGCCGAGCAGCCGTTCGATGATGACGAATTTCCTTATGCCTTTCTGCTGGCTTTCGGCAACAAAGAGACCACCATCAAACGCCTGCGCACCGGCGCGTCGAACAAGTCCGACCTTGGCGGCGTTCTTCAAACCAACAACATCCACCTTAAGACCTGCGCCAAGGGCGAGGTGGCCCAGACTCTCGCAGCCCTCAAAGCCAGCGGGGCCACCACCAAGGCCAAGGCGAAGTTCATCCTTACCACCGATGGCATTGACCTTGAGGCCGAGGACATCACCACCGGCGACACCATCGCCTGCGCCTATGCCGATTTCCCTGATCACTTCGGCTTCTTCCTGCCGCTGGCGGGCATCTCCACCGTCAAACAGATCCGCGAAAGCGCTTTTGACATCCGCGCAACCAGCCGCCTCAACCGGCTTTATGTCAAACTGATCGAGGACAACCCCGACTGGGGCACCGCCGCGCGCCGCCATGACATGAACCATTTCATGGCGCGGCTGATCTTTTGCTTCTTCGCCGAAGACACCGATATCTTTGTCAGCGACAACCTGTTCACCGCGACGATCGACCAGATGTCGAACCGCGATGGCTCCAACACACACGAAATCATCAGCGAAGTCTTCCGCGCGATGAACACCGCTATTGCGGATAGGGCAGGGGCCAAGCTGCCCCGCTGGGCCGATGCCTTCCCCTATGTGAACGGCGGCTTGTTCTCCGGCAGCACCGAGGCGCCGCGCTTTTCCAAGATCGCGCAGCGCTACCTCAGCCATATCGGCTCGCTGGACTGGACCCAGATCAATCCGGATATCTTCGGCTCGATGATCCAGGCCGTGGCGGATGATGAGGAGCGCGGCGCACTGGGGATGCATTACACCTCCGTGCCGAACATCCTGAAGGTGCTGAACCCGCTGTTCCTTGATGATCTGCGCGAGGCGCTGGAGGCGGCGGGGGACAATGCCCGCAAGCTGGCAAACCTGCGCGCGCGCATGGCCAAGATACGGGTGTTCGATCCCGCCTGCGGGTCGGGCAACTTTCTGGTCATTGCCTACAAGGAAATCCGCGCGATTGAGTTCGCGCTGAACAAACGCATCGGCACGCCCGGGCGGCGCAGTGACATTCCCCTGACCAACTACCGCGGGATTGAGCTGCGGGATTTCTCGGCCGAGATCGCCCGCCTTGCGCTGATCATCGCGGAGTATCAGTGCGATGTGACCTATCTGGGCCAGAAAGAGGCGCTGGCCGAATTCCTGCCGCTGGATGCGCGCAACTGGATCACCTGCGCTAATGCGCTACGGCTCGACTGGCTGTCGATCTGTCCGCCCACGGGGACGGGGGTGAAGTTTCAGTCGGATGATCTGTTCATGTCGCCGCTGGAGCAAGCGCAGATTGATTTCGAGAATGAAGGGGGCGAGACGTATATTTGCGGCAACCCGCCCTATCTTGGCAGCGCATGGCAAACAAAAGAGCAGAAAGAAGATCTAAAGCGCATTTTTGACGGGCGCACCAAAAGCTGGAAGTCGTTGGATTATGTCGCGGGTTGGTTCATGAAGGCTGCTGACTACGGGCTACACACGCCAACTGTGTCGGCCTTTGTGTCCACCAATTCCATCTGTCAGGGAGAGCAGGTGCCGATCCTCTGGCCGCTGATGTTCGAAACAGGGCACGAGATCGTATTTGCACACACAAACTTTAAATGGGCAAATTTGGCCAGCCACAACGCAGGCGTGACGGTAGTCATTGTGGCTGTCTCCAACCACGTCGGCTCGGTGCGTAGGCTTTATGCGTTAAATAGTGACGGTGAAACCGTTCTGAAAGAAGTCGAAAACATCAACGCCTATCTAGTGGCCGGTCCGAACGTTATAGTGAGTAAAATTGCACGCACACCCGAAGGCAGAGGAAAGATGCTGCGTGGTAACATGCCTACCGATGGCGGTAATTTCCTGATGACAGCGCAGGAAGCGCGTGAGTGGATTTCAAATAATGTTTTGCCTGAACAGTTTGTTCGCCCATTTATGGGAGCAAATGAAGTTCTCAATGCGTTGCCAAGATATTGCATATGGATTGAGGATGAAAAACTAACCGAGGCTCTAACGATCCCGTTCATTGCCGAGAGAATTGATCGCGTGCGCGAAATGCGTTTGAACAGTAGCGCACCGACTACGAGAAACACAAAAGTCCCACCACACAGGTTTATGCAGATAGAAGGAACGGCAGAGGAGTTTACAATCTCTGTCCCTGCAATCACTTCGGAAAACAGAGAGTTTCTACCGGTAACCCTGTTGCCAGGGAATGTTGTCTTTTCAAATAAGTGTTACGCTATCTACGATGCTCCCCTATGGAACATGGCGCTAGTCGCCTCGCGTCTGCACTGGGTTTGGATCGGCACGGTCTGCGTGCGACTTGAGATGCGTTTCAGCTATTCCAACACCATCGGTTGGCATACCTTCCCGATTCCGAAACTCACCGAGAAGAACAAAGCCGATCTGACGCGATGCGCCGAGGACATCCTGCTCGCCCGCGAGGCGCATTTCCCCGCCACCATCGCCGATCTCTACAATCCCGACACCATGCCTGAAAACCTGCGCGCCGCCCACGCCCGCAATGACGAGGTGCTGGAACGCATCTACATCGGCCGCCGCTTTCGCAACGACACCGAGCGGCTCGAAAAGCTGTTTCAGATGTATACGAAGATGACCACCAAGGTGCCCGCATGACGCTTGATCCGGTGATGAGCGCGGATCGCACCCGCAAACTGGTCGATGACCTGCGCGCCAAACCGGCGGAAACCGCGTGGATCGAATTCAAGGAAAACAATGCCGATGGGCCGCTGATCGGCAAGCTGATCTCGGCCCTGTCCAACGCCGCACGTCTGGCCGATCAGCATTTCGCCTATGTCATCTGGGGCGTGCGCGACAGTGACCATGCCGCCGTAGGCACGACGTTCGACCCGACGGTGAAAAAGGAGAAGGGCCAGCCGCTGGAACTGTGGATCGCCAACCACCTGCAACCCGGCATCGAGTTCCGTTTTGAAGAGGTGGATCATGACGGGGCGCGCCTGATCCTGCTTACCATCCCCGCCGCCGCCACGGCCCCCGTAGAATTTGACCGCACAGCCTATCTGCGCATCGGCAGCGCCACACCTCGCCTGTCCGCCCATCCCGAGCGCCTGCGCGCCCTCTGGGCCAAGCTACAGCCCTATGCGTGGGAAACAGGCATCGCCGCGCAGTTCCTCACCGGTGACGAGGTTCTGGCGCGGCTGGACTACGCCATCTATTTCGATCTGACCGCACAACCCTTACCTGATAACAGACAGGGGATATTCGATAAGCTGCTGGCGGATCGTCTGATCCAGCGGGACGTCAGCGACCATTGGAACATCACCAATCTCGGGGCGATCCTCTATGCCAAAAAGCTGGCCGATTTCGGTCCTTCGGTAGAGCGTAAAGGCGTCCGCTTCGTCGCCTATGCAGGCACTGGCCGCGCAGATGATGTGAGCCACCGTCAGGACGGCCAGCGCGGCTATGCAGCGGGGTTTCAGGGGTTGGTGGATTACATCGACGGCCTTCTGCCCCGAAACGAGCTGATCGGAAAAGCTTTCCGCGAGGAACGCCCGCTTTACCCGTCAATCGCGATCCGTGAGTTGATCGCCAACGCGCTGATCCACCAGGACATGACGATCACCGGCGCAGGCCCGCTGATCGAGCTGTTCAGCGACCGCATGGAAATCACGAACCCCGGCGCGCCATTGATGAGCCCGGACCGGTTTCTGGATACACCACCCCGCTCCCGCAACGAGGCCCTCGCATCCCTGATGCGCCGCATGAAGCTGTGCGAAGAGCAAGGCACCGGCATCGACAAGGTGATCACGGCAGTTGAGCTGCACCAGCTGCCACCCCCGGATTTCCGCATGGAAGGCGACGCTGTGCGCGTGGTCCTGTTTGCGCCGCGCCGCTTTGCCGACATGACACCGGAAGAGGCCGTGCGTGCATGTTTCCAGCATGCCGCACTGAAATACGTAGGCGGTCAGAAGATGACGAACGCCACACTGCGCGAACGGCTCGGCATCGACGATCAGAACGCAGCGCAGGCGTCACGGGTTATCCGCGCGACACTGGACGCCGGCCTGATCCGGCCAGCAGATGCAGAGCGCCCGCGTGCCGGCTATGTGCCTGCATGGGCGTAGCTTGGAAAAGAATTGATCGGGTTTTGATTATGACGACGGGGGCAGGAGGGTGAGATTTGAAAAACAAATATAAATCATGCTGTTATGATGTCTGTATCGCGGCATTATCATTTGATCGGGTCTTGATCGCCTACCTTGGAACGGAAGATGTCGCAGACGCCAGAAAGAAAACAACATGAAAAACCAAGTCCCCTCCGTCTCCGTCAAATATGAAGCCAATGGCGCATCGACCAAATCCAACGAGATGGGCATGCGCCAGATGCAGGAGCGCGTGTATCAAAAGCGGGGCGAACAATATCTGTTGATTAAGTCGCCCCCCGCTTCCGGCAAATCCCGCGCACTGATGTTCATCGCGCTGGACAAGCTGCACAACCAAGGGGTCAAACAGGCCATCGTGGTGGTGCCGGAAAAGTCGATTGGAGCCAGTTTCAATGACGAGCCGCTGAGCAGGTTCGGCTTCTGGGCCGATTGGCAGGTCGAGCCGAAATGGAACTTGTGTAACTCGCCCGGAACGGATGGCGGCAAGGTCAAATCGGTCGGCGCGTTCCTTGAAAGCAGCGACCAGATATTGGTCTGCACCCATGCCACATTCCGGTTTGCCGTGGAGAAGTTTGGAATCGAGGCATTCGACGATCGGCTGATTGCCGTAGACGAATTCCACCATGTTTCATCCAGCGAGGACAACATTCTCGGCAAACAGCTCAATGACTTCATCACCCGCGACAGCGTGCATGTCGTGGCGATGACCGGCAGCTATTTCCGCGGCGATGCGGCGCCGATCCTGGTGCCTGAAAACGAGGCCAAGTTCGATACGGTCACCTACACCTACTATGAGCAGTTGAACGGCTACAAATATTTAAAAACCCTTGATATTGGTTATTTCTTCTACTCCGGCTCCTATGCTGACGACATCCTGAAGGTGCTTGATCCGAATGAGAAGACGATCCTGCACATCCCTAACGTGAATGCACGCGAAAGCACGAAGGACAAACACAAAGAAGTAGAGCACATTATCGAGGCTCTGGGGAAATGGCAGAAAATGGACCCTATTACCGGGTTTCATCTCGTGAAAACCCCCGAGGGGCGGGTTCTGAAGATCGCCGATCTGGTGGATGATGAGGCTGTGAAGCGCGAAAAAGTTTCTGCCGCGTTGAGAGACCCTGCTCAGAAGAACAACCGTGACCATGTAGACATCATCATCGCCCTAGGGATGGCCAAAGAGGGTTTTGACTGGGTCTGGTGTGAACACGCGCTGACGGTCGGCTATCGCGCCAGCCTGACTGAAATCGTGCAGATCATTGGCCGCACTACCCGTGACGCGGTCGGCAAATCACGCGCCCGTTTCACCAACTTGATTGCCGAGCCGGATGCTGCTGAAGCGGCAGTCACCGAGGCTGTGAACGACACGCTCAAGGCTATTGCAGCAAGTTTGCTCATGGAGCAGGTGCTTGCTCCCCGGTTTAATTTCACAGCAAAGAGCGCCAAAAGTGGACCTGTCGAGGGATTTGATTATGGCGAAAACGGCTATGATCCGAAGAAGGAAAATGTTGGCTTTGACAAGCACAGTGGTCAATTCCAGATCGAGATCAAAGGCCTCGCTGAACCTAAAAGTGAATTTGCACAACGGATCTGCAATGACGACCTGAACGAGGTGATCACTGCTTTTGTTCAGGACAAGACAGCAATCGAACGCGGGCTGTTTGATCCCGAACTTGTGCCTGAGGAGTTGACCCAGGTCCGAATGGGCAAAATCGTCGGGGCGAAGTTTCCCGAGCTAGATGCTGAGGATCAGGAGGCGGTGCGCCAGCATGCGGTCGCTGCCCTGAACCTGACCCAGAAGGCAAAGGAGATAGCGCTTTCCGCTTCAAACGATCCAGAGACAAACGGCAACACGGCACTGATTGACGGTGTGCGCAAGTTTGCAATGGACGTGCGCGAACTCGATATCGACCTGATCGACCGGATTAATCCCTTTGGTGAAGCCTATGCCATCCTTGCCGAAAGCATGAATGAGGAAAGCCTCAAGCAGGTTGCAGCGGTAATCTCCGCCAAGAAAGTGCAGCTGTCCCCTGAAGAGGCACGCGATCTGGCGCGCCGCGCAGTGAAGTTTAAGCAGGAGCGGGGGCGGTTACCGTCCATCACATCGGCTGATGCATGGGAAAAGAAGATGGCTGAAGGTGTCGCTTTTCTTGCCCGTATGAAGCAGGAGGCCGCCAATGGTTAAAGAATTTACCCCGGATGATGATGCTTTACTGGCCGAGCTTGGCATTGAGATCGAGCCAAAAAAGACCGTCAGCCGCACGCCGCGAGAAGAGCGTATCATCGCCGGCTTTGAAGAGATACAGCGCTTTACCGAAGAGCAGGGGCGACAGCCGCAACATGGCGAAGACGGGGATTTTTTTGAGCGCCTCTACGCCGTCCGGCTGGATCGTATGCGCGAAGTGCAGGAATGTCGTGATCTGGTGGAGCCGCTGGACCATCAAGGGCTTCTGAGAGGGTCTGAGCCAACTTTGCCTGCTGCCAGCGATGAACTCGATGATGATGCTCTTTTGGCGGAGCTCGGGATCGACGTTGATGCCCTCCCGATCACAGAACTGAGGCACGTTCGTTCAACTGCAGAAAAGAAGGCGGCAGAAGACATCGCGAACCGCGACAAATGTGAGGATTTCGACACATTCAAACCGCTCTTCGAACAGGTGCAAAATGAGTTGAATAGTGGCCTGCGCGAAACACGTCCGTTCGAGATGAAGGCCGAGATCGAAAAGGGGCGTTTCTTCATCGTCAGCGGTCAGAAGGCCTATGTCGCAGAAAAGGGTGAGATCACCATCACTGATCAAGGGCGCACTGATGCCCGGTTGCGAGTGATCTTTGACAATGGCACCGAGAGCAACATGCTGATGCGCTCGCTTCAGCGTGCGTTGAACAAGGATGAGGCTGGCCGCCGGATCACAGAACCAACCGCTGGTCCATTGTTTTCCGACCAAACGATCGACGGCGATGAGGCGAGCGGCACAATCTATGTGCTGCGCAGCAAGGCCGATCATCCGCTTATCGCGGAAAATCGAGAGCTGGTGCATAAGATCGGTGTGACCAACATGAGCGTGGAAAAGCGCATTGCAGGAGCGCATCTCCAGCCGACATTCTTAATGGCCAATGTAGAGATCGTGGCGACCTATGAACTCTATAATATCAACCGAACGAAGCTGGAAAACCTGATCCATCGCATCTTCGAACCCACACGGCTTGAGATTGAGATCTTGGATCGCTTTGGGCGGCCGGTTGTGCCGCGTGAGTGGTTTTTCGTGCCGCTTTTTGTGATCAAGGAGGCGGTCGAGCGGATTAAAGACGGCACGATTGCGAGGTATGTTTATGATCCACAAAACGCGCAACTCGTGAAGCGTTCGATATAATGGGGAAAATAAGCAACCCAATCAGATTTTCAGAGCACTATGGGATTGATTCCAAAGAGCTCGAAAGTCGGGGCATCCTCGACCCGACTTTAAATTCTGATACGAAGCTTTTTATCGACCCGCTACTACTCGCAGAATCAAGTCACGCGGAGATTTCAAGCGGGGCACGTATTACCTACGAGACGCATTTCGGGAAAATCATAAAATTTCTTGTCAGAGCGAAGAATCCCACTGACGTAGCCTGGAAGAGTGCAGCGCGACTTCTGACGTTCCCAGAGATCCAATGGACCTGCCTAGGCTATGGTTCTCAATCGGTTTCTGGGAGCGGATCGGGATCAGACATGACAGGGCAGTATATCGAAACAGCACGACAGATTGTAGAACTTGGTATCGAAGACCCTGACCTTTTTGTCGCTATGGCCTTGTTCGAAAACGGCGTAGGCCCTGATCGCATAAGCGATATGACCACAAACGTTATCTTGGGTGATCTTCTGAGGCTTAACGAGCGTATCCTTCCGGAACTTGGCATCCCGACCCAAGAAATGACCCTCAATTTGAAGAACGGGAAGAGCTATACCGCGCAATTGGCGATTAACCCTTATGTGGGGCCTTGTGACCCGGTTATCCTCGTTCCCAGTGACATACTTCGCGACCTTCCGATTGCGACGGATTGGTCGGATGTGGCGGATGCTGCATCGAAGAACGCGGAGCTGCGGTCTCGGGTGAATGTTCAGATTGCTCGGATGTGGCGGGTAAAGAGTAAGAAGGATAAGGGTGAAATCCGCCGATGGGCACTTTCGGATAAGTCCTCATTCGAAACTTTCATGGAAATGCTGCGAGGTGCCAATCCAACGGCCTACGACATGCATGGCGATCCTCTGGGCGAGGTGTTCTGGCGGAAAATCGCCGCCACTTTGGCTCAGCAAGAGCCTTTGGAAATATCAGCTCCACCGAAAATGGACCTTGCAGGCGTCGAAACCGTTGTCAGAATAATTATCGAGCAATTCCGCTTTTTGATCGAAGATCGTCGGTTTTCAGAAGAGCTTTATCATCAAGGGAAGCCTCGACCCGAGATTTCTGCGCAGCGGCTATTTTTTGCGGTCGCGCACGCCTACTGTAAAGCGAATAACCTCGATCTGACGCCCGAAGCTGAGACGGGCAACGGACCAGTTGATTTCAAAGTATCGGCAGGATTTTTGGGGAGAGCAGTCGTAGAGATCAAGCTATCGCGAAATCCCAAGATAGTTGATGGCTATACCAAGCAACTGGAAACCTACAAGGTGGCCGAAGAAACCGTGAGCGGTTTCTATGTCATTGTGGACGTAGGGCATATGGGCAAGAAGGATGAGCGATTAATTGCGACCAAGAACGCGGCTGCATCCGAAGGTAAAATCACCTCGCCAATTATTTTTGTTGATGGATCGCGTCGCGCGTCAGCAAGTAAGCTCTAAACGTGCAGAAACCGTGTGTAAAATAGCTGTATGAAAATGATCGGCTACGCGCATGTTTCCACCTCCGGCCAAATCCTCGATGCTCAGTTCGAATAGCTTGCGGGACCGGAAAGCGATCTCGTGTTAAAAGAGAAGATGAGCGGGCATGGAACGATTATCCCAGCTGAAGAAAGCCTTGACCGTCATCTCGCAAGGGGGCGTGCTGATTATGACGCGGCTCTGGTGCTTGAGGGCGAGGTTTCTGTTTCAACGGCTTATGGATCAACCTCTGACATGCGGGCACAGCCCCTAAGGTTTATCTTTTGGGCGGGGCAGGTCGATCACGGGCGCAAGGCGCTGCTCTAATGCGTCCATACGAGACCATGCTTGGTCGGCCCGATCTTCCGCCTTTTTGACGGCTGCATCTGACACGGCTTGCAGATCCAGGGCCGACTTTTGCAGTGCTTCGATCTCTGACTTGAGGGCTTCCCGTGTAGCGTTGTCGTCTTTGATCTTCTGGGCGAGCCTTTGAATTTCCCCTGCCTGATCCTCAGTTCGTGCGGTCACGCGTTGCAATTCATCTTCCGCATTATCCGCACGCGTGGATTCTTCCTGCGCCTCTGTTGCCAGGCCATCATTCTCTGCGCTAATGGCGTCGATCGTTGCTGTCAGCTGTGCGATCTGCTTTTCGTGCAGATCCCGCTCGTCGGCTCTGATCCGATCGGATTTTTTGCGTTCATCTGCGACTGCACGGTCAATTTCGTCCGTGACTGCTGTGCGCATGGCTTTTAGTGCTCCCGCGATGCTGGTCAGACCTTCGTCTATGATCGATGCACGATCCTCGACAACCTCGTTGGCGGGGGCTTCTACATCACCCTCTTCTTCTTGCTTCGTTGCACGCCATGCGCTGATCACCTTAGTGAAGGTGGAGAGAGAGCCGCCAACATTCATGTGTTCATGGACAGCCTTGGCATAGACCGTTCGCCAACCTTTCTCCGCTGCCAAATGATCTGCTGCTTCAATTATCTGTTCGTCTGATGCTGCGCGTGGTCGTGCCATTTTATCCATCCAATCGTAATATTGTATCGTATTTAATATTGTATTACGTAATATAGATTACGATACGTTACTAATCAAACGTGATTGGCCACTTATGTTTGAGCTTTTAACTGTTTGTGTGAACAACCACCTGATGATTCACTTTTATCACGTGCAAGAAGATCTAAAGCAGACAATCGAGGGTATCCCACTGGAGCGCATGTGGGGTGCGAAAGCGTCACATTTGGGCACACCCACAGGTGACGGCCAGTTGTGACAGAACGAAATGTCGCAATTGAGTGGCGCGACAGCATTTGTGACAGTATCAGGGCGTTAGCCACCCTAATGTGATAGATTGCCATGCCCCGGATCGGATACGCCCGCGTCAGCACCACGAGTCAGGACCTCGAAATCCAGAAAACCAGGTTGAAGGTGGCAGGGTGCGAAATCATCCGCGCCGAGACGGGCTCCGGGGCCTCCCGCGACGACCGAACCGAGCTGGCCACCGTTCTAGAATTTCTGCGCGACGGTGACGAGCTGGTCGTGCATCGCCTCGACCGGCTTGGCCGCTCGACACGCGACGTTCTGAATCTGGTGCATGAGCTTGATGCCAAAGGAGCGTCGCTGCGCGTTCTGGAACCCGAAGTCACCACCGCGGGCGATATGGGCCGCATAGTCATTACCGTTCTCGGCATGGTGGCTGACATGGAGTTGAAATTCATCCGTGACCGTCAGCGCGCGGGTATCGACGCCGCAAAAAGCAAAGGCGTCTACAAGGGGCGGCAGAAACGAGTGGACGATGGCGAAATCTGCAGGCTGGCATCGGAGGGCGTGTCGAAGGCCAAGATCGCTCGCGATCTCGGCGTGTCGCGCATGACAGTCTATCGGGCCCTGGAGGCCAACGCACCTGAAGCGGACACTGGATCTGGCTGAAGCGAATAACCGCAGTGCGGGACGATTGTGTTGAAAAACTCCGATTTTGGCCAAAACTGTTAGAAAAGTGGTCCATGGAAAGCTTGTCGGAAAATTCCACGAGGGGGTCGGCCAAACCGCTGACTTGGCAATGTGAGAGGTCGTCATGGCCTGCACTGATCGTTCAGCGCCGACTTGAATGAATCAATGGATTTCGGCGGAAAAATGTGCCGGTCGAATTTTCGAGTTTTTCAACACAATCGGACCTTACTGCCGTTCGCTGCCACAGCGCAGTTTCCGTGCAGTTGAAAAGGCATCTTGGAGGAACGGCGGATTCCGGACTTTCTCTGCAATTGCGACCATGTCCTACCGGACTGTTGAAAGCTGACATCCATGTGGGATTTTCCCAAGGTCTGTCATTTGAAATACTGGGTGCGGTTTTTTCTCAAGGGAGCGGAATGCTACCCCTATTGACCACCTGCTGAAGCTCGAAACGTGCGCTCAGCGGCAGGATGTCTTTTGGATTGTGGCCGATGTCATAGCTTTGCTGACCTGACATCTCACCCTCGGCCGTCGCGATGATCGCCAAGGTGTCGTCCTCAAGTCTGGTCACGCTTTCGATCTGGAAACTGCCTTTCGTCAACGCATAGTAGACATCCGTGTCCATGTCTGCCGGATGGTAGGTCAGGGTTGCCGCCGGATCGGTCTTGAGATCAAGCGTGACAGGATCGAGCGAGAATTCGACCCGCATTTCGGGCTGCCCGGATTCCGGCGAAACCGTGTCACGCGTGGTCAGCGTGACAAACACATCATCGGGAGAGATGTTCACGCCGCCCAACAGCATCGGCTTGAGGATCAACCAGCTTGCCGTATGCACCTGACGGGTCGCATCACCGGGGACGGTATTCCATGCGGTGTAATGGGTCGCTTCTTCCGTCCCGAGCGTCATCGTGATGACACCGGTTTCCTGATAGACAGGCACACCCTGCGCCATAGCGGCGCCGACGAAACAGCTGGCCACAATCAGGCCGAATCTGAGGTTCTTCATTGTCTTGCCTTCAGGTTATTTGTTGCAGTCGATACGCAGGCTGGCACTGGGATCCACCGGTTCGCTCTGCCCGTCGACAAGGTTGAGGCCTGTCACCGATATAATGCCGTCCGAGACGTCGACTTCGAACGGGGTCGAGACATACTGACCGGCCTGGAGTTTTCGGCCCACCGATTCATAGGGCTCGTCCACCCCCAGCTCGATCGTCATCTCGTTCGCGGTTGAGGAGAAATCAAAATAGAAGCTCTCACCATCGGTTGCCAAACCCGGTCCCTGAACTTCGATATCCGGGACGCCATCCTCAACGTAGATGACGCAGGTGACTGGCGTGAACTCGTAGGTCGCGGTGGTGGTTTCGAGAACACCAGGACTCGTGGCCTCAACGTCAGGTGAAGCGACTTTGGCCTCCTCGGCCATGGAGGCAAGGGGCGTCACCATCAGGATGCAGGCGGCAAGGGCGACCGCGAGACGCTGTGCTCCTGCCATTGAGGAGTGGTTCAAGGTCATGTCTTAATTCTCCGAATGTTACGGGTAGGACCAGCCGTCATGCTCGACGTTGAATATCCGGAAGGGCGCGCCGGGCTTGGTCGTGTCGGCCCGGAGGTAAAATACCGCGCGCTGCGGCTGGCCAAAGTTGGTGAAGTCGACATTGATCGTCACCATGCCGCGGAACATCGGCCGGTCGGGATCGGGTCTCGCCGACTGAACAGAACCGTCGAAATCCTGTGCCCCGAACAAGGGATGCGCCTGCACGTTTCCGGAGTTGAGCCAAGCGACGATATCGTCGGTGAAATACATGAACGAGTTCACAGGGTCCAAGGGCCCGGGCCCGCCTGCGGCATCGGCCTCTATCTGGTGATAGTAGAGTTCATCAACCAGAGCGCGCGCACCCTCTACAACGTCATCGGAGTCACCCTGATCAAATTGCGGCGCATTGCCGTGTGGCGCTTGATAACCCTGTGACGGGACTTGGGCCTGATCCTCGCCCGACTGATCGGGTGTGATAAAGCGTTGCGCCACCCATCCTGCCTTATCCATTCCTGCGGTGCGCATCAGACACCAGCGCGGCGGCAGTGCCGCAATCTGGGCTTGGGTCAGCGCATTATACTGGCTGGTGTCTGACGTCAGCACCCTTGGGACAGATTTGAGGATTTGAATAGCGGAGGATTTCTGGTTCATCTTATCGATTAGGAGATTGAGATGACAAAGAAACCGCAGACATCGAAAGACGCCGCCGAGAAGGTGGTCAAGAACATTCGCCGCAAGACCCGCCAGACTTATTCTGCGGAGGAGAAGATCCGCATTGTTTTGGCAGGCCTGCGCGGCGGGGAAAGCATCTCGGTGCTATGCCGCCGTGAGGGTATTGCTGAGAGCCTGTATTATAGCTGGTCGAAGGAATTTCTCGAAGCGGGCAAGCGCCGGTTATCTGGCGACACGGCGCGGCAGGCCACATCGCCTGAGGTAAAGGATTTGCGTTCTGAGTCCTTGGCCCTGAAGGAATGCGTCGCCGACCTGACGCTTGAGAACCGTCTGCTCAAAAAAAGCATGACAGGGGCTGGGGATTTCGGGGAATGAGATACCCTGCATCCGAGAAACTGGAGATCATCCGCACCGTTGAGGGATCACATCTGCCGGTTAAGCAGACCCTCGACATGCTGGGCGTCCCTCGAACGACATTCTATCGATGGTATGATCGATACGTCGACGGTGGGTTCGATGCGCTGGCAGACATAGCCCCGCGCCCAAGATCGGTCTGGAACCGCATCCCTGATGCCCGCCGTGACGACTTGATTGAGTTTGCGCTGGAACATGAAGCGCTGACCGCACGGGAACTGGCCGTCAAATACACCGATGAGAAGCGGTATTTTGTCTCTGAATCATCGGCTTACCGTATTTTGAAAGCGGCTGATCTAATCACCGCACCGGATTACGTGGTGATCAAAGCGGACGATGAGTTCAAAGATAAGACAACGGCCATCAACGAGATGTGGCAGACTGACTTCACCTACTTCAAGATCATTGGCTGGGGGTGGTATTATCTCAGCACGATCCTGGACGATTACAGCCGCTACATCATCGCCTGGAAGCTCTGCACAAATATGCGGGCCGAAGATGTGACGGACACGATTGAACTGGCTCTCACAGCGTCAGGCTGCGACCGGGCGGTTGTGCGGCACAAGCCACGTCTGCTCAGCGACAACGGCTCATGCTACATCTCAGGCGATCTGGCCAAGTGGTTGGAGGATCAGAAAATGACGCATGTCCGCGGCGCGCCATTCCACCCACAGACCCAAGGCAAGATCGAACGCTGGCACCAGACCATGAAGAACAGGGTTCTGCTGGAGAACTACTACCTACCCGGTGATCTCGAACGCCAAATCGGGGCCTTCGTCGATTACTACAACAACCAGCGTTACCACGAGAGCCTGAACAACGTCACACCAGCTGACGTCTACTTCGGCCGCGACAAAGCCATTCTCAGGGAAAGGAAGAAGATCAAGAAACAGACAATCCAACAACGTCGCTTGCAACATCAAAAACAAGCAGCATAATCAATCACACAAACGAGCCAGAGCCTCTAATGCTCAAGCCGCTCTGATGTCCCATTTTATATGATGACGGACATGCCGGGTCGGAACGGCTGGCGGGAAAGGTCGCGCTGATAACGGGTGGGGATTCCGGGATCGGGCGGGCTACGGCGGTTCTTTATGCGCGTGAGGGCGCGAAGGTGGCCATCGTTTACCTGGACGAAGACCGCGATGCGGAGAAAACTAGGGAACTGGTCGAAAATGAGGGTAGCGAGGCCCTGCTGATCCGCGGCGACATCGGTGAAAAATCGTTCTGTCAGGATGCGGTGAAGCAAACGATCGGGAAATTCGGCCAGCTTGACATCTTGGTCAACAATGCAGGCGAGCAGCATGCTCAGGAGGACCCGGAGGACATTGAGGAAGCGCAGATAGAGCGGACTTTCCGCACGAACATTTTCGGCATGATTTTCATGACGCAGTCGGCATTGTCACACCTGAAAAAAGATGCGCGCATCATCTGCCTGACGTCGATCACTGCTTACAAGGGGCAAGACCTGCTGATCGATTATGCGTCGACAAAGGGCGCGATCCTCGCGTTCCTGCGGGCAATGTCGAGCAAGCTGGCCTCGAAGGGCATTTTGGTCAACGGGGTGGCACCCGGACCGATCTGGACCCCCTTGATTCCAGCATCCTTTCCGAAAGAGGCGGTCGACGATTTCGGTCAGGACGCACCTCTTGGCCGCCCCGGCCAACCGAATGAGGTTGCACCGTGTCTGCTGTTTCTCGCCTGTGAGGATTCGTCTTACATGAGCGGTCAAGTGCTGCATCCGAATGGCGGGACGTTGGTCGGGGGCTGAGGGTCAAACCAGCCGTCGGAACTGTTTAGGTCCCTCATATGTTGACCTCACAAATAGTTGCCGTCGGGGAAAGGAAATGTCTAGTCTGCCAGATATCGACAGAAAGAAGGCGATCACCCGTGTCGCTGGAGATTTAAATTCCGCTCTGCGTAAATGGAATGTCGAACCGATTTTTTTTGAATCACAAACTGATATTCAGCACGAAGGCGACCGCTCAAAAGCAATGTATTTGGTGAAATCAGGCTGGGTCTATTCTTACGCGTCCCTTGCCGACGGGCAGCGGCAAATTCTGTTTCTGTATCAGGCGGGCGACATTGCTGGTCTGGCTGATTTCTGCGTGGAACAGGTAAGTTGTTCAATGCGTAGTCTGGGCGGCTGCGAGGTTTTGCCAATTCCGATAGGGGCCATCACAACAACCGATTTTATGACACCGGAAATCATCACATACTTCTTACGGAAATCTGCACAAATGCAGTCCATCCTCATGCGAACGCTGACAGCGGTCGGGCGCATGGAAGCACGGAACCGGATAGTCTGGCTCATACTTATGCTACATGATCGTCTGCCTCACACCGGAAATGGGATGCCGACTATAGAAATCCCCTTTAACCAGTCCGAAATCGGGGACCTTATTGGTTTAACAAATGTTTCGGTCAGTAAAACGCTCTGCCAGCTCTCAGACGAGGGATTTATCGAACGGAAGGGCAACAAAATCTTGATCCGGCGACCGGCCGACCTGCAGACCATGATCAATTATGAATCGATGGGTTTCTCAGAAGGTTCTTTTCTTAACGTGAAAGATATCCCCGGACAGAAGGATGGCAGATCGCGGGTTCTTCGCAGTAGGAAAGAGCTTTCGGGTTTAAACTGACTTACGATCTGCGACATGAAAAAGGCTACGCTCTGCGAGCGTAGCCTGACCTGCTGAAAATTGATTGGTGCTTAAATTATTTGGACTTCGACTTGTTTGCACTGTCGTCATCTCGCCCAGACTGCGATTTCTTCACACGCAGATTGTTCTGAACATGTTCCACACCGGAGCAGGAGTCTGCACAATCTTCGGCATGACGCTTGGCCTGTTTGGAATCGACCTCTCCGGACAGGGTAACCTCTCGGTTGGAAACAGAAACGTCGATATTGGAGGCATCAATGTCATGATCGTCCGACAGACGGTCGCAGACATCGTCACAGATGCGCTCGTCGGAACGTTGATAGTTCTTCGGTCCGCGCCCGCGGTGGGACTGGCCACCCTCGTAGCCTCCCTGCATGCCCCGCGAACCATTTTGGTTCCAAGACGAGCCACCTTGCTGACCGGACTGCTGATAGCCGCCCTGATTGGAGCCATATTGGCCTTGCCCGCGGTCATACCCGCCGCCGTAGTTGCCCCGCTGGTAGCCGTCTTGTTGATAGCCGCCCTGCTGGTAGCCTCCTTGCTGGTAGCCGCCCTGACCGCCTTGCGCGTAACCGGAATCATACTGGCCACGCTCCGATCTGTAGTTCTGGCCGGATTGACCGCCGCGATCACGGCTCCAGCCGCCCTGATCACGTCCACCACTCTGATTATGGCGGTAATCGCTCTGGCCATAGTTACCTTGCCCGCGGTAGTCTTGGCCGTAATTGCCTTGGTCCCAGTCCTGTCGGCCGCCGCGTCCTTGCTCACCACGCGAGCGATAGTCGTCGCGATCCTGATGCTGGTCCCGTCCACGCGACCCTTGCCAATCACGATCGTTTTCCCAGTCGTCACGGCCCTGCTGGCCGCGCTCATCATTGCGGGAATGTTCTTGGCGATAATTTTGATTGCTCATTTTGATATTCCTCCTCCAGGTGAGTCGTCTGCAAAATGCCGACCGACCCATTCAGGGTTCGTTGTTTTGTGACAACGCTCATTAAAGTGTTTTAAGCAATTTTCTGATCCGGTGGGTTAGGACGAGAGATGCGCCAATATCCGCGCATCAGCATCGGAGCAGTCCCTTGTGGATTTCGGCACAGCAAAACCGTAGCGTGGCCCGTATGAATACTGATTTGCCACTCATCGTTGGTGTTGGAGCCTCTGCCGGGGGTATTGATGCGATATCGCATCTTTTAGAAGGAGTCCCTTCGCAGTGCGGGATGGCCTTCATCGTCGTGACCCATCTCAATCCGGATCGGGAAAGCCTGTTGCATACGGTGCTGGCCCGAAAAACCGGGATGGATGTTAAAGTCGCGCAAGACGGTGAACGGGTCGAAGCGGACACTGTCTATGTCATGCCCGAAAAGGTGTTCCTGCTGATGAAGAATGGCCGGTTGCATTTGATGGAAAGCGCAAGGGGCAGCCGCGAACACAAACCCATCGATATTTTTTTCAGCTCTCTGGCAGAGGACCAGAAGGAAAACGCCGCCGCCATTGTGCTGTCGGGGGGCGACGGCGACGGAACGCTCGGCGTCAAGGTCATCAAGGAACAGGGCGGCGTGACTTTCGCCCAGATTGCGGACGGCAATCCGCCTCTCAACCCTGAAATGCCGCAAAGTGCCATTGCCACAGGGCTTGTTGATTTTGCCATTCCCGCGGCCCAGATGGGCGAAAAGCTGATTGAAATCCGTGATGGCCGCGCGACGCTGGATGCACTGGTCATGGCTGACGATCCGGATCACGATGCTGATCCTTCGAAAGCTCAACAGACGATTTGCGAAATACTTCTGAAGCAAACCGGCCATGATTTTTCTGGCTACAAGAGCAAGACGTTTTTCCGCCGCGTCGCTCGCCGCATGCAGGTTCGGCAGATCGGCGAGCTGAAAGAATATTGTGTTTTGCTGTCTCGGGATGAGGATGAGATCAGCGCCTTGTTCAGCGACCTGTTGATCAGTGTCACCAATTTTTTCCGCGACACCGATGCTTTCAAGATCCTTGCCGACAAGGTCATTCCCCAGATATGCGAGAACCGGGATGCGAAGAATCCGGTGCGTGTCTGGGTGCCGGCCTGCACCACCGGCGAAGAGGTCTATTCCCTCGCCATCCTGATCAGCGAGCATCTGGAAGAAAACGCCATCTCTGCGCCCGTGCAGATATTCGCCACCGACATCGACGATCCGGCACTCGCCGTCGCACGGCAGGGCCGGTATCCCGAACAATTGCTGCGTCAGGTCAGCAAGGAGCGGCTGGAGAAATACTTCCACCGCGACGGGCTCAGCTATGTCGTGTGCAAGAAGGTGCGCGAGATGTGCATCTTTTCGCCTCACAACGTGATCAGCGATCCGCCGTTCTCGCGCATGGACATGGTGTCGTGCCGCAACCTTCTGATTTACTTCGGGCCCGAACTTCAACGCCAGGTGATCCCGACCTTCCATTACGCGCTGAAACCGGATGGATATCTGTTTCTGGGAACTTCAGAGAGTATAAGCCAGTATGCCGACCTGTTTCGCACCGTAGACAAGCAAAGCCGTATTTTTCAGGCGATCGAACGCTCCGACCGGCGTTGGAACCCGGCCGGCATGATGAACCGGATTGCCGACAGGAGAGCAGGCACCACCAACGAACAGGGGCTGTCCGATATCCAGCTGCGCCACAAGGTTGAACGGCACATTCTTGAACAGCATACCCCTGCCCATGCCGTTGTGCGCGAAGACGGTGAAATTGTCTTTGTGTCGGGCGGCACCGGCGGTTTGCTGGAACTGCCACGAGGCGCCCCGTCCCATCACCTTCTGGATATGGTGCCGCGTGATGTGCGATTCGAACTGCGCGCCGCTTTGCGGCAGGTGGTCGACAGCAGGCGATCGACTGTTCGGCGCGACCTTTCGATGCTGACGGCCACAGGGGAGTTGAAACGCCTGAATCTGACCGTGGAACCTCTGCGGGGCACGGGTGAGCGGGACCCACTCTTCATCGTGTTTTTCGAACCTGTTGAAACTGCTCTTCCGAGTTCCGATGCGGACACCACCGATCACAGCAGACGAAGCGAGGCGGCCGAGAACGAAGTGCGCGAGATGCGCGAGCGTCTGCAATCCACCGTCGAGGAATACGAGACAGCCCTTGAAGAACTGAAATCGTCGAACGAGGAACTGGTATCCGTCAACGAAGAGGCTCAGTCCACCAATGAGGAACTTGAGGCCTCTAAAGAGGAGATGCAGTCCCTGAATGAGGAATTGAACACGATCAATTCCGAGCTGAGCGGCAAGATCGAGGAACTTGATCACGCTAATGCCGATCTACGCAACCTTTTTGACGCAACCCAGATCGCGACAGTCTTCCTGGATGCCGACCTGGTCATCCGCAATTTCACGCCTGCGGCGGCAGAGCTGTTCAATCTTCGCGCCGCGGATCTCGGGCGACCGCTTTCAGAGTTGTCCAGCGTCAGCGATTATCCGGAACTCAGGGAGCATATACGTGAAGTCTTCCAGTCGGGGGCGATCTATGAACATCGTCTCTCGCGCTCCGAATTGAGGACCAACTATCTGGTGCGGATCACCCCTTATCTTGGTGCGGATGAAACGGTCGAGGGCGCGGTAGTCACGCTGGTGGATGTCACGTCGCTCACGCAGGCAGAAGAGCATCAGAAAGTCCTGATCGCGGAACTGAACCATCGCGTCAAGAACATGCTGGCGGTGATCATCACCATCGTGAAGACGTCGCTCCGGGGAAAAAACATACCGCCCGACGCGCTGGAAACGCTGATCAACAGGTTACACGGCATGGCACGGGCCTACAGCCTGTTGTCCGAACGCTCCTGGACCACGGTCGGGATGCGGGACCTCATTCAGGCAGAAACCGAACCGTTCGAACAGGACCGGATCCACGTCAGCGGACCGAACGTGAACCTGCAGCCTTCCCAGGCATTGGCCATCAGCATGGTCATCCATGAGCTCGTGACCAATGCGATCAAATACGGTGCGCTTTCCAACAGCCACGGCACCCTGGAAGTAAGGTGGAGTTTGGTAGGCAACCGATTGGCTCTCGAATGGCGGGAACGTGACGGACCGGAGACGACCAAGCCGGAACGAAACGGCTTCGGATACGTTCTTATTGAAGGTCAGGTAGAGCAACAGCTTAATGGCAGACTGGAAACAAAATTCGACCCCGAGGGTTTGAGCTTAACAATGGAGTTTCCCTTGTAAGACAGGAGTTTCGATCATGTCCCGGCCAGAAAACTCTCACAATATTCTGGTCGTGGAAGACGAATGGCTCATTGCCATCGATATGCAGATGATGATCGAAGATCTCGGATACCGTGTTGTCGGACCGGCCAGTAATGTTGCGGCTGCAATGAACCTGATAGAAAATCACAAAATCGACGCCGCCTTCCTTGATATCACCCTCGGACCAGAGACCTCATTTACTATCGCCGAGAAGTTGGATGCCTTGGCTGTTCCTATTACGTTTGTGAGCGCTTACGCAAAAAAGGAAATCCCTCTGCAGTTTCGTCAGTTCGACCTGAAATCGAAACCCATCACGCTCCACGTGTTAGCGCGTCAATTGCGCAAGATGCTCGGTAAAAAGACCTAGGTCACCAACACTCATGTGCGAAAATTCGCCTAAGCGGGCGCATCTTAAAATAGATTGAAGGCCGCTTTTCCTAGGACGCTTAGCATCCTTCTGAACGATGAGGGCTTACGCCTCGCCGTTCACATCACATTTATCAGGAGGAAAAGTAATGAAGATCATCACAAACACTGCCTGTGCTCTACTGTTGTTGACCGGAACCGCCGTGTTTGCGCAGGATTCTACCATGGACACCGATGCTGACGGCAATATCAATATGGATCAGTTCAGCACCGGATTCAGCCAGACCGGAAATTTCACGTCCTGCGATTCCGATGGCGATTCCATGCTGAGCGAGGATGAATACAACTCTTGTGTATTCAGGGGATATGATCGCAATCAGGATGAAAAGATCGATGCTGATGAGCGCACAACCATGGACGAAGACATGGGCGAAGGCGGTCGCTACAAGAACATCGACTCCTGATTTTCTGGAGCCCTCAGGCGGCCCTCGCAGAGGGCCGCTTTTTCCGTGCAGACGTTGCGAAGAGGCAATGCAGTAATACCATGGCAAGCCGGTAAGGAAATGATGCTGCCCCCGACTGAAGAATCCCTTGGCGAGGGTTACTAAAGTGGAGGGACTTCACGCGGTGGTTCAGGGGGTGCCTCATCTGGGTCCCTGACCGGATCTTCGGTCGGATCATTCACCGGGTTTTCTATGGGCGGGCGCGCTGGGGTTTCGAATGGCTCACGGACAGGAACTTCAGTAGGGGATGGGTCTGGATTGTCTGTCATGATCAGTCCGCCACTCGTGATCGCTCGGTGGGCTTCGGATCACTTGCCGGTGCATCACCAAGCGTTTTTTCTGGCCTGTGCAGGTCATCCTGAGGTTTTTCAGGCGGTTTTTTCTTTTTGTCGTCATTTGGCTTTGACATGATCTTCTCCTGAACGTCGTTACGAGGATATTAGCTCAACTGTCAGACCCTGTTGGAGGTTCCGAGCGTCCAGACTGAATGCCGTGTGCCGGATGATCCACAAATGGATGATCGCACCCCGAAGGATCAATTTTTTGAACCCGTCTTGACAAGATTTTGAGCCATTTTCAGATATTTGAATACGGGATGCCGGCTTTAAGGCCTTCGCGAATACCTGCCCCTGCTACGGACCGAGGCAGGTCCTATCATCAGCTTTTCAAATTTTCCTGTAGCTCCCGCTTGAGCTTGTAGCGACCCCACCAAGACCGAATTTGCGCGGCATACAGCGTCTTCGGTCGAAGCTGGCAGTTGTCCCCGACACACTCAACGTAAAACTGCCGCTTCGATGCTACCACGGCGGAACTGGCGGCTGAAATCGCTGCAACTTTTACCTCCACGCGTTTGATCGCACCGGGATCCAGGTCGTCCGAGGTGTTCCAGCGGGCACGTTTCAGAAGGTCTTCAAAGCTGCCGATATCGATAAACTCCCCGCTTTTCAGAGGCCCCTGAAAGGTGGTGGCGCTCGGGTTGGACAGATCCTCTTTCGCCATCTCGGTGCGATCGGCGATGGAGGTCTCGCGCTCGCCGTCCGTGGACCAGATTGTCAGAAGAATCTCTAAAACGTAAATCGGCTCGAAACCGAGGTTGCTGATGAAAGCGCGCGCATCGAGGCTTTGACTGCCACCGAGGTGTATCAGTAATTCGGTGCGGCGTTGGCGACGCAGCCCTGAGACAAGGATCTGTAGATAGACGACCCAGACCAGAGCGGTGATTGCACCTACAGCCGCTTGGATAGGTGACGCATTCTCGGCCAGCCAGTTCCACATGATGCCTCACAAGCTCAAGGGAGTATTATCAAAAAGTTATCAGCTGTATAAAAATGGCGGCTCTCTCAGAGAGCCGCCGCCGATGTTTTCGGTGTATTCGTCATCAAATCCAATAGTGTGGAACGCCATAATGATCGTGGGTCCGGCGCTCCCAGTCTCGGTCCCCATACCAGTTGTCGTTACGGGCAGGCGCACCCTTGACCTCTTGCTCCGTGATGTCCGTCACGAAGCCGTTTCTGGACGTATCGTAACGCAATTTTCCCCACGGGACCGGATGATGGTCTTCGCCCAGCCCCAGAAAGCCACCAAAGCCCATTACCGCGTAGGCGACCCTGCCGGATTGCTTGTCGATCATGAGGTGGTCGATTGTGCCGATGTGGGCACCATCATTACCATAGACGTCAGTTCCGTTTACGTCATTCGATGAGACGAGGCTTGCATGTGCAGAATTGTCCATTTGTTTTCCTCCATTTTCTAAGAGGAAAACCGAGAAGCACGCAAAGTGGTTCCGTTGCACAGGTGCGGCTGGCAGCATTTTGCTGATTTGGTGCCGATTATTCCAAGAGAATGCAGTTTATTCTTCCGACAGGGCTTGAAGCGCGTCGATCACGCCGTCGTTGAGGGTCTGCAGATTTTCCCGCACCTGCGCTCCGGGGCAGCCCGTTTTCAGCCGCGCCGCCATGTCCGACATGGAAAACTGGTTGGCACTGTCCAGTTTCTTCAATTCGCCCCAGGTCACAGGCATCGCGACCGGAGCACCGGGGCGGGCGCGCAGAGAGTAGGGGGCGATCGCCGTCGCACCGCGCTCATTGCGCAGCCAGTCGATGAAGATGCGGCCTTTGCGCTTGGATTTAGACATGGTGGCGGTGTAGCGGCCAGGCGCGCGTTCGGCCATCACATGGGCAAAGGTCTTCGCAAAGAGCTTGACCGTGTCCCAGCCCCGGGTGCGCCGCAGCGCCAGCCAGACATGCACGCCCTTGCCACCGGTGACGATGGCACCGCTTTGCAGGCCGAGATCGGCCAGCGTGTCGCGCACATCAAAGGCCGCAGCCTGCACATCGGCCCAGTCCAGCCCTTCGTCGGGGTCGAGGTCGAACACCAGCCGGTCGGGCCGCTCCAGCCGGTCGGTGCGCGCGCCCCAGATGTGGAACTCGATACTGCCCATCTGCGCCGCAGCGATCAGGCTTTCGGGGCGCGTGGCAAAGAGGTAATCGGCGCTGTCGCCGTCACTTTCCTCTATGCTGATGCGGGACAGCTCGCCGGGCATCCCGCCGCCGTCGTGTTTCTGGAAGAAACACGGATCGGCGATGCCGGACGGACAGCGGAACAGCGACAGTGGGCGGTGCCCCGCCAGCGCGATCAGCCGTTCGCCCACGTGCGCATAATAGTGCGCCACGTCGCCCTTGGTGCAGCCTGCGTCGGGGAAAACGGGCCGATCCGCGTTGCTGATGCGGATGCCCTGAACGGTGGTTTCGGTCTCGTGGTCCATCATCGGTTCCTCCAGCCGCACGTCATCGGCTTTCTTGTCATCGCGCAGGCCGAGGAAACTGGCGTGGCGCACATAGCCTTCGCCGGTGAATTCGGCGAACTCAACCTCGGCCACCAGATCGGCGCGCACCCACTTCGCGTCTCGCGCGATGTCGTCCGGGACATCGTCGCAGGGCGGCGTCTTGCGCGGGGTCATCGCACGGGCCACGTCCTCCATCACCGCGTCGGAAAACCCAGTGCCGACCCGGCCCTTGTAGCGCAGCGCGTCGCCCTCGTGGCTGGCCAGCAGGAGCGAGGCAAAGGGCCGCCCCGCCTTGTCGGACGGAGAATAGCCGATGATCACGAATTCCTGCCGGCGCGTGCATTTGACCTTGCGCCAAGCCTTGCTGCGGGTGCCGCGATACGGCGCGTCGATGCGTTTGCTGATGATCCCCTCGGCCCCGGCCTTGCAGGCATGGGCGAAGACCTCCGGCCCGTTTCCGACGATATGCTCGCTTAGTCGCAGCAGGCCGCCGGAGGGCACGCCGGACAGCAGCTTTGCCAGCCGTTCGCGGCGCTCGATCTGGGGCTGCTTGCGCAGATCCTCGCCGTCGATGCCAAGCAGGTCAAAGGCGAAAAAGACCAGCGCGTTGCCCTCTTTCAGCGCCTTTTGCAGCGAGGAAAAGGCCGAGCCGTGAATGCGTGCCGCCATCACCTCGCCGTCGATCAGCGCAGCGTCGCAGGGCAGGGGGTCGAACGCGCCATCCAGCGCGTGGAACCTGTCGGTCCAGTCGTTGCCCGACCTTGTATAAAGCCGCATGCCGCCTTTGCCGAGCGCGGCAAGACAGCGATAGCCGTCGAACTTTGTTTCGTGCAGCCAATCGTCGCCTTCGGGGGCCTCGGCCACAAGAGTAGCCAACTGCGGTTTGACGAAAGCGGGACGTTTGCGGGTCCGGTCGGGGGTGGCCTCGGACGGGGCTTTGGCGGGCGCATCGTCGGCAATTTCTTTCATGGTGCGGCCGGTCTTGACCGAGACCGCCTCGCCCTTGGTGAAACCGTCAGGATCATCGCGGGCATAATCGTCGCGTTCCTTAATCAGCAGCCAGTTCTCGCGTTTCTCGCCCGATTTCCCGCGCATCCGCACCAGCGCCCAGCCGCCCTTCATCCGTTGGCCTTGCAGGGTGAATTTCAGCTTACCATCCGCGAGGCCTTTTTCGAAATCTTCTTGCGGCACCCAGCCTCCGGTATCCCACAGCATCACCGTGCCGCCGCCATATTCGCCTTTCGGGATCGTGCCCTCGAAATCACCGTAGTCCAGCGGGTGATCCTCGGTGCGCACAGCGAGACGCTTCTCGCCCGGATCGGGGGATGGCCCCTTGGTCACCGCCCAGCTGAGCAGCACGCCGTTCCATTCCAGCCGGAAATCATAATGCAGGCGGGAGGCGGCATGTTTCTGCACCAGAAACCGCCGTTTCGTGCGCGCTTCGCCCACTTGTCCGTGTGGCTCCTTGGTGCGGGAAAAGTCCCGCATCCGGTTGTAATCAGCCAGTGGATCGGGATGCTTGGCCATCTATGACGCCTTTTTGGCCGGTTTCTTCTTTTTCTTGCCGTCGGCATCCTTGAGGCTCTGTTTCAGCGCGCTCATCAGATCGACGACATTGTCGCCACTTGTGCTGTCATCGTCGTCGGTCCGCACGCGCGGTGTCTTCTTGTTCTTGATTTTGGCTTCCAGAAGATCCTGCATCGCCTCGGCATATTTGTCGTGATAGGCGCCAGCATCAAAGGGCGCGCTTTTACGGTCGATCAGGGATGTGGCGACCTCCAGTAGCTCCTTGTCGACCTTATCATCCTCGATATCGGTGAAGATCTGGTCGGCCTCGCGCAACTCGTCTTCGTAATGCAGCGTCTCCATCAGCAACCCGTCGCCGCAGGGTTTGACGGCCGCCAAGTATTCCTTGCCGCGCATCGTCACCTGCCCCAGTCCCACCTTGCCCGCGTCGCGCAAGGCGTCACGCACCACGCGGTAGGCGTCCTGCGCGAGGTCGTCTGATGCAGTGATATAATAGGGTTTGTCGAAATAAAGCGGCGAAATCTCGCAGGCGTCGACAAACTGCACCAGTTCGAAGGTCTTTTTCGTCTCCAGCTTGATCGCGTCGATCTCGTCGGGGTCGAGCAGGATGTATTCGTCGTCCTCGACCTCGTAGCCCTTGACGATGTCGTCGGTCTTGACCGGACCGATGCCGGGCACGGATTTTTCATAGCGGATGCGCTTGCCTGACGGTTTGTGAATCTGGCGGAACGACACCCGCGCGCCCGATTTGGTGGCCGAAAAAATCTCGACCGGAATGGAGACGAGCGACAGGCGAAGCTGTCCTTTCCAGAGTGCGCGCGGTGCCATGTCGGTCCTCTCCTTGCGGGTGCGCCGCCATGTTCAAAGACGGGATAATGAAGATATAGATTTGAAACGACAAGCGTTCCACATTTTTAGACTCGGAACCTATTTTCAAACGTTTGGTTTAGAAAGGAAGTGTATTTCCTCGGCGACGGGGCCGGATTTGCAGGAAGATCCATGCGCGCAACAGCTATCTCTTCGCAATCCTGGCGCACCCTCATGGCAGGGCTGGCCATGTCCCTGTTAATTGCTTGTAAAGTCCCGGATGATCCGGAAGGAACGACAGAGGAAGTGACGGGTGGTATCCTCAGAGTCGGGGCGTTGGTAGAACCACTCGACCAGGCGGATAGCGATGCAGTCGCGCGGGTTGCCAGTGCCATGCAAGCAGAGACAGAACTCGTGACAGGTGATCCGCACACGCTTTTTGTGCAGTTGGAAAACGGGAAGTTACACATTATCGCCGGACGTATTCCAGCCAATACACCCTTTGCCGCCGACGTCGGGCTGAGCAATCCGCTGGGCCGCGTAACACTTGGAAATGAAACCGAAGACCGGGTTTTGGCCATTCGCAAGGGCGAAAACAGGTTTCTGATTACGGTAAACCGCGCAATCCGGGGGATGGTCGAATGAGCCACGACCTTCCCGACGAAATCAAGCGCAAGCTGCGCCGTGCCGCCAGACTGGAGTGGTGGTCAATTTTCTGGCTGCTAACCATTATTGTGGTGATGTATTTTGCGATGGGATCCAGCCAGGCAATGAAGACAGCGTGGATCGAGGACACGCTCAGCCTGCTGCCGCCCATCCTGTTCCTGCTGGCGCGAAAGTTCGAGAACAAGCCCGCGACCGAGCAATATCCGTTTGGATTTCACCGTGTCGGGTCGCTGGCTTTTCTTCTGGCTGCTGGCGCGCTGACCGCCATGGGAGGATTCCTGCTCTATGACGCGACCAGTGCTCTGATCCTGCAGGAGCACCCCACCATCGGAAACGTCACGATCCTCGGCTGGGATGTCTGGCTGGGCTGGCTGATGGTCGCCGCACTTGTCTATTCCATCATTCCCCCTGTCATCCTTGGCCACATGAAGAAACCGCTGGCCTGTGCGGCGATGGACAAGATCCTCTACACAGATGCGGATATGAACGCAGCCGACTGGAAGACGGGCTTGGCAGGTATTGCGGGTATCGTGGGCATTGGTTTCGGATTCTGGTGGGCTGATGCGGCCGCGGCAGGGCTGATTTCCTTCGACATCCTGCGGGACGGACTGCGCAACCTTCGCATTGCGGTTGCCGAGCTGCTGGACGGAGCACCCCGAGAACTGGACTCGACCGATGTTCATCCGATCGTCGACACGCTTTCGGCCGAGTTACGTAAGCGGTTTCCGGGCCATGACGTGCAGGTGCGTGAAACCGGACGGTTTGTGCGGGCCAATGTGGTTCCCTTCAAGGGTGCAGAGCTGAACATCGGTGAAGCGCGCAAATTGTTATCAGATGATCAGGCGTGGCGGCTGATGGCGCTCGGGCGGCAACTACAAGATCTGCCTGATCCTTCGGAGGACAGCGAATGATGGACGCTACGAGACCCGTCGAATGACGAAATTTATCGGCTTGTGGATAATGCCGATACATTTGTTTTGCAGCGATTAAAAAGGTCTATTCGCTGATGAACCAATAGTCGAAGCCGGAGTTAAACCAGGACATGTCCGTTGCATGTCAATCGGACACGACGGTATGGAGAACAGGGCGATTTTTCCGATTTCCCGTTCTGGCCAACGCAAAGGCAGACGAGCTTCTCGTCCCGTCTGCAACGGACATGTTGCCAGCCATAAACAAGCAGGCGGCGAAACGGCGGACCCCGGTAGGTGAATACCGGGGTTTCTTATATTTCAGAGCTTGTGAGGTCAGATGCACGATCCGTTCAGGCGCGCACGCGCGAAGACACAGCGCAAGCTAAGACGCGCGGGCGCTTCCGCAATCACCGAAATGTGGAGCACACTCCTTGGCCCGTCCAAACCGAAAAAACGTAGAGCCAGAAAACCCGGAACGCCCGCGCGCAAAGCCGTGAAGCCTGCCAGCCCGTCGCGTGCAGCCGGCGGCGGAAGTGGTAAAGTCAAAGCCCGCGCGGCTGTTCCTGCCACTTCCAGATCCCAGGCAAAGACCCCGCGGGGCGCAACGTTCAAGGCCGGACAGCATGAGACCGCTTTTGGCACCCGTTCATACAAGCTCTATGTGCCGGTCGCTGCGAACACGGCAACGACGCCGCTTCCGCTGCTCGTCATGCTGCACGGGTGTGGGCAATCGTCGAAGGATTTTGCGCGTGGCACCGGGATGAATACACTGGCAGAGGAATTCGGTTTTCTGGTTCTTTATCCGGATCAGGCGCGGGACGCCCATCATTATCGGTGCTGGAACTGGTATAGACGGGGCGATCAGAAACGGGGCGCGGGAGAGCCCGCTTTGCTGGCGGACATGACGCGCAAGATCATTGCCGACTGGAACGCCGATCCCGCCAGAGTCTATGCCGCGGGCCTGTCTGCCGGGGCAGCAGCAGCGTTGATCCTGGCAACGGAATATCCTGACATTTTTGCGGCAGTCGGTGTCCATTCGGGGTTAGCCACAGGTGCCGCGCATGATCCGGCGTCCGCACCGAGAGCGATGCAGCACGGCAATCCCGGCGAGCGTCATGATGCTCAGATGCCGACGATCATTTTTCATGGCGACGCGGATAAGGTCATCAATCCCCGCAACAGTCGTTTCATTGCCATTCGCGCACTCGAACCTTTCGCCCCCCTTGACCGGACAGAAAAGAAAGGGCGCGTTCACGGTGGCCGTGAATTTAGCCGCACCGTGCATCGGGTGGGGAGGGGACGTCCCTACATTGAGCAATGGGTCGTCCACGGGTCTGGACACGCCTGGTCCGGCGGACATGCGGCCGGAAGCTACACCGATCCCACAGGCCCTGATGCCTCGCGGGAGATGGTGCGCTTTTTTCTACGACACCGCACGACCAAGAAGCGTCGATTGACGCTACCTTAGTGAACCCCCGGTCATGCCACCAATTACGGTGAGGCAGGATCATTCACAATCAGATGTCCGGCATCCCACAGGGCGGGACAAACCTCCGCCTCGGCATGGCCGTTGCGCAGTCTGCGACAGGCACCGACGGGAATATCGACAGCGGCCAGAACGTGGTCGGTCATCATGGCGGCAGTCTGGGGCGCGATTGCCCCGTGAATGCCGTCAAGTGAAACACCCACATCGCAGGGTAAAAATACGCTGGCACCACCAACGCCGGTGTCCGTCAGCGCAAAACCGAAGGGCACACCGACTGCGCCCAGAACGCAGACAACCGTCTGAAGCTCGATGGCCCGGGCCCGCGCGCAACTGAACACCCTGTTGTAGCCGGTAATCATATCGGTTTTGGCAGGGATGATCACCAGATCAAGGTCGAGCGTGCCCAGCCGGGACCACAAATCCGTAAATTCGCTGTCGAGGCAGATGATCATGGCAACCCGCAGCCCATTCCAATTGAAGACGTTAATCGATTCACCATGAACGGTAATGCCACCTGCGCCCTGGGCTTCGAGCGGAGTCAGGCTCAGTTTGTCCTGGCTGTGACGCTGACCATCGGGCGTGATCAACCAGGCACGGTTAAAATAGGTCGGGACACCGTCCACCGGTTCGGTCAGGAAGGGTATCGTGCCTGCAAGTATCGAAACACCATGTTTCGCAGACATCGCCGCAATCGCATCGAGCGCTACCTCCCCGCATTCGAACAGCCATTCAAGGGTGTCTGCCTCCGCCATATCTGCGGGCGCAAAGCTCAACCACTGGGCGCAGGCGAACTCCGGCAGGACAAGCATGTGACCGCCCCGAGCCACCGTCTGTGCGACCCGCATTTCCAGTGCAGCAAGCCAAACCTGCAAATCCGGCACCACCGGTTCAAGATTGGCGGCCCAGAGGTCGATCGAGACAAATTCCATGGATTTTTCCAGTTTGGAAGGAGGGTGGGCGGTCTGGCAGATCTTCCGACGCTCGAGACAAGCTCGGACGTTCGTTTGAGGTCGCAGACGGCTTTCAATCAGATTGGTAGGCATGACTTTACGTCTCGTCGCATCAATCTAGATGGAAGCTATGGAATATTAACCGGCGTAGGATCTGCTTTGGTCGATATTAGCCTGTCTGCGCGCGCACCAATTCCTTGGAGAAACACAAATGTCTGAAAAATCACCGCAATTTCGTCCCTCAATCGAGACGCAGAAATCAAATGAGACGACTGAGCGTCCCGAAAAAACGGGGCAAGGCGGCGAAACGCATCAGCAGTCATCCGATGGCGCGCGTTTGACCACAGCGCAGGGTGTGCCGGTTTCGGACAATCAGAACACGTTGAAAGCGGGGCCGCGGGGTCCAGCCTTGCTTGAGGACTTCCATTTCCGCGAGAAGATGTTTCATTTCGACCACGAGCGTATCCCCGAGCGGGTGGTGCATGCCCGGGGCTATGGCGCGCGCGGATATTTCGAGACAACCGACGCGATCCCGGAGCTTACGTCCGCGCATCTTTTGCAGGAGAAGGGCCGCAAGGTGCCGGCATTCGTCCGGTTCTCGACCGTGGCGGGCAACAAGGGGTCGATGGATCTGGCCCGCGATGCACGCGGATTTGCCGTGAAACTCTATACCGAGGAAGGCAACTGGGACATCGTCGGCAACAACATCCCGGTGTTCTTCATCCAGGACGCGATGAAGTTTCCCGATCTGGTGCATTCGGTCAAGGAAGCGCCTGATCGCGCCTTTCCACAGGCGCAATCGGCGCATGACAACTTCTGGGATTTCATCTCGCTCATGCCCGAAGCCATGCACATGGTCATGTGGACCATGTCGGACCGGGGCATTCCGCGGTCGTTCCGGTTCATGGAGGGGTTCGGAGTTCACACATTCCGCTTCGTCAACGCGGAGGGGGAGAGCCATTTCGTCAAGTTCCACTGGAAACCCAAGCAGGGTCTGCAATCGGTCCTGTGGGACGAGGCGGTCAAGATCAATGGCGCCGATCCCGACTTTCACCGACGCGACCTGTGGGGAGCCATTCAAGCGGGCGATTTCCCGGAATGGGAACTGGGCGTGCAGGTGTTTGACGACGCCTTTGCCGACACGTTCGACTTCGATGTGCTGGATGCGACCAAGTTGATCCCCGAAGAGGACGTGCCCGTGCGTATAATCGGGCGGCTTGTGCTGGACAGCGTGGTCGACAACTTCTTTGCCGAAACCGAGCAGGTTGCGTTCTGCACCCAGAACATTGTGCCCGGTATCGATTTCACAAACGACCCGCTGTTGCAGGGGCGTAATTTTTCCTATCTCGATACGCAGATCAAACGTCTGGGCGGGCCGAATTTCACCCATATCCCCGTCAACGCGCCCAAATGCCCCTTTGCGCATTTCCAGCAGGACGGCCACATGGCGATGCACAACCCGGCGGGCCGCGCCAACTATGAGCCCAACAGCTGGAAAGACGGCGGCCCCCGCGCCGATCCGGAGACGGGCTTTACCTCGTTCCCAGAAGCCGTCGAGGGCGAGAAGCGCAAGGTGCGTGCGGAGCTTTTCGCGGATCACTACAGCCAGGCGCGCCAGTTCTATCAAAGCCAGACCGAGGTGGAGCAGGGCCACATCGCCGACGCGCTAATCTTCGAGCTGTCGAAATGCGAGGTGCTGGACATCCGCGAACGTGTCGTGGCGCATCTACCGAACATCGACCCGGACCTCGCGCAAATGGTCGCAGATGGGCTGGGGTTTGAAAAAATGCCCAAGGCCCACACGCCCCGCCGCGAGGTTGTCGAGGGTCTCAAGCCATCGGACGCGCTTTCGATCCTCAAGAACGGGCCGGACAGCTTCAAGGGCCGCAAGCTGGGTATCCTAGTGACCCACGGTATTGACGGCGATCTGCTGGCTTCATTGCAGGACGCTGTCAAGGACGCGGGCGGGATGGTCGAAATCGTCGCACCGACGATCGGCGGCATCAAGACGTCCGACGGAAAGCGCGTGCCGGCGGATCAGAAAGTCGATGGCGGGCCATCCGTGCTCTATGATGCTGTGGCCGTGATGGCATCGGAAGACGGGATCAAAAAGTTGAAGTCCATGCACCCGGCCAAGGGCTTCGCTGCCGACGCATTTGCACATGCGAAGTTCATCGCACTCGCTGGTGAAGCCGAGGAATTGTTTCACGCAGCGGGCGTCGGCGATTTCGATGACGGCGTATTCCGGATTGCGAAAAAGGGCGACTGTGCGGCTTTCATCAAAGCCTGCGGGAAACTGAGATTCTGGCAGCGCAAATGAAGAGCTTCTTTGCCGCTGGTGTGTGACCGGCGGCAAGAGACCCGACGATCAGCGCCCGATCCTATCCATACTCCAGCCCACCGAGAAACCATGTAGGATGGTGGACAGGAAGATCGTCAGCGCGGTGATGATCCACAGGTCAGAGAGATGCGGCAGATCGGCATGGCTGGTGGCATAGGCGAGATAATAGATCGACCCGATCCCGCGCACCCCATAGACGGCAACCACCGCCCGGTCGGAACGGGCTAACGCTCTTGCCGTCAGGGATACCCATCCCGCCAGCGGGCGCAGCACCACGATCAGCAGCACCGCGATGGCGACATGGTTCCAGGTCAGGTCCGCTGCCAGAGCGGGGAGCAGGCCACCCAGGGCAATCAGCAGAAGCGCCGTCAGGGCGTGTTCGATGGATTCCGAGAAATCGTGCAGATGCCGATGATAATGGTGTTCGCTCTCGATACGCCTCAGCGACAGGCCCATCGCGGCCACGGCGATGAAACCGTAGCCCTCGACCAGTTCGGTGGAGCCATAACACAGGAACACCCCGGCAATCGCGATCACCCCCGAGCCGGTATCGGCCAGCCGGGTTTCGCGGGGCAGGTTGAACAGGATCTGGCCCAGCAGCCAACCCCCGGCCCAGCCCATCGCGGCCCCGATGGATATCCGGTAGATCACGTCTTCCAGCAGCCAGCGCAGACCCCAGTCGCCGGGGGCCAGACCCTGCGCGATGACGAGCAGGCCGAGGTAGACGAAGGGAAAGGCCAGCCCGTCGTTCAGCGCGGCCTCCGTGGTCAGGGCAAAGCGCACCGGATGCTCCTGTCCCTCTTGGGGTGGTGCGATCTGCACATCGGCGGCGAGAACCGGGTCGGTCGGTGCCAGCACGGCGGCCAGCAGAAGCGCGGCGCCGACGGTCAGCCCACCCAGAACCACGCCCAGGAGCGCGACCGCCGCGATGGTCAGGGGCATCCCGATCACGAGCAGCCGCAGCGTCGTTCCCCATTTTTCCAGCGGACCGAGGCTGTCGACCCGCATGCCGGCGGCGAAGAGCGCGACGATGACGGTGATTTCCGCCACGACCTCCCACAGCAGGGGGGCGCTGCGGGGGTCGGGAGGTGCGGGCAGGCCGGGGACCGTCAGGACGGCCAGCGCGCCCAGCAGGATCATCAGCGGGGCGGCCGCCGGTTCCCGCGAGGAAACCAGCCGCGGAAACCAGCGCGCCAGGATCACGATGCATCCCGCCACCGCGAGGGTCAGGTGATAGGCGCTGAATTCGAAGAAGGCATCGGTTTCCATTTCAGGCGTCGGCAACCCCCTTGAACAGGGCCTCGTCCACATGATCGCCGTGCAGCACCGAGATATCGCCGGTTGTCTCCAGCACCACGGCACGAACGGATGAGAAATCAAGCGCATTGGCCTCCCGCAACTTTGCGATCAGGTCTTCCTCGGCAACACGCGTCGCGCGCAAGGCATCGTGCAGGATGACGCCGTCCTTCATCAGCAGGACCGGCGTATTCTGAACCAGCGCGTCGAGTCGCGGCGACCAGCGTCGCAGCCGGGAGACGCCATACTGGACGGCAAAGAGGCTGGCCATCGCCGTCAGCGTCTGAAGAAATCCCGTCCATTCCTGCGACTGAGACGCCCCGGCCAGAAGCGAGCCCATGGCAACAGTCATGACGAAGTCGAAATTGGTCATTTTCGAGAATGATCTCAATCCCACGATGCGGACCAGAAAAATGATCCAGGCAATACCGATCACGCTCAGTAGGGAACCCTTGGCCAACGCATCGAGTATAGGTCCGTCAAAAAACATCAATGTATCCCTTGTTTGAAGGTTCTTTTTGCATCCAAGACTTATTCGTTCGAACGCGACCATAGCCGCGTGCGGAATACCCCGTTTCAATGCATATTAAATCCACGCAAGGCAGTCGGGTTTAAAGAAAGTATATGGCAAGGTAGGCACAAGAACAGGGAGTTCTCGGTTAGTGGTCGATTTCAGTGAATTTATACTTCGCGTCCTTTTTTCTGGGGGGTGTGGGTTAATCGTCGGGCTTGATCGCGAGATCAAAGGAAAGCCTCTAGGGGCGGGTGTCTACGTTTTGGTTGCGATCGGCTCTGCCGCCTTAATGGCAGTTACCCTCAATTTTGCTCTGAGCAGCATGGCCGAGGATGAGGCCCTCAGTATTGACCCTACCCGCCTTATTCAGGGTATTGTCGGTGGCATCGGGTTCCTCGGAGCGGGCGCGATCATGTCGCCCAGTGACGACGGGCGACTAAAAGGTGTCCGCAGCGGAGCCGCAATCTGGGCTGTAGGATCGATTGGCATCGCTTGCGGGCTAGGTTTCCTGAAGGAAGCGGCATTTATTTCAGCGCTGATCTTCGTCGTTCTCAATATTTTCGACTGGCTTCATATCAGAGGCAACAAATAGAAAGATTTTCATGTCCAGCACATCCAGTTGCCTCGTGACCAAGCTGTCGCACTATGTCTCACTTTCCGAGGCCGATTGTAATAGGTTAGCTACGCTTGAGAAAGCCGAACGCGTTTTCGATGCAGGACGGGAAGTGTATCAGGGGGGCGACGAGAACAAGGACCTATACGTGGTTAAACATGGCTGGGCCTTCAGCTACACCGATCTTCCTGATGGCCGCCGCCAGATCGTGAAAATCCATCATCCCGGCGACATCATCGGTTTTCCCGATGTCGCCCTCAAACACTCCACGACCACGCTGCGCACTGTCGAGGACGTGTGCCTGTGTCCGTTTCCAAAATCGTCGCTTGACGAAATTTTGCGCAAGTCTCCGAAGCTTTCAGCACTTTTGCTGTCGATAGCGCTTCGCGACCAGGTCGTTTTGATCGATGTGCTCCGTGCAATGGGCCGGATGAGTGCGCAGGAACGGGTCAGCTACATGCTGCTGGATCTGATCGCGCGGCTCAGGATCACCAACCGGGATATGACCGACACCATCCGCCTGCCAATGACCCAGAGCCAGATCGCCGATTATCTGGGCCTTACCAACGTTTACATCAGCAAGACCTTCATCCGGATGGAAGAAGACGGCTACATTCACCGCGATCAGAATCGCCTCCGGATTCTTAGAGAAGATGCGATGATCGAACTTACGGACTTCCACGATCGCTATGCCGACATGGATACTTCGTGGTTTCCGCAAGACTAGAGACGGAAAACCAATTCAATCCAGTTGAAAGCGGGTGTCGACGGTCTGACGCATTGTCAAAGCGTCGGCATGGATCCCGAATTGCCCTACGCGCGGGAACTAAACAGCAACGAGAGTTGTTTGCTTCTTCGGTAGCGTCCGAACCGGACAAACTACTGATTGTAAATAATATTTATCGAAATTTAACGCTTGGGGGCGAATGTGGAAATACGGCTTGTCGCAATCTGTGGAATACTGATTCTGTCCGCTGCCGTTCCGACAGTGGGCATGTTTGTTTGCGCCGCCATCGTTGCAATTCAGGTCGCCCTGATGGCTCTTCGGCCAATTATCGCCTGTTTGCCCACGTCATTGACAGCAGGACAGAAGAGATCCGCTGCCCCGCGATTCTCAATTCATGTTGCGACCCATTCGGAACCGCCTCACTTGGTGATCCGCACCCTACGGGCCTTACTCGATCAGGACTGGCCGTCAGGTGGCTTCAAGATCGTCGTGATGGACAACAACACGGACGATCCGGCGCTGTGGGAGCCGGTCGAAAGGTTTTGCACGGCGCACTCCGACCGGATCACATTCCTGCACCAGATGGGCGTCAGCGGTGCCAAGGCTGGCGCGCTCAACATTGCGCTGGAGCATACCGATGCAGACGCGACCCATGTGGTCACCGTCGATGCGGATTACGTGGTCAGTCGCGACTTCTTGAGCCATGCCGCAGAGGCGCTGCACCGGACGGGGGCGGATTATGTGCAGTTTCCGCAATCCTATGTCGCCACGACGATTGCCGCACCGGGCGTCGATGCCGAGCTGGAGGAATATTTCCGCACCAATGCCGCCGCCGCCGATGAGGCCGAGGCGGTGCTTTTGACCGGCACGCTTTGCGTGATTTCCAAACCGGCGCTGGTTTCCGTCGGCGGGTGGTCGGGCGCCACCACGACCGAGGATGCGGACCTGGGCGTGCGGCTTTGCCATGCCGGATTTACCGGGCGCTTCATCAACCGGGTCGTGGGCAAGGGCCTACTGCCGCTGTCCCTGCGCGATCTTGAAAAGCAGCGGTATCGCTGGTGCAGCGGCAACGTCCAGACCCTGCTGCGGCATGGGCGGACGATCCTCACCCCCGCAGGCGATTTCGACCTACACAAGCGGCTGGTGATTCTCACGCAACTGACCGCATGGTTCAGCCTCGCGCTGGTTCCTTTCGCGCTGCTGACGGTCTGGCTGCTGACCGGCCAGGGGCATACGGCCGCCGCCACGTTGGCTGCGGTGGCCATCCTGCTCGCGCTTTGCGACATCGTTTCACGCGTCGTGGCGCGCGGGATGCGCGACGGGCAGGCCCTTCCGGTCATCCTGCACGCGCTGGCCTGTCGCATCGCGCTGGCGCCGCAATCGGCCAAGGCGACCTTCGATGCGCTCACGGGCTGCCGCCTGAAATTCGTGGTCACCGACAAATCGGGCGGCAAGGGCGCTGGTTCCCTGTCGGCCTGTCACCTCATGGTCTTCCTCACCGCGCTCCTGCTGCTGCTCGGCGTGCAGCCCACCGAGCCGCTGATCCACGCCGCGCTGCTTGTGCTTCTGCTGCCGCTGCCCGCCGCGCTGCTGACCGACAGGAGCCTGCGCGCCTATCGTGCCACCATCGCCTTACCTAAGAAGGAGGTTTCCGCATGACATCCGATCCGCTTGCCCCCTTGGTCGATATCGTCATCCCGACCTGGAACCGCGCGCATCTGATCGCCGGGGCCATTCGCGCCGCGCTCGATCAAAGCTGGTGGAACATCCGCGTCACGGTCATCGACGACGCCAGCACGGACACGACCGAAAGCGCGGTGCAACCATTCCTCGCCAATCCGCGTTTCAACTACATCCGCCTGTCGCAGAACCTCGGCACGGCAAACGCCAAGAACGCGGGCCTACTGCTGACCGCGGGCGATGCGGTCACCTTCCACGATTCCGACGACATCCCGCATCGTGACAAGGTTCTGCACCAGGTCCGCGTGCTGACCGCGCAGGATATCGGCGCCGATGCATGTCTGAACTGGCAACTGGCGGGCAAGGAGGCGGGGCAGAGGCTCGAGGTCAGCGCCGCGCTCACCCACCACGAGTTGATCCTGCCGGACGGGCGGCGCGTCGAGATCCGGCGCGACCTGTCCCTGCTCGATGACGTCTTCCCGAACCTTCAGATGGGCGCGCAGGTGCCGGGGGAGTGGACGCACATCAACTCCGGCCTGTTCCGCGCGGATGTGTTCCGCCGTCTCGGCGGGTTCGAGGATTGCATCGAGGAGGACCGCGAATTCCGCAACCGGCTGATCCTGAATGGCGAGATCATCTGGATCGTGCCGGAACTGTTGCTGACCAAGATCGAGACCCCCGACAGCCTGACGCAATCGGCGGTTTCGGATTACGACAGCGCCAGGCGCAAGGCGGACCGGCAGAAGGTCTGGGCCAAGGTCGAGGCGTGGCGGGAGGCGGGCAGGGTCGCCCCGGTGCCGGTGGATATCCCGACCCTGGGCATCAGCCATGTCAGCCGGCCCGACCTGTTGGCGCGGCGCAACATGCCCGCAATGCCCGACACATCGGCCCGGGTCGAGCGGATCCTCGCCTCCGCCCCGGTGACAGAAATGGCCGCGCAATGAAAGTGCTTCGCAATGAGACTCGGCGTGTGCCTCTGATGATCGTGGACCCGTGCTCTGCTGCGGGTTACGACCTGCCCGATCTCGAGACCGGCGGGCTTGGCGGAACAGAAGCGACCGTGCTGCGGGTGGCCACCGCGCTTAGCCCCCGGTTCGAGATCACGCATTACCAGAACGGTCGCAGCCATCGACACTTGTCGGGAGCGGGCCAGTTGCGATCGCTGCAAGACCTCGATGAGCAGCAAAGACCCGCTGCACTTATCGTCATCAACCGCTGGAAGGTGGCGACCAAGCTGCGCAAGCGACATCCAGACACGCCGATCTTCCTCTGGCTGCACGTCTATCCCGGCCGTCACAACCGCAAGATGGGCGCGGCGCTGAAGGCTGCCGATATCACGGTGATCTGCGTGTCCGAGACGCAGGCGCGTGCGCTTGCGGGGTTCCTCGGGGCGGAGGATGTGCCGCCCATCCGGGTGATCTACAATCCGCTCGATGATGATCTGCACCCCGACGCCACGCCCCGCGATCCCGACCGGCTGCTCTTCGCCAGTTCGCCCCACAAGGGGTTGGCCGAGGTGTTCGAACAATTCGCCGCCCTGCGCCGTGACATTCCGAACCTGACACTTACAGTCGCTGACCCCGGCTATCTGCGCTGGGATACCGGGCCGGTGCCCGAGGGCGTGGTTTTTCTGGGGTCCCTGTCCCATGGCGCGCTCATCCGGCAGATGCGCCGTGCGCTTTGCCTGTTCTATCCGCAGACCACATTCGCCGAAACCTTCGGCCTGGTCCTGGCCGAGGCAAACGCGGTCGGCACGCCGGTGCTGGTGCATGATGGGCTGGGTGCCAATGCCGAAATCGTGGCGGATGCCGCGCAGCGGGTCAACGGCCATGATTCCGCGCAGGTCCTTGCTCGCATTCAGGCGTGGCGGCGTGCGCCGCCGCAGGTCAGCGCCAATCCCGCGTTCCGGCTGGGCCGGGTCGCCGACGACTGGGTGCAGCTGCTGGAACACGCCCCCGGGATGCGCCCGCAATTGAGCGTGGTATAGAGCACATGACAGCTTCCAGACCCCTTGCCGCGTTGCCGCCATCGAACATCGCCGAGCCAGTGCTGGCCGATGTTTCGAAGGCTCTGCGCGCCGCCGCCGCAAAAGAGGAACGCGGCGCGCGCCCGATCAGCCGCTCCATCGACCTGCTGCGACAGGCGGACCTTCTGACCGATGACGGCGCGAGCGATCCCGCCCGCGCCGCCCGCGCCCTGATGCAGGTGGGCGCGGCAAACCTCGGCGTCGGGCGGCTGTTCGAAGGGCATGTCAACGCGCTGCATCTTGTGCGCCTTTATGGAACAAAGGTGCAGAAGGCGCGGGTCGACCGCCGGATCGCCGAGGGCGCCCTGCTGGGCGTCTGGGGGGCCGATGGCGCGGTGCCGGTGACGCTGGACGCCACGGGCAAGCATTTGCAGGGCGGCAAGTGCTTTGCCTCGGGACTGGGCACCGTGACCCATGCGCTGGTCACCGTCGATTCCGGTCCCGAGGTGCGGCTGGCGCTGGTCGATGTGACGGACGCCGCCCGCTCGGACCTCTCCGCATGGGACATGCAGGGGATGCGGGCGACCGCTTCGGGGACCTATGATTTCACGGGCCTGTCGACTGCACAGGTCGAATGGATCGGCAACCCCGGCGACTACCTGAAGGAGCCGCATTTCGTCGGCGGTGTCTGGCGGATCGCGGCCTTGCAGGCTGGCGCCACCGCGGGCCTGCTGGACGGGGCGGCGGCAGATCTTCGCATGGCAGGGCGGATGGACGCGGAGGCCCAGAAGGCGCGCCTGATGAGCGTGTTAATACAGGGCTGGGCCGGCATGGCCTTGGTCGAGCGCGCCGCCGACGCCGCTGCAGATCGCCGCATCGCGCAAGACGACATCGTTGCCACGTCGATTGCGGCGCGGCTCTTTACTGAAGAGGTCGGGCTCGACGCCATCCGGGCCGTCGAGCAGAGCATCGGCCTGCGGCATTTCGACACCGGTTCCGAAACCGGACGCATGGCCCGCGATCTGGCGGTCTATCTGCGGCAGGCCGCGCGGGATGCGTTCCTGCAACGCGCGGCGCAGACGGCCCTCGGCGAAGACGGGCGCATCTGGGGGGTCTTCGGATGAACATGGCACATGCGCCCTTGCTGCCGGACGTGTTCGAGGGTCGCGAAAGCCTCGTCGTGCTGGCCCCGCATCCCGACGATGAATCCCTCGGCTGCGGTGCGCTTCTGGCGCGGGGTTTCGCAGGCGCGGGCGCGCATGTCATCTGCCTGACGGATGGCAGTGCCAGCCACCCCGGATCGCGGCAATGGACACCGGAGCGACTGGCCCGCCAGCGACATGCGGAGATGGTCGAAGCGATCGAGTGTCTAGGCGGAACCGCGCGCGATCTGACTTGGCTGGGCATGGCCGACAGCCGTCTTTATCAGGCCGATGCGACAGAGGTTGCCGCCCGGCTTGAACAGATCATCGAAGGTCATGGCGCGCGCCATGTCTTCGTGCCTGCCGCCGAGGATCACCACGAAGACCACCAGGCAACGGCGCGGTTCGCCGGCGCGTTGCGCAGCCGCCGCCCGGAGTGGGCGTTCTACAGCTATCCCGTCTGGTGCCGCTGGGACGATCCAAAGTTCCGCCAGACCGTCGCCGGCCACGCCCCTGTGTCCGTGCCCCCGGGGTGCCTGCGCGACAGGAAACGCGCGGCAATCCATGCCCATCGAAGCCAACTGGGCAGGGTCGTCACCGATGATCCATCGGGCTTCATTCTTCCGGCAGGGTTCATCGAGAAATTCGTGACCGAAGACGAGATCTTCTGGAGGATGCCGTGATGGGTGTGGGCCGCGATCACCTGCACGCGCTTTATGCCGACACCTCGGACCCCTGGGATTTCGAGCACAGCGGTTACGAACAGGCCAAGTTCGCCGCGACGCGGGCGGCGCTGACGCGGCCCCGCTACGCCTCGGCCTTCGAGCTGGGCTGCGGCAACGGGCAGCTTGCGCGGCATCTGGTGGACATCTGTGACCGCTATACCGGCATGGATGCGGTAGCCATCGCGATCAAGGCAGCGCGCCGGGCCGTGCCGGATGCCACCTTCATCCACGACTTTTACCCTTGTCCGCTGCCAAGAGGCGATTTCGACCTGCTGATCCTGTCCGAGATCCTCTATTTCCTCGATGAGGGCAGCCTGCGTGGACTGGCCTCGGATATCGCCACCGCCTGGCCGAAGGCGGAGGTGCTCTGCGTGAGCTGGCTTGGCGAAACCGACCATGATTTGCAGGGGGCGGAGGCGCTGACGATCTTCACGGCGGCGCTGGACACCCATGATTTCGACTGCGTGGCGCAGACCGACGGGTATCGCATCGACCGCGGACTGCCGAGGGGCACGACATGACCCGCCCCATCGCAAAAGACACCGCGATCGTCATACCCGCCCGCAACGAGGAAGCCCGGATCGGTGCCTGTCTCACCGCCTTGGCCGGACAAGGCAGCGCGACGGTGATCCTCGTGGTCAACAACACCACCGACCGCACCGGCAGCGTGGCCCGCGGCATCGCCGCGCGGCATGACCTTGACCTGACGGTGCTGGAACGCGAACTCGCGCCACACGAAGGTGTCGGGTCGGCACGGAAAATCGGATGCGATCACGCCCTGCAAACCATGCCCGCGCTTCACTACCTTTTGACCACGGACGCGGATTGCATCGTCGGCCCGGACTGGATCGCGCAGAACCTTGCACACCTGAAAACGGCGGACGCTGTCTGCGGCAAGGTCGATCTGATCGCGGATGAGGCCGATATCCTCGCTGGCATGGACCCCCACCTCGCCGAACTGGAAGGCATCTACAGGGCCTTAGTGCAGGACATCTACGCCCGCCACGCGCCGGGGTGTGTGGACATCGCTGACACTCACGGCGAAGCGGCGGGGGCGAGCCTCGCGTTCACCCGCACCGCGTATCTGGATATCGGAGGGTTCGCGCAGGTCAGGTGCGGCGAAGACCGCCGGATTGTGCGGGAACTCCGAACCGCAGGCTGCAAGGTGTGCCACGCCGACGACGTAAAGGTTCAGGCGTCCTGTCGCCTGACCGGTCGCGCGGCGGGGGGCATGTCGGACGCGCTGATGGCGCGGATCAGTGGCATGGATTACCTGATCGACGACTGCCTGCCCTCGGCGAACTGGCTGGTCAGGCAGGCCAGCGGCAAGACGCTCGGCCCTTGGCCCCCGCATGTGCCTGCCCGCTTCCGCCTGCATGTGCAGGATCTCCCGCGACATATCGAAATACTGGAAAACTTTGAGAATTCGGAGCGGCTGATATCCGCCTCGATCGTTCGGGCTGCAGCTACGCCATGTTCCCACCTTGGCATGCCTGCGCCGAACAAGGGGTCAGCGATTGCCCTCGCTGACCCCGATCCGCAGACCTGTCGTGCCCCTGAGGAGCGCATGTCTGTCACCACTCAAACCAATGGGTCGGCCATACCGACCGCGAAAGGAGCGTAAAATGACAACGTTGAAAGACCTTTACATCGAAGAACTACAGGATCTCTGGTCCGCGAATGATCAGATGTCGGACGTGGTGTCGGCCATGGCTGACAAGGCGTCCGACAGCAAGCTGGCTGATCGGCTGAGTTCGGCCAAAAACGGGATCGATCAGCACACCCGCCTTCTGAAATCCCTGCTTGAGGACACAGGTGCCGACGTGAAGAAAGAACATTGCAAGGGCATGGAAGGACTCGTGAAGGAGGCCAAAAAGCACGCGCTCGACAGCGACATGAGTGGTGCCGCGCTCGACGTGGCGATCATCGCGCAATACCAGCGCATGTGCCATTACGGCATCGCCGGTTTTGGAACAACCAAGGCCTTCGCCGAGGCGCTTGGCAATGACGAGGCGGCGCGCAAGCTCGACCAGGCATTGGACAACATCTACGAGTCCGACGATTTCATGACCGAACTTGCCGAGAGATCCAGAAACGTCGACGCCAAAGCGTGAACGCCGTGACCTGATGGTGAGGCGGAATTCTTTGCCTCACTATTTTACTTCATTTTCCAATTGGAGGACGAGAAAGATGACTGTCTCCAAAGACAGCTTGACGAACCTCGATCATCCCCTCTTCGAAAGAGGCACCTCGGGAACTGGAGAGCAATGAAGCGGTTAAATCTTCAATATCGGAAAGTTGAACCATCAGGAGAAACCACATGCACAACGTTTTTTATCTCATCGGCCTCGTAGTGGTCGTTCTCGCCGTTCTTTCCTTTGTCTTTTAACTCAAGGAGATCATCATGACGAATACGAACAAAACCGAATCCGGCACAGACAAGCCTATTGGTGAGAAAGCTAAAGAAGCTGCAACTGCAGCTACGCAAGAAGCCAAAGCAACCGCCCAGGGCGTAGCCGACACCGTTGCAATCGAAGCCGGAAACTATGCGGGTCAGGCGAAAGATGCTGCCGCCGATGAGGTAAAGGGCGTCGCCTCGGCCTTGCGGACTGCGGCGGAGGAGATGCGCAGTGGTTCCCCGCAGGAGCGGACATTCAGCCAAATTGCCGAAGGTCTCGCCGATGCATCGGATGCCATGCGCGACAAGGATCTGGGCGAGATGGTGGGAGCCGTCACCGACTTTGCAAAGCGGAATCCGATGGTCTTTCTCGGCTCTGCCGCCTTGATCGGGTTTGCGGCCACAAGGTTTGCTAAGGCGTCCAGCGACAGCACGTCAAACAGGACGAGCAGCGGTCAACAAGAGCGCCGAATGGATCGTCCAAGTGCCGCTCACCGCTCTGACATCGCAGGTGCAGGCAGCGTGCAAAGCCCAGCAGTCTCAACTTCGCATGAAAGGAGCAAACTATGACTACCGATCCGAATAAATCCACCGGGGGTCTGCTCGGTGATGCACTGACGCATGTCAGCTCCCTTGTGCGTAGTGAGGTCGATCTGGCCCGTGCCGAAGTAAATGAAAACCTCAAAAGCGCTGGGGTTGCTATAGGCATGATTGTCGGAGCGATTGTCGTTGCCCTGACAGCACTCAATGTCCTTTCAGCAGCGCTGGTCGCGGCGCTGACAGAGGCTGGCATTCCTGCGGGCTGGTCGGCGCTGATCGTGGGCGTGGTCTTTGCGATCATCGCTTACGTGATGCTCAACAAGGGGACGAATGATCTGAAACTCAGCAGTCTTGCTCCGACGCGGACCGCTAAAAACGTCAAGCGCGATGCACAAGCCGTAAAGGAGGTTTACGATGACAAATGATACACGCAGCCCCGAAGAAATCGAACGCGATATCGAACGTGAACGCGCCGGTCTGACGGACACGCTGGACGATCTTCAGGACAGATTTTCGATCGAGCATGTTGCACGGCAATTCTCGGACCAATTCCGTGAACATGGCGGCGATATCGGACGATCCGTATCTGAGGCGGTCAAACGCAACCCAGTTGCGCTGGCCCTGACTGGTGTCGGGCTTGCCTGGCTGATGATGGGCGACAGGTCCGATGGCCGTGACCGTTATGATCGTGACCGCCGCTTTGGTCGGTCCGACTACGATGACCGCTATGATGATTCTCGTCGCGATCGCGATGAAGTCGGTCGAACTCGGTTACCAAGTCGTGCTTCGACCGCCCCGCAAGGTCGGAAAATGGGCCCACAGCCAGGTGACCCCTCAAAGCCCTACTATTCTGGCCGCTACGGAAGTCACGACAACACACCTTCTTGGGCGCGAACGTCCGATGATGATCAGGAAGGGTTGGGAACGAAAGTTAGCAATGCGGCATCCAGCGCAGGTGAAAGTGTTTCAGGCGCAGCCTCAAGCGCTGCCGGAACTGCACGAGATGCCGGGACGTCAGTCGCTGACACGGCAAAAGGTGCCGCGAGTGCTGTAGCGAATGCTGGTAAATCCGTGGCTGACAGCGCCCAGAACCTTGCATCCTCCGCATCTGAGCGAGCCTCGGCATTGCGTGAACGCTTGGCCGAAGGCACTGAAAATCTCACTGAGGACGCACGTGATCGCGTGATCTCCGCCCGCGAGAGCGCTATCGAAGCCCGTGATGCAGCAGCATCATACGCGCGACAGGGGCGTGAACGCGCTGTGGATATCTTCGAAGAACAACCGCTTATTGCCGGTGCGCTTGCTGTCGCGCTAGGTGCGGCGTTAGGTGCCGCTCTGCCACGTAGCCGGATGGAGGATCAGTATCTGGGAGAGACGAGCGACCAACTGATGAACGAGGCGGAACGGATCTTCGACGAAGAAAAACAGAAGGTTGGTAAAGTCGTAAAAGCTGCCACGGACGAAGCCAAAGACATTGTGAGCGAAGCTAAGGACAATGCTGACGATGCTGCACCGGCGGATACGGCGGATACGGCGGCTCAAGCGGTGGCCAACAAGACGAAATCCGCTGGAAAGCGCATAGCCGATGCTGCGCAATCCGAAGCTAAAAAGCAGAACGTGGGCGACGTGAAAAAGTAGTAAGCGTCATCTGCACTAACCATATCAGCCCGTGCGTGAAGTGCGGGCTGATCTGTTTGCGTAGCGCAGCGAGGACACGGCTCTGTCTGATAGCGTTGCCAAAGGGGGGAAGGCTGCTGCGCCTTCACCCTATTGAAGCAGGGTATCCAGCCTATCTAGATTCCATCTGCCAAAAATTGGCATGCGATTTCAAATCAATGTCTTTGAGCATCCGCAAATCCTGCGCGGCCTTTCGCGCGTTCAACTGGTGATTGGAACCAGCGTGTCTGAGGGAAGTTGACTCAGTGAACAGAAACACGAACCAAAGTGAGGTAACTAATGGACCATTCCAAGCACACCCCCCTCCAAGCTAACGAACTGACGTCCGCGAACGTCGATGGCGCTAACGTTTACGGCCCCGATGACAGCCACATCGGTGACGTGTCGCATTTCCATGGCACGGGTCATTCCGCGC